>NZ_PHRF01000093.1:462-13146 GCF_004151105.1 Streptomyces sp. L-9-10
CATCTCTGGCCCGGCAGAATTGCATTCAGGTACTGCCTGTGACTAGAGCTGCGTGGCCGGCGCCGAGCCGCCGCCGCGACCGAGCTCGAAAGCGCCGATGACGGCGGAAGAGACCGCCACGCCGCCCAGGAACGCACCCGGGGTGGCCAGCACCGGGGTGGCGTCGGGGAATACCTTCCCCTCCGCCGGAATGTCCATCTCGTTCACTGCCTCGATGATGTTGTTCATGCTTTTCCTCCTAGCAACAGTTCGATTTGGTGAATGAATGTGCGTTCCGCGCAGGTGGTGTGAAAAACCACTGCGGGGAGTTTTAGCCGACAGCCTTGCCGAGGGCGTAAGCGCCACCGACGAGGGTCGCGCCGCCGACGAACGCGCCGACGACCTTGGCGCCACCGATGGCGGCGAGGGCGGCGGCCGGGGTCGCCAGAACCGGGGCCTGCTCCGAGTTGGACTCGCCCTGGTCGATGGTGCCGAGGTCCAGCTTCTCGTTGAAGTACGAGACGATCTCCACCATGGGATGCTCCGCTTTCTGCTATGTGTTGGCTGCACGCATTCCACGTGCTGGATGCACGCGTCGGACGCACGCACTGAAATCCAGCCAGTAATCGGACCGATACCGGTCATATTGGTGACTCTCGGTGCGTTATACGCGGGTAAACCTCCGCGACTGTCGCAGCGATCCCCCCGGCGTGCGGTTGGATGAAAGCACCCGTGCCAACAAGGCCAGTATGACGTAGGTCACAGTGGCATTCGGAATGGGATCATCCGTCTCCTGACATGTGTCACAAGTCGATATGACGTCCGTCATCACAGGCCATGACAGTTCTCATCGGGGTGGGCGTCATTCATCGGGGACGATTTCGCCCATGGATGCCAATGGAGCAGAAAATGTGATCGAGGTCACAGACCTTTGGCGGCGATACGGGCCCGATGACAAGCGGGGCTTCGCCGCCGTTCGAGGCGTCAACTTTTCCGTCCCGAAGGGCGAAATATTCGCTCTGCTCGGGACAAATGGCGCAGGAAAGACCTCTACGGTCGAACTCCTCGAAGGTCTCGCCCGTCCCACCGGTGGCAGCATTCGCCTTTTCGGCGCGCACGACCCCTTTACCGACCGGAAGCACACCCGGCCGCGGACGGGCGTCATGCTCCAGCACGGCGGTTTCGCCACCGACCTCACGGTCGACGAGACGGTCCGTATGTGGGCGTCCGTGACCACCGACCCCCGCCCCGTCGCCGAGGCCACCGAGATGGTGGGGCTCGGACACCGCGGCGACGTCACCGTCAAAAGCCTCTCGGGCGGCGAGAAAAGACGTCTCGACCTCGCCATGGCCACACTCGGCCGGCCCGATCTGCTCTTCCTGGACGAGCCGACGACCGGAATGGACCCCGAGGGCCGCCACGACACCTGGCGGATCATCGAGCGGCTCAACGACGACGGCGCCACCATCGTCCTGACCACGCACTACCTGGAAGAGGCCGAAGGGCTCGCCGACCATCTGGCCATCATGCACCAGGGCGAGATCGCGGCATCCGGAACGGTGCACGAGATCGTCGCCGCCCACCCCTCGTCCCTCAGCTTCCGCCTCCCTCCGGGGCTCGGCACCGACGACCTCCCCTCGACGGACGACCTGCGGGCCACCGTCACCGCCGGCAAGGACGGCCGGATGGAGCTGTCCACCGACGACCTCCAGCACACCACGACCGAAGTCCTGTTCTGGGCACGCCACAAGGGCATCGACCTGAAGGAACTCGACGCCAGCTCCGCCTCCTTGGAAGAGGCGTTCCTGCGCGTCGCCCGGACCGCCGCGAGGGACACCGAATGAGTACTGCCGTCGCCCATCTCACCGCGCTCAGCAAGGTCGAGCTGAGCCTCTTCGCCCGGAGCAAGACCAACCTGTTCAACGTGCTGGTCATCCCCGTACTGATCACCATGGGCACGACCACGTTCATGGACCAGTACGACCTGGCGGGCGCGGGTCTCGCCATGGGGCAGGTGATGATCTCCACCTCCGCGGGCATCGTCCTGGTGATGGCCCTGTACGCGCCGCTCACCGGCGTCTACGTACTGCGCCGCGAGGACCATCTCCTCAAGCGGCTGCGCACCGGCGAGGTCCACGACACCGTCATCCTGGCCAGTCCGGCCGTCCCCATGATCGTGGTCGCCGTCCTCCAGTTCGCCCTGATCGCCGGGGCCGTGACGGTCATCGCCGGCCTCGGCGCGCCCGCCGCCCCGCATCTGGCGCTCCTCGGCATCGTCTTCGGCGCCCTCCTGACCACCGCCGTGGCCGCGCTCACCACCGCCGTGGCGCGCACCGCGGAAAGCGCCCAGGGAGTCAGCACGATGGGCTTCCTCTTCCTGCTGCTGACCTCAGGAACCCTTATCCCCATGGGTGTTCTGCCGGACATCTTCGGAGACGTCCTCGGATACTTCCCGCTCACCCCCGCCATCAGCCTGGTCCAGTCAGGCTGGACCGGAGAGGATGCGGGCCTGGGCTCCACTCTCATCAGGGTCGCGACGATCGCCGCCTGGACCGCCCTGGCGGCCTGGGGCGTACGCCGCTGGTTCCGGTGGGAGCCCAGAGACTGACAGCATGACCAACGGGGAAGAGGAAGCGAAATGGGGACCTCGCTGCACCAGACCAACGTGCACAAGGCCACGGTCTACACACGGTGGACGCTCTGTTCCATGCCGTGGCTCCTGCTCGCTTCCCTCCTCTGGCCGTTACTGGCACAACTACAGCGCGGCGGTGCGCCGACCTCGGCCGTGGGGCTGGCGGCCGCGCTCACGACCATCCAGGGAATCGGCGCGACCACGGCCGTGGCCTACGGCATCGGGCGGCACATCCTCCCGGTACCGCTGCTGCTCGGGATCGGAGCACTCACCGTCCTCCAACTCGCGCTGATGCCCTACCTGTACGACGCGGAGTGGCTGACCGGCACGCAGTCGATCGCCACCTTGTCGGTCGTCCTGGCGCTGCCGCTCGCCTTCGCGCTGTCGCCCACGGCCGATCTGCGCCTGTACGCGGGCGCCGCGCTCGCCGAGACCGCCGTCGCCACGACCGTGAGCCTCGCTCTCGACCCGCGGATGCTGCTGCCCGTGCTGACCGGCACCGCGACGGGATGGGCGGTCATCGGCCTCCTCATGCACTCCTCCGTCTGGTTCCTGGCCGTCATGTGGCAGCTGGACGCGGCCCGGGAGTCACAGGCCCGGCTGGTCGTCGCGGAGGAGCGGCTCCGGTTCGCCCGCGATCTCCATGATGTGATCGGGCGGAACCTGTCCGTCATCGCGCTCAAGGGCGAACTGGCCGCGCGGCTCACCCAGCACCCCAAGGCGCAGGCGGAGATGGTCGAAGTGCAGCGCCTCGCGCGCGAAATGCACAAGGAGATCAGGGACGTCGTACGGAACTACCGCACCACCGACCTGGAAGCCGAACTCGACGGCGCCCGCGCGGTCCTGGAAGCGGCCGGCACGACCTGCGTCATCCATCACGCCCCGCCGACGGGCGGTTTCGGCGAGAAGACCCAGATCGCGCTGGGATGGGCCGTCAGGGAGGCCGTCACCAACGTACTGCGGCACTCCCACGCCACCCACTGCACCATCACCGTGGACCGCCGCGACGGCGAGGGAACGCAGCTCCAGATCACCAACGACGGTGCCATGCCCGTCGGCGATCCCGGCCAGGGGACCGGTCTGGACGGGCTGACACAGCGGCTCTCGCCCCTCGGCGGCGACCTCTGCCACGGCTACGGGCCGAAGAACACCTATCGCCTCACTGTGCGCATACCGAACGGGGAATCGTAATGATCCGGATCCTCCTCGCAGATGACGAACACCTCATCCGCGGCGCGCTGGCCGCACTGCTGACCTTCGAACGCGACCTCCAGGTCGTCGCCGAAGCCTCGACCGGCCCCGAGGCCGTGGCCATGGCCCGCCATCACAAACCCGATGTCGCCGTTCTCGACCTCCAGATGCCCGGCAAGGACGGCATCACCGTGGCGGAGGATCTCAGCCGCAGTCTGCCCGGCTGTCAGACGCTGATCGTCACCAGCCACGGTCTGCCCGGCCATCTCAAGCGCGCGCTGGCCTCCGGGGTCCAGGGCTTCGTCTCCAAGACCGTCTCCGCGCAGGAACTCGCCTCGATCATCCGCAGCGTCCACGGCGGCAGCCGCTACATCGACTCCACCCTGGCCGCCGACGCCATCAGCGCGGGTGACTCGCCGCTGACCTCGCGGGAGGCCGATCTGCTCACGCTGGCCGCGGACGGCGCGCCGATCGAGGACATAGCGGAACGGGCGGCGCTGGCGCAGGGGACCGTACGCAACTACCTGTCGGCGGTGACCACCAAGCTGGGAGTGGAGAACCGGCACGCCGCCGCGTATCTGGCGCAGCGGCGCGGCTGGATCTGAGCGAGCGGTACGGGCCGCCTCGCGGTACGGGCCTGCTGACGGACCGACCCGCCTCCGTACACCGGTGTATCCGATCCGGCGTACGGAGGCGGTCGCGCGCCGCTCGGGCGCACGACCGCCGGGGAGTACCGGGCGGCGGGGAGTACCGGGCGGCGGGGAGTACCGGGCGGCGGTCAGTGCCGGGCGCCGGTCAGTACCGGGCGGCGGGGCGCGTCAGTTGGCGCCCATGACCGCCCCGATCGCCGTCGAGGTGACGATCACCGTCAGCGCGGTCTCCGCCGCGTCGATGATGCCGCGCACGGCGGGCGACGCCCACTGGCCCTGGGCGATCTCCGCCATCCGCGGCTCGACCGCGCGCGCGTCGCCGTCCGGGAACGCCAGCTTGTGCAGCTTCGCGCCGTGCAGCAGGGCCACCAGCCCGGCCGTACGGTCGTCGGGGGTCTCGCCCCGGCGGACCACCTCGTCGAGCCGCTCCCGTACCGACGCCTCGGCCGAGCCGTCCGCCTCCGGGTAGCGGCGCACGGGGAAGAGCCCCAGCACCTTCTTGGTCTCCTTGCGGACCAGTCCCTTCTCCACGAGACCGTCCGTCGCGCCGGCCACCGCGGGCTTCTTCAGGTGGTGCAGCCAGTCCTTGACCTTGCCCGGCTTCTCGTACCCGACGATGTCGGCGAGCGCGGCGTCGAGGCTGGGCACGCCGAGCGGCGCGGGATCGCGGACGGCGACCACCTCGTCGGTCACCTCGATCCGCCCGGCCAGCGCGAGATCCACGAGGGACGCCGCCGCGATCGCCCAGGCGACCTTCTCCGGCTCCTTCTCGTAGCCCCACTTGTCGTCCAACGAAAGCAGTAACAGCTGTTCGCCCAGCGTGGTTTCCATATCAGTTGCCTCTCCGGGTGCCGTGGGGGGTAAACGCGTTCAGCGTACGGGCCGCCCCACCCGTCGGTCCGGCCCGGCGGGCGCCGCAGACGGGACGCCCGCCGTCGGGGTGTTGGTCGCCTTCACGAGATAGTGCGGGCGCCGCTTCACCTCGTAATAGATGCGCCCGATGTATTCGCCGACGATCCCCATCATCGATATCTGAGCCCCGGCCAGTGCGGTGATGACCACCAGGAGCGTCGCGTATCCGGGAGTGTCCACGCCGCTCGTCAGTACTCCCCCCACGATCCATACGGCGTACACGGCGGCGATCGCCATCAGGCCGACACCGAAGTGGAACGCGGCGCGCAGGGGTTTGTTGTTGAAGGAGAGCAGGCCGTCCAGACCGTAGTTGAGGAGTTTCCCGAAGCTCCATTTGCTCTGGCCGTCCTCGCGAGCGGCGTTCTCGTAGGAGAACGTCGTGCTGGGATAGCCCACCCACGCGAAGAGGCCCTTGGAGAAACGGTTGTACTCGGTGAGGGCCGTGACGGAGTCCGCCGCCCGGCGCGAGAGCAGCCGGAAGTCCCCCTCTCCGTCCACGATCTCCACATCCATGAGGCGGTTGATGAGCCAGTAGTAGGCCCGCGCGGTGAGGGTGCGGGTGATGCGGTCCCCTTTCCGGGTGCGCCGGGCGATGACCTGGTCGAACCCCTCCCGGTGCAGTTCCACCATGCGTGGAATGAGTTCCGGGGGATGCTGGAGGTCCGCGTCCATGATGACGAGCGCGTCACCGGCGGCGTGTTCCAGACCGGCGAGCATCGCGGCTTCCTTGCCGAAGTTGCGGCTGAAGGAGATGTAGCGGATACGGGGGTCCTCGGCGGCGAGTGCGCTGAGACGGAGGAGTGTTCCGTCGTCGCTGCCGTCGTCCACGTAGACGAATTCGAGTGAGGAGCCGAGATCGGGGCCGAGGTCGAGCGCGGCGGTCTCCTGGGTGAGGCGCTCGTGGAAGCGCTCGATGACCGCTTCCTCGTTGAAGCACGGAACGACGACGGAGATCAGCATGGTGCTCCCTGACGGGTCTTTCGCCGCGACGAGCGTGCGCGCAGGCCGCTGCGGGCGAGGAGGACGAGAAGGACGAGGAGGGAGGCTCCGCCCAGCAGCGCGCCGACGCGCAGGCCCGGGGGCCTGAAGTCGCAGCGGACGGTGGTCGGGGCCGAGGATTCGGCGAGCGGTACGGCGATGAGGCCGAGGTACGCGTCGGCTGGCCGCGGTGCCGAGGAGCCCGCGGCACACCGCCAGCCGGCGATACGCGGAACGGCGAGCACCGCGGTCCTCCGGGCGCCCGGGGGGAGTTCGGCGGTCACGGTGTGGCCGGAGACGCGGACCTCGGTGGCTCCGGTGGCCTTGAGCCGGTGCACGGACTCGCTCAGGCGGCCGGTGTCCAGGCAGCCGAGAGCACCGTCCGGGATGGTGCCGCCGTCTTCGGGGGTGAGTTCGACCGTGACGCGCCCGGAGGGCGGAACGGTGCCGAGCGGCTGCATCGAGGCGATCTTGGTGACGGGGTGGTCGGCCCGGAACCGGCCCACGGGGGTACGGGACTCGGCGCCGGACGCGGTCGCGGAGCCCGCAGCGGAGCCCGCAGCGGAATCGGTCGCGGAGGTCGTCGCGGAATCGGTCGCGGAGTCGGTCGCAGAGGTCGTCGCGGAGCCCGCGTCCGTCAGGCGCGCCGTGCCCGAATAGTGCGGTGCCCACAGCTGCACCTCGCTGCCCGCCGGACAGGACGCCGTGATCCGGGCGGTGGCTCCGGGGTTCGTCTCGGCTGGCCGCACCCTGACGGGCCGGATCCGGGGCACCGTATAGACCCGGGCGCCGAGCAGCTTCTCCTGGTTGCGGAAGGGCGAGGCCCCGAACTCCGGTACGGGACCGGCGGGCCGGACGGTGACCAGCGGCGGCACCTCCCGCCGCGTGACCACCGGAGTGCCGCCCTCCGGGGGATTCCACCTCTGGTACGGGTCGGGAGGCGACCGCACCCGCGCGCCCACGGAGAAGAGGACGTCCGTGACCTGGTTGTCCAGGCTCTGCACCGACCGTCCCCGCGAGGTCCAGCCGCCGCCGAGCGCCGTGAGCGTACGGCTGAGCACATCGGAGGTCAGGCTGCTGTAGTACTGGGCGCCCTGGCCGCCGACGAGCAACGGGTCGTTCCCGACGGTCTGTTCACGGCCCGGTTCGGTGCGGTAGCGCGGCCAGACGTCCGCCCGCGCGACGGCGTCGCGCTGGTCGCGCTGGCGCGCGCCCCACGGCGCGTAGTCGTCCGAGTGCGCCAGCCTCAGCCGGTCGGAGAGGGCGGCGGTCCCCGCGGACTGGCCCAGTTGGACGCTGATCAGCAGGGCCGCGCAGCAGGCGACAACCCGTCGACGGGGCCGGCCGGCCGCCATGACGGTCAGCACGACGACCCCCGAGGCGGCGCCCACCAGCGCGATCGGGACCGACCACGTGTACACGAGAGTGCTGAAGCTCGCGCCGGCCGCGACGAGCGCGAGCAGTCCGCTCGCGGCCAGCACCGGACGCAGGCCGGGAACCCCGTGGGCGAACGACCACCACGCGGCGATCACCAGCAGTCCGCACAGGACGAACGCCTGGCGGTAGGCGCTCCCGTTGGGGGTGCTGAACGCGTTCCAGACCAGATGCGTGGGCCCCCACTGGAACGACAGCACCACCCCCGCCACGAGCACCGTCAGCACCAGGCGCGCCCGGCGCGGCACCGCCGGGTTGAACGGCAGGGTGAGGGCGAGCAGCAGCGCCGCGGTGTTCACGTAGACGCCCGGGGTCCCGAAGCTGTACGTGGTGGGCAGCAGCCGGGCGAACACATCGGTCCACGGGACCGCGGAGAACACCGTGTTCCGGCCTGGGTACGCGTGCCGCGTCCCGAAGTAGACGACCACCACCACGGGCGCGGCGAGACCCATGCCCAGCACGGTGGTCAGGGCGGCCCGCCGCAGCGCGACCAGACGCTCCCGGACGGTGTGCGAGCCGGCCAACAGCCGTGCGAGGAGCAGCAGTCCGGCTCCGAGCGTGGCCATGTACGCGGTGTAGAAGTTGGCGGTCCAGACGACCGCGACCACCAGCGCGCCGAGCACCGGGCGACGGCCGGCCGTCGCCCACTCGCCCACCAGGCAGAGCGGGGGGAAGGCGATCAGGCCGTCCAGCCACATCGGGTTGTGCGCGCCGTCCGCCACGGCCCACCCGCACAGGGCGTACGAGCCGCCCAGCGCCCCCGCGACCCACCAGCGTCCGGGGCGCAGCCGGAGCAGCAGCCAGGCCATCGCGGCACCGGCCGCGGCCAGTTTCACGACGGTGATCACATAGACCGCGAGATCGATCTCGTCCCGTGGGAAGAGCGCGACGAGCGGGGCGAAGGGGCTGGTGAGGTACGTACCGAGATCGGGCAGCAGGCTGGAGCCGAAGCCGGACCGCCAGTTGACGAACAGATCGCCGTCGGCCCTGCCGTGCAGCAGGTCCCACAGATAGGCGTGGTACGGGACGTACTGGTTACCCAGATCGTTCACGCTGCGCGTCCGCGGGCCGAACGGAAAGACACGCGCGATCGCGTTACCGGCGCACAGCGCGGAGGCGGCGATCAGGGCGGCCAGACACGCGGCGCGGCTGATTGGTTTCACACTGAGAGCTGTCCTCGGAGCCCGCCGCGTTGCGGTGATGTAGAGCACATCCGGCGTCAACACCGCGCCCGTGCCGCCACGCGTCCGGGAGCTCCGAGGCCGATCCGCTGTCGGAATTCCCTGACGAGGGGTCATAATGGGACGCGTAGCCCTTCGCGCATCCCCCGTCGCGAAGGGCTACGCCTCTTGGCCGCAGCCGGATTCGCCGCCCGTGAGTCGCACGGGCGGGGGACTCCCCTCGTGGCCCCCCGCCCGTGTTTTTTCGAGTTAACAGTGACGTAGAGTGTTTGCGCAAGCCAGTTCCGGCGCTCGGACGTCCTGACCGGGGGCCGGTTACCGTACGAGCCCGTTGACCGAAATGGGGGGCCAGCATGGACAACGGTGTCAACCCCGCCGCGATCGGCGACGGCAACGGCGGCGACAACAGCGACCAGGACCACGACCTCGACCAGGGGCGCGACCGCGAAGGGCACGTGCCGGAGCTGCGGACGCTGCGGCAGAAGGTCGAGTACATGGTGGAGAAGACCTTCCCGGGCCGGAAGATCTCGGGACGGGTCTTCGCGGACCTCGTCAAGGAGCGCGGCGGCTCCCTCTCCCACAGCTACTTCTCCAACATCCTCGCCGGGAAGGTCACCCATCCGTCGGAGGAGATCCTCCGGGCCCTCGGACTGGGTTTCGGTGTGGACTGGCGCTTCTTCAAGGAGGAGTCCGAGGTCGTCGACGATGTCGTGGCCGGACTCCAGTTCCTCGCGAAGCGCCGCACGGGAGAGATCAGCGGAATCGCGGCGCGCGGTCTGGACGACGACGGTCTGCCGCCGGAGCTGCTGCAATTCGCGCTTTCCCTGCTGGAGGACACCAAGGCGAGGCGGAGCGGTGGCGGTGGCGGTGGCGAGGACAGTGGCGGTGGGAGCCCGGACGCGAAACCGGACGCGACCACGGGCCCGGAGCCGGAGCCGGAGCCGGAGCCGTAGTAGCGGCGCTCGCATGGCTGTTGGCTAGAATCGCCGCCCGCACGTCACACGCATGTGCGATAACGATCAAGAGGCCCCCATGTCCATGCGCGCGTTGCGGAGAGAGTGCGAAGCCGGACTGGCCGATCTCCCCATTCCCGCGCCCTTCGGCGTCGCGGCGCTGGTGGCGAACATGGAAGCGGCCCGGGGCCGGACGATCGTTCTCCACGAACTGCCCGACCGGCTGGCCCGTCTCAACGCCGCCTGCGGACTGCGCCTCAAGTCCGGCGACACCAGTTTCGTCCTCTACCGCCGGCGCCCGACCGCGTACCAGACCCAGCATGTGATCCTGCACGAGCTGTGCCATGAGTGGTTCGACCACGGCACCACACTCGGCGAGGACCAGCTGCGGCAGCTGCTGCCCGTCTTCGACACCTCGCTGATCAGCCGGGTCCTCGCCCCGGACGATCCGCCGGAGTTCCCTCCCGCGATCACCGACGCCCTGGAGTCGGGCGGCCCGATCCAGGCCCGCGCGCAGTACGACACCCATGACGAGCGGGTGGCCGAGTTCGGCGCCTCGCTCATCCCCCGCATGGCCAGGGACGTGACGAGCGATGACATGGTGGGCCGGCTGGCCAACTCGCTCTCACGTCCGGTCGCCCACCGCCGCCGCGGCGGCTTCTTCCGCCGTACGTGACCGAGCACCGCCGGAACCCCCGGACATCTCCCCACCCGCAAGGACTCACCGCATGAGAATCGCCCCGTGACCCCGCTCGACCTCGCCGGATACCTCATAGCCGGTCTGATGACCGCCGTCGCGCTGTGGCGTATGCCGGCCGCGCTGTGGGGAGATGAGGAGGACAAACGCCGACGGGCCCTGTGGGGGTGCTACGCCGGATTCGCCATCGCCCTGTGGACCAAGACCGAGATCGTACGCATCGGGCTCAACAACAGCCCCGTCACCGATCTCTCCGTACTGATCAAGCACTACACGGCGACCATCGCGATCCTGGCGATTCTCAGCTACATCGTCGCGATCTACGGGCGCTACCCCGACGACGGGGAGATCCCCCGGCACGTACGGTTCGCGCGGCTGATCCAGCATGTGGCGGCCAAGGCCTCCGTCGCCACGCTGATCCTGCTGACCGTGCTCTTCTTCACCGTGGTCGACCGCTCCGTACCCTCGGACCGCTTCGTCTCCGACCACGCCGGTCAGTGGGGCGCGACGCTCTATATGAGCGTGTTCTACCTCTACCTGGGCACGGCATCCGCTGTCTGCGCCTACCAGTGGGCGCTGGCGACCCTCGACGCGCGGCTCCGTCATCTGCGCGTGGGGCTGGGCATGATGACGTTCGCCATGTTCATCGGCGTCGGATACACCGTCAGCCGGACGCTGTTCATGTGGGTCAGCGTCATCGACCAGCCCAGCGAGACGTTCGCGCGGACCTTCGACGAGGTCACCGAGGTCGCGCAACTCGTCCTGTTCGCCTTCTTCGCGCTGGGCGCGTCCCTGCCCGCGTTCAGCAAGGGCTGGCGCCGCGCGAAGCTGTGGCGGGCGCAGATGCGGCTGCACCCGCTGTGGCGCGAACTGATGACGGCCTTTCCCGACCAGCCCTTCGCCCCGCCGGCTTCGCTGCCGCGCGAACTGACGCGGTTCGACACCCCCGCGGATCTCCGGATCGACCGGTGGGCCGCCGATATCGCGGACGCGGTCGAGAAGCTGCGGCATTACGTACCCGACAGCCTGCACCGGGCCGCGAAGCGGGCGGCGGCGGACGACTTCGCCGTTGATTCCGGCGGGCGTTCCGGAGGGAACTCCGGCAGCGACTCCGTCGAAGAGCGGTGGACAGGGCCGCTCGCCGACGCCCTCTGGATCAAGGCGGCCCTCACCGCGAAGGCCGACGGCGCGCCCGCCGGCCGGGCAGCGGCCATCGAGCCGAACCACGCCGTCGACCAGGACGGCGAGGTGGCCCGACTGGTGCGCGTGGCCGCCGCGTTCAAGACGATCACCCCCGAACGGACCCGGCACGTCCTGGACATCATGGAGGGCACGGAGGGCACGGCCGGCGCGGAAGTCACGGAGGGCACGGAGGGCACGGCCGGCGCGGAAGTCACGGACGGCACGGAGTCCCCACGGTCCCAGCAGACCAGCACGTCGACGGAGAGAACCGCATGACCACCACCGCCCCGGCGGACCGCGCCGTCACCACGGCCCGCACCGTCACCGACATCCTCCAGCCCCGCAACGTCCTGCTGGTGGGCATGCTCGCCATCGGACTCGCCGCCGCGCGGGACTGGACCGGCCTGCCCTGGGGCCTGCTCGCCGCCCTGTGCGCCGGGCTGATACCCGCCGGCTACATCGAATGGGAACGCAAGCGGGGCACCTGGGGCGACCGCCATGTCGTCGACCGTACGAAACGCGCGCCGATCTTCTTCGTCATCCTCGGCTCCATCGGCACCGGCTCCGTCATCATGCTGCTCGGCAACGCCCCGGCGGGCATCCTCGTCTCGATGCTCGCCCTCTGGGTGATGACGGTCCTGATCCTGGCCGTCAACACCGTATGGAAGATCTCGGTGGACTCGGCGGTCGCGTCGGCGGTCGTGGCACTGCTCGCCGCGGTCCACTCCCCCTGGTGGCTGCTCGGGTACGCCATGACCATCGCGGTGTGCTGGTCCCGCGTAGCCCTGACGTACCACACCCGCGCCCAGACGATCGCCGGAGCGACCCTGGGCGCGACGACGGCGGCGGCGTTCCTGTTCGTGTG
This sequence comes from Streptomyces sp. L-9-10, assembly GCF_004151105.1. Lineage (GTDB taxonomy): Bacteria > Actinomycetota > Actinomycetes > Streptomycetales > Streptomycetaceae > Streptomyces. The sequence continues at coordinate 13,117 of NZ_PHRF01000093.1, forward strand.
AGTGGAGCGCCTGTGAGTGGGCGGGGTGGG
>NZ_PHRF01000094.1 GCF_004151105.1 Streptomyces sp. L-9-10
TGCTCGCGTCCACTGTGCAGTTCTCAAACAACGACCAGCCACCCACCACCCCACCCACAAACGGGGCGAGTTCACTGGGGCCGGCATCCCGAAGGAACGAGCAGCGCTCGCACCCTCAGATACCCAACAGCGTGCCCGACCCGACCTGTCAACAACCACGTTCCACGCCGAAGCAGTACTAGTGATCCCAACCGGTCGTGCCGAATAGTCAACGTTCCA
>NZ_PHRF01000095.1 GCF_004151105.1 Streptomyces sp. L-9-10
GGGGGCGCTTCGCTGTGGTGCTTGGCGACGAAGGAAACCCTACCAGCTTCGGCGGGGTGGCCGTGAACAGGTATTTCCAGGTCGGGTGGGGCGGGGCGGGGCGGGGCGGGGCAGGGACGGGCAGGGCAGGGACGGGCGGGGCAGGGAAGGACGGAGGCGGGGACAGGAGAAGAGGTCAGGCGCGGAGGTAGGTGAGGACCGCCAGGACGCGGCGGTGGGTGTCGTCCGCCGGGGGGAGGTTCAGTTTGGCGAGGATGCTGCCGATGTGTTTGCCCACGGCCGCCTCGGAGACGACGAGTTGGCGGGCTATCGCCGCGTTGGACTTGCCCTCGGCGACCAGGGCCAGGACCTCGCGTTCTCGGGGGGTCAGGCGTTCCAGGGGGTCTCTGCGGCGGCGGAGCAGGTGGCGGACCACTTCCGGGTCGACGACCGTGCCGCCGGAGGCCACGGACTGGAGGGCGGCCTCGAAGTCCTCCACCTGGCCCACGCGGTCCTTGAGGAGGTAGCCGACACCGGAGCCGTCGCCGGAGTCGAGGAGTTCGGCCGCGTAGGTGCGCTGGACGTACTGGCTGAGGACGAGCACGGGAAGCGACGGCTGCCGCTCGCGGAGGCGGACGGCCGCGTGGAGGCCCTCGTCCTGGAAGCCCGGGGGCATCCGTACGTCGGTGACCACGATGTCCGGGGCGTGCTCCGCCACCGCCGTCAGCAGCGCGGGCGCGTCGCCCACCGCCGCGGCGACCTGGTGGCCGAAGCGGTCCAGCAGGGCGATCAGGCCTTCTCGGAGCAGCACGCTGTCCTCGGCCAGCACGATGCGCAGCGTTCGGTCCACTCGCGCAGTGTGCCATCCGGGGCGGGGGCGCCGCCGGGGACACCGGCCGGGCCCGGGGACACCGCTCAGGGGACACCACTCAGGCCGAGGCGCGCTTCCGGGCTCCGGAAGCCGTCTTCGAGGCCGTCTTCGAGGCGGTCTTCTTCGCCGACTTGGCCGCCGTCTTCGAGGTCTTCGCCGTCTTTGATGTCGTCTTCGCCGCGGTGCCCGACTCCGGCTCGGACGCGGTCTTCTTCGCCGCCGCCGTCTTCTTCGCCGGCGCCCTCTTCGCCGTCTTCTTCGCCGGAAGCTGCGTCACCTCCGCCACCTCGTCGCCCTCCGCCCGGCCTTCCTTCGCCGCGCGCACGCTGTTCTCCAGCGCCGCCATCAGGTCGAGGACCTTCCCTCCCCCGCCCGCCGCCGGCTCGCGTTCCGGTACCGGCCCGCCTTCCGCCTTGGCCGCGATCATTTCCTCGACGGCCTCCCGGTAGTCGTCGTGCAGCGAGCCGAGGTCGACCGAGCCGAGTGTGTCCATCAGGGCGTCGGCCAGGTCGAGTTCGGCCTCCCGTACGGTGACGTCCGTCTCCGGTGCGACGCCCTCCGGGGCTCGGATCTCGTCCGGCCAGAGCAGGCCGTGCATCGCGATCACGTCGTCGACCACCCGCAGCATCCCGAGCCGCTCCCGCCCCCGCAGGGCGAACTTGGCGACGGCCACCTTCCGGCTGCGCTTCAGCGCCTCACGCAGCAGGGTGTACGGCTTGGCCGCGGGCACGCCGGCGGCGGAGAGGTAGTACGCCGTGTCCATCTGGAGCGGATCGATCGAGTCCGCCGGTACGAACGCGACGATCTCGATCGTCTTCGCCGTCGGCAGCGGCAGCGCGGCCAGATCGTCGTCGGTGATCGGGATCATGGACCCGTCCCCGTCCTCGTACGCCTTGCCGATCTCCGGCGTCGACACCTCCTCGCCGTCCAGTTCGCAGACTTTCCGGTAGCGGATACGGCCGCCGTCCGTCTTGTGGATCTGCCGGAAGGAGATCGAGTGGTTCTCGGTGGCGTTGACCAGTTTGATCGGGATGCTGACCAGCCCGAAGGAGATCGCGCCGTTCCATATGGATCGCACGTTCCATCCCTTTCATCCGAGATTCACGAAATATATGGGATTCTCATCGTATGACGCCGATCACAGAGGTGGAGGGGCGACGCCTGGCGCTCAGCAACCTGGACAAGGTCCTGTACACCGCCACCGGCACCACCAAAGGCGAGGTCCTGCACTACTACGCCCGCGCGGCGGCCCCTCTGCTGGCCCATCTCGCCGACCGCCCCGTCTCCTTCCTCCGCTACCCGGACGGGCCCGACGGCCAGCTCTTCTTCACCAAGAACCCGCCGCCCGGTACGCCCGACTGGGTACGGATCGCCGAGGTGCCCAGAAGGACGGCCGACACCGGCCGACAGGTGGTGGTCGAGGACCTGGCATCGCTGATGTGGGCGGCGAACCTGGTGGTGGAGTTCCATACGCACCAGTGGCGCGCCGACGCACCCGAGCGCGCCGACAGGCTCATCCTCGACCTGGACCCCGGGGCGCCCGCCACCGCCGTGGAGTGCTGCGCGGTGGCGCTCTGGCTGCGCGAGCGGCTGGGTACGGACGGGCTGGAGGCGTACGTGAAGACCTCGGGGTCGAAGGGCCTGCACCTCCTCGTACCGCTGGAGCGCGCCCCGTCCGCCGAGGTCTCGGCGTACGCGAAGGGGCTGGCCGTCGAGGCGGAGGCGGCGATGCCGGAGCTGGTGGTGCACCGGATGCGGCGCTCGCTGCGGCCCGGGAAGGTCTTCGTCGACCACAGCCAGAACGCCGCCGCGAAGACCACCGCGGCGCCCTACACGCTCCGCGCCAGAGCGGAGCCGACCGTCTCCACTCCCCTGACCTGGGAGGAGGTCGCGGGCTGCACGGACGCCGGGCAGCTGGTCTTCCGGCTGGGGGACATCGAGGAGCGGCTGGAGCGCTACGGGGACCTCCTCGGCCCGCTCACCGACCCCGACAGCGCCGCGCCGCTGCCCTGAGCCAGGCGGGGACTTCGAAGACGACTATGAAGACAGTGAAGACAGGCCCTACACGCGCAGCCAGCTGTGGCGGTCCCGCGCCGTCGCGTACAGGGACTCGATGTCCGCCGGTTTCAGTACGCCCCCGAGCGACGCCAGGGCCGGGATCTCGGTGTCGCGCAGGATCCGTACGTCCCCCGGCGCCGGCAGGGCGTCCAGGCGTCCGGGCTCGACCACGGCCAGTACGGGGCGTACGTCGGCCGCCAGAGCGCGCGAGGCGCGTTCCGCGGCGCGGCGGGCCCAGCGGAGATGGGGCGCGGGCGCGGCGCGCCCCACGCGGACCAGCGGGTCCTCCACACCGACCCGGCGCTTCCGGGCCGGGAGCGTCCGTACGGCGAGGACGCCGGCCGGACCGATCGCCAGATGGTCGATGCGGGCGGCGCCGGGGAGCGGTATCGAGTGCAGCACCCGCCAGCCTGCGGCCTCCAGCCCGTCGAGCCGGTCACCGACGGCCTCCTGGGCCAGTAGTTCCGCCTGCCGGGGGTCCTGATGCCATCGGCGCCACAGCGGAGACGAGGGGGAGGAAGGGGACGAGGAAGCCCCGGAGGCCCCTGAGGAGCCGGAGGAGCCGGAGGACCGGGAGGACCCGGCAGCGCCTGCCGCCCGCGGCGCGTCCAGTTCCGACAGTTCCGCGTGGAGCGCCTCGCCCGGACGGTTCGGGGCCAGGTCGTCATCGGGGTGGAGCGAGAGCCGGTCGAGATCCGCCGGGGTCGGCACTCGCGGTGGCCCCACGGTCACCTCACCGGTGAGATACGGCGCCAGGGCGGACAGCACCTCGTCGCGCCCCGCTCCGGAGAGCACACTCACCCGGCCGGTGTCCTTGTCGTACCAGGCGACGGTCGTACCGTCCCTGAGGCTGACGTACAGCCGGTCCCGGCCCTGCCCGCGCGTCGGCGTGACGCGTAATCGGCTCATGCCCCACCACCCCCACGACCATGGGAACAGCACCCGGGCCACGGGGGCAAGAGCCTTCGGCCGCGGCAGCCCTCGGCCGCGGCAGCCCTCGGCCGCGACTCTCCGTCCCCGCCCCCGACCCCGGCGGGCCTCCCTGACCATTCCGTCCCGTATCGCGCGCCAGAATTCACCCCCGTGCGGCAGACTCTCCTCAGTACGCGAGTACGCGCTCCCTCGGCACGCGCCGGTCCTCCCTAAGGAAACCCACTCATGATCATCTTCGGCACCAAGGGCTACCTCTACCAACTGGCGATACTGACCCTGGTCTGCGGCCAGTGCGGCAACCCGTCGGCGCACACGCTCCGCAAGCGCGTCACCAAATTCACGCTGTTCTTCGTGCCGCTGTTCCCGTTCTCCACCAAATTCGCGACCCAGTGCACGTTCTGCGGCGCGGAGCGGCAGGTGACCAAGGAGCAGGCCGACCAGCTCATGGCCCAGGGCACCGGCCAGGCGGGCGGACAGGGGTACGGGCAGGGCGGCGGTCAGCCGTACGGGCAGCCGCAGCAGCAGAACCCCTACCAGCGCTGAGCGACAGGGAGAACGGGAACGGGCCGGGAGCCGCCTGAGGAGTCCGGCATGCCTTACGTCCCTACATAAACGGACATAAGGCACATCGCCTTGCTACGTTTCGTCGCATGACCGCAACGACGGCGGACGCTCCCCCACCCGCGATTCGCCGCCCCAAGCGCCGGGGAGTCGAACTCTCCCTCCTCGTCTGCGCCGTCCTCATCTCCGTCTTCGGCTACATCGCCGTCGGCCTCGGCAGGAACCACGCCGTACCGCCCGACGCGGCCGGATACGGCGCCGGTCTGGGCATGCTCGCCCTCCTCGCGCATATCGCCGTACGGCTGCGCGCACCGTACGCGGATCCCCTGCTGCTGCCCATCGCGGTGCTGCTCAACGGCCTCGGTCTCGTGCTGATCTACCGCCTCGACCTGGACACCCCGGGCGACAAGGCCGCGCCCACCCAGCTGGTCTGGTCCACGCTCGGTGTCGCGCTGTTCATCGTCGTCGTCGTGTTCCTGGTCGACCACCGGGTGCTTCAGCGGTACGCCTATCTGTCGGTCGCCACCGCGCTGGTGCTGATGATCGTGCCGATCTTCTTCCCCGCCGTGAACGGGGCCAAGATCTGGATCCGGATCGACGGACTGTCCTTCCAGCCCGGCGAGTTCGCCAAGATCCTGCTGGCCGTCTTCTTCGCCGCGTATCTCGCCGCCAACCGCAACGCCCTCGCCTACACCGGCCGCAAGGTCTGGCGGCTCCAACTGCCCACCGGCCGGGTGCTCGGCCCGATCGTCGCGATCTGGCTGCTCAGCGTCTTCGTCCTCGTCATCGAACGGGACCTGGGGACGTCGCTGCTCTTCTTCGGGCTCTTCGTGATCCTGCTCTACGTCGCGACCGGGCGCACCGGCTGGATCGCCGTCGGGCTGCTGCTCGCCGCGCTCGGGGCGTTCGCCGTCGGTTCGTTGGAGCCGCATGTCCACAGCCGCGTACAGGACTGGCTCGACCCGTACGCCTCCATCGCCGCCGGCCGCGGACCCGGCCAGCTCGCGCAGTCCCTCTTCGCCTTCGCCGCGGGAGGGATGCTCGGCACCGGACTCGGGCTCGGCCGGTCCATCCTGATCGGTTTCGCCGCCAAGTCCGACTTCATCCTGGCCACGGCGGGCGAGGAGCTGGGCCTGGTCGGCCTGACCGCGCTGTTCCTGCTGTACGCCCTGCTGGTCGCCCGCGGCTACCGCACCGCCCTCGCCGTGCTCGACCCCTTCGGCCGGCTGCTCGCCGTCGGCCTCTCCGCGATCCTCGCCCTCCAGGTCTTCGTCATCGCGGGCGGGGTGACGGGGCTCATCCCGCTGACCGGCATGGCGATGCCCTTCCTCGCGCAGGGCGGCTCGTCCGTCGTCACCAACTGGGTGATGGTCGCGCTGCTCATCCGGCTGAGCGACTCGGCCCGCAGCCCGCGCCCGGAGAACGCGGAGCCGGGCGTCATCGCGCCCGCCGAGGAGAACGGGAACGCCTGGAGGAACCAGTGGTGACCCGGCACGACCGACGGGAAGAGCCACACCGACAGGGAGAGCACTACCGACAGGGAGAGCAACGGTGACTCGCTATATCCGACGGACCGCCGCCTTCTGCCTCCTCCTTCTGCTCGCCCTGCTGGTCAACGCGGCCAGAATCCAGGTCATCGAGGCGCACTCCCTCGATCACAACCCCGCCAACCGCCGTGACACCGTGGCCCGTTACTCGCAGCCGCGCGGCACCATCCTCATCGGCGGCCGAGCGGTCACCGGTTCCCGGGACAGCGGACAGCAGCTGCGGTACGAACGCACCTATACGCGGGGCCCGCTGTACGCGCCCGTCACCGGCTACGCCTCCCAGACGTACGGCACGACACTGCTGGAGAACGCCGAGGACGGCATCCTCTCCGGTACGGACCCGATGCTCGCCCCGTTCCCCTTCTGGAACGAGATCACCCGCGGCCGGCGCCCCGGCGGGCACGTCGCCACCACGATCAAGGCGTCCATGCAGCGGGCCGCGTACGACGGACTGGCCGGCAGACGTGGCGCGGTCGCGGCCATCGAGCCGTTCAGCGGCAGGATCCTGGCGCTGGTCAGCAGTCCGTCGTACGACCCCGGGCAGTTGTCGGGCACCGGCGGGGCCGTCGACGACGCCTGGGCGCGGCTGACCGGCGCGGACGCGCAGCCCCTGCTCAACCGGGCCATCCGGCAGACCTATCCGCCCGGTTCCGCCTTCAAGATCGTGACGGCGGCGGCCGCGCTGGACTCCGGGACCGTCACCGATGTCGACGCCCCCACCGGCATCCCCGAGCCGTATGTCCTGCCGGGCACACGCACCGAACTGCCCAACGAGGCCGACGGGTGCGACAAGGAGTCACTGGACTACGCGATCAGATGGTCCTGCAACACGGTGATGGCCGGGCTCGGGGTCAGGACGGGGCTGTCCGCGATGGTGGCGACGGCGGAGAAGTTCGGCTTCAACGACACCGGCATCACGATCCCTTCGGGGGTCGCCGCGTCCCGTTTCGACACCCGCATGAGCGACGATCAGCTGGCGCTGTCGTCGATCGGGCAGTTCGACACGCGGGCCACTCCGCTCCAGATGGCGATGGTCGCGTCGGCGGTCGCGAACGGCGGGGAGCTCAAGTACCCCTTCCTGGTGGACCGGACCACCGACTCGGACGGCGACATCGTCTCCCGTACCGGCGAGCGCTCCTACCGGCGTGCGATGGAACCTGCCACGGCGCGGTCGCTGCGGCGGATGATGATCGGGGTCGTGGAGGACGGGACGGGGGCGAACGCGGCGATCGACGGGGCGACGGTCGGCGGGAAGACGGGGACGGCGCAGCACGGGGTGGACAACGCCGGTACGCCGTACGCCTGGTTCATCGCCTGGGCGCAGGCCGGCAATTCGAGCAGACCGGCGGTCGCGGTGGCGGTGGTCGTGGAGTCCGCGGAGGCGAAGCGGTCGGAGATCAGCGGCGGGGGCGACGCGGCGCCGATCGCGCGGGCGGTGATGCGGGAGGCGCTGCGAGACTAGGGCGTGTTGCGAAAGCAGCGCCGTCCGGTGGGGGAATGGCCGGGGAAATCGCCGGGGAATGGCTGGGGGATGTCTGTGGTGGACGGGGTCGCGGAGGCGCTGGCGCGGATCGAGCGGCTCGATCCCTCTCTGTGCGCCTTCATCGAGGTATGGGACGCGGAAGCCAGGGAACGGGCGCGGACGGTGGACCGCCGACTGCCGCTCGCGGGGCTGCCGTTCGCGGTGAAGGGACCGTCCGGCCTCCGGTCGTACGCGGCGGGGCGGCTGATCGCGGCGGGCGCGGTGCCGGTGGGGTCGACGGCGGTACCGGGGCCCGGCACGTACTGGCAGACCTGGGGGCAGGGCAGGCACGGCCGTACGGTCAACCCGTACCGCGCCGACCGTACCCCCGGCGGATCCTCCGCCGGGTCGGCGGTGGCGGTCGCGGCGGGCATGGTGCCGCTGGCGACCGGCAGCGACGGCGCCGGTTCCGTCCGGATCCCGGCGGCCTGGTGCGGGGTGTTCGGGCTGAAGACGACCAACGGGCTGCTGCCGTCCCCGGACCGTACCGGCCTGGCCTCGGCGGGGGTGCTGGCGCGTTCGGCGGCGGAGGCGCGGGCGTATCTGCGGTGTGTGGGGGGCGGTGACGAGGCGCCGCCGCCCGCTTTCCCCGTGCGCGCCGTCTTCTCCCCCGACCTGGGGTACGCGCGGCCGGACCCGGAAGTCGCGGCGGTGGTACGCGCGGCGGTGGACCGGCTGGTGGCGGCGGGGGTCGTACGCCTTGAACCGGCGCGGCGGCCGTTCACGCTGCTGGATCCGCGCGAGGCCTGGACGGCGATACGCGAAGGCGGCAGCCCGGAGAAGGCGGCGGGAGTACGGACGGAGAACGACCGGCGGCTCGACGCGCTCTTCGCCCGTACGCCGCTGCTGCTCACCCCGGTCACCCCCAACAGGCCGCATGGTCACGAAGGTCCGGGCGAGCTGTACTCCACCGCGCTGACCTGGGCGTTCAATCTGAGCGGGCATCCCGCCGCGAGCATTCCGGCCGGTTTCACGGCGGACGGATGTCCGGTGGGGCTGCAACTGGTGGCGGCGCGCGGGGCGGACGCCTCGCTCGCCGACATCGCCCTCGCGGCCCCCGCCGTCCCCGCCCCTGCCCCGCCCCCTCCTCTCGCTGCCCTCGCCCCTGCCCAGGCTCCTGCCCCTGCCCCTGCCCCTGCCCCGAAGCCGGCTACGTCAGCGCCTCCCGGCGCTCGCGCCACGCCGTAGGGACCGAGCCCGTGCCGGTGCGGGCGGCGACGATGCCCGCCGTGATCGCACAGGTCGTGTCGACATCGCCGAAGCCCTCCGCCGTCGACCAGAGCGCGGCGGCCAGATCGTCGCGGTGCCGGGCCGCCGTCCATACCGCGAACGGCACGGTGTCGTCGGCGCGGATCCGCTGGCCGTTGCCGAGCAGATCCGCCGCCTTCCAGGGCTCGGTGGTGAAGGACAGCTCCGCCGCCCGCGCCAGGCCGTCCCGTACCGGGCCATCGGGCGTGGCCTCCGCCACCGCCGCCACGGAGAGCTCGGACCGTACCGACAGCGCCGCCGCCGTCGCGACCGCCACCGCGCCCGCTATGCCCTGTGGGTGCGCGTGGGTCACCTCGGCCGACAGCACGGCCTGTTCGGCCACGCGGTCCAGGTCGGCCGCGAACCAGGCGCCGAGCGGCGCCACCCGCATCGCCGCGCCGTTGCCCAGGCTGCCGCCCTCGAACAGCCCTGGGGCCAGGGTGCGCCAGCTCGTCGGCTCCGCCAGCAGGGCCGGCAGCAGCATGTGCATACCGTGCCCGTAGCCCCGGGCCGGATCGGCGTCGTACGTGAGGGCGAAGCAGAGCGCGAGCCGGTCCTGGTCGATGGCGCCGCGTTCGTCGAGGACGCGTTGTACGGCGAGGGCCATCGCGGTGTCGTCCGTCCAGTGCCACTCCAGCTCCGGCGGGGTGATCCTGGCCCTGATCTCCGCGTACGCGCGTTGACGTTCGCGGAAGAGAGGGAACCAGCGTTCGCCGAAGGCGTCGCCCAGGGCGAGTCCTTCGAGGCTGCGGCGGGCGGCTGCGCGGTCGGCACCGGGGTGTGGGGCGGTCATACGCGCCATCGTGCCGTGCGGCGCGGTGTTACGCGGGGGATTCGGGCGTATATCCGCCATGAGCATGCCGCGGTCGGTCGCCGACGGACCCATCTATTGGTAGACGCGATGTCAACAAGTCGCGCACAGGGGATTGACGCCCTTGTTGACGAGCGGTCTCATAAGGGGTGACCGCCGGTAACACCGCTCGACGACCCGGCCGGCAGACCGACGTGGCGCCCTGGCCCGGCGCCCCGCCCCCGTGACCCGGCCCGGCGACCGTGACCCGGCCCGGTGACCCGGCGCGTCACACACAGCCCGTACTCCAGCCATGAGGTGCGCTCAGCCATGACGACAGTGACCGAACGCGACGTACAGCTGCTCCGCGACGCACTCGGCCCGCTCCGGGACCGCGAACAGGTCGCCGAGCGGCTGCTCGAATCCTCCGCCAAGCACTCCTTCGACCCCGACAAGGACATCGACTGGGACGCACCGGTCGAGGACGGCAAGTGGTTCTGGCCGCCGGAGCTGGTCTCGCTCTACGACACCCCGCTCTGGCGGACGATGTCCGAGGAACGGCGGATGGAGCTGGCCAGGCACGAGGCCGCGTCGCTCGCCTCGCTCGGCATCTGGTTCGAGATCATCCTGATGCAGCTGCTGGTCCGTCATATCTACGACAAGCCGGTGACCAGCAACCACGTCCGCTACGCCCTCACCGAGATCGCGGACGAGTGCCGGCACTCGATGATGTTCGCGCGGCTCATCAACAAGGGCGGCGGCCCGGCGTATCCCGTGCCGCGCTACTACCACAATCTCGCGCGCATCCTGAAGACCGTCTCCACCACCCCCGGTTCGTTCGCCGCCACGCTCCTCGGTGAGGAGATCCTCGACTGGATGCAGCGGCTGACCTTCCCGGACGAGCGGGTCCAGAGCCTCGTGCGCGGGGTGACCCGTATCCATGTCATCGAGGAGGCGCGCCATGTCCGGTACGCCCGCGAGGAGCTGCGCCGCCAGATGGTGACCGCGCCGCGCTGGGAGCGGGAGTTCACCCGGCTCAGCTGTGGTGAGGCCGCCCGCGTCTTCTCGGTCTGCTTCATCAATCCGCAGGTGTACGAGAACGTCGGCCTCGACCGCCGGCAGGCCGTCGCGCAGGTGCGCGAGAGCGGCCACCGCCGGGAGGTGATGCAGTCGGGTGCCAGGCGGCTCACCGACTTCCTGGACGACATCGGTGTGCTGCGCGGGGCGGGGCGCAGGCTCTGGAAGTCCTCGGGCCTCCTCGCCTGACCACCGCCCCCGCCGCGTCCCCGCCGCCTCCGCCGCCGCCTCTCTCGCCGCCGCCCCACGGTCGCACCGGCTGCCGCGCCATTCCCCGTCCCGCCCGGCCGCCCGGCGGTTACGCTGCGGACATGACCGCGCCCGCAACGCCCGCGTACCGAAGGCTCAGCGTCGAGGAGCGCCGTACGCAACTCCTCGACGCGGCCCTCGGCCTGTTCGCGCACCGGGCGCCGGAGGAGGTCTCGCTCGACGACGTCGCCGTGGCGGCCGGGGTGTCCCGGCCGCTCGTCTACCGCTACTTCAGCGGCGGCAAGCAGCAGTTGTACGAGGAAGCGCTGCGCTCCGCCGCCGACGAGCTGGAACGGTGCTTCACCGAGCCCCCGGTGGGGCCGCCGACCGGGCGGCTGGGGCGCGTCCTCGACCGTTATCTCGCTTTCGTCGACCAGCACGACACCGGGTTCAGCGCGCTGCTCCGGGGCGGCAGTGTCTGCGAGACGTCCCGGACGACCGCGATCGTCGACGAGGTACGGCGGGCCGCGGCCGAACAGATCCTGCTGCACCTCGGAACGGGCGGCGGCACAGGTGGCGGCGCGGCGGCGCCCGGCGCGCGGCTGCGGATGCTGGTGCGCACGTGGATCGCGGCCGTCGAATCCGCCTCGCTCATATGGCTGGACGAGGAGAAGCGCCCGCCCGCCGACGAGTTGCGCGACTGGCTGGTCGACCATCTGATCGCGCTGCTGGTGGTCACGGCCGCCGCCGACGAGGACACCGCGACGGCCGTCGGCGCGCTCGTGGCGTACGAACACCCGGACGGACCCGTGGGAGCGCTGGCCCGCCGGGTGCTGCCCCTGGTCAACGCGGCGGCGCACCTCACGTAGGGCGGCGCACCTCACGTAGGGGTGCGCCTCACCTAGGCGCGCGCCTCACGTAGGTGGGACGGGGGCCCGTGGATAAGACTGGGGGCGTGAGAAGCGAAGACACTCCCTTTGTCGGCGGGCCGCTGGACGGGCGCGTACTGCCCGTACTGACCGGACCGACCGGGCAGCCGCCCAAGTGGTACGAGGTCCCGGTGCCGGACGCGGACGGCGGGCCGCCCACCGTCTTCGCCTACCGTCGCGCCCCGGCCGGCTACACCAAGCGGCTCGGGATCCAGCGCGGCTGGAAGTACGAGTACGTGGCCGAGGGCCGCGAGCGGCACACGCTGAAGTGGCCCTGGTCGAAGCCCGGCGGCCGTACGGAGCGGAGCAGCGGTACGGACCAGGGCGACCGTCCCTCACAAGGATGATGCTGTTGCGCCACTCCGCCCATTAATGCGCTCTTCACATGCCATATCACCTCATCATCGCCTAGTGCTGGACTGCCCGTCCCGCAACCGGAGGTGATGACGTGTCAGGCAGAGTGTCGCAATCCGTCTGTACGGCGGCGCTGGCCGCCGCGACGGTCTTCGCGGCGGTGCCGATCGCGTCGGCGTCGCCGTCTCCCCCACCCGTCCCGGCGGCCGTCCCCTCGGCCGTTCCGGCGGCCGTCCCCTCCCCCTCGGCTTCCGCCGGGCCAGGTGGCCTCGGCGGACCCGAAGGCCTGGGCGGACCCGGAGTCACCGACGACGCCCCGCCCCGTACCGTCGCGGAGATGCTCACCCGGCTCCAACAGCTCTACCGCGAGGCCGAGAAGGCCACCGAGGAGTACAACGCCACCGCCGCCGAGCTGACCCGGCAGCGGGCGGAGACCAAGCGGGTGGACTCCGAACTCGCGCGGACCCGCTCCGCGCTGGCCCTCAGCCGCGTCAACGCCGGGCGGCTGGCCCGCGAGCAGTACCAGGGGCAGTCCGGTCTCTCCGGCTATCTGCGGCTGTTGCTCGCCCGCGACCCGCAGAGCGCCCTGGACGAGACGTATCTGCTGGCGCGCGCGGCACGCGGCAGGGCCGAGACGCTGAACCGGCTGACGGGCGGCGAACAGCGCGCCCAGGCCCTCGCCCAGGAGTCCCGCGAGGCCCTCGCCCGGCAGCAGGCGCTCGCCACGAAGCAGAAGCGACAGCGCGACATGGTCAGATCCCGGCTCCAGGAGGTCGAGAAGCTGCTCGCCTCCCTCAGCCGTGCTCAGATCACGGCACTCAACGCTCTCGAACGGGCCGGTACGGACAAGGCCCAGCGCGAACTGCTCGCCTCCGGCGCCCTCGGCGACGGCACACCCCAGGGCGCGGGCGGTCCCCAGGGCGCGGGCGGTCCGGCCGGCACGCCCGTCCGTATGGCGCCCTCCCGGGCGGGCCAGGCGGCCCTGGAGTACGCCGTCGCGCAGATCGGCAAACCGTACGAGTGGGGCGCCGAAGGGCCCGACTCGTTCGACTGTTCCGGGCTGACCTCGCGGGCCTGGGCGCGCGCGGGCCTCGCCATCCCCCGCACCAGCCAGGAGCAGTGGAGCGAACTCCCCAAGGTCTCGCTGCGCGAGCTGCGCCCCGGCGATCTGGTGGTCTACTTCCCGGGTGCCACGCATGTGGCGATCTATCTGGGCGACGGGATGGTGATCCAGGCGCCGCGCCCCGGCACCAGCGTCAAGGTCTCCCCCATCGCGGCGAATCCCCTGCTGGGCGCGGTGCGTCCGGACCCGGAGGCCGGGGCGCTCGCCCCAGGGGTGTACGAGCCGCCCGCACTGCCCCCGGGCGCGCTGGACGGCTCGGACTCCGGTTACGGCGAGGAGGCCGCACCGGAGGTCTGAACCGAGCCGAGTCGGGCGGCGGGCCCGGCGTCAGGCCGCGCCCGCCGCCTCCGCCGCCTCCGCCAGAAACGCGTTCGTCTTCTCCGGCTCGTAGAAGAAGTTCTCGAAGTCCGCCGGGTCGTTGAAGCCGTTCGCGAACCGGTCGGCGACCCGCGGCAACTGCCCCGCCGCGCCGATCAGGTTGAGGACATGCTCCGGCGGCACGCCCAGCATCGCGTTCGTCCACTTGGTGACATGCCGCGCGGTGTCCCAGTAACGGTCGAACGCCGACCGCATCCACGCCTCGTCGAACGGCCGGTCGCCATGGCTCACGATCGAGTCCAGATACGAAGCGGCGCACTTGGAGGCCGAGTTGGAGCCCTGTCCGGTGATCGGGTCGTTGGCGACGACGACATCGGCGACACCGAGCACGAGACCGCCGCCCGGCAGCCGCCCGACCGGCTTGCGTACGGTCGGCGCGTACCGCCCGGACAGGGTCGCGTTGGCGTCCGTCAGCTCGGCCTTCGTGGCGCGCGCGTACTCCCAGGGCGTGAAGCGTTCCATCAGCTTCAGCGTCAGCGAGAGATGCTCGGCGGGGTCCTTGATGCCCTGGAAGACATCGAGCGGGCCGCCGGGTATGCCCTCCCAGAAAAGTATGTCCGCGCGTCCGGAGGTGGTGAGGGTGGGCATCACGAACAGCTCGCCGACACCCGGCACCAGATTGCAGCGGACCGCGTCGTACTCCGGGTGCTCGGGGCGCGGGCCGAGACCGTGGACGTAGGAGACGGCGAGCGCGCGCTGCGGCGCGTCGTACGGGGAGCGCGCGGCGTCGCGGCCGAACATCGAGACCAGCTCGCCCTTGCCCGCCGAGACCAGCACCAGGTCGTACGTACGGGAGAAGAAGTCCAGGTCGGAGACTGCCGCCCCATGGATCACCAGTTGGCCGCCGCGCTGCGCGAAGGTCTCCATCCAGCCGGCCATCTTGACCCGCTGGTCCACGGACTGGGCGTAGCCGTCGAGCTTTCCGACCCAGTCCACGGCCCGGGAGGAGTCGGGGGCGGCGACCGAGACGCCCAGGCCCTCGATCCTCGGCGCCTGGGACTCCCAGAAGCCCAGCTTGAGATCGCGCTCGTGCTGGAGCGCGGTGTGGAACATGCACTGCGTGGACATGACCCGGCCGGACCGGATCTCGTCCGCCGTGCGGTTGGACATCAGGGTGATCTCGTACCCCTGCGACTGGAGCCCGAGGGCGAGCTGGAGCCCGGACTGGCCTGCTCCGACGATGAGTATCTTCCGCATGGCGGGTTCTCCGTTTGCGTACGTGATGCTACGTGTGGCGCCTGGTGTGGCGTACGTGGCTGCTGGTGCGGCGTGGATGACAGGGGTGGCATGGGGAATACGGGGGACGTACGCCACGTACGCGACATGTACGACAGACAGCGCCGAAAGACGACGTGAGGCGCGGTGACGCGGCGCGCGCGTACCGACGACCGACGTGGGCTGACATGGCTGATAACTGACGTCGACTCAGGCTACTCGGCTACTCCGGAGAGACGTCGAGCGCATGCCGCACCAGCGCGAGCAGCGACTCGACGGCCGTGTTCCGTTCGCGTGCGTCCATGATCAGTACAGGCACGCTCGGCGGAATCGTCAAGGCATCACGCACATCCGCCGGCTGGAACGCCGGTGTTCCCTCGAAGTGGTTGACCGCCACGACATACGGCAGTCCGCAGCTCTCGAAGTAGTCGAGCGCCGGGAAGCAGTCGGGCAGCCGTCGGGTATCGGCCAGCACGACGGCGCCGATCGCACCGCGCACCAGGTCGTCCCACATGAACCAGAAGCGCTTCTGGCCCGGGGTGCCGAAGAGGTACAGGACGAGGTCGTCGTCGAGGGTGATACGCCCGTAGTCCATCGCCACGGTCGTGGTGAGCTTGTCGGGCGTCGCGCTGAGATCGTCGATCTCGGCGCTGGCCTGGGTCATCAGCGCCTCGGTCTGGAGCGGCGGGATCTCCGAGACCGACCCGACGAAGGTCGTCTTGCCGACACCGAAGCCGCCCGCGACCACGATCTTGGTGGCGATCGGCGCGCGCGTACGGTCCAGCTGCCAGGGCTTGAGATCCTCTTCACGTTCGGGTTCGCGTTCAGGCTCGACGGCGGTCCGCGTCGAACCGGCCGAACCGGCCGAGCCGACCGGACCGGCGACGCCGAACGCGGCGATGACGTCAGAGGCGGCGGAGTCCACTCAACACCCTTTCCAGCAGTGCGTGGTCGGGCTGGCCGGTGTCGTGCCCGGTCCCGTACACACGGATCTTTCCCTGGTCGGCGAGGTCGCTCAGCAGCACCCTCACCACCCCCAGCGGTATCTTGAGCAGCGCCGACACCTCGGCGACGGTACGCATGCGCCGGCACAGCTCGACGATGGCGAGCATCTCCGGCATGACGCGCGACACGCCCGAACCGTCCGTCAGTTCCCTGCGCTCCTCGGCCGCTTCGAGGGCGGCGACGAAGGTCTCGACCAGCAGGACATGGCCGAACCGGGTACGTCCGCCCGTGAGCGAGTACGGACGCACCCGGGCGGGCCTGCGGTCGGAGCCGCGCACAGGCAGCCTGCGGGCGGGCTCGGCGGACAGGGTCACTTGGTGTTCTCCATCGACTTGCGCAACTCGTCGCGGAGTTCGGGCGTCAGTACGTGTCCGGCGCGGCCGACGAAGAGCGCCATGTGGTAGGCCACCACGCTCATGTCGCAGTCGGGGGTGGCGTGCACCCCGAGCAGCGAACCGTCGCTGATCGCCATGACGAAGACGCTGCCCTCCTCCATGGCGACCATGGTCTGTTTGACCCCGCCGCCCTCCATCAGCTTCGCCGCACCGATGGTGAGGCTGCCGATGCCCGAGACGATGGTGGCCAGATCGGCGCTGGAGCCGCGGGGGCCCTTCCTGCGCACGGGAGTGGCCGCCTCGGTGTTCAGCCCCGGGTCGGAGGAGAGCAACAGGAGTCCGTCGGACGAGACGACGGCGACCGAGTGAACCCCTGGCACCTCCTCGACGAGGTTGCTCAACAGCCAGTGCAGATTACGTGCTTCGCTGCTCAGTCCGAATGTGCCGGTCGCAGTCAACTGCGTGCCTCCTCGACTGTCTCCCCCGACTGTCCGGTATGTTCCTCGGTCCGTGCCGCGGAGGCTCTGGGCTCGCCCGCGTGCTCGGCCCGGTCAGACCGCTCCGACTGCTCCGACTGCTCCGTCAGTTCGGCCTCGACGTCGCGCCGGCCTTCCTTCGCCCCCCGGTGGAAGCCGCCGAGCCTGCGGCGCAGTGCTTCCGCGTCCACACTGCCGGTACGCGCGGTGGGCGCGGCGGCAGGTCTGACGATCTTGGGGGTGCGCTTGGGCAGCCCCTTGTCGGTGATGCTCTCCGGTCCGTCCGCGTCGGTCGGCTCGTCCGGCTCCGCCTCGGCGGATCGCGGCTGCCGGGGCAGCCGCATCGTGAACGTGTCCTGGTCGGGGCCGGTGGTCAGCGGCTCGCCGTCGTGGACACGCTCGTGGGAGTCGGGGCCGATGGCATACGGGCCGACGGCCGTGTCCGGGGTGGTCGTCCCGTACGCGGCGACGGCTCCGGTGCCGACGCCGGTGTCAGCGTCGGAGTCGGTGTCGGTCGTACGTTCGCGCTCCGGCGCGCTCGCCCCATGGGCCTCTTCGGCCTCGGCCCTGCGGATCGCCGCCTCGGCGGCGAGCACCATCGGGTCGACTTCCGGGACCGCGGCTTCGGCGGGAGCCGCGGGTTCCGCGGGCTTCCCGGCGTCTGCGGGCTTTCCGGCATCCGCGGGACTCCCGGCTTCCGCCGCCGGCCCCTTCAGCTCCGAACGGCCCCGGAGCGTGTTGGAGTTGGCCTCCGCCGTCGAGCCCGGCAGATGGAGCGCCGGGGACCCGGCCCCGGCTCCCGCCCGGTGCTGCGGCGAGGCGGCCGGGGACGCCGGAAGCAGTGCCTGCGGCAGTACGACGACAGCGGCCACACCGCCCTGCTGGTGCTCGCGCAGCTCGACCCGTACGCCATGGCGCGCCGCGAGCAGCCCGGCGACGCGCAGGCCGAGCCCCTCGCCCTCCGGCTCGCTCACGTACGGCTCGCGCGGAGCGCTGTCGCCCCCCTCGCGGACGTCCGGGCCGGCGAGCCGCGCGTTGAGCGCGGTGAGCCGGTCCGCGGACATGCCGATGCCCTGGTCCTGTACGGAGAGCATCACCTCGCCGGTCTCCAGCAGCCAGCCGGAGAGCTGGACCTCGGCCTCGGGCGGCGAGAAGGAGGTGGCGTTCTCCAGCAGCTCGGCCACGAGATGGCTGAGATCGTCCGCGGCGAACCCGGCCACCTGCGCGTGCGGCGGCAGGGACTGGATGGTGACCCGCTCGTACCGTTCGATCTCGCTGACTGCCGCGCGCAGTACGTCCACGAGCGGTACGGGCCCGGTCGAGCCGTGGCCATGCTCGTGGCCGGCGAGCACGAGCAGGTTCTCGCTGTGCCGGCGCATGACGGTGGCCATGTGGTCGAGCTTGAAAAGGGTCGCGAGCTGCTCGGGGTCCTGCTCGCGCTCCTCCAGGCCCTCGATGACACCGAGCTGGCGCTCCACGAGCCCGAGGTTGCGCAGCGAGAGATTGACGAAGGTGTGGTGCACGGTGTGGCGCAACCGCTGGAGCTGGGCGGCGAGTTCGGTGGTGCGCTCCTGGAGTTCGGCGCGCTGGGCGACGATCTTCTCGCGCGCGCCGATCAGGCCGAGCCGCTCCCTGTCCAGCTCCCCGGCGCGGGTGGAGAGGTCGAGGAGCTTGCTGTGCAGGCTGTTGAGGGACCGTACGACCTGCGCGAACTCGTCGTTGCGGCCGGTGAACCGGACCGGCTCCTCGGTCTCCGGCGCCGCCGAGAGGCGGGCCGCTCCGATCCGTACGACCGCGAGCGGGCGGGTGAGCGTCCGGGCGACGGCGGTGGAGACCCCGACGGCGATCAGCAGACAGCCGCCGAGCAGCGCGATCCGCAGTTCGAGGCCGGTGACGGCGTCGTCGCGCAGCTTTTCGAGCCGCTCCACCTGGCTGGTGCCGAGGCCCGACTCGACGCCGCGCATCTGGTCGATCCTGGCGGTGAGCGCGGATTCGACCTTCTCCTGGTCGGCCTCGCGGTCGGAGTCGGAGAGTTCGGGCCGGTCGGTGAGCCGGGTCAGATACCCCTCGGCGGTCTTGATCTCGGGCCCGGTGACGGTGCCGGTGAGGGACTCCCGCGCCTGGGTGTCCGCGCTCTGGTCGAAGTCGGCGAGCGCGCCCAGTTCGCGCACGTGTGCCTTCTGCGCGTCGGCGCTGAGGTCGTCGCGGAGCTGGTCGCTCTTCTCGCTGTCCGAGCCGGTCCCGGACTCGACGGGCAGGCCCGTGACCGGGTCGTACTGCGGTGCGGTGTCGGTGGGGCCGGGCACGGCGAGCGCGGCCAGCAGCAGTCCGCGGGTGGCGGAGGCCTGCTCGACGGCGCGGGAGAGCGCCCCGGGGGCGCGGGTGCCGTCGGCGGCCTCGGCCGGCGTCCGCTCGGCCAGTTCGTCGGCGAGGGCCTGGAGCTTGGCGATGACCTCGGAGTACGCGCGGTACGCCTCCAGCGCGGAGCCCTCGCCGGTGAGGGCGGTGCGGCGGATGGAGGGGACGGTGGAGAGATCGCGGAGCAGGCCGGGCGAGGCGGACGCGGTGGCCCGCATCTCGTCGATCTGCCGGTCGACCCGGGCGCTGCGGGTGTCCGAGATCGTGTGCTTGCCCTTGTCGCCCTTGCCGCCGCCCCCGCCGGGCTGCTCGTCGCGGCCCGCGGCGATATAGACGATGACCTCGTCGCGCTCGTCCGCGAGGGAGTGGCTGAGGATCACGGCCTGCCGGTTCAATTCGGCGAGGACGACCAGGTTCTGGGCATCGTTCAGCTCGGTGGAGGCGGTGAGTACGGCGGGGGTGCCTGCCGCGATGACGGTGACCCCCAGGACCGCGACACCGGCCACCAGCCGGTTGCGTACCCGCACTCGGCGTCCTTCCTGAGCCTTGGCGGCATCGGTCATGGAATTCCCGTGCGTGGCGTTCTGTGCTGTGGCGTGGTGAGCCATGGCGTTCCGGGCCGTCATCTCGGCGGCCGTGGCGTTCGCGGCCTGAGCGTTTCCGGCCTGAGCGTTTCCGGCTTTCTTCTTTCCGGACTTCTTCTTTCCAGACTTCGTGCCGGCCTTCGTGGCCGAAGTGGAGGAAGTGACCGAAGTGGTCGAACTGGTCCCGGCCGTGGTGTCCGAGGTGGCCTCGTCCCGCCCGACACCGATACCCCGAGGCCGCTTCTTCTGCACCGGTGCTCGCATTCTTGATTCGTCCGCCCATGAAGCAGAGGTGACGACCGGTCACTGCATGAGAACCCCCACCCCTGGCACGGCTGTCGACCATTCCAGCGCCCTTGGGAGGAAGGCGCGCATCGGCCGCTCCGCCACCTGAACGAGTGAACATCAAGAAGGAGTTGACGAACAACTCTTCCCACTCGGGGGCCCTCGTGAACATGGCGTGCCGGGTGGACCTTCCGCGCGCGCTTTGGCAGGATGCGCGCCCGCAGCTTCCCCTGTCCCCTCAATGCGGGCCCCTTCCTGTCCTCGTCCGGCTCCGTCCGGGACTCATTCTGACCGAATGAGAGCGGTTGACCTGGCGGAACGGACCGATCGGCACGGCGTGCAGACAGCGTGAAGAGTTCATGCGGATAACCGGGAGAGTCATGCACACTGGTGCGCATGCGTATCGAACTCGCCACCAGGCCCGGCACCGCCGTACGGCCCAATGAGGACTGGACTTCCGTGGTCCTGCCCGCAGAGGGCGAGGGGGGCGCGCTGGTCGTACTGGACGGAGTGACGCCCCCGGCCGGGGACGACGGATGTGTACACGGCGTGCCCTGGTTCACCGCCAGACTGGGTGGCGCGCTCGCCGAACTGTCCGGTTCACGACGGGATATGCCACTGGCAGAGATCCTCGCGGCATCCATCGCGCGTACGGCGGATGCCCATCGCGAAACCTGTGACCTTTCTCACGTACGTACACCTCAGGCGACCGTCGTCCTCGCACGCTGGGGTGCGGACACCGTCGAACATCTGGTGCTCTCCGACTCGGCGCTGCTGATGGAGTCACCGGGCGGCGAGGTGCGCGCGGTGCTGGACGGCCGTCTGGACCGGGTCCCGCGCGAGGCGCTGCGCTCGGTGGCCACGGCGGACGCGCTGCGCAACGCGGAGGGCGGCTTCTTCACGGCGGCGGCGGACCCGGCGGTCGCGGCGAGGGCGGTGACGGGCCGTACGCCGGCGGCCGAGGTGCGCGCCCTGCTGGCGCTGACGGACGGCGCGACCCGCTGGGTGGAGGTCTTCCGGGAGGGCGGCTGGGCGGACTGCCTGGCACTGGTGCGCAAGAACGGCGCGCAGGAGCTGATCGACCGGGTGAGGGCCTCGGAGTCGGCGGACCCGGACGGGGTGGCGTTCCGGCGGGGGAAGGCGAGCGATGACGCGACGGTGACGTACGTGGAGCTGTAGCGCGCGCGGACGCGGGGCCCGCCCCGCAGGGCACCCTCCCGCCCCCTCGTACCCCCTCGCCCCCCTCGCCCCCCCTCGCCCCTCCCGCTCCCTCCGCCCCCTCCTCCGCCCCCGTTCCCGGTCAGCTCTCGGCGCGGGCGTTCAGATGGTGGAGCAGCCGGGCCAGTTCGGCGACCTCGCCGCGGTCCCAGTCGGCGAGCTTCCGCACATACCGCTCGCGGCGCGCGTCGCGCACACGCCGGAAGCGGGTGCGGCCCTCGTCGGTGATCCGGA
Source organism: Streptomyces sp. L-9-10 (assembly GCF_004151105.1). Classification (GTDB taxonomy): domain Bacteria; phylum Actinomycetota; class Actinomycetes; order Streptomycetales; family Streptomycetaceae; genus Streptomyces. Next base: position 21,270 of record NZ_PHRF01000095.1, read on the forward strand.
CGAGCGAGGCGCGACCGTCGGCCGGATCGGGCTCGCGCGTCACCAGTCCCAGTTCCTCCAAGGCGCGCAGCTGACGGCTTATCGTCGCCTTGCCCACCCCGAAATAGGCGGCGAGTTCGGTGGCCCGCTGACAGCTGTTCTCCTCCAGCCGTACGAGCAGTCCGTACGCGGCGGGCTCCAGCTCGGGGTGGACCTCGCGCGCCATTTCTCCGGAGCTGGCCCGAGCGCGGCGCAGAAAGACCGCCAGTTCCCGTTCCAGTGCCAGGAATTCGTGGTCCACACCACTGCTTCCGTCGAGGGCGGGATCTTTCGCCGTACCATTTCCGTGCACGTCAGCACCCATCGCGCGCTTTTCCGCTCCTGAAAGTTTCTTTCGCCGACGACCGTTGCCGCAGCTCCGCCAGTATTTCGCAGGTTTATACCAACGGAAGCCGCGTGGCGCTCTTCCGTCGTAAGGGTCTACGTGCGTAGCGTCAATACTGGCATGTCCATTGCACTACATGTCGACGTGTCAGACCCGTCATGAGATCCCCCCACCGAGGTCTTCGGAGGCACGCAATGCCCGTGCACAGATCCGGAACGACCGGTCGTTCGTTCGCCACCGCGGCCGGCGCTCTCCTCGCAAGTCTCGCGCTCCTTCTCACCCTCCCGGGTGCGGCGGGCGCCACCACCCCGGCCGACCCACCGGCCGGCATCCCCGAACGCGGCTCGGCCCACATGGGCATGGGCGTCATCGAGCACGACGGCCAGGGCGGTCTGCCCCGCGCGGACCGCGTCGTCCAGACGGAAGGCGTGGACGTCTCCGGCCATCAGGGGAACGTCGACTGGGCGTCCCTGTGGAACAGCGGCGTGAAGTGGGCCTACGTCAAGGCCACCGAGGGGAACTACTACAAGAACCCCTCCTTCACGCAGCAGTACAACGGCTCCTACAACATCGGCATGATCCGCGGCGCGTACCACTTCGGTACGCCGAACGACTCCAGCGGCGCCAACCAGGCCAACTACTTCGTGGACGGCGGCGGCGGCTGGTCCCGCGACGGCAAGACCCTGCCCGGCGTGCTGGACATCGAGTGGAACCCGTACGGCGCGCAGTGCTACGGCAAGACCCAGGACCAGATGATCGCCTGGATCCGCGACTTCCTGACCACCTACAAGGCCCGCACCAGCCGCGACGCCGTGATCTACACGGCCACGAGCTGGTGGAAGGCGTGCACCGGCAACTACACCGGCTTCGGCTCCACGAACCCGCTCTGGATCGCCCGCTACGACACCACGATCGGTGAGCTGCCGGCGGGCTGGGGCTTCCAGACGATCTGGCAGTACACCTCGACCGGACCCATCGTCGGCGACCACAACCGTTTCAACGGCGCCCTGGACCGAGTCCAGGCCCTGGCGAACGGCTGACCTCACCGCGACACCGCGGTCCGGACCGGAACGGAGGACCGGTCGGGAGCACGCGGTGTCATAGGCGGTGTTCATACATGGCCCGGGGGGGACGGTAGTGGCCGCGGCCGGGGGATGGCGATGCCTGCGGCCGAGCCGGGGGGAACGGCGGTGGCCGCGGCCGGGACTCTCGTTCCGGGCGCGGCCACTTCCGTTACGTCGGCTGCCGGGGCCTCCTGTGCGTCAGGCCGCCGCCGTGACCAGGACCTCCGCCGGGGCCAGCGCGATGTCCAGGACCTGGCGGACATCCGTCACCGGGTGGACCTCCAGCTTGTCGAGGATCTCGGCCGGGACGTCGTCCAGATCCGGTTCGTTGCGCTTCGGGATCACGACCGTCGTGATGCCCGCCCGGTGCGCGGCCAGCAGCTTCTGCTTGAGGCCGCCGATGGGCAGGACCCGTCCGGTCAGCGAGACCTCGCCGGTCATGGCGACGTCCGTGCGGACCAGCCGGCCGCTGAGCAGCGAGGCCAGGGCGGTCGTCATCGTGATGCCCGCGCTCGGGCCGTCCTTCGGCACCGCGCCCGCCGGGAAGTGGATGTGCACGCCCCGGTCCTTCAGATCCGCCACCGGCAGTTCCACCTCGGCGCCGCGCGAGCGGAGGAAGGAGAGCGCGATCTGTGCCGACTCCTTCATCACATCGCCGAGCTGTCCGGTCAGGGTCAGGCCGGAGCCGCCCGTCTCCGGGTCGGCCAGCGACGCCTCGACGTAGAGGACGTCACCGCCCGCGCCCGTGACCGCGAGGCCCGTGGCCACGCCCGGCACCGCCGTGCGGCGCTCGGCCGGGTCCTGGGCGGACTCGGGCACGTGGTGCGGCCGGCCGATCAGCTTGCGCAGGTGCTCGGCGCCGAGTGCGAACGGCAGCTCCCGCTCGCCCAGTTCGTGCTCGGCCGCGACCTTGCGGAGCAGCCGCGCGATGGCGCGTTCCAGGTTTCGTACGCCCGCCTCGCGGGTGTACTCGCCGGCCAGCTTGCGCAGCGCGTCGTCCTCCAGCGTGACCTCGCCGGCCTCCAGGCCCGCGCGCTCCAGCTGCCTGGGCAGCAGGTGGTCCCTGGCGATGACGACCTTCTCGTCCTCCGTGTAGCCGTCGAGCCTGACCAGCTCCATACGGTCGAGCAGCGCCTCCGGGATCGCTTCCAGGACGTTCGCCGTGGCGAGGAACACCACGTCGGACAGGTCGAGTTCGACCTCCAGGTAGTGATCGCGGAAGGTGTGGTTCTGCGCCGGGTCCAGGACTTCGAGCAGCGCCGCGGCCGGGTCGCCCCGGAAGTCGGAGCCGACCTTGTCGATCTCGTCGAGCAGGACGACCGGGTTCATCGAACCGGCCTCCTTGATGGCCCGGACGATACGGCCCGGCAGGGCGCCGACGTACGTACGCCGGTGGCCGCGGATCTCCGCCTCGTCCCGTACACCGCCCAGCGCGACCCGGACGAACTTACGGCCCATGGCGTGCGCGACGCTTTCGCCGAGTGAGGTCTTTCCGACGCCGGGAGGGCCCACCAGGGCCAGCACGGCGCCGCCGCGACGGCCGCCGACCACACCGAGACCGCGGTCCGCGCGCCGCTTGCGCACGGCCAGGTACTCGGTGATGCGTTCCTTCACGTCCTCCAGACCGGAGTGCTCCGCGTCGAGCACGGCCTGGGCGCCTCTGATGTCGTACTCGTCCTCCGTGCGCTCGTTCCAGGGCAGTTCGAGGACGGTGTCCAGCCAGGTGCGGATCCAGGAGCCCTCGGGGCTCTGGTCGGACGAACGCTCCAGCTTGTCGACTTCCTTCAGCGCGGCTTCCCGCACCTTCTCGGGGAGGTCGGCGTTCTCGACGCGGGTCCGGTAGTCGGCGGACTCGTCGTCGTCACCCTCGCCGTTGATCTCTCGCAGTTCCTTGCGTACGGCGTCGAGCTGGCGCCGGAGCAGGAACTCGCGCTGCTGCTTGTCGACGCCCTCCTGGACGTCCTTCGCGATGGACTCGGCGACATCCTGTTCGGCGAGGTGTTCGCGCAGCTGCTCGGTGGCGAGCTTGAGCCGGGCCACCGGGTCGGTGGTCTCCAGCAGCGCCACCTTCTGGGCGGTGGTCAGGAACGGCGAGTAACCGGAATTGTCGGCGAGCGTGGACACGTCGTCGATCTGCTGGACGCGGTCCACCACCTGCCAGGCGCCGCGCTTCTTGAGCCAGTCGGTGGCGAGCGCCTTGTATTCCTTGATCAGCTCGGTCACGGACCCGGGGATGGGGTCGGGCGCCGTCTCGTCGACGGCGATGCCCTCGATCCAGAGGGCCGCGCCGGGCCCGGTCGTACCGGCACCGATGCGCACGCGGCCCCGGCCGCGGATCAGCGCGCCCGGATCCCCGTCGGAGAGCCGGCCGACCTGCTCGACGGTTCCCAGCACACCCGTCCCGGCGTACGTCCCGTCGATGCGCGGCACGAGCAGCACCTTGGGCTTTCCGCCGCCGTCGCCCCCGTCACGGGCGGCCGCCTGCGCGGCCTCCACCGCGGCGCGGACTTCGGCGTCGGACAGATCCAGAGGCACCACCATGCCGGGCAGGACGACCTCGTCGTCGAGCGGCAGCACGGGAAGCGTGAGCGATGTGGAGGTGTCAGCCATGATCTCCCCTTCGGCAGTCAAGTTGAGCTATACCGACTCAATGCTTGTGAGTCTCTGGATGTTCCCCGGGCTCCGTTCGCTCTGAGCGATCAGCGGGCGATCAGCGGGCGGTCAGCGGATGATCGCCGGCCGTGGGACCGCCGCGTGGCGCATGACCAGCGCTGATCCTTCGGCCGGCGCCGAAGCGTCCGCGTCCTAGCGTCGGCCGTATGAACAACTCGACGGACACCCTGACGGATTCCCCGATGGCTTCCAGGACGGATCCCCCTCCCGGCTCCGTCACGGAGCCACCGACGGCGGCCGAGAGCCGCCATGTGGTCATCGAACCGAGCATTCTCTACTTCGGGACCCCCGTCGTCCTGCTCACCACCGAGAACGACGACGGCTCGGTCAATCTCGCCCCGATCTCATCGGCCTGGGCGCTCGGGCAGGTGGTGGTGCTGGGGCTCGGTGCCGACGGCCAGACCGCGCACAATCTCAGTGCCGGGCCCGGACCCCGCCGCGAGCTGGTGATCAGCCTGCCCGCTCCGGATCAGTGGCCCGCCGTGGAACGGCTGGCCCCGCTCACCGGACGCGACCCCGTCCCGGCGAGCAAGCCACCCGCGTGCCGCTTCGAACCGGACAAATTCGGGGCGTCCGGCTTCACCCCCACGCCCTCCCACCTGGTCGGGCCGCCGCGCGTCGCCGAGTGCCCCCTCCAGCTGGAGGCGTACGCCGACCGGGTCCAGCCCGACGTCTCGGGACGCTTCCTGATCGTCGAGGCGGTGGTACGGAAGGTCCACGCGGCCCCGGACATCGTCGTGCCCGGCACCGACCACATCGATCCCGCCGCGTGGAGTCCCCTCATCTACAACTTCCGCCACTACTTCGGCCTCGGTCCGGAACGCGGCCATACCTACCGGAGCGAAACCGCGGCGATGACGGCGGCGGCGGGAGGGTCCTGCCGCGCACGGCCGGGCGGTGCGTATGTACAGGGACAAGGGGGCACCACGCCGCGCCGCCGGTGAGTGGCTCAATCCCGCTACTCATCCCACATTCGTCTGGTACCACCCGAGGGGCGGCGATCACAGCCCCGGTCCGGGCCCGGCCCGGTCCGGGCCCGGGTCCATGTCCACCGCCCTGTCCGGAGGAAACGGATTGTCCCGCTCCAGCCCCTGCGAGCAGGATGTCAGGCGGTACCAGCCGCCCTGACGAAAAGGTCCAGCATGTCCGTACCCGCACCCGGCGCCGCGACCGCGCCTCATCCCGATCCCGTCACCCTCGACCGCCGCGACGGACCCTACGGCGAGATCGTGCTGCGCCAACGCGGTGAACGGCTGGAAATCATCGCCAACGGCTGCTTCCTGATGGACACCTCGGACGGCCGCTCCGAGCGGCTGCTCATCGACGCGGCCCTGGCGGCGCTGCCCGGGGAGCGGCCCGAAGAGCGGGGCCGGCCGGCTGTTCTCGTCGGTGGTCTCGGGGTCGGGTTCTCGCTCGCCCACGCCGCCGCCGATCCCCGCTGGGGCCGGATCGTGGTCGTCGAGCGCGAGCGGGCCGTCATCGACTGGCACCGGGACGGGCCGCTCCGGCGGATCTCCGGGGCGGCGCTCGCCGATCCGCGCGTTGTGATCCTGCACACCGATCTGGTGGCGTATCTGCGGACAACCACGGACCGTTACGACGCCCTCTGCCTGGACATCGACAACGGGCCCGAGTGGACCGTCACCGAGGACAACGGGAACCTGTACTCGCCTGACGGACTGGCCGCCTGCCGGGCGCGGCTGAATCCGGGCGGTGTCCTCGCCGTATGGTCGGCGAATCCCTCTCCCGCCTTTGCCGAAGCGTTGGGGAATGCCGGATTCAGCGGGGTACGGGCGGAAGAGATCCAAGTTGCCCGAGGCGTACCCGACGTGGTCCATCTCGCTGTTCGCACTGCGTAGCCGGAAGGCTCCCGCTGCCTCTACGCTGCTCCACACACACGGATCTGCATACTTCATGCAGATCGCGGAACAAGGATCGCGGAACGCGTACCAGGGGCGGGGCGATGGAGCAGACACACACCAGCCACAACGGAGTCGCGGCGACGCCCGGCGCCCAGCGCCGGGTCCTGGTGGTCGAGGACGATGCCACGATCGTCGACGCCATCGCCGCACGGCTGCGGGCCGAGGGTTTTCTGGTGCAGACGGCGCTGGACGGACCGGCGGCCGTGGACGCGGCCGAGGCCTGGCAGCCGGACCTGATGGTCCTCGACGTCATGCTGCCGGGCTTCGACGGCCTGGAGGTCTGCCGTCGCGTCCAGGCGCAGCGCCCGGTGCCGGTGCTGATGCTGACGGCGCGCGACGACGAGACCGACATGCTGGTCGGCCTCGGGGTCGGCGCCGACGACTACATGACCAAGCCGTTCTCGATGCGCGAGCTGGCCGCGCGGGTGCATGTGCTGCTGCGCCGGGTGGAGCGGGCCGCGCTCGCCGCGGTGACCCCGCGAAGCGGCATCCTGCGGCTCGGCGAGCTGGAGATCGACCACGCGCAGCGCCGGGTCCGGGTGCGCGGTGACGACGTCCATCTGACGCCCACCGAGTTCGATCTGCTGGTCTGCCTGGCGAACACACCGCGCGCGGTGCTCTCCCGGGAGCAGCTGCTCGCCGAGGTGTGGGACTGGGCGGACGCCTCGGGGACCCGTACGGTCGACAGCCACATCAAGGCGCTGCGCCGGAAGATCGGCGCCGAGCGTATCCGTACCGTCCATGGTGTCGGCTACGCGCTGGAGACCCCGGCGCCGTGACCGGGCCGGGTGACGGCGGCGGCGCCGACGGAGACAGAGCCGGAACCGGGGCCGACGGACGGGGCGTTCCGCCGTCCTCCGCCGCCTCCGGCTCCCCCCGGAAGCCCGGCTCCCCCTGGAAGCCCGGCTTCCCCTGGAGGTCAGGCTTCCCCTGGCAGTCCGGGTCCGCCCGGAAGCCTCGCTCCCGCGGCCCCCGTTCCGCCGGGAACAACGGGTGGACCACCAGCAGTGCCAGCGGCGGCCCCGGTGCCGCGGCCGACGCCCGGACCAGCGCCAGGACCGCCAAACGCGGCGACAGCCACGGGGGCCGGCGCCCCCAGGCCCTGGAATTCCGCCCCGGACCCCGCGGCCTCGACGCCAGCGGCCTGCGGCCCTTCTCCATCAAGGCCAAGCTCGGCGCCCTCGTCGTCATCTCCGTCTTCATCACCACCGGGCTGCTGATGGTGGCCCTGCGCACCGAGACCGAGCTGCGCTTCATCACCGTCTTCTCGATGATCGCCACGCTGCTGATCACCCAGTTCGTGGCGCACGGCCTGACCGCGCCCCTCGATGAGATGAACACGGTCGCGAAGGGCATCTCGCACGGCGACTACACCCGCCGTGTCAGCGGCGCGGACCGCCGCGACGAGCTGGGCGACCTCGCGTCCACGATCAATCGCATGGCCGACGACCTGGAGGCCGAGGACCGGCACCGCAAGGAGCTGATCGCCAATGTCTCGCACGAGCTGCGCACGCCCATCGCGGCCCTGCGCGCCGTGCTGGAGAACGTCGTGGACGGGGTCTCGCCCGCCGATCCCGAGACGATGCTCACGGCCCTGCGGCAGACCGAGCGGCTGGGCCGGCTGACGGAGACGCTGCTCGATCTGTCCCGGTTGGACAACGGGGTCGTACCGCTTCGGTCACGGCGCTTCGAGGTCTGGCCGTACCTCTCCGGGGTGTTGAAGGAAGCCAATCTGGCGTCCTCGCAGCGCGGGCCGATCTCCGGCTCCGGCCATCACACCCGTACGGACGTACATCTCCACCTGGACGTCTCGCCGCCCGAGCTGACCGCGCACGCGGACGCGGAGCGGCTGCACCAGGTCGTCGCCAACCTCATCGACAACGCGGTCAAGCACAGCCCGCCGCACGGCCGGGTCACCGTACGGGCCCGGCGCGGCACCGGCCCCGAGTCGCTGGACCTGGAGGTGCAGGACGAGGGGCCCGGGATCCCGGAGCAGGAGCGGCACCGCGTCTTCGAGCGGTTCAACCGGGGCACCGCGCAGTACCCGCACGGGCCCGGCAGCGACGGCGGCACGGGCCTGGGCCTGGCGATCGCCCGCTGGGCCGTGGATCTGCACGGCGGGCGCATAGGAGTGGCCGAATCGGCCCGCGGCTGCTTGATACGGGTCACTCTGCCGGGAGCACCGCGCCCCCGCCATTGACGTAGAGTTCGAAGCGAAAGCGCACGATCTCCGGGCACGGAGTCGGGGACGGGCGAGCAACAGGCCGTGAACCGGCCGTTCCCGGAGCGTCACGCGTTCCTGGCACAACGGAACCTGGCTTGTTTCCCGCCATTTATTACGCTGAAACTCGCCGTCCGATGTGACTTGCACGACGATGGCACGCCCGGCCTGCACCTCCTGGCCTGGTAGGCGTAGCCTTGATTCCCGCTGTCCATCACCTTGTGAAGCGGAAGAGGGCGGTTCACGCCGTGTCGTCTCAGTCCCCCAGTAACGCGAGCATCTCGACCGACGAAGACGGGCCGGGCAAGAACCCTGCCGCGGCCTTCGGTGCCAATGAGTGGCTTGTCGACGAGATCTACCAGCAGTACCTCCAGGATCCGAATTCGGTTGACCGTGCCTGGTGGGACTTCTTCGCCGACTACAAGCCGGGCACTCCCGGTACGGCGGACAGGTCCGATGAGGCCGCGGCGACCGCAGCCGCGGGGGCTGCGGTGCCCACGACCCAGGCGACCGCCCCAGTGACCCCGGCGCCCGCCCCGGCGAAGGCCGCGGCTCCCGCGCAGACGCAGGCTCCGGCGCGGCCGGCGGCCCCGGCCGCGGCTCCCGCCGCGCCGGCGAAGCCCGCCGCCGCCGCCCCGGCGCCCGCGAAGCCCGCGGCTCCCGCGCAGCCCCCGGCGGCCGCCGCCCCGGTGAAGGCCAGGCCCGCCGCGACCGGCGGCGAGGCCACCACGGCTCCCGAGGGCCCGGAGTACGTGACGCTGCGTGGCCCGTCCGCCGCCGTCGCGAAGAACATGAACGCCTCGCTGGAGCTGCCCACGGCCACGTCCGTGCGCGCGGTCCCGGTGAAGCTCCTCTTCGACAACCGCATCGTCATCAACAACCACCTGAAGCGCGCGCGTGGCGGCAAGATCTCCTTCACGCACCTCATCGGGTACGCGATGGTGCAGGCCATCAAGGCCATGCCGTCGATGAACCACTCCTTCGCGGAGCGGGACGGCAAGCCGACCCTGGTCAAGCCGGAGCACATCAACTTCGGTCTGGCCATCGACCTGGTGAAGCCGAACGGCGACCGCCAGCTGGTCGTCGCCGGCATCAAGAAGGCCGAGACGCTCAACTTCTTCGAGTTCTGGCAGGCGTACGAGGACATCGTCCGCCGCGCCCGCAACAACAAGCTGACGATGGACGACTTCACGGGCGTCACCGTCTCGCTGACCAACCCCGGCGGCCTCGGCACGGTCCACTCCGTACCGCGGCTGATGCCCGGTCAGTCGGTCATCATGGGCGTCGGATCCATGGACTACCCGGCCGAGTTCCAGGGCACGTCGCAGGACACCCTGAACAAGCTGGGCATCTCCAAGGTCATGACCCTGACCTCGACGTACGACCACCGCGTCATCCAGGGCGCCGCGTCCGGCGAGTTCCTGCGGATCGTCAGCCAACTGCTGCTCGGCGAGAACGAGTTCTACGACGAGATCTTCCAGGCGCTGCGCATCCCGTACGAGCCGGTGCGCTGGCTCAAGGACATCGACGCCTCGCACGACGAGGACGTCACCAAGCCCGCGCGGGTCTTCGAGCTGATCCACTCCTACCGGGTCCGCGGCCATGTCATGGCCGACACCGACCCGTTGGACTACCTCCAGCGCAAGCACCCCGACCTGGACATCACCGAGCACGGGCTCACGCTGTGGGACCTGGAGCGGGAGTTCGCGGTCGGCGGCTTCGCCGGCAAGTCCATGATGAAGCTGCGCGACATCCTGGGCGTGCTGCGCGAGTCGTACTGCCGCACCACCGGCATCGAGTTCATGCACATCCAGGACCCGAAGCAGCGCAAGTGGCTCCAGGACCGGGTGGAGCGCCCGCGCGCCAAGCCCGAGCGCGAGGAGCAGCTGCGGATCCTGCGCAGGCTCAACGCGGCCGAGGCGTTCGAGACCTTCCTCCAGACGAAGTACGTCGGCCAGAAGCGCTTCTCGCTGGAGGGCGGCGAGTCCGTCATCCCGCTGCTCGACGCGGTCATCGACTCCGCCGCCGAGTCGCGGCTGGACGAGGTCGTCATCGGCATGGCCCACCGCGGCCGGCTGAACGTCCTCGCCAACATCGTGGGCAAGTCGTACGCGCAGATCTTCCGGGAGTTCGAGGGCAACCTCGACCCGAAGTCGATGCACGGCTCCGGCGACGTGAAGTACCACCTGGGCGCCGAGGGCACCTTCACCGGTCTGGACGGCGAGCAGATCAAGGTCTCGCTGACCGCCAACCCCTCGCACCTGGAGGCGGTGGACCCGGTCCTGGAGGGCGTCGTCCGCGCCAAGCAGGACATCATCAACAAGGGCGGTACGGACTTCACGGTCCTGCCGCTCGCGCTGCACGGCGACGCGGCCTTCGCGGGCCAGGGTGTGGTCGCCGAGACGCTCAACATGTCGCAGCTGCGCGGCTACCGCACCGGCGGCACGGTCCACATCGTGATCAACAACCAGGTCGGCTTCACCGCCGCCCCCGAGGCGTCGCGCTCCTCCATGTACGCGACCGACGTGGCCCGCATGATCGAGGCGCCGATCATCCATGTGAACGGTGACGACCCGGAGGCCGTGGTCCGCGTCGGACGGCTCGCCTTCGAGTTCCGCCAGACGTTCAACAAGGACGTCGTGATCGACCTCATCTGCTACCGCCGCCGCGGTCACAACGAGGGCGACAACCCGCAGTTCACCAACCCGCAGATGGTCCGGCTGATCGACAAGAAGCGCTCGGTGCGCAAGCTCTACACCGAGTCGCTGATCGGCCGCGGCGACATCACGCTGGAAGAGGCGGAGCAGGCGCTCCAGGACTTCCAGGGCCAGCTGGAGAAGGTCTTCGCGGAGGTCCGCGAGGCCACCTCGCACCCGGGCACGGCCCAGGTGCCGGACGCCCAGGCGGAGTTCCCGGTGGCCGTCACCACCGCGGTCTCCCAGGAGGTCGTCAAGCGGATCGCCGAGTCGCAGGTCAACATCCCCGACACGGTCACCGTGCACCCGCGCCTGATGCCGCAGATGCAGCGCCGTGCGGCCTCGGTGGAGGACGGCACGATCGACTGGGGCATGGGCGAGACCCTCGCCATCGGCTCGCTGCTGATGGAGGGCACGCCGGTGCGGCTCTCCGGTCAGGACACCCGCCGCGGTACGTTCGGCCAGCGCCACGCGGTCCTGGTCGACCAGGGCACGGGCGAGGACTACACCCCGCTCCAGTACCTCACCGACGAGCAGGCCCGCTACAACGTCTACGACTCGCTGCTCAGCGAGTACGCGGCGATGGGCTTCGAGTACGGCTACTCCCTGGCCAGGCCGGACGCGCTGGTCATGTGGGAGGCCCAGTTCGGTGACTTCGTCAACGGCGCGCAGACGGTCGTGGACGAGTTCATCTCGTCGGCCGAGCAGAAGTGGGGCCAGACCTCCGGCGTCACGCTGCTGCTGCCGCACGGCTACGAGGGCCAGGGCCCGGACCACTCGTCCGCGCGCCCGGAGCGCTTCCTCCAGATGTGCGCGCAGAACAACATGACGGTCGCCATGCCGACCCTGCCGTCGAACTACTTCCACCTGCTGCGCTGGCAGGTCCACAACCCGCACCACAAGCCGCTCGTCGTCTTCACCCCGAAGTCGATGCTGCGTCTGAAGGCCGCGGCGTCCAAGGCGGAGGAGTTCACCACCGGCGGCTTCCGCCCGGTGATCGGCGACGCGAGCGTGGACCCGAACGCCGTGCGCAAGGTCGTCTTCACCGCGGGCAAGGTCTACTACGACCTCGACGCCGAGCGGCAGAAGCGCGGCGTGACGGACACCGCGATCCTGCGCCTGGAGCGCCTGTACCCGCTGCCGGGTGCGGAACTCCAGGCCGAGATCGCCAAGTTCCCGAACGCCGAGAAGTACCTGTGGGCCCAGGAGGAGCCGGCGAACCAGGGTGCCTGGCCGTTCATCGCGCTCAACCTGATCGACCACCTCGACCTGGCGGTCGGCGCGGATGTGCCGCACGGCGAGCGGCTGCGCCGTATCTCGCGTCCGCACTCCTCGTCCCCGGCGGTCGGCTCGGCCAAGCGCCACCAGGCCGAGCAGCAGCAGCTGGTCAACGAGGTCTTCGACGCCTGACGGACCCGCCGTACGTACCGGAGGGCCCGGCCCCGCGATCTCCGCGGGGCCGGGCCCTCCGGCTTTCCCGGCCCTTCCGGACGCCGAGTTCCGGACGCCGAGTTCCGGACGCCGGGTTCCGGGCGTCAGACGATCGGCGGCTCGAAGTCCCAGTAGGGGCGGTTGCGGGACCGGGCCGCGACGGTGTGGACATGCTGCGCGCCCAGCGTCGCCGCCAGGTCGTCCAGCGCCTCCCCCTCGACCTTCTCGGCGCGCCGCCCCTCGCGCAGGGCCCGCAGGTCCGCGGCGTGCGCGATCCGGGCCGAGAGTGTCAGCGGATGGGTCCTGCCGAGCGTTTCCGTGGCGCGGGTGATGGTGTCGGCGGTCAGCGTGGCCGCGCCCTCCTGGTCGCCCACGAGATTGCGCAGCGCCGAGGCGTTGATGGCGGACCCCAGTGTCCAGGGATGCCGCTCGCCGACGGCCCGGGTCATATCGGCGAGGGCGTCCTCGATCATCGCGTGCGCCTGCTCCCGCTCCCCCACATTGCGCAGGATCAGTGCGTGGTTGGCGCGGGCACCCGCGACGAACGGATGGCCTTCCCCGAGCATCGCCAGATAGCCGTGGACGACCTTGTCGCTTATGTCCCTGGCCTGGTCGATGTCGCCGTGCTCGCGGGCGAAACAGCTCTGGCCGGCGGCGAACATCATGGTGAGCGGGTCGTGTTCGCCGAGGACCCGCTCGCAGTTCTCCAGGACCTGGGTGAACAGCACGGCCGCCTTGCCGCGGTCACCCGAGCGGTACAGACACAGCGCGAGGTTGTGCTCGGCGCGCAGCGTCTGGGGGTTGTCCCGGCCCAGCACCATGCGGTGGACGCGCACGCTCTGCGACTGGAGCGATTCGGCCTCGTTGTACCGGCCGAGCAGCCGCAGGTCGGTGGCGTAGTTGATCTCGGAGAAGAGGGTCCAGTTGTGCCGCAGGCGCAGTGTCTGCCGACGGGCCTCCAGCGTGCGCCGGTTGAGGTCGAGGGACTCCTCGTACCGGCCGAGCAGCCGTAGCGAGACGGCCAGGTTGTTCTGGGCGTTGAGGGTGCGGGAGTCCTGTTCGCCCAGCAACTCGCGGTAGCAGACCAGGATCCAGGAGGAGACCTCCAGGGCCTCCTCGTACCGGCCGAGGCCGCGCAGATCGGCGGCGAGCCCTCCGGAGGCCCGCAGATGCTCCAGGTCCTTCGGGCCGCGCTCGGCGCGCAGATGGTCGACGGCGGCGCGCTCGATGGCTTCGGTGCCCGCGTAGTCGCCGACCGCGCGCATCAGGTTGGCGTAGTGGTAGCTGACGTCCCAGATCCTCGGGTGCGTCTCGCCGAGGAGCCGCCGCCAGGCCGCCAGCGCGCGCCGGCCGAGGTTGATGCCCGCGCGGTACTCCCCGGAGAGATACATGTAGCGCAGGCAGTTGAGGACCAGGGTGTGCATCGCCGGGTCGGTGCTCTTCAGGACATCGGCCCACTTGAGATGCGGGGTGATCTCCGCGTACCGGGGCCACAGCCGGGTGTCGGTCGGCCTGCCCGGGTCGGCGGCCACCAGCGCCCGGCGCACCACCTCGATGAAGTCCTTGTGGTCCTGCTCGGGCATGTCCTGGTGGACGATCTGGTGGACCATGCGGTGCATGTAGAGGGTGTCGCCCGCCACGCCGGAGAGACCGGCGTCGTGCACCGAGTCGTGGACCTCGCGCTCGCCGACCCCGGCGGCCCGTACGACGGCGTACTGCCGCAGCTTGTTGATCGCCCGCGCCCAGCGCACCGGATCGTCGACCAGCCCGCGCAGCTTCTCCGGGAGTGTGTCCACGGGCAGGTCGCGCACCAGCCGTACGGGGATGGCGCCCGGCGCGAAGAAGGTGCACAGCCGGAGCAGGTCGACGGATTCGGGGACCGTCTCGCGGAGCTTGTTGAGCAGTATCGACCAGCCGGTCTGGAAGGCGAGCGGGAAGTCGGCGGAGACCCGTACGACATCCTGGTCGATGCCGTCCTCCAGCAGCTCGATGTACTCGTCGACCGACATGTCCGAGTCGTTGAGCCAGCCCGCGGTCTGGTCGAGCAGCAGCGGCAGGTCTTCGAGGACCTCCGCGAGCTGCCCGGCCTCCACGTGGGTCAGGCGCGGGGCGCGGCGGCGGATGAACGCGACCGACTCGTCGCGCTCGTAGACGGGCACCTCCATCAGGGCGCTGTTGTGCTCGTCCCACTCCGGGTTGCGCGCCGTGATCAGCACATGGCCGGGGCCGGTCGGCACCAGGTCCCAGATCTGGTCGGGTTCGTCCGCCCCGTCCAGGACCAGCAGCCAGCGCCGGTACGGATCGCCGCGGCGCAGCGCGTCCCGGGCGGCACGCAGCCGCTCGCCGTACTCCACACCGGTGGACAGGCCGAGCGCCGGGGCGAGTTCGGCGAGCCGCTGCCGGCAGGTGACCCGCTTGTCCGCGGCGACCCACCACACCACGTCGTACTCGGCGCCGAAGCGGTACACGTACTCGGCGGCCAGCTGGGTCTTGCCGACGCCCGACATGCCGTGCAGGGTCACCACACCGGCGCCTCCGTCGGCTTCCTGGAGCGCCTGGTACGCGTTGTTGAGCAGCGTCTCGCGGCCGGTGAAGCGGGTGTTGCGGCGTGGGACCCCGCCCCACACGTCGGGGGTGTCGGCGGGATAGCGCGGGCCGGACAGCGCGTCGCCGAGATCGGGCAGCGGGTCGGTGGGCAGTCCGAGGCGGGCGAGGACGCGCCGCTCGGCCTCCGACGCGCCGACGGTGGTCAGATCGGCGGCGGCGAAGACGGCGGTGGCGCCGGGCAGCGCCGAGGTGGTGACCGTGACGGCGGCGAACCGGTCGGGCTGGGCCGCGACCACCTGGCGCAGGGCGCGGTTCCACTCGTCGTGGCTGCGCGGGCCGAGCTGGAAGTACCAGTCGCTGAGGACGACGAGAATGGGTCCTGGCGCCAGCAGCAGATCCTCAAGACCCTCCTCCAGCGATGTCTCCACCGGCGGGTCCCACCGCTGGTAGACGACCGAGAGGCCGCGGCGCTGGAGCCGGTCCCCGATCCAGGCCGCCCAGGCCCGGTTGAAACCGGCGAAACTGATGGTGACAGCCTGCGTCCCGGTTGCTCCAACTGGCTTACGCGCTCCGGGCATTCGACCGTCTCCCTGCTTCGTCATACGCCCTTTTAACATACCCCTGGGGCCCTGGAATCCATCCGGGTGCGCGCCGTATTAACTTGCGTTCCTTTGGCGCCAGATCATGCGCGCGGTGCGTACGTACGCCACCGCGCGGGCGAGATGTCCGGGCGGCGGCGGTGTGTCGGCGAGCCGGTGGTACATGGAGATCATCTCGTTGACGAGAACGCGGCCCTCCGGAGTCAGCGCACCGGAGGCCGCCAGCACCGGCAGGACCGCGCCGACCTGCTCCTGGCAGCGGGCGTGTTCGGCCCAGGCCACATCGCGGGCCGGGGGCCGGTCCGTACCGAGCGCGCAGCGCTGCCAGTAGTCGGCGAGCGCGATGTGCGAGTAGGCGCCCTGGAGAAGGCCGTCGAAGGGCCTGGCGTCGGGGCGCCAGGGCGCGAAGTGCCGTGGTGTCGCGTCCTCGTGGTGCAGCGGGGTCAGGGCCGCGAGCGCGGCGAGCTTGGTGTGCTGGAGTTCGTGGACGAGGGTCGACGCGAAGTGGGCGGCGGTGGCGGGCCTGCTGCTGAGGATCGCGCCGAACGCCTCGCGCCGGGTCCCGCTGCACTGCGCGGCGCCCTCGCGGATGGACGACGGGCCGGTGGCGGCGCCCGCGGAGGTGGAGCCGGGCGGCGGGGAGAGCGGGACCAGACAGCGCAGCAGGGCGGCCGTCTCGGCGGTGCGGTGGGCGCCGCCGGTCCGGAGCATGGGCGCCACCCCGTCCCACACCTCCCGCCAGGCCGCGCGTTCGCTCCCGTCGAGGCCCGCGACGGAGGAGAGCCCGAACCGCTGGAGACCGCTGCCCGCGGTGCGGTACGGGTCGAGGTCGTCCAGCGGTACGGGCGCGGCGCCCGGCAGGACGGCGGGGAGTGTGAGCACGGGCAGCCAGCGCGGGTCGCCGGAGGTCGCGCCGCTCTCCGCCGGCCGTATGGTGACTCCCGTCCTTTCCTGACGCAACGTCACCTCCCCTTCGGACTGGGCGACATGGACCGTGGATGCGCCCGGGCCGGTGCGCAGCGCGCCCAGCGTGGGCAGGACGAGCAGCCCGTCGGGGGCGGTCAGGCGTGTCTCGAAGGGCAGCCCCGCGCGGATCGCCGCCGCCGCGGCGAGGGCGCTGAAGTGGGCCAGATCGGCGGCGAGTTCGGGGGTCGGCGCGGCGACGGCGGTGAGGCCGCGCAGACAGCGCTGCGCCCAGGGTCCCGCGAGCGGATGGAGGAGGACGGAGCGCGCGGCGGCCCTGTCCGCGCGCTCGGCGGCCTCCAGCAGCGCCCAGTCCTGGCGCAGCCGGTCGAGCCGGCCGGGCGGGCAGACGGCGGCGGGGGCGGCGGACGCGGCGTCGAGCAGGGCCCGCAGCAGTACGAGGCGGCGCGTGTGCTGGTCGCGCACGAGCAGCCCGAGCGCCTCGGATCCGCCCTCGGTACGGCCGAGTTCCCGCAGCAGCGGCTCCGGTACGACGGGGCTCACCCGGGGCCTCCGTGGCCGGGGAGCGGTGCCGTCGCTTCGGTGAGCGCGGCGGCCACATGGCGGATCAGCCGCTGGAGGTCCGCGCAGTAGACGGAGGGGTTGGTGAAGCCGTGCCCCGCCCGGTAGCGGTGGGCGTAGTGGCCGCCGCCGCAGACGGTGAGCAGCGGACAGGCGCGGCAGCCGGCCGCGAGCGACGCGGCGCCCGACTGGCGGGCGGCGACGGCGGGATGGCGGGTGGCGTCGTCGAGGGTGTGCCGGAAGATGTCGAGGCCGGTGGCGGCGGCCGTGTCGTAGGCGGACTTCAGGGAGTCGACCTGTTCGATGGAGCCGTCCGTCTCGATCACGATGGCGTTGACGGGGTCGAGTCCCAGGGACTCGGTGGCGCCGGGCAGGCCGAGCAGCAGGGCGAGGCACTCCTCGAAGAGCCGGATCCGGGTCTCCCTGCGCCCGGCCGACCACCAGCGGTCGAAGACCGCGCTCAGCCAGTCGCCGTACGGGGTGGGGCGGTCGGGGTCACCGGGACCGCCGGGGCCGCCGGGGCGGTCGCGGTCGCCGGGTTCGGCGGCGGGCAGACCGGGCGGCGGGGCGGACCAGTTGCCGTGCGGGAGCAGGAGATCGAGGGCGGGCGGGCGCAGCGCGAGCAGCGACGTGTACACCTCGGCGGGGTCGGTGCGCGGGTCGACGACGGTGAGGATGCCCGCGTACGCCTCGGGGTGGTGCTCGGCGAGCAGCCGGGCGCCGCGCGAGACCGCGGGCCAGGAGGGGCGGCCCGCGTGGTCGACGCGCAGGGTGTTGTGGGCGGCCCGGCCGCCGTCGAGGCTGATGCCGACGCGTATCCCGTGCCGGGCGAGGGTGGCGATCCGGGCCTCGGTGAGCAGGGTGGCGTTGGTCTGCACGGTGGTGTGGACGGTGCTGCCGGGCGGTACCCGTTCACGTACGAGTGCGGCGAAGGCGCCCAGCCGGTCCGCGCCCGCGAGCAGCGGCTCACCGCCGTGCAGGACGAGCGAGAGGTCCCGTAGCCCGTGGGTGGCGGCGTGCTCGGCGATCCGGGACGCCGCGCGGTCCAGGACGGCGGGCGGGGCGGCGGCGGGGCGCTCGCGCCAGGTGCGGTCGGGGCCCTCGTACAGATAGCAGTAGCGGCAGGCGAGGTTGCAGCGGCCGTGCACCTTGACGATGAACTGCCCGAAGGGCACGGGCGGTTGAGGGGGGACGGAGGCCGGAACGGGTGCGGGTGCGGGTGCGGGTACGGGTACGGGGGCGGGGGCGGCGGGGCGTACGGGGGCGGCGGCGGACGCCCCTCGGACCACCGGTGCCGCCACGGGTGTCGGCCCGCGCGGCATCGCCTGTCGAGACACTCCACACCCCCGATGCTGAACGGCGTCCGGGACGCCCGGGGATCGCCCGGACAGGTCCCAGGGACACCGGGCCTGGTTCCCTGGACGGCCGGGCGGGCAAACGCGCGGCGCGACAGGTTGTCCTGTTCAAAAGGGGCCCCGGGCCGAAAACACCCGCGAGTCCGGGCCCGGGGACGGGGGCGGGGACGGACCCGGAGCCGGAGCCGGGATCCGTCCGGTCAGAACGCGTTGGTGAAGCCCCACAGCATCTCGCGGGGCTGTTCGGCCCGGCCGCGCAGATCCGCCACCACCTCGGCGAGGACCGGGTGGTCGAGGGTACGCAGTGCCTCCAGGTCCAGCGCCAGCAGATCCGGCAGCCCGCCGGGGCCGTCCGGTGCGCCCGCGCCCGACGTCGTACGCGTCGCGTCCGCCATGCCGGCGTCCGTCGTGTGTGCCCTGTGCGCGGCGTCCGTCGTGTGCGCCGTCCGTGCCAACTCGTCCATCACGCCTCCCCGTTGCCGTGCCCGTGCCGTCGTACCGGTCGTACCCCTTCCGTACCCCGTACGCGCCCGGTCCTCACCGCTCCAGCTCGGCCAGCCGTTCCATCGTCGAACGCCCCCGCTCGCCGCCGCCGTCCGGCAGCCTGCTCCACTCCGTACGCGCCGCGCGGTACGCCTCGCGCGCGGCCCGGGGCCTTCCGGCCTCCTCGTAGGTCATGCCCCGCCAGTGGTTGGCCTCGGCGCGCAGTGCCACGGCTTCCAGCCGCTGTCGCGGACTGTCCTGCTCCGTCTCCGCGGTCCTGGCCGAGTCCGCCGCGTCCCTGAACGCCTCGGCGGCCTCGTCGAGCCGGGTCGGCCGGTGCAGGATCCGGTGCGCGTCGAAGTGGGAGCGGCCCAGTTCCAGCCAGCAGCGGGCGGCGGTCAGCGGATCGCGCGCCTCCTGGGCCGCGAGTCCGAAGAGATGCTCGGCCTCCCGCAGATCCACCCGGTCGCCGCCCAGCCGGTGGCGCAGCATCAGGGCCTTCCCCAGCATCAGCAGCCGGTCGGCCTGCCGGACGCCGGGCACCGTTTCCGTACGGCAGTCGCGCAGCACCCGTACCGCCGCGCCGATGTACCGGCTGCCGTCCGGCCGTTCCGCACGCCTCAGCAGGGTGCTGCCCCACTCGGCGAGCAGATCCGCGTGCGCCCGCGAGTCACGGGGCACTCCGCGCGAGGCACGGGCGAAGTACTCGGCGGCCTCCTCCAGATCGCCCGGGTCGCCGGAGCGTTCGTAGCGGGCGACCCGCACCCGGCCCGCCCGCGTCCTGAGCGAGGCGAGCAGCCGTTCGTCCCGTACGGTCACCAGCGACTGCTCGACGAGCGTCCCCGCCTCGTCCAGGCCGTCGCCCGACCGCAGCAGCGCGTCCACCAGGTCGAGCAGGATCCGGGCCTGTGTGCCGACGGTGTGGCCGCCGGGGGCGAGCGCCCTGCGCAGCGAGCGCGCCGCCTGGCCCGCGTACACCTGGGACTGCTCGGGGTCGCCGGTCGCGCCGGACAGCCGCAGCAGCGTGCGTCCATGGGCCAGCGGCAGGCCGGGCGGCCGGTTCTCCTGGTCGGGCCAGACGTCCGCGAACGCCTCCAGCATGCCGATCGCGCCGTGCAGCAGCGCGCTGTCGCCGCCCAGCCGCCACTGCTCCTCCAGGGCGCGCACCCGCTCCAGGGTCAGCCGCAGCGCCTCGCCCGGTTCCAGTCCCGGCGCCGCGCAGGCGACGGTGTACTCGCGGTCGGCGCGGCGCAGCAGCTCCAGCGCGGCGCGCCGGTCACCGCGCCGCCGCCGGTCGTCGGCCGCGGCGTGCAACACCTTGGCGAGCACGGCCCGTTCCCGTACGGCCCGGGGGTGCGCGGCGGCCTTCTGGGCGGCGCGTTCGGCCTCGCGCAGCAGTCCGCCGCCGCCCTGGACCTCCCACAGCCGCAGCAGACAGCGGGCGAACTCGGCCCACAGCTCGGGGTCGGAGCCGGACGCCGGTTCCTCGCGCTCGGTGGCGCCGCGCAGCAGTTGTACGGCGTCGATCAGATACTGCACCATGCTGTCCGAGTCGAACTGGCGCAGCAGCCCGCGGGCGCTCTCCACCGCGTCGTTGGTGGGCGGGGCGAGGACCTGGCCGCCGTACGGCGCGAACGGCGGGGGCAGCGGCATGAACCGTTCGAGCACCCGGGCCGCGACCTCGGCGAAGGGGTCGGGGGCGCGCCGCGCGCCGCCCTCCGGCCCGCCGTTCTCCACAGCGTCGCCGTTCTCGCCGTCCGGCTCGATCTCCGTCTCGCCCTCGCCGCGGAACGCGCCGTCGTCGTCGAGGCCGCCGCGCGGGAGGTACGGGCCGCGACCGCCGTCGCCCAGCTGGGCCAGGGCCAGAGCCGGGAAGTTGGGGCCGCCTCTGCCGAATCTCTGCTCGATGTACTCCGAGCAGTGTTTGAGCACGAGCAGCGCCTCGTCCCGTCCCAGGGGGCCGAGCAGCGCGTCCTGGACGCCCGGCGCGAACTCGTACCACTGGCCGTCGTCCGCGCCGTCGCCCTTGCTGCGCGAGAGCAGTCCGCTGAGCAGCACCTCGGCCAGTTCCGACGGGCCCGAGTCGGGCAGCATCGTGCGCTGCACCAGCTGCATCACCGGCAGATAGAGCGGGGCCGCGGCGAGATAGACGGCCAGCTGCCCGGCGGCCGGCGAGGCGGCCGAGCGGAACCGGCTGACCAGCTGGAGCGAGGACATCCGGTCGCCGCGGCGCGGCACGGGCGCCGCGGGCTGGTCGGCGCGCACCCAGGCGACCGCGCCGGAGATCTGGCCCGCGCCGGTGCCCGACAGCAGCCGCGCCCAGGCGTCGAGCGCGCCGGCGACCGGGGGCAGTACGGGGATCGCGAGGGCTCCCGGCCGCGCGGCGGGCGCCGTGGCGGCGTCGCCGCCGACCTTCAGCACGGCCGCGCCGCCCGGCCCCTCGCCCCGGGACAGGACGCCGTAGGAGACGGGCAGCCGGGTGCGGTTCCACATGCGCTGCGGCAGCGGTTGCAGTACGGCGGTGGGCGCCTGGCGGCCGAGCTGGTGCAGCAGCCGCTGGGCGCGTCCGCTGTGCCAGAGCGGACCCGCGCAGTCGCTGACGACGACGGTGACACGGCGGCCGGTCGGGTCGCTGAGCCGGTCGGCGGAGCTGAGCGGCGCTGCGGCCGGGTCGGGGCTTCTGCTGACGGCGGGCGCGCCGTCGGGCCCTTGGTGCAGATAGCGCACCTGCACATCGCGGAAGGCGCCCAACTGGCCGAATATCTGCTGGAGTTCCGCGAAGAGGCGCTCCCAGACGCGCATCGACGACGAGGCGTCCATGACGAACTGGAGCAGCGCGTCCGCCCGCGACACCCCGCGGAATACCGGGATGATCAGCCCGCCGGCCCGAGCGCTGAGTTCCACTGTCGCCACCTCGTCAAGGGTACGGCGCAACGGCGGCGCGGCGGGCCGGTAGCGCTGAAGTGGCCGTAACGCGCGCTGGAGTTCGAGGGGGGCGGGCAGCGCGGGGGCGGCGGGCACCCCGAGGGTGAGCGCGGTGGCGCCGCGCCCGTACCGCGTGCGCCGCACGCCGTGGCTCGGTACGGGGTAGAGCGAGATCCGGCGGTCGCCCTCCTCGCCGGGGTCCGGCCCCGGCGAGGGCTCGTCCTCCGGCCCGGTCTCCTGGACGGGGTCGGTGAGGACCGCCGGTGCCACGGCCGTCGCGCCGGTCGGGGGCGTCCGCTCGGCGCTGTCCGTACCGTCCGCGCCGTCCGCGCCGGGGCCCTGCGCCGTCCGGCCGCGTCCGGTCTGCTCGGCCAGCCAGAGGGCGTCGCAGATCTGTTCGGCGTCGGGGTCGAGACCGGCCTCGCGCAGCCGGGCGACGAGCGCGGT
Source organism: Streptomyces sp. L-9-10 (assembly GCF_004151105.1). GTDB lineage: Bacteria > Actinomycetota > Actinomycetes > Streptomycetales > Streptomycetaceae > Streptomyces. The sequence continues at coordinate 43,482 of NZ_PHRF01000095.1, forward strand.
CAGCAGAGCGCCGCCGTACGGCGCCCGCCCGCCCGCCGGGCCGTCGTCCGTCGTACGGTCCGCCGCACCGCCCGCCATCAGCGCATCACCTCGGCCGGTCGAGTCGCTGGATGAGCAGGTCGGCGAGGCGGTCGCGGCCCGCCGGGGCGGCGGCGTCGGTGAGATAGATGGCGTTCAGCAGCTGGTCGGTGGAGATCAGTTCGCTGCGGGAGCGCTCCAGGAAGTGGATGATCAGATCGTCGCCGGCGCGCGCGGCCTCGTCGCCGAGATGGGCCCGTACGAACGTGGCGAGCCGCTGGTGGTCGGGGCGGCCCAGCTCCAGATGGATACAGCGGCGCATCAGGGGCGCCGGGAAGTCGCGCTCGCCGTTGCTGGTGAGGACGACGAACGGGAAGGCACGGCACTGCACCCGGCCGCCCTTGATCTTCACCTTCCTGCCGTCGTCGGTGAGGACCTCGGCCTCGCCGTCGGGCAGCCGGTCGGCGATCCGCTCCAGCTCCGGAATGCCGAACTCCCCTTCCTCCAGCACATTGAGGAGGTCGTTCGGCAGATCGATGTCGCTCTTGTCCAGCTCGTCGATGAGCAGCACGCGGGGCTGCTCCGAGGGCAGCAGCGCGGTGCCCAGCGGGCCGAGCCGGATATAGCTGCCGATGTCCGCCGACGGGTCATGACGGTCCGTGCCGCCCGCACCGTCCGTGCCGCCCGCCCCGTTCGTGCCCGCGGCGCTGTGCGCGGCCAGTTGCACGTCCTGGAGCCGGGCGATCGCGTCGTAGTGGTACAGCCCGTCCTGGAGGGCCGACCTGCTGACGATGGGCCAGCGCAGCACCCTGCCGAGCCCCAGTTCGTGCGCGACGGAGTGGGCCAGCGTGCTCTTGCCCGCGCCGGGGCTTCCGGTGACCAGCAGCGGGCGCCTCAAGTAGAGGGCCGCGTTGATCATTTCGAGCTCCTCGGCGCCCGGCCGGTGCAGCTCCGCCTCGTGCCGGTAGCCGCCGAGCCGCCGGTCGGCCGAGCCGTCGCCGCCGTCCCTGCCGTCGTCCGTACCGCCCTCGCCGTGCGGGGAGTTGTCGCCGCGGCCCGCGAAGTCCCGCCAGGGAGGCGGCGGAGGCAGTTGCGTGATGCCTCCGTGCGGTTCGCCGGCCCCTCGGTAGATGAGCCACTCGCTGGGTTCACTCATTGCGTGTTCCTCGTCATCACTCGTCCGCCAGGGGCAGCAACCGCCGAACGTGCCACACGGTAGCGATCCGCCGCCGACCCCGTAAGAGGCCGACGGCCGGGGCGGTTCACGGCGCTTCCAGCAACTGGCCGGAGCCGGGAAGCGGGTGGTGCGGATCGTCGTAGAAGAGCGCGACTCCGTCCGACCAGAACATCTCCGTACGGCCCGCGCGCACTCCCTGTCTCAGTTCCTGGATCTTCCACGGCAGCTGATCGGCGGTGCCCGCCTCCGCGACGGTGGCCACCGCGCCCCGGTGGAAGTCCGCGCAGACCACGTCGGGACGGTCCATGCCGCGTCGCAGGAGGGCGACATGGAAGCCGCCGCGCACCACCCGCGCCAGACCGGCGGAGGTCTCCCCGTCGGGCCGGTCGCCGTAGCGGCAGAGCACGGGCACGGTCTCGTACGCCAGAGAGCGCAGGCTCTCCTCCGTAGGAACGGGTACCCGCAATCCGTCCTCGCAGTCGATGACCTCGGCCTGCATCGCCGCACTCCACGTACGGCTCCAGCGCGCCCTGCGCTCCCGCGCCTCGTCCTCCGAGAGCGGTGACTCCTGGTCCGAACAGCGCACGACCACCGGACGCGTGACGCCGAGCGGTGGCTCGTCGGGCGACAGCTGCCAGCCGTCGACCTCAAGGCCGAGCAGCGCCTGTACGACGGCCACCTGGAGCATGGCGGGGCTGTCCGGCTCGTCGCAGCGGCGGAACGCCTCGGTCAGCGCGGCGGTGAGGCGCGTGCGCAGCGAGTGGCCGGGGGTGCCGCGGCTGTCCTCGGCGACCGGCACCACCTCTCCGCTGTGCCGGGCGACGCCCACCCGCCAGTCGTAGCTGTCCCGCTCCCAGCCGCGCGGCTCCAGCTCCAGCAGGACGAAGGGGCGCTCCCCTTCCCGTGGCCGCTCGCCGTAGGCCGGGGCCGCCCGCCGCTGCTCGCGGTCCGTACGGTGGCGTCCGGCGGACCACAGCCGGGTGATCTCGTTGCGGAACTCCCGCGAGAGCTGGCTGTCGGCGAGCCCCTTCACCCAGTCCCAGAGTTTCTGCTCGGCCGTCGCGGTGGTGTGCGTGACATAGGGGCGCTCGGCGGAGATGACGCTCATGCAGTAGCGCAGGACGAGTTCGAGCGCGGCCTCCCCGCCGCGGGTCTCGTAGAGCGCCCCGAGCCCGTCCCGCCAGCTGCGCGGCGCGGGATAGCGGTCCACGGAGTGCACATTGGGCAGCCGGAAGAGCAGATCGAGCAGGCTGTGGGTGGAGACCGGCGGCGGCAGCTCGGCGAGCCTGCCGAGCAGCGTGACGCGCTGCTGCGGGGTCAGCGCGCGGTCGGCGCCGGTGGCGAGGGAGCTCTGCACGTCGGTCCACGTACGGTCGGTGCCCACCCGGCTGATGTGCCGGTCGGCGTGGTAGCGGTCATGGGCGTGGAACACCGCCTGGTAGTCGTCGTCCGACTCCGCCCCGGCCATGGTGGCGGGCACCGGCAGCGAACGCAGCCGGTCGATGGCGATGGAGGTCCCGCCCATGGCGCCGAGGAGCTGTGACTTCAGCACCCCGACCACTTCGCCGCGGTGCAGATCGACGGCGGGCCCGCCGGAGACCCCCGGCGGCAGCACGTCCCCGCCGAGCCGCATCTGCTCGTCGGAGTCGGCCCAGCCGCCGACCGTGCCCTGGACGGCGCACTGCCCGCTGAGCCGCTTCAGCCGGCCGCCCACCTCGGTCCAGCCCGAGTAGAGCACCGGCTCGCCGCCGAAGAACTTCGCGGGACGCTCGCTCACATACACGCAGGCGTGGTCGACGGGCCTGCTGAGCCGGACGAGCGCGAGATCCGGCGCCGGCCAGCCCGCGCCGGGACCGGCACCGCCGGGGGACGCCTCGGGAAGCGCCGCCACGACGGCCCCCGCGACCGCCGTCTCGCCGCTTCGGGGACCGGTTTCGAAGACCACGGTCACGTCCCGCCCCTCCCCCTGCAACGCCACATGCGCACATGTGAGAACCCAGCTCGGGGCGATGAAGAAGCCGCTCCCCAGGAAGCTTCCGCTCGGCCCGTCAGGGTCATACCCGCCCTCCGGGCCATGGATGCGCACGGTGGCGGCCATGACGAGGTCGCGGAGGGCGAGTCCGCTGTCCCCGAAGGCCCCGGGCACGCCCCGGCCGAGCCCGTCGATCATGCTCCGCTCCCGGCCGGGGGCGTGGGCCCGTCGGGATGCGCCGGTGCGCCGGGTTGTGCGCCGGGCGTGCCACCGGCGGTCGGCGCGACGGGCGGGACGGACGGCGGGACAGCGGGCGGGACGGCCGGCGGCGCCGACGGTGGCGCGGCGGGCGGTGGTGGTGGCGCGGTCTGGGACGGCACCAGCGGCCGTGGCCCGGCGAGATCGGCGGGCGGACCGCCGTCGTTCCACGTCAGGGTGACTTTGATGCCCCCCTTGGCCTCACCGTCCGCGAGCAGTCCGACGATCTTGCCGGACTTGGCGGTGAGTTCGATGCCGAACTCAACACTCACCTCGTCGGGACGCACCGCGCGTAGAGGCCCGGCAAGAGACCGCGCGACGCTGGTCACGACGGATTGCAGGCTCTCGACCCGGGCCTGCACCTGGTCGGCGAACCCGGTGTCCGCGTAGGTCAGGCCCCCGGAAGGGCGGCGCAGTTCCGCGGCCCCCGAGATCCGGGCCCATACGGGCGTGCCGTCCGGCATTTCGATACGCGTGACATTGGCCTCGTCATCACCCATGACTTCCCCCGTTTCCCCCAATTCCCCGCAGATTAACGGCAGTAGAGGGCCGGCGCGAGGGTCATGGGAAAGGACGGCGGCACGCACCCGAACGGTTCTCCGCGGCGGCGGGGACCTCGTTCCCGGTCCTCACACCCCGCTCACCAGGCATTAGGCTGATTCCATGTACTTCACCGACCGTGGGATCGAGGAACTGGAGAAACGGCGCGGCGAGGAGGAGGTCACTTTCGAGTGGCTGGCCGAACAGCTGCGTACGTTCGTCGACCTCAATCCCGATTTCGAGGTCCCGGTAGAACGTCTCGCGACGTGGCTGGCGCGGCTGGACGACGAAGACGACGACTACGACGAATAGTCGCTCATCCGATCCGCAGTCCCGTCGGCCGTCCCGTCGGCCGTCCCGTCGGCCGTCCCGTCGCTCATTCCTGGGCGCGGAACCGGTCGTACGCGAGTCCCAGCACGCCGTGCGTGACGAGCAGCGTGCCCGCGAAGGCCCACCCGGCGCTCCGGCGGCGGGCCGCCCAGAGGACCAGCGGTACGCCCGTCGCGAGTTGGGCGGCGGCGAGCAGCCGGGCCTTGGGACCGCGGAGCCAGGGGCCCAGCGGCCCGTCCTCCACCACGTCCAGCTCGGCCCGTACGGTGTCGCGCCAGCCGGCCCATTCGAGAGGCTCGGCGTCCGGCTGGATCCGTGCGACCTCGCGCAGCCGGTCGGCCGGTTCGCCCGGGGTGAGACCCGCCGGAAGCATGAGGCCGGTACGGGTGAGGAACGCGGCCAGCACGCGCAGCCTGGCCCGGGAGTCCGCCTCCGGGTCCTGACGGGTCAGCGGCTCCAGCGCCTGGAGATCCAGGACGGGATCGAGGCCGAGGCGGGCCGCGAACGTACGCATCGCCTCGTCCTCCCCGGCGGGCGTGCCGTCCGCGAGCCAGACATAGCCGACGGTGCGCCGGAAGCCGGCCGCCAGGGTGTAACCGGCCCGGTCCGCGTCCCACCACAGCGCGAGAACCGGCCAGTTGGAGCCGACGGCGAGCGCGGTGGCCCAGCTCACGACCACCCGGTCGACCGGATCGCCGCCGTGCAGCCAGGGCTTGCCCTCGGGCACCAGCACGGTCCAGCCCTCGCCCGCCGGGGCGAGCAGCAGCCGTTCGCGGAGCAGATGGGCGGCGGGCCGTACCGCCGCCGGCTCGGCCCGGCAGAGCAGGAGAGCCCCCACGGAAGTCGCGTTCATAGCTTTACGCTAGGGCACTTTGCCGGGATATGGGCGTTGTGACCGCCGGGCGGCTGTCCTCGCGCCTCACGGGTTCGGCCACCCGGCCTTGACTTCCGATAACCGCGATATATCGTGTTCACCAAGAGACGCGATATGTTGCGTTACGCCGGGCCTCAGGAGGTCAGCACCATGGCAGAGTCGACGTGGGAAGTCGCCGAGCCGAGAAAGCTCACCTTTGACGACCCGGTGACCTCGCTCAATGTGCGGGTGGTCAACGGGACCGTGAACGTCGTCGGCACGGACGAGTCCGTCCTGAACGAACAGGGCGGCGCCCATCTGGAGATCTCCCAGGTCGAGGGCCCGCCGCTGATCGTGACCAGAGACGGTTCCACGCTCACGATCGCCTACGAGGACCTGCCCTGGAAGGGCTTCCTCAACTGGCTGGACCGCAAGGGCAGGCACCGCAGCGCGGTCGTCTCCGTCGCGGTACCCGCGGGGACGGAGGTCGAGGTCGGGGTGGTCGGCGCGGGGGCCGTGGTCTCGGGGGTACGGGGGCGTACGGACGTCCGGGGCGTCAGCGGCGACACCACGCTCGTGGGGCTGTCCGGCGCGGTGCGCGCCGACACGGTCTCCGGCAACGTGGAGGCCCAGGCGGTCACCGGCGAGCTGCGCTTCCACTCCGTCTCGGGCGATCTGACGGTCGTCGAGGGCGCGGGATCGTCCGTACGGGCCGACTCGGTCAGCGGCGACATGGTCGTGGACGTCGACCCGACGGGCGAGCCCACCGACATCAAGCTGACGACGGTCTCGGGCGGGATCGCGATCCGGCTGCCGCACCCCACGGACGCGCGGGTCGAGGTGAACACGGCGAGCGGCGCCGTCTCCAACGCGTTCGAGGATCTGCGGGTCAGCGGCCAGTGGGGCGCGCACAAGATCACCGGCACACTGGGGGCGGGCACCGGCACGCTCAAGGCGACCACGGTGTCCGGCTCGATCGCGCTGCTGAGAAGGCCACCGGCGGAGGACGGCCCGTACGACTCCCCCTCCCCGTCCCGGGCCGGCACCGCGCCGTCCGACACGAAGGAGCTCTGACCATGCCTCCGGTCTTCGCCCACGGCCGACTCCGCCTCTATCTGCTCAAGCTCCTCGACGAGGCGCCGCGCCACGGCTACGAGGTGATCCGCCTCCTGGAGGAACGCTTCCAGGGCCTGTACGCACCGTCCGCCGGCACGGTCTACCCCCGGCTGGCCAAGCTGGAGGCCGAGGGCCTCGTCACACACGCCACCGAAGGCGGCCGCAAGGTCTACTCGATCACCGACGCGGGCCGCGCCGAACTGGCGGGCCGCGGGGGCGAGCTGGCCGACCTGGAGCTGGAGATCCGCGAGTCCGTGGCCGAGCTGGCGGCGGAGATCCGCGACGACGTACGGGGCGCGGCGGGCCAGCTGCGCAGCGAGATGCGCGCGGCGGCCTCCGAGACCCGCAAGGGCGGCACGCGGACGGACTGGGAGTCGGCCTTCGGGGACAACGACTCCTGGCGCGCGGCCAAGGAGGAACTCAAGCGCGCGAAGCAGGAGTGGAAGGAGCAGGCCCGCCGCGCGAAGGACGAGTCCCGCCGGGCCCGCGAGGACGCGCAGCAGACCCGCGAGACGGTGGAGCGCATCGCGAAGCAGGTCCAGGACCAGGTCCAGGACCACTTCGTGCGGGGCGACTGGCCGAGCGCCGTACGCGAGGGCATGTCGGAACTGGCCGACCAGCTGAGCGGCCTGGCCGGCACGGCCTGGTCCACCCGCAAACCGCCGCCCGCCGAGCAGGCGGAGCCCGACCCGGGCTGGGCTGCGGACATCCCGCGGACGGGGGACCCGGCACGCGACCTGGACCGGCTGCTGGACCGCTTCCGCGACGACATCCGCGACGCGGCGCGGGACAACGGGGTGACGGAGGCGCAACTGACGGAGGCGAGCGGGCACTTGTCGGCGGCGGCTACGCGTATCGACGGGGTGTTGCGCAAGGGGTGACGCGGGGCGGGGGCCGGGGTGCGGTCGTCTCTGGCGGGGGTCGGTTTTCGGGTGCGGGTTGTGGTCCGGGGTGTGGTCGTCTTTGGCTGAGGCCGGTGGTCGTGTGCGGGTTGTCGCCGGGTGGCGCTCCGGGCTCATGTCCGGGACTGCATGATTTACGGCACGACTCCGGCCAGACGATGGTTCGGGCGTCCGCGCGCCACACATCACGCTCTACGTCCCGGACACGACCCCTGCGCGCCCCCCTTCACCCCGCGCCACCGACCAGGTCCCGCCCGGTCGACGCCGCACCAGGCGCTCCGAGCACACGAAGATCGGCCGGACCGAACACCTAGCTCGCCTTCGACAGGCCGCCGAACATCGCGCGTTCCACCGCCGCGTACGTCGCTCCGTGGTCCGCCAGGACCTCCGACACCACCCCCGGCCGTGCCGTCAGCGCGAGCAGGAGGTGTTCGTCGCCGATGTGGCGGTCGCCGCGGCCCAGTGCGATCCGGAGCGACTTCTCCAGCGTGGCCTTCGCCGCCGGGGTGAATCCCCGGTGCCCCGACCACCACCGCCTCGGCTTCCTGCCGACCCGCATCGCGCCCTCGCCGTGGGCCTCCTCGACCTTCGAGACGATCTCCCCCACGTCGATCCCGATCCCGGCCAGCGCGTCCGTGTCCGCCTGTGTCAGCCCGCCCCGCCTGCGCGCCTGGGCGAACGCGTCCTCCAGGGAGTCGCGCCGGTCGGTGATACCGAGCGCGGTCAGCGCGAAGGACGCGCGGGTGCCCTGCTGGTCGAGCAGCGCCAGCAGGAGGTGTTCATCGGTGACTGTGTCCGCTCCCGTGCGCTCGGAGTGTCCGACGGCCCCGGTGACCACACCGCGGGCGCCCTCGGTGAACCGTTCGAACATCACTGCCTCCCATGCTTCTTGTGCGCGGCCTGCCGGCTGACGCCCAGCTCGTCCGCGATCTCCTGCCACGACCAGCCCTGGTTGCGGGCGCTGCGCACCTGTACTGCTTCGAGCTGCTCCAGCAGCCGCCGCAGCGCGGCGACCGCCCTCAGCCCGACCCGGGGGTCGCGGTCACCCGCCCGCTCGGCGAGATCCGTTGCTTCGGTCATGACGTCAACGTACGTTGACATGGAGGCGTTGTCAACACACGTTGACACCTCAGGGGGTCAGTACGACCTTGCCGAACAGATCGCCCGCCGCCATCCGCTCGAAGCCCTCCCGCGCCCGCTCCAGCGGCAGCACCTCGTCGATCACCGGCCGTACGCCCTTCACCGCGCAGAAGGCGAGCAGGTCCTCCAGCTCGTCCCTCGACCCCATCGTCGAGCCGACGACCCTCAGCTCCAGGAAGAAGATCCGGGTCAGCTCGGCGTGCGCCGGACGGTCACCGCTCGTGGCGCCCGAGATCACCAGCGTGCCACCGCGCCGGAGGCACTTGATGGAGTGTGACCACGTCGCGGCGCCGACCGTCTCGATGACGGCGTCCACCCGGTGCGGCAGCCGCGCGCCCGGCTCGTACGCCTCCAGCGCGCCCAGTTCGACCGCGCGCGCCCGCTTGGCCTCGTCGCGGCTGGTCGCGTACACCCGTAGCCCCGCGGCGCTGCCGAGGACGATGGCCGCCGTGGCGACCCCGCCGCCGGCGCCCTGGACGAGGACCGAATCCCCGGGCCGGACACCGGCGTTGGTGAACAGCATCCGGTACGCGGTCAGCCAGGCGGTCGGCAGACAGGCGGCCTGTTCGAAGGTGAGCTGCGGCGGCTTGGGCAGGACGTTCCCGGCGGGCACGGTGACCTGCTCGGCGAACGTGCCCTGGTAGTGCTCGGTGAGGATCGAACGGGGCTCCGCGCCGTGGTCACCTCCGCCGATCACCGAATGCACGACGACCTCGTTGCCGTCCGGGTCGAGACCGGCGGCGTCACAGCCGAGGATCATCGGCAGCCTGCCCTCGGGCAGGCCGACCCCGCGCAGCGACCACAGATCGTGGTGGTTGAGCGAGGCGGCCTTCACCGTGACGGTGGTCCAGCCGGGGCGCACCTCGGGCGCGGGGCGTTCGCCCAGCTCAAGGCCGTTGAGGGGGTGGTCGCGGTCAATACGGGCTGCGTAGGCGGCGAACATGACCTTGACGATAGAGCGGACGCGGGACGCGGAGGAACCGTACGCGCGTGTGACACGCGTCCCGCGCCCCGGATCAGTCCCTGCGGTACTGCGCGGGCGAGTTCCTCGTCGCCGGGTCCTCGTACGCGCCCGCCGTTCCCCGGTCCACGTGGAAGGTGGTCAGCGTGGACACGGGCGAGGCGGGATCCCGGCGGTCCTCGATCACCCGCATATGGGTGGTGAAGCGCTCCGGTGTCACCTCGTACACGTCGTAGCCGTACCGGTTTCCCTCGAAGTACTGGAGGTGCGGATTGGCCCGGCCCATGAGCGGGCCGTTGGTCGCGTTCCACTCCGGGTCGTACGCGCTGGACGTCACCGAGTGCGCCGTGAACTCCGTACCGATGACGGGCGATTCCGTGTCGTCGTAGTCCGGCCTGATGTCATCGACGAACGCCGAGTGCCAGTCCCCCGTGAGGACGACGAGGTCCTCCAGACCGCTGGTACGGACATGGCCGAGCACCTCCTTGCGCTCGGCGAGGAAGCCGTCCCACTGGTCGGTGAACATGTACGAACCGCCGGGCGAGCCGCGCAGCTGGCTGAGCATGATCGAGTTGGCCCAGATGTGCCAGGAGTCGGGGGCGCGGTCGACGGTCCTCTTGAGCCACGCCTTCTGGTCGGCGCCGAGGATCGTGCCGTCCGGGAGGTTCTGCGCGGAGCGGTACTGCCGCAGATCCAGCACGGCCAGCTCCAGCAGATCGCCCCAGCGGCGTACCCGGTGGATGTCCGGGTCGGGCAGGGCGGAGTCACCGGCGTCGCGGTGCGGCAGATGCTCGTACCACGCCTGGTAGGCGGCTGCCCGGCGCTGGAGGAACGGCGCCCCGCCGCCCGTACCGCTGTAGTCGTTGGCGACCTCGTGGTCGTCCCAGGTCAGGAACCAGGGGTGGGCCGCGTGCGCCTCGCGCAGCGACGGATCGCCCTTGTAGAGCGCGTGGCGCTTGCGGTAGTCGGCGAGCGTGTAGATCATCGGGCCGTTGTTGTCGCGGACGACCTCGCCGCCCTCGGGCCCGTACTCGTAGATGTAGTCGCCGAGATGGATGACGAAGTCCAGCCGCTCACGGGCGATCCCGCGCAGTGCCGCGTAGTAACCCTGCGGGTAGTTCTGGCAGTTGGCCGCGGCGAAGCGGACACTCCCCACGCGTCCCGAGGGCGCGGTCCTGGTCCTGCCGAGCCTGCTGGTACGGCCCAGCGCGGTGAACGCGTACCAGTACGCGCGGCCCGGACGCAGGCCGTGGACCGGTACGTGCACGCTGTGCCCGAGCGTCGCGGACGCGGGGGCCGTGCCCCGGGCGACGACCCGGCGCAGCGCCCGGTCCTCGGCCACGACCCAGCGCACCTCGACGACCTCCGGCAGCGGCTGTTCACCGGGCTCGGCGAACGGCTCGGGCGCGAGGCGCGTCCACAGCACCACGCTCGTGGGCTGCGGATCGCCCGAGGCGACGCCGAGCGTGAAAGGAGCGGCGTCGTACGTCGAGCCGAGCGCCTCGGCGGCCTCGCGGGCCTGCGCGGGCGAGAGCCCGGCGCTCAGCGGCCAGACCACGTTGAGCGCTCCGGCGGCTCCGGCCGCCTTGAGCAGATCGCGTCGGTTCAGTTTCATGCCCGTCCCCCCGAGGCCGTCAGAGTCAGCGAGAGCGCGTCGGCGTAACCGTCGTTGGAGACCCCGGAGCCGGACCGGGTGAAGACGAGCAGCACCCGCGCGGACCGGGCGCCGGGCGGCACGGCGGCCTGGGCGCTCCGCTCGACCAGCGCGGTCCGGCCGCCGCGTTCGGCCGCGGTGACCGGGCCGAGCACGGACAGGGCGACGGGTGTGCCCCTGCCGTCGCGGAACTCGACCGACAGCCTGGCGCCGTCCTCCTGCGTGGCGTACCCGCCGAGCCACCCGGAAACGGCGTACCGCACACGCCCGGCATCCACGGCGGCGCGGCCGGCCGGCCCATCGACGGGCAGCGGGACGTCCTGGACGAGGGCGGTGCGCGGGCTGTTCCCGCCGGAGAAGAACCGGCTGCCACGGTGTGCGGGGCCGGGGTCCGCGGAGGTGGGATAGCCGTTCCCGACGTCGTACCCGACGAGCGCGGGCGCGCCTTCCCGTACGACCCAACCGTGAACGGCGGACACGGGCTCGGCACTCCCTCCGGGTCCACGCTCGGCGTCACCATTGACGAGCAGGTTCACAAGCGCCTCCTGAGTCGACAGTCGTCACAGGGCATCACAACAGGCGGTCATGAACCAGGGGCTGATGGGGGATTGCGGCCCGGTGCGGTGTGCCTCCGGCGGGGGGCGGGGCGGGTGCGGGGTGCGGGGTGCGGTCGCCGGGTTGCGGTCTCGTTGCCGTGGGCCGGGGTCCGGGGCCTCCGGAGGCACATGTCCGGAGGCCCCGGCCCCCGGCCCACGGCAACAACCCGCGCACAACCACCGGCCTCAGCCGAAACGCACCCCGGACACGCCCCCCAGCCGGAGGCGAACCGCGCCACCCGGCAACAACCCGCACCACACCACCGGCCCCAGCCGAAGACGACCGCGCCCCGGACCACAGCCCGCACACAAAAACCGGCCCGAGCCGAAAGGCACCCCGGACCACGCCCCCCGCCGGACGGCGCACCGCCGGACGGCTACCGGCGCGCCACGCCCTCCGATCGCGCCGCCGCCGCCACCGCCGCCGTCACCGCCGGCGCCACCCGCTCGTCGAACGGCGACGGAATCACATAGTCCGCCGCCAGCTCCTCGCCGACCACGTCGGCCAACGCGTTCGCCGCCGCGATCTTCATGCCCTCCGTGATCCGGGACGCCCGGACCTGGAGCGCGCCCGCGAAGATCCCCGGGAAGGCGAGCACGTTGTTGATCTGGTTCGGGTAGTCGGAGCGCCCGGTGGCCACGACGGACGCGTACTGGTGCGCGATGTCCGGGTGGACCTCCGGGTTCGGGTTGGCCATCGCGAAGACGAACGCGCCCGGCGCCATCGACGCGACCGCCGGCTCCGGGACCGTGCCGCCGGAGACGCCGATGAAGACGTCCGCGCCGGAGAGCGCGGCTTCCAGCGAGCCGGAGAGCCCGGCGCGGTTGGTGATCTCGGCCAGTTCGCGCTTGACGTCGGTGAGGTCGTCGCGGTCGCGGCTGACGACGCCCCTGCGGTCGGCGACCGCGACATCTCCGATGCCCGCCTCCAGCAGGAACTTGGCGATGGCGACCCCGGCCGCCCCCGCGCCCGAGATGACGGCGCGCAGTTCGCCGAGCTCGCGCTTCGTCAGTTTCGCCGCGTTGCGCAGGGCGGCGAGCGTCACGACGGCCGTGCCGTGCTGGTCGTCGTGGAAGACGGGGATGTCCAGTCGTTCCTGGAGCCTGCGCTCGATCTCGAAGCAGCGCGGCGCCGAGATGTCTTCGAGGTTGACGCCGCCGAAGGACGGCGCGAGCCGCACGACGGTGTCGATGATCTCGTCCGTGTCGGTGGTCGCGAGCGCCAGCGGCACCGCGTCGACCCCGCCGAACTGCTTGAACAGGATCGCCTTGCCCTCCATCACGGGGAGCGAGGCCTCCGGCCCGATGTCGCCGAGTCCGAGCACCGCCGTACCGTCCGTCACGACGGCGACGACCTGCGACTTCCAGGTGTAGTCGTGCACCAGCTCGGGCCGCTCGGCGATCGCGCTGCACACCTTCGCGACCCCGGGGGTGTACGCGAGGGACAGATCGTCCTTGTCACGCACCGGCACGGTGGCCTGGATGGCCATCTTGCCGCCGCGGTGCAGCGTGAAGGCCGGATCGAAGGGCTCGTCCGGAGCACTCCCCGTACCGCCCTGGTTGTCGGTGGCGCTGTCGCTGCGAGGATTGACAATCTCCGCTGCCATGTGGATGACCCCTTAAGTCTTCATCAGTTGAGGGTTGCCGCTCCTGGTCAAGGAGGGGTGGGTGGGCACCGCGTGCGCGATCCGCGCCGGGTTGGTCCGCTCGGCGCTGAAAGGTGACAACTACGCGCGGGCGCGCCGCACACGCGCCCTGAGCCCCGGATGAGGGGTGTAATCATCCTTCTTACCGGACGGACCACGTCGTCCACGAGTCCGTATCTCCCCGGCATCTCCCCGGTGAGATGACTCATAGCCGAATATTCGGACACTTCCGATAAGCGGCATGAACCACGCCCCAGAAAGAAGACGGGCCGGAGATTATCCGGCCGGAAGAAGGTATTCCAGCAGATGGTCCGGTCTTGATGTACCGCCACGCCGGGGGCAGGGGGTCTCCCGTTACCCGATTTTGACATGCCCGGTCCCCTGAATGGGCCAGTCCGAATGGCAAGATGCCCTAATCACACTCGGTCGCGACACTCGAAGACGCGTGCTCGGCCATTTGGCAGCTCCCTCATCCGCCGGAGGATCCTGATCATGACCGCAAGCACCACTCGCCGGACGACCGCCGCGAAGTCCAGGATCGCCGCGGTCGGCGCGCTCGCGGTCGCGGGCACCCTGCTGCTGACCGCTTGTGGCGACCAGACCGAAGGCGCCAAGAAGAAGGACAGCGGCTCCTCCGCCGGGGCCAAGGCCCCGCTCTTCGACCAGCTGCCGAAGGCGATCCAGGACAAGGGCGTCGTCAAGGTCGGCTCGGACATCGCGTACCCGCCGGTGGAATTCAAGGACAAGTCCGGCAAGACCGTCGGCATCGACCCGGATCTCGCCGACGCGCTCGGCAAGCAGCTCGGCGTGAAGTTCGAGTTCGAGAACGGCACCTTCGACACCCTGCTGACCGGTCTGCGGTCCAAGCGGTACGACATCGCCATGTCGGCCATGACGGACACGAAGGACCGGCAGAACGGTGTGGACGGCGACACCGGCAAGAAGGTCGGCGAGGGCGTCGACTTCATCGACTACTTCACCGCCGGTGTCTCGATCTACACCAAGAAGGGCGACGACAAGGGCATCACCACCTGGTCCGACCTCTGCGGCAAGAAGATGGTCGTCCAGCGCGGCACCGTCTCCCACGATCTGGCCAAGGCCGAGAGCGGGAAGTGCACGCAGGCCGGCAAGGGCAAGATCACGCTGGAGGCCTTCGACAACGACCTGGAGGCGCAGACCCGGCTGCGCGGCGGCGGCGCGGACGCCGGTTCCAGTGACTTCCCGGTCGCGGCGTACGCGGTGAAGACCTCGGGCGGCGGCAATGACTTCCAGCTGGTCGGTGAGCAGGTCGAGGCGGCTCCGTACGGTATCGCCGTCGCCAAGAACAACCCGCTGACGAAGGCGCTCCAGTCCGCGCTGGACGCGATCATCAAGAACGGCGAGTACGACAAGGTCATCGCCAAGTGGGGCGTCGCGGACGGCGCGGTCAAGGAAGCCAAGCTCAACGGCGGTTCCTGATTCCGCGCCCACTCGAAGGCTCTGAAAGGCAGAGGCAACATCCGTGACGGTTGACATCGACAAGTCGGACGACCCCAAGGAAGGCCCGCGGGACGTGTCGTCCACCGCACCGGAATCCATCAAGGCGATTCCGGTGCGGCACTACGGGCGGTACGTGTCCGCGGTCGTCGCGCTCGGCGTGCTGGTCGCGCTCGTGTACGCGTTCGCCCAGGCGGATGTGAACTGGGGCGCCATCCCCGACTACTTCTTCGACGGCCAGATCCTGACCGGCGTCAAGAACACCGTGATCATCACGGTGCTCGCGATGCTCCTCGGCGTGGTGCTCGGCATCGTCCTGGCGGTGATGCGGCTCTCCAAGAACCCGGTGACGTCCGCCATCGCCTGGTTCTACATCTGGTTCTTCCGCGGCACGCCGGTCTACGTGCAGCTGCTGGTCTGGTTCAACCTGGGCATCGTCTTCGAGTACATCAACCTCGGGCCCGTCTACAAGGACGAGTGGTCCTCGTTCATGACGCCGTTCCTGTGCGCGCTGCTGGGCCTCGGGCTCAATGAGGCGGCGTACATGGCGGAGATCTGCCGGGCCGGCCTCCAGGCCGTCGACGAGGGCCAGACCGAGGCGGCGCACGCGCTGGGCATGAGCCACGCCAAGACGCTGCGCCGGGTCGTCGTGCCCCAGGCGATGCGGGTGATCGTGCCGCCCACGGGCAACGAGGTCATCAACATGCTGAAGACCTCGTCGCTGGCGGTGGCGGTGCAGTACACCGAGCTGCTGCGCTCGACCCAGAACGTGGCGCAGACCTCGGGCGCCACGGTGGAGATGCTGTTCCTTGCGGCGGCCTGGTACATGATCCTGACGTCGGTGCTCAGCATCGGCCAGTACTACCTGGAGCGGCACTACGCGCGCGGGTCGAGCCGCAGCCTGTCGATGACCCCGTTCCAGCGCGTCCGCGTCAACCTGCTGTCCCTCGGCCGGCCCAAGGGAGGCATGGCATGACCCAGATGGTGAAGGCCGAGGGCGTACACAAGTCCTTCGGCGCCGCCCACATCCTCAAGGGCATCGACCTGGAGGTCGCCCCGCGCGAGGTCTTCTGTCTGATCGGCCCGTCCGGCTCCGGCAAGTCGACCTTCCTGCGGTGCATCAACCACCTGGAGAAGATCAACGCGGGCCGGCTGTCGGTCGACGGCGAGCTGGTCGGCTACCGCCAGAAGGGCGACAAGCTGTACGAGCTGAAGGACAGCGAGGTCGCCAGGAAGCGCCGGGACATCGGCATGGTCTTCCAGCGCTTCAATCTCTTTCCGCATATGACGGCGGTCGAGAACATCATGGAGGCGCCGGTCCAGGTGCGCGGCGAGGCGAAGGCCGTGGCCCGCGCCCGTGCCGAGCGGCTGCTGGACCGGGTCGGGCTCTCCGACAAGGCCGGCAGCTATCCGTCGCAGCTCTCCGGCGGCCAGCAGCAGCGGGTGGCGATCGCCCGCGCGCTGGCGATGGAGCCCAAGCTGATGCTCTTCGACGAGCCCACGTCGGCGCTCGACCCGGAGCTGGTGGGCGATGTGCTCGACGTGATGCGCGATCTGGCGCAGGACGGCATGACGATGATCGTGGTCACCCATGAGATGGGCTTCGCGCGGGAGGTCGGTGACGCGCTGGTCTTCATGGACGACGGTGTGGTCGTCGAATCGGGCCATCCGCGCGAGGTGCTGACGAACCCTCAGCACGACCGGACGAAGTCGTTCCTGTCGAAGGTGCTGTAGAAGGCGGTGCGGCACGCGTGAGGGGCGGCACGGACCCGTCCGTACCGCCCCTCACGCGTATACCGGCCCCGGTCCGGCTCAGCTCGGCCCCGCTCCGTCCGCTGCCTGCTTGAGTGCCTGCTTGAGTGCCTACTTGAGTGCCTACTTGAGCGCGAGGAGGAGGGAGTCGGACGGTGAGGACCAGACCGTCCGTACCTCGTCGAAGCCCGCGTCACGCAGCTTCCGCGCGTGCCAGTCCACGGATGGAGTATCGCCTTCCGCGTGTTCGCCGTAGATCCTGAAGCGCTCGGCGGTCGGTTCCGCGAGGACCGGGTCCCGGCCGGCCAGCTCCCACCAGTCCGCCCAGTCGAGGGCGCCCGCGGCCTTGGCACGGTCCATTCCGGCATGCCGGTGGGCGCGTTCGATCGCGTTGATCCTGGGGGTGGAACCGTCCGTCATATGGTCGGCGTTCATGACCACGCCGCCGTCCCTGACCAGGCCCGCGAGCTGCCCGTACAGCACCGCGAGCGGCTCGGCGCGCAGCCAGTGGAGGGCGGTCGCGGTGAGTACGGCGTCGTACGGGCCGCCCGGCAGGAGCGCCGTCCAGCCCGGGTCCTTCAGGTCGGCGGTCACGAAGCTCACGCGCTCGTCCCCGGCGAAGTAGCCGCGGGCGATGGCGAGGAGCGCGGGGTCGAGGTCGACGCCGGTGCTGGTCGCTCCGGGGAACCGGCGGAGCAGCCTGTCCGTGATACTTCCCGTGCCACAGGCGAGATCGAGCACTCTCGGCTCGGGGCCCACCGCGGCTTCGACCATGTCCAGCATGACCCGGAAGCGCTCCTCGCGGTCGGGCATGTACCACTCCTGCTGGCGGTCCCAGCTCTCCTGCC
Organism: Streptomyces sp. L-9-10; assembly: GCF_004151105.1. Taxonomy (GTDB): domain Bacteria; phylum Actinomycetota; class Actinomycetes; order Streptomycetales; family Streptomycetaceae; genus Streptomyces. Next base: position 60,721 of record NZ_PHRF01000095.1, read on the forward strand.
AGCCGCGCCAGTCGGTCCCCGCAGCCGTGGTTCCCGCAGCCGTGGTTCCGGCACTCGCGGTTCCCGTCTCCGTCATGGAAACCCTCCTCCGTAATACCCTAGAAGCACAACCAGCCATTACACCGATTTCCCTCCAGACCCTAGACCGCTTCCGTAAGGACTACAAGTGGAACTGGCCTCTTACTCGGACTCCGCCGTACGACTGGTCAACACCGAGGAACCGGCCCGCGGTACGGACACCCTGACCTCGGTCGAGGCCGTCCGCGCCCTCTTCGGCCCCAGCTCGCAGGCGGCCCGCCGCGCCACCGACGCGGACGTCACCCGCTTCCGGTCGGTACGGGCCCGGCTGCGCGCGGTCTTCACCGCCGCCGACGCGGGCGAGGCCACCCAGGCGGTGGACCTGCTCAACTCACTGCTGCTCGAATTCCCGGTCAGCCCGCAGATCTCCGGCCATGACTTCCTCGACGACGAGGGCCATCCGCGCTGGCACATGCACCTCGCGGACCACCCCTCCAACGCGACGGCCGGGTTCGCGGCGACGGCGGCGATGGGGCTCGCGTTCCATCTGACGGAATACGGCGTCGACCGGCTCGGCCTGTGCCAGGCCGCGCCCTGCCGCAACGCCTATCTGGACACGTCCACCAACCGGTCGCGCCGCTACTGCTCGGACCGCTGCGCGACCCGCGCCAACGTCGCCGCCTACCGGGCCCGCAAACGCCTGGAGACCGAGCGCTCGGCCGGCACCGGCCGCAGCGCCGACACCAGCCAGGACACCACCGCGCGCGCCGACCGCTGATCCCCCAGCGGCCGGTAGCGCGCCCGGACCCGCCCCAGCAGCAGCTCCTCGGGCACCGCGCCGAACACCCGGCTGTCCCCCTCGGCGCCCGGATTGTCCCCGAGCACCCACCAGCCGCCGTCGCGGCGCTCGACCAGCCGCTTCACGATGAGCAAGTCCTGTTGCAGCGGATGTTTGAGCACCGCCACATCGCCCGGCTTGAGGGGAGCGCGATAGTGCACGAGGAGCTGGTCGCCGTGTCTGAGCGTCGGATACATGGACGGCCCCATCACCTCGGCGATCCCCAACGACACCTTCGGCTCCCGCCCGTGCTCCGCCATTCGGCACCTCCCGGTCCCACGGTACGTTCCGCCACCGGTCCCATCCTGACCCCGGACTTTTGTCCTAAGCCCCAGGGGGCACCCGCGAAAACAGGCTTCTCACGGAGTAATGTCCCACCTGAGAAGACGATCACGAGGAAGGACAGCTCCATGCTTTCCCGCCTGTTTGCCCCCAAGGTGAAGGTCAGCGCCCACTGCGACCTCCCCTGCGGCGTGTACGACCCGGCCCAGGCCCGCATCGAGGCCGAGTCCGTCAAGGCCGTCCAGGAGAAGATGCAGGGCAACGACGACGCCCACTTCCAGGCGCGCGCGACGGTCATCAAGGAGCAGCGCGCCGAGCTCGCGAAGCACCACGTCTCGGTGCTCTGGAGCGACTACTTCAAGCCCCCGCACTTCGAGAAGTACCCGGAGCTGCACCAACTGGTCAACGACACCCTCAAGGCGCTGTCGACCGCGAAGGGCTCGAAGGACCCGGCCACGGGCCAGAAGGCCCTGGACTACATCGCCCAGATCGACAAGATCTTCTGGGAGACGAAGAAGGCCTGATCGCCGATCATGCCGCTTGACCTGCGGTTACATCACACGCAGCGCTTTCCGGCCGCACCCGGCCCGCAGGACTCCATACCGGAGCCCCTGCCGGACCGGGTGCGGTCTTCTTCGCCCGGCCAAAGGTGCACGTAGATCCGCAGCGTGATGACGGCGGACGCGTGGCCGAGGACCAGTGGACCTGCTTGACGCTCGCTCCGCCGGCAACGAGGGCGGAGGTAGAGAAGTGGCGCAGGTCGTGGGTCACCATGGGCGGCAGACCGTCATCGCCCACGACGGTGAGCGATCGGCCTGCGGAACACGGTCGACAGCGATGGCCGAGTCGGCTCTCAGCGGCGGCAGACGAGGACGCCGCCGAGGCACCTGATCTCGAAGGCCCCCTGCTGATCGATGTGATCGACGAGGATGGTGCGGGCCCGCTCGATCGTCGCCCCGAACGGCACGTCGTGCTGGTCCGCCCATGCCCGGTAGGAGGCCAGGTGCGCGACGACCGGTTCGGGATCGTGGACTGTGATGGTGCCGGGCAGTTCCGTCGTCTCCACCCGCCCGAACTCCTCGCCCAGGAAAGCCGGGGCCTTCTCCAGGGAGAAGCGGGCGCTGAGCGAGATGCGGGCCGGGCCGCGTCCGGTGCCGAGAACGTCGCCGGCTGCCCGCTGCCACAGGTCGTCGAGCTCGGCCTTGTCCCGATCGCTGTTGGTGGAGACGATCACCAACCCGTCACGAGTGACGACGCGGGACAGTTCCCTGACCGCCTGCGGGATATCGAGGACGTGGTAGAGCATGTGCAGCGCCAAGGCGCCATCGGCGCTCCCCGTGGCCAGTGGCAAGTGAGTGGCGTCCGCTACAGCGACCGGGCCAGGGACACTGGCGAGGATGCCAGGAGCGATGTCCAGGCCCAGCAGAGCAAGGTCGGGCCGTTCGTCGCGAAGTCGCTGGATGAACGTGCCGTTGCCGCAGCCGATGTCGACCATGCGCCCTCGTACGCCGCTCAGTTGCTCGGCCACGATGCCGGGCAGGTCGTAACGGGGCGCCTGCCACTGGTAGAGCGACTGTCGTGCGGCCAGATCCCGATCAGTGCTGTAGGCGCTTCCGGCGAGGCGGCCCCGGTCGGTGACAGCGGCGGCGTGTGCGGCGGACGGTTCGGTCACGTCGGCAACTCCAGAGGGTGGGCGGCGGGTGAGGCCGCAAGGACGGCCGTGTGCTGGAGTCGTTCGCGCAGGTGTACGGCCTGCGCGGCTCCACCGTACTGTGGCCCGCTCAGTTCCTGGCCCAGGGCGGTGAGCCGGCGCACAATGCTTGCCGACATGCGCTCCGGCCGAGAGTCGAGGACGAAGCCGAGCATGGCCTCGGTACCGTCCAGGTCGCCCAGGAGCAGATGGCCGCGGGCAAGATCGACGTGGGCGGCGAACAGGTCTCCGACCGACTGATCGTCGTCTTCGGCACTGCGATAGAGCCGGATCGCGGTGTCGGCACTGGCGATGGCCTGCTGAACATGCTTCCGCCCGCCCACGGCCAGGTGGCTCGTCCCGGCGTACGCGAACTGCTTGGCGGCCGGGAAGGCGAAGATGCCCGCACCTCGTCGCGGCCCGGCATCGCCTCACGGGAGCGCTCGGCATCCGCCAGCGCGGCCACCGCACCCGCCCGGTCTCCGGCTATTGCCGAAGCGGTCGCGCAGTCGGGCGACTGGGTCTTCGGCTCCCACCTGGTCGACGAAGCCCTCCAGGCCGTCGGCCTCACCCGCGCCCAACTCCCCGCCCGCTTGTTCTGCCCGCAGGTCGTCACCGACACCGGCGCCAAGCTGTCCAAGTCGCTGATCCGCGAAGGCTGTGCGCCCTTGCCCGAAGGCGCAGCCGCCTGGATGCTCGACACTCGTCAGTGGCCCGGCACCATCGCGGAGTTTGCCGAGCAACTGCTGACCTTGACCGATACGTTGCTGTCCAACCCCCGCCACTTCTTCCGCTCGTACTCGGCCTCCGAGATCGGCCGCATCATGACCGCACCAACCACCAGGAGCATTCCCGCCCCATGACCAATACCACCGTCCGCGTCCGAGAACTCAACCTCTACCGCCAGTACTTCGACCTCGTCGCCGCAGGTACCAAGACCATCGAAGTACGGGTGAAGTACCCCCACCTCGCCGACCTCGCAGCCGGCGAAACCATCCGCTTCCGCATCACGGGCACAGACGAGACCTGCGACGTGAAGGTCAAGCGGGTCACTGAGTACTCGGACTTCGAGGCACTGCTCGACGGCGAGGGACCAGCGAACGTCAACCCGACCGCCACCCGCGAACAGCAGCTCACCAACGTCCGCGCCATCTAACCACCCGAGAAAGAAGCCCTCGGCGCCCTCGCCATTGAGATCGCGCGTACCAGCCGCTAACGCATTTTGAACGACACACCCACGGGAAGGCGGGGCCCGGGAAGTTGCACGCCACTAAAGTGACGTTTCGCAAGATGAGATGATCAACTTCCTGGAGTTCAGATGGACTTAGCGTTCGCCGAGTTGGCACTTGCAGCTCTGGGTGGTGCCAGCGGAAGCCTGAGCGAAGCCGTCGTGACGGATGTCTGGCGACGCCTCCGGGACCGCTTCTCCAGCGACGACCGGGCCGTTGCCGCACTGGAGGGACGGGACACCGACGATCCGGATGCCGTAGCCGCACTCAGCGAGGCGCTGCGTCGCGAGGCCGCGGCCGACCCGGAGTTCCGGCGCGAGATGGAAGAGCTGCAGTCCCTCCTAACCTGGCCTGCAGGCGGCACCGTCAACACCGTGCGCGACTCTCACGGCCTGAACGCCCCCGGAGCGACGTTCAGCGGCACGGTGAACATGTCCTTCGGCCGGTCCGAGCAGGGGCAGTGACTACGCAACCACCCGAGCCCGCTCGGGACACGACAGCGAACAGTGTCATCGGCTCGACGGGCCTCAACGCCCCGGGGGCGGATCTCCGCGGTGCCGTCATCAACATGGAGATGGGCCTCACCAGCCGCAGCCCCTCTGCCCAGGAGTTGCTCGCACTGGGATCGGTAGAGGCGCCGTACGGCCGGCTCCCGGAGGCCGTGCTGGGCCGGGACGGAACCCTCACGGCTCTCGCGCAGGCCAACGCGGCGGACCACCCGCGTATCCACGTTCTGACCGGAATGGGCGGGGTGGGAAAAACGACGGTCGCCCTAAGCACAGCTCAGAGGGCCAAAGAGAACGGAGTCGAGGTCTTCTGGATCCCCGCCGGATCCGCAACGGCTGTGGCCGACGGGATGCGGCACGCGGCCCTCCTCTCCGGGGCCCCAGCCGAGCACGTCGCCCATGCTTGGGAGAAGGGCGGACGGCCTGCGGCCGATCTGGTGTGGCGCCATCTGGCGGCCCTGGACCGCCCGTGGCTGCTCGTCTTCGACGATGCCGATGATCTAGACGTCCTGTCCTGCCCAGGTGCTGCGGTGGCCGATGCCACGGGCTGGGTCAGGCCCCCGGTCGGCAGGTCGCAGGGCGTCCTGGTCACCACACGCGACGGCAACGAGCGGTCCTGGGGCGGCCGGATCGCGCACTTCCACCGACTTGAGGTCCTGGAACCCGAATTCGCGGGCCGACTCCTCCAGGAGCTGGCTCCGAAGGCGGGTCACACGGACTCCGCCATGGCCCTTGCCGACCGGCTGGGTTCCCTGCCGCTCGCGCTGCACCTGGCGGGCACGTACCTGGACATGGCGCACGGCGATCCGCTGGCCGAAGCACAGAATTTCACAGAGTACGTCGCCGCGCTCGGCGATTCTCCGATGCTCCTCGACGACGCGACGGAGGGTGTGCACGGGGATCTGCGCAGCGCGGAGGAGCGCGCCCGCCGGACCATTGCCGGTACTTGGGAACTCTCCCTCTCCCTCCTCGAACGCCAGGGCACGGCACACGCCCGTGGCTTGCTGCAGTTGCTGTCCTGCTTCGCTCCGACCGCCTCCCTCCCGAACGCCCTTCTCGCCCCGTCCACGATTGCTGCCCTGGGGATGTGGCCTACGGGCATGCCACCCCGGGCAATCAGAACGGCCCTGAGCGGCCTGCGCCGGTTCGGTCTCATCGGGGTCGACACGCGCTCGACGGAACTCGTGTACCAAATCCACCGGCTTGTGGCAGAGGTATCGGTGGCCCCACTTCTCGCGGAGCCTGCGGACTACCGAGAGGTGTGGGACTCAGCCGCCGATCTGCTGGTGGCAGCCACCCCGTACATGGAGAACCCGCGGGATCCGAGTTCCTGGCCGGCCTGGCAGGGACTCATTCCGCACTGGCTCGTCATGATGCTTCGGCTGCCACGATGGGGTACCGCTGCCGATGACCGACTCAACGGCGTGTTGATCAGTGCCGGAGTCGCCGTGTCCTATCTGCATTTCCGGGGCGAGTACGCAGCATCGTGCGGACTGGCGGACGAAGCGCTGGAGCGCGCCCATTCCGCGGAAGCCGCCCCCTGGGTCAGGGTGAACATCCGTCGGCATCGGGCGGTCGCGGTCGAGGAGATGGGCAATCTGAAGGAGGCCGAGTCCGAACTCGACCGCATTGTGGACGAGTGCGTCACGCAGTTCGGGGCGGCCGATTCCACCACCCTGTCCGTGCGCTACCAACGGGCGCGGGTGACGTCGCAGCGGGGGAAGCTCAACGAGGCGGAGCGCGAGTACGACGAGGTGATCCGCCATGAGACCCGGCTGTTCGGTGCGGAGGCGGCCACTACATTGCGTTCGCGGCACGGCCGCGCAATCTGCATCAGGAGCATGGGACGCCTTGATGAAGCGGCGGACGAAGGAAGGCAGGTGCTGGAAGGGCTACGGGCCGAGCTGGGAGAGAAACACCCCGATGTCCTCGAAGCCCAACACGAATTCGCGATCTCGTTGCGCGACCAAGGGCAGAACGAGCGCGCCGAGGAAGTCTTCCGCCAGGTACTCCAGCTGGAGGAGGAGGTTCTCTCACTTGAGCATCCGTCCACGCTGATCACTCGTGCGAACCTGGCCTCCACGCTCATGCTGCGCCAGGAATTCGCTGCGGCGGAAGCCGAGATCCACGCTGTGCTGGATGCACGGACTCGCATCCTCGGGCCCGACCATCCCGAGACGCTCGACGCACGCCACACCTTGGCCATACTGCAAATGCGGCAAGGGGAACTCGATGCGAAGAGCGCAGCGACTGTCTTTGCGGAGCTGACCGCCGCGCAAAGGAGGCAACTCGTCGATGACCATCCCAATGTGCTGGTAGGCCGCCAGAGTCATGCCGCGGCTCTGCGCTCCCTGGGCGAACTGACCGAGTCCGAATCGGAGTACAGGTCAATCCTGGACGCGACAACCGCGCGCCACGGGGAACATCACCCAGTCACGCTCAACGCCCGCTTCGAGTGGGCGATGGCTTTGGGACGCATCGGGCGAACAGAGGACGCAGTATCCGAGATGCGCAAGGTCTTGGCTCTTCAGGAGCACGTGCTCGGTATCTCGCACCGCAACGTCGCCAGTGTCCGGGCGTCGCTGGGCACACTCCTGCTGCAACAAGGACGCCTCGCGGAGGCCGAAGAGCACTTGCGGCGGGCGCTGAACGCTCTGCCGGAGGACGACAGCAACTGCCTGGATGTCCGACACGATCTGGTGGCAGTACTACACGCACGCGGAAACCTGCGGGAGGCGATTCGCCAGCTGCGGGAGATCGCCCGCGAGGAACGGCAGAGGTCGGGTCCCACGCACCCGGACGCGATCAATGCCCGCAATAGTCTCGGGGTCGCGCTCAAGGACTTCGGAAGCCTCGACGAAGCAGCTGCCGTCTACCGCGAAGCGCTCAAGGACGCGGCATGCAAGCACTCCGACAATCAGCCCTTGGTACTGACGCTACGCCGCAACCTCGCTGTAGTCATGCGCATTCAGGGCAATCTCGACGAAGCGGAGAAGGAGCAGTTGGCGATCCTGGAGACCCAGGAACGTAGGCACGGACCTGAACACCCCGAAACGCTTGCCACACGGCTCTCTCTCGCCCGCATTCTGGATGACAGGGGGTCCGCCGCCGAGGCCGAGGCTGCGTACCGGGAAATTCTATCTGTCTGCATCCGCATCATGGGGCGTGACCACCGACAGACCCTGTCCGTCCATGGGAACTTGGCCTTCCTGCTCGCCGATCACGAACGGTTCGCTGAAGCGGAGGCGGAGTACCGCGACGCGCTGGACGTATGCCGGAAGGTCCTTGGGGATGAGCACCCCGAGACTTTGACGATGAACCACAACCTGGCCATGGCGCTGGGCAACCAAGGGAAACTCGCCGAGGCTCTTCCCCGGTTCCGTGACGTCGTGGAGCGTCGGGAAGGCGCACTGGGAACTGACCATCCAGAGACGCTGATAGCCCGCAAGAACCTCGGTGAAAACCTGAGCCGGGTGGGGCAGCCAGCGGAAAGCGCAGAACAGTTCAAGGAAGTGGCGGAGGGCTGGGCGCGTACACGCGGCGCGGACCACGACTCGGTCTGGGACGCGCAATACCGACGAGCCCAACTGCTTTGGGAGGCTGGACAACCTCGCGCCGCCCAGGACGAGCTCGAAGCGCTGCTGGATCGCGCCCTGAAGGCCCGGCAGGACGGGAATTCACGCGTAACTGCGCTGCAACGGGTGCTGATGGCCGTGCGCGCCGACGACGGCGCTTCCTAGCGTCAACGGCTACGCAATTGCCTTGGGTGATCACCGATACCTCTGGCAGCAGAGGCACGACAGTCCGCAGAGCACCCAATCAAGACCGTCGCGCCCCGTCGCCACCAATCACCAAAAGGTCAGGTCAGCCCCCACAGGAGGGTTCCCTGCGGGTCACCGACCCGGCCCATTACTAGGAGACGAAGAAGGCGTAGTGAACCGCACCGCCCCTGCCTAGGGATGGGGGGACAAGCGTGGACGGTACGCCCTCTACCACCGACCCGCACGCACTGCGCCTCTGCTCTCCCATTGGAAATGCTGCGGCGGGCGCGGCGTTCCCGCCTGCTGCTTCCGCCGAAGCGACGTCACCCTTGTGTCACCACCACGCGCACAGGGAAAGGGGAGTCTCTTTTGCTGAGATCCGACTCGAAACCTCTGGGGTTGTCGATCTGGCGTTCCGGGTCATAGATCACGGCGAAGAGACCCTCGACATCTTCATGCCGCTCATAGCCGAAGATATCGCGGACAAGCTGATCCCCGACTTTCCTGGGCGTCAACGAGCGGCGCATCATCTTGGCTTCGACCGCGATTTTCTCTCTCCTCAGGAGGAAATCAATTCGGTAGGAGCCGCCGGCCTTGCTGGGAGTTGTCTCCTCGGGGCGCACGTCTTCGAAATGGAGAGTGAGCAACGCGTGGAGAATACGCTGAAGATCGTACTCGTCATGCACGGATAATCCCGCGCGGCCCTGGATGGGACGCTGCAGGATACTGACCGCCATCGGCAGTCGGTACGAGATGTCGGACAGCACGCCGAAGGTGTCGGTCATGCGGTCGTGTGGCCGCGTGTGCCTGGAGGCCACCGCCAGGATGTGCTTCTGCTCCTGGAAGGGTTCGAGGAAGCAGCTCTCGAACGGGTACTGCCAAGGTCCGTGAGCCCTGAGAGGCTTCGGTACGTGGTTGTACAGCGACCATTTCTTCTGCGGTTCGCGCACATATTGCTTGATCCGGGGCTTGGCCAGACTCCCTTCGTACTGCTCACGAAATCGCTTGCCCAATTCGTCGGGGAGACCGAGAAGGACTTCTTCGTACCACCGACGGTATCGATCCCGCAGATCGCGACCGACTTCCTCTGCGGCACCACTGTCGTCTTGCGCATGCCGGGCAAGATCTTCCAAGATCTCCGTCTCCCGGAGAAGCGGCTCGTTGATCACGGGATCCGGCATCCTATGACGCGCCTTTCATATGAACCCTGGGGGTGAGTATCGACCTGGCGGAGGTCGGTCTCGACTTCGACGCCGTGAAATGGGAAGAGCACCGCGTTCAGGCGTCGGGGAACGGGGTGTCGCTCCAGCGGAACCAGGCTTGGTCGTTCCGGATGTGCAGGAGGAATTCCGGTACCGGGCCGTCCGGGGACACCAGGGCGACCGCGCGTACCACGTCGTCGTACGCCGCCTCCCAGGCGTCGGGCTCTTCGTTCACGCTGTCCAGGAGGGCCAGTTCGCGGTCGAACAGGGGCTTCAGCGCGGGGAATGCGGGGCCCGGGGTGAAGTGGCCGCTGAGCCAGGGGAAGTCCGCTTCCTCGATGGCGATGTCGCCCACCGGCTGTTCGTCGTGGCGTGAGACGACGTGCCAGGTCTCGTCCGTGAAGCCCATCGGCTCCTCCTGTCTCCGTGCGTCTCCGTGCGTCTCCGCGCGCCGATGGGGGCAGCATCTCAGGGCGCACTGACATCGGCCGTCGTACGGCCGTCGCGGGGGCCGAAGACGGTGAGTGCGTCGGCGTCGCTCGCGCGGGCGTGGAGGTAGTAGTCCGCCCATTCCTCGATGTCCGGGTAGCCGGATTCCGCCGTCAGCCGGGCGATCGCGGCGTCGATGTCGAAGTGGGTGACGCGTAGTTCGACGCCCGGACCGAGCAGGGCCCAATGCGCGCCGGGGCGTCCGTAGGGCATGCCGATACTTCCCGGGTTGATGACCTGGCGGCCGTGGGCGAGGCGTACGAAGGGCATGTGGGTGTGTCCGCACACGACCGTACGGATGTGTGCGCCGAGTCCTTCGAAGACGTCCGTCCAGCGGGCGAGCCGGGAGTCGACGAGGACGACCTCTTCGTCGTCGCGCGGGGTGGCGTGGCAGAACAGGACATCGCCCAGGCCGGCCACGGGCAGGCATCGGGTACGCGGCAGACCGGCCAGCAGCGCGAGGTGGTCGTCGCGCAGCCGGCCGGCCGCCCACGCGGTGATGGCGTCGGTGGTCACCGGGCTCTTTCCGCCGCGCAGTTCGACCAGCTCGCGGTCGGCGTTGCCGCCGATCAGTACGGCCCGGTCGCCCAGGCCCGTCAGCAGGTCCAGTACCTCGGCCGGCTGCGGGCCGGCGGCGATGTCGCCGGTGATCACGACGCGTTCGGCGGCGGAGACCTCCGGCTCGGCGAGCACCGCTTCCAGTGCCGGAAGGACCCCGTGGATGTCGGAGAGGACGGCTGCACGGCCGGGCGGGGCTGTGGATGGCATGCCCCCACTGTCCTGCCGGCCGACGCCGGATGACGGTGCGTTCGCTCCGCGCGGAAGTGGAGCGTCAGGAGGCTCGGCCACGGCCGTGATCTCCGCCGGCTGTCCCGCGGGCCGCCCGCTGGACACCGGCACGGGCTCCTGCCCGCTCAGCCGGGGCCGGTCCCGCCACCCTGCCCTCCGGCCGCCCCGCGCCCCTCGTTCCGCGCCGTACTACCGTCACCGCCAGCAGGCCGACCGTGAGACCGGCGGCCGTCTGTACGCCGAAGGGTTCGCCGAACATCGCCGCGCCCCACACCGCCGTGACCGGCGCCATGAGGAACATGAGCGTGTTGACCTCGGTCACCCCGGAGCGCCGCAGGACCAGCCAGTACAGGCCGTAGCCGCCGAAGGTCGCCAGGACGACCAGCCACGCGATCGCCGTCCAGAAGGACGCCTCGGCGGGCGGGGCCGCCGCTCCGGCAGCCGCCGCGAGCACGGTGAAGACGACGGCGCTGGTGGCGCAGTGGATCGTCATGGCGACCGAGGGGGCGGTACGTGCCGGTGAGCGGCCCTCCAGAAAGGTCGCCGCGACCAGCGAGAACATCCCGAGGAACGGCACCGCGTACGCCCAGGGCTCCACGGTCCCGGTGGCCGCGGCCGTCGCGTCGGCCACGGTGACGAGGGCGACGCCCGCCACCCCGAGGCCGAGGCCGAGCCACTGCCGTCGTGAGACGTACTGGCCCAGCAACGGGCCGGCCAGGGCGCCGGCGACCAGGGGCTGGGTGCCGTCGATCAGCGCGGTCGTCCCGCTGGAGACACCGAGCTGGATCGCGTAGTACACGGTGAGGAGATAGCCGCTCTGCGACAACGCGCCGATCGCCGCCTGCCGCAGCACGGCGCGCGCGGTCAGTCCGCGCCAGGCGTTACGGGTGAGGGTGACCGCGACCAGTCCCAGGACGGCGGCGAGCGGCAGGAACCGCCACATCAGGACCGTCACCGCGTCGGCACTGCCCGCCCCGAGCTTCGCCCCGATGAAGCCGGAGCTCCAGCAGAGCACGAACGCGGCCGAGAGGAGGAGGTTCATCCCGGGGCACCGTCCGGAGGGAGGAGGCGCGAGCTGGGTATACAGATCGGTTTACTCATGAGGCTCACTATACAGATCGGTATACTCGCTCCCATGAGCCCTACGCCGGAACCCCGCCGGATCACCATGACCCCCGGTGCCCGTCGCGCCCTGGAGGCCGCCTCGCGGTTGTTCTACGCGCACGGGATCCACGCGGTCGGGGTCGATCTGATCGCCGCCGAGGCGGGGGTGACGAAGAAGACGCTCTACGACCGGTTCGGCTCCAAGGACCAGCTCGTCGTGGAGTACCTCGCCGCCCGCGACGAACGCTGGCGCGTCTTCCTCGCCGAACGCCTGGAAGCGGTGTCGCCGGGACCGGACGATGTGCGGCCTCCCGGTGTCGAGCGCGTGCTCGCGGTGTTCGACGCCTCACGGGCATGGATGGAGGCGAACAGCCCCCGGGGATGCAGCATGGTCAACGCCCACGCCGAGATCGACGACCGGGGCCATCCCGCGTACACCGTCATCGCCGGTCAGAAGAGCTGGATGCTGGAGCTGTTCACCCGCCTCGCCCGCGAGGCCGAGGCCCCGACCGAAGCCCAAGCCGAAGCCGGGAACGGGAACGGGAACGGGACTAAAAATAGGCCCCGGAAGGCCGGACAGCTCGGCCGTACGCTCATGCTGCTCCACGAAGGCGCCCTCGTCGCCCACGGCCTGCGCATCTTCCCCGACGCGCTCGGCGAGGCCCGGGAACAGGCGCGCGCCCTGCTGACCTGACGCGCGCGCGGCGCTCCGGCTCTCTCAGGCCGCCGGCGCGTGCAGCAGCGGGCTCTTGTGGGCGGTCAGCCATCTGCGGTAGTCGACCGCGCGCAGCGCCGCCTCCCGGTACGCCGCCTCCAGGTCCGCGAACACCTCGTCGCGGCCACCCGCCCCTTCCGCGCCCACCCTTTCCGCGCCCAGCGCCCCCGCCTCCGCCTCCGCACCCGCACCCGCCCCCGCCTCCTCCGGGCCCGGCCGCGAGAACAGCAGCAGCCGCACCGCCAGCGGGTCGTCCCGCAGCGGCCGGATCGCCATGTCGTCGCGCGGGCCCGACGTGGGCTGACAGGGCGCGACCGCCTCGCCGACCGCGATCAGTGAGGCCGCCGTGAGGTAATCCCCGTGCAGCACGGGCGGGTTGAGCCCGGCCGCGCCCAATACCCGGCGCAGCCCGTCCCATTCACCGTCCACCGTCGGGTCGACCATCCAGCGGTCCTCGGCGAGATCCGCCAGTTCCACCACCGGGCTGCCCGCCGCCGGATGGTCCCTGGCCATGGAGATGAACTGCGGTTCCCGTTCGACCAGTACGCGCCGCTCCAGCCCCTCGGGTACGAGCAGCGGGCAGCCCTCCACCTCATGGACGAAGGCCACGTCGAGCTGGCCCGCGGCGAGCATCCGCAGCAACGCGTTGGCGGAGACGTCCATGTGGAGCGAGATGTCCGTACCGGGCAGCCGGTTTCTGAGCCGGCGCAGCCATCCCACCAGCGCGCGGCTCGCGGTGGAGCCGATCCGCAGCCTCGGTCCGTCGGCCAGACCGGCCGCCACCCGTGCCTCGGCGACCAGCGAGGCCATCCCCGAGACGAGCGGGCGAGCCCTGCTCAGTACCGAGCGGCCCAGCGGGGTGGGCCGGCAGCCGGTACGTTCCCGGGAGAACAGCTCCGCGCCCAATGCGTTCTCGATACGCCGCAATTGCGTGGTCAGGGAGGGCTGGCTCATCCCCAGCTGTCGCGCCGCCTTGTGCAGACTGCCGGCATCGGCAATGGCACACAGGGCACGCAGATGTCTCACCTCCAGCTCCATGCCCAGAGAGTAGAGCGGCCTCCCGCACCACACCAGATGTCCAAATGCCTGTAATTGGACGCGCATTCGAAGATATGCGGCCAGGGTGATGCGCTCGTGTTATCGGACTTTGACATCATCCGCACAAGGGCGGACTCCCCGAGACTCTGCGGTACCCAACTTGTTCAACGGACCAGTAGGAGCCCCCCACATGAGACACCCCAAGACCGCCATTTCCGCGATCGCCGGTATCGGCCTGGCCTTCGCAACGCTCGGTGTCGCCCCCACCGCCACCGCCGCCCCGGCCCCCGCCGCCGACGCCGCCACCTCCTCGTACGCCGCCTACGAGGGCTCGAAGGCGGAGGCCGCGGGCAACAAGGCCTTCTTCGACGCCGTCCTGAAGTCGGTCGCCGAGAAGCGGGCCGCGAACCCCGGCGCCCAGGCCGTCACGGTGGTCTACAACGCGTCGAACGCGCCCACCTTCGCCAGCCAGATAGCCAGCTCCACCTCGATCTGGAACAGCGCCGTCACCAACGTGAAGCTCCAGGCGGGCAGCAACGCGGACTTCACGTACTACGAGGGCAACGACTCGCGCGGCTCGTACGCGAGCACCGACGGTCACGGCTCCGGCTACATCTTCCTGGACTACCGGCAGAACCAGCAGTACAACTCCACCCGCGTCACCGCGCACGAGACCGGGCACGTCCTCGGCCTCCCCGACCACTACTCCGGCCCGTGCAGCGAGCTGATGTCCGGTGGCGGCCCCGGCACTTCCTGCCAGAACGCCCAGCCGGACGCGGCCGAGCGCTCCCGGGTCAACGCCCTGTGGGCGAACGGCCTCGCCGCCGCGCTCGCCAAGGTCTCCTGACCTCCCCCACGGAGACCGCACACTGACCTCCCTCGCGTAACAGGGGCGCCCCGAAGCCAAGCACCCAGGGGCGCCCCTTCCCGTGTCCCCCTTGGTAACGTCTCTCGGTGGACTTCAGTACGGAGACCGGCGCGTCGCCCCACCGCGAGCCTCAGCGCGATCTCGGCCAGACCCTCAAGGGCGATTTCCAGACACTCCTGACCGTACGGGCCGACCGCCCGGACCGGGTCGCGTGTCTCCACGACTGGGCCGCCGCCCATGGCCTCGCGGTCAGCCTCGTCGTCCTGGACCGCGGCCGTACCCCGTCCCGGCCGACGCTCACCCTGCCCGGCACGGGCACACTCGACGAGCAGCACCGGGCCGCCGACCGGTGCGCGGAGCGCCTCGCGGAGGCCGGGTTCCCCGTCGTACGGACGAAGCTGGTGGCGGCGCCCTGGAACGAGGGCGTGCCGCAGACCGACGCCGAGGCCGCGACGCTGCCCCCGTACTGCCACTTCGAGCACCACGTCACGCTGCGGCTGCCGATCCCGTACGACACCCAACGCCTGGCCGCGGTCGCCGAACGGCACAGCGCGCATGTCTCGCGCGCCGCGCGCCGGGTGCTGTCCCGCGGGGTCCAGGAGCGCTTACTGACACAGCGCGCCCGCGGGGTCGGCAGACCGGCGGCGCGCGCCCGGCTGGACGCGCTGCTCGACGGTCTGATGGTGGCCGGATTCCAACCGGCCGACATCGCCGAGGAGTTCGTCCTCCACGACGACGCCCCCGTCCCGGACTAGGCCCTGTCCGGACAAGTCCCGGCAGCCAACGGCATAGCCACGTACGCCGCACCGGCCACGTACGCCACGCCGGCCGCACCGGCCACGTACGCCGCACCGGCCACGCCGACCACGTCAGCTCGTCAGCTCCTCAGGACGCTCCCACCAGCGGCCGGCCGCCCAGTTCCGTACCGCTCGGCAGCTGGCGCCGGATCCTGCCGAGCGCCTCCTCGAAGCCGCCCCCGGCGATCCCCGACGCGTAGGCCGCCCCGCCGCAGTGCAGCGTCAGGCTCAACTCGGCCCGGCCGACCGGACCCTCGGCCGCTCGCTCACCGAGCGTCAGCAGACAGCTGAGCGTGGCCTGCTGGACCGTGCCGGCCGAGCTGACGGGCATCGGTATGTCCCATTCCATGACGCAGGACGACAGCAGCCCGCCCGCCCCCACCGCTTCCAGGACGGCGAAATCCGCCCCTTCGTACTCAACTCCCCTGATGTGAGTACGTACATGCTGTCCACCCGCGCTCAGGGTGATCGCTTCCGCGCCCAGGCGGTCCCGGTACCAACCCGCCCATGAATCCGTCGACTCCGCTGTCATGGCGCGGACTGTAGCGGTACCGGATCTTCCGTCGCAGCACGGGTCACGGCTTCCGGTCATACTTCCTCACGAGCACACCGTTCCCGAACGCCCTCACGGACTCCAGGGTGAACTCGTCGAGGGCGAAATCCGCCGCGAACATCGGCATCCCCGAGCCGAGGACCAGCGGATACGTCTTGATGACCAGCTCGTCGATCTCGCCGACCAACTGCCCGGCGAGATGGGCGCCGCCGCAGAGATAGATCCCGAACTCGCCGTCCTCCGCCTTCAGTTCCCGGACCTTCGCGACGACGTCCCCGGAGACGATCTCGACCGCCGGGTCCGGGCTCTCCTTGATGCTGTGCGACACCACGTACTGGCGCAGGTGCGCGTACGGGCTGGTGTCCCCGGTCCTCAGGGCGACGTCGTAGCTGCCCCTGCCCTGGATGATGGTGTCGAAGTGCCGGTTCTCCAGATCGTCGATACCGAGAGGCCGGCGCCCCTGGGTGGACATGGTCTCCGGGTACTCCGCCTTCAGGTACGCGAAGAGCTCCTCGTCCACGAAGGGCAGGAAGGCCGTCGCGTCACCCGAGGGGTCACCGATGAAGCCGTCGATCGATACCGCGATGTAGTACGTGAGCTTGCGCAAGCCGGATCCTCCGGGTCACTCGATGACGGGAAAGGGCCGGCGCCCCGAAGGACCGCTTGACCACTGCACCCATAGTGATTTGAGTGCAGTGGTTACGCAAGCGGAATTTCCCCACCGCCCCCCTCAGACGCTCCGCGGCTCCCGCCACATGGGCCACATGGGCGGCCCGTCCGGCAGATCGACCGTGGTGCCCGTGAAGGTGAACCCGAGCCGCTCGTACAGCCGCCGGCTCCGCTCGCTGCTCGCCTCCAGATAGGCCGGCAGCCCCTCGCGGTCGCAGCGCGCCAGTACGGGTTCGATCAGCGCGCGGCCCAGTCCCCGGCCCTGGTGGACCGGGGACACCGCGATCATCAGCAGATACGCGTGCGCGCGGTCGTGCGGATGGATCGCGCCCGTCAGCCGGCCGACCAGTTCCGTACGCTCGTTGTCCGGGTCGGCGGTCGCCCGCATCCGGGCCGGGGTGTCGTCCTCCCCCTCCGGCAGCCCCGCCGGCACCGGGAGCCACAGCGCCATCCCCGTCTCGTCCTCCAGGATGTCCACCCACCCCTCGGCGAGCGCGACATCGGCGAACACCCCGAGGAAGAGACCGTGCACCCGCCGGCGGTGCTCCTTCTCCGGGAAGACCCAGCAGCTCACCGGGTCGTCGTCGAAGGCCTCTTCGAGGAGCCGTACCAACGTCGCCCGGTCGCTCTCCCCCGCCCGTCTCATCCCCGCCGAACCTGACCCCGCCGGACCTGTCCCCGTCCGTCCTGTCCCCGCACCCATCTCCCGGCCCTCCTCTGCACGACCGTCACGCCGTGACGTCAATACGACGAGGCGATCGTAGAGTTGGGCGGATCCAGGTCATAGGCCCGCCTCAGCGGGTACGGCGCGTCACGAACTCCGCCAGGGCGAGCAGATCGTCCGCCGCCGAGAGGTCGGGGACCGCCCGGGACAGTTCGTGCACGGCACGGGACATCCGCTCGGCCGCCTGGAACTGCGCCCAGTCGCGCCCGCCCGCCCGTTCGACGGCGGCGGCGGCGCGCGCCACGGCTCCGGCGTCCATCGGCCCCCGGTACAGCTCGGCCAGTTCCCCGGCCGCCGGGGTGCCCGAGGCCAGGGCCGCCACCACCGGCAGGGACTTCTTGTGGGCGGCCAGATCGGCTCCGGCCGGTTTGCCCGTACGGTCGGGGTCGCCCCAGATCCCGATCAGGTCGTCGATCAGCTGGAAGGCGAGCCCCGCCTCTCTGCCGAAGGCGTCGAGCGCGGCGACCTGCTCCTCCCCCGCGCCCGCGTACAGCGCGCCGAGCGCACAGGACGTCCCCAGCAGGGCACCGGTCTTGGCCGTCGCCATGGCCACGCACTCGTCCAGCGAGACCTCGTGCGGATCGCGCTGCTCGAAGGCGCAGT
Source organism: Streptomyces sp. L-9-10 (assembly GCF_004151105.1). Taxonomy (GTDB): domain Bacteria; phylum Actinomycetota; class Actinomycetes; order Streptomycetales; family Streptomycetaceae; genus Streptomyces. Next base: position 78,596 of record NZ_PHRF01000095.1, read on the forward strand.
CCGCCTGCTGGCCCGCGCACAGTTCGATGACACAGGCCGCGAGCCTGGCCGAGGCGGCGGCCGACGCCGGATGCGGGTCCTCGGCGAGCAGCCGCAGCGCGAGCGCCATCATGGCGTCGCCCGCGATGATGGCGTCGGCGGTGCCGAAGACCGTCCAGGCGGTGGCGCGATGCCGCCGGGTCGGGTCCTCGTCGATCACATCGTCGTGGAGCAGTGTGAAGTTGTGGGCCAGCTCGACGGCGACGGCGGCCCGTACGGCGTGGTGCGGATCCCCGCCGAGCGACCGCGCCGCGGCGAGGACGAGCGCGGGTCTGATCGCCTTGCCCTCCCGGCCCGAGGCCGGGGTGCCGTCGGCGTGTTCCCAGCCGAAGTGGTACATCGCGACCCGGCGCAGGGAGGCCGGCAACGACTCGACGGTGGTGCGGAGTTCGGGATGGACAGCGGTGCGGGTGCGCTCCAGGAGTGCCATGGCCTCGTGGCCTTCGGTGGCGGCATCCGTGCTGGTCATGGTCACGGTCACTTCCTCTGCGGGATGCGGTGGGAACCTGGGCCGGAACACCGGGCGCCTGTGTCGCGCGCCGGCGCCCGAATGCCCCGGGTGCCCCGGGCGGGCCCGGCCGTGCGTACGCGACGGCCCGGCCGGGCCCGCCCGGGGCGGTCACCTCATCCCCAGCGGCCCACTTCCACGTTCTCCAGCACACCGACGGCGTCCGGCACCAGGATGGCGGCCGAGTAGTAGGCCGTGACCAGGTACGAGATGATCGCCTGCTCGTCGATGCCCATGAAGCGCACCGACAGGCTCGGCTCGATCTCGTCCGGGATCCCGCTCTGCTGAAGGCCGATGACACCCTGCTCGGCCTCGCCCGTACGCATACAGATGATCGAGGTCGTCCGGGCGTCCGAGATCGGGATCTTGTTGGACGGGAAGATCGGCACCCCGCGCCAGGCGGGCACATGATGGCCCGCCACCTCCACACTGGCCGGAACGAGCCCCCGCTTGTTGCACTCCCGCCCGAACGCGGCGATGGCCCGCGGGTGCGCGAGGAACATCTTCGAGCCGCGGCGGCGGGAGAGCAGCTCGTCCATGTCGTCCGGGCTCGGTCCGCCGTCGTGCGGCTGGAGCCGCTGCCCGTAGTCGCAGTTGTTGAGCAGACCGAACTCGCGGTTGTTGATCAGCTCGTGCTCCTGGCGCTCGCGCAGCGCCTCGACCGTCAGCCGCAACTGCTGCTCGGTCTGGTTCATGGGCTGGTTGTAGAGGTCGGCGACCCGGCTGTGCACCTTCAGCACGGTCTGCGCGACGCTCAGTTCGTACTCGCGCGGCGCCGCGTCGTAGTCCACGAACGTGTGGGGCACGACGCTCTCGCCGACATGGCCGGCGGAGAGATCGATCGCGGCCTCGCCGTACTTGTTGGTGCGCTGGTGCGGCAGGGACACCACGGCCGCCAGATGGGCGCGCAGCGACTCCTCCCGCTCCGCGAGGTTGCGTACGTCCCGCCGGCTCAGCACCAGTACGGTGCAGGCGGTCGCCGCGCGTGCGGTGTACTCCCAGGTGGCCTCCCCGTCCACCAGGGCCTGTTCGCCGAAGTACTCCCCGTCCGCCAGTACTTCGAGCACCGCGTCGTCCCCGTAGGGTCCCGAGCCCACCTTCTCGACCCGGCCGTGCGCCAGCAGAAAGACCTCGTCCGCCGCGTCGCCGGAGGCCACCATCACCTGGCCAGCCGCGAACTCCCGCTGCTCGCAGCGGCGCGCCAGCTCGGAGAGCACGCCCTCGTCGCCGTACGCGCGCAGCGCCGGCAGCTCGCCGAGCTCGCCGGGGATGACCGCCACCCGGTCCCCCGTCTGTACGAACGTCACGCGTCCGTCGCCGACCGCGTAGCTGAGCCTGCGGTTCACCCGGTACGTACCGCCCTGGACCTGCACCCAGGGCAGCATGCGCAGCAGCCAGCGTGAGCTGATCTCCTGCATCTGCGGTACCGATTTGGTGGTGGTCGCCAGGTTCCGGGCCGCGGCCGTTCCCAGACTCTGCTGGGTCGGCGGCTGCCCTGCGAGAACCTCGTTACCAACCGACATGAAGTCTCCCCTTCGATCATGTGCTGACCTGCGAGAAGAATGGTTCCATCACGTGGCGTGCATTCGCCATTACACATATGAGTGGGACTGGATCACCCGGAACGGGGAATTACACGCGCAAGCTCTGCACGCCCGGACACCGAACTCCGGACACCGGACATCGAACTCCTGAGCCCACACACCGAATCGCAGCGCGCACCGCACCGCACCGCAGCGCACACATAACCGCGAGGAGTCGACCATGGCCCCACCCATGTCCGCCGCCCAGTTCCTCAACGCCCTGAAGAGCGAAGGGCTGACCGTCGTCGAGGTCGGCGACTGGCGCACCCACAATCGCGACCGGCAGGGCCCCTGGGGGCCCGTTCACGGCGTACTGATCCATCACACCGTCACCCGCGGCACGGACGCCACGGTGCGGCTCTGCAGGGACGGTCACGACGCGCTGCCGGGGCCGCTGTGCCACGGCGTGATCGCGAAGGACGGCACGGTCCATCTGGTCGGCTACGGGCGCGCCAATCACGCGGGGGCGGGCGACGGCGACGTCCTGAAGGCCGTGATCGCCGAGAAACGCCCGCCGCAGGACAACGAGGCCGACACCGACGGGAACCGGCACTTCTACGGCTTCGAGTGCGAGAACCTGGGCGACGGCGAGGACCCGTGGCCCGAGGCCCAGTTGGCCGCCGTCGAGAAGGCGGCGGCCGCGGTCTGCCGGCACCACGGCTGGGGCGCCCGGTCGGTGCTCGGGCATCTGGAGTGGCAGCCGGGCAAGGTCGATCCCCGCGGCTTCACGATGGACTCCCTGCGGGACCGTGTCCACGACCGTCTGAAATGACGGGGCTCCTGAATGACGGGGCTCCTGCCGCGCCGACGTGCTCCCGCCGCGCCGGGACCCGGGCGGCGCCGCCCGCGCCGGACGCCACAGGGAACGGGACGCCACAATGAAGGGGTGCACCGCCCCGAGACGCCCGACCTCGCCGCCCTGCGGCCCCGGCTGCCCTCGCCGCTGGAGCCCGCCGACGACGAGCGCTTCGCACGCCACGGCGTACGGCTGCTGCTCAAACGCGACGACCTGATCCACCCCGAACTGGCCGGCAACAAGTGGCGCAAACTGGCCCCGAATCTGCGGGCCGCCGCCGCGAGCGGCCGGCGGACGCTGCTGACCTTCGGCGGCGCGTACTCCAACCATCTGCGCGCGACCGCCGCCGCCGGGCGGCTCCTCGGCTTCGCCACCGTCGGTGTCGTGCGGGGCGAGGAACTGGCGGACCGGCCGCTCAATCCGTCGCTCGCGCGGTGCGCGGCCGACGGGATGCGGCTGTGTTTCGTGGACCGCGCGGCCTACCGGCGCAAGTCGGAGCCCGGGGCGGTGGCCGTGTTCCTCGGCCGGGCGGGGCTGGACCCCGACGCCGTGTACGTCGTACCGGAAGGCGGCAGCAACGCGCTCGCGGCCCGGGGATGCGCCGAGCTGGGGCGGGAGCTGCGCCGGGACCTGCGCGGCGTGGCCGGGACCGTCGCCGTGGCCTGCGGCACCGGCGGGACGCTGGCGGGGCTCGCCGCCGGGCTCGGGAGCGGCCGGCGGGCCGTGGGATTCCCGGTGCTCAAGGGCGACTTCCTGGAGCGGGAGATACGGCGGCTCCAACAGGCGGCGTTCGGCGGCCCGGTGGGCGACTGGCGGCTCGACGGACGCTTCCACTTCGGCGGCTTCGCCCGTACCACCCCCGCCCTCGACGCGTTCGCCGAGGAGTTCGGGGAGCGGCACGGGCTGCGGGTGGAACGTCTCTATGTCGCCAAAATGCTGTACGGGCTGACCACACTGGCCGAAGAGGGCGCCTTCCCGCCGGGCACGACCGTCGCCGCCGTCATCACGGGCGGCCCGGAGCCGTCCGGGCCGGAGCCGTCCCCCACCGGGTGAGTCCGGGCGGGAGCCGTCCGGGCCCCCACCGGGAGAGTCCGATTCCGGCCCGCCGCTGCCGGAGCCGCCTCAGCTCTCCTCCCGGTAGGCCGCCGCCTCCTCCAGGTCCAGTCTGCGCAGCAGCGTCCGCATCATCTCGTCGTCGATCCGCCGCCGGTCCCGCAGTTCCACGAACACCTCGCGCTCCGCCTCGATCATCTCCCGCGACAGCCGCCGGTAGGTCTGGTCCGCCGACTCCCCCGTCACCTCGTTGACCGCCCCGAGCCGCTCCCAGACCGCGTTGCGGCGGCGCGCCAGGACGTGCCGGAGCCGTTCGGCCAGCGGCGGCGGCAGCGCGTTGCGTTCATCGGCCAGCAGGGCGTCCAGCCGCCGTTCCGCCGCCCCCGACGCCTCGCTCTGCGCCTGCGCCTCGGCGAGGGTCTCGGCCTGCCGGTCGCGGCCCGGGATCTTCAGCAGCCGGATCAGCGGAGGCAGCGTGAGGCCCTGCACCACCAGCGTGCCGATCACGGTCGTGAAGGTCAGGAACAGCACGAGATTGCGCCCGGGGAACGGCCGGCCGTCCGCCAGCGCCAGCGGGATGGAGAACGCGATCGCCAGCGACACCACCCCGCGCATCCCGGCCCAGCCGACGATCAGCGGCGCCGTCCAGTTGGTGTCCGGTTCGCGCTCCCTGATCCGCGCGGACAGCGCGCGGGGCAGGAAGGTCGCCGGATAGACCCAGACGAATCTGACCGCCACGACCACCACGAAGACGCCCACCGCGTACAGCAGCGCCTCCCCGACCCCGTACTCCCCGAGTCCCTTGAGCACATGGGGCAGCTGGAGTCCGATCAGCGCGAACACCGCCGACTCCAGGATGAACGCGATCATCTTCCACACCGCCGCTTCCTGGAGCCGGGTCTCGAAGTCGACCTGCCAGGACCGGTGTCCGAGATAGAGCGCGACCACGACGACGGCCAGCACACCGGACGCGCCCACGTGTTCGGCCAGCGCGTAGGCGAGGAACGGGATGAGCAGCGAGAGGGTGTTCTGGAGGAGCGCCTCGGTCAGATGGGTACGGAGCCAGTGCAGCGGCACCATCAGCACGAGCCCCACCCCGATGCCGCCGAGCGAGGCGAGCGCGAACTCCCCGATCCCGCCGGCCCAGCTCGCGCCCGCGCCGACCGCCGCGGCCAGCGCCACCTTGAACGCGGTGATCGCGGTCGCGTCGTTCACCAGGGACTCGCCCTGGAGGATGGTGGTGATCCGGTTCGGCAGCCCCAGTTTCCGCGCGATGGCCGTGGCCGCGACCGCGTCCGGCGGCGCGACCACCGCGCCCAGCACCAGCGCCGCGGTCAGCGGCAGATCGGGCACCAGCAGATACACCAGCCAGCCGACCGCGACCGTCGCGAAGAGCACATAGCCCACCGACAGCAGCGCGACCGGTCTGAAGTTCGCGCGCAGATCGAGATACGAACTGTCCGCCGCGGCCGTGTACAACAGCGGCGGCAGCACCAGCGGCAGCACGATGTGCGGATCCAGTGTGTAGTCCGGTACCCCCGGCACGTACGAGGCGCCCAGCCCCACGGCGACCAACAGCAACGGCGCGGCCACCGGCGTCCTGCGGGCCGCCCCGGCGATAGCCGCGCTCCCCGCCACCAGCGCGATCAGCGGCAATACGTCCATTCCACGTCCTCTGCACCCGTCGTAACCTGGTCATCATGAGTGAGTGCCCCCACATCGCGGAACTGCCGCGCCCCGAGCCCGCGCCGCACAGTGACACCTGCCGTGAGTGCCTCACGTCCGGCAGCAACCCCGTACAGCTGCGGAAGTGTCTGGTCTGCGGGGAGATCGGCTGCTGTGACTCCTCGCCGTACCAACACGCGACACAACACTTCAAGGACACGGGACATGCCGTGATGCGGAGTTTCGAGCCCGGGGAGAGCTGGCGGTGGTGCTATGTCGACGGTTCGATCGTCTGACGACTGGGTACGTCAACCCTCCGCCGGTTCTTCGTAATTGGACGCCACAGACCCCTAGCCACTTTCTGTGTTCATATGCTTACCATGAGTGACAGTCGCTGGGTGGGGGTCCCGGCGACACAGCACCATGGATCGCGATAGCGTCGCCACTCCAGACCGGCTACGTACCGACTACGTACCGCAAGGCTCCTGGACATCCCCTGTCCCTGAGCCCAGAAGAGCTTGTGCCACCTTGGAGGTGAGGGTGTCCCAGATCGCAGGCGAGCCCGGGACCCAGGACTTCGTGGAAGTCCGGCTGCCCGCTGCGGGTGCCTACCTGTCCGTGCTGCGTACGGCCACGGCCGGCCTCGCGGCGCGCTTGGACTTCACCCTCGACGAGATCGAGGACCTCCGCATCGCGGTGGACGAGGCCTGCGCGATCCTGCTCCAGCAGGCCGTACCGGGCTCCGTACTCAGCTGCGTCTTCCGGCTCATCGAGGACGCGCTCGAAGTGACCGTGTCGGCGCCCACCACCGACGGGCGCGCGCCGGAGCGCGACACCTTCGCCTGGACAGTGCTCTCCGCGCTGGCCGGCAAGGTCGACTCGACGGTCGCGGAGGACCGTACGGTCACCATCAGCCTCTACAAACAGCGCGGCGCGGGACCCGGGCCGGCGTGAGGAACGGGGACGGTCCGGTGCGTGACGAGGGGCGCATCCCACGGGAGCCGCGGGAAGGGCACGAAGCTCCGTCGGAGCCGGCGCCCGCCCCCGCGGGCATCCCGGAGCAGCAGGCCCGTCCCCACCCGGAGGACGGACTTGACGGCCAGACGGCCGCGGCGGAGCAGGCGCAGGCAGAGCGGGCGGCCACTATGAGCGAGCAGCACAACGACAAGCACCACGATCCACATGACCGCAGCGGGGCGCGGGCGATGTTCATCGAGCTGCGCAAGCTGCCGGACGGCTCGCCCGAGAAGGCGGACCTCCGCAATCAGCTGGTGCGGATGCATCTGCCGCTGGTCGAGCATCTGGCGAGACGGTTCCGCAACCGCGGCGAGCCGCTCGACGATCTGACGCAGGTCGCCACCATCGGTCTGATCAAGTCCGTGGACCGCTTCGATCCGGAGCGTGGTGTCGAGTTCTCGACCTATGCGACGCCGACGGTCGTCGGGGAGATCAAGCGGCATTTCCGGGACAAGGGCTGGGCGGTCCGGGTGCCGCGCCGCCTCCAGGAACTGCGGCTCGCCCTGACGACGGCCACCGCCGAACTCTCCCAGCAGCACGGCCGATCGCCCACGGTCCATGAGCTGGCGGAGCGGCTCGGTATCTCGGAGGAAGAGGTCCTGGAGGGTCTGGAGTCCGCCAACGCGTACTCCACACTGTCGCTGGACGTCCCGGACACGGACGACGAGTCACCCGCCGTCGCGGACACACTGGGCGCGGAGGACGAGGCGCTGGAAGGCGTCGAGTACCGCGAGTCGCTCAAGCCGCTGCTGGAGGATCTGCCGCCGCGGGAGAAGCGGATTCTTCTGCTGCGGTTCTTCGGCAACATGACGCAGTCGCAGATCGCGCAGGAGGTCGGCATCTCGCAGATGCATGTCTCGCGGCTGCTGGCCCGCACGCTCGCGCAGCTGCGCGAGCGGCTGCTGGTGGAGGAGTAGGAGCCGGCGCCGGGGGGCGTGCCGCTGGGAACTAGGCCCTGTCTGACAAATCCCGCCTGGCCCGCGACGCCCGGCACGCACGCTCGCGGCGTTGTCGGGATCATCCCAGTACGCCCAGTACTGGGGAGACCCTCCGCCTTGCGACCGCCGCTCGGCATCCAAAGGCGGAACCAGGCGCCGAGACGGAGAGAGCGCAGCGAACGTAGTGCACCAGACGCCGCGAGCCCCGCCCTCCGGGCGGACGGCGCTATGTGCCAGACAGGGCCTAGCGCTGGGACTCGCCGGCCGGGCCTCGGATGCCGAGGGCTTCCGTGGTGGTCGGGTTGACCAGCAGGACCAGCCCCGTCACCGCGACCACCGCGAGCGCGATCCCGGCCGGGATCATGCCGCCCGTGGAGGTCAGCAGCGTATAGGCGACGGGCAGCGCCAGGATCTGGGTGATCAGCGCGGGCCCCCGGCTCCAGGCGCGCCGCAGCAGCAGCCCGCGCGCGGCGATCAGCGGGATGACACCGAGCACGATCAGGGTGATCCCGCCCATCTCCGCCTGGCTCGGGCTGTCGGGCTTCCCGAGCAGCCCCATCACCAGCAGATACACACCGCCGGCGACCAGTGCCAGGGCTTCGAGCCCACAGGCGCCGGCCGCCGCGGTCAGGCGCGGGGGGCGCGGGGAGGATGCGGGGGCGGTCTGCTCACTGCTGCTGCTCACCCCTGCAGGGTAACCACAGGGCCGCCGCGCACCCCCCGGCAGACCCCGCCGGGCCCCCGGCGTCCCGGTCCGGCGGGCCGCGGTGTCCCCGCCCGGCGGGTCCGGCGGCCCGGTCCGGCAAATCCGGCGTCCCGGACTCCCGGGGACGACCCTCCGGTGCCCGGCCGGTAATCTGCTCGGCATGCGCGCACTTCTCGTGGTCAATCCGGCAGCAACCACCACCAGTGCCCGCACACGTGACGTACTGATCCACGCGCTCGCCAGCGAGATGAAGCTGGAAGCGGTGACCACGGAGTACCGCGGACACGCCCGTGACCTGGGCAGACGGGCCGCCGACTCGGATGACATCGAGCTGGTCGTCGCCCTCGGCGGTGACGGCACCGTCAACGAGGTCGTCAACGGACTGCTGCACAACGGCCCCGATCCCGACCGGTTGCCGCGCCTCGCGGTGGTGCCCGGCGGTTCGACCAATGTCTTCGCCCGCGCGCTCGGGCTGCCCAATGACGCGGTCGAGGCGACCGGCGCGATCCTCGACGCGCTCGCCCTGCGGAGCGAACGTACGGTCGGTCTGGGACTGGCGGCCGGGACGCCGGGCACCGAGGACGAGTCCGTGCCGTCCCGCTGGTTCACCTTCTGCGCCGGCTTCGGTTTCGACGCGGGGGTGATCGGGCGGGTCGAACAGCAGCGGGAGCGCGGGAAACGGTCGACGCACGCGCTCTATGTGCGCCAGGTGGTACGCCAGTTCTTCGAGGAGCCGCACCGGCGGGGCGGGCTGATCACGCTGGAACGCCCCGGTGAGGATCCGGTGAAAGATCTTGTCCTCTCCATAATCTGCAACACCGCTCCCTGGACCTACCTGGGCAATCGTCCGGTGTACGCGTCGCCCGCGGCCTCTTTCGATCTGGCCCTCGACGTTCTCGGGCTGAGCAGGATGTCGACTCCCGCGGTCGCCAGATATGCGGCCCAATTGCTCACTTCGACCCCCGATCGGGGCCCTCGCGGACGCCATGCGGTGTCCCTTCACGACCTCACCGACTTCACCTTGCATTCCAAGGCGCCCCTCCCCTTCCAGATGGACGGCGACCACCTTGGACTGCGCACGAGCGTGACGTTCACAGGCGTACGCCGTGCACTGCGTGTGATTGTGTGAGTGGAAGGGGCCAAAGTCCTTTCACTCGAACGTTTAGACTGGCATCCACCCCATGGAAGTACGGCTGTGACCTAGTCGACACCGAGGAATCAAAAAAAACTTTCCAGAAGGGGTTGTATCCGCCGCCGAGGTTTGCGAATCTCTACATGGCGCTCGGGACGGCCCGCAACATCGGCCTCCCTGAGAGCCAGAACCCCTCCTCAAACCAAGGACCCCACCAGTTTCTGCTGGCGGTCGGCCCTTCCCTTGTCGGGGGATTCGTGAAAGCGTTCACATTCACAAGCAATCTGCATGTAATACCAAGAGAGGTAGCAGCCATGGACTGGCGTCACAACGCCGTTTGCCGCGAGGAAGACCCCGAGCTGTTCTTCCCCATCGGCAACACCGGTCCTGCGCTGCTGCAGATCGAGGAAGCCAAGGCCGTCTGCCGTCGCTGCCCCGTCATGGAGCAGTGCCTGCAGTGGGCGCTCGAGTCCGGTCAGGACTCGGGTGTCTGGGGTGGCCTCAGCGAGGACGAGCGCCGCGCCATGAAGCGTCGCGCCGCTCGTAACCGGGCGCGTAACGCGACCGCCTGAAGCACCCCGCCACGAGCCCTGGCCGGCGGAGCGTACAGCGTGTACGCATAGACCCGCCCCCGAAACGCAGCGCGCAGTACCCCCCGATGCGCATCGCAAAGTGAGCTTCGAGCCGAGCCCCGGACCGTCACCACGGTCCGGGGCTCGCTGCTGTGCGGGGCACGCCGCCATGCCGGGCGCCCACGGAACCTGCTCCCGAGCTCCCGGGCTCCTCTGCGAAAGCTACTTCTGGGGCTCCACCGGAATGTCCAGCAGCACGCGCGTACCGCGCACCGGCGCCGGCACCATGTCGAAGCCGCCGCCCAACTCCCCTTCCACCAGGGTCCGTACGATCTGGAGCCCCAGGTTTCCGGCCCGCCGCGGATCGAACCCCTCGGGCAGCCCGCGCCCGTCGTCCTGCACGGTGATCATGAGCCGGGCGTCCGAGCGGGCCCCCTCGCGGCGCTTGGACCCGGGCGGCTCTCCGCTGCGGACCGCCGAGACATCGACCCGGCCCTCCTCCCCCGGCGCGAAGGCGTGCTCCAGCGCGTTCTGGAGAATTTCGGTGAGCACCATCGAGAGGGGCGTGGCCACTTCGGCGTCGAGCACGCCGAACTTCCCGGTACGGCGGCAGACGATCTTGCCGGGCGAGATCTCGGCGACCATCGCCAGCACCCGGTCGGCGATCTCGTCGAACTCGACCCGCTCATCCAGATTCTGAGACAGCGTCTCGTGCACGATGGCGATGGAACCGACGCGCCGTACGGCCTCGTTGAGCGCCTCCCTGCCCTGGGCGGAGTCCATCCGCCTGGACTGGAGCCTGAGGAGCGCGGCGACCGTCTGGAGGTTGTTCTTCACCCGGTGGTGGATCTCCCGGATGGTGGCGTCCTTGGTGATCAACTCGCGTTCGCGGCGCCGCAGTTCCGTCACGTCACGGAGCAGCACCAGAGAGCCGATCCGGATGCCCTTGGGCTTGAGGGGGATGGCACGCAGCTGGATGACCCCGCCGCTGCCCTCCACCTCGGTCTCGCGGGGCGCGTAGCCGCTGGCCAGTTTGACCATGGCCTCGTCCACCGGGCCGCGCGCGGGGGCCAGTTCGTCGGTGGTGCGGCCGAGGTGGTGTCCCACCAGGTCGGACGCGAGTCCCAATCGGTGATACGCGGACAGGGCGTTGGGGCTCGCGTACTGGACGACCCCGTCCGCGTCCAGCCGGATCAGCCCGTCACCGACGCGCGGGGAGGCGTCCATGTCGACCTGCTGGCCGGGGAAGGGGAAGGACCCGGCGGCGATCATCTGGGCCAGGTCGGAGGCGGACTGGAGGTAGGTGAGCTCCAGCCGGCTGGGCGTGCGGACCGTGAGCAGATTGGTGTTGCGCGCGATGACCCCGAGGACCCGGCCGTCACGCCGTACGGGGATGGACTCGACCCGTACGGGCACCTCCTCACGCCACTCGGGGTCGCCCTCCCGGACGATCCGCCCCTCGTCGAGCGCCGCGTCCAGCAGCGGCCGGCGGCCTCGCGGGACGAGATGGCCGACCATGTCGTCCTGGTAGGAGGTGGGTCCGGTGTTGGGGCGCATCTGGGCGACGGACACATAGCGGGTGCCGTCGCGGGTGGGGACCCAGAGCACGAGATCCGCGAAGGAGAGGTCGGAGAGCAGCTGCCACTCCGAGACCAGCAGATGGAGCCACTCGAGGTCCGACTCACTGAGGGCCGAGTGCTGGCGTACGAGGTCGTTCATGGAGGGCACACAGCGAGCGTACCCGCGGCGTGAACCCGCACCAGCCGTGGTCTGTACTGGAGGGTATGAAGCGAAATAGGCTCGGTACACGCATGGACAGGCCAGAATGGTCTAGTCCACAATGCTGTAAGAGCCTCCGCCCTCCCCGCACAGGAGGGTGGACCGAGGTGCCGGCGCTCTCTGCCCTGACTGCGACGGGACCTCTCCCAACGGCCGCGCGGGACCGCACACCCGCCGGCCGTAGCAACTCCGGGCTGCGGTGCCGGACGGGTTGAGGGTCCCGTCGCGGCGCCGCGGCCCGCGGGTACAGAGCCCGCCGGGCTCATCCGCGGGTACGGAACCCGCCCTTCCCGAGCGCGGTCAGTCGGTCTCCGGGGTCTTCGCCATCGTGCGCGGCGCGTCCGGATCCTGGCCCCTGGCGATGGCGATTTCGTAGGCCAGCAGCTGGAGCGGCAGGATCTCCAGGATCGGCTGAAGCTCCTCGGGAACCCCGTCCGTCGGCAGTACGAACCCCGCCGACGCGGCATCGGTCTCCCTCGGGGACCCCACCGCGCACAGGTCGGCGCCCCGGGCCCGCAGCCGCGCGAGCACCGGCTGAAGGGCTGCGCCGCCCTTGCCCTCGGGGACGATCGCGATCACCGGCGAGATGTTGTCGACCATCGCGAGCGGGCCGTGCAGCAGATCCGCGCCGGAGAAGGCGAGCGCGGGGATGTAGCAGGTCTCCATGAGCTTGAGCGCCGCTTCCTTCGCCGTCGGATAGCCGTACCCCCGGGAGATGACGACCGCCCGCTCGGCGAAGCGGTAGCGCGAGGCGAGCGTCCGTACCTCCCCCGTCCGCGCCAGTACCTGTTCCGCGAGATCCGGCAGACCACCGGCCGCCGCGCCGTCACGGCCGCCGAGCGCCTCGGCGAAGAGATACAGCGCGAGCAGCGAGGCGGTGTACGACTTGGTGGCGGGCAGCGCCTTCTCCGGGCCCGCCAGGACATCGATGTGGAACTCCGCGACGGCGGTCAGCGCCGAGTCGGGGTTGTTGGTCACCGCGAGCGTGATCGCGCCGGCCTCGCGCGCGGCCCAGGTGGACGCGACCAGATCGGGCGAGCCGCCCCACTGGCTGACGCCGATGACCAGGACGCCGGTGAGGTCCGGCTTCGCGCCGTACGCCGTCGTCGTGGACATGGAGGCGAGTCCGCACGGCAGTCCGCACCGGATCTCCAGCAGATACTTCGCGTAGAGCGCGGCGTGGTCGGACGTGCCGCGTGCGGTGAGCAGGACGAAGCGCGGCGCGCGCGCCGCGATGGCCGCCGCCACCTCGCGGACGCCGGGAGCGCCGTCCCGGATGGTCCGCCGCAGCACGGCCGGCTGCTCCGCGATCTCGGCGGACATGAGGCCGCCGGCCCGCTCGCACGACTCGCCCGACAGCTCGGCAGACATGCTGGGTCGCCTCCAAGTGCGGTCATGCCCCCGCCGGTCGTGCCCGGTCCTCCCAGTCGACCATGGGCCGCCGGACCCCCGCCACCGGGCCGCCCGCTCCCCCGGCCCGGCTCCGCGCGCCCCGCCGTCCGCCCGCCCCCGGGTCCTCCGGCCGCTCAGAGCCGGACGATGACCAGGGCCGTGTCGTCGGTGGCCCCACTGGGTGGGAGCAGGTCGAGCAGGAGCTCGTCGGCGAGGGCTTCCGGGGCGGCGCCCCGGTGGCGGGCGAGGGAGCCGGCGAGGCGGGCCAGGCCGGTGTCGATGTCCTCGCCGCGTCGTTCGATCAGACCGTCGGTGTAGAGGACGAGGGTGTCGCCCTCGTCGAAGGCGGTGGCGGCCTGGGGGCGGGAGGCGTGGTCGGGGCGGGCGCCGAGCGGGGGGTCGGTGGCCCGGTCCAGGAACTCGACGCCGCCGTCCGTGTGCGCCAGGACCGGCGGGGGGTGCCCGGCGCTGCTGTAGGCGAGGGTGTGACTGTCCCAGTCGATGGAGATCTCCACGGCGGTGGTGGACTCGGCGCCGTCGACGGAGCGGGCGTACAGGCCGAGGACGTCCAGGGCCTCGGCCGGGCCGCCGGCGACACGGGAGGCGGCGCTGAGCGCGCTGCGCAGCAGGCCCATGACGCCGGCGGCGTGCAGTCCGTGGCCGACGACATCGCCCACGGCGACGCCCATGCGGTCCCCGGGCAGGTCGATGAGGTCGTACCAGTCGCCGCAGACGTTCAGGGTGCCGACGGCGGGCCGGTACCGTACGGCGGCCCGGTGGTGGCCCACGTCCGCGGGGTCGGGCAGCATCGCCTTCTGGAGGGCGAGGGCGACCTCGCGTTCGCGGGCGTGCGCCAGGCGCAGGCGTTCGTTGACCTCCTGGAGTTCGCGGGCGCGGGTGTAGAGCTCGGCTTCGAGCACGCGGATGGTCGAGGTGTCGGAGGCGCTGCGGGCCTTGATGAGCTGGGTGACCTCCTCGACCCGGTGCACCACCAGGGCGACGCGGCCGTCGGGTCCGAACAGCGGGACGTTGACCGGGCTCCAGTAGCGTTCCTCCCACTCGCCGGGCCGCTCCTCGCAGTGGACGTCGTAGCGCTGCAGGGCCATGGCGTCGCGCTCGCCGGTGGCCACCACGCGCCGCAGCGAGGCGCCCAGGTTGCGCACGCCGCTGGCGCCGGGGTCGTCCGGGTTGTCGGGGAACACGTCGAACAGATACCGGCCGATCACCTGCTCGCGGGTGCGCCCGGCGGAGAGCAGGTAGGCCTCGTTCGCGTCCGCGTAGACCAGCTCGGGTGTCAGCAGCGCGACCATGCCGGGCAGCACCTGGAACACCGCCGTGTAGTCGATCACCGCGTCCGTCATGCTGTGCCCGCCTTCAGCGCCCATCACCACCAGGCCGCTCATCCACGATAGGAGCACCTGGGCGGGCGTGCCGGACAACCCGGTCGGCACCCGGTCGGCGGCAGGCGCCCTCTGCTAGAATTGGTCTATACCACAAACGCCTCATTTCCAGATTGGCAGGGTCCAGCGTGGAAGTTGTCATCGTCCCGAACGCCGCCGCAGGTGGCGAGCTGATCGCGGACAGCATCGCCGGCCTGCTGCGCCGCAAGCCCGGCGCTCTGCTCGGCGTGGCCACCGGCTCGACCCCCCTGCCCGTCTACCAGGCACTGACGGCCAAGGTGCGCGCCGGTGAGGTGGACGCCTCGCGCGCGCGGATAGCCCAGCTGGACGAGTACGTGGGGCTGCCCGCGGGCCACCCCGAGTCGTACCGCTCCGTGGTCCTGCGCCAGGTCGTCGAGCCGCTGGGACTGAGCGAGGGTTCCTTCCTCGGCCCGGACGGCGCAGCCGAGGACGTCCAGGCGGCGTGCGAGGCGTACGACCGCGCGCTGAGCGAGGCCGGCGGTGTGGATCTCCAGCTGCTCGGCATCGGTACGGACGGGCACATCGGCTTCAACGAGCCCTGCTCCTCGCTCGCCTCGCGTACCCGCATCAAGACGCTGACGCGGCAGACCCGTGAGGACAACGCGCGCTTCTTCGACAGCCCCGAGGAGGTGCCGCACCATGTGATCACGCAGGGCATCGGCACCATCCTGGAGGCCCGCCATCTGGTGCTGCTCGCCACCGGCGAGGGCAAGGCGGAGGCGGTCGCGCAGGCCGTCGAGGGCCCGGTCGCCGCGCTCGTACCGGCCTCCGCGCTCCAGCTCCACCCGCACGCCACGGTCGTCGTGGACGAGGCGGCGGCGTCCCGGCTGAAGCTCGCCGACTACTTCCGCGCCACGTTCGCGTCCAAGCCGGACTGGCAGGGCATCTGAGACCCCCGCCCCACCCGCCGCACACGACGGTGCCGGGCCGCCCCCGCGAAGGGGCGGCCCGGCACCGTCGTCTCAGAACCGGAACAGGAACCGGTCGCGTACGGTCACTCCCGGCGGCCCGTGATGACCTCCGCGGCGGCCTGTCCGCAGACCCGCGCGGCGCCATGGGTCGCGATGTGCAGCGCGCCCCTGGGCTCCGCCTCGTTCACGCCCATCTCGACCACGAACGTCCCCGGGCGGGCGGCCAGCACGGCGTCCAGCGCGTCGGACATCCAGCGGTGGCGGTGCGCGTCGCGCACGACGGCGACGATCGTACGGTCACCGGCGGCGGCGAGCAGTTCGCCGGCCAGCGCGACCGGGTCCTTGCCGGCCGCTCCCGCGCCGCTGTACGAGCCCGTCTCCGTACCGGGGAGCAGCCGCCCCAGCTCCGCCGCGACGCCCCACGGAGTCTCCTCACCGACGGCGATGTTCGCGACGGGGGTGAACGCGGCGACGTACGGCGCTTCCGTGAGCGGCTCCGCGCTGCCCGTCACCCGCACGGCGCGGCGGGCCGCGACGAGGCCGATCCCGGTGTCCGTCACGAGGGCGGACGCGGTGCCGGGCGCGGTCCCCTCCTGCGAATCCGCGCCCGGCTCCGAAGCCCCCCTGACCCGACGCGTCCAGTCGGCGAGGCCGCGCACCCGCGCGGCCGCGTCGGCCATTCGCTCCTCGGGCAGTTCGCCGTTCCGTACCGCCGCCACCAGCGCGTCGCGCAGCCGCAGCACGGTGTCCTCGTCCGCCAGGCCGCCGCCGACGCAGATGGCGTCGGCGCCCGCGGCGATCGCGAGGACGGAGCCGCGCTCGATCCCGTACGCCGAGGCGATGGCCTGCATCTCCATGCCGTCGGTGATGATCGGGCCCTGGAAGCCCAGCTCCTCGCGGAGCAGACCGGTGAGGATCCGTCGGCTGAGGGTCGCCGGGCGGTCCGGGTCGAGCGCGGGAAGCAGGATATGCGCACTCATGACCGATTTGGAACCCGCCGCGATGGCCGCGCGGAAAGGCAGCAGGTCACGGGCGTTCACTGTGTCCAGGTCCACGTCGATACGGGGCATCGCGTGGTGCGAGTCGACGGAGGTGTCGCCGTGTCCGGGGAAGTGCTTGGTGCAGGCGGCGACCCCGGCGCTCTGGAGCCCCTCCACATACGCGGCGGTGTGCCGGGCCACCAGTGGCGTGTCGGCACCGAAGGACCGTACGCCGATGACGGGGTTGTCCTGGTTGGAGTTCACATCGGCCGAGGGGGCCCAGTTGAGGTTGACCCCGCACGCGGCGAGGCGCCGGCCCAGCTCCCGGGCGACGGCCCGGGTGAGGTCCACGTCGTCGACGGTGCCCAGGGCGTAGTTGCCGGGGAAGGAGGAACCGTGCCCGACCTCCAGACGGGTGACGTCGCCGCCTTCCTCGTCGATCGCGACGAGGACGTCGTCCCGCTCGGCCCGCAGCCGCTCGGTGAGCGCGGCGAGCTGCTCGGGCGAGGCGATGTTGCGGCCGAAGAGCCCGACGGAGGAGAGGCCCTCGCCGAGACGGCGCAGCAGCCAGTCGGGGGCGGTGGTGCCGAGGAAGCCGGGCTGGAGCACGGCGAGCGCGTCGCGGGTGAGGGTGTCCGTACTGCTTACAAGTGTGGTCATCGGCGGTCCTAGCCCTTCACTGCGCCGGAGGTGAGGCCGGTTGCCATGTACTTCTGCACCAGGAGGAAGAAGGCCACGACCGGGATGGCGATCAGGGTCGAGGCGGCCATCAGGGCCCCGTAGTCGATACCGCGCGAGGTGGTGAAGTTCATCAGCCACACGTTCAGCGTGTACTTGTCGTTGTCCTGGAGGACGACATAGGCGAGGAGGTACTCGTTCCACGCCGTGATCAGGGAGAAGATCGCCGCCGCGGCGAGACCGGGGGCGAGCAGCGGGAAGGTCACCCGCCAGAAGGCGCCCATCCGGCTGCAGCCGTCCACCATCGCTGACTCCTCCAGCTCCGGCGGGATGTTGACGATGAAGCCGCGGATCATCCAGGTCGCGAAGGGCAGCGTCGAGACCAGGTAGATGACGATGACGCCCCAGTACTCGTTCAGCCCGCCCAGGTCGTTGAGCTGGATGTAGATGGGGATCAGCATCGCGGTCGGCGGCAGCAGCTGCACGACGAGCAGCACGATCATGAAGAACTTGCGGCCGCGGAAGCGGAAGCGGCCGATGGCGAAGGCGGCGATGGTGGCGAGCAGCATGCCGCCGATGACCGCGACGCCGCAGACGATCAGGCTGGACTGGATGGCCGTGCCGAAGTTCGGCTGGTCGATGGCCCGCTGGAAGTTGTCGAGGGTGAGCGACGAGGGCCAGAGGGTCTGGTCGTAGCTGCGGATCTCGTGGTTCGGCCGCAGGGCGCTGATGAGCAGCCAGTACACCGGGAAGGCCATGAGGACGAACACGGCCAGGCCCAGGATGTTGTAGACGAGCCGGTTCTTCTTGCGGTCCTGGCGCAGGACCTGGCCGGTCCCGGGCGCGGTGCCCCGCTCGGTGTCCGGGCGGAGGGCCTGGGAGGTGGAGGCGCTCATTCGACCTCTCCGATCTTGAGCAGCTGACGCAGGTAGTACACGGCGACACCGGAGAGCAGCAGGACCGTGATGAGGGAGATGGCCGCACCCTGGCTGAACGAGTTGGACTCGAAGGCCTTCTCGAACGAGTAGATCCCGAGGACCGAGTACTCCGGCTCCGGCTTGTTGCCGCGGATCAGGAAGATCTGGCCGAAGATATTGAAGTCCCAGAGGACGGACAGCGTGGCCACCATCTGGAACACCGGTTTGATGACCGGCCAGGTGACATAGCGGAAGACCCCGGCCACGCCCGCGCCGTCGAGGGACGCGGCCTCCTCCAGCTCTCGGGGGACCTGGGTGAGCGCCGCGTAGAGCGTGACGGCGACGAAGGGGATGGCGCCCCAGACGACGACGGCCCCGATGATGAGGAAGCCCTGCTTGGGGTCGAGGAACCAGTTGTGGCCCTGGGCGTCGATCCCGAGGTACTTGGTCAGCACCATGTTCAGGACGCCGTAGTCGGAGTCGGCGAACCAGCGGAAGATGGATGTCGCCACCAGCAGCGGCATCGACCAGGCGGCCACCAGCGCCGCGGTGAGCAGCAGTCGCACCCAGGTGTCCATGCGCTGCATCAGCATGGAGATGCCGAGCCCGATACCCATCGTGGCCACCACACAGGCGACCATGAAGATGATGGTCCGCCAGACGACGGCCCAGAACTCGCCGTCGCCGAGGATGTTGGTGAACTGCTCGAAACCCACCCAGGGGGCGGCCTCCCCGGTCCACAGCTCACGGCGGCCGACGTCCTGGAAGGACATGAGGATCGTCTTGATGAGCGGCCAGACGAAGACGGCGGCGATCGCGACGAACGCGGGAGCTATCAGGAGATACGGCAGCAGCGCGCCGGCCTTGCGCCGCTTGCGCTGCCCGCCCGCGGGCGGCTGGGAGCCGGATCTCTCGGCGACGCGTGCGACGGCTACCGGAGGGTCGGCTGCTTTCATGTCGGCGGCACTCACTGTGCTGGCCTTCCGTTCGGACCTGGTACCGGAGGACGGGGGGCGGCGGAGCCCTCGCGGGCCTGCCACCCCCCGTAGGCGATCAACAGAGTCGGAGACAAAGGAGTCGGGGACTCAGAGCCTTGCCGGACTCAGGATTCTTCGTTGATCAGCTGGTTGATCTCCGCGTCGGCCGCCTTCGTGGCGTCGGCCACCGACTTGCCCTTGATGATGTCGAGCAGCATCACCTCAAGGGTTTCCTTCTTCTCGATGGCCGTCCAGCCCGGGGCGATCGGCGTGAACCAGGCGTCGGGGACGGCGTTGGCGATCGGCGCGGTCTCCGGCTTCGCCTTCAGCGGCTCCAGCTGCTTGGTGTTGTTCGGCAGGATGTTCTTGGAGGCGAGGACCTCCTGCGACTTGCCGCTGGTGAAGGCCGCGATCCACTCCTCGCCGAGGTCCTGGACCTTGGACTTGGAGATGGTGGCGAGGTCGGAGCCGCCGATGAAGGACGGCAGGGCCTTGCCGTCGGGGCCGGGCATACCGGCCGTGCCGATCTTGTCCTTCAGCTTCGGGTTGCCGTTGGCGGCGGAGTCGACGACGCTGCCGGCCTCCCAGCCGTTGCCGTAGAGGAGCGCGGTCTTCTCGTTGGCCATGACGTTGGCGTGGTCCGCCTCGTCCTTGGTCTTGTCGCCGTGGTTGTACTTCTTCACCAGGTCGACGAAGTGCTGGATGCCCTTCTGGGCCTCCGGCGTGGAGAGGGTGGCCTTCCACTCCTTCGCGCCCTCGTCGTACTCGGCTATCCGGCCGCCGTACGCCGCGACGTAGGACATGGCGGCGTACCAGTAACGGCCCGGCAGGTAGAGCGGCGAGAACGCCTTGTCCTTGCCGTACTTGGTGCCGACCTTGTCGAGCGCCGCGGTCAGCTCGGCCTCGGTGGTGGGCAGCTGGTCCGAGCCGGTGCCGGCCTTGAACATGTCCTTGTTGTAAATGGCCACGCGCGCACCGGCGTAGTAGGGCACGCAGTACTGCTTGCCCTCGAAGGCGCAGGTGTCCTTCAGACCCTTGATCCAGGTGTCCGAGTTCTCGTACTTCTTCGGGTCGATCTCGCCGAGCGCACCGTTGAGGATGTACGTCATGGTCTCGGTGTTGCCGAGCTCGACGACGTCGGGGTACTTGTCGCCGGCCAGCGCCGCGTCGAGCTTCTTGGCCTTGTCCGCCCACTGCTGGTACTGGACCTTGACCGTCACATTCGGATACTTCGCCTTGAACTGCGCGTTGACATCCTTGACCAGCTCCGGCCAGGTGCTCTGCGCGTCCGACATGAGCCAGACGGTCAGCGTCTCCTTACGGTCCTTGGGATCCTTGGACGCCGTGCCCTCATCCGAACCACACGCGGCAAGTCCGACCATCATGCCCGCGACGCCGACCGCCGCGATGAGCTTGCGCTTCACGCCACCCTCCTCAGGGATGCTGCAACCCCTGCCCACCGCGAAGACCGCGAAGACTTACGACGAGTACTGCTGGGGCTGGGACCTGGTCTTTAATGGTTTAGACCAGTACGGGGAGCTTGGCCTAGACCTTTAGGGGTGTCAAGGGTGTATAAGAAGGGCAGTCGTGTCCGTTATCGGACCGACACCTGAGGCAGGGCGACTACCCGTGGCCGGACCGTGCCACCATGTGAGCCGCGACAGACGGAGGAGCCGGTGACGGCAGCAGCGCAGGAGTCGGGAAGGCAGGCCATGGCCACGGACGGGGGCGGTACGGAGACCGAGGGCGGACCCGCCACCCGCACGGCCCGCGTGCCCAAGTACTACCGGTTGAAGCGGCACTTGCTCGACATGACGGAGA
Organism: Streptomyces sp. L-9-10; assembly: GCF_004151105.1. Lineage (GTDB taxonomy): Bacteria > Actinomycetota > Actinomycetes > Streptomycetales > Streptomycetaceae > Streptomyces. Next base: position 99,481 of record NZ_PHRF01000095.1, read on the forward strand.
CGCTGCCGCCGGGTACGCCGGTGCCTCCGGAGCGTACGCTCGCCGCCGAGTTCGACACCTCGCGCACCACCGTGCGCCAGGCGCTCCAGGAGCTGGTGGTCGAGGGCCGGCTCGAACGCATCCAGGGCAAGGGCACGTTCGTCGCCAAGCCCAAGGTCTCGCAGGCGCTCCAGCTCACCTCGTACACCGAGGACATGCGGGCCCAGGGCCTGGAGCCGACCTCGCAGTTGCTGGACATCGGCTATGTCACCGCCGACGACACCCTGGCCGGGCTGCTGGACATCACCACCGGCGGGCGCGTGCTGCGGATCGAGCGGCTGCGGCTGGCCAGTGGCGAGCCGATGGCCATCGAGACCACCCACCTTTCGGCCAAGCGCTTCCCCGCGCTGCGCCGCTCGCTCGTCAAGTACACCTCTCTCTACACGGCGTTGGCGGAGGTGTACGACGTGCATCTGGCCGAGGCCGAGGAGACCATCGAGACCTCGCTGGCCACCCCCCGCGAGGCGGGACTGCTCGGTACGGATGTCGGGCTGCCGATGCTGATGCTCTCGCGGCACTCCCTGGACGCGGCCGGCGAGCCGGTGGAGTGGGTGCGGTCCGTCTACCGGGGCGACCGCTACAAGTTCGTGGCCAGGCTGAAGCGCCCGGCCCACTGACAGCGCCCGGCCCGCTGACAGCGCGCCGCCCCGGCGCCCGCCGGGGCGGCGCGGCCCCCGGCACACACCCCTGCCCGCATACCGTTGCCGTAACGAGATGCGGTCAAGGGGTGACGCTGACCAGCGCCTTCGCTTAGATTTCCTGCTCATTACCACAGGCGATCATCGAGGGAACGGAGCCGCGGTGTCAGAAGTTCCGGAGGAGAAACGACCCCCCACGGTCACCCCTGCGCGGGTGATCATCGCCCTCTGTCTCCTGGCGCCCTTCGTGGCCATGCTGTGGGTCGGGTCCTACGCGAAGATCGAGCCGACCTTCATCGGCATCCCCTTCTTCTACTGGTACCAGATGCTCTGGGTGCCGGTCTCGGCGGTGCTCACGATGACCGCCTACCAGCTGTGGAAGCGTGACCAGCGCTCCCGCAAGGGAGGTGCGTCGGCATGAAGGACGGCGTGAACGGCGTGGCACTCGCCGTTTTCATCTTCTTCTTCGTGGCCGTCACGGTCATGGGGTTCCTGGCGGCCCGCTGGCGCAAGGCCGCCAACGAGAACAGCCTCGACGAATGGGGCCTGGGCGGCCGGTCGTTCGGCACCTGGGTCACCTGGTTCCTGCTCGGCGGCGACCTCTACACGGCGTACACCTTCGTGGCCGTACCGGCGGCGATCTACGCGGCGGGCGCGGCCGGCTTCTTCGCCGTGCCGTACACGATCCTGGTCTACCCGCTGATCTTCACCTTCCTGCCCCGGCTCTGGTCGGTGTCGCACAAGCACGGCTACGTCACCACCTCGGACTTCGTACGGGGCCGGTTCGGCTCGAAGGGCCTGTCGCTGGCGGTCGCCGTCACCGGCATCCTCGCCACGATGCCGTACATCGCGCTCCAGCTCGTCGGCATCCAGGCGGTACTGGACGTGATGGGCGTCGGCGGCGGTGAGAACACCCACTGGTTCATCAAGGACCTGCCGCTGCTGATCGCCTTCGGTGTGCTCGCCGCGTACACCTACTCGTCGGGGCTGCGGGCGCCCGCGCTGATCGCCTTCGTCAAGGACACGCTGATCTACATCGTGATCGTCGTGGCGATCATCTACATCCCCATCAAACTGGGCGGGTTCGACGACATCTTCGCCAAGGCGGGCGACGCCTTCGCGCAGACCAACCCGGCGACCGGCCAGCCACGCGGCTCGCTCGCGCCGGGCGAGGCCGGGCAGTGGGGCTACGCCACGCTGGCGCTCGGTTCCGCGCTCGCGCTCTTCATGTATCCGCACTCCATCACGGCGACGCTCTCCAGCCGCAGCCGTGAGGTGATCCGGCGCAACACCACGATCCTGCCGCTGTACTCACTGATGCTGGGTCTGCTGGCGCTGCTCGGCTTCATGGCGATCGCCGCCGGAATCAAGGTGGACAACGGACAGCTGGCGATCCCGCAGCTCTTCGAGACGATGTTCCCCGACTGGTTCGCCGGGGTGGCCTTCGCGGCCATCGGCATCGGCGCGCTGGTGCCTGCCGCGATCATGTCGATCGCCGCGGCGAACCTCTTCACCCGCAACATCTACAAGGACTTCCTCAAGCCGGACGCCACGCCCGAGCAGGAGACCAAGGTCTCGAAGCTGGTCTCCCTGCTGGTGAAGGTGGGCGCGCTGGCCTTCGTCCTGACCATGGACAAGACGGTCGCGATCAACTTCCAGCTGCTGGGCGGGATCTGGATCCTCCAGACGATGCCGGCGCTGGTCGGCGGCCTGTTCACCCGCTGGTTCCACCGCTGGGCGCTGCTCGCGGGCTGGGCGGTCGGCATGATCTACGGCACGGCTGCGGCGTACGGCGTGGCCAGCCCGACCCAGGCGCACTTCGGCGGCTCGTCCAAGGAGATCCCCGGCCTGGGCGAGATCGGCTACATCGGCCTCACCGCGTTCGTCCTCAACCTGGTGGTCACGGTGGTGCTCACCTTCGCCCTTCGCGCGGCCAAGGCGCCGGAGGGCACGGACGAGACGAGCCCCGCCGACTACACGGCGGACGCGGGCGATCCGGGCGTGAAGGTCGAACTCCCCGCGGCGACCTCGGGCGGCCCCGGAGGCCACTGACGGGTTGTCGTACGGCTCGACGGGCCGCCGGATCCCTTGGTACGAGGGGGATCCGGCGGCCTTTCGCTGTCCGCGCGGGCCCGAACGGACAGACGCACGACACAACATCTGGGGGGTGGCACCCGAGCCAGCCCCCACATGTATGCTCGACCTCGCTGTCACGCAGGGGAATCCGGTGCGAATCCGGAACTGTCCCGCAACGGTGTGATGTGGTGTGCTTTGCCGTACCCACGAGTCCGAACACCTGCCGACAGTGCGTCCGGTTCGACCGAATCGGACGCCGAGACGTCCGGGCCTCGTGGATGGGCCGGTGGGCGCCGTACGCCGTGCTGCCCGGATCCGGGCCGTGCGCTCCGTACCGCGAGAACAAGCCCGCTCCCTTTCCCGACGGCCCAGAGCCGAGCGAGGGAGAGCACCACGTGACCATCGCGCCAGCCGATCCGGCTTCAGGCATCACCGAGGCCGCCGCGCGGGCGGCCGACGGCCCCGGGACCGCGCTGCTGCGGACCCTGACGGACCTGACCGCCGATCTGCCCGACACCGACCCCGGAAGAGTCGCCGCCGCCGCGCTGCGCGGCCGTAACGCCCGGTCGGACGAGGCCGAGCTGCGCGCGCTCGCCACCGAGGCGGCGGCGGGGCTCATCTCGGAGGACCCCGCCTACTCCCGGCTCGCGGCGAGGCTGCTGACCCGCACCATCGCCGACGAGGCCGCGGGCCAGGGCGCCGTGGCGTTCTCCGCGTCCGTCGCCACCGGCCACCGCGAGGGCCTGATCGCGGACCGTACGGCCTCCTTCGTCACGCTCCACGCCGACGTCCTCGACGCGCTCATCGACCAGCACGCCGACGACCGCTTCGGCTACTTCGGGCTGCGGACCCTCTACAGCCGCTATCTGCTCCGCCACCCGATCACCCGCCAGGTCATCGAGACCCCGCAGCACTTCATGCTGCGCGTGGCCGCCGGACTGGCCGAGGACGAGAGCGCCCGCGCGCTCGACGAGGTCGCCGCGCTCTACCGGCTGATGAGCCGGCTGGACTACCTCCCCTCCTCCCCCACCCTCTTCAACTCCGGTACGCGCCACCCGCAGATGTCCTCCTGCTATCTGCTGGACTCCCCGCTGGACGAGCTGGACTCGATCTACGACCGGTACCACCAGGTGGCGCGGCTCTCCAAGCACGCGGGCGGCATCGGGCTCTCGTACTCCCGTATCCGCTCGCGCGGTTCGCTGATCCGGGGCACCAACGGGCACTCCAACGGCATCGTCCCGTTCCTGCGCACCCTCGACTCCTCGGTCGCGGCCGTCAACCAGGGCGGCCGGCGCAAGGGCGCCGCCTGCGTCTACCTGGAGACCTGGCACGCGGACCTGGAGGAGTTCCTGGAGCTGCGCGACAACACCGGCGAGGACGCCCGCCGTACGCACAACCTGAACCTCGCGCACTGGATCCCGGACGAGTTCATGCGCCGGGTCGAGTCGGACGGCGACTGGTCCCTCTTCTCCCCCGCCGACGTGCCGGAACTGGTCGACCTGTGGGGCGACGCGTTCGACACGCGGTACCGCGAGGCGGAGGCCGCGGGACTGGCGCGCAGGACCGTCCCGGCCCGGGAGCTGTACGGCCGGATGATGCGTACCCTCGCCCAGACCGGCAACGGCTGGATGACCTTCAAGGACGCCTCGAACCGTACGGCGAACCAGACCGCCGAGCCCGGCCGCGTCGTCCACTCGTCCAATCTCTGCACGGAGATCCTGGAGGTGACGGACGACGGGGAGACGGCCGTCTGCAACCTCGGCTCCATCAACCTCGGTGCGTTCGTGCTGGAGTCGGGGGACATCGACTGGGAGCGGCTGGACGAGACGGTCCGTACGGCCGTGACCTTCCTCGACCGGGTCGTGGACATCAACTTCTACCCGACCGAGCAGGCCGGCAACTCCAACGCGAAGTGGCGCCCGGTGGGCCTGGGCGCGATGGGCCTCCAGGACGTCTTCTTCAAGAAGCGGCTGCCCTTCGACTCCGCCGAGGCCGCCGCCCTCTCCACGAAGATCGCCGAGCGGATCATGCTCGCCGCGTACGAGGCGTCCTGCGCGCTCGCCGAGCGCGACGGCCCGCTCCCCGCCTGGTCCGAGACGCGCGCCGCGCGTGGGGTGCTGCACCCCGACCACTACGACGTGGAGCTGAACTGGCCTGAGCGCTGGGACGCGCTGCGCGCCCGGATCGCCACGACCGGCATGCGGAACTCGCTGCTCCTCGCCATCGCCCCGACGGCGACGATCGCCTCGATCGCGGGCGTGTACGAGTGCATCGAGCCGCAGGTCTCCAACCTCTTCAAGCGCGAGACGCTCTCCGGCGAGTTCCTCCAGGTCAACTCGTACCTGGTGGACGAACTGAAGCGGCTCGGCGTCTGGGACGCGCAGACGCGCGAGGCGCTGCGCGAGTCGAGCGGCTCGGTGGCGGGCTTCACCTGGATCCCGGCGGAGGTGCGCGAGCTGTTCCGCACGGCGTGGGAGATCCCGCAGCGCGGCCTGATCGACATGGCGGCGGCCCGTACGCCGTTCCTCGACCAGAGCCAGTCGCTGAACCTGTTCCTGGAGACGCCGACCATCGGGAAGCTCAGCTCGATGTACGCGTACGCCTGGAAGAAGGGCCTGAAGACCACGTACTACCTGCGCTCGCGCCCGGCGACGCGTATCGCGCGGGCGGCAGGGGGGTCGTCGGCGGCCCGGCCGGCGCCCGTGCCCGTACCCGCGCAGATGACGCCCGACGAGGACGCCATCGCCTGTTCCCTGGAAAACCCCGAGTCCTGCGAGGCCTGCCAGTAATGACCACTTCGGAAAAGAACCTGCTGGACCCGGGCTTCGAGCTGACACTGCGGCCCATGCGCTACCCGGACTTCTACGAGCGCTACCGCGACGCGATCAAGAACACCTGGACGGTGGAGGAGGTCGACCTGCACTCCGACGTCGCCGACCTCGCCAAGCTCTCCCCCGGCGAGCAGCACATGATCGGGCGGCTGGTCGCGTTCTTCGCGACGGGCGACTCGATCGTGTCGAACAACCTGGTGCTGACGCTGTACAAGCACATCAACTCCCCCGAGGCGCGGCTCTATCTCTCCCGCCAGCTCTTCGAGGAGGCCGTGCACGTCCAGTTCTATCTGACGCTGCTGGACACGTATCTGCCCGATCCGGAGGACCGCGCGGCGGCCTTCGACGCGGTGGAGGAGATCCCGTCGATCCGCGAGAAGGCTCAGTTCTGCTTCAAGTGGATGGACTCAGTCGAGACGATCGACCGCCTGGAGTCGAAGGCGGACCGCCGGCGCTTCCTGCTGAACCTGATCTGCTTCGCGGCCTGTATCGAGGGGCTGTTCTTCTACGGCGCGTTCGCGTACGTCTACTGGTTCCGCTCGCGCGGCCTGCTGCACGGCCTGGCCACCGGCACCAACTGGGTGTTCCGTGACGAGACGATGCACATGAACTTCGCGTTCGAGGTCGTGGACACGGTCCGCAAGGAGGAGCCCGACCTCTTCGACGACGCGCTGGAGCGGCAGGTCACGGACATGCTGAAGGAAGCGGTCGAGGCGGAGCTGCAATTCGGCCGGGACCTGTGCGGCGACGGCCTGCCGGGCATGAACACCGAGTCGATGCGCGAGTACCTGGAGTGCGTCGCGGACCAGCGCCTCCAGCGGCTGGGCTTCCCGACGGTCTACGGCTCGCAGAATCCGTTCTCCTTCATGGAGCTCCAGGGCGTCCAGGAGCTGACGAACTTCTTCGAGCGCCGCCCGTCGGCGTACCAGGTCGCGGTCGAGGGCACGGTCGGCTTCGACGACGACTTCTAGGCCCGCGCGTCCAGGCGCTGGTAATCCACCTCGGCCCAGACGGTCTTGGTGGTGTACGCATCACGCACGCTCCACCCCCACCGGTCGGCGTACGCGGCGACGAGCAGCAGCCCGCGCCCGTTGGTCACGTCCGGTGGGGGCGGCGGCGTCAGCCCCGGAACCCGGGGAAGCCGGTCGGGCCGGGTATCGAGGACCTCGACCCGCACGACGACCGCCGAGAGCGCCAGCCGCACCTCGAAGTCCCGCCCGGGGGTACGGCCATGGGTGACGGCGTTCGCGGCCAGCTCCGCGACGACGGCGACGACCACGGCGCCGGTGGCCGTCGCTCGCGGAATCCCCCACTCCTCCAACTGCTGCGCGGCGAGCAACCGCGCGAGCCGCGCGCCGCGATGGCTGGAACTGAGCCTGATCCGAGACGGCGGATACAGGGGCGAAAGCGGCGGAGGAGCGGCGAGCTGGGCGGGGGCGGTCGGCTCCGTCGGGGCGACAAGGGAGGCAATTTCCGACTTCATAGGGTAACCGTCCCGTCACGCGGCTAGCGTGACCAGGGCGGACGGGCGTACCTGTACGGCGTGTACGACCAGGTTGCGTTTCTGTACGGGTCACGGGCAGTGACCGGTGCTCCGCCGCGCGTGTTTACACGTGAACCACATTCGCACATCGGCGCATTGGGGTGTGAGGCATGGGAACCAGCCGTCAGAAGAAGCAGCGGGCACAGGACGACGACCGGCCGGGCGTCTGGGTGGCGTACGGAAAGCTGGTCAAGCTCTGGCGTAACAAGTCCGGCCTGACACAGCAGGAACTCGCGGAGGCTGTGGGTTACTCATGCGACCAGCTCGCCTCGATCGAGCAGGGCCGGAGGCCGGCGAAGTCGGCGTTCACGGACGCGGCGGAGGTGGTTTTGAAGGCGGGCGGGACGCTGGCGGTGCTCCAGGACGACGTGGATCTGGCGAAACTTCCGGCGTTCTTCCAGGACTTCGCGCTGATCGAGACGGAGGCGGTCAGTCGGTTCTCGTCCGATCCACTGCTGATCCCGGGACTGCTCCAGACCGAGGACTACGCACGGGCGCTGTTCTCGGAGCACTGCCCGCCACTCAGCGACGAGATCATCGAGCAGCATGTGGAAGCCAGGCTCAGCCGACAGAAACTGCTGACGCGGACACCCATGGTGGAGACGTGCTTCATCGTCGGTGAGGCGGCCCTGACCAGCACGGTGGGTGACGACGATGTGATGAAGGCACAGCTTCAACACTTGCTGAAGCAAGGGCCGATGCGCAATGTCGAAATCCAGGTCATGCCTTCAGATCGCAGCTTCCACCCGGGACTCAGCGGACCTATGGTCATTGTGGAGACCCTGGAACACCGCCGGGTCGGATACATCGAGTCCCAGGGGGTGGGATTGGTGGTCACCGACGCAGCGACCGTCAGCGCCTTCGGCTTGCGCTATGGCAAGCTGCGCACGCAGGCACTGAATGTGGCGGAGTCTGCAGATCTGATCAAGCGCGTGGCAGGAGAAACATGAGCACTGAGCAGGTTGACGTCCGCCTCGCCCAACTGACGTGGTTCAAGAGCAGCTACAGCGGCCCGGAGGGCGGGGACTGCGTAGAAGTGGCCTGGTTCAAGAGCAGCTACAGCAATTCAGCTGGCGGAGACTGCGTAGAGGTAGCCGTCGCCCCCACCACCGTCCACATCCGCGACTCGAAGAACGCCCAGGGCCCCATACTCCACATCCCCGCCGCCCCCTGGACCGCCTTCCTCTCCTTCGCGACCATCGAGCCCCCCGTACCCGCCTGAGTCAGACAAGGAACTCGGCGAGCGGGAAGGAGCGATGGCGACGCGGCGGAACAAGGTAGTTCTGCCGGTGGGTCGTCTGGAGGACCGAGTTGATGCCGGCGTGGGGGCTGCGCGGTTCGACAGGCAGTGTCCTGTCGGGGTAGTGGCCGTCCATCGAGAGCCGAACGAGATTGAAGATCGCGATCGTCGGCTGGAACTGAATGAAGTGCAACCCGGCCGCCGGTGTCTTGCTGTAGTGGTCCGCCGCCGGATCGGATGTGTAGTGGAAGGGATTGTCCAGCGTGTCGAAATCGCCGCGCACGGGGATGGTCGTCCCCGTGGGATATGCCTTCCCGTAGTTGCTGGTCGTCGGCGATGTGGTGCTGTCCACCTCCGACATGCTTCCCGTGTGGCCGTAGGAGTGGTACCGCCGGACCCCTTGCGCCACTTCGGCCTCGCTTTGGCCTGGCGGCTGGAGGGCAAGCGTGCCCGGCGCGGGCGCGGGCGAGAGGCCGGGGTGGAGCATCGCCCCGACGCGGTCCTCGTACTGGGGGAAGTTCTGTTCGTACCAGGTCACCAGATCTTGAAACAGATGCGAGAGATGCATGGTGGTCCCCTGTTTGAAGTAACCATTGGGCCACTGGTCGGTGAGGCCGGGCAGGGTCTCCAGATTGGCGATGACGCCGGGCCCCATATTCGAATCCAGCGTGGTGGCGAAGCCGAGGAATCCCTGCGCCTGTCGGGGAATCGACTGCGCACCGGGGATATCGGCCGCCAGTGCCAGCTTGCTCGGCAGACCCTGTTGCCCGTAGAAACCGCCCCCGGAAAAGCCCCGGCGGATACTCGTCACCTTGAACAGGCCGCCCGCCCGGTTGCCTCCGTGCCCGAAGAGGACGTCCATGGCTGCCGCGATATTGGCGAGCGAGTCACTGCGGAGTAGCACGGCCACGTCATTCTGTTCCAGGCGGACCGGCCCGAAGCCAGGCGGGGGCTCGTCGCTGGGAAACGTCCTGGCCTCCTGCAACGCGTATACGGTCTGCCCCTCCTTCTTGGAGGTCTTCGCGTCAACCGGCAGATACGCCGGGTAGCGTGTTCCCGCTTTGAAGTAGCCCGACGTCTTGCCCAGGGTCGGGATGTAGTGGTGGAAGTAGGGAAGTCCCCAGGCCACCGTGGTGCCCACTCCTGTGGGAGTGGACGGAAATCGGCGTTCCAGCTCCAGGAGGGCGGACTCCAGGTGATGCCGCGCCTCCTGCAACGCCTTGGCATTCGCCGGAACATTCAGCCTCGCGGTAATGACGTGATCGTGCAGGGCCGGCACCCGGACCGCGATCTTGCCCTTGCTGCTCTGCACACCCGAGCCATCGACCATGACCACCTGCTCGTTCTGCAGGATGTACTGCTCCTGGATGGGCCGACTGTCGGCGACAGCGGGCCGGTCCGGTGGTTCGACCATGGTGTCGATCGCCTTGTAGATGCCGGCTGACGCCAGAGCGGCACCGAGGGTGCCCGCTGTTCCTTGGAGAAGGCGTCGCCTGTTCACGTTCCCGCGTGGTCGTCCCGCACGATCATTTTCGTTGCCATCTGTCATGGAAACGTATTCCTTCACTGTGGAGTAGATGTCCGCCATCACTCGACGTCGAAGGGCTGGCATGCTCGAATGACCGCGATTGAGGCAGGGGATTGAAAGAGAAGGTGAAGACCAGTGAGGGCGCCGTCGTTGAGGAACGTCACCCGATTTTCTGCTCGCGATGCGGACTGGTTGCCATCGTCATCACCCTCGATGTCGCGATATAACCACACGCGGCATGGCCCATTGAAGCCAACACGCGGCCTGCGGCATTGAAGCCGGCATCAATCTGGTGCGGTGGTCTTCCCGTCGTCCGCTGGTCAGCTCCGCTGCCCCATGACATGCTGACTGGTCTTTCTGTAGACGCGCTCAACAACGGGGGCTGTTGCGTCATGGGTTACACCATTCCTGAAGGTGTCGACACGATGCTCGATGTGGTCGGTGTCGGCTGGCCGAATGTCGACGAGGACGCGTACCGCGATATGGCGGACTCGCTGCGGGAGTTCGCGGATGACGCGGACGACGACGGACATGCCGCCCATCAGCACATCCAGCGGTTGCTCTCCAGCGGACAGAGCGAGTCGCTGACTGCTTTGGACACGCACTGGTCCAAAGTGCAGGGCAAGCACAAGGACTTGGCGTCGGCCGCCCGAATAGTCGCGGGTGCGCTGGACCGGGTGGCGGACATCATCGTGGCTCGGAAAGTGGCGGCGGTGGCCGAGCTCGCCGATCTGTGCGCGACGGTGGGAATCACCCTGGCGTTCGCGCCGGTGACCGCCGGTCTGTCGACGCTGCTGGCCGGGGCTAAGATCGCGGCGACCCGTATCGCCTTCAAACGGATCCTGAAGGAGATGGCGGAGGCGGCCGTGGCGGAGATCGTCGCCACGCTCACGGAGCCGGCGGTCGCCGCGATCGAGAACGTGGTGGCGGACCTGGCGATCCAGACCGCGCTGAACGTCACCGGTGTACAGGACGGTTACCACACCGGTCAGACCGCGCAGGCGGGCAAGGACGGGCTGCGGCTGGCCTCGGCCGACGGGGCGGGCACCGGCCCGGGCGGCGGCCCCGGCGGCGGGGGAGGCCCGCGGATCGACCACGACGCGCACGGCCAGACCGGGATGCACCTGGCCGGTGTACAGGTCACCATGCGTGACAGGACGGGCGGCAAGCTCGGCAAGGCCAGAGGCCACCATGGGCGTGCGAAGGGCAAGGACTCCCTGACCGCCGTCCTGGACACCACCATCGACGGGGTGGTGGAGAAGCTCGGCAAGGCGCTCAACGACCTCGGTGACCACCTTGGCAAGAAGCTGCCGAACGCCATCACCAGGAGCTCGAAGAACCACAAGGACACCGACGACGACATCCGCGACCGCCTCAGGAGAATCGCGTCCGACGACCGCAAGGACGAGGGCGGACCGGGCGCACGCCGCAACGGCCCCGGACCCGGCCCCGAGCGGAAGCGGCCGACGTCGCTGCGGGAAGCCCTGGACAGGGCTCGTGAGCTGGCTGTGTCGCTGTTCAAGAGGCGGTGCAAGACGGACCCCGTGGACATCGCGAGCGGCGAGATGGTGCTCGCCCAGACGGATCTGGCACTTCCCGGGGTCCTGTGGCTGGTGCTGCGGCGCACACACATATCCAGTTACCGCTTCGGGCGGTCCTTCGGGACCAGTTGGGCCTCCACGCTCGACGAACGCCTTGAACCGGCCGGTGCGGGCGCGGCTTGGGCACGGGAGGACGGCTCGGTCCTGGTCTATCCCGGCCTGCCGGGCGAGGAGAGCGAGGAGGTCCTGCCCCTGGAGGGTGACCGGTTGCCGCTCCGCTTCGCCGGGCGCGGTGCTGCCGGTGATGTCACCTACGAGGTCACCGACCCGCACTCGGGACTGACCCGGCGGTTCACCGGCAGCCCTTACCGGGCCGGTGGTCTCTACTGGCTGGGTGAGATCGAGGACCGTAACGGCAACGCCTTCCGGATAGGCCGCGGCGACGACGGCATACCGGCGACGGTGGTGCACGAAGGCGGTTACCGGGTGGCGGTGTCGTCGAACCCGGAGACGGGACGCGTCACCGGACTGGCTGTGGCCACCTCGGACGGCCCCGTCCACGTGGCCACCTTCGGCTACGACGCCGGGGGAAACCTGGAAGCCGTCACCAACGTCTCCGGCAGGCCCTTGCGGTTCACCTATGACGGCGAGCGGCGGGTGACCTCGTGGACCGACCGCAACGGCCACTCGTATCGGTACGTCTACGATTCCGCAGGCCGCGTGGTACAGACCGTCGGGCCGGACGGCGCGCTGTCCTCCCGCTTCTCCTACGACACGGTCAACCGCGTCACCCGCTTCACCGACTCGACCGGCGCGGTCACCGTCACCCGGCTCAACGAACTCGGCCAGGTGATCGCGGAGACGGATCCGCTCGGGAACACCGTTCTGCGGCAGTGGGACCGGTACGACAACCTGCTCTCCCGCACGGACGAGTTGGGCAACACCGCGGAATTCACCTGGGACGACCACGGCAACCTCACGTCGATCCGGCGGCCGGACGGCAGCACGTCCTCCACGGTGTACAACGAGTTCAACCTGCCCGTGGAGGCGATCTACCCGGACGGGGCGACGTGGCGGCAGAGCTACGACGCCCGGGGCAATCGGGTCTCGCTCACCGCCCCGGACGGTTCGGTCTCGTACTACCGGCTCGACCCGAAGGGCGCGCCGGCCGAACAGACGGACCCGACCGGCGCGACGGAGCGGCTGACCTACAACAGCGCGGGGGTCTCGCTCACGCTGACCGATCCGCTCGGACACCGCTACACCGTCCTCCGGGACGCTTTCGGCCGGCCGGTTCGCACCACCGACCCCAACGGCGCGGTCACGGCAATGGAATGGACCCCGGAGGGATGGCTCTCGCGCTGCGTCCGTCCCGACGGGACCGAGGAATCGTGGACCTGGGACGACGAGGGTAATTGCCTCTCCCACGTCGGCCCGAGAGGCGAGGTGACCCGGTTCGAATACACGCACTTCGACCTGCTCAAAGCCCGCATCGGTGCGGACGGGGCGCGATACGAGTTCGCGTACGACACCGAGCTGCGGCTCACCGAGGTCCGCAACCCTCAGGGCATGACCTGGACCTACGCCTACGACGCCGCGGGCAATCCGGTCGCCGAAACCGACTTCGACGGCCGTACCGTCACGTACGCCTACGACGCGGCCGGGCGCCTCGTCCACCGTACGACGCCGCTCGGCGAGCGGATCACCACCGGCTACGACCCGTGCGGGCGTGTGGTGTCCAAGGAGGTGGCCGGGCAGGTCACGCGCTACGCCTACGACGCGGGAGGACAGCCCGTGAGCGCGGTCTCGCCCACTTCCACGGTGTCTTGGCAACGTGACGTCCTGGGGCGGGTGGTGGCCGAGACGGTCGACGGGCGCACCCTGCGCTTCGCGTACGACGCGGCAGGGCGGACCGTCCGGCGCATCACTCCCGCCGGAGTGGTGTCGGATTCCGCCTACGACGCCACCGGCAATCGCACCGCCCTGAGCAGTGGCGGCAACGCGCTGTCGTTCACGCACGATCCGCTGGGCCGCGAACTCACCCGCACCATGGGGCTGTCCGAGGCACCGCTGACGCTCACGTCGGACTGGGACAGTGCCGGACGTCTGGCCTCGCGTGCGCTGACGACCCGTGACCGGACCCTGCGCGCACGCTCCTACGCCTACCGGGCCGACGGCTTCCTGGAGCGCGTCACCGATGAACTGACACACACCAGCACGCGCTTCGAACTCGATCCTGTGGGACGTCCGACACAGGTGACGGCGGAGAACTGGTCGGAGTCCTACGTCTATGACTCGGCTGGCAACCAGACCATGGCCACGTGGCCGGACGATGCCCGGCGGACCGAGGAAAGGGGCGCGCGCACCTACGAAGGCACCCGGATGACCGCCGCCGGCGCCGTGCGGTGCGAGTACGACGGCGCAGGACGCACCCTGGTGCGGCGGAGGACCCGCCTGTCACGCAAACCCGACGTCTGGCAGTACTCCTGGGACGCCGAGAACCGGCTGGTGGCCTGCCGCACTCCGGACGGCGGGCTGTGGCAGTACTCCTACGATCCGCTCGGCCGCCGCACGGCCAAGCACCGCATGGCCGACGACGGCGGCAGCGTCCTGCATTCCGTCTACTTCACGTGGGACGGCACCCGTCTCGTCGAGCAGACCGACACCACGAACCACACCACGCTCACCTGGGAGTACGACGGGCGCACCCCGCTCGTCCAGTTGGAACGCCGGTCCGGGCCCGAGTCCGATACGGGTACGGGTACGGGTACGGACATCGACTCCCGGTTCTTCGCGATCGTCTCCGACCTGATCGGCGCGCCCAGCGAACTGGTCGACGAACAGGGTCGGATCGCGTGGCAGGCCCGGACCACCGTGTGGGGTGCCACCAGGTGGAACCGCACGGCCGTCGCGTACACGCCACTGCGGTTCCCCGGTCAGTATGACGACGCGGAGACCGGGCTCTACTACAACTGCTTCCGGTACTACGACCCCACCACCGCCCGCTATCTGAGTCCCGACCCGCTGGGGCTGGACGCGGCGCCGAACCCGGTGGCATACGTCACCAACCCGCATATGTGGATGGACCCCGAGGGGCTGATCGCCAAGGGGTGCACGGAGGACGGGGGCTGGTACAGCGGCATGAAGCCCGCCAACCTCAAGAACGATGACGGCACGCGCCGCACGAGCACCGAGATGGAGATCAACCACATACCTGCCAAGAACTCCTACGCGCACCTGGACGAGCCCGGGTTCAAGACGGACTCGAACGGTGGCGGCGCGGGTATGGGGCCGTCGATCAGGATGGAGTACGACGATCACCGCAGGATGACCAGCACGGGATCCAGCGACAAGTCCGTCCGATGGCGTGAGAAACAACGCGCGCTGATCGATGCGGGGCGGTGGGATCAGGCGATGATGATGGACATCAAGGAATGCCGTAAGAAGTTCGGCGACAAGTACGACGGGCACATCGAGGACATGATCGCGAGCCTGGAGAACAACAGGAAGTTCCAGAAGATGCTCGAAAAGCGCGGCTGGACAGTCGACTACGACGTCCTCAAGTAAGCGGAGGAAAGAGACACCATGGACATCGTTCTGGATCCGCCCCACGGCGCGGGCCCCGTACGACTGGGCGCGAGCCTCGATGAGGCCGTCGCGGCGGTTTCCTCCTGGGGGCCGCACGATGTGGACGAGGACGAGGACGACTCCTCGAAGACCATCTACACGTCCTGCCAGGAGATCCCGGTCAACATCCTCCTGGAAGGCACCGGTGGTGACGTGGTCACCGCGATCGAGCTGTGGTGGCCGGGCGAAGGACGCCGGACCGATGTCCGTGTGCTCCTCGACGGCGACGATGTCTTCACGACCCCCGCGGAGGACCTTTTCCGCAGGGCGGTGGAGCGCGGCTGGACCGTCGACCGGACCGAGGCCGAATATCCGTTCATTCCGGGGGTCTCGCTCGGCTTCGGCCGTCAGACCTCTCAGGAGGTCCCGCGTACCGCGGACGGTCTTCCCGTCCACGTCACCTCGGTACTGGTCGGCGACGCGCGTTACTACGACAACCGCCTCAAGAACCGCGCCTGATCGGGCGCGTGCGGGCGCATAGGGTCTCTCCTCATGGGAACTCTCGTGCGTACGCGCCTGGTCGCGGGTGGTGCGGCGCTGCTGACCGTGGCGGCCGGGCTCGGGATCCGGGGTGCCGGAGGCGGGGACGGGGGCGGGGGCGTCGTCAAGTACGGCGGGGACGCGCTCTACACCGTGCTCGTGTACACGCTGGTCGTGCTGGTCGCTCCGCGAGCGCGGCCCCTCGTCGCCGGGGGTGTCGCGCTCGGGTTCAGCTGGGCCGTCGAGCTGCTTCAGCTCACCGGTCTCCCGGCCGAGCTGGCCGCGCGGAGTGTGCTCGCGCGGCTCGTGCTCGGTTCGACCTTCAACGCCCCTGACCTGCTGTGGTACGCGGTCGGTGCGCTGGTCGCGGGGCTCGGGCACGCCGGGGTGGCACGGTGGCGGCGGGGCGCGGGATCCCCGCGGGGCGTTCCGGGGACGCGGGGCGCTCCGGGTACACAGGGCGTTCCGGATGTTCGGCGCGGCGTAGCTGGCGGTCGATCGCCCGGTCCTTGAGGTGCCAGATCAGCGGCGGCAGACCCAGCAGAACAAACAGGGCGATAAGGGCGAGAACTGTCAGGAAAGTGTCCATGCCCCCACTGTCGCCGGTTCCCGGCACGGAAAGCAGTGGCAGGACTGTCATCAACCATCGAATTACTGCCACACTGGATCCATGCTGACCAATGTGGCCGCCGTCCTGCTGGACGGAGTACATCCCTTCGAGCTCGGCGTCCTCTGCGAGGTGTTCGGCCTCGACCGGAGCGACGAGGGCCTCCCCGTGCACGATTTCGCGGTGGTGTCGGCCGAGGGGCCCGAGCTGCGGACCCACGCGGGGTTCACGATCGGCTCGCTGCACGGACTGGACCGGCTCGAAGAGGCCGATCTGATCGCCGTACCGGCCGGTGACTCGTACATCGGCCGCGCGTACCCGCCCGAGCTGCTCGCCGCGCTGCGCCGCGCCGTGGACCGGGGCTCGCGGGTGCTGAGCGTGTGTTCCGGGGTCTTCGTGCTCGGCGCCGCCGGACTGCTGGACGGGCGCCGGTGCGCCGGGCACTGGCGGCACGCGGCGGAGCTGGCCCGCACCTATCCGCGCGCCGTCGTCGAGCCGGATGTGCTGTACGTGGACGAGGGGCCGGTGATCACCTCGGCCGGCACCGCCGCCGGGATCGACGCCTGCCTCCATCTCGTACGGAAGGAGCACGGCCCCGAGGTCGCCAACGCGATCGCGCGCCGCATGGTCGTACCGCCGCACCGCGACGGCGGCCAGGCCCAGTTCATCGAGCGCCCACTGCCCCGCAGCCGCTGTGACACGGTCGGTGACGTCCTCGGCTGGATGGAGCGGCATCTGGACCGCGAGATGACCGTCGAGCAGCTGGCCGAGCGCGCCCATATGTCGCCGCGCACGTTCGCCCGCCGCTTCCAGCAGGAGACGGGGACCACCCCGTACCGCTGGCTGCTGCGCCAACGGGTGCTGCTGGCACAGGAGTTGCTGGAGGCGACGGACGAGACGGTGGACAGCGTCGCCGGCCGGGCCGGGTTCGGGACCGCGGCGGGGCTGCGCCATCACTTCCTGCGGACGCTCGGGACGACCCCGAACACATACCGCCGTACGTTCCGGGGCCCCTCGCACGCCGCGTGAGGCCCCGGTCCCGTGCCGTACGTACCGCCGTACCGTACGCACGGACGTCTTCGGCGGACATCTTCGGATGGTGTACGGACGACCTCAGATGCCGCAGCTCGGCGCCGACCAGAAGCGGCTCGGCCGGTGGTCGACATGGGTGTGGTCGTTGTGGTCCGGGTAGCCGGGGCCGAGGATCCCGTTGAAGCCGTGGTTACGGGCCGTCTGCGCCAGCGTGCAGAGCGAGTGCGGTCCCGCGCCGAGGTCGGCGGAGTCCCCGTAGAGATGGCGGCTGCCCGCCGCGCCGCCGACCGCGGCGTTGCACGCCTGTGAGCGGAAGCCGCTGGTGACCCGGAGGGGCTGGTCGCCCAGCGCGTGGCGCAGCGCCTCCAGCTTCCACATCGTGCGCAGGGCGTTGGACTTGGCGGTGGCCGCGTCCACCGCGCCGCCCGCCCATGTGCTGTTGCAGGTGTTCAGCTCGGCGTAGCTGAAGTGGACCGGGGTGCAGTCGTCGTCCTGGAGCGCGTAGAGCTTGCTGAAGGTCGCGGGGCCCGCGACCCCGTCGGCCGCCAGCCCGTACGCGGACTGGAAGCGCTTCACCGCGGCGGTGGTCGCCGGTCCGTACGCGCCGTCGATGGCGAGCACGGCGCCGGTCCCCGGATAGCCGGCCACCCGGATCTGGAGCTGGGTGACATCGGCGCCCGAGGCGCCCTGGGAGAGGGTGCGGGACCACGTGTAGCAGCCGTCGGCGTGTGCCGTACCGGCCGTGGCGAGCGCTCCCGCCCAGGCGAAGGACATGGCCATGACAAGACTGAGGAACAGTCGGGCGGTGCGTCTGAGCATCGGATCTCCTTGTACCGGGGCCGAGTTGTACGCAGAGATTGGCGTACGGGTCGACGCGCGTCAACCGGTCCCCCACAAGGCGGAACAGAACTGGAAGAGCCCCGATCCGGATGTAGAGATTCCGCGAACGAACCAACCGGGATCACGGCCCAGCGGGTGTACGTGTCGAGCTCGCCGTATCCCCCCTGCTGGCGGCTCGTGATCGAGGAGGTCCGCACCCCCATGAGGCTGCCCCGCATACGTCGCGCGAACCGCACGGAACCCCCGCCCGACAGCGACGACACCCCGGCCGGCCACCGGAAGCGGCGCCGTCGGCTTGTCGACTTCCCCCGGAGCGGCCGGCGCGGCCCGCGGCGCTGGGTGCCCTCCTGGAAGCTCGTCTCCTGTCTGTTCCTGCTCCCCGCCGGCGCGCTCACCGGACTGTTCGTCGCCGTCTACCTGAACGTCGAGATCCCGGACGAACACGACTCCGCGCGCCGGCAGGCCACCGTCTACTACTGGGCGGACGGCAGCCGGATGGTGAGTGTGGGCGATGTGAACCGGCAGGACATCACGCTCGCGCAGGTGCCGAAGTCCGTCCGGAACGCCGTCATCGCGGCGGAGAACGCGGACTTCTACACCGACCCGGGCGTCTCGGTGACGGGCATCGCCCGCGCCGCCGTGAACATCGTCACGGGCGGGGAGACCCAGGGCGGTTCCACGATCACCCAGCAGTATGTGAAGAACACCTATCTGAGCCAGGACCAGACCCTCACGCGCAAGGTCAAGGAGCTGTTCCTCTCCCTGAAGGTCAGCAACCGGAAGCCCAAGTCCGAGATCCTCCAGGGCTATCTGAACACCTCGTGGTTCGGCCGCGACTCGTACGGCGTCCAGGCCGCCTCGTACGCGTACTACGGCGTCCCCGCCAAGGATCTGAACCCCGGTCAGGCCGCGCTGCTCGCCACGCTCCTCAAGGGCGCGGACAGTTTCGACCCCGCCCTCAGCCCCGCGAACCACAAGCGGGCCGTGGACCGGTGGAGCTGGATCCTGGACCGTCAGGTCGAGACCGGCTCGATGAGCGCCGCGGAACGCGCGAAGTACACCTCGTTCCCCGAGCCGAAGCCGCCCGTCAAGCCGACCAGCCAGGCCGGACAGATCGGCTATCTCGTCGACCTCACCAACAAGTACATCAAGAGCCGCTCGGGGATCACCGACAAGGACCTCGCCGGTGGCGGCTACCGCGTCCACACCACCTTCGAGAAGGACAAGGTGCGCGCGCTGGCCATGGCCGTCGAGAAGGTACGCGCGGACCGCCTGGACCCGAAGAAGCGCGCGGCCGACCGGCATGTGCAGGTCGGCGCGGCCTCCATACGGCCCAAGGACGGGGCGATCGTCGCGGTGTACGGCGGCTCCGACGCCATCGAGCACTTCAGCAACAACGCGGACACCTCGGGCGTGCCCGCGGGCTCGGCGTTCAAGCCCTTCGTGTACGCCGCCGCGATGGAGGACTCCTTCTCCCGGAAGCGGCAGGCCGCGCGGGCCGCCGACCGCGAGAAGAGGCGGCCCCTGCCCACGGAGACGTCAGCGCCGATGACATTCGTGGACCTCACCCAGCCGTTGGTGGACTCGGACAACACCCCGTTCGTGCAGACCGGCAAGGCCATCGGGCTGAAGACGGTCAAGGAGCTGGCGGTCGCGTCGGGGCTGCGCGAGGAGAGCATGGCGAAGCTGGAGCCGACGTTCTCGATCGGCACCTCGACCCCCAGCGCCGTCCGGCTGGCCAGCGCCTATACGACCTTCCTCAACGAGGGCCGGGCGACCGAGCCGTACTCGGTGACCAGGATCGAGCGCGACGGCGTCGCGGTCGACGGCTTCGAGAAGCCCGTGGCACGGCGCGCGATGGAGCAGCACGTGGCCGCCACCGTCGGCGTGGCGCTCCAGCAGGTGGGCTGGAACGCCCTCGGTTCGCCGAAGGACCGGAAGATCTATCTCCCGGTCCTGGCCGGCAAGACCGGTCCCAACGACCGCATGAAATCAGCCTGGTTCATCGGTGCCACCCAGGAACTGAGCACCTCGGTCACGATGTTCCGTACGAAGCCGGATGTCCCGAACCTGCTTCCCATGCAGGGCGTGGGCGGCCCCGACTCCGAGCGGGGCAGCGCGTTCCCGCCGCTGATCTGGAGCGAGTACCACCACGCGGTGGTACCCCCGCCGTCGCTCTCGGAGTCGGCGCTCTCGAAGTCGCCGCCCTCGGAGCCGGCGTCCCCTCAGGGGTTGGGAACGGTCTCGTAGCGCGGGGTGTTCTCCGCCATCTGCCGGAGCGCGTCCTTGCGGTCGCGCTTCGACAGACGGTCGATGTACAGATACCCGTAGAGGTGGTCCGTCTCGTGCTGGAGGCAGCGGGCGAAGTAGCCCGTGCCGCGCACCTTGACGGGGTTGCCCTGAGCGTCCTGGCCGCGCACCACCGCGTAGTCGGGGCGCGGGAGCGCCGCGTACGCCGTCGGTACGGAGAGGCAGCCCTCGTTGGAGTCGTCGAGATGGCGCTCGGCGGGCGGCAGTTCCTCCAGCACCGGGTTGCAGATGGCGCCGACGTGCCGTACGCCGTCGTCGTCCGGGCAGTCGTAGACGAAGACCTTCAGGTCCACACCGATCTGGTTGGCGGCCAGGCCCACGCCCTCGGCGGTGTGCTGGCTGGCGAACATGTCGTCGATCAGCGCGGCGAGCTCGTCACCGAACTCCGTGACGTCCCGGCACTCCTTGTGGAGCACCGGATTCCCGACGACGGTGATCGGGCGGGACGTGCCGCGTTCGCGGTGCGCCAGCTCGCGCGCCTCGGCGTCCTCCGTGTCCACGACGAACCCGTCCCCCGGCTCCGCCACCGAGGTCCCACTGTCGATCCGCTGGTCCGTCTCCTGCTGCGCCATGTCCGCAGTACGCCTTCCTCGGTACCCGATGCTGCCTGCACGATCCGTGCGATGTGCCCATACAGCCTAAGGGCAGCTCTCGGGGAGTCCCAGCATGTTCCCGGCACCGGCAGACCTCCCGGCCGTCAGCAGACCTCTTCGAGATCGCGCCACTCGCGGGTGTCCGGGCTGTCGGCGACCCAGCCGTCCAGCAGGCCCCGTACCAGCGCGGCCGGGGCCGCGATCCCGCACTCGCGCTCGGGGGCCCACAGCTCGCCGGCCGTGCGGTGGCCCAGCGGTCCCGGATGGCCCGGCTCGCTGTGGTCGTGCGGGTCGAGATGCTCGCCGTCGCCCTCGGCGCTCGGCATCGTGGACTCCGAGCAGGCCCGGCAGAGGAGCCGTACGGACGACGACCAGTCCTCGGCGGCGAATCCGGCGTCGGCGGCCAGCCGCTCCAGGGCGTCCCTGTCCTCCTCGGTCGCCGCTTCCAGCAGCACCACCCACGTGGGCACGGGCGAGGGGGCCCACAGCTCGATCTCGTCGAAGACCGGATAGGCACGGGTGGCGCCGTCGGGGCTCGACGCCGTCGTGCGCTCACCGTTCGGTACGCCGTCGTGCAGGACGACCTCGCCCCAGCGCCTGCCCGACGACGGCAGCGGGATCGAGAGCACTTCTATTCTGGCCGGGTCGAGACGGCGGCCCCAGACGACCTCGGCCTCGCCCTCCGGCGAGAGCCTGACGGCCGCGCTGCCCAGTTCCATGCCCTCGGGCTCGCCGTTCGCCTCGACGGTGTGCGGATTGCCCGGCACCCGCAGTCCGTACGCCTGCCAGGCACGGCGGGCCAGCGGCCAGTCCTGGAGGGCGGTGGCGGCGATCCCGACGTTCCACCAGTCCGGCGCGCCGGTCTCCTTGTCCAGCAGGGCCACGGCGCGCAGCCCGGCGGCCCGCGCCTGCTCCCAGTCGTGCCGGAACTTGTGCAGCAGCGCCAGATTGAACCAGGACTCGGAGAGCCAGGGCTCCAGATCCGCCGCGCGCGTCAGCAGCGCTCCCGCGTCCTCGTACCGGCCGTCACCGATCAGCGTGAACGCGCGGTCGGTGGCCTGCCGCCACGAGGCGGAGGGCCGATGCCGTACCTTCCCGAAGATCCTCACGATTCCCGCCTGCCGGTCGTTCGGGTCAGTGCCCCCGGACACCACAACTTGCTCTTCTTCGCATCCAACCATGCTCGGTCGGACGCCCGCTCATTACCCATGGGTTACCCCGTCGGACCGGGGTCCCGGCCGCCCCCGGGAGAGCACCCGCGCCAGGGATTCCACCACCTCGGGCTGGTAGTCGTACGCCGTCCCGAGCCGGAGCCGCTCCAGCGCGCCGAGCGGTCCGCTCGCAGTGGCACATTCCCCGGCCAGATCGTCGTACGCATTGACGGCCCGGACGATCCGGGCGGACATCGGCTGCTCCCGGTACGGGTCCGCCTGCCGCTCCACCACCACCGCGACGGCGGCGGGCACCCCGGTCTGGCGGACCACCGCGCCGCCGAGCAGGGCGATCCGCCGCTGTTCCGCGACGGGCAGCAGGGCGGTGGCGCCGTCGGGCACCGGATCGACGAGGGACAGCTGGCCGATGTCGTGCATCAGGGCGGCGTACTCCAGAACGGTCAGTTCGGGGCCGGAGAGCCCCAGCTCGCGGCCGACGGCCAGGCTCAGTTCCGCGACCCTGCGGGCATGGCCCTGGGGGGTGTACCCGGCGATCTCGGTGGCGCGGGCGAGGGAGGCGATCGTCTGCCGGTAGGTCGTGCGCACGGCCGCGTACCGCCGCATGGACAGCTGGGTCAGCAGCAGCGGCACACAGAACACCGGCAGCGCCCACAGTCCGGCGACGGCGACCCCGAGCGCGATCACCGCTCCGGTGGCACAGACGGCGGAGCCGATGTGCAGCAGCGCGCGCAACTCGTCGCGGAGCAGGGGCCCGAAGGGATGGCGGGTGCGGGCCCACACGACGAGCGCGGCCAGTACGGCGTCGCAGAGCGCGGTGAGCCCCAGCAGCAGGAGCAGGAGTATCGCGTAGCCGGGACCGACGCCGAACCGTTCCCGCAGTTCAGCCGAGTCGTAGAGCGGCTGGAAGCAGAAGGCGGCGAAGCCGACGGTGAGAACGCGTCTCACGATGTGGTCGAGCGCGGGCCCGCGCCCCCGGGCGACATGCGGTACGGCCCCGGCGAGCGCGGCGGTGAGGACGACGGTAACGGTCTGGAGCACACCGTGGCCGACCGGCTGTCCGGCGTTCTCGCCGAGCAGCGCGTACGCGAGGGCCCCGGCGGCGGAGATCGGCGCGGGCTCCCGCTCGCCGGGCAGCGCGCCCCAGCGCGCCAGTTCACCGACGGCGATGAGTACGCCGAAGGCCAGCGCGATACGGGGGTCGGCGAGGCCGTGCCAGAGCGTGGAGACGAGCCCGGCGGCGGTCAGCAGCGCCGCCGCGCCGTACACCACGACGACGGTGCGGGAGACGGGGCGGCGTCCGGCGGCCGGCGCCCCGACCGCGGCCGAGGTCATCTTCCGCCGCTCCCGCCGCTCAGGCCGGTCCCACCGCTCCGGCCGGTCCCACCGCTCCGGCCGGTCCTGGCGGTACGGCCGGTCCCGGCGGTACGGCCGCCAGGTGGGCCGGCGGGTGGGCCGGCAGGTGGGCCGGCGGCGGGCGTCCGGCCAACGCCGCTGGTCCGGGCAGGAGGGACGTTTCCGCGCCCGGCCGTGGCAGGGACCGGAAGGGCGGTCGGGACAGGGGGCGGGACCTCGTCCGCCGTGACCGTCGTCTGCCAGCCGTGCCGGTCCAAGGCCCGTGCCAGCGCCCGCACCATCCGCGGATCGAACTGCGTCCCCGCGCACCGCTCCAGCTCCGCCAGCGCGGTGGATACCGGCCGCCCCCGCCGGTAGGAACGGGTGGAGGTCATCGCGTCGAAGGCGTCGGCCACGGCCACCACCCGGGCGAACTCGGGGATCCGCGTCCCGGCGAGTCCGTACGGATAGCCGGTGCCGTCGAGCCGTTCGTGGTGGTGCAGGATCGCGGACCGCGCCTCGCCCAGGAATCCGATGCCGCGCACCATCTCGTGCCCGTACTCGGGGTGCAGTTCGATCACCCTGCGCTCCTCCGGTGTCAGCGGGCCGTCCTTGCGCAGCACCCGGGTCGGGACCCCGAGCTTGCCGACATCGTGCAGGATCCCGGCGAACCGGAGTACTTCGATCCGTTCCTGCTCCATGCCCAGCTCATGGGCGATCAGCACCGAGGCGTGCCCCACCCGCTCGCTGTGTCCGCGGGTGTACCGGTCCTTGATGTCCACGGCCTGCACGAGTGCCCGGATGGTGGCCTGGTGGGCGGCGCGCTCGCGGTGGTACTGGGCGAAGACCCAGCAGGAGATGTACATCGGCAGCAGCACGAAGAGCGCGGAGAGCGGCCCGAAGGGACTGCGCCACAGGACGGCCATCATCAGCCCGGCGAGCCCGTGCGCGCCGAGCGGGGCGAGCGAGCGCGGCAGCAGCCCGCGCCAGGCGGTGCGCAGCGGCAGCCGCTCGGCGGTGACCAGGATGCCGCCGTCCAGCGCGGAGAGCACCAGACAGAAGGCGAGGGCCGCGGCTCCGGCGGGCAGCAGCACGTACGGGAAGTCGGGCGTCGTCAGCCCGTACCCCCCGCCGCCGAGCGCGACGGGACCGCCGAAGAACACCTGCGCCCACGCCGCCGCCCAGGTCGCGACGGTGAGCTGGGCCGCGCGCCAGATCCGCCGCGGGCTCCTCGGGCGCCGCTCGATCCGGCCGAGCAGCGCGCCCGGCACGGCGACCAGCGCGGCGGCGGCGGGCGGGAGCAGGAGGGCGGCGGCGAGCAGCACGGGAAAGAACGTCCCGGCGACGACCGGTGCGGAACCGTTCACCGAATGTCCCGGACGGCGGCAGCGGGCGGGCAGCTCACAGAAGGCGTACACCGCCGCCAGCAGCGCCATCGCCCTCCAGGGCATGTCCGGGCGCAGCGCGGGACGGACACAGAGGGCCGCGCAGAGCGCGATACCCAGGATGTAGACGCGCGCCGCCACCGGAATGGCCCTCACGGCGTATTCCCCTCTTCTCGGCCCGGCCCAAACAGAGGGTCAGGTTAGCGAGTTGGGGGGCGATCATCCGGTGTTTACCGCCGATTAGCACCTTCGGGTGACAGCAGTGCTATACACGGACAAACGGTGGGTACGCGCGCGCGAGAGTCCTGCGCGGGGTGCGCGAAGGCACGCGGGCTGCGCGGGGCGGGGAACGCGCGCGGGATGGACGCGAACACGCGTGAAGGCGCACCGCGCCGTGCGCGATACGCCCTCTCGTCGGTCCGCCTGTTCTATTCCTTGGCGACGCCCGGAAGATCCGCTCCGGCCGTCGACACATCGTGCTCGGGCACGGCCTGGCCCGACCTGATCAGATCGATCCGCCCCATCACCTTGGAGCGCAGATCGGCCGGTACGTCGTCCTGCCCGCAGCACCGCTTGACCAGCTTCTTCACAGCCTGCTCAAGGCCGTACTTCTCCAGGCACGGGGAGCACTCCTCGAAGTGCACCTCGAACTTGGTGCAGTCGCTGTCGGGCATCTCGCGGTCGAGGAACTCGTAGAGATGATCGAGGACCTCGGCGCAATCCGTCTCATGCGGCTCTCCGCAGCTCATGAGTCCGAACCTTTCCGATCGTCCAACGACTCTCCGACACCCGCCGGGACGAGCCCACGGTCACGGGCGTAGTCCTCCAGCATGCCGCGCAGCTGGCGGCGGCCCCGGTGCAGTCGTGACATGACCGTACCGATGGGGGTTCCCATGATGTCCGCGATCTCCTTGTACGCAAAGCCCTCTACGTCCGCGAGATACACGGCGATGCGGAACTCCTCGGGAATCGCCTGGAGCGCGGCCTTCACGTCGGAGTCCGGGAGATGGTCGAGCGCCTGCGACTCCGCGGAGCGCAGACCGGTCGACATGTGCGACTCCGCGCGCGCCAGCTGCCAGTCCTCGATCTCCTCGGCGGCACTGCGCTGGGGCTCGCGCTGCTTCTTCCGGTACGAGTTGATGAATGTGTTCGTGAGGATGCGGTACATCCACGCCTTGAGGTTGGTTCCCTCACGGAACTGGTGGAAGGAGCCGTACGCCTTGGCATAGGTCTCCTGCACCAGGTCCTCGGCATCGGCCGGATTGCGTGTCATACGCAGGGCGGCCGAGTACATCTGGTCCAGGTAGCCGAGAGCGTCCCTCTCGAAGCGGGCATTGCGCTCGGCGGTGGTCTCTTCGATGTGGCCGTCGTCGGTCGCTCCGTCGGTCCCAGTGACCGGACCCACCTCCTCCAACGATGTGGCGGGACCGAATGCGGACCCACTCGAATCGGAGAATAGTCGACCTTGATGTGCCGGGGCCTGCCGGTCCGCCCCACCGGCCGCCCGAACGGAAGCGGTCTTCGCCGCGGAAAGCACCGTCCACTCCAGGTCAGTGGCGTCTGAGCGGCGCGGGCAGATGGTCGAACCCATACGACGGACTCCCTTTCGTGCTCTGTCTACCGATGCCCTTGACAACAGCGACCTCGCGCCGGGCATTCCCCAGAGGTTTCAACGGGCCGCGGCCGGGACAGCGAGCCAGGCGGCGACGCCCTCGGTGAGGATGTCCAGGGCCTCGTCCTGGGAGAGGGGCGCCCTCTTGGGCACGGCGAACCCATGGTCGCCGTACGGCACCTCCAGCAGCTCGTACACGCTCCCCGGGGCGCCCCCCGGCAGTTCGGCGTACTCGTCGGGCCTGCCGAAGGGGTCGTTCCCGCCCTGTACGACCAGGGTGGGCACGCCCGCTTCCAGCAGCTCGGCGGCGCGGGACTTCTCCGGCCTGCCCGGCGGGTGCAGCGGGAAGCTCAGGGCCAGTACGGCGTGTGCGCCCAGCTCGCGCGCCGTGCGGCAGGCCACGCGCGCCCCGGCGCTGCGCCCGCCCGCGACGACCGGCAGGCCCGGCTTCTCCAGCGCGGGCCAGAGCGCGCGCCAGCCGGTGTCGAGGGTCTTCGGCGCGGGCGCCGGCTTCTTGCCGGCCACCCGCCAGGGCTGCTCCACCAGGGCGACGGTGATCCCGAGCGGGGGCAGCGCGGCGGCCAGGGCCCGGAGATCGCGCGCCTCGATCCCGCCGCCCGCGCCATGTCCGAGGGCGAGGACGCGGCGGGGCCGCTTCGCGGGATGCCAGGTGATGCGGGCGTCCCCGGCGGGGGTCTCGACGGTCTGCTGGTCCGGCTCGGCTGCCGTGTCGCTTGTCACACAGACATCCTCCGTCACACGGCCGCCCTGGCGCGCGGAGGCGGGCGCGACTGCCGCCTCGGAGGCGGTCACGCCACCGGGTCGTCACGCCGGAAGCCGGGAGTCAGAAGTCAGAAGAGCGTGCTCTCCTCCGGCGCGGGCAGCTCCTCCAGCAGCTCGGGACCGTTGTTGCGGACGTTGCTGACGGCCGTCGTGACCGGGTACGCCCGCATCAGCCCGGCCGGCGGCGGGGCGAGCAGCCCCCGCAGCTCCTCGGGGTCCGTACGGGCCGGGTCGAGCCAGGCGTCCCAGCGGTCCGGCGTCAGCATCAGCGGCATCCGGGGATGGATCTCAGCCAGCGATCCGGGGCCCTCGGCCGGGGCCACCGCCAGCGGGGTCGCCTCCGCCTCGGTGGTGATCACCGAGCAGGTCACCCACCAGGCCGACGGATGGTCGTCCGGCAGCGTGCGGTCCCGCCAGAACTCGTACAGTCCGGCCATCGCCATGACCGAGCCGTCGGCCGGGGTGACGAAGTACGGCTGCTTGCGGGGCCGCTTCTTCCTGCCCTGCTCCTCCAGCTGCCGCTCGTCGGATCCGGTGACCCACTCGTAGTAGCCGTCGGCCGGGATGATGCAGCGCCGCGAGACGAAGGGCCGCCGGAACGACGGCTTCTCGTGGACGGTCTCGGCACGCGCGTTGATCATCCGTGCCCCGCCCTCGGGCGTCTTGGCCCAGGACGGGACGAGCCCCCACTTGAGTTTCCGCAGCTGGCGGACAGGACCGGGGTCCGCCGCCTCCTTCACGGGGCGTTCCAGAACCGCGTAGACCTCTTTGGTCGGAGCCACGTTCCAGTCGGGGGCGAGGGTCTCCTCGGGCTCCCACTTCTCGATGCCGAAGACTCCCTGAAGGTCCTCGGGCCGACGGCTCGCCGCGTACCTGCCGCACATCCTCAACCGCTCCTCTGGCCTGCGATGGCGCCAGGTTACGCCGAACAGGTGGGGCTTCGCGGGCGCCTCGGCGGACCCGTGGCCCCGGGGACGACTCACCACTTTCCGGCTCACGGGTTTCCGGCTCACAGCTTTCCGGCGGAACCGGTGTGAGGCACGGCGGCGTTTTCCTCCGTAGGACACCTCGGTGCCACACTGCCACGACACCACCGCACCGCACCGCCCCGCCCCACGCACGACCCACGCACGACGCCACCGAGCTGAGGAGCCGCCCGAGCAATGGCCAGCATCGACTCCGCCTCCATCGGCGATCTGTGGGATCGCGTCTTCGGTACCCAACCCGCCCCGGAGCAGTGGCTGGTGGTCGTGACGGCGGTCGTCGCGCTCGCCGCCGTCGTACCGCGTCCGCTCTGGCGGCTCTCCCGCAACGCGATAACCATCGCGCACGAGGGCGGCCACGGGCTGATAGCCCTGGTCACCGGACGCCGGCTCGACGGCATCCGGCTGCACTCGGACACCTCGGGCCTGACCGTCAGCCGGGGCAGGCCGACCGGCCCCGGCATGATCCTCACCGCGGCCGCGGGCTACACCGCCCCGCCGCTGCTCGGTCTCGGCGGCGCCTGGCTGCTCTCCGCGCACCACATCACGCTGCTGCTGTGGCTGGCGACGGCTCTTCTGCTCGCGATGCTGGTGATGATCCGCAACGCGTACGGCGCGCTCACTGTGATCGTCACCGGGGCGGCCTTCCTGCTCATCTCCTGGCTGACCGAACCGGACGTCCAGGCGGCGTTCGCGTACGCCGCGGTCTGGTTTCTGCTCCTCGGGGGCGTACGCCCCGCCTTCGAGCTCCAGTCGAAGCGCCGGCACGGCGGCGCCGGGGACTCCGACGCGGACCAGCTGGCCCGGCTGACGCACACCGCGCCCGCGATGTGGCTGTTCCTCTTCCACGCCGTCTCGCTCTGTTCCCTGATCGGCGGCGGGCGCTGGCTGTTGGGCCTGTGAGACCGACAATTCGGCCTCTCATCCTCCAGCCCTCTTATCACCCTCTGATTACGCCCTGGTTTCTCCGTATTTGATCAGGATCGAGGTCCCTCAAGAACCACTAAAGTATTGGCCATGACCGAAAGCTCCGTGCAGCCCGCCCTCTGGCCCGCCCCCTACGCAAACGGGGCCGTCGAAGCGACGGTCACCGTGCCCGGATCCAAATCGGTCACCAACCGCGGTCTGGTCCTCGCCGCGCTGGCCGCCGAGCCCGGCTGGCTGCGCCGCCCGCTGCGCTCCCGCGACACCCTCCTGATGGCCGACGCGCTGCGGGCCATGGGCGTCGGCATCGAGGAGACCGTGTCGTCGTCCAGTTCCGCCGCCGCTGCCGTGCCGGGTCCGAGCGGCGAGGCGTGGCGGGTGATCCCCTCGGGGCTGCACGGCCCGGCCACCGTCGACGTCGGCAACGCCGGTACGGTGATGCGCTTCCTGCCGCCCGTCGCGACGCTCGCCGACGGCGCCGTCCGCTTCGACGGCGACCCCCGCTCGTACCAGCGTCCGCTGCACAGCGTCATCAACGCCCTGCGCGCGCTGGGCGCCCGTATCGACGACGACGGACGCGGCTCGCTCCCGCTGACCGTGCACGGCGGCGGCGCCCTGGAGGGCGGCGCGGTGGAGATCGACGCCTCCGCGTCCTCCCAGTTCGTCTCGGCGCTGCTGCTCTCGGGCGCGGGCTTCAACCAGGGCGTGGAGGTACGGCACGTGGGCTCCGTACTGCCCTCGCTGCCGCACATCAGGATGACGGTCGACATGCTGCGCGGGGTCGGCGCCCAGGTCGACGAGCCCGAGACCGGTGGTGAGCCGAATGTCTGGCGGGTCTCGGCGGGCGCGCTGCTCGGCCGCGATCTGACCGTGGAGCCCGATCTCTCCAACGCCCAGCCGTTCCTGGCCGCCGCGCTGGTCACCGGTGGCCGGGTGACCGTCCCCGACTGGCCCGAGCGGACCACCCAGCCGGGTGACGCGCTGCGCGAGATCTTCACCGGGATGGGCGGTTCCTGCGAGTTCGCCGAGACGGCCGAGGGCACCAGCCTCACCTTCACGGGCACCGGCCGGATCCATGGAGTCGATCTCGATCTGAGCGAGGTCGGGGAGCTGACCCCCGGCATCGCGGCGGTCGCCGCGCTCGCCGACTCGCCCTCCACCCTGCGGGGCGTGGCGCATCTGCGGCTCCACGAGACGGACCGGCTGGCCGCGCTCACCAAGGAGATCAACGAACTGGGCGGGGACGTCACGGAGACCGCGGACGGACTGCACATCCGCCCGCGCCCGCTGCACGGCGGGGTGTTCCACACGTACGACGACCACCGCATGGCCACGGCGGGTTCGATCATCGGCCTCGCCGTCCGGGGCGTGGAGATCGAGAACGTCGCGACGACCGCCAAGACCCTGCCGGACTTCCCTCGGATGTGGACGGACATGCTCGCGGGAGCGGGAGCCTGACGCGATGCGCCGCTACGGCAAGAACCCCGACGAGGACGACATCCGCCACCGCCCCAACCCCAAGGGCAACCGGCCGCGTACGAACATCCGGCCCAAGCACGAGGACGCGTCGGAGGGCATGGTCCTGACCGTCGACCGGGGCCGGCTGACCTGTCTCGTCGAGGACCGTGTCGTCCTGGCGATGAAGGCGCGCGAACTGGGCCGCAAGGCCGCCGTGGTGGGCGACCAGGTCTTCCTGGTGGGCGATCTGTCGGGCAGGAAGGACACGCTGGCGCGCATCGTACGGATCGAGAAGCGCCGCTCGGTGCTCCGGCGGACGGCGGACGACGACGATCCGTACGAGCGGGTGGTCGTCGCCAACGCCGACCAGCTGGCCGTGGTCACCGCGCTCGCCGACCCCGAGCCGCGCCCCCGGCTGATCGACCGCTGTCTGGTCGCGGCGTACGACGGAGGACTCGAACCGCTGCTCGTGCTGACGAAGTCCGATCTGGCGTCACCGGACGAACTCCTGGAGACCTACCGGGCCCTGGGCATCCGTCATGTCGTCACCCGACGCGACGAACTGGCCAGCGGCCACGCGGCGGACCTCGTACGCGAATATCTCGACGGCCGGGTCACCGCCTTCGTGGGCCACTCGGGTGTCGGCAAGACGACGCTGGTCAACGCGCTGGTCCCGGACGACCGTCACCGGATCACCGGAGACGTCAACGCGGTCACCGGACGCGGCCGGCACACCACCACCTCGGCGCTGGCGCTGCCGCTGGCGAAGGGGGACGGCTGGGTGATCGACACCCCCGGCATCCGGTCCTTCGGACTCCACCATGTCGATCCGTCCCGGGTCATCCTCGCCTTCCCCGATCTGGTGCCGGGGACGGAGGGCTGCCCGCGCGCGTGCAGCCACGACGAACCGGAGTGCGCGCTGGACGCCTGGGTGGCCGAGGGGCACGCCGATCCGGCCCGGCTCTACTCGCTCCGCCGTCTTCTCGCCACGCGGGAGCGGCGCGAAGGTGACTGACTCGCACACGTTTGCCGCCCGCCGGCCCCGGTAAGGGGCATAATCACGCCAGACACCAGGCGGTACCGGGCGGTCACCGACGCGGGGAGGCTCTTACACCATGGCGTGGCTGCTGGTTGTGGTCGCCGGGATTCTGGAAACCGGCTTTGCCGTCTGCCTGAAGCTCTCCCACGGGTTCACCAGGCTCTGGCCGACCATCGCGTTCGCGGCCTTCGCGCTCGGAAGCTTCGGTCTGCTGACGCTCTCGCTGAAGAAGCTCGACGTCGGGCCCGCGTACGCGGTGTGGACGGGCATCGGCGCGGCGGGCACCGCGATCTACGGAATGGTCTTCCTCGGCGATGTGGTGTCCGTACTGAAGCTTGTCTCGATCTCACTGGTGGTCATCGGGGTCATCGGGCTCCAGCTCTCGGGCTCGGCGCACTGAGCGGTGCGCGCGGGGGGACGCGGAGCGGTGCGGTGACGGCCGTGCGGACCAGCGGGCCCACGGACTCGGCGCCGGGCGCGATGAGATGGGCGAGCGCGAGGCGGACGGCCAGCTCACAGCGGTAGAGCAACTCGTCGCGGTCGTACGTGCGTTGCCCGTGATCACGCTGATCTGGATCGCGTCGGCCCTGATCATGGCGGCCCTGATCATGGCGGCCCGGATCTCGCTGTCCCGGCTCGCGCTGGTCCTGGCGCAGCGCCGCCGCCGATCTGTCCCGTACCAGCGCCACCAGATCCGCGGTCCCCGGCGGCCCGGCGTCCGCGCGGCGCTGCGCCGGAACGGCGGACGTGGCGGTGGTCTCGCGCACGGCCGGCGGAGCGGGGAACCACTCCCCCCAGCAGCCGGTGAGCAGCGCGCGCAGCAGCGGTCTGGCGCGCGCCTCGCCGACCGTCCACTCGGCGACGGCCACCAGCCGGTCCGCGGCGGCGGCCCGCTCGCCCAACAGCCGCTCCACACCGCGCAGATAGCGATCGGTCTCCCGCCGCATCAGCGCGCGGGCGAGACCGTCCTTGCCGCCGAACTCGTTGTAGAGGGTCTGCCGGGACACCCCGGCGCCCGACGCCACATCGACCATTCTGATCGCGGACCAGGGCCGCTCGGCGAGCGCCGCGAGAGCGGAGCGGAGCAGGGCTTCACGCGCTGTAGGCATCGTCGCCTCCGGGGCCGTGCGGCTCTGTGCACAGAGTTGACGGGCCCTCGCTCACTGTCAAGGCTGCCCGCGGGCCTTCTCGCCGACCGGGCCCCGTGGCCGGGCGTCCCGCACGATGGATACTGTGACGACCATGCCCGATTACCACGATGACCTGCGTCTCGCCCATGTGCTCGCGGACGCCGCCGACGCCGCGACGATGGACCGGTTCAAGGCTCTGGACCTCAAGGTCGAGACCAAACCGGACATGACTCCGGTGAGTGAGGCCGACAAGGCGGCCGAGGAGCTGATCCGTGGCAATCTCCAGCGGGCGAGGCCGCGTGACGCGATCCTGGGCGAGGAGTACGGCGTCGAGGGCACGGGCCCGCGCCGCTGGGTCATCGACCCCATCGACGGCACCAAGAACTATGTCCGCGGGGTGCCCGTCTGGGCCACGCTGATCTCCCTGATGGTGGCCGCGGAGGGCGGATACGAACCGGTCGTCGGCGTGGTGTCCGCGCCCGCGCTCGCCCGGCGGTGGTGGGCGGCGAAGGGCGGCGGCGCGTATACGGGCCGGAGCCTCTCGTCCGCGACGCGGCTCCGGGTCTCGGACGTCTCCCGCGTCCAGGACGCGTCGTTCGCGTACTCGTCACTGACCGGCTGGGAGGAGCAGGGGCGGCTGGACGGCTTCCTCGACCTGACCCGGGCGTGCTGGCGCACCCGCGGCTATGGCGACTTCTGGCCGTACATGATGGTCGCCGAGGGCTCGGTGGACATCTGCGCGGAGCCGGAACTGTCCCTCTGGGACATGGCGGCGCCGGCGATCGTCGTCCAGGAGGCGGGCGGCCACTTCACCGGCCTCGACGGCAGCCCCGGCCCCCACAGCGGCAACGCGGCGGCGTCGAACGGCATCCTCCACGAAGAACTCCTGGGCTATCTCAACCAGCGCTATTGATTTTTTCGCGCGCCCCGGGTTCCGCGTCGGGCGCCCCCTTGTTCACTCCGCGCAACAGTGTCACTCTAAGAGTTCCCCCACTTGTGAACTTGTGAATCGTTTCTCCAGGGTCTTCCCGATCCGCTCGGCCCCCAAGGGACCTGGGAAAACGGTTCACCGAGGAGGTGACTCCATCCATGCTCGTCCGTGACGCCATGAGTTCGGTGGTCCTGACCATCGGGCCCACGCATACGCTTCGCCAGGCGGCCCGGCTGATGTCGGCACGCCGCGTCGGCGCCGCAGTCGTCCTCGATCCCGACCACTGCGGCATCGGCATCCTCACCGAGCGCGACATCCTCAACTCGCTCGGTGCGGGCGAGAGCCCCGATTCCGAGACCGCCTGCACCCACACCACCACGTCCGTCGTCTTCGCCTCGCCCGCCTGGACGCTGGAGGAAGCGGCCGCCGCCATGTCCAGCGGCGGGTTCCGCCACCTGATCGTGCTCGATGAGCACGAACCGGTCGGCATCGTCTCCGTACGCGACATCATCCGCTGCTGGGCTCCGGCCCGGCGGGACGCGGCGGTACTGGCCGGGGCCTGAGGTCCCGGGACGGCGTCAGGGGCCGGATCCCGCAGGACCCGGCCCCTGACGTCTCGGCGCGAGAGGCTGTCAGCCGCGAAGGGCCTGGACCGCGGCCTCCAGTCGCTTGCCGAAGTCACCGTCCGCCTGGCGGAAGTTGTTCACCGCGCGCTCGGCGATGTCGTCGCGCGAGACCTGGGAGATGAACCCGGCGAGGTTGTCGATCAGCCGGCCCTTCTCGTCCTCGGACATCAGCCGGTACAGGTTGCCCGCCTGCACGAAGTCAGTGTCCTCGGCGTGGCTCGGGGCCTCGTGGTTGCCGGTGCCGCCGGCGACCGGGACGGACTGCCACAGCGGCTTGTCCGTCTGGAAGGAGCCGCCGAAGCTGTTCGGCTCGTAGTTCTTGGCGCCCTTGTGACGGCCGTCGTACAGGAAGCCGTCACGGCTGTTCGTCCGCGCCTCGGTGGCGTGCGGGCGGTTCACCGGCAGGTGGTCGGCGTTGATGCCGACGCGGTAGCGGTGGGCGTCGCCGTACGCGAACAGACGGCCCTGGAGCATCTTGTCCGGGGAGGGACCGATGCCCGGCACGAAGTGGGCCGGCGAGAAGATGGACTGCTCGACCTCCGCGAAGATGTTCTCCGGGTTGCGGTTGAGCTCCAGCTTGCCGATCTCGATCGGCGGGTAGTCCTCGTGCGGCCAGACCTTGGTCAGGTCGAACGGGTTGAAGCGGTACGCGGCCGCCTCGGCGGCCGGCATGACCTGGATCTGCACCGTCCAGGACGGGAAGTCACCGCGCTCGATGGCCTCGCGCAGGTCGCGCTGGTGGCTGTCCGGATCCTGGCCCGCGAGCACCGCGGCCTCTTCCGAGGTGAGGTTCTTGATGCCCTGGTCGGTCTTGAAGTGGTACTTGACCCAGAAGACCTCGCCGGCCTCGTTGTTCCACTGGTACGTGTGCGAGCCGTACCCGTTCATGTGACGGAGCGTGGCCGGGATACCGCGGTCACCGAACAGCCAGGTCACCTGGTGGGTGGACTCGGGCGACAGACCCCAGAAGTCCCAGACGTTGTCCGCCTCCTGCGAGCCGGTGTACGGGTCGCGCTTCTGGGTGTGGATGAAGTCGGGGAACTTGATGGCGTCCTTGATGAAGAACACCGGGGTGTTGTTGCCGACGAGGTCGTAATTGCCCTCTTCGGTGTAGAACTTGAGCGCGAAGCCGCGCGGGTCGCGCACCGCGTCCGCCGAGCCCAGGTTGCCGGCGACGGTGGAGAAGCGCAGGAACGTCTCCGTCTGCTTGCCGACCTCGGAGAGGAACTTCGCCCGCGTCCACTGCGAGACGTCGCGGGTCAGCGTGAACGTGCCGTACGCGCCGGCGCCGCGCGCGTGCACGATGCGCTCCGGGATGCGCTCACGGTTGAAGTGCGCGAGCTTCTCCAGCAGAGCCTGGTCCTGGACCAGAACGGGACCACCGACGCCCGCGGTCTCGCTGTTCTGGTTGTCGGCGACCGGAGCCCCGGCCTCCGTGGTGAGCGGTCCCTGCGTCACGTGCGCCTCCTGCGTCATTACTGCGTGATCCTGTCCCTTGGCGGGTGCCGGTTCCGATCCTACGATGGACTTTGTCTAAGTCAAGCAGCTATCCAAAGTCACACACGTTCGGGACCTGGGTCCCTTCACTGTTAGGCTGGTCCCATGAGTGACCTGTTGGAACGACTTCGCGAACGCGGCTGGCGCATGACGGCCCAGCGGCGCGTGGTGGCCGAGGTCCTCGACGGGGACCATGTGCATCTGACCGCCGACGAGGTGCACGCGCGCGCCGTCGCCAGACTTCCGGAGATCTCCCGGGCCACCGTCTACAACACCTTGGGCGAGATGGTGACGCTCGGTGAAGTGATCGAGGTGTCCACGGACCGCCGGGCCAAGCGGTACGACCCGAACGCGCACCGGCCGCACCACCACCTGGTCTGCGCGCACTGCGGCGCCATACGCGATGTCCATCCGTCGGGCGATCCGCTGGCCGATCTGCCGGACGGGGAGCGCTTCGGGTTCACGATCTCGGGTGTCGAAGTGACGTACCGGGGCACCTGCCCGAACTGCGCGTCCGCGTAACCCCCAAACGCCTCTCATTACGTCGTCGCTTCACGAAGGGCCCGGCAGCTCACCGCCGCCGGGCCCTTCGTCGTATCGCTCGCCGTCGTACCATTCGCCGCGGCCGAGCCGGAGGCGCGAACGCCGGAGGCCCGGATCTCTTTCGAGATCCGGGCCTCCGGTTTCAGTAGCGGGGACAGGATTTGAACCTGCGACCTCTGGGTTATGAGCCCAGCGAGCTACCGAGCTGCTCCACCCCGCGGCGATGAACGCAACATTACGTCACGCCACCGACCAGAGCAAATCCCTTACCGCGCGCCCCGCATCCTCACGCGGTGAGTTCTTGGTGGAGCGCCTCGCGCAGCCGGGCCGCGCGCTCCGCGACCTCGGCGGGGCCCAGTTCGACGGCGCGCGCGCACCACCGCTGGCCCTCGGTCAGCTCGCCCCGGCGCGCGGCGAGCAGCGCCAGGCGCAGGGCGGCCCGGCCGTGCCCGGCCTGCGCGGCCCTGGTCCACCACAGCGCCGCCTCCCGCTCGCCGCCCTCGCGGGCGAGCAGCAGCCCGAGGTTGAAGGCGCCGTTGCGGCTGCCCGCCTCCGCCGCCTCCCGGTACCAGCGGGCCGCGTCGGCGATGTCCCCGCGGCCGGCGGCGAGCATGCCGACCCGCACCTGGGCGCGCCGGTGGCCCTGCTCGGCCGCGCGCTCGTACCACTGCTCGCACTCGGTCTTCACGCCGTGCGGCTCACCGAGCGCGGGCGCCGCGGGCGGCGGGCGGCGCGAGTCGAGGACCGTGGCCAGCCGGAAGGCCGCCTCGGCGCTGCCGCCGCCGGCGGCGCAGCGCAGATGGCGCTCGGCCGACCGCTCGTCGCCGTCCCTGAGGCAGGCGATACCGACCTGGAGAGCCGCTTCCGTATGACCGGCCGCCGCCGCGCGCTCGTACCAGCGCAGGGCCGCGCCGTCCTCGTCGCGTCCCGCGTGGAGGATGCCGAGGTTGAACGCGGCGTCCACGCTGCCCGCCTCGGCGGCCTTGGAGAACCAGGGCTCGGCGCCGGTCGGGTCGTCGGCCTGGAGCAGCAGGACGGCAAGGGCGTTGGCGGCCTCGCGATGGCCCGCGTAGGCGGCGCGGCGGTACCACTGCTCGGCCTGGACAGTACGGTCCTGGGCGGCGCAGAGCAGCCCCAGGTTGTATGCCCCGTTGACATCGCCCGCGTCCATGGCGGCGCGGTACCAGCGCTCGGCGGTCTGCTGTTCGCCGCGCGCGGCGTGCAGCGCGCCGAGGGCGTTGGCCGCGTTCCCGTCGCCCTCCTGCGCGGCGCGCAGCCACCAGATGGCGGCGCTCTCCTCGTCGCCCGCGTCGCGCAGCAGAAAGCCGAGGGCGCAGGCGGCCCGCGCCTCGCCGTCCTTGGCGGAGGTCAGATACCAGCGGCCGGCCTCTTTCAGCTCGCCCCGCTTCTCCAGGATCGCGCCGAGGTACAGCGCGGCCCGGCGGTGGCCGCGGGCGGCGGCCTGCCGGTACCACTGCGCGGCCTCGGTGATGAGTGACGGCCCGTCGACAGCTCCCCCCGCGGTGCCGGTGGCTCCCGGGCCGGTGCCGGTGTCCTCGCGCGGGCCCGCGCCGGTGCCCGGACGGCGTCGGCCGCCCGAGGTCGGGGGGCCGGTACCGCTGCGGTAGACCGCGTCGGCGCCCGGGGGCACCGCCTCGCCCGCCCGTACCTCCAGGGCGCGGGCGAGACGGTACGCAGCCTCGCGGTGCCCCTGCTCGGCGGCGGCGCGCAGCCAGCGCTCGGCCCCGACGTCGCTGCGGTGCTCCAGCAGATCGGCGAGGGCGTACGCGCCCAGCGCGTGGCCCTGCTCGGCGGACTGGCGCAGCCAGTACTCGGCGGCGGGCTCGTCGCCCAGCTCGCGGTAGTGCCGTCCCAGCGCGTGGGCGGCGGCGGCGGATCCTGCGACGGCGGCGACCCGCCACCAGCCGGCCGCCTCGTCGACATAGCCCCGCTGGTGGAGCAGGACGCCCAGGTTGTTGGCGGCGGCGCGTTCGCCCTCGGCGGTCGCGGCACGCAGATAGGGCTCGGCGGCGTCGAGATCACCGCGGCGCAGCAGCATGGCGCCGAGGACGCTCATCGACGCGGTGTCGCCCGCGTCGGCGGCGCGCCGGTGGCGCTGCTCGGTCTCGGCGTCGACAGCGGACTCGGCGGATCCCGCCGCGCCGCTCTCGGCCCGGACGTCATCCTCTACGTATCGCTGCACATACCGCCCTGTCTCCAACAGAGTTGTCCTATCCCCCATATTTTCCATCGTCGCACCACTGACCACCCGCGTACAGCCGGTATACGGCGGCCGGTGGTCACTTCAGCGTTTTGTCGACATGCCCACAGAGAGACAAGTCAAACACGCTCACGGTCAACTCGCGGGACCTGAGACACAGTTGGCACTCGTGGCGCGGCGCGCATGGCGAGGGCCCGGATCCTTGTAAGGATCCGGGCCCTCGACTTCGCGTAGCGGGGACAGGATTTGAACCTGCGACCTCTGGGTTATGAGCCCAGCGAGCTACCGAGCTGCTCCACCCCGCGTCGTTGTGTCCCAACCGTACCACGGGGTGGAGTGCCTTCCGCTCAGCCGCTGTTGTCACCGCCGGTGCCGCTGTCTCCGCCGTTTCCGCTGGTCGAGCCGGATCCGGCGTCGGCGTCGGCGGCCCGCTGCAGGGCGTCCTGGAGCGCCTCCTGGGCCTTGCCGTACGCCGTCCAGTCCTGCTTCGCCAGCGCCGCCTCACCGTCCTCGTACGCCTTCTGGGCGTCCGCGATGGCCTGTTGCAGCGCCTTGTCGCCGGTGGCCGGCGGCTTGGTGGGCTCGCCCGGTGGCGGCGGGGTCGTGGGCGGCGGTGAACTCTCCGCCCCGAACACCGCGTTGAGCGCCTCGGGGAGGCTGTCCTTGAAGACGGGCTTGCCGCCGTAGGAGACCGCCACCTTCTTCAGCAGCGGATAGTTCGCGCTGCCACCGCGCGCGTACACCGGCTCGATGTACAGGAAGCCTCCGTCGAGCGGGACCGTCAGGAGGTTGCCGTACTCGATGTCCGAGTCGGTGCCTCTCAGGTTCCTGACGAACTCGGCGACCTCCGGCACACCGTTCAGCTCACTCTGTACCTGCTGCGGGCCCTGCACGGTGGACGTCACTCTCAGGACTCTGATCTTGCCGAAGTCCGAACTGGTCGCATCGGCGTCCACCGCCATGAACGCCCCCAGGTTGGGACGTCCGTTGGGCGTGAAGGTGGTGGTCAGCGAGAACTTCTGCTGGTCCTCGCCGGGCATCTTCAGGCTCAGGTAGTACGGCGGGACGGAGTTGCTGTCCTTGTTGGTCGGATCGTCCGGCACCTGCCACGCGTCACTGCCGCTGTAGAACTGCGCGGGGTCCGTGACGTGGTAGCGGGTGAGCAGCTCGCGCTGCACCTTGAACATGTCCTGCGGGTAGCGCAGATGGGACAGCAGGTCGGGCTTGATGTCGGCCTTCGGCTGCACCGTGCCGGGGAAGGCCTTCATCCAGGTCTTGAGCACCGGGTCCTTGGTGTCCCACTCGTACAGCTTGACCGTGCCGTCGTAGGCGTCGACGGTGGCCTTCACCGAGTTCCGGATGTAGTTGACCTGGTTCTGCTGCGCGACCACCGCGCGCTGGCTGTCGGTCAGCGAGTCGGCCGTGGTGTCGCCGAGCGTCGTACGGGACGCGTACGGATAGCCGTTCGTCGTGGTGTACGCGTCGACGATCCACTGGATACGGCCGCCGACCACGGCGGGATAGGCGTCCCCGTCGATGGTCAGCCAGGGCGCGACGGCCTCGACGCGCTCCTTGGGCGTGCGGTTGTAGAGAATCCGCGAGCCGTCGCCGATGGCGCCGGAGTAGAGCATCTGGGGCTCGCTGAAGGCCACGGCGTACGCCGCGCGGTTCAGCGGGTTGGAGAGATCGACTCCGCTCTTGCCCTTGTAGCTCGTCGTCCGCTCGCCGTTCTTCTCGTAGTCCAGCTCCTTCTGGGGGCCGCCCACGATCGAGTACTGCTCGGTCTTCTCGCCGTAGTAGACGCGCTGCTCGTATGTGCCGAGCTGGCCGGTCGTCGGCAGGCCGGACTCGGTGAAGTCCGGGGCGCCGATGGTGCCGTCGTTCTCGTCCGTCACCGTGTTCGTGCCCTTGGACGCGATCACGCCG
This sequence comes from Streptomyces sp. L-9-10, assembly GCF_004151105.1. GTDB lineage: Bacteria > Actinomycetota > Actinomycetes > Streptomycetales > Streptomycetaceae > Streptomyces. Next base: position 139,968 of record NZ_PHRF01000095.1, read on the forward strand.
TACCCATGGGTGTACGTGAAGTGATCGTTGATCCAGTTGCGCTTGGGGATACCGGTGATGTTCAGCTCGCGCAGACCGACGACCGTGTCCTGCGGCTTTCCGTCGGGGCCGGTGTACCGGTCGACGTCCAGCGTGGCGGGGAACTGGTAGTACTTACGCTCCTGCTGGAGCTGCTGGAACGCGGGCGAGACCACATTGGGGTCGACCAGCCGGTAACTGGCGGCGGTGTCGGCCGCCTTGCGCTGCTCGGCCTTCTTGTCCGGGTCGCCCTTGCCGCCGTAGTCCTGCACATCGGCGCTGTCGATGCCGTACGCCTGACGCGTGGCGTCGATGTTCTTCTTGATGTACGGCGATTCCTTGGCCTGCTCGTTCGGCTGGACCTGGAACTTCTGCACGATCGCCGGGTAGAGGCCGCCGATGAGGATCGCCGACAGCACCATCAGACCGAAACCGATCACCGGCAGCTGCCACGTACGGCGCCAGAGCGTCGCGAAGAACAGCAGGGCGCAGATGACGGCGATGCAGAAGAGGATCGTCTTCGCCGGAAGGTAGGCGTTGGCGTCGACGAACCGCAGGCCCGTCCAGTTGCCCGCCGCCTTGAAGTCGCTGGACTTCACGGCGAGCCCGTACCGGTCGAGCCAGTACGCCACGGCCTTCAGCGAGACGAAGACACCGAGCAGCACCGACAGATGGCCGGTGGCGGCGGCGGTGGCCCGCGCGCCGGGGCTGGTGATCCGCAGCCCGCCGTACAGGTAGTGGGTCAGCGCGGCGGCGATCAGCGACAGCACCGTGGCCGCGAAGCCGAAGGCCAGCATGAAGCGGTACCAGGGAAGATCGAACGCGTAGAACGACACGTCCATCTTGAACTGGGGATCCTTCTGGCCGAAGGCCACCCCGTTCACCCACATCAGCCACGTACGCCACTGTCCCGCGGCGGAGGCCCCGGAGATCAGCCCGACGAGCGCGGTGATCGCGAGGAGCACCCACTTCTTGTACGGGGCGATCCCCATCCGGTACCGGTCGAGGTTCTGCTGCTCCATCGACATCGCGCTGAGCGGCGGCCGCAGCCGGTGCGCCAGCCAGATGTTGAGGCCGACGGCGCCGGCCATCAGCAGCCCGAAGACCGCGAACAGGCCGATCTTGGTCCAGAGCGTGGTGGTGAACACCGAGGAGTACTTCACCGAGCGGTACCAGAGCCAGTCGGTCCAGAACCCGGCGAACATGACGAAGAGCATGGCCAGTACGGCCAGCACGCCCAAGGTCATGAGCAGGGTCCGGACCCGCCGAGAGGGCCGGCCCACTCTCATCCGTGGCCCGGCTGGGCCTCCGCCGCGGTCCGGCATCTGGAAAGCCAACGTGCGCACCTCTAAGTTCGCGGTCGTGTGATTCAGCGTGTGAAAAGCGGGCCCCGCGATCGTAGAGCCCACTCATGCAACTTACTGAGGCTTTACCTAGTTCCCGTACCCGGGTCCGAAGGAGGCAGGATGTTGGCCATGTCCAACGTCTCTCCCTCAGGTACACCCATGGCCGCGAGCCCGCTGACCCGCGCGGTGCTCGAAATCGACGAGTACGCCTCCGGGCTCGGCTGGGACCAGCCGGCCAGGCTCTTCGCGCTCGTCGACACCGCGCGGCTGCGCACCGACGAACCGGAGCTCGCGGCTCAGCTGGGTCTCGACGACGCCGGGTCCGTCGCGCCCCTCACCCCTGTCGAGCAGGACGAGATCCCGTCCGGCACCCCGCTGGACGAGTTCCTCGGCACCATCGCGTGGCCCGGGGCGGTGGCGGGCTGCGCGATGACGGTCGAGCGGCTGATGCTGCCGCCGTCCGCGGAGGCGTCCGTACCGGAGGGCCTCGACGAGGCGGGACTCGCCTCGTGGGTCTCCGCCCACCCGGAGCGCCAGGAGGTACGGATGACCGTCGCCGTGCTGCGTGACGGCGCCAGGGAATCGGCGCTGCGGCTGCGCGAGAAGGACTCTCCGAACGAGGTCCTCACCGGCTCGGGGCTGGTCCCGGGGCTGGCCGAGGCCCTCGCCGCCACGTTCGAGTCGTAACCGATTCGAGTCGTAACCGACTCCTTATCCGGGCGCTCGGTCCAGGCGCTCGATCCGGGCTCTCGTCCCCAGGGGCACGGCCGGTCAGCTCGCCGAACAGCTCGGCAGGCCGGCCGTGTCCCCGGCGCGGATCTTGTCCAGGGACTTCGTGGCGTCCGCGATGGTCTTCACCCTGATCAGCGTCAGGCCGCTGGGGATGTCGGAGACCGCCGCCGCGCAGTTCTGGTCCGGTGTGAGGAAGTACTCGGCGCCCGCGGCGCGCGCGCCGACGAGCTTCATCTCGATGCCACCGATCGGGCCGACCGCGCCCTTGTCGTCGATCGTGCCCGTACCGGCGACGAACTTGCCGCCCGTCAGTGGGCCGGGGGTGAGCTTGTCGACGAGGCCGAGGGAGAACATCAGCCCGGCGCTCGGTCCGCCCACGTCGGCCAGCTTGATGTCCATCGTGAACGGGAACGTGTGGGCGGTCCCGGCCTGGATGCCGACGATCGCCCGGCCGCCGTCAGGGGACTTCGCCGTGGTGATCGTGACCTTCTCGCCGCCCTCGGGCTCCTTGCGCGCCTTCTCGGCCGCCTTCGCCTCGTCGGCGGGGACGATGGTGAAGGAGACGTCCTCGCCCGGCTGGTGCTTGGTGACGAGCTTCGCGACGTCCTGCGGCTCGTTGACCGCCGTACCGTCCACGGCCTTGATCACATCACCGGCGTGCAGTGTGCCCTCGGAGGGGCTGCCCTTGACCACGGAGGAGACGATGATCCGCGACGACACCGGGATGTTCAGCTCACGCAACGCGGCGACCTTGGCGCTCTCCTGGGACTGGCTGAACTCTTCGGCGTTCTCCTGTGTGGACTGCTCTTCCGTCTTGCCGTCCGGGTACAGGGTGTCGTGCGGCACCACCACGTTGTCGTGGGCCAGCCAGCCGTAGACCGCTTCGACGATGTTCATGTTGTAATCCGCGCCGGTGACCCTGACCGTCGTCATATTGAGATGACCCGAGGTCGGATACGTCTTGCGGCCGGAGATCTGGAGTACGGGCTCACCGCCCGCGTCGCCGAGTGTGTTCACCGTCGGCCCGGGGCTCATCTCCGAATACGGGACTTTGATCAGCACGCCTGCGCAGAGCAGCGCGATGAGGACGAGGGTGGAGGCGAGCATCGTCGCGGTGCGGCGTGGCATGGAACGACAGTACGGGAAGGGTCTGTCAGTGCACCCCTGGGGCCGGTCCGTCCGGGGCGGGGCCCTGGGGCCGGTCCGTACGGGGCGGCGGGCGGCGGGGCCGCGCGACGACGACGTACGGACCGCGACGACGTCAGACAGCGTCGGACCCGGCGGAAACCGAGCCGGAGGGTGCCTTCTCCATCGCGTCACGGAACCGGGCGTAGCCGTTGAGCTCGGCTATGTCCCCGATCGTGCGGTCCCTGGAGACCCAGCTTCCCCATATACCCGCGCCTATGGCGGCGAAGAGTGGAATCAAGAGCCAGACAAGTGCGGCCATTTCGTTCTCCCGACCTCAAGTGAGCGTCTGTGACTGACCGATCAGCAGATAACCATCTGCTGATTCAACGCTGCTGGTCGGGGTGCGGTTACGCAAATCGGGCCCTAGGGGTACTGACCGGGTTTCAGACGACACCGGTCGAGCAAAGCGCGCGTGCGGTCCTGCCTCAGGCGCCGACCCATTCCTCCGTGCCGTCCGAGAATTTCTGGTGCTTCCAGATCGGGACCTCGTGTTTCAGGTCGTCGATCAGCTTCCGGCAGGCCTCGAACGCCTCCCCCCGGTGCTGGCAGGAGACCGCCACGACGACCGCCAGATCTCCGACCGCCAGATCACCCACACGGTGGACAGCGGCCAGCGCGCGCACGGGATAGTCGGCGACGACCTTCTCGGCGACGCGTCGCAGCTCCGCCTCGGCCGTGGGATGACTGGAATAGCCGAGGCTGTCCACGTCGGCGCCGCCGTCGTGGTCGCGGACCGTGCCGACGAAGAGCGCGGTGCCGCCGGCCGCGTCGTCGCCGACCGCGCGGAAGACCTCGTCGACGGTCAGCGGGGTGTCGCGTATCGCCAGCAGCCGGATCGGGTGCCGCGCCGCCTGCTCGCCCGGGTGGGAATGCGTGCTCGCCATGAACCCATCGTGCCGTACGGCACCGACATCGTGGAACGGGCGGCGCGGAACGGGCGGCGCGGAACAGTGCTAGAGCCTGCGCCGCGCCTTGCGGGCCCGCCGTACCAGCGCGGCCGTACCGAGCAGCGCGACCGTCGCGCCCGCCGCGCCCGCCGCGGTGGCGTCCTTGCGGCCGAGCCGGCGGCCCGCCACCGTGTGGCGGCCCTCCACCTCCTCCAGGAGCGCGGCGAGGACCTCCTCGTTGGTCCAGCGGGGTCGCCAGCCCGCGTCGTGCAGCCTGCTGACGCTGACCACCCAGGGATGCATGGTGTAGGCGAGGTCGCCGGCGGGCGAGGGGGTCAGGCCGATCCTGTGCAGCCGGGCCGCGGCTCCCAGGGCGACCGCCGACGGCAGTTCCATCCGGCGGATACCGCTGAGTTCCTCGACCTCCTCCTGCTCCAGCCAGCCGTCGCAGCCGACCGCGAACTCGCCGTCGGCCTTCTCCAGCGCGGCGTACTCCAGCGCGCTGACCAGATCGTCGACGTGGCAGAACTGCCAGGTGGGACGGGATCCCGCGACGACGAGCAGCCGCGGCGACTCGAAGTAGCGGGTGAGGGCGGTGTCCGTACCGCCGACCAGGACGGCGGGGCGTACGACCGTCACGTTGAGGCCGGGGTGCGCGCGGGGCGCGCGGCGGCCGAGACGCTCGATCTCCAGCAGATCGCCGACGCCGGTCGCCTCGGCGGTCGCGCGCAGCTCCGCGTCCTCGGAGAGCGGGATGTCGTTGTCGGGCAGCGCGCCGTAGACCATGGCCGAGGTGCAGAGCACGACCCGGTGCACCCCCGCTGCGGCGGCCGCCGTGAGCACGGTCTGCGTGCCGCGCACGTTGTACGCCGTACGGGCGGTCGCGTCGGTCTCCAGGTCGAGATCGAGCGCCAGATGTACCACCACGTCCGCCCCGCGCAACTTCTCCGCGATGGCCGGGTCACGGACGTCGAGGACGTGCCACTGCGCCTCGGAGACCTCGCCTCTGCGCTCGTCGATGGCGATGACCTGCTTGATCTCGTCCGACGCGGCCAGGCGGCGGGTGAGCAGGTCACCCACCCCGGAGGCGGCGCCCGTGACCGCGACCACGGGGCCTCGGGACGGGGGCGTGGTTGAGCGGTTTCGCGCTGCGCGAACCTGCGGATCTGGGGAACTCACCGGGCGTCTCCAGCGGTTGTCTTCAATACGTACGTGAATGACGCGTACGTACCAGGTGATGTCCATCCTGCCGCAGGCCCTGGTCCGGCGGAGCACCGAGCCCGGAAGCCGCCCGGGTGTCGAAATGGTATGGGGCTCTCGGAGGCGGGAGACACAGCAGGTCGAGGGCAGGGTCCGGGGCAGTGCGGCCGGGCGCGGCCCGCGGCCCGCCGAGCCAGCCTCACTCGCCCGCTGCCGCTTAGGCTGGGTGGTGTAGCCGGGCAGCCGCCGCCGGCAGCAAGCCGGTGGCCCTACGAGCCGAGGAACCCCGTGAGTGACACCCCATTCGGATTCGGCCTTCCGCCGGAGGAGCCGGAGGACGGCGACGGCAAGAAGAAGGACCCCGCCGGAGGTGGTCAGGGTGCCGGTGGCGGTCCCGTGAACCCCTTCGCGGGGTTCGGTCTGCCGGGCGGCGCGGGCGGTGCGGACAATCCGTTCGCCGCGATGTTCGGCTCGCTCAACCCCAACGACCTGGGCGCGGCCTTCCAGCAGCTCGGCCAGATGCTGAGCTACGAGGGCGGTCCCGTGAACTGGGACATGGCCAAGCAGATCGCCCGCCAGACGGTCGCCCAGGGCACGCCGGACGGCACGAAGGACGCGAGCGTCGGGCCCTCCGAGCGTGCCGCGGTCGAGGAGGCCGTACGGCTCGCCGACATCTGGCTGGACGGCGTGACGTCCCTGCCCTCCGGATCGAACACGGCGGTGGCGTGGAGCCGCGCCGAGTGGGTCGAGGCGACGCTGCCCGCGTGGCAGCAGCTCGTCGATCCGGTGGCGGAGCGGGTCGGTACGGCCATGGGCGAGGTGCTGCCCGAGGAGATGCAGTCCGTGGCGGGTCCGCTGATCGGCATGATGCGCTCCATGGGCGGCGCCATGTTCGGACAGCAGATCGGACAGGCAGTGGGCGTGCTGGCGGGAGAAGTGGTCGGTTCCACCGACATCGGGCTCCCGCTCGGCCCCGCGAACAGGGCCGCGCTGCTGCCGCTGAACATCGCGGCGTTCAGCAAGGACCTCGGGGTCCCCAAGGACGAGATCCGGCTGTACCTGGCCCTGCGCGAGGCCGCCCATCAGCGGCTCTTCGCCCACGTGCCCTGGCTGCGTTCGCACATGTTCGGCGCGGTCGAGGGCTATGCCCGCGGGATCAAGGTGGACACGACCAAGCTGGAGGACGTGGTCGGCCAGTTCGACCCGACCCATCCCGAGGAACTTCAGGAAGCGCTCCAGCAGGGCATGTTCCAGCCCGAGGACACGCCCGAGCAGAAGGCCGCGCTGGCCCGTCTCGAAACGGCGCTCGCGCTGGTCGAGGGCTGGGTGGACGCGGTGGTGCACGAGGCCGCTAAGTCCAGGCTCACGGGCGCCGACGCGCTGCGCGAGACGCTGCGCAGGCGGCGCGCCTCCGGTGGTCCGGCGGAGCAGACCTTCGCCACCCTCATCGGTCTCCAGCTGCGCCCGCGCCGGCTGCGGGACGCCTCGCGGCTGTGGGCCTCGCTCACGGACGCGCGGGGCGTCGACGGCCGCGACCGTCTGTGGGAGCACCCGGACATGCTGCCGACGGCCTCCGACCTCGATGACCCGGACGGCTTCGTCCACCACGAGCAGCTGGACTTCTCCGAGCTGGACAAGATGCTCGGCGAGGCGGCGGACGGCAAGCCGAACCTCCGCAAGGACGACGGTGACAAGGCCGGGCCGGACGAGGACAAGGGCGACAGCGACAAGGGTGACGGCGACAGGTGAGCCTGCACGACGACGCGGTCCTCGTACTGAAGGGTTACGAGGACCAGCCGGAGCTGGGCGGGCTCTATCTGGACCATCTGGCCGCTCATCCCGACGCGATGTGGAAGTCCTGCGGGGCCGGGCATCTGACGGCCAGCGCGCTGGTGATCGATCCGGAGCGCGGCCGGGTGCTGCTGACCCTGCACAAGAAGCTCGGCATGTGGCTCCAGATGGGCGGCCACTGCGAACCGGGTGACACCTCGCTGGAGCGGGCGGCGCTGCGGGAGGCCACGGAGGAGTCCGGGATCGAGGGGCTGACGCTGCTGGCGGGCGGCCCCGTACAGCTGGACCGGCACGCGATCCCGGCCCCGTGCCACTGGCATCTCGATGTCCAGTACGCGGCGCTGGCGCCTTCCGGTGCGGTCGAGGCGATCAGCGAGGAGTCGCTGGACCTGCGGTGGTTCTCCTACGAGGAGGCCGCGACGGTGGCCGACGGCTCGGTCGTACGACTGGTGGAGCGCAGCCGCGCCGCGCTGCGCCGACGAGAGCGGGACGCCGACTGAGAAGGGGCGGCCACCTGCGGGCCGCCCTCTTCCGCCGGTCCGGGGCCAGGACGCGACCAATCCGGTCCCGTCCTGGCCCCGGGCCCGCTGTCACCCGCGTCGGCAGGTCAACGGGTCAACGGCTCCAGACATTGTTCTGGTTCTGGCCGTGGGCGCCCTGCTGGCCGACCCCGAACTGAGCCCCGAGCCCCTGCCCGATCGCCGCGTGCTGCGGCGGCATGACCTCGCTGGGCTGGACCAGCGCGTAGCCCTGGCCGAGGAAGCTCAGCTCCCAGCCCTCGCCGGTGTTGCCGCGCCGCCGCAGGACTCCCGAGGAGTGCGTCTGCGCCTGCATCTGCACCCGCAGCCCGGAGGACCAGGCGACGACCGCGTCGGCGTCCGCGTTCACGTACTTCTCGGGCGTGACCCGCATCATCAGCGGCTGGCCCGAGGTCATCAGCGCGACCTTGCCCCGGCCGGAGATGTTCAGCTGGTACTTGCCGGAGCCGGAGATCCCGTACTGGCTGTCCACCGCGATGACTTCGGTGTGCAGCGTGGAGTCGAGCGCCAGCACATAGGCGCTGTCCACCGTCATCCCGTCGTGGTCGACGTCCACCACATGGATGTACTGGGCGAGATTGGCCAGATAGACCGTGCCCTGCCCGGAGCAGCGCATCAGTTCCAGCCCCTCACCGGTGCGCGCGCGGGACCGGCGCTGGCTCTGCGACTGGTACTCCCCGTCGAAGTCGATCAGCCCCTGGTAGGCGACCATCGCGCCCTTGCGGGCGAGGACGTCGTCCTGGCCGGTGAGCGCGACCCGCAGCAGCTGCGGGTTCTGTACCGCGTAGCGGTCCTGGGACTGCTGCTCGGTGTAGGCGAAAAGCGGACTCTGCATGGTGTGTTCTCCCCCCTCAGCCCTGGACCCGGAGGCGGTCTGTGCTGTCCTCGCTGGGCTGTACGACCACGATTCCCGAGCCGGAGAAGGCCATCTGGTAGGCCTCCCCGCTGCCGCGCCCGATCAGCGCCGATGCCTTGAAGCTGCGCTTGCCCTTCACCTTCAGGGCCGGTGACCATGCGACCAGGGCGTCCGGGTCCACATAGGTCTCGTCCTCGCCACGGCCGCAGTCGACGACGATCGGGGTGCCGCGCGAGGTCAGGGCGACCCAGCCCGTCCCGGAGATCTGTACGTTCCACAGCCCCTGGCCGGCGAACTTGGCCAGCCCCTTCACGCGCTCGACGCCCCACTTGAGGTGCGCGTCGAAGGCGAGCAGATTGGTGCCGTTGACCGAGAGCGCGTCGTTGTCGAGGTTGATGACGACGACATCCGCGCCGTAGTCGGCGAGATAGAGCAGACCGTCACCCACGCACTTCATGAGGGGCGTGCCCTCGCCGGTCGCCCACTGGGAGGCGATCTGGCGGATGGCGGGCGAGTTCGGCTCGTACTGGATGAAGCCTTCATAGGCGACCATCGAGCCGGTGCGTGCGAACAGGTCCTGGCCCGAGGCCATCGCGACCTTGAGCATGGCGCGGCCGTGGTTCTCCATCCGGGCCGCGACGGGGGTGGGGGCATAGCCCGCGAGCTGCTGGTTCATTGTCCGGGCTCCCTCAGACCTCGTACGGCTGGACGACGATGAAGTTGCCGGGCGCTCCCCGGAACTGGAGGTTCACGGTCTCCCCGCTGTGGCCGGGATACGCGTTGCGGCGCAGCCTGACCTGGCTGGAGATGATCACCTGGGACGCGGCCGACCAGGCGACGACGGCGTTGCAGTCGGCGAAGGTGGTGGGCGTGACGGGCAGGACCACCGGGGTGCCATGGGTCTTCACGACCACGGTGCCCGTGCCCTGGAACAGCATGGTGAACAGCGCGCCGCCGGGAATGCCGTGGCCCTCGATACGGCGGACCTCGTACTGGAGGCTCTCGTCGAAGGCGAGGACGTTCTCGGCGGAGACGCAGATGCCGTCGCCCTGGAGCTCGACGGGATGCAGATGCGCGCCCTCTTCGGCGAGGAAGACCTGTCCCTTGCCGGTGCAGCGCATCAACTGCATCTCCTGGCCGGTGGCGTTGCCGACGATACGGCCGGCGAAACCGGCGCCCTTGTAGCCGAAGTCGACCTTGCCCTGGTACATCACCATGCTGCCCTGGCGGGCGAGGACAGGACTGCCTCCCTCACCGAGATCGACGCGCATCAGCTGGCCGTTCTGCGGGGTCCAGCGCTGGCCCGTGGGCAGTTCCCTGTACGGCTGGAGGGCCGCCTGGAGACCGGCGCCACCGGGTGGCACGCCCTGCGGGACGCCTTGCGGGACGCCTTGCGGGACGCCCTGGGGCGGTCCCGGCGGCTGCTGACCGTAGGGCGCGGGAGCGGCCTGGCCAAAGGGCGCCGGGGCCGGCTGGCCATACGGGGCGGGCGCAGGTGCGGGCTGACCGTACGGGGCAGGCGCGGAAGCGGGCTGGCCGTACGGGGCCGGCGCGGGCGCGGGCGGAGGGACCGTACCGCCCGGCGGGTTCACCGGCGCCACGATGGTCGGCGCCGTATGCACGGGCTGCGGCGCCGGGGCGGGCGCGGGCGCCGGAGCGGGCGGTCCTGCCGGTGCGCCGAAGGCGGGAGGCGGGGTGCTCTGCGCGGGCGGGGCGAAGGCGGGCGGCGCGCCGCCGATGACCGGCTCGGGCGCGGCCGGTTCCTCCTCGGCGACCTCCCCGCCGAAGTTCTTCAGCAGCGCGTCGAGACCGCCGTCGAAGCCCTGGCCGACGGCGGCGAACCGCCATACGTCCTTGAGATAGAAGTCGCCGAGCATCACGGCGCGCTCGGTGGTGAACTCCGAGCCGGTGAAGGCGTATCGGACGACTTCCTCACCGCCCGCGACGATACGGATGTACCCCGGGCCGACCTGGGACATCTGTCCGGCACCGTCGAGGGCGGCGGTGAACGAGAGCTTGTGGATATTCACCGGAATGCGGTCCAGGGTCACCCGGAACGACTCTGTGTCGCCCGCCTGCGCGCCCAGCAACTGAAGGGATTCTTCCGGGGACTTCGGCTGATTGAAGAAGATGAAGTAACGGTCGTCCGAAAGCTGCTCATTGGCGTCGAGGCCGAAGCAGCTGATGTCGAAGCTCAGCCCGGGGCCGGCGATCTGCACACCTACGTACAGATCCGTCCCCGCCGTGAGATCACTGATCTTGGCCTTGTGGCCGCGCTGGAATTCCCTGGCCATACGTAACGACCGTCCCCCATCCGGAAGGTGATTGCGTCGCGTCAGGCTAACGGCTGAGGGCGACAATCGGCCAAGCCGGTACACACTCGGTACAGGATCGCCGAATGGGACGGAAGTCCCGGCGGCCTCCGGCCGTCATTCCCCGCGCGCGACGGGCAGATAGGGCAGCCGCTCCGCCGCGACCACGCCTTCGAGATACCCCCTGGCCCGCTCGGTACGGGGGTAGGTCTCCAGCAGACGCCAGAAACGCGGGCCGTGTCCCGGCACGAGCAGATGCGCCAGCTCGTGGACGAGTACGTAGTCGACGACGTACTCCGGCATGCCCTGCAGCCGGTGCGACAGCCGGATGCTGCCCTCGGCGGGGGTGCAGGAACCCCAGCGGGTGTTCTGGTTGGTGACCCATCGGACCGACGCGGGCCTGGCACGTCCGCCGAAGTACTGGTCCGACAGCCGCTCGGCCCGCTCCGTCAGCTCGCTGTCGCCGAGGACGCGCTTGCTCTCCTGCGCGGCGAGCTTGTCGAGCATCACCGACACCCAGCGCCGCTCCTCCGCCTCCGACATCCGGGCGGGGATGAGCACGATGGTCCGGTCGCCCTCCCGGTAGGCCGAGACCGTTCTGCTGCGGCGGGTGCTCCTGCGGACCTCGACAGCGCTGGTCCCCGGGGCGCGGAGCGGGCGACCCGGCGCGCGCCGCTCGTCACTTCCGGCGCTGTTCGATGGGGTCTCCCCCGCGAGGCGAGGGGAGGGATCGGCGGACACCCCATGACGTTACCCGCTGTGTGTGGAGGAAGTCCCGCCTCCGCGAGCGTTCTCCCTTGATCCACTTCCGGCACGGCGGGATTTGAACGACTAATGCCGGCCGCTGTGGATAACTTTCCGCGCCGTCGGGCGGCGTCTTGCATTCTGAGAACACGAAATCCGGGGGTCCGGGACATTCCGGAGTGATCACAGCCGGAGTGATCACGCTGCAGAGCACGAGAGAAGACCGGGGCAGGACCGAGGGAAGCAAGACCGAGGGAAGACGAACGGGGAGGCCGATATGCATCCGACGGTGAAGCCCGCGCTGCGTCGCGCGTGGCGGGAGCGGCAGACCGTGCAGTTCGGGATCACCCCCGCGCACGCGGTGCTGGTGGGACCGGTCGATACGGCCACGGGCAGCTTTCTGGAGCTGCTGGACGGGACACGCGGGCTGCCGCTGCTGCGGGAGGAGGCCCGCGCGATGGGACTGCCGGACGGCCTGGCCGATTCGCTGGTGAAACGGCTGACGAGGGCGGGGCTGATCGACGATGCGGACGCGGGCGGCGGCGCGGCCGACGCGCTGCGGAAGCGGACAGCGGTGCTGGACCGGATGCGGCCCGATCTGGCATCGCTCTCCGTCATCCATCCGGAGCCGGGGGCGGGTGCGCGACGGCTGGCGGCGCGCCGCACGATGCGGGTCCAGGTCCGCGGCGCCGGGCGCGTGGGGGCGGCCGTCGCGGCGCTGCTCGCGGCCTCCGGGATCGGGCGGGTCGATGTGCTGGACGGCGGGTGCGCCCAGGCGTGGGATGTGTCACCCGGCGGGCTGCCCCCGGGGTCGGTGGGTGAGCGCAGGGACACGGCGGCCCGGCAGTTGGTACGGAAGTCCGCGCCCGGACGCGCGCCGCGGGCGGCGGAGTTCGCGGAGTCGGGCGGCGAGGGCGAGCCGGGGCTCTCGCTGGTGATCGTCGCTCCGCGGGACGGGCTCGCGGCCTACGCCCCCGATCCGGCGCCGGCCGAGCCCTGGATCTCCACCGGAACTCCCCATCTCTACGCGGGAGTGATCGAGGCCACGGGTGTGGTCGGACCGCTGGTGCTGCCGGGCGGCACGGCCTGTGCGGGCTGTGTCGCCGGGGAGCGGGCGGACCGCGATCCTGGATGGCCGAGGATGCTGGCCCAGTGGCGCTCCGGGCGCGGCGCCGGCGCCGGCGCCGTTCCCGCCTGTGATCTGGGGCTGGCCACCGCGGTGGCGGGTCTCGCGGCAGCCCATGCCCTGTCGTTCCTGGACGGGGAGCTGCCGGCCAGTACGGGTGCGCGGTGGGAGGCGTCGCTGCCGCTGCTCGACTGGCGGTCGGAGCGGATCGCGCCGCATCCGGAGTGCCCCTGCGGGGCGGCGGGCCGAAGAGAGGAAGAGCACATGGCCGGGACGGGGGCGTCGCACGACACAATGGCGGGGTAACCGCCGTACGCGGCATGGCTGTCTGGGATTAGGAGGGGCTCAATGTCTGATCTTCCCCGGAAGGCGGTCACCCGTACCGCGAAACTGGCCACGCTGCCGCTGGGCTTCGCGGGCCGGGCCACCTGGGGGCTCGGCAAACGGATCGGCGGGAAGTCCGCGGAGATCGTCGCGCGGGAGCTGCAGCAGCGCACGGCCGACCAGCTCTTCAAGGTGCTCGGGGAGCTGAAGGGCGGAGCGATGAAGTTCGGGCAGGCGCTGTCCGTCTTCGAGTCCGCGCTGCCGGAGGAGATCGCGGGGCCCTACCGGGCGGCGCTCACCAAGCTCCAGGAAGCGGCGCCGCCCATGCCCACCCGTACGGTGCACGCGGTGCTGGCGGAGCGGCTGGGCGAGGAGTGGCGTGAGCTGTTCCTGGAGTTCGAGGACAAGCCGTCGGCCGCCGCCTCGATCGGACAGGTGCACCGGGCGGTGTGGCACGACGGACGCGAGGTCGCGGTCAAGGTGCAGTACCCCGGGGCGGGTGAAGCGCTGCTGTCGGATCTGACGCAGCTGAGCCGGTTCGCCAGGCTGCTGGGGCCGCTCGTCCCCGGGATGGACATCAAGCCGTTGATCACCGAGTTGCGCGACCGGGTGTCCGAGGAGCTGGACTACGCCCTGGAGGCCGAGGCGCAGCGGGAGCACGCCGCGGAGTTCGCGGACGATCCGGATGTGGTGGTGCCCGATGTGGTGCACCAGGGCGATCAGGTGCTGGTCACGGAGTGGATCGACGGGACACCGCTGGCGGAGGTGATCTCCGACGGCACGCCCGGGGAGCGCGACCGGGCGGGGCAGTTGCTGGCGCGGTTCCTCTTCTCGGGCCCCGCGCGTACGGGCCTGCTGCACGCGGATCCGCATCCGGGGAACTTCCGGCTGCTGCCCGCGGCGGACGCCGGAGAGGAGGACGACGGCTCGGGCGGTGAACTGCGGCTCGGGGTACTGGACTTCGGCACAGTGGACCGGCTTCCCGGCGGACTGCCCGACACGATCGGTGAGGCGCTGCGGATGGCGCTGGAGGGCGACGCCCAGGGGGTGTACGACCTGCTGCGGGGCGAGGGATTCGTCAAGGAGTCCATCGATCTCGACCCGGACGGGGTACTGGAGTACCTGCTGCCGATCATCGAGCCCGCGGTGGTCGAGGAGTTCACCTTCACCCGCGGCTGGATGCGCACGCAGGCGGCGCGGATCGCCGACCCGCGGTCGCCCGCCAACCAGTTGGGCAAGCAGCTGAATCTGCCGCCGTCGTATCTGCTGATCCACCGCGTGACGCTGAGCACCATCGGCGTGCTCTGCCAGCTGGGCGCGACGGTACGGCTCCGGGGCGAGCTGGAAGCCTGGCTGCCCGGGTTCCTGCCGGAGCCGGAGGACGGGGAAGAGGTGCTGTCACCACCGGTCGGCGTCGAGCCTGCCCTCGATCGCTCTGATGTGGACGCGTGAGCGGTCGGACGTGTGAGCGGTCGCCGCGGAAGGAGCGGCGGCCGTCGTGCCCGGCGGTGGCCCCGCCCGGTTCCGGGTGGAGAACAACGCACCGCGGGGGCCGGTCCGTCGGGACCGGCCCCCGCGCAGTGACAGCTACTGGCGCTGGCTGAAGGTGTTGCCTACTGCATGACGGCCATGGCGAGCGCGCGGCGAGCGCGCATCGATACGCGCTCGGCGCGGCGCTGCATCCGCCGAGCGGCGACCAGGCGCACGGCCCGGCGTTCCGCGTCGGCTTCCCGCATGCGCTCGTTCATATGCGCGCGTGCCAGGGCTTCTGGAATGAGTTGCATCTCACGGGTCCTGTTCTGACGCGAGTCGTTCGCGCCCATGGTGGTGACGACTGGGGTGGCGGAGCCGCATGGCTCGCTCGGGGAAGAGGTCATCGGAGCCTGCTTCTGGGGATCGTGCGTGAGGGGGCGGTCGATGGTTCCGGTGACGTTCATGCCGAGACCGGGTTCTTGCGCGGACGGCCACGAGGCCGCTTGCGGGCAACCACGACGCCCTGGACGAAGAGCTCCCCACCCCAGACACCCCACGGCTCGCGCCGCTCCTTGGCGCCGGCGAGGCAGGCCTCGATCAGCGGGCAGGTGCGGCAGAGCGCCTTGGCGTACTCGACATCGGCCGGGGACTCGGCGAAGAAGACCTCCGGGTCGTAGGCACGGCAGGGAACGGGTACGCCGAGGTTCTCGATGGCGTCGTCGAGCGCGGTGAGCGCGGTGAGCGGGGTGAGCGGGGTCAAGGCGGAGTCCTCCGTGGGGACGGGCGGGGCGATCGATTCGGAAGGCGGTACGGACGGGGCGTGCGCTTCGAGTTGCACGGGAGTCGTTCCTCGTCTGGTCGGTCCGGCCTGTTGGCCGGGTGTCGGCTGGTACCGGGTGTTGCGTGTCCCGAGGCCCCTTCGCTCTGTCTCTCCCGTTCGGGACAAACAGAAGGGCCGCGGATCCCGGGTGGGGTTCCGCGGCCCTGAAGGCGCCGGCCTGATGGTGGATCAGGCTGGATCACTCCAGGGTTCGAGCCCACGGAAGGCCCACATCGTGTGGTGCTGCGTCTGCTTCTTCGTTTCGGCACCGGTCGCCGCAAAGGCATAGGCCTTGGCCTCTGCCGCTGCTACTCCTGCTTCCAGTGCCTCGATCGGTCGCTCATTGCGCTCCAGGACATTGCCGACGCGCTCCCGGACGGGAAGAGCCGACAGACCTGCGGGACGAACGGCGGAGGCGCCGGACAGACCACTGGCGATGAGTTCCGAACGGGAGAAGCCGAGCGGGCAGACGGAGACGACCGAGGGATCGGTCATTTTGGCGGTGCTGATGAAGCTTGCGTTGATGCTGATCACTGGAATCGCCTCCTCTCGGCGTCTCAAGGACCGGCCCGAAGGCCCGTCACACGTATGCGGACAAGTAGAGCACGGTAACAGGGCTTCGGAGAAGCCGTTGTTTCCGTGGTTAAGAACCTATGGGGATTCCTGGGGCGGGCGCAAACTATTTTTGGGTCGAGTTTGCCTCAGCTGTCCCGATCGGCTTCCGCGCACTCTTCACCTGCGCAGATGGCCAGTACATCGGCTCCGAACCGGTCCAGCTTGCGGCTGCCGACACCCGCGATCCCGGCCAGTTCACCCGAGCTCCCGGGCACGGCCTCGGCGATGGCCATCAGTGTCTTGTCGGTGAACACGCAGTAGGCGGGCTGGCTCAGCCGTTGTGCCTGGTCGGCGCGCCAGTCGCGCAGCCGCTCGTAGAGCGCCTCGTCCATGTCCGAGGGGCAGTCCTCGCAGCGCATCAGCTTCATCTCGCCGGCGTCCGTCAGCGTCTTGCCGCACACCCGGCACAGCACCGGTCCGCGCCGCTTGCGCCGGGCTACGCCCGCACGCTCCACGGGACCGCCCGCCTCCGCTCCCGCGCCCCTGGCACCGGGGGCCACGGAGCCCGGACGAAGCCCGTTGAGGAAGCGGGTGGGCCGCCGGGAGGCCCGGCCGCCGGGAGAGCGGGAGAGGGCCCAGGAGAGGGAGAGATGCGACCGCGCCCGGGTGACACCGACATAGAGGAGCCTGCGCTCCTCCTCGATCTGCTCGTCGGTCTTGGCGTAGGTGATCGGCATCATGCCCTCGGTCAGACCGACCAGGAACACGGCGTCCCACTCCAGGCCCTTCGCCGCGTGCAGCGAGGCGAGCGTGACGCCCTGCACGGTCGGCGCGTGCTGCGCGGCGGCGCGCTCGTCCAGCTCGGCCACCAGATCGGCGAGCGTCGCCGACGGCTTGGCCCGTACGAAGTCCTCGGCGAGCCGGACGAGGGCGGCCAGCGACTCCCAGCGGTCACGGACGGCGCCCGAGCCCGCCGGGGGTTCGGTGGTCCAGCCCTTCGTGGAGAGCACCGCCCGCACCTGCGACGGCAGCTCGACCACATCGTCGAGCAGGGAGTCATTGCCCCCGAAGCGGGCCGCGCCACGCAGCGCGGCGCCCGCTTCGCGTACTTCCTGGCGCTCGAAGAACCGCTCGGCGCCGCGCAGCTGATAGGGCACGCCCGCGTCGGCGAGGGCCTGTTCGTAGACCTCCGACTGGGCGTTGATCCGGTACAGCACGGCGATCTCGCCGGCCGGCACGCCAGCGGCGATCAGATCGCGGATGCGGCGGGCGGTGCCCTCGGCCTCGGCGGGTTCGTCCGCGTACTCCGTGCGGACCGGCTCGGGGCCCGGCTCGCGCTGCGAGATCAGTTCGAGACGGTGCTCGGCGGCCCGGCCGCGCGCCTGGTTGAGCAGACCGTTGGCGAGATGGACCACCTGCGGGGTGGAGCGGTAGTCACGGACGAGCTTCACGACGGTGGCGCCCGGATGCCGGGTGCGGAAGTTCAGCAGATGGTCGGGGGTGGCGCCGGTGAAGGAGTAGATGGTCTGACTGGCGTCACCGACCACGCAGAGGCTCTTCCGGTCCCCCAGCCACAGATCGAGCAAGCGCTGCTGGAGCGGGCTGACGTCCTGGTACTCGTCCACCACGAAGTGCTGGTACTGACGGCGGATCTGGTCGGCGATGTCGTGACGGTCCTGGAGAATGCCGACGGTGAGCAGCAGGACATCCTCGAAGTCGATCACCGAGCGGTCGCGCTTCAGCTGCTCGTACATCCCGTAGATCTGGCCGATCTCCGCCGCGTCGCGCGGGGCTTCGCGGGAGGACTTGGCCACGGCGGCCGGATAGTCGGCCGGCACGGTCTGGGTGACCTTCGCCCACTCGATCTCGGCGGTGACATCGCGCAGTTCATTGCGGTCGAGCCGGATCCGGCAGCGGGCCGAGGACTCGGCGACCAGCTGCACCTTGCGGTCGAGCAGCCGGGGCAGCTCGCCGCCGACCGCTTTGGGCCAGAAGAACTGGAGCTGGCGCAGCGCGGCCGAGTGGAACGTACGCGCCTGCACACCGCCCGCGCCGAGCTGGCGCAGCCGGCCCCGCATCTCGCCCGCCGCGCGGTTGGTGAACGTGACGGCCAGCACGCTGCCGGGCTGGAGGATGCCCGCGCGCACGCCGTACGCGATCCGGTGGGTGATCGCGCGCGTCTTGCCCGTGCCGGCCCCGGCCAGCACGCACACCGGACCGTGCAGGGCCGTCGCCACCTCGCGCTGCTCGGGGTCGAGCCCGTCGAGCACCGCGTCGGCGTCGCGCGGCGGGGTCACGATCTGGCCGGCGTCGGATTCCCGCGGGAACAGTGGGGAGTGCGTTGCTGCTGTCACCCCGCCATGCTGCCAGGTCTCCCGGGACGGGTGCGGCGGCTGTCCACAGGGGTGCCGCACCGGTCGTACCGATCCGTTCGTAGGACCGGGCCTGTGGACGGCCGTGCGCCCTGCGGAACGGTCGGGGAGTCGGGGAGCCGGGAGTCGGGAAGCCGGGGAATGGTGGCCGGGTTACGCGCGTTCGAGAGAATGCGGGCGACGCAATCAGCGAGATGTCCGAGATATCGAGACAGAGGAGCCGAGAGACATGCCGGGCACTGTGACGATGTACAGCACCACGTGGTGCGGATACTGCCGTCGGCTCAAGGGCCAGATGGACCGCGAGGGCATCGCGTACACCGAGATCAACATCGAGCAGGACCCGGAGTCGGCGGCCTTCGTCGAGAAGGCGAACGGCGGCAACCAGACGGTCCCGACGGTTCAGGTGCTTCCCTCGGGCGGAGGCTCTGAGGTCGTGATGACCAACCCAAGCCTTGCCCAGGTGAAGCAGGCTCTCGGCGTCTGATGTCGGACGAGTGAGAAGAGTTCGGTCCCCAGGGGCTTGGCCTGGGGACCGAACTCCATTCCGCGCCGCCGGCCGCGGTCACGCGCTCCGAGGGCCTGCCGCCACGGGGGGCTGTTCGCCCGTCCGCTCCGGGTCGTACCCGGTGAAGGGCCGGTCGAAGAGCCAGTTGTAGAGCATCTCCCGGCAGATTTCCGGCTGGAACGCCGGTACCTGATGTCCGGAGTCGGGGATGGCGACCTGCGTCAGGTTCCCGACATTGCGGACGAATCCCTTCGGGTCTCCCTGCGCCTGGGTCCAGATCAGCCGGGGGGCGCCGCGCCACTCCGCTTGCTCGCCCCTCTGCTTCATCAGGTCGTCCAGGATCTCCTCGGTGCTGCGGTACCCGCAGGCGGTGTCGAAGTTCCCGGTGTAGAGCAGGGTTTTGTAGTTCTTCTCGATGAGCTGGGCGTACAGCCCCGAGGCATCCGCCATGTTGTCGTCCACCAGCTTTTCGGTCACCTTCCCCTTGTCGTCCGCGGTCTGCCAGGTGGCGCTCGCGGGAAGGCGCAGGGACGCTTTCACGGCCGGGCTGTTGAGATAGGCGCTCAGCGCTCCCATGGGCAGATCGTCCCAGCGCCGTACGTCGTAGACGTCGAAGTTCCCGCCGTACGCCACGGTCCTGTCCACCAGGGCGTTGCCGAGCCGGTTGGCCTCCTTCATGTCCCCTCCGGCGAGGACCTTCCGGAATTCGGTGTAGGACACCTCCAGTGATTCCTTCTGGTCCATACCGACGAACCCGGTCGTGTAGGCGTAGTCGATCAGGACCCGCAGCGACAGCTCGGGCTTGATCCAGCCGTTGCCTACGGCGACGCCCTTCAGGTTGAGGTGCGGTGCGTCCGTGTCGGCGCTGTTCTGTTTGTCGATCTCCAGGGCGATCGCCGGGACGTACTTTCCGGCGTAGCTCTCACCGCAGACATATAGCGGGCACTTGACGTACTCCGGGTGCAGGCGGAAGAACTCCTGGAGCCCCTGCCAGAACATGTGGCTGAGGGTGTCTTCGTCCTGAACGTACTCCTCCGGCTTGTCGGAGTAGCTGTATCCGGTGCCGATGGGCTGGTCCCAGTAGACGACGTGCGCCTCCTGGTTCCAGGTGGTGGAGGTCACCGACACCGTCCCGGCGGCGTCGTCGGCGATGGACAGCGGCCCGTTCTCCAGGAACAGCCCCAGCAGCGAGGAGGCGCCGGGCCCGCCGTTGAGCCAGATCACCAGGGGCGTCTTTGCGATCAGGTCCTGCTGCTGCTCCGCCGGGACATGGGGGCTGCAGGTCTGGCTCTCGAAGAACCAGTAGAAGAGGTGGTTCTTCTTCTGCTGCTTGTGATCAATGCTGTCGACGTCCGCGTACCCGGCGTAGGAACGCACCTTCTTGGTGCCGTTCTCGATGAAGAATTCGATGCGCCGGGTATTGGAGATGTTGGCCGGAATCGAGTCAATGGGGTCTGGGGGCATGGTTCACCATCCGTTCGGGAGCGGGAGCGGGAGCGGATCAGGGCGCCAGGGGACGGCGTCGGCGGGACTGGGTGTGATAGGAGCCGGTGAACAGTCCGTTCGTGCGTTCCACCTGCTCCAAGGTGCCGATACGCTGCCCCTGGAGCATTTGCAGTGCCGGGAACCGATTCTCTTCGAACAGCAGGATGTTCAGCGACCCGCCGTACTTGAAGTTCCCGATCCTCTCGCCCTTTTTCACCGTGACCGGACCATTGAGATTCCTGAACTTGTTCAGGTAGTTCACCGATGCGATCGAGTTGAGGCCGACGGTCACCATCCCGACGTAGCCCTCGACCGGATCACTTTCCGTGCTCTCCGGATACTGCGTCTTGATGATCACGTATCCCCGGCGGAAGTGATCGAACATCTCGTAGTCGTAGCCGTAGCCGACGTCCCCCTTGTCGAGCAGTTCGGGGAAGTCCCGCATCCCGTAGTAGGAGCCGGCGATGTCATCACGGGCCTCGACCAGTTCGCCCCCCACCGGGGCGTGGTACCAGTGGTAGCTGTCGGGCATGAGGATGCACGACACCGCTGTACCGTCGAGGAACGATCGGGCGTACCGGGACCCGGCGAGCAGCTGCTTGACGTTCATGGTCACGGACTTGACCGGGATGGGCGTGTCCTCTTTCAGGTCATCGACGATCATGTTGATGACGCAGTCGGCCGGGGCGACCACCACCGAGTTGTCGTCCTCCGCCGCGATCGGCCGCTTGCCGTCGGCGATTTCCCGGACGAAGAACTCATTGAAGGTCGACCAGGGGCCGGGCTTGTAGTCCTTCATCTTGTCACCCAGGTCCTGGGTCCAGGATTTGATGAGGTTCTTGTTCCGCTGGCTGTCCGGCTCGTCCATCTGCATGCCTTGCAGGTGCGTGAAGTCGGAAAGCATCTTGTGCCCGGGTCCGCAGGTCACGAAGACCATGCCGTAGGAGTTCTCGTAGTTGATCCAGCTGAACTTCTCGATGTAGTTCAGCCCCGTATGGACCCCCGGCAGCCACTCGTACCACTCCGCGAAGAAGTCGCACAGGAACGCGATGTCCTTGCCCTCCAGTCACACCGCAGATCCAGCGGAGTGCCGTCCGGATACGGCACCACATTCGCGGTCGCCGCGTCGTACATGGTCTTGAAGCCTTCGAAGTCTTCCGCGTACCACCGCTTGATTTTCTCGATGAACTCGGGGAGGTCCTTCGAAAACGTGTCGTTGCCGTCGGTCCGTGCCACTTTTCTTTCTCCTTCAGGAACGGGGGCATTGAATCCGCTTCCGGACACAGAGAAGTGAGGTCCGGGGCACGCGGATGTCCCGGAGGCCATTCGGTCACCGAACAGATCCGAGCCTAAGCGGAACGTGATCTTCGAAATGCCGCTGAAGGGGGCGCGATTGAGGTGAAACCGGGAGCGTGGAGGCGCGCATGAGCCGACGGATCGTTTCCTTCAAGGGGTGTTGGTATGGGGTGTTGGGCCGCGCAGGTGGTGTCCGCGCGTTCGCTCCCGATCCCGTGCCCTCGCGTGCGGGCGGGCTGTTAGACAAGGTCCGCCGCCCGGCCCTGGGCGGCGGTACGGGCGGATACGTGGAGGTTGTCGGATGGGTGTGTCACGGCGTGCGGTGCTGCTTGCCGGTGCGGGAACGGCTGCCGCGACAGCTGCCGTTACGGCGGCGGGTACGGCCCTGGCGGCGGGCGGTTCCGTCGCGGATGCCGTCGTCGGAGCGGGGCGTTCCGCGCGGGCGGAGGACATCGGCCGGGACGACGACCTGTCGGACCGCTATCCCGACGAGCGCGGCTGGGTCAACGACCGCATCCGGAGGATCAGAGCACTCCCGTACGAGCCGACGCCGATGCTGGAGATGGAACTGCCGAGGCATCTGCGCGGATCGCGGCTGCTGGTGAAGAACGAGTCGGTGCATCCCTCGGGCAGTCACAAGCACCGGCTGGCCGAGGCGCTGTTCCTCAACGCCCTGGCCAACGGGTGGCTGGTGAGCGACAGCCCGGTCGTGGAGGCGTCCAGCGGATCGACGGCCATCTCCGAAGCATGGTTCAGCAGGCTGCTCGGCATCAAGTTCGTCGCCGTCGTGCCCTCAGGGACCACGACGGAGAAGAAGCAGGCGATCCTCGACCTTGGCGGCGAGATCGTCGAGGCGACCGGCGCGACCATCTCCGAGCGGGCCCAGGAGGAAGCGCGCGTCCGCCACGGCCATTTCATGGACCAGTTCACCTACGCCGAGCGCGCTTACGACTGGCGCGGCGACCACGGGATGGCCAGCGAGATCCTCGGCGAGTCGGACCCCGACTGGTTCGTCATGGGCGCCGGGACCGGTGGGACGGCCGCCTCGCTGGCCCGCTACGCGCGGTACACCGGCCACCGGGTGCGGGTGTGTGTCACCGACCCCGAGAACTCCGCGTTCTTCCCCGGCTGGCGGGACAACGACCGTACGGCGACGGCGAAGGGCTCCCGTATCGAGGGGATCGGCCGGCCCAAGGTCGAGCCTTCCTTCCTCTTCCCCCTGGTCAACCGCATGATCCGGGTCCCGGACGCCGTCTCGATCGCCACCATGCGGGTGGCCGAGGAGCGGCTCGGCATCGCCCCCGGGGGCTCCACCGGCACCGGACTGTACGGCGCCCTGAAGGTCCTGCGCGGACTGCACCGGCGCCGTGAGAGGGGCACCGTCGTCACGGTGCTCTGCGACTCCGGCGAGCGCTACCTCGACACCTACTACAGCGACGAATGGCTCGACCAGCAGGGAATCGACTTCCGGCCCTGGGTGGACACCGTCGAGCGCTTCTTCGAGACCGGCCGCTGGACGCCGCCCAGGTCCTGGCGGAAGCCCCCCACTCCGCGTGGCCTCATGTGGAACATGTGACGGGCTGAGGCGCGCGCCCATGGCGGCGACGCCGTCGGGGCCGGCAGGGACGAGTGCGATGCCGGTCCCGCCGGCCTCGGTGCTCAGGGCTCCGACGGGTGCTCGGGGCTACAGCGGGTGCTCAGGGCTCCGGCGGGTGCTCCGGGGCTCCGGCAGGTGCTCGGGAGGCGGCCGCTCAGGGACGGGGCAGCGGCTTCGGCAGAGGCTTGCCGTACCAGAGCTCCACCAGGCGCGCGGCGATCGAGATGCCCGCCGGGGGAAGGATCTCGCCCGTCTCGATCGCCGTCCGCAGGTCCTCCCGGGAGAACCAGCGCGCCTCCTCGATCTCCTCGCCGTCCACCGTGATCTCGGACGACGTGGCACGGGCCATGAAGCCCAGCATCAGGCTCGACGGGAACGGCCACGGCTGGCTGGCGATGTACTCGACCTCGCCGACGGTGACGCCCGCCTCCTCGAAGACCTCGCGGGCCACGGACGTCTCGATCGACTCGCCGGGCTCCACGAAGCCGGCCAGCGTGGAGAAGCGGCCCTCGGGCCAGTGGACCTGGCGGCCCAGCAGCGCGCGGTCCTCCTCGTCGGTGACGAGCATGATCACCGCGGGGTCGGTACGCGGGTAGTGCTCGGCGCCACAGGCCTGGCAGCGGCGGATATGGCCGGCCGCCGCGATCACGGTGCGCTCGCCGCAGCGG
Source organism: Streptomyces sp. L-9-10 (assembly GCF_004151105.1). Classification (GTDB taxonomy): domain Bacteria; phylum Actinomycetota; class Actinomycetes; order Streptomycetales; family Streptomycetaceae; genus Streptomyces. Next base: position 163,805 of record NZ_PHRF01000095.1, read on the forward strand.
GAGCAGAAGCGGTGCAGCCGCTGCCAGTTCTCCAGCGCCACGGCGTGCACCATCAGGCCCGCGTCGCGCGCGGAGAGCAGCATCCCGGCCTCGCGCAGCCCCGCGGGCCGCGCCGACTGGTCCATGCGTCCCGGGAACGAGTCCTTCTGGAGCGCGAAATAGCGGACGCCGTCCGCGTCCGTACCGAGGAAGTAGCGGTGGGTCTCGGTGAGGGGCGCCTCGAAGGCCGGGGTCATGACCAGTTCGGTACGCCCGTCAGGGGTGTCGTCGATCAGCACCTGGCCGCCCGACACCACGAAGACGCGGGTCGTCGGATGGCTCCAGGCTGCCGCCAGCCATGCCTCGTCGAGACGGTGGTGCGCCGCGCGGTCGATACCGCTGGGGGCGGTGAGGCCGATGGGTCGGTGTGCGATGGCGTCACCGTTGATGGTGCTCACAGGTACTTCCAACTCCCCCGGATGGATTGGGTTTCTGGTCAGCGGAGTATGTGGCGGGACCGACGGGACCGGGCGGGGCGCTCAACGCGCGGGTCCTGTCCCGGGCCCGGGGGCGGCAAGCTCGGGCCCGGGGCCGGCGAGCTCGCTCCAGAGGTGGGCGGTCGTCTCCACACCTTTGAGGAGCAGGTCGAGCTCGACCTTCTCGTTCGGCGCGTGCCAGCCGTCAGACGGTACGGAGATCCCCAGGAACAGCACCGGGGCACCGAGCACGTCCTGGAGGTCGGCGGCCGGTCCCGAGCCGCCCTCCCTGGTGAAGCGGATCTTCTGCCCGAAGGCGCGGCCCATGGCCCGTACGACCGACTGGAGCGCGGGATGGTCCAGCGGGGTCAGACAGGGGCGCGTGGCCGCGCCGAAGCTGATCCTGTGCCGGATGCCGGCCGGGATCCTGGCCTCGGCCCAGTCGCGTACGGACCGCTCGATACGGTCCGGGTCCTGGCCCGCGACCAGCCGGAACGAGAGTTTCAGCTGGGCGGAGGACGGGATGATCGTCTTGCCGCCCGGCCCCTGGTAGCCCCCGCCGATGCCGTTGACCTCGGCGGTCGGGCGGGCCCAGACCCGCTCCAGCGTGGAGAAGCCCGCCTCGCCGAGGGTGCCGTGCGACATCGCCGTACGCAGCCACTCCTCCTCGTCGAAAGGCAGCTCCGCGATCAGGGCGCGCTCGGCCTCGGTGAGTTCGGCCACACCGTCGTAGAAGCCGGGGACCGTGACGCGCTCGTGCTCGTCGTGCAGGGCCGCGACGAGCCGGGCGGCGACGGTGGCCGGGTTCGGGACCGCTCCGCCGAAGGAACCGGAGTGGATGTCCTGGTCGGGGCCGTACAGCTCGATCTCGCAGTCGGCGAGCCCGCGCATGCCGGTGCAGACGGTGGGGGTGTCCGCCGACCACATGCCCGTGTCCGAGACGATCACGACATCGGCGGCGAGGCGGCCGGCCCGCTCCTCGGCCAGCGCGCGGAAGTGCGGGGAGCCCGATTCCTCCTCGCCCTCGACGAGGAGCTTGAGGTGGACGGCGGGTGTGGTGCGGCCGGTGGCGGCGAGATGCGCCCGTACGCCCAGTGTGTGGAAGAACACCTGCCCCTTGTCGTCGGCGGCGCCGCGCGCGTACATACGGCCGTCCCGTACGACCGGCTCGAAGGGGTCGGTGTGCCAGCCGTCCCCGGAGGCGGCGGGCTGGACGTCGTGGTGGCCGTAGACCAGCACGGTCGGGGCGTCCGGGTCCTCGGAGGGCCACTCCGCGAAGACGGCGGGGGCGCCCGGGGTGTCCCAGATCTCGGTGACCGGAAACCCGGTCTCCTTGAGCTTCGCGGCGAGCCAGTCGGCACTGCGCCGCACGTCAGCGTCGTGGTCGGGGTCGGCGGACACGGAGGGGATGCGCAGCCAGTCGGCGAGGTCGGCGAGGAAGGCGGCGCGGTGGGTCTGGATGTACGTACGGACGACGCTGTCCGGGGTGTCGCTCATGATGTCGAGCCTAACGGGCTCAGACTGCCCTCCCGTCTGCCGGTTGTGAGGATCGCTCGTCCGTGGGTGTGTCCCGGGTCTCGTGCGTGCGCCCCGGGTCGGGCCCGTCCATGCCGCTTGAGACCTCTGCCCCGGTTTCGGCTTCGGCTTCGGTGAGGAGCCGCTCCAGCTCCGGGCGGCCGGGGAGACGGCCGGGACGGACGACCTCCCCGGTCCGCACATACAGGAACGTCGCCATGACCGCGGTCGGCGGGAGGCCGTGCCGCTCGGCCCAGGCCAGCCGGTAGACGGCGAGCTGGAGGGGGTCCGCCGTCCCCGCACGGCCGGTCTTCCAGTCGACGATCTCGTACGTGAAGGTCTCCGCGCCGGTCGCGGGGTCGGTGTGGACATGGCGGTAGACGGCGTCGATACGGCCCCTGATCACCCGGCCCGCGAGGGTGAACTGGAACGGTTCCTCCACGCGGTACGGCGTGCGCCGGGCGTACGGCGTGAGCTCGAACGCCTCCTTGAGCGCGGCCAGATCACGTTCGTCCACGATCTCCGGCTCGTCGTCCTCGCCGCCGGGCAGCTCGTCGGGGCCGAGCATCGGGAGCGGCAGTTCCTCGAACCGCGACTCCACCCAGGCGTGGAACCGCGTGCCCCTGCGGGCGGCGGGCCGTGGCGGACGCGGCATGGGCCGGGCCAGTTCCTGGGCGAAGCCGTCGGGGTCGGCGGCGAGCCGCAGCAGCTGGGAGGCGGAGAGCGACGGCGGTACGGGGACGTCGCGGACGGTGGCGCGGGCACGGCTCAGCTCACCGGCGAGGGCGTCGAGATCGCGGTCCCAGGAGGCGAGGGTGCGGCTCTCTTCCGGGGTGAGGCGCGGGTGGCCGGAACGGGTCTGCCCGGCCTGCCGGGGACCGGGAACTGCGGCCGTGGAGCGGGCACCGGAGGCGCCGGGAGCGTCGGCAGCGGGGGCGGGAACAGAGGCGGGGGCGGGGGCGGTCGTCCAGGCGTCCCAGTCGGACAGATCGGCATCGGACAGGTCGGCATCGAGTAGACCGGCATCGGACAGCTCCCCGTCGGGCAGTTCCCCGCCCGACGGGTCGGCATCGCCCGACAGTTCGGCGTCGGTGTCGGCATCGGCGTCGAAGGGGTCCTCGTCCTGCGACTCGCCGTCGAACGGTTCGGCATGATCCGGAACATATAGCTCCGGTTCGTCCGGCTCCGGTTCGTATGCGTACAGCTCCGCGTCGGCCGGCTCATCGCGCTCGGCCGCCCCCACCGCCTCCGCCGACTCGGCCCGCCCGCCCCCGTCGCTCCCCAGCTCCTCCAGATACGACAGCACCGTGTCCGCCGCCGCGCGCCTGCGGGTCAGCGACGGTCCGTCCAGCGGCAGCGGCCAGGCGTGGGAGACGCCCTCCGTCCGCAGGGCCGGGTTGTCCTCCGACTCCTCCGGTTCGTCCGCCCATGCCTCGATCTCGCCGAAGCCCTCCACGCAGTGGTCGTAAAGGGCGTGCAGGAAATCGGACGGTCCCCTCGGCCGCTTCTGCGTGGGCCCCCACCAGTGGCCCGAGCCGAGCAGCAGCGAGCGCGGGCGGGTGAACGTGACATAGCCGAGGCGCAGTTCCTCGGTGTGCTGGTGCGCCTTCATGGCCTCTTTGAAGGACTTGAGGCCCTTCGCGTCCCAGGACATGATCTCCGGCAGGGTCGGCGCGTCCCCGCGCAGCGCGTGCGGGAGGACCTTCGGCTGGGACGTCCAGGACTCGCGCGCCTTGCCGTTGGGGAACTGTCCGGCGACCAGCCCCGGCACGGCGACGACATCCCACTCCAGCCCCTTGGACTTGTGGGCGGTGAGGACCTTCACCGTGTTCTCGCCGCCGGGCAGCGCGTTGTCCAGGCCCTTCTCGTACTGCGCGGCCGTACGCAGGAACGCCAGGAAGGCCAGCAGCCCGGCCTCGCCGTCGAGCGCCGCGAACGACGCGGCGATGTCGAGGAAGTTGCCCAGCGTCTCGCGGCGGCGGGCGGCCAGTGCGTGCGGGGAGGCGGAGAGCTCGACTTCCAGTCCGGTCGTGGCCAGGACGCGGTGCAGGACGTCCATCAGGGGGTCCGCGAGCGACCGGCGCAGCTCGCGCAGCTCTGTGGCGAGCCGGGCGAACCGGACCCGGGCGGCGGGGGAGAAGGGCAGTCCGTCCTCCGGCGCGCCCGCCTGTTCCAGGAAGGTGTCCAGGGCGTCGGCGAGCGAGATCACCTCCGCGGGGTCGGTGCCCTCGACCGCCGCGGCCAGCCGCGCGTCGGGGTCGTCGTCCCCGTCGGCGCCCGTACCCCGGTGGACCAGCAGCCGGGCCCGGCGGCCGAGCAGCGCCAGATCGCGCGGTCCGATGCGCCAGCGCGGTCCGGTGAGCAGCCGTACGAGGGAGGCGTTGGCGCCGGGGTCCTGAAGGACCTCGCACATCGCCACCAGGTCGGCCACCTCGGGGAGATGGAGCAGCCCCGAGAGTCCGACGACCTCGACGGGCACATCGCGGGCCACCAGGGCGCCCTGGATCTCCGGGAAGTCCCCGGCCGTTCGGCACAGCACGGCGATCTCGGCGGGTTCCTTGCCCGTGCGCACCAGATGGGCGATCGAGTCCGCGAGCCAGTCGATCTCCTCCGCGTGCGTACGCAGCAGCGCGCAGCGCACCCCGCCGTCGCGCTCGGCGCCGGGCGCGGGGCGCAGCGCCTCCACGCCCTCGTGCATCGCGCGCAGCGGTCGCGCCAGGCCGTTGGCGAGGTCCAGCAGACGGCCGCCGCTGCGGCGGTTCTCACTGAGGGAGAAGCGGGCGGCCGGGCGGCCGTCGGCGTACGGGAAGTGGGCCGGGAAGTCGTCCAGGTTGGCGACTGAGGCGCCGCGCCAGCCGTAGATCGCCTGGCAGGGGTCACCGACGGCGGTGACCGCGTGTCCCGTGCCGCCGCCGAAGAGCCCGGAGAGCAGGAGCCGCTGCGCGACCGACGTGTCCTGGTACTCGTCGAGCAGGACGACCCGGAACTCGTCCCGGAGCAGGGCCCCGACCTCGGGTCTGGTGGTGGCGAGCTGGGCGGACAGGGCGATCTGGTCGCCGAAGTCGAGGAGATCGCGGGCGCTCTTGGCGGCGCGGTAGCGCCCGACCAGTTCGAGGAGTTCGCCACGGGCGACAGCGGTCTCCGGGACGTTGCGCAGCTCGGCGTTGCTGAGCCGCGCGCCCTCCAGGGTGCGCAGCAGGTCGGTGTCGTACGCGCCGAGCCGCGCGGGCCCGACCAGGTGCTCGGCCAGCTCGGCGTCGAGCGCGAGCAGATCGCTGACCAGCGCGGGAAGTGTCTTGGTCAGCGCCGGATACGGTCCCGGCGCGTCCCGCAGCACTCGGGCGGCGAGCTGGAAGCGGGTGGCGTCCGCGAGCAGCCGGGCGGTCGGCTCCAGACCGATGCGCAGACCGTGGTCGGTGAGCAGCCGCCCCGCGAAGGCGTGGTACGTGGAGATGCTGGGCTCGCCGGGAGGGTTCTCGGGGTCGATGGCGTCGGGGTCGGTGACTCCGGCCCGTACGAGCGCCGTGCGCACTCGCTCGGCCAGCTCGCCCGCCGCCTTGTTGGTGAACGTCAGCCCCAGGACCTGTTCGGGGGCGACCTGTCCGCTGCCCACCAGCCACACCACCCGGGCGGCCATCACCGTCGTCTTGCCGGAACCGGCTCCGGCCACGATGACCTGCGGGGCGGGCGGCGCCGTAATGCAGGCCGTCTGCTCCGGGGTGAAGGGAATCCCGAGAAGCTCCTTGAGCTGCTCGGGATCGGTGAGATGTACGGACACCTCAGGGAGGCTATCCGGCACCACTGACAGCGGGGTGGGGTGGCCTCGCGGGCGCGGCCTCAGATGACGCGGCCGACCCTTATGACGAGGACGCCGATGGTCTCACTGTCCACCTCGTAGAGCACACGCCAGTCACCGACCGGCAGACGTCAGCGCCTGGGCGTCTTCTGCTTCCAGTTGGGCCATGAACTCGTCATGCGTAATCCTCGGCCCGGTGGGCTCGGCCTTGCGCGCCTCAAGTTCCGCGATATCGACTTCGTCGCGGATGCGACGCGGCTCTTCCAGTTCCTCTACCGACACCAGAGCAGCCGCAGGCCGGCCGTATTCGCTGATCACGATCTCCGCGTGGCCGTACCGCACTCGGGCGACGAGTCGCCCGAGCTGATTGCGGGCTTCGACAAGGGGAGATGTCTCCATGCGAAAACCGTACAGACCAGCAGGTGAGCCCAACCTCAGAACGGGCAGACCTCAGAGATATTCGCCCATACGAGTTAGCTTGTCGCCTTATCCTCAATGCACGACCTGCTGCCCCTCCGGTTGCGCGCTGCACGACGCGCGGAACGCGCAGTGGCCGCAGTGCTGGCCGGTCGTGGGGGTGAAGCGTTCGTCGAGTACGCGGCCCGCCGCCGTGGTCAGGAGCTCACCGACCCACTCCCCTCCCAGCGGCTCCTGGGCCTGGACCTTGGGGAGATCCTCGCCGCCCTCCTTCTTGGGCGCGGCCTGGCGCAGCTGTACGAGTTCCGCGCCGCCCGGCTCCGGGCGGCGGCCGTCGAAGACCTCGTCCAGCGCGCCTTCGCGCACCGCCAGCTGGTAGACGGCGAGCTGGGGGTGGTGGGCGACCTCGTCCTTGGTCGGGGCCCGCTTTCCGGTCTTGAAGTCGACGACATAGGCGCGGCCTTCCGCGTCCTTCTCGACGCGGTCCATGGAGCCCCGGATACGTACCTCGTACGTGCCCGCTTCGAGGGTGACGTCGAATCCGTGCTCCGTGGCGGCGGGCGTACGGCCGCGGTCCATGACGTGCCAGCGCAGGAAGCGTTCGAGCGCGACCCTCGCCTGTGCCTTCTCCTGCTGGGACTTCCAGGGGGCGTCGAAGGCGAGCGCGTCCCATACGGAGTCCAGCCGCTCCATCAGGACGTCGAGATCGGCGGGGGTACGGCCGGAGGCCACCTCGTCGGCCAGGACATGGACGACGTTTCCGAACCCCTGGGCGGCCGTGGCGGGCGCGTCGGCCTTCACCTCGCGCCCCAGGAACCACTGGAGTGCGCAGGTGTTCGCCAGTTGGTCGAGGGCGCTGCCGGAGAGCGCGACGGGCTGGTCACGGTCGCGCAGCGGGACCGTGCTGTGCGTCGGCTCGTACAGACCCCACCAGCGGTGCGGATGCGCGGCCGGGACGAGCGCCTGGCCGTCCTCGTCGCTGAGCGCCGCGAGCCGGGCGAGCCGGCGGGCGGCGGCGTCACGGAGCGCCGGGGACGCCTCCGGGTCGACGGTGGTGGCGCGCAGTTCGGCGACGAGCGCGGCGACGGCGAGCGGGCGGCGGGGGCGGCCGGTGATGTCCCTGGGATCCACGCCGAGTTCGGTGAGGAAGCGCGAGGGCTGGTCGCCGTCGTCGGCAGGGGCCTTGACGGCGGTCACGACCAGCCGGTCGCGGGCGCGGGTCGCGGCCACGTAGAACAGCCTGCGCTCCTCCGTGAGAAGCGCGCCGGGGGACAACGGCTCGGCCAGTCCGTCGCGGCCGATCCTGTCCGCCTCCAGGAGGGAACCGCGCCGCCGCAGGTCGGGCCAGAGCCCCTCCTGCACCCCGGCGACGACGACAAGGCGCCATTCGAGCCCCTTCGAGCGGTGCGCCGTCATCAGCCGTACGGCGTCGGGGCGTACGGCCCTACGGCTGAGCGTGTCGGCGGCGATGTCCTGGGCGTCGAGCTCCTCCAGGAAGTTCAGCGCGCCCCTGCCGCCGGTGCGCTCCTCCGCGCGCGCGGCGGCGTCGAAGAGGGCGCATACGGCGTCGAGATCGCGGTCGGCGTTACGGCCGCCCGCGCCGCCGCGCAACGCGGAGCGTTCGAGCCTGCCCGGCCAAGGGGTGCCGTCCCACAGCTCCCAGAGGGCTTCCTCCGCGGTGCCGCCGCCTTCGAGCAGCTCACGCGCCTTGCGCAGCAGCGCGCCGAGCCGCTGTGCGCCTCGGGCGTACGCCGGGTCGTGCGCCACCAGCCGCTCGGGCTCGGCGAGCGCCCGCGCGAGCAGGGCATCCGACGCGGCGGGGAGCCGGTTGCCGCCGGCCCGCTCCTCGTCGCGCAGCGCCCGCCCGAGCCGGCGCAGATCGGCGGCGTCCATACCGCCGAGGGGGGAGGCGAGGAGATCGAGGGCGGTCTCGACGTCGAGCCAGGAGGTGACGGGAGCGGCGGGCTCGGCGGAGACGGGCTCGGCAGACGCGGCCTCGGTGGAGACGGGCTCGGCGGACGCAGGCTCGGTGGAGACGGGCCCGACAGAGGCAGGCTCGGCGGAGACGGGCTCGGCGGACGCAGGCTCGGTGGAGACGGGCTCGGCCCCGGCGGCCCGTGGGTCGGGCGCGGCCTCCTCCCGTACGTCCTCCCGCGACGGTCGGCGGATCGCCGCCTCCGCCACCGCGCGCAGCGCCGTCAGCAGCGGCGCCACCGCCGGTTCATGGCGAAGGGGAAGATCGTCGCCGTCGATCTCCAGAGGGACGCCCGCCGAGGTCAGGGCGCGCCTGATCGACGGGATCGTACGGCCGCCCGCGCGTACCAGCACCGCCATGTCCCGCCACGGAACGCCGTCCTCCAGATGCGCGCGGCGCAGGATGTCCGCGATGTTGTCCAGCTCTGTCGACGGCGTCGGGAACGTGTACGCCTCGACGGAACCGCCCGTACGCACCGCCGCCGGCTCGCGGTGCGTCCGTACCTTCTCGGCGGGCAGCCGGGGAAGCGGCATACGGCGGGTCAGCAGCCGGGTCGCCGTCAGCAGGTGATCACCGGAGCGCCGGGAGGTGGTGAGGACCTCCACCGGCGCCGGCCGTCCGTCCCGCCGGGGGAAGGCGTACGGGAAGTCGAGGATGCCGTTCACATCGGCGCCCCGGAAGGCGTAGATCGACTGGTCCGGATCGCCGAACGCGACCAGCGTGCGCCCCCGGCCCGCCAGCGCGCGCAACAGCCGGACCTGCGCCGGGTCGGTGTCCTGGTACTCGTCGACGAACACCGCGTCGTACCGCTCCATCAGCCGCGCCCCGACCTCCGGGCGCCCCGCGAGCAGCACCGCCCGGTGGACCAGCTCCGCGTAGTCGAGCACCCCCTGCATGTCCAGGTTGTCCAGATACTCGGCGAGGAAGGCCGCGGCCGCCGACCAGTCGGGACGGCCCGTGCGCCGCGCGAACGCGGCCAGCGCGTCGGGGCCGAGGCCCAGTTCCCGGCTGCGGGCGAGCACGGCCCGTACCTCGTCGGCGAAGCCGCGCGTGGTGAGGCACGCCCGCAGCTCGTCCGGCCACCGGACGCGTCCGCGCCCCGCCCGCTCCAGATCGAGCTGGCCCGCGAGGAGATCGCGTACGGCGACGTCCTGCTCGGGACCGGAGAGCAGCCGTAGAGGTTCGGTGAAGAGTTCGGCCTCCTGGTGGGCGCGGATCAGGGCGTAGCAGAAGGAGTGGAAGGTGGTCGCCTGCGGACCGCGTCTGCCGCCGAGCCGGACCGCCATCCGGTCGCGCAGTTCCACGGCGGCTTTGCGGCTGAAGGTCAGCACCAGGATCCGTTCGGGGTCGGCGCCCCGGCCGACCCGTGCGGCGACCGACTCCACGAGCGTGGTGGTCTTGCCCGTACCGGGACCGGCCAGCACAAGCAACGGTCCGGTCTCGTGGTCAACCACCCCGCGCTGCGCTGCGTCCAGCCAAGGAGGGTCCACCGGGACCGGCGGGGTACGCACCAGTCGGTACGCGCCCGTGGGCCGCTGCCGTACCCGACGGTGCGGGGTACGTCCGGTGGAAGAGGAGGAGCTCACGTGGTTCGCCGGTCCTGGAGAAGGTGCTGGTGGTGACGGTGCCGGAGGCGCTGACGGTGACCCGTGCCCCGGCCGGGGCACGGGTGGCGCGTGCCGGTGACGCTACGCCGCCGGGCGCCCGGGACGCATGCGCTCCGTTCCGCCCGCGGCGGCCGGCCCGGCGACGCGTTCCGCTCCGTCGTCCTCACGCGCGGCCGCGGGGGCGGCGCACCACCCCTCGCCCGCCCGAATGGCGGAAGCTGTCATATGTGAGCCCCCTCGCCCTCGTCCGCGCCGTCGGCGCCGTCCCATCGCGCCCGCTTCATATCCAGGCGCGGCATATGCCCTTCCGCGCTCCGCGCGGCCTCGCGCAGGGGCGTGCCCTCCTCGCGGTAGTGGTCCAGCGCCCTCAGCTCGTGTCCCGGCAGCAGCACTCCGTCGGACCTGACCACACGCCACCACGGCACGGCGTTGCCGTAGAGCGCCATCGCCCGGCCGACCTGGCGCGGTCCGCCCTCACCGAGCCATTCCGCGACATCGCCATAGGTCATGACCCGGCCGGGCGGGATCAGCTCGGCCACGTCCAGCACACGCTCCGCGTAATCGGGCAGCCGCGCCGTCTCGTCGGCCGTCCCGCCCGCCGCCCCGCCTTCGCTCCTCATCCCATCCATCCTGCCGCACCCCACCGACAGCCCCATCCGCCCCGGCGGTCCGGCCGCGGCCGCTCATCGGAGCGTGCACGCGCGGTCACCGTATGTACGTACGCACACAAAGAGACGCATCTCGCGCGCCCGAGGTCCCCGCAATGCACCCTGATGCCCCCGTCTGTCGGCGGCTCGTGCCACCATCATCCCGGCGGTGACTGGTGATACGAGATCAAGAAGAGACGGATTCGACAGAGGAGCGGGACGTGCGGCCTCCGGCGGCGACGCCCACCTCTGGCGCTGAGTCGCGCCCGGACGCGGACTACACCGGCACCACCCCGGGTACCGGCCCCGCCGGCGAGCCCGGTGGCGGCGACACGGGCGCCGGCCGCGCCGACCGTGTCTCCGGCGACGAGCCGCTGCTCTCGGCCCGTGTCCACCGCCCCTCCGATCTGCTGCGTCTGCTCATCGGCGTCCTCGCCATCGCGCTCGTCCTCGGGCTCTCCGCCTTCGCCCACGGCACGACCTCCGGTCTGGAACAGGACATCAGCAAGGGCACGGGCCAGGCCCCCGACCTGATGGTCAAGGTCGCCGGTCTGGTGTCGAGCATCGCCGTGCTGCTCGTCCCGGTCGCCTTCGCGATCGAACGGCTGATCAAACGCGACGGACTGCGGATCGCCGACGGGGTGCTCGCCGCCGTCCTGGCACACGGCGTCACCCTCGCCATCGACCTGTGGGTCGCCAGAGCCGCCCCGGAGTCGATCCAGGACGCGCTGACCCGCCCCCAGGCGGGCACCGGGCTCACCGACCCCGTCCATGGCTATCTGGCGCCCGTCATCGCGTATATGACGGCCGTCGGGATGGCACGCAGACCCCGGTGGCGGGTCGTGCTGTGGGTGGTGCTGCTGCTCGACGCCTTCGCGATGCTGGTCGCGGGCTACACCACACCGTTCTCGATCATCCTGACCGTACTGATCGGCTGGAGCGTGGCGTACGGCACGCTCTACACGGTCGGCTCGCCCAACGTACGTCCCACCGGGCAGACCCTGATGGCGGGTCTGCGCCATGTCGGCTTCCGTCCGGTCAGCGCGATGCGCGCCGAGGACGCCGCCGACTCCGCCGAGCAGGGCGACCGGGGCCGTCGCTATCTGGTCTCCCTGGAGGACGGCCCGCCGCTCGATGTCACCGTCGTCGACCGCGAACAGCAGGCCCAGGGCTTCTTCTACCGGGTCTGGCGCCAGCTGACGCTGCGCTCCATCACCACCCGCAGGTCCATCCCCTCCCTGCGCCAGGCGCTCGAACAGGAAGCGCTGCTCGCGTACGCGGCCATCGCCGCCGGGGCCAACGCCCCCAAGCTGATCGCCACCTCGGAGCTGGGCCCCGACGCCGTCATGCTCGTGTACGAGCACCTGGGCGGCCGGTCCCTGGACTCGCTGCCGGACGAGGAGATCACCGACGAGCTGGTACGGGGTGCCTGGCGGCAGGTCAAGGCGCTCCAGTCGCGCCGGATCGCGCACCGCAGGCTCACCGGCGACGCGCTGCTGGTGGACCGCTCCGGCAAGGTGATCCTCACCGAGCTGCGCGGCGGCGAGATCGCCGCGGGCGATCTGGTGCTGCGGATGGACACCGCCCAGCTGCTCACCACGATGGGTCTGCGGGTGGGCGCGGAGCGCTCGGTGGCCGCGGCGGTCGAGGTCCTCGGTCCCGACGCCATCGCCGACTGTCTGCCGCTGCTCCAGCCGATCGCGCTCAGCCGCTCCACGCGCGCGACGCTGCGCCGGCTCGCCCGCGAGCGGTCGCAGCGCGAGCGCGAGGCGGTACTCGAAGCGTCCGAGGCGAACAAACGCGCCAAGGTGGCGGAGGCCGCCGCCGTGGACGGTGACCGCAAGGCCGTACGAAGATCCCTGCGCGCGGAGAAGCAGGCGGAGAAGCGGGCCATAGACGAGGCTCTCGACGAGGCGCGCGAGGAGGATCTGCTCTCCCAGATGCGCAAGCAGGTGCTGCGGATCAGGCCGCAGGCGCCGGTCGAGCCGGTCCGGCTGGAGCGGATCAAGCCCCGTACGCTGCTCAGTTTCATCGCCGGGGCCGTCGCCGCGTACTTCCTGCTCACCACCATCACGCAGGTGGACTTCGGCTCGGTGATCAGCCAGGCGCACTGGGGCTGGGTGGCCGCGGCCGTGGCGTTCTCGGCGCTCAGCTATGTCGCGGCGGCGATGAGCCTGCTGGGCTTCGTACCGGAACGGGTGCCCTTCCGGCGTACGGTCGTCGCGCAGGTCGCCGGTTCCTTCGTCAAGATCGTCACGCCCGCCGCGGTCGGTGGTGTGGCGCTGAACACGCGCTTCCTCCAGCGCGCGGGGGTGCGCCCGGGGCTCGCCGTCGCCAGTGTCGGCGCGTCGCAGCTCTTCGGGCTCGGGGCGCACATCCTGCTGCTGCTGTCCTTCGGCTATCTCACCGGTACGGAGAAGTCGGCGTCGCTCACCCCGTCCAGGACGGTGATCGCGGGTCTGCTGACGGTCGCCGTGCTGGTGCTGGTCGTGACCGCGATCCCGTTCCTGCGGAAGTTCCTCGTCACGCGGCTGCGCTCGCTGTTCGCCGGGGTGGTGCCCCGCATGCTCGACGTACTCCAGCGGCCGATGAAGCTGCTCACCGGCATCGGCGGGATGCTGCTGCTGACGGGTGTGTTCGTGATGTGCCTGGACGCCTCGATCCGGGCGTTCGACAACGGCAACCAGCAGCTCAGCTACGCGAGCATCGCGGTGGTCTTCCTGGCGGGCAACGCGCTGGGCTCGGCCGCGCCGACGCCGGGCGGTGTGGGCGCGGTCGAGGGCGCGCTGACGCTGGGTCTGCTGGCGGTCGGACTGCCGAAGGAGGTCGCCGCGCCGGCCGTGCTGCTCTACCGCCTGCTCACACTGTGGCTGCCGGTGCTGCCCGGCTGGCTGAGCTTCAGTCACCTCACGCGCAAGGGAGCGCTCTAGACCGGGCCGGGCCGGGAACGACATCCCGCCGGGGCCACGCCGTCGGCCGCCCGGCCGGCCCGCCGCGCCACCCGCATGGACCGCGGCCCCGAGCGGCCCATGCCGCCGGGGCGCACGATGGGTCCATGTCACACTCCCCCGCCCCCGCCGCCTCCGTCCCGTCCGCCCCGGCCGCTCTCGCCGCGCGGCGCGCCCCGGCCCTGGCCGCCGTCACCGCCGCCGCCCTGCTGGCCGCCACGGGATGCTCGGGCACCAGCGGGACCTCCGCGCCGGGCAGCTCGCACGGCGGGAACACCCGGAGTACGGACAGACCCAAGGACCTGGCGACCCAGCGGCTGGTGTGGAAGGCGTGCAAGGCCCCGTCGGTCGCGGAGGGCGGCGGTACGGCACCCTCCCCGCTGCCCGGCGGCGCCCGGTGGGAGTGCTCCTTCATGAAGGCGCCCCTCGACTACGCCAAGCCGGACGGCGACACGATCGATCTGGCGCTGATCCGGGCCAAGGCCCGCGACACGAAGCAGCGCATCGGCTCGCTCATCTTCAACTTCGGCGGCCCCGGCGGCTCCGGCATCACCGGACTGCCGTCCTTCGCGCAGGACTACGAGAAGCTCCGCGCCCGCTACGACCTGGTCAGCTTCGACCCGCGCGGGGTCGGCGACAGCGACGGTGTGAAGTGCGAGAACGACAGACAGCTCGACGCGTACTTCGCCCAGGACTCCACCCCCGACACCCCGGCCGAGGTGAAGACCTTCACCAACGGGCTCGCCACCTTCGCCGCCGCCTGCGAGAAGCACTCCGGCAGCTCGCTCCCGTATGTCGGTACGACCAACGCCGCCCGCGACATGGAGCTGATGCGCAAGGTCCTCGGCGACAGCAAGCTCCACTACTTCGGCATCTCCTACGGCACCGAACTGGGCGGTGTCTACGCCCATCTCTATCCGAAGTCCGTCGGCCGGGCCGTCTTCGACGCCGTCGTCGACCCGACCCAGAACTCCGAACAGGGCTCGCTCGGCCAGGCGAAGGGCTTCCAGCTCGCCCTGGACAACTTCGCGAAGGACTGCATCGCGCGCGGCGACGCCTGCGTACTGCCCGGCTCCACGCCGAAGGAGATCGAGGGGTTCATCACCAAGCTGCTCGCACGGCTGGACAAGCGGCCGATCGCCGGTATCGGCGACCGCAAGCTGACACAGACCCAGGCCACCAACGGCATCGCCCAGGCGCTCTACTCGAAGGACTTCTGGCCGTATCTGGAGCAGGGTCTCGACGAGGCCGACGGCGGCAGCGGCGCCCTGCTGCTCGCGCTCTCCGACTCGATGAACGGCCGTGACCAGTACGGCAGATACAGCAACCTCCAGGCCGCCAACGTGGCCATCAACTGCGCCGACTCCAAGGAGCGCTACACGGTGGCGCAGACCGAGGCGAAGCTGCCCGAGTTCCGCAAGGCGTCTCCGGTCTTCGGGGAGTTCCTGGGCTGGGGGATGATGAGCTGCACCAAGTGGCCGGTGCCGGGGCAGTGGTCCACCCCCGACGTCAGCGCGAAGGGCTCGGCGCCGATCCTGATCGTCGGCAACACGGGTGACCCGGCGACCCCGTACGCGGGCGCGAGGGCGATGGCCGACGCGCTGGGCAAGGGCGTCGGCACGGAGATCACGTACCACGGGCAGGGACACGGCTCGTACGACAGCGGCAACCCCTGCGTCCAGGGGGCGGTGAACGGCTATCTGCTGGACGGAAAGGTGCCTGCCGCGGGTACGGTCTGCCGCTGACACGCCGACCGGCGGCCACGCCCCGACGGCCGTCCCCCCAACGGCCATTCCCCCCAGCCGGGCGCGAGCCGCCCTCGGTTGTCCTCGCACGCCGGACCGGATTGAATTGCGCCATGTCTCGCCGTACTCGGATATCCGCCCTGCTCACGGTGTCACTCCTCCTGACCGTCACCGGGTGCGGGAGCGGTACGGAGGACCCCCCGCCCGACGCCAAGGCGGCCGCTCCTTCCTCGGCCCCGGCGTCCGCCCCGGCCGCCGGCTTCGCGCCGGATTCCGCCCCCGTGCCCGCGCTGCCCGCCTCCCTCACCGGACAACGGCTCGACTGGAAACGCTGCGAGGCACCGCGCGCCGCGCGCGGCAGCGCGGCGAAGGCTCCCGGTTCCGGCTGGAAGTGCGCCACGATGCGAGCGCCGCTCGACTACACCGCGCCCTCCGGCGACACGATCGGGATCGCCCTGATCCGCTCCGAGGCCCAGGACAGGGCCAGCCGGATCGGCTCGCTCCTCTTCAACTTCGGCGGCCCCGGCGGCTCGGGCGTGGCCGCGCTCCCCGCCGCCGCCGACTCGTTCACCACGCTCGGGACCCGGTACGACCTGGTCGGCTTCGACCCGCGCGGGGTGGCGGAGAGCGCGGGTGTGGTGTGCCGGAACGACCGGCAGACGGAGAAGTCCCTCCGTATCGACGCGACCCCTGACACCCCGGCCGAGGAGAGGTCCTTCCTCGCGGACTCCGCGGCGTTCGGCGCGGACTGCGCGCGCCGCTCCGGACCGCTGCTGCCCCATGTCGGCACCACCAGCGCGGCCCGGGACATGGATCTGATGCGCCAGGTGCTCGGCGACGACACGCTCAACTATCTGGGTTTCTCGTACGGCACCGAACTGGGCGGTGTCTACGCCCACTTGTTCCCGGCGAAGGTCGGACGGTTCACCCTGGACGCGGTCGTCGACCCGACGGCGGACTATGTGGGGCACTCCCGCAACCAGGCGGTCGGCTTCCAGCGCGCCCTGGAGAACTACTACAAGAGCCGGGGAGTCAGCGCGCAGGTGGGCACCGCGCGCGTGGTGCGGCTGCTCGACCGGCTCGACCGCGAACCCCTGCCGACCGGTACGGGACGCAGGCTCACCGAGAGCCTCGCGCTCACCGGCATCATCAGCCCGCTGTACAGCGAGAGCAGCTGGCCCTCTCTGACCGACGCGCTGGACGCGGCCGAGGGCGGTGACGGAAGCGGGCTGCTGCGGCTGGCCGACGCGTACAACGACCGCGACGCACAGGGCCGTTACGGCACGGCGCAGCACGCGCAGCGCGCCATCTCCTGCGCGGACACGAAGGGACGCGTCACCGCGGCGGAGGTCACGTCCCGGCTGCTGTCGGACTTCCGGAGGGTGTCGCCGGTGTTCGGCCCGTATCTGGCCTGGGATCTGGCCGGCTGGTGTGCCGACTGGCCGGTGGCCGGGGAGCACGACACTCCGGAGGTGTCGGCGCCGGGCGCGGCACCGATCCTGGTGGTCGGCGGCAAGGGCGATCCGGCGACACCGTACGAGGGTGCGCAGCGGATGGTGGAGGAGCTGGGCAAGGGGGTCGGGGTCCTGCTCACCTTCGAGGGCGAAGGCCATGGGGCCTACATCACGGGCAATCGCTGTATCACCGGCGCGGTGGACGAGTACTTCCTGCACGGCACGGTCCCGGCCGCCGGGACCAGCTGCTCGTAGCGGGACCCGGGACCGGCCGCTCGTTCCGGGACCGCACCACGTACGACGAAGGGGCCGACGTATGTACGTCGGCCCCTTCACTCGTATCGCTGTTCCGGTCGGTGCGCCGGGTCTCAGTAGACCGGCTTCTCCGGCTCGATCTGGTTGACCCAGCCGATGACTCCGCCGCCGACGTGCACCGCGTCCGAGAAGCCCGCGGACTTCAGCACCGCGAGGACTTCCGCACTGCGGACACCCGTCTTGCAGTGCAGGACGATCTTCTTGTCCTGCGGCAGGGTCTCCAGGGCGCTGCCCATGAGAAACTCGTTCTTCGGGATCAGCTTGGCGCCGGGGATCGAGACGATCTCGTACTCGTTCGGCTCGCGCACGTCGATGATCTCGATGTTCTCCTTCTCGTCGATCCACTCCTTGAGCTGCTTGGGAGTGATCGTCGAGCCGGCCGCCGCCTCCTGGGCCTCCTCGGACACGACGCCGCAGAAGGCCTCGTAGTCGATCAGCTCGGTGACGGTGGGGTTCTCGCCGCAAACCGCGCAGTCGGGGTCCTTGCGGACCTTGACCTGGCGGTACTGCATCTCCAGGGCGTCGTAGATCATCAGCCGGCCGACCAGCGGCTCGCCGATGCCCGTGAGCACCTTGATCGCTTCGGTGACCTGGATGGAGCCGATGGACGCGCAGAGCACGCCCAGCACGCCGCCCTCGGCGCAGGAGGGAACCATGCCGGGGGGCGGCGGCTCCGGGTAGAGGCAGCGGTAGCAGGGGCCGTGCTCGGACCAGAACACGCTGGCCTGGCCGTCGAAGCGGTAGATCGAACCCCAGACGTACGGCTTGTTCAGCAGCACGCAGGCGTCGTTGACCAGATAGCGGGTGGCGAAGTTGTCCGTGCCGTCCACGATCAGGTCGTACTGCGAGAAGATGTCCATCACGTTCTCGGCCTCAAGCCGCTCTTCGTGAAGGATCACGTTCACATAGGGATTGATTCCGAGGACGGAGTCACGCGCGGACGCGGCCTTGGACCGGCCGATGTCGGCCTGGCTGTGGATGATCTGACGCTGCAGGTTCGACTCGTCGACCTCGTCGAACTCCACGATGCCGAGCGTGCCGACACCGGCCGCGGCCAGGTACATCAGAGCCGGGGAGCCGAGTCCACCGGCCCCCACACACAGCACCTTCGCGTTCTTCAGCCGCTTCTGCCCGTCCATCCCGACGTCCGGGATGATCAGGTGACGGGAGTACCTGCGGACCTCGTCGACGGTGAGCTCGGCAGCGGGCTCGACCAGGGGTGGCAGCGACACAGGGACCTCAACAAGGGGGTTGGTCGGTCAATCAGTACGGTTGTTCTGCCTGTAACACTGCCACGGCCCTTCTCATTCCGAGACACCTGGTCCGACTCGCGAGACGATTTCGTCCCAGAAGCCGGGCAGTGTCTCGAATGACCCGTTACGTGATCCACCGCCTGCCCCGTTGCGCGTGCTCGGGCCGACACCATCACCCGTGTCCGCGCGGTCGGTGCGGTCGGTGCCGTCCGCCCGGTCCGTGCGGTCGGTGAAGAAGATCGTGCCGGCGCCCTGCCAGCGCGCGATCCGTATCGCCTCCTCCAGATGACCGCGCGGCACCCCGTGGACGAGATGGGCAAAGCGCTCCGGCGGATGGTCGGCCGTCCACGCCGCCGCCTGCGACCAGCGGTAGTCCGCCCACCGGCCGCGGAAGGTCACCAACTGGTCGGCGAACTCCGCGTATCCGGGATACGGATGGACCCCCTGGCCCAGTACGACGAACCCGCCGTCGAGCACCGCTCCGAGGTCCGCCGTCGTCCGGCGTATCGCCGGCAGGTCGGCGCGGCCCGCCGGGCACCGGTCGAGAAAGTAGCCGTCGACGCGGTACCAGTCGAGAAACCGCCGGGCGTCGGAGACCAGTTCCCCGGCGGGGTGGGTCCCGTACGCCAGGTCGAGATGGCCGAGCACCCTGGACCCCGCGTTGGTGAGCCGGCCCGCCGCCGCCAGACAGTGCGGGTCGGGCCGGTCGCCGGGGCCGTCCGCGACATTGAGGACGGCCCAGTGCAGCGGCGTTCCCGGGCGGGTCAGTTCGGCCCACTCGACCGGCGCGAGCAGCGGGTGCGCGTATCCGGGAACGCCGATGCCGAGCCGGCCCTCCTCGGTGGCGGAGAGCCGGGCGCCGGGTCTGGTCAGATACGGCACGCCGCCTCCATCCAGATATCGGCGAGTGACTCCTCCAGATTGATCCGGGGCCGCCAGCCGAGCCGGTCGCGTGCGGTCCGTACATCGGCCTGCTGCCAGCTGCCGCAGCCGTCGGGGTACGGGAACGGGCCCGCGCCCAGCTGTTCCGGCGCGGTCTCGCCCCGGGGGGCGCCGACGGTGGCGTGGCCGGCCCGCATCGGCCCGGGGGGCAGGTCCAGTTCGTGCAGGGCGCCCGCGTACCCCGCGACCCTCGCCAGTACGGCGGCGGCGTCCCGCAGCCTGACCGCGCGTCCGGTGCCGATGTTGACGACGCCCTGGGCGGCGGAGAGCGAGGCGGCGTGCACGGCGCGCGCCACGTCGCGTACGTCGACGAAGTCGCGCTGCACCCCGAGGCCGCCGAGCTTCAGCTCACCGTCGCCCGACTGCATGGCGCGGCGCATCGCCTCGGCGAGCCGGCCGAGCGGGGAGCCCGCGGGGGTGCCGGGACCCACGGGCGAGAACACCCGGAGCACGATCGCGTCGAGCCCGGACCCCAGCACCAGCTCGGACGCGGCGAGCTTGCTCACGCCGTACGGGCCGCCGGGGCGCGGTACGGCGTCCTCGGCGGTGGACGAACCGTGCTGGGACGGGCCGTACTCGGAGGCGCAGCCGAGCTGGACGAGCCGGGCGCCGCAGCGGCTGCGGCGCAGGGCCTCGCAGACCGTGGCGACGGCGACCGTGTTGTGCCGGGTCAGCTCGCGCGCGCCGCCCCGGGTGGCTCCGGCGCAGTTGATGATGACCCCGGGATGGACTGCGTCCAGGAAGCGGGTGAGCGCTCCCGGGCTGCCGCCCGCGAGATCGAACCGTACGTCGGCGTCGTCGCCCCGGCCGAGCGCGGTGAGGTGGACGGCGGGGTCGGCGAGCAGCCGGTCGGCCACGAAGCGGCCGAGGAAACCGTTGGCACCGAGCAGCAGGACCCTCATCGCGCGGCTCCTCTGTGCCGGCGGGCCGGTGCGGGGGCCGCCGCTGCGGCCCGTGGTGCGGATTGCGGAGTCATCTCTGGGTTCTCCTTCACGAGGTGGTGCTGAGGGCTCAAGGGGTGCGCCGGCGCCCGCGAGGGGGCGACGGCGGCGGGGGCGAGGGGTCCGGGCGCGGCGGCTCTGCGGACGAGGGCGGGGACGGCGGGGGCGTCACGGCCGGGCAGGAGGCCCGCCGGTACGGACGCGCGGGACAGGGCTTCCGGGGCGCGGGCGGTGGTGCGCCCGGTGGCGGCTCCGATGACGGCGGCCCCGGGGAATCCGTGGGCGAGTCCGCGCCGGGCCTGTACGGGGAAGAGGTGGGCGCACCGGGCGGCGGGAAGTACGGCGAGGGCCGGTGCGGCGAGCAGCGCGCGCAGCGGTCCCCGGCGCGGGCACGCGACGAGCGCGCCGGCGAGCGCGGGGGTCCCTGCCAGGCCTATCGCCCGTGGGGCGCCTCGCTCGGCCATCGCGCTCCCCCGCTCCGGCGTACGCCCCCAAGGAGCCGGGATGGTCACCGATGGCGTGCGCGTCGACCGCCTCGTCCGGGACGGGCAGGGTGGCCGACCGCCCGTGGAAGGCGCCGGGCGGGGCGCGCGCCGGCACATCGCGCGCGCCCCCCGGTCCGTGCGCCCGCGACGTGCCAGCGGTCGTGGGGCAGGGCGCCCGCAGCCGCACGCCGTACGCCGCGACCAGCGGCGATCCGCCGAAGAAGCGTTTGGCCAGCAGTCCGGGCAGCGCGTCCGGGCCTCCGGGTGCGGCACGGCGGAGATCAGGCACGGCAGGGCGGAGATCAGGCACGGCCACGGTGTGCACACTCCGGCGTGCGCCGGGGGTACGGCAGACGGCTTCCGAGTACGGGACGGCCGGCGGCCCGCCGCGGCCGGCTCCGTGCAGCGCGCCGCGAACCGGCGCCGGTCACACCAACGTCCGGACTCACCTGTCGCATACGGACAGCCACCGTACGTAAGCGGTACGAGCCGCACGAGCACACCCCCGATCTCCCCTGTGAGCGGCCGCCGTTGATCCGGCGACTCGCAGCGGGACGACCGTAAGCGGATAAGCCGGTGGTGCGACGGACGGTTGTCCGTCGCACCACCGGAAGGGGTGAATACACGTAACTTTCCCGTACCGGTAGCGTTCTGTCGCGCTACGGAACAGACCGGCTACACGGCGTCAGACCGCGGCCACGCTCTCGGCGGGCACGGGGAGGGCCCTCGGGCCGCACGGCGGACCGCGGCGAGCACCGGATACGGACTCACCGGCCGAGCGGCTCCACCCCGCGTGCGATGACAACGCGGTGCGGGGCGGTCATGAGACGGGCATCTCAACCAGTGGGAAAGACCCAGGGGTTCGGCTTGCACGTGATCCCCTCGATGTCCAGCGACTTCGTCTGCTGCTGCATCACCGGAGCGAGCGACCCGGGCGTGCGGCAGCTCACATGATTGTGTCCGAGCCGGTGTCCCACCTCGTGGTTGATCAGCATCTGCCGGTAGCTGAACATCGCCTTGTCACCGAAGGTCTTCGCGCCCCGCGCCCAGCGGAAGGCGTTGATCATGACGCGGTCGGTCGACGCCGAGTCGCAGGACACATTGTCGATGGTCGTGTCCAGGCCGGACTTGGCGCACCAGACGCCGGTGGTCCCCGGACTCGCCAGCGTGATCACGAAGTCGGCCTCGCCGCTGGAGATCCGTTCGAAGGTCATGGCGCCGTTGTGGGCCCAGCTCCGGTCGTCGTTCAGGGTCTTCTGGACGGCGTCGGCGAAGAGCCCGCCGTCCAGCCCGAGCCCCTTCTCGACATCCACGCGGTAGCGGAACTTCTGCCCCTTGCCGGGCGCCTTGGCGAGACCGGGTACGGCGGTGAAGTCGCCCGAGGCCGTCAGCTTCGGATCGAGCGGGAACTGCCGTGTCATCAGCTGCGCGTAGGTGAGGGCCGGGGCGGCCGCCCCGGCCGCGGACCGCGAGGGGGTGGGCCGGCCCTCGGAGCGCGAGGTGTCATCGGCCTCGACGGCGCGCTCGGCGCCGTCGGCGGACCGCGCGTCGGCCCTCTTCGTCCCGCCGTCGGTGACCTGCCCGGCCACGACGACCGCGAGGACGGTGGTCACCGCCGCGGCGGCGATGCCGGTGAGCGCACGTCCCTTGCCGCCTCTGGCGGGCTCCGCCGGGTCCTGCTCGGTGTCCCCGCCGCCGGGGCCGTCGGCGCCGCCGTCCCGGTCACCGGTGGGGTGCGGGCCGGGCGCGCCGTCCTCCGAGACGGCGGTACGGGAGGACGGGGCACGGAAGGCGTCGAACGCGTCGTCGTCGAACGCCTCGATGAACTCGCGGCGCGGTCCCGGGATACGCGGAGCCGCGGGCGCCGGAGCGGCGGGCGCCGACGGCGTGGGCGCCGAAGTCCCGGGCGTACGGGCCTGCTTGGGCGGGGCCGCGCCGCGCCGCGCCGTGTCGGCGGACTCGGCGGACTCGGCGGGGTGACGCGTATCACCGTGGCGCCGCTCATCGCCCCAGCCGCCGCCGGCCTCACGCTGCTCGGGGTGGCCGCCGCGCACCTGCGGCACGCCGTGCGCGGGGGTGGCGTGCGCGGGTCCGCCGTGCTGCTGCTCCGGGCCCGCGTCCCGGCCCTCCGCGTCCCGGCCGTCCGCGGCGCGCCTGCGCCATCCCCTGCCGGATCCGGCCGGTGCCGGGTCGGGTTCCTCCGCCGCGACCGCGGCCGTGGACCGCGCGCCCTGGGGTACAGGGCCCTTGCGGCTGTGTCGTCCCACGCCCCGGATCAGCTCCTGTCGTAGTCATCGATGAGTTCCCGGCACGCCTGCGCGACCTGCCGGGGGTACTCCATCATGGCAACATGTCCGGCGTCGGGGAGGGTAAGCAGCCGCGAACCGCGGAAAGCGGCCGACGCCCTGCGGGCCATACGGCACGAAACGAGCAGATCCCGCCCGCCGTAGACGAGCAGCGTCGGCGCCAGCACCCGTTCGGCCTGCCGCCACAACCCGTGTTGACCACCCAGGGTGTACGCGTTGACGATACCGCGCGCCGAGTTGGCCATCGCGTCCCAGAAATACGGCAGTTGGAGCCGACGCTCCATCTCCCGCACGGCGTGGCGCAGATCCTCCTCGGGGACCGACGAGGGGTCGCCGTAGGTCAGCCCCATCGCGCCGCGGGTGCGCTGCTCCGGCGTCCAGTCCCGGGTGAGCCGGCCGAACAGCGAGGCGACACCGGGCAAGGCGAGGAGCGCGGTCGGCAACGCGGTGCGCTGCACCCGGATCTCCGGCAGCGCGGGCGAGATCAGCGTCAGGGTCCGCACCAGATCGGGCCGGGCCGCGGCGACGCGCGTGACGACGGCGCCGCCGAGGGAGTTGCCGAGGAGGTGCACGGGACCGCGCCTCTCCGCGTCCAACAGCCGGATCACCGCGCGGGCATGACCGGTGATGGAGTAATTGCCGTTGTCCGGCGGCGGCGAGTCCCCGAACCCGGGCAGATCGACGGCCTCGCCGTCGACGATGTCCTCCAGGAACGGCATCAGCGCCGACCAGTTCTGCGAGGAGCCGCCGAGCCCGTGCACATACAGCGCGGGCGGCGCGCCGGCCCGGGACGCGGGCCGCGCTCGTACGGTCAGCGTCAGCCCCGGCAGCGCGACGGAACGGAGCCGCTCCCCGTCCGCGACCCGTACGGGACTCACCTTCGGCGCCACGGCGGCGGCAATGGTTTCCGGCAGCTCGGTCGACGACATGCCGCAATGTTACGAGACGATCACGCCCCGGCCCGTGTGTTCGCGGTCACAAGCCGCATGGCGCCGCGCACCCCCTGCTTCCAGAGCAGGCGGGGGTCCGAGGACAGGGCCTAGGCTCTTAGGGAGAGCTCTGGGAGAGAGAGGGCACGCCATGGCGGTTGACCCCACGGATCCCGAAACCTTCGAGACGGACGGCGAGGACGGGACGGCCGAGCTGGACGAGGAGGTCCCCGAAGCCGACGCCGCGGAACAGCACACGGACGTACGGCCCGGGGGCGACGAACCCCTGACGCGTATCGACCCGGACAGGGCGGACGAAGCGGACGCGGCCGATCAGGCGCGGGCGGTCGGGACCGACGAGGATGACGACTACCGTCCGTGACCGGGCGGCCGGGCTCGTGGCGCGAAGGGCCTGGTACGCCCACCGGACGTGACCGGGCGCCAAAAAAACAGGTCCTCACCACGCACAGCCGGGTTACCCAAAAGTACGATGGCCAGGCGGCGCACAGCGCGCACGGAACGAATTTTTGGGAGGCGGCGTGACAGCCATAGAGCAGACAGAGGCGGCGCGCCCGCGGGGCACGCGCCTGCCGCGTCGCGCCCGACGCAATCAGCTGCTGGGCGCGGCGCAGGAAGTGTTCGTCGCACAGGGCTATCACGCGGCCGCGATGGACGACATCGCCGAGCGGGCCGGTGTCAGCAAGCCCGTCCTCTACCAGCACTTCCCCGGAAAGCTGGAGCTCTATCTCGCGCTGCTCGACCAGCACTGCGAGAGCCTGCTCCAGGCGGTCCGTACAGCGCTCGCGTCCACGACGGACAACAAGCTGCGCGTCGAGGCCACGATGGACGCGTACTTCGCCTATGTCGAGGACGAGGGCGGCGCGTTCCGCCTGGTCTTCGAGTCGGACCTGACGAACGAGCCCGCGGTGCGCGAGCGCGTCGACCGGGTCGCGCTCCAGTGCGCGGAGGCCATCTCCGACGTGATCGCCGAGGACACCGGGCTCTCCAAGGACGAGTCCATGCTGCTGGCCGTGGGGCTCGGCGGCGTCTCCCAGGTGGTGGCGCGCTACTGGCTCTCCAGCGAGTCCGCGATCCCCCGCGACCAGGCGGTCCAGCTCCTCACCTCGCTGGCCTGGCGCGGGATCGCCGGCTTCCCGCTGCACGGCAGTGAGCAGCACTGAACGACGGGTGTTCGCTGCGGGCGTTCCCCGCGGCGTCTTCCGGATGGTCGCTCCGGGCTAATGTGTGCTGCGTACCGCGCGGCTGGCCGCGCAACGCAGACCGTTCGGAGGGACATAGCCGTGGAGGTCAAGATCGGCGTGCAGCACACGCCCCGCGAGATCGTTCTGGAGAGCGGGCAGACCGCCCAGGAGGTCGAGCGCGCCGTCGCCGACGCGCTGGCCGGCAAGGCGCAGCTGCTCAGTCTCACGGACGACAAGGGGCGCAAGGTGCTCGTACCGGCCGAGCGGATCGCATACGTGGAGATCGGTGAGCCGGCCACACGACGCGTCGGATTCGGCGCTCTGTAGTCACGCGCACTCATGCACGGAATGGCCCGGCGGGACACCCCCGCCGGGCCATTCCGCTGTCCGTCCGCTGTCCGTTCCTCTGCCCCTCCCCCGCGCTGTTACCCGCGAGTTCCGCTATGCGCGTAGCCGCCCTCTCCCGGGGGTCTGTCGAGGGTTGCGTTCCGTGCACTCCGGGTAGTGACGTGCTGGGCCCAAGGCCCTGACCACATGTCACTCCCGGCGTCGTGAGGTGATCAGCAGTGATCTGGGAAGTTCTCGGATCGGTCCTGCTCGGACTCGGTCTTTCGTGGGCGGCGGCCAGTCGGCTCTCCCACCGGCTCCCGGCTCACCGGACGGTGTACACGGCCGGCCCGGTCGGCGCGCTCGTCGGCGCCTATGTGACGCATATGGCGCTGGGCGCGGGCCATGTTCTCGCCACGCTCGTCGGTGCGCTGCTGGTGGGAGCGGTGCTGCTGTCACTGCTGCTCCGCCCCACGCGCCGCGGACTGCGCCGGCCCCAGACCTCCACCCCCTGAGCTGTTCCCCGAAGGGGCCGCCGGTCAGGCGGCCGGCCCGGGGAATCAGGCAGCCCCGGGGGGAATCAGGCGGCCGGCCCGGGGGATCGAACAGCCGGTCCGAGGGGGATCAGGCGGCCAGCCCGAGGGCGGCCATCCGCTTGGTGTGCGCCTCGGTGATCCGGGAGAACATCCGGCCGACCTCCGCGAGGTCGAACCCGTCCGCCACCCCGCCCACGAGCATCGTGGACAGCGCGTCGCGCTCGGCCACGACCCGCTGTGCCTGCGAGAGCGCCTCGCCCATCAGCCGGCGCGCCCAGAGCGCCAGACGCCCGCCGACCCGCGGCTCCGCCTCGATCGCGGCGCGTACCTTCTCCACGGCGAAGTTGCCGTGTCCCGTGTCGTCCAGTACGGCGAGCACCAGCGCGCGGGTGTCGGTGTCCAGCCGCGCGGCCACCTCCCGGTAGAAGTCGCTGGCGATCGAGTCGCCCACGTACGCCTTGACGAGGCCCTCCAGCCAGTCAGATGGCGCGGTGAGGCGGTGGAAGTCGTCGAGCGCCTTCGCGAACGGCTCCATCGCACCGGTCGGCTCGGCGTCGATCGCCCGCAGCCGGTCGTTCAGCCGCTCGAAGTGGTGGAATTCGGCGGCGGCCATTTTCGCCAGGGCCGCCTTGTCGGCGAGGGTCGGCGCGAGCTTGGCGTCCTCGGCGAGCCGCTCGAAGGCCGCCAGCTCCCCATAGGCGAGCGCTCCCAGCAGATCCACGACCGCGGCGCGGTACTGCGGCTCGGCGGAGGCCGTGTCCCAGTCCTGGGCGGCGATCCCGGTGGGTTCCTCGGCTGCGGATGCGGGCGTGGTGGCGTTGTCGGGCGTCTCCATGTACCGCACAATAGCCCGCTCTTCGCGCCGCGTAAGGGCCTGGTCAGACACTGTGGTCACACCGTTCCGACGAATTCGCCCAACACACATGCGCGATTCCGGGGTACAGTGGTAATGGCGCCTGCCGAATATTCGGCGGGCGATCGCAGTGTTAGACAGTGTTTGAACGAGGGTAGTCCCTCGTGCAGGCCCCATGAGGATGCCCGGTCGGTGGCCCGATCGGCTCCGACCCGACCGCCCTCCGCGCGGATCGTACGCACAGCAGCGTACGGCCGCAGATGAGGGGCCCCCTCAGCGGTTCGAGCGCTCGAGCGACGGCAGTGGTCCCGCGCCATCCGGCCAATCCACGGCCGGCCGAGTACCCAGGTGCGGTACGACCCCCAGCGTTCGCCTCGCGCCGCGTCTCACAGAAGAGGCAGCACCCTGACTACGACTTTCCGAGACCTCGGAATCCTCCCCGAGACAGCCGAAGCGCTAGAAGCCGTCGGCATCCTGTCTCCGTTCCCCATCCAAGAGATGACGCTCCCCGTCGCGCTTTCCGGCAAGGACGTCATCGGACAGGCCAAGACCGGCACGGGCAAGACGCTCGGCTTCGGTCTGCCGCTCCTGGAGCGCGTCACGGTCCCCGCGGACGTCGAGTCCGGCCGGGCCGTGCCCGAGAAGCTCACCAACGCCCCGCAGGCGCTCGTCGTCGTCCCCACCCGCGAGCTGTGCACGCAGGTCACCAACGACCTGCTGACGGCCGGCAAGGTGCGGAACGTCCGGGTCCTGGCGATCTACGGCGGCCGGGCCTACGAGCCGCAGGTCGAGGCCCTCAAGAAGGGCGTCGATGTGATTGTCGGCACCCCGGGCCGGCTGCTCGACCTGGCGGGCCAGAAGAAGCTCGATCTCTCCCATGTGCGCGCGCTCGTCCTGGACGAGGCCGACGAGATGCTCGACCTGGGCTTCCTGCCCGACGTCGAGAAGATCATCCAGCTGCTGCCGCCCAAGCGGCAGACGATGCTGTTCTCCGCGACGATGCCGGGCGCGGTCATCGGCCTCGCCCGCCGTTACATGTCGCAGCCCACGCACATCAGCGCCACCTCGCCGGACGACGCGGGCGCGACCGTCGCCAACACGACGCAGCGCGTCTACCGCGCCCACTCCATGGACAAGCCGGAGATGGTCGCCCGCATCCTCCAGTCCGAGGGCCGCGGCCTGGCGATGATCTTCTGCCGTACGAAGCGCACGGCCGCCGACATCGCGGACCAGCTCGCCCAGCGCGGCTTCGCCTCCGGCGCGGTCCACGGCGACCTGGGCCAGGGCGCCCGCGAGCAGGCGCTGCGCGCCTTCCGCAACGGCAAGGTCGACGTCCTCGTCTGCACCGATGTCGCCGCGCGCGGTATCGACGTCGAGGGCGTGACGCACGTCATCAACTACCAGTCGCCGGAGGAGGAGAAGACCTACCTCCACCGCATCGGCCGCACGGGCCGGGCGGGCGCGTCCGGTACCGCCGTCACGCTCGTCGACTGGGACGACATCCCGCGCTGGCAGCTGATCAACAAGGCGCTGGACCTCGGCTTCCCGGACCCGCCGGAGACGTACTCCACGTCCCCGCACCTGTTCGAGGAGCTGAACATCCCCGCCGGGACCAAGGGTGTCCTGCCGCGCGCGGAGCGTACGCGCGCCGGTCTGTCGGCCGAGCAGGTCGAGGACCTCGGCGAGACGGGCGGCCGCGGCCGTAAGTCCGCCGCCCCCGCGGCAGCGGCGGCGGTACGGGAAGAGCGTCCGGCCCGTACGCGCACCCCGCGCCAGCGCCGCCGTACCCGCGGCGGAACCCCGCTGGAGGCGACCGCGACGGTGGCGGCGCCGCTGCCCCCGAGCGCCGAGCCGCAGTTCCAGACCGCGGAGCCGCAGTTCCAGACGGCCGTGCCGATGGACGTGCCCGCGAGCGTGGAACGGCCCGCCGAGGCGCGTACTCCGCGCCGTCGCCGGCGTACCCGCGCCGGAGCCGGGTCCGGGGCCGGGTCCGGGACACCGGCCGTGGAGACCACGACGGATCCGGTCGCTTCCGAGCCGGTCGCCGCGGAGTCCGTCGCCGCGGAGTCCGTCGCCGCGGAGTCCGTCGTCGCGGAGCCGGTCCTTCCCGAGCCGGAGGCGGAGCCCGCGGCCAAGCCGCGCCGCCGCCGTACCCGGGCCGCGAAGCCCGCTGCCGACACGGCCGCGCCGGTGGAGGCCGCCGCGGTGACGGAGCCGGTCGACGCCCCCGAGGCGCCGGTCGCCGAGACCAAGCCGCGCCGCCGTACCCGCGTCGCCAAGCCCGTGGCCGAGGCCGCGGAGCCGGTGGCGGCGGAGCCGGCGGACGGGACGGCCGAGGCGCCCGTCGCGGCGACCAAGCCCCGTCGCCGTACCCGCGTCGCCAAGCCGGCCGCCGAGGCCGTCGAGGCCGCCGCGACCGCGGAGGCACCCGAAGCGGAGGCGGAGGCGCTGCCCAAGCCGCGCCGCCGCCGTACGCGCACGACAGCGGCGAAGACCGAGAGCTGACGTACGCGCGCACCACAGCCGGATGGCCCGACGCCCCCAGAGGGGGGTGCCGGGCCATCGGCTTTCCGAGGCGCGGTTAGCCTCTTCGCATGAGTCGGCCGCCCACGTTCGTCCCGCCCTCCTGCGCCCGCGCCCGTACGCTCGCGACCCGCCGCGGGCCCTTCGCCACGCTCGACGCGCGGCCGGCCGGGGAGCCGCGCGGCACCGCGCTGATGCTCCCCGGGTTCACCGGGAGCAAGGAGGACTTCATCGCGCTGCTGGAGCCCCTCACGGAGGCCGGCTACCGGGTCGTCTGCGTGGACGGCCGCGGCCAGTACGAGACGGCGGGCCCGGAGACCGAGGAGGGCTACGCGCAGAGCGAGCTGGCCGCCGACGTACTGGCGCAGACGGAGGAGCTCGGCTCCCCCGTGCATCTGGTCGGGCACTCGCTCGGCGGTCTGATCGCCCGTGCCGCCGTGCTGCTCGACCCCGGCCCGTTCGTCACGCTGACGCTGCTGTCCTCCGGGCCCGCGCGGGTCACCCACGTCCAGCGGGAGCGGGCCGAGCTGCTCAGCGGGGCGCTCAGGGCCATGACGATGGGGCAGGTCTGGGAGATCATGCGCTCGATGGATCCGCCCGAGGAGACCGCCATCGACGGGGAGGATCTGCGCAGGCGCTGGCTCCTCACCCAGCCGGCCCAGCTGATCGCCACCGGCCGACAGCTGAGCGTGGAGCCGGACCGGGTGGACGAGCTGGCCGCCGTACGGCCGCTCCCGAAGCACGTGATGTCCGGCGAACGGGACGACACGTGGCCGGTGCCGCTGCTGGACGAGATGGCCGTGCGCCTCGGCGCCCGCCGGACGGTCATCGAGGGCGCCCAGCACTCGCCCAACACCGACCGGCCGCTGGAGACCGCCGCCGCGCTCAGGGACTTCTGGGACACCCACGGCTGACACGGCCTGACACCGCTCACCTCGGCACCCACGGCCGACCGCCAGGGTGGAGGCCGGGGTGGAGAGGCCGGACCGGGCCGTCAGTACTGCGACTGCAAGTGGTGCCAGAAACCGTCCCGCAGCGACCGCCGCAGTATCGCGTGGCCCCGTAGCGACCGCTGGAGCAGCTTCTCCGCCTCGATCAGCAGGTCCTGGTCCACCGGGCCCGGCAGATACGGGTGGCCCGGCAGCAGCTCGGCCATGGCTTCCCGGCCGCGCTCCGCCAGCCAGGTCGCGGCGATCTGCGCGCCGATGAACCGCACCTGGTCGCGGGAGGGCGGCGGCTCACCCTCGTGCTCGTACGTGGTGACCGGGCGGCGGGTGACATACGGCTTGCAGAAGTCCAGGTCGAAGGTGCGCTGGCTGTCGACCTCCCACAGCAGCGGCTCGGCCTGATTGCGGCCCTCGCCCGCCTCGATGCCCCAGAGGTGCACGCGCGCGCCGTACCCCTGGGCCGCCTCGACGGCCGACACGAGGTCCTCGTCGCCGCCGACCAGCGCCGCGTCACTGATGGCGCGGTGCCGGGCGAGCGATTCGAGATCCGTACGGATCAGGGAATCGACGCCCTTCTGCTGGTTGTTGGCGTTCAGGTTGCCGAGCCTGACCTTGACGTCGGGCAGTTCGGCGATGGACTGCTGCTCCGAGGTGTGGATCCGGCGTCTCGCGCCGTCGTACCAGTACACGCGGAGCAGCCGGCTGTCCGCGAAGATGATCCGGGCCTTGTCGATGAAGGCCTCGATGAGCCCCTCGGCGTCCAGATCGAAGGCACGCCGGTCTTCAGTGCCCGCCACCAGCAATCCGGCCGCAGCATAGACGTAACCGGCGTCGACGAAGATGGCATGTGTGGACGGGGTCTTGGCGACTTCGGCGAGCATGCGCTGGAGCAGCTCGTTGGTGCGCTCCAGACGGGCGCCGATGTCGGCGATCTCCGGGTTGATCTCTGCCTCGCTCATACACCGTTCATTCTCTGCGGACGCGACTGTACCCGCCAGAAGTTAGTCATCCGAAAATTTTCCTTAGCGTAGGGAATGTTTGCAGTGGGCAAGCCGTTGCATCTGGATGTAACTGCCGACGGCTCAGTCCGTCACCCCATAGTTCTCCAGCAGGAGGATCAGACGAAGGGAGAAGCCTTGCGCTTCGAAATCATGCGACTCGACGATGTTGACGGCTCCGCTGTCGACAGCACCGTTGTGGACGCCGCCTCCGTCAACCGGATCGTGCAGCAGGCCGCCGCGATGGGCCAGCGCATCTATATCCGCCCGGCCGAAACCTCGGCCTCGTAACCCCGTATCCCTTCGCGACGCGTACGACAGCGACCGGCCGCGAACCGACGAAGCGCCCCTGTACGGATCACTCGTACGGGGGCGCTGCCCATGTCAGGCGCCCTGGATCACCTGGGTGACGCCATTGATGATCTGCTGAACGGCGATGGCCGAAAGCATCATCCCGGCCAGCCGGGTCACCAGCACCACTCCCCCGTCCTTGATCAGCCGGATGATCAGCAGCGAGTAGCGCATCGTCAGCCAGAGCACGACATGCATCGCGACGATCGCCGCCCAGACCGAGATCCGCGCCGAGGCGCCGTCGGCGTGCTGGACGGCGAGGATGACGGACACGATCGCGCCGGGTCCCGCGAGCAGCGGCATGCCCAGGGGGACGAGCGCGACATTGACGTCCTTCGTCTGCTTCGGCTCATCGGTCTTGCCGGTCAGCAGATCCAGCGCGATCAGCAGCAGGAGCAGCCCGCCGGCGATCATCAGCGCCGGTACGGAGACATGCAGATAGTCCAGGATCTGCTGGCCCAGCAGCCCGAAGACGGTGATCACCCCGAAGGCGACGGCCACCGCCTGCCAGGCCATGGCGCGCTGGACCTTGGCGGGCCTGCCGGAGGTGAGGGCGAGGAAGATCGGGGTGATCCCGGGAGGGTCCATGATCACGAAGAGCGTGAGAAAGAGGGAGCCGAAGACGGCGAAGTCGAACACAGTGAGGCCTTGCGGGACGTAGAGACGGGAGACGGGCGGGAGACACGGGAACGGACGCGCGCGGAGGCGCGACGAGGCGAGGGCGCGACCGCGCCATGAGGAAGCGGCACGAGGAAGCGCTGCGGAGAAGCGGTACGGAAAAGGGGAGGCGGTACGGATACGGCGCGGTACGGCCGGACTTACGCGCGTCCGCCCGCACCCGGTACCGGGAAGGCGCCGGAGGCCCGCCGGGTGATCTCGCCGTAGATCTCCGGGTCGGTGGTACAGCCGCCGAGTTCCACGGACTTGCGGCTGCCGTGGTAGTCGCTGGATCCGGTGGCCAGCAGGCCGAGTTCGGCGGCCAGTCCGCGCAGCCGCGCCCGGGTCGGTTCGTCGTGGTCCATGTGGTCGACCTCGATGCCGTCGAGACCGGCGGCGGCGAACCGGACGATGGCGGACTCGTGCACGACGCGGCCGCGCTTGGCTGCCAGCGGATGCGCGAACACGGTGACCCCTCCGGCGGCCTTGACCATGCGGATCGCCTCGAAGGGGTCGAGTTCGTGCTTCTCGGCGTACGCGCGTCCGCCGTCCGCGAGCCACTCCGTGGTGAAGGCGTCGGAGACGGTCTCGACGACGCCGAGTTCGACGAGGGCGGTGGCGATGTGCGGACGGCCGAGCGAGGCGTCGCCCGCGATGCGCGACACCTGTTCCCACGTGATGGGGACGCCCAGCTCCTGGAGCTTGCGGACCATCGTCCGCGCGCGCGGGACGCGGTCGTCCCGTACCAGCTCCCGCTCGGCCAGCAGCTCCGGCTCGTCCGGGTCGAAGAGGTACGCCAGCATGTGCAGGCTGATGCCGTCGAGCCGGCAGGAGAGTTCCGCGCCGGTGACGAGGGTGAGGTCCCGGTCGAGGGCCGGGAGCGCGGCGATCGCCTCGGCGTGGCCGCGGGTGGTGTCGTGGTCGGTCAGCGCGACGACGTCGAGCCCGGCGGCGGCCGCGTTGCGCACCAGCTCGGCGGGGGTGTCCGTACCGTCGGAGGCCGTGGAGTGAGTGTGCAGATCGATGCGCACGGCGCGTCACTCCGGAGGTTCGGCGCGGACAGGGGGACGGTCAAGGATAACGGCACGCGGGGACGGCCCAGGACGCGTCGGGCGCCCACGCGGGCCGGGACGGGCGGCGGGCAGGGAGGCGGCCCCTCAAGGCCCCTCAAGGCCCCTCAAGGCCCCTCGGAGACGGTCACAGAGGCTCACGGGCGGTCAGTGACTCAGGAGAGCAGCCGGGGCGACAGCGCTCCGCAGGGCAGCAGCTCCATCTCCGCGCCCACGTCCCGCAGATCGGTCAGCACCACCTCGTCGTAGAGCAGTAGCCCCGACTGTTCTGGCCAGACGATCGCCCACAGCCACAGCCCGAGCGCCTCGCCCGCGAAGACCGCGCGGTCCTCCGGGGCGTCCGCGACATGCCAGAGCGGGGTGGGCCGGCCGGCCGCGAGCACCTTGGTCTGCGGTGGCTTGTCGACGCAGATGGCGGGGCCCGGGTCCGGGCCGTCGATCCCCGCGTAGCGCGCGCCGAGTCCGACGCCCAGCTCCTCGGCGACGAGCAGCAGTTCCCCCATACCGCCGAGCGGCCCCGGTCCCGAGCAGGCGACGGCGGTGGCACGTCCCCCGCTGCGGTCGTCGCCCGCGTACGCCACGCCGGTGAAGAGCCAGCCGACCGGCAGCGGCCAGGGCATCCACACCGGCACCTGGGCGCGGTGCACCACGACACCGAGGGCCTCGACGCTGGGCGGTATCACGGGCTGCAGCGGATGCACCGTGCCATGTACATCACACTGCCAGGAGTCGGCGAAGAGGCCGGGCGCCCTGACTCGGCCACCGCACTTCGGGCAACTGGGTTCGCCCCTCATAGCGCCCCACGGTCCTCCCCGGCCGACGCCGCGTCAAGGACGATCACCCGTCCGGTCAGAGTCCGAGCACGGAGAGATAGATGTAACTTGCACTCATTAGCTTGCCTAACTTATTGTGTGCATATTGCATCGATCCAGCGGGAGAGTGGAGGGCACGCCTCATGCGCGGAGAGGATCCGTTCGACGAGGGAGACGAGGGAGCGGGCGGTCTGCTGCGTCAGCCGAAGGCCGTCTGGGCCACGGCGGGCGCGTCCGTCGTGGCCTTCATGGGGATCGGTCTGGTGGACCCGATCCTGCCGTCCATCGCCAAGGGTCTGGAGGCGACCCCGAGCCAGGTCTCGCTGCTCTTCACCTCGTACTTCCTGATCACCGCGGTCGCCATGCTCCTCACGGGCTGGGTCTCCAGCCGCATCGGGGGCAGGAAGACCCTGCTCGCCGGTCTGGCGCTCGTCGTGGTCTTCGCCGCCCTGTCGGGTACGTCGTCGTCGGTGACCGAACTGGTCGGCTTCCGGGCCGGCTGGGGGCTCGGCAACGCGCTCTTCGTCTCGACCGCGCTCGCCGTGATCGTCGGCGCGGCGGCCGGGGGCAGCGCGGCGGCGATCCTGCTGTACGAGTCGGCGCTCGGCCTCGGCATGGCCTGCGGACCGCTGCTCGGCGCGCTGCTCGGCGATGCCAGCTGGCGCTATCCGTTCTTCGGCACCGCGGCCCTGATGGCCATCGGCTTCGTCTGCATCACGGCGTTCCTCAAGGAACAGCCCAGGCCCGCGCGCAGGACGTCGCTGCTCGATCCGGTCAGGGCCCTGGGGCACGGCGGGCTCGCGTCCGCGGCGGCCTCGGCGTTCTTCTACAACTACGCGTTCTTCACCGTGCTGGCCTTCACGCCGTTCGTACTGAACATGACCCCGTACGCGTCGGGGGCCGTCTTCTTCGCCTGGGGGCTGCTGCTCGCGGTCTTCTCGGTACTGGTGGCGCCCCGGCTCCAGCGGCGCTTCGGCTCGCTCCAGGTGCTGGGCGGCTCACTCGTGCTGCTCGCCGTCGATCTGCTGGTGCTCGGATACGGGAACCACACCGCGGCCGTCGTCGGCACGATCGTCTCCGGCGCCTTCATCGGCCTGAACAACACCGTCTTCACCGAACTGGCGCTGGGTGTCTCCGACGCGCCCCGGCCGGTGGCGAGCGCGGGCTACAACTTCGTCCGCTGGTTCGCCGCGGCGGCGGCGCCCTTCCTCGCACCGAAGATCGAGGAGTGGAGCAACGTCCACATCCCGTTCGTGGTCGCCGCGCTCGCGGCCGTCGTGGGAGCGGTCATCGTGGGCGTACGGCGCGGCGCGCTGAGCCGGGAGGCCGAGGAGCTGCGGCCCGCGCACGCCACGGAGGACGGCGTCACGGTCTTCGCCGACTGAAGCCGCTGACCGGCTGACCGGCTGACTGGCCGACTGGCTGACGCGGCGGGGAAACGCCGAGTGTGTCCGCGCTCACTTCCCGGTCCCGCCCGGTCCCGGTACCGCCCGGTCCGCAGTACCGCTCAGACCCAGTACCGCTCAGACCCAGTACCGCTCAGTCCTCAGTCCAGGGGCACGGAGGCGCGCAGCGGGTCGCGCAGATCCGTGCCCCGCGCGAGCCAGCGCTCCTCAAGCTCCCGCGCGCCCCTGACCCGCTTCCACGCCGCCTCATTGGGCGTCATCGGCAGCAGCGGCAGAAACCGCACCGGCTCCAGCGGCGCGTCCAGCTCAAGATCCGCCACCAGCCCGCCCGGCTCACCGACCAGTACGGAGCTGAAGGGCGCCCCCGGCCACAGCGGCTCACCGAGGTCGAGCGAGCTGCCCGGGGCCACGACCACGCCCTCGACCTGTGGGGACGCGGCCAGCACGGCCAGCGGGCGGAGGACCTGATCGGTATCGGCGAGCCCGGCGCGCACCGACAGGACGAGTTCGGCGCGCGGTCCCTTCACGGGGTCGGCGAGCAGCGCCGACGGGTCCGCCATCGGCTGCGCCGACATCCCGAGCGTGGCGTAGCGCACCACACCGGAGCCGCCCTGGGAGTCCACGAAGCGCAGCACCTCGAAGCGGTCCGTCCCGAGAAACGTCACCGCAGCGCGCGCGTCCGGCTCGCCCAGCGCCGTGCGGAGCCGGGCCTCGACCCGATCAAGAATTTCTCCCATCCGGCGAGCATAGATCCCGTAAGGATTGGGCAAGGGTCAGAGTTGGCCCTCAGTGTGCTGATAGTCTTGGCCGCTGGTAGGGACAGCACGCAGAAGCGTTGCCCTCTTGTCCCGACGACGTCATCCCCTACGGGGGACCGGCCGGAGGAGGTGGGGCTGCGGTGGATCGAAGTCACCCGGCCAGTACCAACCGCTCTTCCGTACGGACCTCGTGTCCGGTGATCTGACGCCCCGTCCCCCGGGCCCACGGCATATCGCACGACGGAAGAGCACGTCTCTCAGTACCTGAGCAGTGCCTGAGCAGTATCTGACTCTCTGCCTGTCTGTAGCGAACGCCGTCACCGCGACCCTCCGGTGCCGCCCGCTTTGCGGACGTACGCATTCACGTCCCCATTCCGGGCTGTGCCACGCCTCGCCGACGGCCTCTCCGTGAAGGAGCCCGCCATGTCGATGATCCGTGACCTGCGCGCAGCGGTCCGTCCGTCCCTGCGCAAGACCAAGCCCGTGTACGGCAAGTACGACACGTACGACGCCACCCGTGACCCCTCCGCGTCGAGCGCGGTCGTCGACTGCGCGGTCTACCGCGACGGCCGGCGGGTCACCGAGAACCCCTGCGTCACCCCGCACGAGGCGATGCTGCGGGTGCGCGAGGGCGGCGGCTTCGCCTGGATCGGCCTGCACGAGCCGACGGAGGAGGAATTCGCCGGTATCGCGGCCGAGTTCGGGCTGCACCCACTGGCGGTGGAGGACGCCGTGCACGCGCACCAGCGGCCCAAGCTGGAGCGGTACGACGACACCCTGTTCACCGTCTTCAAGACCATCCACTACGTGGAGCACACCCAGCTGACCGCGACCAGCGAGGTGGTCGACACCGGCGAGGTCATGTGCTTCACCGGCCGGGACTTCGTGATCACCGTCCGGCACGGCGGCAAGGGCTCGCTGCGTGCGCTGCGCCACCGGCTGGAGAGCGACGCCGAGCTGCTCACCAAAGGGCCCTCCGCCGTACTGCACTCCATCGCGGACCATGTCGTCGACGGGTACGTCGCGGTGGCGGCGGCCGTGCAGGACGACATCGACGAGGTCGAGATCGATGTGTTCTCGGCACCGGAGAAAGGCAGCTCGCGCGGCGCGGACGCCGGGCGTATCTACCAGCTCAAGCGCGAGGTGCTGGAGTTCAAGAGGGCCGTCTCCCCGCTGCTGCGGCCGATGCAGCTGCTGAGCGAGCGGCCGATGCGGCTGGTCGACCCGGACATCCAGAAGTACTTCCGCGATGTCGCCGACCATCTGGCCCGGGTGCACGAGCAGGTCATCGGCTTCGACGAGCTGCTGAACTCGATCCTCCAGGCGAATCTGGCGCAGGCGACGGTCGCGCAGAACGAGGACATGCGCAAGATCACGTCCTGGGCGGCGATCATCGCCGTACCGACGGCCGTGTGCGGGATCTACGGCATGAACTTCGAGCACATGCCGGAGCTGGGATGGAAGTACGGCTATCCCATGGTGCTCGCCGCGATCGCCACCATCTGTCTGACGATCCACCGCACCCTGAAGCGGAACGGCTGGCTCTGAGGGCCGGTCCGGCCCGCCGAGTACGTCCTGTCCGGCCGCCGTCCCGGCGGCTGGATAGGCTGCGGGCATGACAGAAGCAGACCTCGGGCCCGACCTCGGACAGGTCCTCGTCGAAGAGGCCACGAAGAAGTCCGGCCTCATCTGGGTGCGCGGCTCGGGTCCCGACCGCGCGCTGTGGCACGTATGGCACGAGGGCGCGGCGCTGCTGGTCGGGGACGGCCCCGGGGAGCAGCCGCTGCCGGGGCTCGCGGACGGCTCGGTGGCCGAGGTGACCGTACGGAGCAAGGACAAGGGCGGCCGGCTCGTCGCCTGGACGGCGGCCGTCGTGGAGCTGGCACCGCACTCGGAGGGCTGGGAGACGGCCGTCGCCGAGCTCAAGGGCAAGCGGCTGAACGCGCCCGACGCCGAGGTGATGACGGACCGTTGGGCGCGTGAGTGCCGGGTGCTGCGGCTGACACCCCAGGACGCGATCACCGACCTGCCGGACTCCTCGCTGGCGGCGGCGCCGCTGCCGACCGACGCGACGACCCGTCAGCCCCTGCCGGCCTCGCTCGGACGGCTCCTGCTCAAGCGCGACAAGGGCAGGGGCAACGGCAAGGGCAAGCGGAGTTAGTCGCTGGTGGCCGGGAGCCGGCTGCCGTAGTCGACGGTCTCGCCCTTGGCCGGCGCCGCCAGTTCGAAGTCACGGCCCCAGTCGGCGAGCGAGAGCGTCCCCGCGCCGCCCGCGCGCACCAGTTGCAGCGGGTACGGTGCGCCCTCCAGCGAGACGTCCAGCGTCCCGCCGTCGCCCTCACCGCCGTTGATCTTGATGGTCTTCACGCCGCCGATCCGGTCGCGGTCGCCCTTGTTCAGCTTGCCGTGCAGCGTCAGTATCCCGGCGAGCAGCACCTTCATGTCCGTGAAGCCGCTGAGCTGTTCGTACGAGGGGTCGTCCTCCGGGACCTTCACATACTTGTCCTGGAGCTTGTCCGCGGCCTCGGCGTCCGAAGCGCTGGGCTTGGCGCTCTCCTTGCCGCCGTCGCCGTCGCCGCCCTCATCGTCCGCGTGGTTCCAGAAACCGGCGTCGGCCTTCAGGAAGAGCGCGTCCTCGATGCGCAGCAGCTGGAAGGTGCTGTTCTTCGACGTGACGGTTCCTGTCCCGCCGTTCGCCTTGAGCCGCATGTTGAGCTTGTAGGTCTCTCCCTGCGTGACCAGCGTGCCGGCGAGCCTGACCGCGCCCGCGGCGTTCGCCGCGGTCTGCGCCTTTCTCTCGATCTCGGTGGCGGAGAGCTTGCCGACCCCGTTCGTACCCTCGTCCGGATCCTCACCGCATGCCGTGAGAACCGCGGCCAGCCCCACGCAGAACGCGACGGGGAGAGCGACCCTGCGGGCACGGCCGGACGACAGGAGAACGGTCACAGACGCACTGCCTCTCAAACGCAGCTGGGGATGGCAGACCGCAGCGTACCCGGGCCGGAGGTACCTCTCGACAGAGACCGCACAGACATCGCAGGAAGGCTGTACGGACGGATCCGTCAGGGCGTACCGCAGCGGTACGGGCTAGCCTGAACCCGTTATCCCGCTGGATAGAAGGACAACCGCGGACGAAGGAGGCGCTGGGAAATGGCGGCAGGCGCCCCCCGGATCTTTGTCTCGCATCTCGCCGGTGTGGCCGTCTTCGATCCCGTCGGCGACCAGGTGGGCCGGGTCCGCGATCTCGTGGCGATGCTGCGGGTCGGCGGCCGTCCGCCGCGGCTGCTCGGACTGGTCGTCGAGGTGCTCAGCCGGCGCCGGATCTTTCTGCCCATGACCCGGGTGACCGGTGTGGACTCCGGCCAGGTGATCACCACGGGCGTGCTCAACGTACGCCGCTTCGAGCAGCGGCCCACCGAGCGCCTCGTCCTCGGCGAGCTGCTCGACCGCCGGGTGCGGCTCGTGGAGAGCGGCGAGGAGGTGACGGTCCTCGATGTCGCCGTCCGTCAGCTGCCGGCCCGCCGTGACTGGGAGATCGACAAGGTCTTCGTACGGCGCGGCAGGAAGGGCGGCGCCCTGCGGCGGCGCGGGGAGACCCTGACCGTCGACTGGTCCGCGATCACCGGCTTCTCGCTGGAGGAGGAGGGGCAGGGCGCGGAGAGCCTTGTCGCCACCTTCGAGACCCTGCGTCCGGTCGATCTCGCCAATGTGCTGCACCATCTGACCCCGAAGCGGCGGGGCGAGGTGGCCGTCGCCCTCGATGACGACCGGCTCGCGGATGTCATGGAGGAGCTGCCCGAGGACGACCAGGTGGAGATCCTCGGCAAGCTCAAGGAGGAGCGCGCGGCCGATGTCCTGGAGGCCATGGACCCGGACGACGCGGCCGACCTCCTCTCCGAGCTGCCCGAGAACGACAAGGAGCGGCTGCTCACGCTGATGCGGCCGGACGACGCCGCCGATGTGCGGCGGCTGATGGCGTACGAGGAGCGCACGGCGGGCGGTCTGATGACGACCGACCCGATCGTGCTGCGGCCCGACGCGACGGTGGCGGAGGCGCTGGCCCGGGTACGGCTCCCGGACCTCTCCCCCGCGCTCGCGGCGCAGGTCTATGTCTGCCGGCCGCCGGACGAGACGCCGACGGGCAAGTACCTGGGCACGGTGCACTTCCAGCGGCTGCTGCGGGATCCGCCGTACACGCTGGTCAGCTCGATCGTCGACAGCGATCTGCCGCCGCTCGCGCCCGACACCCCGCTGCCCGCGATCACCAGCCATCTCGCGGCGTACAACATGGTGTCGGCGCCGGTGGTGGACGAGGGCGGGTCGCTGCTCGGCGCCGTGACCGTCGACGACGTGCTGGACCACCTGCTGCCCGACGACTGGCGGGAGACCGGCTACCACGGCATGGAAGAGGCGGCCCGTGGTGAGTGAGCGCCCCGACAGGGAGCCCGGCCGGGAGCGCGCGAGGACCAGCTCGGGGGCCGGGTCGACCGCGCTGATGCGGGGTGGCCGGGTCAGGCTCGATCAGCCCGCCCCGCCGCGGCGCCGGCTGCTGCCCGAGTACGATCCCGAGGCTTTCGGGGTGCTCTCGGAGCGAATCGCCCGTTTTCTGGGGACGGGGCGCTTCATCGTCTGGATGACGCTGATCATCATCGTCTGGCTCGTCTGGAACGTCACCGCCCCGCGTGAACTGCGCTTCGACCCGTACCCGTTCATCTTTCTGACGCTGATGCTCTCCCTCCAGGCGTCGTACGCGGCGCCGCTGATCCTGCTGGCACAGAACCGCCAGGACGACCGGGACCGCGTCACACAGGAGCAGGAGCGCAAGCAGAACGAGCGCTCGATCGCCGACACCGAATACCTGACGCGCGAGATCGCGGCGCTGCGGATCGGCCTCGGCGAGGTCGCCACACGCGACTGGATCCGGTCGGAGCTCCAGGATCTGATGCGGGACATGACGGAGCAGCACGCGCCGCCCCGGCCGGAACCCGGGCGTGAGGAACCCGACCGCTGACGGGCTTTCCCGAGCCGGTGCGGACCGCCGTACCATCTCGGTATGGCTACCGACACGTACGGAACCGCCGTCCCTGCGGAAGAAGCGGTGCGCGAAGCGCTGGCGACGGTGAACGACCCCGAGATCCACCGGCCGATCACCGACCTCGGCATGGTCAAATCGGTGGATATCGGTCCGGACGGAGCGGTGGCCGTCACGGTCTATCTGACGGTGTCCGGCTGCCCGATGCGCGACACGATCACCCGGAACGTGACCGACGCGGTCGCCCGGGTCGCGGGTGTCACGCGGGTGGACGTCACGCTGGACGTGATGGGCGACGAGCAGCGGCGCGAGCTGGCGGCCTCGCTGCGCGGCGGCACCGCCGAGCGCGAGGTGCCCTTCGCCCAGCCGGGCTCCCTGACCCGGGTGTACGCGGTGGCGTCGGGCAAGGGCGGGGTCGGCAAGTCCTCGGTGACGGTCAACCTGGCCGCCGCGATGGCGGCCGACGGGCTGAAGGTCGGTGTGGTCGACGCGGACATCTACGGGCACAGCGTGCCGCGGATGCTCGGCGCGGACGGCAGGCCCACACAGGTCGAGAACATGATCATGCCGCCGTCGGCGAACGGCGTGAAGGTGATCTCCATCGGGATGTTCACCCCGGGCAACGCG
Organism: Streptomyces sp. L-9-10; assembly: GCF_004151105.1. GTDB lineage: Bacteria > Actinomycetota > Actinomycetes > Streptomycetales > Streptomycetaceae > Streptomyces. The sequence continues at coordinate 205,634 of NZ_PHRF01000095.1, forward strand.
CCGGTCGTCTGGCGCGGTCCGATGCTCCACCGCGCGCTCCAGCAGTTCCTCGCCGACGTCTACTGGGGCGATCTGGACGTACTGCTGCTCGACCTGCCGCCGGGGACCGGCGATATCGCGATCTCGGTGGCGCAGCTCGTGCCGAACGCCGAGATCCTGGTGGTCACCACCCCGCAGCAGGCCGCGGCCGAGGTCGCCGAGCGGGCCGGCTCCATCGCCGTACAGACCCATCAGAAGATCGTCGGCGTGGTCGAGAACATGTCGGGTCTGCCCTGTCCGCACTGCGACGAGATGATCGACGTCTTCGGCACCGGCGGCGGCAAGCTGGTCGCCGAGGGGCTGACGAAGACGACGGGCGCCGAGGTGCCGGTGCTGGGCGCGATCCCGATCGACGTACGGCTGCGGGAGGGCGGCGACGAGGGCAAGCCCATCGTGCTCTCCGACCCCGACTCACCGGCCTCCACCGCGCTGCGCGGGATCGCGAGCAAGCTGGGCGGCCGGCAGCGCGGTCTGTCGGGCATGTCGCTGGGGATCACCCCGCGCAACAAGTTCTGAGACGGGGCCAGGATCGACAGCTCGACAGCGTCAACGGGTAAGGGGCGGCCGCCCATTGCGGTCGCCCCTTGCCCGTTGCCCCTTGGCTGTCGCCCCTAGGACGCGTACGTCCTGATGTCCTCGATCACCGAGAAGCCGAGGCCGTAGGCGCTCATCCCGCGCCCGTACGCCCCCAGGTGCACCCCGCGGCGCGTCGAGCCGGCCAGCACCCAGCCGAACTCGGACTCGCGGTAGTGGAACGGCGTCGGCTCCGCGTCGACGGGCAGCGAGAGCGTCGTCCAGTCGGGCCCGTCGAGATCGTCGGCCAGCTCGAACGCGGCCTCCGTCTGCTGCTCCAGCCAGTTGTCACGCAGCGAGTGGTCCAGCTGCGGAGGCCAGGTGAACGCCAGCAGCGCCGAACCGGCCAGCCAGGCCGCCGAGGAGGCCGTGGTGGCGTCCAGGTGCCCGGTACCGTCACCGGTGCGCCGTTCGGGGCTCGTGGCCACCGTCACGACCACCGCGAAGCGTTCCCTGTCGGCGGCCGGAGCCTCCGGTCTTATCGACGGCTCTTCACCATGGCCCGTGGCGCCGTGCCGTACCGTTCCGTCGGCCGTCGCGCCGACCTGCATGAGCCAGCGCGGCCCGGTGAAGGCGTCATCCAGTCCGTACCAGGGAAAAGGCGCCCGCAGATAGCCCTCGACCGAACGCAGGGCGGCTGCCCCGCCTCCGGCCCTGGCTGAGCTGGCCGCGTCCCGCGTACCCGCCCGACTCGTCGTCTCCATCTGCCGGCGCCTCCTCGATCGTGAGCGTACGGAGCGGCCCGCCCCCGACGGGCGCCCCACTACCGAACACTTGGAGGATAGCCACCAGGTCCCGACCCGATGGGATTGATCGTACTCAGGTGGCGTCTGCGTCGAAGGGCGGACGTTCGGGCCGAGTGGCCTTTTCCGGCTTCTTGAGCAGGTCGGGAATGGTGGAAGCGCCGGTCGCGGACGACCCGATCGCAGCGGAGCCATTCGGGGAGACCGGCGTCGCGGAGGTGTCCGTCTCGGACGCGCTCTCGTGACCGTTCACCGCGTCCGCGACCTCGTTCATCTCCTTGCGGAGGTCGAAGCTGCTGCGGATCTCCTTCAGCCCCAGATCGTCGTTGTCCATCAGCTGCTTGCGGACGAACGTCTTGGGGTTGAGGTCCTCGAACTCGAAGTCCTTGAACTCGGGACCCAGCTCGGAGCGGATGTCCTCCTTGGCGCTCTCGGAGAACGCGCGGACCTTCCGTATGAAGCCGGAGACGTCCTGGATGACCTTGGGCAGCTTCTCGGGACCGAAGACGATCACGGCGAGAACCGCGATCGCGATCACCTCAAGGGCGCCAATGTCATTGAACACGTGCTGCTCCTCGGGGTGGGTCGAAGGTCGGGCGAGGTCCGGGCCGCTCCACGGTACCTGCCGGAACTGTCCGGGCGGTACCTTCCGGTGGCCGTCAGGTGCCGTCTGCGGAGCCGAGAGTCAACTTCATGGTCCGCTCTTTACCTCCGCGGTCCAGTGTCAGCTCCAGCTGGTCGCCGGGGCGGTGGGCGCGGATCTTGACGATCAGCTCCTCACCGCTGTGCACCCGCTGGCCGTTCACCTCCGTGATGACGTCCCCCGCCTTGATGCCGGCCTTGGCGCCGGGGCCGCCCGCGGTCACCCCGGGCCCGCCGTCGGCACCCTTGTCGCCGACCTTGGCGCCGTCGCCCGCGTACTCCATGTCGAGGCTGACGCCGATCACCGGGTGCGTGGCCTTCCCGGTGTTGATCAGTTCCTCGGCGACGCGCTTGCCCTGGTTGATCGGTATCGCGAAGCCGAGGCCGATCGAGCCCGACTGGCCGCCGGTGAGGCCGGTGCCGCTGTCCGCGGCGCGGATCGCGCTGTTGATGCCGATGACCCGGGCGCGGGTGTCCACCAGCGGGCCGCCGGAGTTGCCGGGGTTGATCGGGGCGTCCGTCTGCAACGCGTCGACATAGCTGACGTCGCTGCCGTCGCCCTTCTCGCCCCCCGCGGTGATGGGGCGCTGCTTGGCGCTGATGATCCCGGAGGTCACCGTGTTGGACAGATCGAAGGGGGCGCCGATGGCCACCACCGGATCGCCGACCTGGACGCTGTCGGAGTTGCCCAGCGGCAGCGGCTTGAGCCCGGAGACGCCGGTGACCTTGACGACGGCCAGGTCGTAGCCGCTGTCCTTGCCGACGAGCTTCGCCCTGGCGGTCTGGCCGTCGCTGAACGTGACGGATATCTCGCCGGAGGAGGAGGCCGGCTGGACGACGTGGTTGTTCGTCAGGATGTGGCCCTGCCGGTCGAGGACGAAGCCCGTGCCGGTGCCCTGCTCATCGCTGCCGCTGACATGCAGGGTGACGACGCTGGGCAGCGCCCTGGCGGCGATGCCCGCGACGCTGTCGGGCGCGCGCCCGCCCGCTTCCGCGTCGGCCTGCGGGAGTTCGACGCTGGTGAAGCCGCCGTTGCGTTCGATGTACGCGCCGACCGCGCCGCCGAGGACACAGGCGGCGAGGACCAGCGCCCCGGCGGCGACGAGCCCGGCCCGCCGCAGGCCGCGCCGCTTGGGCGGCTCGCCGTACTGGGTCAGGGGCTGGGGCCCCGGCGCGTTCCAGGGGTCGTACCGGTGCCACTGCGAGGACTCGGGCCCGCCGGGCGCCTGGGCGTGTGCCTGGGGCGGGGGCGGGGGCGGAGGCTGGGACCCCGGGACCGGCTGGTGGGGCGGCTGGGGGTGGTGCGGCTGCGCGTGCGGCTGCTGCGGGATCTGGACCTGCGGCGGCGCCGCGTGCGCGGGCGGCGGCAGTGGCGTGCCGTGCGCGGGCGTGGGGCGCTGTACGGGCGGAGCGAGCGCCCAGGGGCCGGGCTCGCCGTAGGGCGGAGTGCTGTAGGCGTCGGGCTCGTGCAGCGGCCGCGGACGCCCCTGAGGCGCCTGAGCCGCGTCGACGGGTACGGGAGCCGGAGCCACGTCGGGGGGCACGGGAACGGCGTCGGCGGGCACGGGGGGCGCGTCGACAGGTGCCGGAGCCGCGTCGACGGGTACGGGAGCCGGGCCGGCGGGGACCGGGGCCGGGTCAGCCGCCGCTGACGGCCCGTCAGCGGCGGGCGGCGACTGCGCCGTCACCTCGTCGCTCCGGGCCGGCGGCACCCCGGACCCCTGCGGTACCGCGCCCTCGGCCGAGGGACGGCTCCACCACTTCACCGTGGGTCCGGTCGGCTTCCCGTCGTCCATGCTCTCCCCGCAACTGCCGTTCCGCGCCCCGATGGGCACCCTGCCAAGGATTCAACCAGGTTTACGGTTTTCCGCGCAGGGGGCCGCCGGGCGGACGGGACTTTCGCGACACGCTCTAGCGCCGGGCGGAAAGCGGCGTGCCGGGCAGCGTCGGGGCGGCCAGCCGGGTCGGGTTGGGCGTGGCCGTGGGGCCGACCCCCGACGCCTCGTCGATCTGGAGGGCCGAGCCCGTGGGCCGGATCAGCAGCGCCGGGGACGGACTCACCAGGGCGCCCGGCGCGAACGGGCGCTCCGAGAGCGTCTGCGCCTGGAACATGCCGGGAGGGGCCGCAGGGGCCGGGCGGTCGGCGGACCGTGACAGCGCTCCGCTGCCGCCGCCCTGACGCCGGGAGGACTCACCGCCGACGGCCGACGGGCCCGCGGTGCCGGGGGCCCGCAGGGGAGTCACGTTGTTGCCCGCGCCACCCCGGGGCAGGGCGTCCGCGGCCGTACCGAGCGGCATCGTCCCGCCGAGGGCCATCGCGGCGAACGACACCGCGCTGGCGGCGGCGAAGGCGAACCGCTTGCCGCGCCACGGCGACCGTTCGGCCTCCTGGCGTCCCACCTCATGGATCCGGAAGCCGGAGCCGCCGGGCAGTACGGCTGCATGGGCGCCCGCCGGGACATAACCGAAGCCGTCGGTGCGGACGCCGAAAACGCCCTCACCAAAGCGCCCCCCGTCGAAGAGCCCTTTTCCGTTGTCGTCGTCACCGCCCCCGGATCCGGGAAGGCCGCCCGGCAGCCCCTGCAGTCTGGCGAGCAGACCGGCGGAGGGCGGCGGCGGAGCGGACTGGGCGAACACACTCTTGAGCCGGCGCTGGGCGTCGGCCTCCGCCTTGCACTTGGCACAGGTGGCGAGATGGGCCAGCACGCGCTCGCGCGCGTCATGGTCCAGCTCCCCGTCAACCAAGGCGGCGAGTCTGTCCCCCAGATGCTGCTCGGCGGGGGTGGGGCTCGTGCCACTCACGCCGCTCCGCCCTCCCCGGCCACGCTCACGAAGGCGCGCTGCTCGGCCCTTGCCTCGGGGGAACGGTGCTGGAGAGCCTTGCGCAGATGCGAGCGGCCGCGGTGGATCCGGCTGCGCACGGTGCCGAGCTTGACTCCGAGCGTGGCCGCGATCTCCTCGTACGAGAGCCCCTCGATGTCGCAGAGCACCACCGCCGCGCGGAATTCGGGCGCGAGGGTGTCCAGCGCCTGCTGGACGTCCGCGTCGAAGTGCGTGTCGTGGAAGACCTGCTGCGGCGACGGCTCACGGCTGGGCAGCCGCTCCGCCGCGTCGTCACCGAGCGCGTCGAACCGGATCCGCTGCTTGCGGCGGACCATGTCGAGGAAGAGGTTGGTGGTGATGCGGTGCAGCCAGCCCTCGAACGTGCCGGGGGTGTAGGTCGACAGCGAGCGGAAGACTCTGACGAAGACTTCCTGCGTCAGGTCCTCGGCGTCGTGCTGGTTGCCCGTGAGGCGGTAGGCGAGGCGGTAGACACGTCCGCTGTGCGTGCTGACGATCTCCTCCCAGCTGGGAGGCGTCCACGCCTGCGATTCCGCATCCGATGCGAAGGTCGCCGTAACTGCGGAGTCGGTGGAGCGAGAACGGTCAGCGGTGTTGGTCACGGATTTCGGCTTGCCGGCCGACCTGAGAAAGCGCGTCAGCACTCCTCCCCGATCCACAGGCTCAGCCGCACCTCCCCTATCGGCTCTGGTGGTGTCCAGTGGAGCCCCTACCATAGCCACTCCGCCCGTTAGCTCCGGATAAGAATCTTTACGTCAAATTAGGCCCGGTCGCAGCTCTTGATCCGGGTGTTCCCCGCTTCTTCTTAACGTCCGGTCCCATCTGCGGGTTCCCGGGCGCAGCGGATACAGTCACCGTTGCGCCGCCAACGGGGACAAGGAGAGGGTCATTACCGCCAACCGGCAGACGAGCTGGGCGTTCGCCGACGCCTTTGTCGCCGAGGACGAAGCACTGCGCTGGGCCCGTGACCGGGCCCGGGAGACAGGGCTCCGCTCGGTGTCACCAGGCACCGGCGCCGCGCTGCGTCTGCTCGCTGCCACCCTGGACGCGAAGGCGGTCGCCGAGATCGGCACCGGTACCGGCGTCTCGGGTACGTATCTGCTCCAGGGCATGCGGCCGGACGGCGTCCTGACCACGGTCGACACCGAGCCCGAGCGCCAGCAGTTCGCCCGGCAGGCCTTCCGGGCCGCGGGCTTCGCGGGGAACCGCGCGCGGTTCATCCCCGGCGGTGCCCTGGACGTTCTGCCCCGGCTCGCGGACGGCGGTTACGACCTCGTCTTCTGTGACGGCGACCGGCTGGAGTGTCTCGACTATCTCGCTGAATCGTTGCGGCTGCTGCGCCCCGGTGGCCTGGTCTGTTTCGAAGGCGTCTTCGCGGGCGGCCGGACGGTGGACTCGGCGGCCCAGCCCGCGGAGGTGCTGCGGCTGCGGGAGCTGCTGCGGACCGTACGGGAGAGCCAGGAGCTCCAGTCGACGCTGCTGCCGGTGGGCGACGGGCTGCTCTGCGCGATGCGACGCGGCTGACGTCCCGGAACGCGACTGACGTCCCCGAACGCGGCTGACGTCCCCCCAACGCGGCTGAACTACCGGAACGCGGTGAAGTCCCGGAAACAGAGCTCTGCCCCGGCACGGACCTGTCCGTACCGGGGCAGAGTTCTGTCTGTCCAGAGGTGACCGAACACCCCGGAGACTGTGAGCGCTCCGCTCAGCCGACGACCTTCTTCAGCGCGTCGCCGAGCGCATCCGCCTCGTCCGGAGTCAGCTCGACGACAAGCCGACCGCCGCCTTCGAGCGGAACGCGCATGACGATGCCCCGCCCCTCCTTGGTCACCTCGAGCGGGCCGTCGCCCGTTCGCGGCTTCATGGCCGCCATGCTCGTTCCCCTTCCTGAAACCAGCTCATCGCAGCCGGCGGCCCCATGACAGGCGCTGTGTCACCGGCATCGAACACATTGCTTCCAGCCCATTATCCCGCATGGCGGGACCCGATGACCAACATCGGACGGCATCGCTTGCGCAACGCGCTCTCGCAAAACCCCTCAATTCGGCGATCCGCCTGCGATACTTCGCCGCCCCGCGCTCCATGGGGGCCCGACTTTCTTAGACGCAGGTCACATGCCCGGCGCCGACGATCTCCGCCATGCTGGGGCCGGACAGGACCGCCCGAGCCGCGAAGGGGACCGATCATGGCCGACACCGTGCTGTACGAGGTGCACGACGGACTCGCAACGATCACGATCAACCGGCCTGAGGCCATGAACGCGATGAACATCGCCGCCAAGGTCGCGCTCCGGGACGCGCTGGTGGCGTCCGCCGCCGACCCGGCCGTACGGGGAGTGCTGCTGACCGCCTCGGGCGACCGGGCGTTCTGCGTCGGACAGGACCTCAAGGAGCACACCGCGCTGCTCGAAGCGGACCGGGCGGCGGGCACCGGCGACACGATGAGTACCGTGCGCGAGCACTACAACCCGATCCTGCGGGCGATCACCGAGATGCCCAAGCCGGTGGTGGCCGGTGTCAACGGGGTCGCGGCGGGCGCGGGCCTCGGGTTCGTCCTGGCGGCGGACTACCGGGTGGTGGCGGACACGGCCGCGTTCAACACATCCTTCGCGGGGGTCGCGCTGACCGCGGACTCCGGGGTCTCCTGGACGCTGCCGCGGCTGGTGGGCCGGAGCCGGGCGACGGATCTGCTGCTCTTCCCGCGGTCGGTGCCGGCCCGCGAGGCGCAGGAGTGGGGCCTGGTGAACCGGCTGGTGCCCGCCGCCGACCTGGCGGCCGAGTCCGCCGCCGTGGCCCGCGCCCTGGCCTCGGGTCCGACGCTCGCGTACGCGGCGATCAAGGAGTCCCTGGCGTACGGAGCGGGGCACTCGCTGGCCGAGACGCTGGAGCGGGAGGACGCACTCCAGTCGCGGGCGGGCGCGTCGGAGGACCACGCCATCGCGGTGCGCGCGTTCCTGGCGAAGGAGAAGCCGCGGTACGTCGGACGCTAGTCGTCGGGCGCTAGTCGTCGGGCACTAGTCGTCGGGCGTCGGTAGTCAGTAGTCGCGGGCGTCGGTGGTCGCGGGCGTCGGTGCTCGTGCCCGGCTGGTGACAGGGCCCGGCCCGTCAGCCCCGCGCCGCACCCGCGCCCGCGACGCTGTCCCGTACGAAGCAGTCCGCCAGATGATCGTTCACCAGACCGCACGCCTGCATCAGGGCGTAGGCGGTCGTGGGGCCGACGAAGCGGATGCCGGCCTTCTTGAGGGCCTTGGCGAGCGCCGTGGACTCGTCGGTGACCGCCGGGACGTCGGCGTTCGTACGAGGAGCCGGGCGCTTCGCCGCGTCCGGTGCGAACGACCAGATCAGCGTGTCCAGCTCACCCTCGGACCAGTCGGCGAGGACCCGCGCGTTGGCCAGCGTGGCATCGACCTTGGCGCGGTTGCGGATGATGCCGGGGTCGGCGAGCAGCCGCTCCCTGTCCGCGTCGGTGAACTCCGCCACCGACGCGATCTTGAACGAGCCGAAGGCGTCGCGGAAGGTCTCGCGCCTGCGCAGGATCGTGATCCAGGACAGCCCGGACTGGAACGCCTCCAGACTCAGCCGCTCGAAGAGGGCGTCGTCGCCGTGGACCGGGCGGCCCCACTCGGAATCGTGGTACGCGACGTAGTCCTCGGCCGACAGGCCCCAGGGGCAACGCGGCTTCCCGTCGGGACCCGTCACCACCGAGCCGTCGGTCACCGGCCGGTCTCCTCTCCGGGCTTGCCGAAGAGGTCTCCGGGGCTGTCGAAAAGATCTCCGGGCTTCTTGAAGAGGTCGGGCGAGGAGACGGCGGTGGCCTGGACCCCGGCGAGCGCCGACTCCAGCTCCGCGATCCGCGCGTCCCGCTCCGCCAGCTCCGCGCCGAGCCGGCCGAGCACCTCGTCCACCTCCGCCATCCGGTAGCCGCGCACCCCGACCGGCAGCCGCAGCGCCTCGACGTCGGCACGGCCGACCGGGCGGGTCAGCGGCAGGGGGTCCACCAGCCGTTCCGGAGCGGCCTCCGGCAGGATCTCGCGGTCGCCGCCGCCGACGACCGCGAGCGTGACCGCGGCGACGACCACGACCATCGCGATGAGCAAGAACAAGAACACGAGCTTCTCCCGGGGCAGGAAAACGTCCGGTGCCGATCGTGCCATGCCCCGCTGACAGCCGGGGCCGTCCGCTCCGGGACAGCGGGAGGCCCTAAGGTCGCAGGCGGACGAACACGAGGAGGAATCAGGGGATGCGCAGCGGGACTCTGCGGCTGGGACGTCGGGAATTCGACGCGCGCGAGCCGGTGATCATGGCGATCGTCAACCGGACCCCGGACTCCTTCTACGACCAGGGCGCGACCTTCCGCGATCAGCCCGCCCTCGACCGGGTGGAGCGTGCGGTGTCCGAAGGGGCCGCCATCATCGACATCGGCGGGGTGAAGGCCGGACCCGGCGAGGAGGTCACGGCCGAGGAGGAGGCCCGCCGTACGGTCGGCTTCGTCGCCGAGGTGCGCCGCCGTCATCCGGACGTGGTCATCAGCGTCGACACCTGGCGGCACGACGTCGGCGAGGCGGTCTGCGAGGCGGGCGCGGATCTGCTCAATGACGCGTGGGGCGGGGTGGACCCCCGGCTGGCCGAGGTCGCCGCGCGGTACGACGTGGGTCTGGTCTGTACGCACGCGGGCGGGGCGGAGCCCAGGACCCGGCCGCACCGGATCGCGTACGACGACGTGATGGCGGACATCCTGCGGGTGACGCTCGGGCTGGCCGAGCGCGCCCTGGAGCTGGGCGTCCGCCGGGACCGGATCATGATCGACCCCGGCCATGACTTCGGCAAGAACACCCGGCACTCCCTCGAAGCGACCCGCAGGCTGGGCGAGATGGCGGAGACGGGCTGGCCGGTGCTGGTCTCGCTCTCCAACAAGGACTTCGTCGGCGAGACGCTCGACAAGCCGGTCAAGGAGCGGCTGACCGGCACCCTGGCGACGACCGCCGTCTCGGCGTGGCTCGGGGCCCGGGTCTACCGCGTCCATGAGGTCGCGGAGACGAAGCAGGTCCTGGACATGGTGGCGGCCATCGCGGGCCACCGTCCCCCCGCGGTGGCGCGCCGGGGTCTGGCCTGACCCGTCCGTCCTGAGGCCTGACCCGTCCGTCCTGAAGCCCGGCCCGGTCCGTCCAGAGGCCCGTCCCGGCCCGTCCGTCCCGGTGATGACCGGAGGTTCCCGCGTAGCCCTACGGACGGACTCCAGAACCCATAAGCCGTTGGATTCGCCGCGCCCTCCCCCCGCCGTAGCTTCGTGATCAGGGCAGCACATGATCAGGAGGCCGCGGGAACATGTACGGCAAGGCGTTCGCACCCGAATACCAGGGCGAGTTGAAGTCGGCGCTGGGGGTGAATTCCTCGTACGAGGAGGTACTGGCCACGGCGGGCGCGCTGCTGCGTACGGCCGCCACCCCACTGGAGGAGGCGCGCGCCTCGCTCGCCGTGGCCGAGGCCAGCCGGCGGCTCGGCAGGGTGACGGAGGCGGGCGGGGCCTGGCGGGAGAGCTATCGCAGCGCGCGGCGGGCGGGTGAACCGGCCGCCATGGCGTGGGCCCTGTGGAGCGGCGGCACCCTGGCCAGGCAGTGCGGCACGCTCCCGCTGGCGCGCCGGCTGCTGGCCCACGCGTCGGATCTCGCGGCCGGCAGCGGCGACCGGATCGCGCGCGGCTACTGTCTGGCGGGCCTCGCCGAGACCGGCCGTATCCAGGGCGACTACGAGGCCGTGGCCGGTCTGCACGAGGAGCTTCTCGCGGAGGCCAGGGCCCACGGCGAGGCCCGGCACATCGTCTGGGCCCTGTCCGGCATCGCGCAGATGCACCGCAACACCGGTGAGCTGGACACGGCCCTGGAGATGTTCGAGGAGTCGGTACGGATAGCCGCCGACGCGGACGACGCCCGGGGCCGTGCCTGGTCCCTGCGCGGTGTCGCGGACATCCTCTCCGCCCAGGGCCACACCGAACGGGCCCTGACGCTGCTGTCCGAGGCGGAGGCGATCTGCCGCCGTATGGATCTGGCGAGCGCCCTGGCCTACAACCACAAGATGCGCGGCAATGTCCTCTACCGGGCGGCCCGGTACGCGAGCGCGCGGCGGATGTACGCGCGGGCGCTGGCGGAGTTCCGGGCGATCGACGAACGGCGGGGCGCGGTGCTGTCCCGGCTGGGCCTGGTCAAGTCCCGGCACTTCCTGGGCAGGACCCGGGCACTGACGCTGCGTGACCTCGACGGTCTGGAGCGCGAGGTGGCGCGGATCGGGCTGCTGCACGCCGGAAAGATGGTCAGTGCTTTCCGGTCGCAGCTGTCGGCGGTCCCCCAGGTCAGTTGCGCGTCTCCTTCGTGACGAGCGCGACCGCCTCGTCCACGTCGTCCGTGACGTGGAAGAGCAGCAGATCCTTCTCGGACGCCTTGCCCTGGGCCACGACGGTGTCCCGCAGCCAGTCGACGAGACCGCCCCAGTACGCCGTACCGAACAGGACGATCGGGAAGCGGGTGACCTTGCGCGTCTGGACCAGCGTGAGCGCCTCGAACAGTTCGTCCAGCGTGCCGAGACCGCCCGGCAGGACCACGAAGCCCTGCGCGTACTTGACGAACATCGTCTTGCGGACGAAGAAGTAGCGGAAGTTGACGCCGATGTCGACATGGGGGTTGAGCCCCTGCTCGAAGGGCAGCTCGATGCCGAGTCCGACGGAGACGCCCTGGGCCTCGCGGGCGCCCCTGTTCGCCGCCTCCATGGCGCCGGGCCCGCCGCCGGTGATCACCGCGAATCCGGCGTCGACCAGCGCGCCGCCGATCCGGATGCCCGCCTCGTACTCGGCGGAGCCCGCCGGGGTGCGTGCGGAGCCGAAGACGCTGATGGCACTGGGCAGTTCGGCGAGGGCGCCGAAGCCCTCGACGAACTCCGACTGGATGCGCATCACCCGCCAGGGATCGGTGTGCACCCATTCCGAGTCGCCCTCGGTGTCCAGCAGCCGCTGATCGGTCGTGCCCGCCTGCACCTGCTCCCGGCGGCGGATCACCGGTCCGAGCCGCTGTTCCTCCGGCTTCCGCTCTCCGTCAGGCATGCCCATGAGCTGCTCCCTCCGCTGCTGTGCGCGTGTTCTGGGCAAGGGTAGGTCCACGCACGTGACAAACGACGAAATTCCGGCAGTCGATCAGGCCCTCACTCCGTGAGGGATCCGCCGGGACCGGGTGGTGCGCCGCCCTGACCGGGTGCCCGCCCGGCCCCGGTGCCCGTCAGCCGGTGAGCCAGTCGCGGAGACGGTTCTCACAGTGGGTGATCCGCTCGACCGCCACCCGCTCGTCGCGCTTGTGGGCGAGCAGCGGATTCCCGGGGCCGTAATTGACCGCGGGCACCCCGAGCGCGCCGAAGCGCGACACATCCGTCCAGCCGAACTTGGGCCGTGCCGTGCCGCCGACGGCGGCCATGAACGCGGCGGCGGCGGGGTGCGAGAGACCCGGCAGGGCCGCCCCCGAGTGGTCGTCCACGGTGAACTCCGTCACCCCGCAGTCCGCGAAGACCTCGTGGACGTGGGCGAGTGCCTCCTCCTCGCCGCGGTCGGGTGCGTAGCGGTAGTTCACGACGACCGTGCACGCGTCCGGGATGACGTTGTTGGCGACGCCCGCCTCGATCCGTACGGCGTTGAGGCCCTCGCGGTACTCCAGTCCGTCGATGACCGGCCGGCGCGGCTCGTACGCGGCGAGCCGGGCCAGGATCGGCGCGGCGGCGTGAATGGCGTTGGACCCCATCCAGCCGCGCGCGGAGTGTGCCCGCTCGCCCGTCGTATGGAGGAAGACCCGGAGCGTGCCCTGGCAGCCGCCCTCCACCTCGCCGTCGGAGGGCTCCAGCAGGACCGCGAAGTCACCCTCCAGCCAGTCCGGATGGGCCTCGGCCACATGCCCGAGACCGTTCAGGTGTGCGGCGACCTCTTCGTTGTCGTAGAAGACGAAGGTGAGGTCGCGGTTGGGCTCGGGGACGGTCGCCGCGATCCGCAGCTGGACGGCGACACCCGACTTCATGTCGCTCGTACCGCATCCCCACAGCACTCCGTCGTCGTCCAGCCGGGAGGGTACGTTGCCGGCGACCGGGACGGTGTCGATATGTCCCGCGAGGACGATCCGCTCGCCGCGCCCCAGCCGCGTCCTGGCCACCACGTTGTTGCCGTAGCGGTCGACGGTGAGATGCGGCAGCGCCCGCAGCGCCTCCTCGATCGCGTCGGCGAGCGGCTTCTCCTCGCCGCTGACCGACGGGAAGTCGACCAGGCGTGCGGTGAGCGCCGGGCCGTCGAGAGTGAGGTCGAGCACGTTCTCAGACATGGTTTCGACCCTACCCGGGAGCGCCGGAAGGACCGTCCCCGCGCCGACGGCCGGGACCCTGGCGTCGGCGCGGTCCGTCATCGGCCTCTCCAGTACGGTGGCCTCGTGTCCGAGACCGCCTCTCCCCTCCGTCGCGGCCGTCGCCCCCGTATCGGGGCCGCCCTCGTCGTGCTGCTGGCCCTGGCCGCGTACGTGGTGGTCCAGTACGTGAGTGGTGGCGGCGGCCCCCCGCGCTGTCTCGTGCGCGCCTCGGACGCGTCGGGCGGCGACAGCCCCACGTACGAGATGACCCCGGAGCAGGCCGAGAACGCCGCGACGATCTCGGCGGTGGGCACCACGCGGGGTCTGCCCGAGCGCGCCGTCACGATCGCGCTGGCCACCGCCCTCCAGGAGTCGGCGCTGCGCAATCTGAACCACGGCGACCGCGACTCGCTCGGTCTGTTCCAGCAGCGCCCCTCGACGGGCTGGGGCACCGAGGCGCAGATCCAGGACCCGGTCTACTCGGCGGGCGAGTTCTACGACCATCTCGTCAAGGTCCCGGGCTACTCGCGGCTGCCGCTGACCGAGGCGGCCCAGCGCGTCCAGCGCAGCGGCTTCCCGCAGGCGTACGCGAAGCACGAGCCGGATGCCACGCTGCTGGCCGCGGCCCTCACCGGCCGCTCCGCCGCCACGCTGACCTGTACGGCGCCGACCGGCACCGAGCCCGGGGACCCGGCGAAGGTACGGGCCGCGCTGGTACGGGACTTCGGGGCCGAGGTGCTGCCCGGCGCCGACGCCGGCGCCGCGGGCCGGGCGGGAGCCTCGGGCACGGCCGCGGAGGTGTCCGTACCGGTACCGGCCACGACCGGGGGTTCGGCGAACGACGGCTCCTCGTCGCTGCGCGGCTGGGAGCTGGCGCACTGGGCCGTGGCGCAGTCCACCGCCCTGCGGATCGACGAGGTGCGCTACGCGGGCCGGGTGTGGAGCGCGAAGAACACGCGCACGGCGAACAAGGGCTGGCAGCGGGCCCGCGCCTCGGAGCGGACAAGCGCGGATACAGGTCTGGCGGAAGTTCGAATTCGCACTGCGCAGTAGTACGGCGGCGTCACCCGGACGGGCGAGTCCGCGCCGTCCCTCATCGCATTTCTTCCGATGAGGGTGCCGCGCACCTCCGACAACCTCGCTTCCGTTGGAAAAACCCTTGGGAACAAGGGGAAGTAACGGTTCAGCAGGCGCGCCGCCACACCCGTCACCACGGGACCGTTTGTCCGTTTTTATCCGTAGCTGATAATGCGACGGATTGCCAACTCTTTACCCTGGCCCGCCGCAACCTCCGCCGCCCTTCGAGGGGTTGTCACTACGTCCGATCGACGGACAAGCACTGTTTCTCTCCCTTCAAAGGAGCATCATGTCCCTCTCCCTGACCCGTCGGATCGCCCGTGCCGCCCTGCTCGTCGCCGCGGGCGCGGCCCCGGTGATCGGTGCGGCCGGAGCGGCGAACGCGGCCGCCCTCCCGCAGACCACCGACCTGGGTGCGGTGAGCGCGCTGGACGGCGCCGCCCTGGGTGACACCGTCGACAACGGTGCCCGGACGACGACCGGTGTGGTGGGCGACGCGGGCAGCAAGGCCGTCAAGAAGGGCGTCCCGGCCGCGGGCAAGGCCGTCGGCCAGGTCGGCAAGACGGCGGCGCCCGCCGCGCAGAAGACGGCCGGGACCGCCGCGGGCAGCGCCGGGCAGCTCCTGGGCGACACCGCCACGTCCGCCGCCTCCGCCACCGAGGGCGCCTCGCCGGCCGGCGCGCTCGGTGGCGGCCTGCCGACCGGCAAGCTCCCGGTGTCGCTGCCGCTCGGCTGACACACGCCGCCGCGGGCGCACGCGCGTCACGACGCGCACGAGGGGGCCGGGAAGCACTCGCTTCCCGGCCCCCTCGTAGGTCATCCGCGTGCGGCACGGGCCACGGGCCACCTCGGCCCAGCGCTTCAGCCCAGCCGCTTGACCGCCGCCTCGACGCGCTCGTCGGTGGCCGTCAGCGCCACCCGTACGTGCCGCTCCCCCGCCGGACCGTAGAAGTCGCCGGGCGCGACCAGAATGCCCAGCTCCGCGAGGTGCGCCACGGTGTCCCAGCACGGCTCGTCCCGCGTCGACCACAGATAGAGGCTCGCCTCGCTGTGGTCGATACGGAAGCCGTGCGCCTCCAGCGCGGCGCGCAGCGCGGCGCGGCGGGCCGCGTACCGCTCCCGCTGTTCCCGTACGTGCGTGTCGTCGCCGAGCGCCGCGACCGTCGCCGCCTGTACCGGCGCGGGGGTCATCATCCCACCGTGCTTGCGGATCTTCAGCAGCTCGCCGAGAACGGCCTCGTCGCCCGCCAGGAAGGCCGCGCGGTAGCCGGCCAGGTTGGAGCGCTTGGAGAGCGAGTGGACGGCGACGATCCCGTCGTACGAACCACCGCAGACGTCCGGGTGCAGCACCGATACGGGCTCGGCCTCCCAGCCCAGCTCCAGGTAGCACTCGTCGCTGAACAGCAGCACGCCGTGCTCGCGCGCCCAGGCGACGATCCGGGTCAGCTCGTCCGGCGCCAGGACGGCTCCGGTCGGGTTCGACGGCGAGTTGAGCCAGAGGAGCTTCAGCCCGGCGGGGTCGAGGTGTGTCGGGTCGTCGTACGGAACGGGCTCGGCGCCGCAGAGCCGCGCGCCCACCTCGTACGTCGGGTACGCGAGCCGCGGGAAGGCGACGCGGTCGCCCGCGCCGAGGCCGAGCTGCGTCGGCAGCCAGGCGACCAGTTCCTTGGAGCCGACCACCGGCAGCACGTGCGCGTGCGTCACGCCGCGCGCCCCGAGCCGCCGCTCCACCCATCCGGTCAGCGCGTCCCGCAGCGCGGCCGTCCCCCACACCGTCGGATACCCGGGCGAGTCGGCGGCCTCGACCAGGGCTCGCTGGATCAGCGCGGGGACGGGGTCGACGGGGGTCCCGACGGACAGGTCCACGATCCCGTCCGGGTGGGCCGCGGCCGTGGCCTTGTAGGGCTCCAGCTTGTCCCAGGGAAAGACGGGCAGACGCGAAGAGACTGCGGACACGTGCTCACTCTTTCTCGTACGGATTGCTCTCTCGTACGGATGCTCTCGTACGGTGCCCGTTCCCCCGGGCGGACTCGCGGGCGGAAACACCGCGGTCCCGTACGGCGGCGGGCCGTACGGGACCAGGGGGCGCGCTGTCAGCCGTTCTGGGGCGGCAGCGCGGCGATGAAGGGATGGTCCCGCTCGATCAGACCGAGCTTGGAAGCGCCACCGGGCGAACCGAGCTCGTCGAAGAACTCGACGTTCGCCTTGTAGTAGTCCTTCCACTCCTCCGGGGTGTCGTCCTCGTAGAAGATGGCCTCGACCGGGCAGACCGGCTCACAGGCTCCGCAGTCGACGCATTCGTCCGGGTGGATGTACAAGGACCGGGAGCCCTCGTAGATGCAGTCGACCGGGCACTCCTCGATGCACGCCTTGTCCTTGACGTCGACACAAGGCTGCGCGATGACGTAGGTCACGCTGTCGTTCCTCCTCGATAGGGCGCGGCGGGCCGATCTGCGGCTCCGTCCACAGGCGCGCGGGAGCGCGGCGTCGTCGATGCCCGCATCTAGTATCTCCGTTCTTGGGCGCGATCCGAACAGGAGGGGCGTACAGAGCTGTGGAATTCACTGCGGGCGGACGGCTTGAGGTCCGTCTGACACGGGCTGACGTGGGCAAACGTGTATCAGTCAGACAGTTGACCGGCAGCGGGGCCGGTGGCGAGAAGTTCACGGACACGGTGGGCGTTCTCACATCCTGGGACGGAGATGTGCTGCTGATCACACGCCGCACCGGTGAGAGCGTCCGTGTCCCCGAGGCCGCCCTGGTCGCGGGCAAGGTGGTGCCCGCGGCACCGGCCAGGCGGCGGGGGCCCTCGGCGTCCTTCGAGGAGCTGGCCGGGGTCTGCGCCCGGTCCTGGCAGCCGGTGGAGAGCGAGCCGCTGGGAGAGTGGCGGCTCAGAGCGGCCTCCGGCTTCACGCGGCGGGCCAATTCCGTGCTGCCCCTGGGGGATCCCGGGGTGGCGCTGGACGAGGCGCTGACGCGCGTACGGCGCTGGTACGGGGAGCGGGGACTGCCCCCGTACGTACAGACCGCGACCGGCGCGGAGGGCACCCAGGAGCGGCTGTGCGCGGAGCTGGAGCGGCGCGGCTGGCGGTCGGAGGTGACGGCGGAGGTGCGGATCGCCGCGCTCGCGCCGCTCGGGGACCGGGACGCCGAGGTCTCCCGGGTCGTGCTCAGCCGTGGCGTCGACGAGACATGGCTCCGGCGTTACCAGCGGTCCGGTGTGCCCGGACCACATGTGCTCCGCGTACTGAACAGCGGGCCTTCGGTGTGGTTCGCCACCGTATCCGGGGAGCCCGGGGAGCCCCGCGGCGACGGAGAGCCCGGCGAGAACGGGGAGCCCGGTGTACCGGCGGCGATCGGCCGGTGTGTGGTGGACGGACGCTGGGCGGGGTTCATGGCGGTGGAGGTCGACCCCGCCCGCCGCCGCCAGGGCCTGGCCACCGCCGTGATGACCGCGCTCGCCCGGCGTGCCCTGGAGGAGGGCGCGTCCGCCGCCTGGCTCCAGGTCGAGTCGGACAACGACGGCGCGCGGGCGCTGTACGACGCGATGGGCTTCACCGTCCACCACCGCTACCACCACTTCCGATCGTTCTGAGCGGGTACGAGGCCGATATGCGACCGGAACCCCCAGAACCGGAACCCCCGGAAACCGACGACATCCGCCGGCGGTTCGCCGAGGAGGCCCGCACGGACCGTCCCGACCTGGCCACGCTCTGCCTGCTGGTGGGCGCGGAAGCCGATCCCGCCCTGGGCGAGGCCGGTATCGACGCGGCCCAGGCCGAGCTGGACCGGCTGGCCGGGCTGCTGCCCTTCGGCGTCCTCGGCGCACGCGCCTGGGCCGTCGCGCTGGCGGAGCTGCTGGCCGAGCGGTGCGGTTTCGAGGGCTCCCCCGCGGAGTACCAGCGGCTGGACGCCTCGCTGCTGCCCGTGGTGCTGCGGCGCAGGCGCGGGCTCCCCATCCTGCTCTCCGTCGTCTGGATCGAGGTCGCGCGACGCGCGGGGGCGCCGGTGTACGGGGTGGCCCTGCCCGGCCATTTCGTGGTCGGCTTCGGCGCCCCGGAGGAGCGAGTCCTCGCCGATCCCTTCGGCGGCGGCCGGCTGCTGACGGGCGCCGACGCGGAGTTGCTGGTGACCGGCACGACGGGCGAGGCACTGGAACCGGCCATGCTCGCACCCGCCGACCCGCTCGATGTCGTCCTGCGCGTACTGAACAACATCCGCGCGTGGGCCGCGACCCGCCCGGAGCGCACCGATGTGTCGCTATGGGCGGTCGAGTTGTCCCTGCTGCTGCCCTCGCACCCGGCCAGACTGCGGTACGACCGCGCCCAACTGCTCGTACAGCGCGGGGAGTTCCGGCGGGGAGCGGCGGAGATGGACGAGTACGCCCGGGTGGTGGACGCGGTGGAGCCGTCGACGGCGGAGGCGATCCGGCGCAAGGCGCGGGCGGCACGGGCGATGCTGAACTGACGGCACGCGCCGATCCCGTACGTCCTGCCCGTCCCGTACGTACCACCCGACCCGTACGCACCGCCTGTCCCGGGGGATGCGATGCGTCATCCCCCGGGGACGGGAGGGCCGTCAGCTGGGGTTCAGATTGATTTCCTGGGTGCGCTCGGCAGGGGTTTTGCCGCGCAGCGCCGTCTGCATGGCCTGCGCCACGTCGGCGGAGGAGACGGGGTACTGCTTGCCGTCGCCCTTCGTGATCGTGATGCCGTCGAAGACGCCTTCCAGCAGCTGGTCGATGGCGGCCCTGTCGTAGACCTCGATGAGCTTTCCGTCGACGGCCTTCATGGAGAGGATCTTGGGCAGCGACTTGGCCGGGCCGAACTGGATCTGCTTGCCGCCCGCCTTGATGGTGACCAGGTCGGACATCGCGGGCTTGGCGAACTCGTTCATCGCCCGGTCCAGCTCCGCCTGACCGACCGTCGGCTCGCGGGTGGCGACGGGCAGTTCCACGTTGTTGATCTTGCCCGTCTGGACCTGGGCGCGGTAGGCGTCCCGGGTCGAGATGATCGAGTGGTTGACGTCCAGCGCCTTGCCGGCCTTGCCGGGTACGGCGACGGCTTTGCCCGGCTCAAACTTGATCGTTCCCTCGCTCGCCGAACCCGAGACGCCCGCCAGATCGGTGAGCGCGGCGGTCAGCTTCTCGTCGTCGACGGGGATCACCGGCTGGGCGACCCGGGCGCCGCCGAAGAGCGAGCCGATCACCGACACCGGGTTGTAGTCGCTGCCGGCCGCGGCACGGACGGTGGCCTGGGTGTCCAGGCTGAGTCCGGCCTTGTCCGGGGCGAGTTCCTCGGTCTTGCCGCCGATGCTGAGCCGCAGCGGCGCGGAGGCCCGCTCGCCGAGGGCGGCCTCCAGCTTGTTGACCGCCTCGTCGCGGGTGCCGCCGCCGATGTCGACGCCGAGGACCGTGGTGCCCTTCGGCACATCGGAGTAGTTCATCAGAAGGCCGGCGCCGTAGACGCCGCCCGCGGCCACGACGACCAGGACAGCGAGGGACGTGAGCTTGGAGCGGCCCTTCTTCTTCTTGGCGGGCGGGGCCGCCGGGGCGGCCGTACGCTCCGGGGCCGGGGCCGTGCCCGCCGGCGGTGCTCCCTGCGGGGAGCCGACGGGACCGGGGAAGTCGGGGGCCGAGAAGTCGTGGTCCTGGCCGAGCGGGCCGGGGCCGTCGGGCCCGGGGGGCGGACCGCCCTGCGGACCCGAGCCGGGGAAGGGCGAGCGGTGCTCCGGCGGTACCACGGGGATCCCGCTGGTGAGCGTGTCCCCGGAGACATGGCCGCCGGATCCGGGCCCGGGCGCGGGCTGCTGCGGTGTCAGTACGGCGGTGTCGTCGGACATCCGCGGCGGACCGACGTGGCCGGCCCCCGGCGGGATGCCGGGCGACGACGGCGGCGTGCTCAGGGACGACGGCGGAGTACCGAGCGACGCGCCGCCGGTGACAGGACCGCTGGTCGGACCGCTGGGCCCGCCTCCGGGAGGCCGGATACCGAGCGCAGGCGTGGTGGGACCGCTGGACGCGAAGTCCGTACCGGTACCGCCCGACGTGAAGTCCGTACCGGAGCCGTCGGACGCGAAGCCGTTCGAGCCGGAGCCCTGGAAGCCGGATCCCTGGGGACCGCCGCTCTGGGGACCGCCGCTCTGGGGCCCGGCGCCGGACGCGAGGTCGCTGAGCGCGCTGCGCGGACCGCCGCCGTTCTGCGACTGCCCACCGCCCGGGTAGTACGGCGACTCCGGGGAGCCGCCCTCGGCCGGCCGCTGAGCGGTGGCGCCCGAGGCCGCGGCGCCCGCGCCGAGACCGGCGCTCATCCCCGCGGCCGTACCGGTGCCCGACGTCGCCGACTTGCGTGGCGCGAACCAGTCGCTCGTGGATCTGTCCTCGGCCCGCGGCTCCTCCGCCGCCTCGGCCTGTCCGGCCGGTGCCGCGTCGGCGGCGTCCTGGGACGCGTCGGGCCTGGGGATCCCGGCCGTGCGCTCGCCGACCGGGACACCCCGGCCGTCGGTGCTGTCCTCGCCCATGGGCGTACGCATCACGACAGGCGGGATCGGCCGCGAGCCCGGGATGTTGATCCTGATGCGCGTGGTCAGCGTGGTTTCGGTTCTGGGCTCGTCCGGCTGCGGGACGGCCGCGGTTTCCGTCTCCTCCGGAGCGTCCTGCTGGGGGTGCAGCGACGGATACTGGCGGGATCCGTACGGCGGTGTCCCCGAGGGGTACGCGGCTCCGCCGCGCCCCTGGGGCCCGGAGGACGAACTGTCAGTTTCACGACTCAAAGCAGGTTCTCCCGGTTGGCTCCGCCGCCCGTTCTTACTGGTACGAAACTGTTCAGGTTCCCCATGCCGGAGGCGGGGGGAAGGCCCGGAGCGCGCACCACCATACTGGCCTCGGCCGACAGGTACCCGACGACCATGCGAAGCGATGCTCCGCCGACCGTACGGACGTGGTCAATTCAGCAGCAGCCGGGCGCGTCACTTCTCAAGTCGGCCGGACTTCGGGCCCGGTTGCGGCAACCGCGTCATCGTGGCACACATCACAGCCACCAACATGCCGCCCAGGAGGAAGACGAGCGGCCCGATGCCCGCGGCGAAGACCGCGTCGCCCTCCGGGCGGCCCAGACTCAGGAAGATGGCCGCGATCAGCCAGCCGGCCGCGGGTGCGCCCACGCCCAGTTGGGTGCCGGTGAGATACAGCCCGCCGAAGAAGAGCCCGGCCGTGGCGAGCAGGCCGAGCAGCAGTCCGCCGGGGACCCAGCCGCCCTGGACGAGCGAGCCCGCCGTGCCGACGAGCGCACCGAGGACGAAGAGCGCGGCATACGCGGCGATACGTCCGGGTCTGGGGCGACTCGCGAACATCCCGCCGGACTGCCCCTGCCCGCTCATTCGTTCGCCCCGTTCACGAGGTTCGCTTCGTTCACGTGGTTCGCTTCGTTCACGCCGCTCGCCTCGTTCACGTCATTCGTCTCGTTCGCGCCGTTCGCACCGTTCGCTCCACCACTCCGGACGACTCCCGCGAAGAGGTCGTTCTCACGTTCCCCGGCGGGCGCCCCGGACGCGCCATGCGCCAACTGGTAGTACTCGGCCGTGAAGATGGGCTGCCCCAGATCGTTGGAGAGTGCGAAGAAGGGCCCGTCCACGGCGATTTGGGTGGCATGGGCGCGCATCGCCGCCGCCTTGCGCTCCCGGTACGGCGCGCCGTCGATCGCGGCGGTGATCTCCGCGTCGTCGATCACTCCCGGAATGTCCTCGATCGCGGCCACACCGGGGAAGTCGGCCCCGGCCGCCCGCAGCCGGGCGAAACCCCCTTCGGCGACCGAGCGCGGTACGCGGTTCCAGTAGATCTTGTCGATGGC
Organism: Streptomyces sp. L-9-10; assembly: GCF_004151105.1. Taxonomy (GTDB): domain Bacteria; phylum Actinomycetota; class Actinomycetes; order Streptomycetales; family Streptomycetaceae; genus Streptomyces. Next base: position 227,758 of record NZ_PHRF01000095.1, read on the forward strand.
GTGCGGGGCGCCGAGGCCGGGCCGGAAGCCGGGCTCGGCGGCCAGGGCCGCGCCGCGCATGGCGACCCGGTGGGCCTGGATGTGGTCGGGGTGGCCGTAACCGCCGTTCGGGTCGTACGTCACCAGTACCTGCGGACGCACCTCCCGGATCACCTCGACGAGGTACGCGGCGGCGTCGTCGACGGGCGTGTGCCAGAAGGCGCCTTCGCGGTCGTTCTGCTCCAGGCCCATCATCCCGGAGTCCCGGAATCTGCCGGGGCCGCCGAGGAAGCGGTGGTCGGTGACGCCCAGTTCCCTCATGGCCGCGGCGAGTTCGCCGATGCGATGGGCGCCGAGGCGGTCCTCGCGGTCGGCCGCCAGATGGGCGAGCTCGGGCGGGATGACCTCTCCCTCCTCGCCAAGAGTGCAGGTCACCAGCGTGACCAGGGCGCCCTCGGCCGCGTACGTGGCCATGGTGGCGCCATTGTTGATCGACTCGTCGTCCGGGTGCGCGTGCACCAGCAGCAGACGGCGGGCGGGTAGATCGGTCATGGGGACAGCCTACGAGCCGGCACCCGAAACCCCTCGGCCAGTGGGCGACGACGGTGGCCGAGGGGCGGCGAGCAGCGGACAGTGCCGGATATGCCCGACTTCAGGACATGGTGAAGTTGACCGGATGAGAGCGGAAGTTGGCTAGAACTTGATCCCGCCGATCATCCCTGCCACGTTCGTGGTCAGCTCGCTGATGGTGGGAGCGATGGATGAACTGGCGATGTAGAAACCGAGCAACATGCAGACCACCGCGTGTCCGGCCTTCAGTCCGGATTTCCGGATCAGCAGGAAGACGACGATCGCCAGCAGCACCACCGCCGAAATCGAGAGTGCCACGGCGGTTCACCTCCATAAATATTCAGTCGGAAAATCGCAGCATGCATGTGCCCGGCGGATTCATACCCACCTAACGCTACGGATCATAACTATCCGTGCGGACGCATTGATCGGTGCACGGCAGCACACTGGGGGCGCACGGCCATCGCCCAGTAGGTTCGTTCCATGACCTTGAGGCAACAGCTCTCGTTCCCGCGCCGGCACGCCAGGACCCAGCGCTTCACCCTCGGCGCCCCACGGGCGTTCACGGCCTCCCCCGACGGTGCGCGGGTGGTCTTCCTGCGCTCCTCCTCGGGCACGGACCGGGTGAACAGCCTCTGGGTACTGGATCTTGCGGACTCCGCCGCCGGTTCCGGTGAGGGGCGTGAGCGGATCGCCGCGGATCCGGACGTGCTCCTGGGCGGCGCCGCCGAGCGGCTCTCCCCCGAGGAGCGGGCCCGGCGCGAGCGGAGCCGTGAGGGCTCGGGAGGCATCGTCGGCTACGCGCTGGACGGTGCGGGGCAGCTGGCGGCGTTCGCGCTCTCCGGACGGCTGTTCACCGCCGAGCTGCTCGCCGGGACGACCCGCGAACTTCCCGTACGGGGCCCGGTGATCGACCCGCGGCCCTCACCGGACGGACGCCATGTCGCGTACGCGGCCGACGGCGCCCTCCGTGTGATCGGCGCGGACGGGGAGCGGGACCGCGTGCTGGCGGGGCGCTCGGCGGACGAGGGCGAGGACATCACCTACGGGCTGGCGGAGTTCATCGCCGCCGAGGAGATGGGCCGCACGCGCGGCTACTGGTGGTCCCCCGAGTCCGACCGGCTGCTGGTCGCCCGTGCCGATACGACGCGGGTACGGCGCTGGTGGATCTCCGACCCCGCGCACCCGGAGCGGGAGCCCGTCAAAGTCGCCTACCCGGCGGCCGGCACCCCCAACGCGGACGTACGGCTCTATCTGGTCGACGTGGAGGCGGCGGAGGGGTCCGGCGCGGCCGAGGGCGCGGACGGCGCCGAGGGGTCCGGTGGGGCGCGTACAGAGGTCGTCTGGGACCGCGCCCGCTACCCGTATCTGGCCCGGGTGCACTGGTCGGCCGCGGGCGCGCCCCTGCTGCTCGTACAGAGCCGTGACCAGCGCGGTCAGCTGTATCTGGCGGTGGACACGGCGACCGGCGCGACGAGGACCGTGCACCGGGACGAGGATCCGGCCTGGCTGGAGCTCTTCGCCGGGCTGCCCGCCTGGGCGCCGGACGGACGGCTGGTACGGATCGCCGACGAGGGCGGCGCGCGGGTCCTGGTGGTCGGCGACCGGCCGCTGACCGGGCCGCAGTTGCATGTCCGCGCCGTGCTGGACATCGGCGAGCACGACGTCCTCGTCTCGGCGTCGGCGGGCGAGGAGGCGGCCGATCCCGAGATCGGCGAGATCCACGTCTATCGGGTCAGCGAGCTGGGCGTCGAGCGGCTCTCGGAGGGCGCGGGGGTGCACTCGGCCGTACGGAGCGGCGAGGTGACCGTGCTGGTGTCGGCCCGGCCCGACACCCCCGGAACGTCCGCGCGGGTCCTGAAGGACGGCAAGCGGCTCGCCGCGGTCGCGTCGTACGCCGAGCAGCCGGCGCTCACCGCCCGGCCGCGGCTCACCGAGGCGGGCACGCACCGGATTCCGAGCGCCGTACTGCTCCCGACCGGCTACCAGGACTCGGACGGCCCGCTTCCGGTGCTGCTGGACCCCTACGGGGGCCCGCACGGGCAGCGTGTGGTGGCCGCGCAGAACGCGTATCTCAGCTCGCAGTGGTTCGCCGACCAGGGGTTCGCGGTGATCGTCGCGGACGGCCGGGGCACTCCGGGCCGTTCGCCTGCCTGGGAGAAGGCGGTCAAGCAGAATCTGCTGCTCAGCCTGGACGACCAGATCGAGGCGCTGCACGCACTCGCCGAGCGGTTCCCGCTCGATCTGGGGCGGGTGGCGATGCGCGGCTGGTCCTTCGGCGGCTATCTCGCCGGGCTCGCGGTCCTGCGCCGCCCGGATGTCTTCCACGCGGCGGTCTCCGGCGCTCCGGTCACCGATCTGCGGCTCTACGACACCCACTACCAGGAGCGGTACTTCGGCGGCGGCCCGCAGGACGTCCCCGAGGTCTACGCCCGGCACTCACTGGTCACGGACGACGGTCTCTCGGCGCCGGAGAGTCCGGCGCGGCCGCTGATGATCATCCATGGGCTCGCGGACGACAATGTGGTCGTGGCACACACCCTCAGGCTCTCCGCGGCCCTGCTGGCGGCGGGTCGGCCCCATGAGGTCCTGCCGCTCACGGGTGTGACCCATATGACGCCGCAGGAGGAAGTAGCCGAGAATCTGCTGCTGCTCCAGGTCGACTTCCTCAAGAGGTCGCTGGGCATGAGCCGAGCGCGGGCCGAGGACGGGGACGTGCAGAACCCGGAATGAGCCCGGAGTGAGCACGGGCGACCGGCCGGGACCCTGGGAGTCCCGGCCGGTCTACGGCACCCGCACGGCCGTACGCTGTCCAGCCTGACGCGTTCGTATATCGGTGTCGGGTCGGCGAAGTTGCCTGCGTGTTAACGAAATTGATGCGCTTTATTACGCTTCGCCCCCCGAATCCCGACCCTGCGGGATACCTCCGCCTCCGGCCGGCACGATCTGCCGTTCCTCCGCGAAGTGGCAGGCGGAAAGGTGCGCGGCGGGCCCCTGCCGCCCTCGCAGGACCTCCGGGACCGCCAGTCCGGGCACCTCCACCGCGCACCGTTCCCGCGCCTTCCAGCACCGCGTACGGAACCGGCAGCCGGACGGCGGGTTCGCCGGGGACGGCACATCGCCGGTCAGAATGATCCGGTCGCGGTGCTCGCGCGCCGTGGGGTCGGGCAGCGGCACGGCCGAGAGCAACGCCTGGGTGTACGGATGCGTGGGGTGCTCGTAGATCTCCGCGTCCGAGCCGATCTCGGCCAGCCGCCCCAGATACATCACGCCGACCCGGTCGGAGATGTGCCGGACGATCGACAGATCGTGGGCGATGAAGACGTACGAGAGGCCGAACTCGTGCTGGAGCCGTTCCATCAGATTGATGACCTGCGCCTGGACGGAGACGTCGAGGGCCGACACCGGCTCGTCGGCGACGATGATCTCGGGCCGGAGCGCCAGCCCCCGGGCGATGCCGATGCGCTGGCGCTGGCCGCCGGAGAACTGGTGCGGATAGCGGTTGATGTACTCCGGGTTGAGACCCACGACATCCAGCAGCTCACGGACCCGGCGCCGCCGGTCGCCCTTCGGCGCCACCTCGGGGTGGATCTCGTACGGCTCCCCGATGATGTCGCCGACGGTCATCCGGGGGTTGAGCGAGGTGTACGGGTCCTGGAACACCATCTGGATGTTGCGGCGCACCGCCTTCAGCGCGCGGCCCGACAGCCGGGTGATGTCCTCGCCCTTGTACCGGATCGCACCGGACGTCGGCCGTTCCAGGTTCACCACCAGCTTCGCGACGGTCGACTTGCCGCAGCCCGACTCCCCCACGATGCCGAGGGTCTCGCCGGCGGCCAGCGCGAAGGAGACCCCGTCGACCGCCCGCACCGCCCCGATCTGCTTCCTGAACAGGATGCCGCGGGTCAGCGGGTAGTGCTTGACCAGGTCCTGGACCTCCAGAATGGGTTCAGCCATGGAGCGTCTCCTCCCAGAAGTAGCAGGCGCTCCGGCGCCCCTCGGCCGCCCCCGGCACGTCCCCCACGTCGAAGAGCGGCGGCACCTCCCGGCGGCACACGTCCCGGGCCGAAGGGCAGCGGGGGCTGAAGGCGCAGCCGGGCGGGACGCGCAGCAGATTCGGCGGCAGGCCCTTGATCGCGTAGAGCTCGCGGCCCTTCCGGTCCAGCCGCGGGATCGACCGGAGCAGACCGCGGGTGTAGGGGTGGGCGGGCGCCCGGTAGATCTCGTGCACCGGGGCGGTCTCCACGATCCGGCCCGCGTACATCACGGCGATCCGGTCGGCGACGTCGGCGACCACCCCGAGGTCGTGGGTGATCAGGATCAGCCCCATGTCCAGCTCGCGCCGCAGCTCGGCGAGGAGATCCATCACCTGGGCCTGGACGGTCACATCGAGCGCGGTGGTCGGCTCGTCGGCGATGATCAGCGAGGGTTCCAGCGCGAGCGCCATCGCGATCATGATGCGCTGGCGCATCCCGCCGGAGAACTGGTGCGGATAGTCGTCGACCCGTTCCCCGGCCGCCGGGATCCTGACCCGGTCCATCAGCTCGACGGCCTTCGCCCGCGCCTGTTTGCGGGACATCCCCCGGTGCACGGTGAACATCTCGCCGAGCTGGGCGCCCACGGTGAGCACGGGGTTGAGCGAGGACAGCGCGTCCTGGAAGATCATCGCCATCTCGGCGCCGCGGACCCTGCGCCGCTGCTCCTCCTTGAGCTTCAGCAGATCCCGCCCCTGGAACAGCACTTCACCGCCAGTGATCCGGCCGGGCGGCATGTCGAGGATTCCCATGACCGCCTGCGCGGTGACGGACTTCCCGGAGCCCGATTCGCCCAGTACGGCCAGTGTCTCGCCGGCGTCGACGGAGTAGCTGACGCCGTCGACGGCCCTGGCGACCCCGTCCCGGGTGCGGAACTCCACCTGTAGATCGCGTACTTCGAGCAACATGGGCGGGCTCCTCAGCGCAGCTTGGGGTCGAGGGCGTCGCGTACCGCGTCGCCGAGCATGATGAACGCGAGCACGGTGACCGCCAGCGCTCCGGCCGGCCAGAGCAGCATGTGCGGGGAGTTGCGGATGTACGGCGAGGCGTCGGAGATGTCGATCCCCCAGGAGACGGTCGGCGGTTTGAGGCCCACGCCGAGGTACGAGAGGGTCGCCTCCAGCGCGATGAACGTACCGAGCGCGATGGTCGCCACGACGATCACCGGCGCGACGGCGTTGGGCAGGATGTGCCGCAGCATCAGCCGGGGGCTGGAGGCGCCGAGCGCCCGCGCCGCCTGGACGAAGTCGTTCTGTTTGACGGTGATGACGGAGCCGCGCGCGATCCGCGAGATCTGCGGCCAGCCGAGCAGCACCATGAAGCCGATCACCGGCCAGACGGTGGAGCTGGTCACCACGGACAGCAGCACCAGACCGCCGAGGACCACCGGGATGCCGAAGAAGATGTCGGTGACCCGGGAGAGGACCGCGTCCCAGAATCCGCCGTGGAAGCCGGCCAGTCCGCCGAGGACCGAGCCGACGACGGCGACCCCGAGGCTGGCGAGGACGCCGACGACGACCGACGTCCTGGCTCCATGGACGGTACGGGTGTAGACGTCGCAGCCCTGCCCGTTGAAGCCGAAGGGGTGGCCGGGCCGGGAGCCGTCCTGGGCCCTGGCGAGATCGCAGGAGAGCGGGTTGCCACTGGTGATCAGCGAGGGCCAGAGGGAGATGAGGACCAGGAAGACGATGACGAGCCCGGAGAGGACGAAGACGGGGTTGCGGCGCAGATCGCGCCAGGCGTCGGACCAGAGGCTGTGCGGGCGCCCCGTGGACTCGCCGCCGGGTCCGGCCTCGGGTCCGGAGCCGCGTCCGCCGTCGGGTCCGCCGTCGGGGCCTCCCCGCTGCCGCTCCAGGGTGCCCCCCTCGCTGGTGGCGAGGTCCATCGCACCGCCCGCCCCGGTCGCCGCGATGGCTCCGCCGTTGTCGTCGGGGCGTGGGGACTGCGGCTCAGGCATAGCGGATCCTCGGGTCGAGTACGGCGTAGAGGAGGTCGACCAGCAGATTCGCCACCAGGAAGACGATGACCAGCACGGTCACGAAGCCGACGACGGTCTGGGTGTTCTGGCGCAGGATGCCCTGGTACAGCTGGAATCCGACGCCATGGATATTGAAGATCCGCTCGGTGACGATCGCGCCGCCCATCAGGGCGCCGATGTCCGTACCGATGAACGTGACCACGGGGATCAGCGAGTTGCGCAGCAGATGCCGGGTGATCACCCGGTGCCGTGGCAGGCCCTTGGCGACGGCGGTACGGACGTAGTCGGAGCGGGCGTTCTCGGCGATCGAGGTCCGGGTCAGCCGGGTGACGTAGGCCAGGGAGACGGACGCGAGCACCAGCCCCGGCAGGATCAGCTCGTCGATCGGGGCCGCCGGGGAGACCGACGGCCTGATGAGCCGCCAGTTCACGCCGAACACGAGCTGCGCCAGCAGACCGGTGACGAAGGTCGGTACGGCGATGACCACCAGCGTCAGCAGCAGTACGGAGGTGTCGACGGGGCGGCCCCGGCGCAGCCCGGTGATCACGCCGAAGGCGATCCCGATGATGATCTCGAAGACGATGGCCACGATCGTGAGCCGGATGGTGACAGGGAAGGCCGAGGCCATCAGGTCGATGACCTTCTGGCCGTTGAAGGCGGTGCCGAAGTCGCCGGAGAAGACATGTCCCATATAGGTGAGGTATTGCTGCCACACCGGCTGGTCGAGGCCGAACTCCTGGCGCAGCCGGGCCTCGGTGGCCGGATCGCACTGCCGCTCGCCGCAGAGGCCCGCGACGGGGTCGCCCATCACATTGACCATCAGGAAGATCAGCAGGGTGGCGCCGATGAAGACGGGGATCATCTGCAGCAGACGCCGGATCACATAACGTCCCATGGAGGGCTCCGGGGTTCGGGGGAGGGCGCGGGCGGGCCCGGGGCGTCAGCTGACCGTGATCTCGTCGTAGACCGGGACGCTGAAGGGGTTCAGTTCGACGTGGGAGACACGGTCCGAGTAGCCGGCGCTGCCGTTCTGGTACCAGAGCGGGATGGCCGCCATCCGGTCCCGTACGACGCCCTCCGCCTCCTGGAACTTTCGGATCGCCGACTTCGTGTCCGCGTCCGCGTTGGCCTCGTTGACGAGCCGGTCGAACCGGGGGTCGCTCCACTTGCCGTCGTTGGACGAGGCGTTGGTGTAGTAGAGCGGCTGAAGGAAGTTCTGGATCAGCGGGTAGTCCATCTGCCAGCCCGCCCGGAACGGCCCCCTCAGCTTCCGCTGGCCGATCCGGTTGCGGAAGTCCGCGAAGGTGCCGACCGGGCTCCCGGCACACGCCTTGTCGTTGCCCAGCGCGTTGTTGATGCTGTTGCAGACCGCGTCGACCCACTCCTTGTGGGAGCCGCTGTCGGCGTTGTACGTGATCGTCAGCCGGCCGCGCGGGATGCCGCCGCCCCGCCGGATCAGCCGCTTGGCCGCGGCCGGGTCGTAGTCGCAGGCCCGGCCGCACAGCCCCGCCAGGTAGCCGCCGTCCGCGCCGAGGACCGGGGAGGTCCAGTCGGTCGCCGGGGTGCGGGTCCTGCGGAAGATCGTGTCGGTGATCTGCCGGCGGTTGATCGCCATGGAGAGCCCGGTGCGCACCTGGGCGGCCCCCGGGGTGTTCCACTCCTTGTCGTAGTACGGGAAGGCGAGGGTCTGGATGATGCCGGCCGGGCTGTTGATGTACCGCCCGTCGAGGTCGGACCGTACGTTCTTGAGCTGTGCGGCGGGGACGTCGTCGACCAGATCGAGGTTCCCCGCGACCAGATCGGTGTACGCGGTGTTGTTGTCCGTGTAGACCACGAGGTCCACGCCGCCGTTGCGCGGCTTGTCGGCGCCCGGGTACCCCTTCCGGGTGCGCAGGGACATCTGGGAGCCCTTGGTGTAGTTCCGCACCGTGTAGGGGCCGTTGCCGACGGGTTTGGCGAGCCAGGCGGCGTGGTGGTCGTAGAACGCCCTGGGCAGCGGCGCGAACGCCGGGTACCCCAGGGTGTCCGGCCAGGTGGAGAAGCGCTGCGACAGCCTGACCGTGAACGTCCTGGGGCCGGTGACCTTGAGCCCCGACAGGGTCCGGGCGGTGGGCTGCCCCTTGGCCGGGTGGACCGTGTCGTATCCGTCGATGTACTGGAAGAAGTAGGCGTTCTTCTGGTTGTTGTCGAGGTACGCGCCGTAGTTCCAGGCGTCCACGAAGGACTTCGCGGTCACCTTCTCGCCGTCGCTGAAGGTCCAGCCGTCCTTGACGGTGACGGCGAAGTGCGTCGAGTCCGTCGTGTCGATCCTCTCGGCGAGGGCGTTCTCGGCCTTGCCGGTCTTCGGGTTGTAGCGCTTGAGCCCCCGGAAGATCATGTCGAGGACCTTGCCGCCCTGGACCTCGTTGGTGTTCGAGGGCTCCAGTGGATTCTGCGGATCACCCCAGGAGGAACGCACCACGCCGTCGGGACCGCCGATGACGTCGGCCGCCCCGCCGCAGCCGGACGCGGCGAGGACGACGGCCGCCGCGCAGGCGGCCCGTCCGGCGTGTACGGCTCCTCGCATGGATGCGCCTCCTCGGAGTATGTGGTCTCGCTCAGACCAAAGATCGGACCATCAGGGACGGTCCGCACACTCAGCCCACCCAGATGGGCGAAGGAGAACGGAAAAATCATCAGCATCGGTGAGGGGCAACGCCTCCCGGCCGCCACGGGCCGCCACCACGCGAAGCGGCGCCCGGAACCTTTCGGTTCCGGGCGCCGCTCGCTTGCTCGTACGCGTACGTTCCCGTACGGCTACGGGTCACGCCGCGTGGACGACGTCCCTCTCCTCCGCGAAGTGGCACGCCGACTCGTGGGCGGTGTGCCCGTCCGTGCCCTTGAAGCGCTCGGGAATGGCCAGCAGCGGGACCTCCGTGGCGCACTTGTCCTGCGCCTTCCAGCAGCGGGTCCGGAAGCGGCAGCCGGAGGGCGGGTTGGCCGGTGACGGGACGTCACCGGTGAGGATGATCCGGTCACGGCCCTCACGGGCGTCCGGGTCGGGCACCGGAACCGCCGACAGCAGCGCCTGGGTGTAGGGGTGCGTCGGGTGGTCGTAGATCTGGGTGTCCGTCCCGATCTCGGCCATCTTGCCGAGGTACATCACGCCGACCCGGTCGGAGATGTGCCGGACGATCGACAGGTCGTGCGCGATGAAGATGTAGGAGAGGTTGAACTCGTCCTGGAGCTTCTCCATCAGGTTGATGACCTGGGCCTGGACCGAGACGTCCAGGGCCGAGACCGGCTCGTCGCAGATGATGATCTCGGGGTTGAGGGCGAGACCGCGGGCGATGCCGATGCGCTGGCGCTGGCCGCCGGAGAACTGGTGCGGATAGCGGTTGATGTACTCCGGGTTGAGACCCACGACATCGAGCAGTTCCTGGACCTTGCGGCGCCGGTCGCCCTTCGGAGCCACCTCCGGGTGGATGTCGAAGGGCTCGCCGATGATGTCACCGACGGTCATCCGGGGGTTGAGCGAGGTGTACGGGTCCTGGAACACCATCTGGATGTTCCTGCGGACGGCCTTCAGCGCGCGCCCGGACAGCCTGGTGATGTCCTGGCCCTTGAAGAAGACCTCGCCGGCGGTCGCCTGCTCCAGCGTCATCAGCAGCTTGGCCACGGTGGACTTGCCGCAGCCGGACTCTCCGACGATGCCCAGCGTCTCGCCCTGGTAGAGGTCGAACGAGATACCGTCCACGGCCTTGACCGCGCCGACCTGCTTCTTGAACAGGATGCCCTGGGTCAGCGGGAAGTGCTTGACCAGGTTGCGCACCTGGAGGATCGGCTCGCCCCGCTGTGCCGGCGCCTCGATGGCGGCGACGGAGTCGTCGACCGTGACGGCGTCGGCCGTCTCGACCGCGGTGACGTTCGGGGTGGCGTCCATGGAGTCGTCACTCTTCTTCGGCTCAGCCATGGATCGTCTCCTTCCAGAAGTGGCACGCGCTGCCGCGGCCCGGCAGTGCCGCGCCGTCCCGCTCGGTGACGGAATGCAGCACAGGAACGTCCGTACGGCAGATGTCCTGCGCCGAGGGGCAGCGGGGGTTGAAGGCGCAACCGGACGGAATCCGCGTGAGGTTGGGCGGAAGTCCCTTGATCGCGTACAGCTCCTGGCCCTTCTGGTCCAGGCGCGGGATCGAGTCGAGCAGACCGCGGGTGTACGGGTGCGCGGGACGCTTGTACAGCTCGTGCACGGGGGCGGTCTCCACGATCCGGCCCGCGTACATGACCGCGATCTTGTCCGCGACGTCGGCGACGACGCCGAGGTCGTGGGTGATCAGGATCAGACCCATGTTGAACTCGCGCTGCAACTCCGCGAGCAGGTCCATGACCTGGGCCTGGACGGTCACGTCGAGCGCGGTGGTCGGCTCGTCCGCGATGATCAGGTCGGGTTCCAGGGCCAGCGCCATGGCGATCATGATGCGCTGGCGCATACCGCCGGAGAACTGGTGCGGGTAGTCGTCGACCCGGTCCTTGGCCGCGGGGATCCGTACGCGGTCCATCAGCTCGATGGCCTTGGCCTTGGCGTCCTTCTTGGACAGACCCTGGTGGACGCGGAACATCTCGCCGAGCTGGTAGCCGACGGAGAGCACCGGGTTGAGCGAGGACAGCGCGTCCTGGAAGATCATCGCGATCTTCTGGCCGCGGATGAGCCGGCGCTCCTCGTTGCTCATCGTGAGCATGTCCCGGCCGCGGAAGAGGATCTCTCCCTGCGGAATGCGCCCCGGGGGCATGTCGAGGATGCCCATGATCGCCTGCGCGGTCACGGACTTGCCGGAACCGGACTCGCCCAGCACGGCGAGCGTCTCGCCCGCGCTGACGCTGTAGTTGACTCCGTTGACCGCTTTGGCCACACCGTCGCGGGTGTGGAACTCCACGTGCAGGTCACGGACTTCGAGGAGCGGTCCGCCGTCCTCCGGCGAGCCGTGCGGAGAAGGAACGTCCGCCGTCGTGTCGTCGATGATGGTCATGTACGCCTCCCTCAGCGCAGCTTGGGGTCGAGGGCGTTGCGTACCGCATCGCCGAGCATGATGAAGGCCAGAACAGTGATCGACACCATGACCGACGGGATGATCAGGACGTACGCGGCGTTGCGCAGCTGCTCCTGGCCCGAGGAGATGTCGACACCCCAGGAGACCGCCGGCTCGGCGAGACCGATGCCCAGGAACGACAGCGTGGCCTCGGCCGAGATGTAGCCGCCGAGCGCGATGGTCGCGACCACGATCACCGGGGCGATCGCGTTGGGCATGATGTGCCGGAGCAGGATGCGGCTGGTCGAGGCGCCGAGCGCCTTGGCCGCCATCACGTAGTCCGCCTGCTTGATGGTGAGGACCGAGCCGCGCGCGACACGGGCGATCTGTGTCCAGCCCAGGAAGGCGAGGGACAGGATCACGACCCAGATCGAACGCTCGGTGAAGGAGGTCAGCACCACCATCGCGCCGAGCATGAAGGGCACGGCGAAGAAGATGTCGGTGACCCGGGACAGGACCGAGTCGATCCAGCCGCCGAAGTAGCCGGCGAGCATGCCGACCAGGGTGCCGAGGACGGTCACGAGCGCGGTGACGACGACGGCGACGAGGATCGAGGCCCGCGCGCCGTAGACGACACGGGCGTAGATCGACCGGCCCTGGATGTCGTACCCGAACCAGTCCTCGTCGAAGAAGTGGCCCCAATTGGGCTTCTGGAGATAGTGCTTGGCCAGATCCGCGTAGCGGGGGTCCGCGCTGGTGAACAGCTGCGGGAAGGCCGCCATCGTCAGCAGGAACAGGATCAGGACGGCGGAGATGACGAACAGCGGGTTGCGCCGCAGGTCGTGCCAGGCGTCCGACCAGAGGCTGCGGGGCTTGCCCACCTTGCCGTCGGCCCGCGGGGCGACCGGAGCCTCGGCGGGCTGGTCCTTGACGGTGTCCTTGAGTGCCTCAGGCATAACGGATCCTCGGGTCCAGGACCGCGTAGAGCAGGTCGACGAGCAGGCTGGCGACGAGATAGACGACGACGATCAGGGTCACGATTCCCACGACCGTGGCGCCCTCGCGGTGCCTGAGCGCGTCGAAGATGTTGTAGCCGACACCCTTGACGTTGAAGATGCCTTCCGTGACGACCGCACCGCCCAGCAGGGCGCCGAGGTCGGTACCGAGGAAGGTCACCACCGGAATCATGGAGTTGCGCATCAGGTGTACGCCGATGATGCGGCGGCGCGGCAGTCCCTTGGCCACGGCGGTGCGCATGTAGTCGGAGCGCAGGTTCTCCGCGATGGAGGTACGCGTCAGACGTGCCACGTAGGCCAGTGAGAGGGAGCCGAGTACGACCGCTGGTAGGAACAGCTCGTTCCAGTTCGCTTCCGCGCTCACGTTCGGGTCCACCCAGCCGAGCTGGAAGGCGAAGAAGTACTGGCCGAGGAAGCCGAGTACGAACGAGGGAACGGAGATCAGCAGAAGCGTGAGGATCAGCAGGCCGCGGTCGCGGAGCGTGTCGGCCTTCAGTCCGGCGAAGACGCCGATGGTGATGCCGACCAGCGCGGTGAAGGTGAAGGCGAACAGGGTCAGCCGGACCGTGATCGGGAATGCCTCCGAGATGATGTCGGCGACAGGTCTTCCGCTGGCGATCTGTGTGCCGAAGTCGCCCTGGAACAGGCCGACCAGATAGTTCCAGTACTGGTGCCAGAGCGGAAGATCGAGACCGAGGTCTCTCTTCATCGCCGCGATCTGCGCCGGGTCGACCGTCTGCTCTCCGGCGAGCGCGCGCACGGGGTCGCCGGGCAGGGCGTACATCATGGAGAAGACCAGCAAGGTTGACCCGATGAAGACCGGGATCATCTGGAGCAGTCGCCGCGCGACATATCGCCCCATGTTTGCCTCCGAATGGATAACTGCAGCCCTGGGGGCCGCTCCCGTTGCGGGGAGCGGCCCCGGGGGCCTACCGCCGTTACGTCGACGGCTGATGGCCGAGTGGGGGGATGACCCTCGGGCTGGTTACTTGGCGACCGTGACTTCGGTGATGTTGTAGTCACCGTGGAAGTCGACGGTCACGTTGTCCACAGCCTTGGAGTAGCCGCCGTTGGTCTTGTACTCCCACAGCGGGATCGCCGGCATCTTGTCGACGAGGAGCTTCTCCGCGTCCTGGTAAGCCTTGATCGACTCCTCCAGGGACTTGGCGTTGTCGCCCTTCTTGAAGGCCGCGTCGACGGCCTTGTCGGAGAACCGGCCGTTGTTGGCCTCGGCGGTGGTGCCGTACAGCTCCCGCATGAAGTTGACGTTCAGCGGGTAGTCGGCGACCCAGCCACCGCGGTACATCCCCTTGACCTGGTCGTTGTCACGAGCCTCCAGGTCGGTCTGGAAGTCCGGCTTGGCGTCCGGGACACAGTCCACACCGGTGGCGTTGCGGATCGACTCGCAGACCGCGGTCACCCACTCCTTGTGGCCGCCGTCCGCGTTGTACTGGATCGAGATCTTGTTGCCGGGGACGCCGCCGCCCTCGGTGACAAGCTGCTTCGCCTTCGCCGCGTTGAACGTGAAGACGTCGGTGTCCAGGGTCTGGTTGCCCTCGACGCCCGGCGGGGTGAAGCTGGTGGCGGGCTTGCGGGTGCCGTTGAGGACGGTCTTGGTGATCGTGTCGCGGTCGATCGCCATGGACAGGCCCTGGAGGACCTTCGGGTTGATGTCCTTGAACGTCTTCGAGTAGAACGCCGGCACGATGCTCTGAACGGCCGCGTACGGCTGGTCGATCGCGCGGTCGCCGAGGTCCTGCTTGTACTTCGGCAGGTCCTTCGGGCCGACCTGGCGGATCATGTCCAGGTTGCCGGAGAGGAGGTCCTGGTACGCGGCCTCGACGGTCGCGTAGTTCTTGAAGAGGACACCCTTGTTCTTGGCCTTGTTCGGACCCTGGTAGTCAGGGTTGGCCTTGACCTGGATGAGCTTCTTGTGGTCCCACTTCTCGAAGATGTAGGGACCGTTGCCGACCGGCTTCTGGCCGAACGCCTTGGTGTCCTTGTAGAAGACCTCGGGCAGCGGCGCGAAGGTCGCGTAGCCGAGCTTGTACTCGTAGTACGGCACCGGCGCGGAGAGCCCGATGGTGAAGGTGGTGTCGTCGACGACCTTCAGACCCGACATGGCGTCGGCCTTCGGGTCACCCTTCTCCGGGTGGACGTCGGCGTAGCCGGCGATGTCCTCGAACCAGAAGGCGTTCTGCTGGTTGTTCTTGATGTTGGCGTACCAGTTCCACGCCTTGACGTAGGACTCGGCCGTGACGGGGGTGCCGTCGTGGAACTTCCAGCCCGGCTTGAGCTTGACGGTCCAGGTCTTGTTGTCGGTCGACGTCACCGACTCGGCGTTCGTGTAAACGATCTTGCCCTGCGCGTCGAAGTCCAGCAGCTGGGTGAACAGCGACTGGATCACGTAGCTGCCGAGCGACTCGTTCGTGTCGGCCGGGATCAGCGGCTTCTGCGGCTCACCGACATCGATGGAGACATAGCCCGCGGGCTTCCCCTTCTCCTTCGACGCCGATTCGCCGCTGTCATCTCCGCCGCCACAGGCCGTCGCCGACAGGGCCACGACTATCGCGCCGACTACCCACTTGGCGCTCTTGGCACCACGCATGGGTTCCTCCTCATGAGTCCACTAGTCACAAACGAGAAGGGCATTATCTACGCGCGCTGACACCCCTGACAGCGGGCTCCTCAAATGCCCTGAGTGTGCTCGTGAGTCGGCGCCCCCCATGGCGCATGACCCATTGACCCGAGCTCAATGGAAGCAACTATTAAGTACGGCAGAGCTGTAAACCACACTTAAAGGGTCTCGTTTTGACAACATCGAAGCGCCCTGCACGCCCGAAATCCGGACAAAATTAGCGCAGACAGACACACGCGAAACGGACTGTTAACACATGTTCCGGAGAGCGATGTCCGATATCCGGACAGATCGCCGAGGAAAGCGGTTTGACGAACGTCGGCCCGGTCACCGCGAGTCCGCGGTGACCGGGCCGTCCGTCGTACCGTCCGGGCGTCAGGCGCTGTACGCCGCGAGCCCGGTCGTGTCTCGTGTCAGGCGTGCTTGGCGCGCGAGGCGGTACGGCCGCGCTGCTTCTGGTCCAGGACGACCTTGCGGATCCGGACCGTCTCCGGCGTGACCTCGATGCACTCGTCGTCGCGGCAGAACTCCAGGGACTGCTCCAGCGAGAGCTTCCGCGCCGGCACCACGTTCTCCGTGGTGTCCGCGGAGGCGGCCCGCATGTTGGTGAGCTTCTTCTCCTTGGTGATGTTCACGTCCATGTCGTCGGCGCGCGAGTTCTCGCCGATGATCATGCCCTCGTAGACCTCGGTGCCGGCCTCGGTGAAGATGACACCGCGCTCCTGGAGGTTGACCATCGCGAAGGGGGTCACCGAACCCGCGCGGTCCGCCACCAGCGAGCCGTTGTGACGGGTGCGCAGCTCGCCGAACCACGGCTCGTGGCCCTCGAAGATGGAGTGGGCGATGCCCGTACCGCGCGTCTGGGTCAGGAACTCCGTACGGAAGCCGATGAGACCGCGTGACGGAACGATCCACTCCATGCGGATCCAGCCCGAGCCGTGGTTGGTCATCGTCTCCATACGGCCCTTGCGGGTCGCCATCAGCTGGGTGATCGGGCCGAGGTGCTCCTCGGGCGAGTCGATCGTCATGCGCTCGATCGGCTCGTACGTCTTGCCGTCGACCTGCTTCGTGACCACCTCGGGCTTGCCGACGGTCAGTTCGAAGCCCTCACGGCGCATGGTCTCGACGAGGATGGCCAGCGCCAGCTCGCCGCGGCCCTGCACCTCCCAGGCGTCGGGGCGCTCGGTGTCCAGGACGCGCAGCGAGACGTTACCGATCAGCTCGCGGTCGAGACGGTCCTTGACCTGGCGGGCGGTGACCTTGTGGCCCTTGCCGCCCTTGCCGACCAGCGGCGAGGTGTTGGCGCCGATGGTCATCGAGATCGCGGGCTCGTCGACCGTGATCAGCGGCAGCGCGACCGGGTTCTCCGGGTCGGCCAGGGTCTCGCCGATCATGATGTCCGGGATACCGGCGATGGCGCAGATGTCGCCGGGGCCGGCCTTCTCGGCCGGCTTGCGGGTGAGCGCCTCGGTCATCAGCAGCTCGGTGATCCGGACGTTGGACATCGTGCCGTCACGCTTGATCCAGGTGACGGTCTGGCCCTTCTTCAGCTCGCCCTGCTCGACGCGGCACAGCGCGATACGGCCGAGGAAGTTGTCGGCGTCCAGGTTGGTGACATGGGCCTGGAGCGGAGCGGCCTCGTCGAACTCGGGCGCCGGGACATGCGCCAGGATCGTGTTGAAGAACGGCTCCAGGCTGTCGCTGTCGGCCGGGACCGTACCGTCCTCCGGCTTGGTCAGCGAGGCCACGCCGTCCCGCGCGCACGCGTAGACGATCGGGAACTCGATCTGCTCCTCGGTCGCGTCCAGGTCCAGGAAGAGGTCGTACGTCTCGTCGACGACCTCGGCGATCCGGGAGTCGGGGCGGTCCGTCTTGTTGATACAGAGGATGACCGGCATCTTCGCCTGGAGCGCCTTGCGGAGCACGAAGCGGGTCTGCGGAAGCGGGCCCTCCGACGCGTCGACGAGGAGCACGACGGCGTCGACCATCGACAGACCGCGCTCGACCTCGCCGCCGAAGTCGGCGTGGCCGGGGGTGTCGATGATGTTGATCGTGATGGGGTCGCCACCCGTCTTCGGGTGGTACTTCACGGCCGTGTTCTTGGCCAGGATCGTGATGCCCTTCTCACGCTCCAGGTCGTTCGAGTCCATCATCCGGTCATCGAGTTGCTCGGCGGCGTGCGCGGCGAAGGCGCCGGCCTGCTTCAGCATGGCGTCGACCAGAGTGGTCTTGCCATGGTCGACGTGGGCGACGATGGCGACGTTACGGATGTCGTGGCGCGTGGGCATGCTGGCTGGCGCTTCTCTCGATCGTGGGATGCGGCGTTGTTTCCTCGTACGCCCGCCGGGCGGACACGCCACGGCTAGTCCCATGGTACGGGGCCGGGGCGTCGGGGGCTTCCCAGCCCGATTGGAGAGGCCGAAATCACGGTGTGCGGGGCCGCGGGGTGGCGAGGGGGACCGCGCGGGAGGCTGCGCCGGGGACGCGCGGGAGGGGTGGAGCTGCCCGGGTCGGGGACAGGAACGAGCTTGCCCGCCGGGGAGGCCGGCGGGCAAGCCAATTGATGGGGTTCTGAGCTTCCGAAAACGCCCTGACCTGCGATTTCGGGAACCAGTCCGTTTTTTCTTCTCGCGATCTTCGCCGAACGTACGCTTCCGTCGCCGGTTCCGTCGCCGATTCTTCGCTACTTCTTCTTCTTGGAGTCCGGGCCCGCGGCCCCGCCCTCCTTGAACCCGATGTCCTGGTAGCGAGGGGTCTGGAAGCCGAAGGCGCCCGCGTTCACCACCGTCGGCTTCACCGCGACCAGCTGCGGACGCTGGTAGAGGGGGATGGATCCGGCCGCGGCCCAGATACGGGCATCGGCCTGCCGGACCAGATCGCGGGACTTCTTCTCGTTGAGCTCGGCGGCGGCGCTGGCGAAGAGCTGGTCGATGTGGTCCGTACCGACACGGGTGTAGTTCTGCTCCACCAGCAGCGAACCGTCGCTGGCGGGCACGGGCTTCGCGTAGATCGGCCGTCCGTCGGTCGCCGGGAAGGCGCTGGCCGGCCAGGAGTAGAGGGCCAGGTCGTAGTGGCCGGAGGCGATGTGGTCCTTGAAGTACTCGTCGTCCGAGACCTTGGTGATCTCCGTACCGACACCGATGCGGTCGAGCATCCGCGAGATCCGCTCGCCGACGGAGCGGAGCGACTCCGCGCCCTCACCCGCGGGCAGGACGAAGCGGAGGCTGAGCGGCTTCCCGTCCTTGCCGAGCGGGCCGCTCGGCAGGGTCGCGGCGGAGGCGGAGGGCGACGTGGAGGAAGAGGGAGCGGCCGTGCCGCGCGGGGCGTAGGCGCCCGCCACACCGCCCGGCTTCTTGTCGGAGTCGTCCACGGCGGCGGCCTGCCGGAGCAGCACGTCCCCCTGGAGGCGGGCGACGGAGGCGGGGGAAAGGACATGCGCGGACTCGGGGCGGGGGGCGGACCTGCCCGGCTTGTTGTCCCCGACGATGTACAGGCCCTCGTCCGAGGGGACGTCGCTGCCCGCGTCCGTGTCGTCGGCCTTCTTCTTCGCCGCGGCCGCGTCCTTGTCGTCGTCCTTGTCGCCCTTCTTCTTCTCCTCGGCCGCGACCTTCTCCTCGTACTTCCGCTTCTGCTCCTCGGCCTTCTTCTTCTCGGCCTCTTCCGTCTTCGCGTCGGGGCGCTTGGCCTGGGCCGCGGCCTCCGCTTCCTCCTCGCTCAGCTCCTCGTCGCCCTCCTCGCCCTCCTCACCCTCCGCGCGCTTCTTCTGGGCCTTGCTGCCCGCCTTGGCGGTCACCTTCTTCTTGGCCCCGTCCGGCGTCCAGCCCGCGTCGGCCAGCAGGGCCTGCGCCTCAAGCGTGTCCTGCTTGCCGAGCGCCTCGCTGCTGTCCGCGTACGCCTTCTGTCCCATCAGCGCCAGATGGCTGCCGGGCGGCTTCGCCTGTAGTCCGAGCGGCTGGAGCACCGTGTCGGCCAGTTCCTGACGGTTGATCGCGCGGGCGACCGCCCGCCGTACCCGCTCGTCCGCGAGCGGCCCGGACTCGCCGTTCAGCGCGAGCTGCGTGAACGCGGGCTCCAGCGACCTGCGGATCTCGTAGCCGCGCAGTCCCTTCTGCTCCCGCGCGTACCGCGCGATGGACTCGGCGGTCCGCTTGCGCGCCTCCGCGGCCTCCTCGGCCTGCTCCTCGTCGGAGCCGTTGGCCAGCGCCCAGGACCGGAGCGCGGAGCCCGGGGTGATCGCGGCGCCAGGACCGTGGGTGAGCGGCTGCCCGCCGCCGGATTCGGCGTGCTTCCCGCCGTGCTTCTCGGTGTCCTTCTCCGCTTCTCTCTCCGCTTCCTTCTCCGCTTCCTTCTCCGCCAGGGCCATGCGCTTGACCACGGTGCTGTCGATCTCGACGATGTCGACCTTGCGGGCCGCGATCGCCCCCGCGGTCTCCTTCCTGGGGACCGTGCGCATGATCAGCTGGTCGAGCTTGGCGGGCTCTCCCCACCAGTGGGGGTTGCGCGCGAGCGTGGTCTCCTTGGCCTTTCCGTCCACCTTCTTGACGGTGAAGGGTCCCGCCGTCACCTTCAGGTTCTTCCTGGCGCCGTCGTTGAACGCGTTGGGCGTCCCCATCACGTCCTTGGGGTAGAGCGGGCTGAACAGCGACTCCCAGTCGGAGTACGGCTTGTTGAAGGTGACTCTGACCTCAAGGTTGTTGGCACCGCGCTCGATCTTCTCGATCCGCTCGTACCCGGCGTTGCGTGCCGTCCAGTAAGCGGAGTCCTTGCCGCGCAGCGCACGCCACTGCGCCACGAAGTCCGGTGCCCCGATCTCCCGGCCGTTGCTCCACACCGCCTGCTGGTTCAGCTTGTAGAGCACGACCTGCTTGGGCTCACGCTCGACGATCTTGGCGGACTCCAGATAGTCGGGGTTCCGCTGGGGCCGGCCGCTCTTGTCGAGCGTGAAGAGGGCCGGCAGTACGGCACCGGCGATCCGGCTCGTGGCCGCGTCCGCGTCGGCCTGGTAGGTGTTCAGTGTCGCGGGCATGGTGTCGACCGCCCAGCGCATGGTGCCGCCCTGGGCGACTCCTTCACGTTTTACGGCCGAGATGTCCGGGGCGGCGGCGGCCGAGGGCTCGCTTCCGTCCTCCTCCGAGGTGCACGCGGACAGGGCCCCCAGTGCCAGCACACCGGTGGTGAGAAGCGCGACGGAGCGGAGCGTTCGGGAGCGGAGCGTTCGGGAGCATGTCCTCCCGCGTGGGGCGCCGACGTGGGACATGGCTTGTACCTCTTCGTCCTGTTTGTGGAATTTAGAGATGATCACACCTATTTGCCCACTCACTGAAGGGGACCGCGAGTCAGCGGCGGCGCAGACACGTCGTGACGTGCGATCAAACCCACCCGAGCGGCCCAATGCGCCCGGCCGCGGGGCTTGGCTCAAACCGCTCCCGGAACGGGCCCGCGCACCGGAAAACAAGTGACCTACGGCTTCACAACGGGGGATGTGACACGGAACACTCTCAGGCGCACACAGAGAGCGAGAGAACCGAGAGAGCCGAGAGAGAGCCGTCTGAGGGGATCCGTCAGAGGGGATTCCCGCGACCCCGCATGCCACCCGAGCCCCTGGAAGTGAGGGCAACTCATGTCCCTGCAGGACGATGTGACAGCGATCAGGCGATGCCTCGACGACCTGGTCCGCACGGTCGACCGGCTGGAGCGGAATCTCGCGCTCCTGCGTGAGAACGAGTCCCGGCCCCAGCCGGCCGGCCGCGTCGAAGACCTGGTGACCATCCCCGACACCCCGTACAACAGCGCGCTGTGGACGGACTCGGACGACGAGGGCCTGGGCGTACGCGACCGGCGGGCTCCCTAGATCCCTTCCGTCAGGAGTCCTCGTTGGCCACCGGTACCGAACCCCCAGCCGTCAGTACGGGCTCATCCGGCGGTACGGGCGTGCGCGGCGCCTCGCGCGCCGCCATCGCGCCCCGCCACCTGCGGACGGACCGCTGGTGGCTGGCGCCCGCCGTGACCGCCGCCGGACTGCTCGCCTTCATCGTGTACTCGACCTGGCGAGCGTTCGCGAACAGCGACTACTACGCGGCGCCGTATGTCTCGCCGTTCTACTCGCCCTGTCTGGCGGAGAGCTGCGCGCCCATGCGGAACGGTCCGAACTGGGAGATCTTCGGCAGCTGGTGGGGCCTGTCCCCCGCGCTGCTGATCCTCATCTTCCCGCTGGGCTTCCGGCTGACCTGCTACTACTACCGCAAGGCGTATTACCGCGGCTTCTGGGCCTCGCCGCCCGCCTGCGCCGTCGCCGAGCCCCACGCGAAGTACACCGGTGAGACCCGCTTCCCGCTGATCCTGCAGAACATCCACCGGTACTTCTTCTACGCGGCCGTACCGGTCGCGGGCATCCTCACGTACGACACCGTGCTCACCTTCCGGGACGCGGAGTACGCCTGGGGCCATATGGGGCTCGGCTCGCTGATCTTCCTCGTCAACACCGTGCTGATCTGGGCGTACACGCTCTCCTGCCACTCCTGCCGGCACATCATCGGCGGCCGGCTGCGGCACTTCTCGAAGCATCCGGTGCGCTACCGGCTGTGGGGCTGGGCCGGACGGCTCAACAACCGCCATATGCAGCTCGCGTGGGCCTCGTTGATCAGCGTCGCCGCCTGCGACTTCTACGTGTACCTGCTCGCCACCGGAACCTTCGCCGACCCGCGCCTCTTCTGACGATCCGCGCCTCTTGTAGGGAGAGCCTTCCGAAATGACGCAACTCGAACGCCGGCAGTGGGACGTCGTGGTGGTGGGTGCGGGAGGAGCGGGCCTGCGCGCCGCCATCGAGGCGCGCGAGCGGGGCGCTCGTACCGCCGTCATCTGCAAGTCCCTCTTCGGCAAGGCCCATACGGTGATGGCCGAGGGCGGGATCGCCGCCTCCATGGGCAATGTGAACTCCGGCGACAACTGGCGGGTGCACTTCCGCGACACCCTGCGCGGCGGGAAGTTCCTCAACCAGTGGCGGATGGCGGAGCTGCACGCCCAGGAGGCGCCGGACCGCGTCTGGGAGCTGGAGACCTGGGGCGCGCTGTTCGACCGTACGCCCGACGGAAAGATCTCCCAGCGCAACTTCGGCGGGCACGAGTACCCGCGGCTCGCCCATGTCGGCGACCGTACGGGCCTGGAGCTGATCCGCACCCTCCAGCAGAAGATCGTCGCCCTGCAGCAGGAGGACTTCCGGGAGTACGGCGACTACGAGGCGCGGCTCAAGGTCTACCAGGAGTGCACGGTCACCCGGATCCTCAAGGAGGAGGGTGCGGGAACCGACGGCGGGCAGGACGGCGGCCGGGTCGCGGGGGCCTTCTGTTACGAGCGGGAGTCCGGCCGCTTCTTCGTGCTGGAGGCCCCGTCCGTCGTGCTCGCCACGGGCGGGATCGGCAAGTCCTTCAAGGTGACCTCGAACTCCTGGGAGTACACGGGCGACGGCCACGCGCTGGCGCTGCTCGCGGGCGCTCCCCTCCTCAACATGGAGTTCGTGCAGTTCCATCCGACGGGCATGGTCTGGCCGCCGTCGGTCAAGGGCATCCTGGTCACCGAATCGGTGCGCGGTGACGGCGGTGTCCTGCGCAATTCCGAGGGCAAGCGGTTCATGTTCGACTACATCCCGGACGTCTTCAAGGAGAAGTACGCGGAGTCGGAGGACGAGGGCGACCGCTGGTACGACGACCCGGACCACAACCGGCGTCCCCCCGAACTGCTCCCCCGCGACGAGGTGGCCCGCGCCATCAACTCCGAGGTCAAGGCGGGCCGCGGCTCTCCGCACGGCGGCGTCTTCCTCGACGTCTCGACGCGGATGCCCGCCGAGGTGGTCCGGCGCCGGCTGCCGTCGATGTACCACCAGTTCAAGGAGCTGGCGGATGTCGACATCACGGCGGAGGCGATGGAGGTCGGCCCGACCTGCCACTACGTGATGGGCGGGATCGCCGTCGACTCGGAGACCGCCGCCGCGCCCGGGGTCGCCGGGCTGTACGCGGCGGGCGAGGTCGCGGGCGGCATGCACGGTTCCAACCGGCTCGGCGGGAACTCCCTCTCCGATCTGCTGGTCTTCGGCCGGCGGGCGGGGCTGCACGCCGCCGCGTACGCGGCCGGGCTCGACGCACGCCCCGCCCTGGACGAGGGACAGATCGACGCGGCGGCGGCCGAGGCGCTGCGCCCGTTCGGCGCGGACGGCACATCGCGGGGCGACGGGAGCGGTCCGGGCGGCCGGCCCGCGGAGAATCCGTACACCCTCCATCAGGAGCTCCAGCAGACGATGAACGACCTGGTCGGCATCATCCGGCGGGAGCAGGAGATGGAGCAGGCGCTGGAGAGGCTGGCCGAGCTGCGCGTACGGGCGGGCCGGGCCGTGGTCGAGGGGCACCGCCAGTTCAATCCCGGCTGGCACCTGGCGCTCGACCTGCGGAACATGCTGCTGGTCAGCGAGTGCGTCGCACGGGCCGCCCTGGAACGTACCGAGAGCCGGGGCGGGCACACCCGGGAGGACTGGCCCGGCATGGACGCCGACTGGCGCCGGGTCAATCTGTACTGCCGGCTCACCGGCACGGAGGAGAGCACGGCCACCGGATCGGGGGGAGCCGCGGCCACCGGATCGGAGGGAGCCGCGGCCACCGGTCCCACGCCCGGCCGGATCGCGCTCACGCGCCGGACGACCGAGCCCATACGTCCCGACCTGCTGGCCCTGTTCGACAAGGAAGAGCTGGTCAAGTACCTCGCCGAAGAGGAGCTTCACGAGTGAGTGCGAGTACGGGTACGAGCGCGAGCGCGTCGACGACATACGAGGCGAAGTTCCGGGTCTGGCGGGGCGACGCCGACGGCGGGGAGCTGAAGGACTTCGCCGTCGAGGTGAACGACGGGGAGGTGGTCCTCGACATCATCCACCGGCTCCAGGCGACCCAGGCGGCGGATCTGGCCGTCCGCTGGAACTGCAAGGCGGGCAAGTGCGGTTCGTGCAGCGCGGAGATCAACGGCCGGCCGCGGCTGATGTGCATGACCCGGATGTCGGTCTTCTCGCGCGAGGAGACGATCACGGTCACCCCGCTGCGTGCCTTCCCGGTGATCCGCGATCTGGTGACGGACGTCTCCTTCAATTACGCGAAGGCGCGGGAGGTGCCGTCGTTCGTACCGCCGCCGGGGGTGGCCGCCGGTGAGTACCGGATGCAGCAGGTGGATGTGGACCGCTCACAGGAGTTCCGTAAGTGCATCGAGTGCTTCCTGTGCCAGGACACCTGCCATGTGGTGCGGGACCACGAGGAGAACAAGACCGCGTTCGCCGGGCCACGCTTCCTGATGCGGGTGGCCGAGCTGGATATGCATCCGCTGGACGCGGCGGAGGAATCGGGGCTCGACCGGAAGAAGACCGCCCAGGACGAGCACGGCCTCGGCTACTGCAACATCACCAAATGCTGCACCGAGGTATGCCCTGAGCACATAAAGATCACCGACAACGCGCTGATCCCGCTCAAGGAGCGGGCCGTGGACCGGAAGTACGACCCGCTGGTGTGGCTGGGCAACAAGATCCGGCGGCGCGGCGAATGACGTAGCCGTGGAGACGGGAGGGGCCCGTGATTCCGGGCCCCTCCCGGCCCCTCCTGTTGCCACTGGTGGTGCCGTCAGCCGAGGAGCTTCACGATGGCCTCGGTGGTGCCGGTCTCGCCGAGCCTCGGGAAGATCTTCTCGACGCTGTTCCGGTGCGCGCCCCCGTCCATGTCGGCGACCGCGTCGACGGCGATGGTGACGTGATAGCCGTGCTCGTACGCGGCGCGGGCGGTGGACTCGGCGCCGATGCTGGTGGCGATGCCCGTCACCACGATCTGGGTGACGCCCCGGCGGCGCAGCTGGAGGTCGAGATCGGTGCCGTGGAACGCGCCCCACTGCTGCTTGGTGACCACGATGTCGCCGTCCTGGACGCCCAGTTCGGGCACGAGGTCGGCCCAGTCGGCGGCGGGCTGCCCACCGCGCATCTGAGCCTCGGTACGGCCGGGCGCGCCGCCGGTGACACGGACGAACACGACGGGCAGCCCCTTGGCGCGGAAGGCGGCGGCGAGCTCGGCGGAGCGCGCCACTACCTCCGCGGCCGGGTAGGGGGCGGTGGGCAGGGCGACGACGGCCTTCTGGAGGTCGACGACGACCAGGGCGGTCTTGGGGTCGAGGGTGGTGACGGTCATGGTGGTGCTCCTTGCGGTACGGAATGCGGTAGGGGGTGTGGTCTCGGGCGTGGTCTCGGATAGGGCGGTTGGGGCGGTTATCGGTGGTGGGCGCGGAGCGCCCGGTCTGTGACGGTCAGGATGATCAGCAGCACGCAGAGGACGGCGGAGGCGCCCGCCATCAGATGCAGTCCGCTGTCGCTCGCCGCCTGTCCATAGGCGAGGGCGATCAGGCTCGATGCCGATATGGCACCGATGTACTGCGCGGTGCGCTGGAGCCCGGCCGCAGATCCGATGCTCTCGGGCGGGGCATGCGCCTGGACCGCCGCCTGGTTGCTCGTACCGATCAGCCCCTGCGGAACGCCGAAGCACGCCCCCGCGAGCAGCAGTACGGCGATCGGGGTGCTGTCGTCGACGAAGAGCAGCAGGCCCGCGCCGCCGGTGAGCAGCAGGCAGCCGAGGACGAGCGGGCCGCGGATGCCCTTGGTACGGGCCCCGAGCAGCGAGCAGACCAGCGCGGTCACCGACATCGGGAGCATGAGCAGTCCGCTCTCACCGGAGGAGAGGCCACGGCCCTCCTCCAGCCACTGCGTGAAGCCGTACATGACGCAGTAGATGACCAGATAGCTGACGCCGTGCCGCAGATAGGTGCGCGCGAGCGGGCCGTTGCGCACGATCATCCGCAGATCTATGAACGGCAGCGGCCTGCGCAGCTGCCACCACACGAGCACGGCCGTCAGGACGCCGAAGGGCGCGAGCAGCCACCACATCGGATGGGCGAGATCGAGCAGGAAGAAGACGAGGAGCGTCAGGGCCGTGGCGAACAGCCCGATGCCGAGTGGGTCGAGCGTGAGACGCGGTGAACGGCCGGCGGCCGCGGCGGCGGGCTCGCGCGGCGGGTCGGCGGGGATCCAGATGAGCCCGGCGACGAAGGCGATCAGCGCGATGGGCAGGTTGACGGCGAAGATGCCGCGCCACCCGACCAGGGCGACAAGGAGTCCGCCGAGCGTGGGACCGACGGCCGCGCTGCCGAGCGAGGCGAAGGAGAGCCGGGCCAGCACGGTACGCGGGGCGGGATGTCCGACCCGCCGGCCCTCGTCGCGCAGGACGGACATGGCCGCCGGATAGGCGGCGGAGGTACCGATGCCGAGCAGCAGCCGGGAGACGATGAGCCAGCCGAAGGACGGTGCCACCGCGCCGACCAGGCCGGAGGCGAAGACGACGACCAGGCCCGCGAGGAAGATCCGGCGCGGGCCGAGCGAGTCGGCGAGCTTGCCGAGTACGGGCTGTGCGACGGCGCTGGCGAGATAGAGGACGGAAATCAGCCAGGCGGTGTCGGCGGCGCCGATCCCGAAGCTGTGTCCGATCGCCACCAGCGCGGTGGAGATCATGGTGGTGTTGAGCGGGTTGAGCAGCGAGCCCAGGAGCAGCGGGGCGGTGAGACGGCCTCGGAAACCGGGGGTCCTGGGGCCGCTGCCGCTGGGCTCGCCGGGCGCCGTCAGGTCCGTATGCGTATGGGTGTGTGTCTGCGTGTGTGCCTGCGTGTGTATCTGTGTCTGCTGTACGTCGGGTGCGCCTTCTTCCGTCCCGCGGGCTTCCGTGTCACTCACTCCTCTCCACCAGGCGTCCCAGCAGGGCCGCCGCCTCGGCCAGCGCGCGGCGTTCCGCGCCGTCCAGTTCGCCCGCGATCGCTTCGGAGAGCCAGCCCTGCTTGGCCGCGCGGGCCGAGGCGAGCGTGGCGTGGCCGGCGTCCGTGACCGAGACGACGGACTGCCGCCCGTCGTCGGGGTCCGGCGTCCGCTCGACCAGGCCCTGTTCCTCCAGGACGCCGAGGGTCAGCCGCATGGACTGCGGACGTACGTACTCCGCGCGGGCCAGCGCGGCCGTGGTCGACGGCCCTTCGCCGTCCAACCGCGCCAGGACCGATTGCTGGGACGGCGTGAGCCTGCTGTCCGGCGTTGCCGTGCGCAGCCGTCGCACCAGCCTGCGGACCACCGCGGTGACATCGGCGGCGACCTGCTCGGCGGTCGGGTCTTCGGACCTCTCGAACTCCTCGGGCATACGCTCACCGTAGAGATAGACAGGTAACCTTGCAAGTTACCCTGTCATTCTTGGCTGGATCCCGGCCCTGGCCGGGAGGGCCCGCCTTGCTCCCCGGACGGCGCGGCGCCTAGGGTGAATGCGCTTTCATGAAACACGCGGGCAACAGTGAAGAAGAGAGAGAAGGGGACGGGTCGGTCGGGTGAGTGCCCCCACGGTGTACGACGTCGCCGAGCGGTCGGGCGTCTCCATTGCGACGGTCTCGCGGGTCTACCGGAACCCCGACTCCGTACGCGCCCAGACCCGCGACCGGGTACTGGAAGCGGCGCGCGCGCTCGGGTACGTACCGAGCGGCAACGCGCGCGGTCTGGCCAGCAGGACCACCGGCGTGCTCGGGCTCTGCTTCCCCGACTACTCCGATCCGGACGCCGAGACGGACGCCGAGGCGGACGACACGTACGACGACTCCGCGGTGATGCTCTACTCCGACCAGATCATCCGGGGCATGGAGCGGGCCGCGCGGCGGCACGGCTACGCGCTGCTGATCGCCGCGTCCCTGAAGGGCGGGCCGGAGTCGCTGGTGGCGAAGGTCGCGGGCCGGGTCGACGGATTCGCCGTACTGGCGCGGACCGTCCCCACCGAGGACCTTGAGGTGATTTCGCGCCGGCTGCCGGTGGTGATGCTGGCGGGGCCGCGCGAGATCGACCATCTCGACCACATCGAGGTGGCCAACTCCGACGGCGAACGGGAACTGACCCGCCATCTGATCCGCGACCACGGCCTGCGCGGACTGGTCTTCGTCGGGGGCGAGAAGGACTCACCGGACGCGGAGGCGCGGTTCCGGGGATTCAGGGACGCCTGCGCCGAGGCCGGGCTGCCGGTCCCGGACGAACCCGATCTGCGCACCGTGATGATGACCCAGGCCGAGGGAGAACGAGCCGCGGAAACACTGCTCGACCGCGCCGACCGGGACGGGGGCCGCCCGCAGGCGATGCTCTTCGCCAACGACCAGATGGCGATCGGCGCGCTCCACGCGCTGGAGCGGCGCGGGGTACGGGTACCCGAGGACATCGCGGTCACGGGGTTCGACGGGATCCCCCTGAGCCGCATGGTGCGCCCGGCGCTGACGACCGTACGCCAGCCGATCCGCCGGCTCGGCGAGGAAGCGGTGGAACTGCTCGTCCGACGACTCGCGGAACCGACCCGCGAACCGGTCTCCCTGATGCTCCCGGTCGCGGTGGCCCGCAGGGCCAGCTGCGGCTGCGGGTAGCGGGGGTGGGGGCAGGTCAGGACCGAGGGGTAGTCCGGGTGGGTCGGGGGGTTTGATGGCGGGTGGGGCCGCCCCTGATCTTTGAGTTTCGCGGTTGCGGGTCGGGCGTCAAGGGCGCTCCTTCGTCGCGTCGGCTACGCCGATTCCGCTTCGCTCCACCCTTGACTCCCGCCCCTCCACCGCAAGTGCTGCTTTGAGGGGGGGCGGCCCCGGGGGGAGGGGTCCCCGGGGGAAGCACCTCTGTCGCGGGGGCCCGGTTGCCGACCGCAGGTCGGTGGGCCCTGCGGGGCTGCGCGGCAGTGGAGTGGGGCGGCCCGGCACCGGCTCAGCGAGCAGAGGTGAGTGGGCAGTTGGGCCTCATGCCCCGCTGGTGAGGCTCCGTTGCTGGCTGCTGCTGTCGCCCGAGGCGGACGAGACCCGCAGCATGCCCCCTATGCCCCAGTTTGGCGGTCCCTTTGGAGGGCCCTTGGACCGGTGATGCGTCCTGTGTCCACTTGACCTGGATCCACGGCACATCACGGTCTCTCAGGGGCCCACTCACCGCCTCTCCCGTCACACCCACCCCACCGCCCACACACCGTCATCAGCGGGGCATGAATCCCAGCCCCTCACCTGCGAACAGTCGCTGAGCCGGGGCCGGGCCGCCCCACTCCACTGCCGCGCAGCCCCGCAGGGCCCACCGACCTGCGGTCGGGAACTGGCCCCAGGAACAGAGGTGCTTCCCCGGGGACCCCTCCCCCCGGGGGCCGCCCCCCTCAAAGCCGCACTTGCGGTGGAGGGGCGGGAGTCAAGGGTGGAGCGCAGCGGAATCGGCGTAGCCGACGCGACGCAGGAGCGCCCTTGACGCCCGACCCGCAACCGCGAAACTCAAACCTCAGGGGCGGCCCCCACCCGCCATGATCAATTCCGGGTCACCACGACTACCCCTCGGTCCTGACCCTCACCCCAGCCTCTCCCCGAAGAAGCGCTCATCCGCCGCCCGCAGCTCCCGTTCCTCCCGCTCGCTCCCCTCGTGCTCGAAGTGGCCGGCCGTCAGTACGTGCAGTTCACGCGGGCCCGCGAGCGCGTTGTAGACGGCGAACTGGCCCGGCGGCGGGACCGATGGGTCGAACAGGGCCGGGGCGACCAGCGTCGGGATCCGGATCCGGCTCGCCGCCGTGGCGGCGTCGAAGTACGGGAGTACGTCCATGATCCCGGGGTGATCGCGGTAGTGGGCCCGTACCGCCTCGCCGCTCCCGACGGAGGGCAGCGTCAGCCGCAGCGGATGGTCGCCGAAGGTCGGTACGGTCAGCCGGCCGCAGGCGAAGCGGTCGTCCCAGGGCAGCGCCAGCGCGCCGAGGCCGCCGCCGAGGCTCTCGCCCGCGTAGGCGAGCCGGGGACCTCGCGCCGTCACCAGTTCCGGTACCAGGTCGAGCAGCGCGGACGCGGCGCACCACAGGTCGGCCACGCAGTCGCCGAGGACATACGTGTCACGGGACTCGATGCCGTGCAGGACATGGCGGTCGGCGTCGCCCGGGATGCCCGGTCTGCGGCTGCGGGACCCCATCCCCCGTACGCACGGCAGGATCGCCGCGCCGCCCGGCAGCGGAAGCGGCACGTCCCGGCCGGCCTCCTGGCGTCCGCCGTAGCCGTGGCCGATGACGAATCCGTACCGCACCGGCCCTTCGGCGGGCAGGACGAGCCAGCCGCCGAGGCGCAGCCCGCCGACCGAGGTGAACGACACCCCGAAGATCCGGAATCCGTCGCGCTCGTCCTCCTGGGGGCCCACCGCCGGTGCCGTCCCCACCCGTAGCGCCGCCTCGTAACGATCCCGCCAGAACGTGTCGAATCCGTCAGGCGGGGCAGGCGCCGCGATGACGAGCAGCTCATCAAGGGTCCGGCCGTACGCCGGATCAAAGGGAAAGCCGTGCACGAACGCGGACATGATCGCGACAGTAGCCCACCGGACACAACGAGACACACTCGGCCGGACACCAGCGGAAACCGCCCGACCACGCGCCGCACGCACGCCTCTCCCCCGCACGGATACCTGAACAGCTGTCGCACGCACAGATGTCGCACATGTTGCACGAGTGTGACCAAGGCACCTCTTGCGGATTCCCGAAGCGCGGCGGCAGAGTGATGTATGCGCTTACAGGCAGCGCATACATCGGGGAGCTCAAGGAGGAGCCGTCCATGCACCGCACCGCCAGAACCGCCTCTGCCGCCACCGCGCTCGCGGTGGCATTCGGACTCACCGCGTGCGGAAGCTCGGGGGGTGAGGGGGTCGCCGCCGACAAGGAGCAGACGCTCACCGTCTGGGCCATGGGCGCCGAGGGCGAGAAGCTCGCGGACGTCGCCAAGGTGTACGAGAAGGCCAACCCGCACATCACGGTCAAGGTCACCCCCATCAGCTGGGACGTCGCGCACCAGAAGCTGGTCTCCGCGGCCGCCGCCGGCACCCTGCCCGATGTGGCGCAGATGGGCGGCACGTACATCGGTGAGTTCTCCGAGCTGGGCGTTCTGGAGCCGGTCGACACGAAGGCCTTCGAGAAGGACGACTTCTTCCCCGCCGCCTGGAAGCAGGGAGAGGTGGACGGCGAGGTGTACGGCGTCCCCTGGTACGTCGACACCCGCGTCCTCTACTACCGCACCGACCTCGCCGAGAAGGCCGGCGTCAGCAAGGCCCCGGCCAACTGGCAGGAGCTGGGGCAGCTCGCCACCGCCTACCAGGACAAGGCGCGTACGAAGTGGGGCCTCTACCTCCAGCCCAGCGGTCTGGACACCGTACAGAGCTGGTACCCCTTCCTGTACTCGGCCGGCGGCGAGATCGTGTCCGAGGACGGCAAGGCCGTCTTCAACAGCCCCGAATCCATCAGGGCCATGACGGAGTACGCCTCGTACTTCGACAAGGGGCTCACCAAGAAGAGCACCCCGCCCGGCTACGAGGTGCTGAAGGACTTCAACTCCGGCGATGTGCCGATGTTCTTCTCCGGCCCCTGGATCATGACCCTGATCAATGACGACTACCCCGACCTCAAGGGCAAGTGGGGCGTCGCGAAGGTCCCCGGTGACAAGGCGTCCGTCTCGATGGCGGGCGGCTCCAGCCTGGTCGTCTCCAAGGACAGCACGCACAAGGCCGCGGCCAAGGACTTCATCACGTACCTCACGGACACCGAGGGCCAGAAGGACTGGTTCACCCGCACCAGCGACCTGCCCGCCAACACCAGCGCCTGGGACTCCGGCAAGCTCTCCGACGACCCGGGGCTCCAGGTCTTCCGTGAGCAGATGGAATCCGCCAAGGGCACGCCGGTCCTGGCCAAGTGGAGCGAGATCACCTCGAAGGTCGACGAGGCCCTCGGCGCGGTGACCCAGAACAAGTCCTCGGCCAAGGACGCCGCCGACAAGGCGCAGTCCGAGATCGAAGGGCTCGTGGAGTAGCCGCCATGACCACCACGACCGAATCCGCCGCGGACGCCGCCCCGGCGCCGGCCGGGGCCAGTCCGCCGACGAGCGGCGCGAAGGGCCGTGAGCCGCGCTCCCTGGGGGTGCAGAATCTGGCCGGGTGGCTGTTCTCCACCCCGTTCCTGGTGCTGTTCACGGTCTTCATGGCCTTCCCGATCGTCGCCACGCTCGCCATGAGCTTCACCGATTTCGGGCTGCGCAATGTGACCGACCCGCTCTCCGCGGAGTTCATCGGTTTCGAGAACTACACGAAGCTCTTCGGCGACGAGAAGTTCCTGAAGGCGCTGTTCAACACGGCGTACTTCGTGGTCGTCGGCGTACCGCTCACCATCGGCGCGGGACTCGCCGCCGCCGTCCTGCTGAACAGCGGGATCGACCGGGCGCGGACCTGCTTCCGGGTCGGCTTCTACGCCCCGGTGGTGACCAGCATCGTCGCCGTCGCCGTCGTCTGGACCTTCGTCCTCGATCCGTCCGAAGGACTGATCGCGGGCCTGGCCTCCGAAGTCGGGCTCACCACCCCCGACTTCCTCGGCTCCGAAGCGCTGGCCATGCCGTCGCTGATCCTGATGGCGGTCTGGCGCAACCTCGGCACGGTGATGGTGCTGTTCATCGCGGGCCTCCAGGCCATTCCCGCCGACGTACGGGAAGCCGCGCGGCTGGACGGTGCCGGTCCCTGGCAGGAGTTCCGCCGGATCACCGTGCCGCTGCTGCGGCCGACGATGCTGTACGCCACGGTCATCACCACGATCGGCTATCTCAACGTCTTCGAGGAGCCGTTCGTGATGACCGAGGGCGGCCCCTCGAACAGCACCCTCACCGTCTCGCTGAACATGTACCGCGAAGGCTTCAACTTCTTCCACATGGGCTACGCGAGCGCCATGGCGTATGTGCTCTTCGTCGTCATCATGGGCATTACGGTGCTCCAGCTCCGTCTGCTGAAGGACAACACGAAATGAGTGCCGCGGAGACTTCGACCCAGCAGGCCGCGCCGCGCCGGAACGGGCGCACCGGCCGACGCGGGAAAACCGGCGTGTACGTCCTGCTGTCGCTCGGTGTGCTGGTCATGTCGGCGCCGTTCCTCTGGATGGCGCTGTCCGCCTTCAAGACCGACCGCGAACTGGCGGCCAGCCCGCCGGTGTGGCTCCCCACCGACTGGACCCTGGCGCACTTCTCGCGCCTGCTCGACCGGCTCGACCTGCCGCTCTACTTCTTCAACTCCGTGCTCGTCGCCGTGCTGGTGACGGTCTCCAATCTGGTGTTCTGCTCGATGCTGGGATACGCCCTGGCCAAGCTGCGGTTCGCCGGCCGGAACAAGCTGTTCGCGCTGGTGCTCGGCGCGCTCATGGTGCCCGGCAACCTGATGCTGCTGCCGCTCTTCGTCCTGATGAGCAAGTTGCGGCTGATCGACTCGTACGCGGGTCTGGTGCTGCCGTTCGCGGCGGGGGCCTTCGGGGTCTTCCTGATGCGGCAGTTCATGCAGTCGATCCCGGACGAGCTGCTGGAAGCGGCCAGGATGGACGGCGCCGGTGAGTGGTACATCTTCTGGCGGATCGTGATGCCGCTGGTCAAACCCGCCCTGGCGACGCTCGCGATCCTCACCTTCCTGGGCTCCTGGAACAACTTCGTCTGGCCGCTGATCGCCACCAACGACCCGGGCAAATACACCCTTCCGGTGGCGCTGGCGACCTTCGCCACCGACCCCAACCAGTCGGAGGGCTCCAACGGAATGCTGATGGCCGGCTCCTTGCTGGTCGTGCTGCCGGTGCTGCTCGTCTTCATGGTGCTCCAGCGGTACTTCACCCAGGGCATCGCCACGGCCGGCATCAAATGAGCGTCACGGCCGCCGTCATGTAGTCGCCGGACCCTCGACGCGTCTCCGCGTGTCTCCACGGCTCCCGCGCGTCTCCACAGCTCTCGCGTGTCTCCACAGCTCCGCGCCCGTCCGTAACTCCGCGCCCTTCCTCAACTTCCGCGCTTCTCCGGCTCCACACCCCCCTCCGAGAAAAGGTTTGTACAGTCATGACCGAAAAGTCCGCCGCTCGCGCCGACTGGGAGTCGCGCATCGGGAAGCCCAGTGACGGGCGGCTCCTCGGCATCGGGGAGCTTCCCGCTCCCACCGGTCTGTCCGCCGACGACGGCACCGGCCATGTGCTGCTGACCTGGCGTCCGGTGCCGGGCGCGCTCGGATATCTGGTGCACCGCGCCGACTCCGCCGAGGGCCCCTTCGAGCCGCTCGACCACCTCGGCGGCGATGTGCTCGCCGTACCGCACCCGCCGTACGCGGACACGCTGGCCCAGCCGGGCCGCGGCTACTTCTACAAGGTCGCCACCTGGTCGGACACCGGTGCCGGCGCGCTGTCCGAGGCGGTGCCCGGCTCCGCCAGGGCCGCCGGCTCGCGCGCGGCCGAGGTCACCGTGGCCGTGGACGCGGCGGCCCCGGCCACCGAACTCCCGGGCGTCTGGAACCGGATGATCGGCGCCGAGCACTTCTCGCTGCTGACCTGGGACAAGCCGGGCGCGGGCGGCTCCGATGTCGCGAAGGAGTACGGCGAGGCGCTGGCCATCGTCCGCGACGAGATCGGCGTACGCTCCGTCCGCGCGCACGGCACCTTCCTGCCCGAGACCGTGACCGTACGCGGCGACGGCTCGTTCGACTTCTCCGGTCTCGACGCCGTCTACGACCGTTTCCTGGCCACCGGCCTCAAGCCCGTGGTCGAGCTCTCCTTCATGCCGAGGGAACTCGCCTCCGACCCGCACTACACGGTCTTCGACTACAAGGCCCTGGTCTCCACCCCCGCGCGGTGGGAGCGCTGGGGCGATCTCTGCCGCGAGCTGACCGTCCACCTCCAGGAGCGGTACGGCCGCGACACCGTCGCCGGCTGGGAGTTCGAGGTCTGGAACGAGGCCAATCTGGAGGTGTTCTGGAACGGCACCCAGGACGACTACCACCGGCTGTACGAGGTCGCCGTACGCGCCGTGAAGGGCGTGGACGAGCGGATCAGGGTGGGCGGGCCCTCCTCCGCCGCGGCCGGCTGGGTCGGCGCGCTGCTGGAGTACTGCCAGGAGCACGACGTACCGGTCGACTTCGTCTCCACCCACACCTACGGCAACGCCCCGCTGGACTTCCGCCCGATGACACGCGCCTTCGCCGAGGCGACGGGCAGGCCCGAGCCGGAGATCCTGTGGACGGAGTGGGGCGTCACGCCCACGCACTTCCACCGCGTCAGCGACTCCGTCTTCGCCGCGCCGTTCGTGCTGCGCGGCATGAAGAGCGCACTGTCGTCCACCGACTGCCTCTCCTACTGGGTGGCCTCCGACCAGTTCGAGGAGCTGGGCTGGCCGCCCCGGCTGTTCCACGGCGGTTTCGGGCTGCTGACGGTGGGCAATCTGCGCAAGCCGCGCTTCTGGGCGCTGTATCTCCTCTCCCAGCTCACCGGCGGCCGGATCCCCGCGGCGGTCGGCGGCGACGGCGCGGGCGCGCTCGTCGAGTCCCTCGCCACCCGCGCGGAGGACGGCTCGACCGTGGACGTCCTGCTCTGGAACGGCACCCTCGACCAGTCCAAGATCGACGGCGCGGCCGTGCTCGACCGCGCCGCGACCGTCCGCGTCACCGGCCTCGAACCGGGCGCCGTCCACACCGTCGAGTCGCGCAGGGTCGACGAGCACCATGCCAATATCCAGGCCGTCTGGAAGGACCTCGACGGCGGTGACTGGCCCGACGACCAGCAGTGGCGGAAGCTGCGCGCCGCCGACGAACTGCCCGTCGAGACGCTCGCGCCCGTCACCGCGGACGCCGAGGGCACCGCGGTGCTGACCGTCGAGCTGCCCAACCCCGGCATCCGCTTCCTGCGGCTCGCCCGCGGCTGAGACCGCGACCGGGACCGCGACGAGACCGCGGCTAGATCGCGGCTAGATCGCGGCTAGATCGCGGCTAGATCGCGGCTGAAACCCGCGGCTGAGCCACCCGCCGCCACAGACCCGGGGGCCGACGGCACCTGACCGTCGTCGGCCCCCGTCGTACCACCACCGCACCTCCACAACCCCACAACTCCACACCCGCCAACAGGAGCTGGACTCTCATGGACCGTCGCACGTTTCTCGCCGCAGCGGGAACCGGGGCCGCCGCTCTGTCCCTCGGAGCCGTATCCACGCCCGCCCTCGCCGCACCCGCCCCCTCCGGACGGGCCGTCACCGCGCCCTCCTCCGATCTCCCCCTGCTGCACCGCTGGTTCCAGGACACGTACCGCTCGATCGAGGCGATGACGACCGACCACGGTCTCACCGCCGACAAGATCGACGTCTCCGGGCCCGGTACGCCCGTCCCCTCGCGGAACACCTCACCGACCAATATCGGCTGCGGCCTGTGGTCCACCGTCGCCGCGGCGGGCCTCGGCGTCATCGGCCGCGACACCATGTACCGCAGGCTGGCGCACACCGTCTCGGCCGTCGAGCGGCTCGAACGCCACCACGGCTTCTGGCTCAACTGGTACGACGCGTACGACGGTTCCGTCCTCACCAGCTGGCCCGGCACCGGCGACCCGGTCCGCCCCTTCCTCTCCTCCGTCGACAACGCCTGGCTCGTCACCGGCCTGCGGATCGCCGCCGACGCGGAACCCCGGCTGCGCGGCCGGGTCGCCGCGCTCCTCGCGACCGCGGACTGGTCGTACTACTACACGCCGTACGACCCGGCCGACCCGGTGAAGGGCCCCGGCCAGCTCCGCGGCGGCTTCTGGACCGACACCGGTGAACCCACCGCGCACCACTACGGCGCTCTCAACACCGAGCCCCGCATGGCCAGTTACCTGGGCATCGCCGACGGCACGCTCCCCGGCGACCACTACTGGCACATGCTGCGCACGATGCTCCCCGAGCACGGCCAGGAGCAGCCGCCGGGCGGCGCGTACGAGACCATCGACGGTGTCCGCCTCTGGCAGGGCCACTACACCTACCGGGGCCGCAAGCTCGTCCCCACCTGGGGCGGCTCGATGTTCGAGGCGCTGATGGTGCCGCTCTTCGTGCCCGAGACCGAGTGGTCGCCGCGCTCCTGGGGCACCACCCACCGCCGCTACGTCCGCTCCCAGATCGAGCACGGTCTCGAGGAGGCCGGGTACGGCTACTGGGGCTTCTCCCCGTCCAATGTGCCCGAGGACGGCTATCAGGAGTACGGCGTCGACGCGATCGGGATGCAGACCGACGGGTACGCCTCCAACACCGACCGCACCTTCGTCACCCACGGCGAGCCGCTGCCGCCGGCGTCCGCGTACACCAACGGGGTCGTCACCCCGCACGCGTCGTTCCTCGCGCTGCCGCAGGCGCGTGGGGAGGCCATCGCCAATCTGAAGGCGATCGCGGCCGACTTCGGCGCGTACGACGAGCGCTACGGCTTCCGTGACTCCGTCAATGTGGGGACGGGCCGGGTCAGCGACTTCGTCCTCGCCCTCGACCAGGGCATGATCGCCGCCGCGCTGGCCCAGGAGCTGCGTCCCGGACTGCTCCAGCGGCCGTTCCGTACGGGCGGGTTCACCTCGCGGGTACGGCCGCTGCTGGCGAAGGAGCGCTTCAGCATCTGAGGCCGGTCCTACTCGCCGGACGTACTCGCCGGACCTACCCGCCGGTCGTGTCGAGACGTCCCCAGCCGTCTCGGTAGGACGTCCAGTCCTTCTCGGTGGCCGCGAAGTCGACGTAGATCGCGACGCCGAAGCGGTCCCGGTCGCGGTCCGTGCGCCCCAGGCCCAGCCTGACGCCGCGGACCGCGGCCGCGACGGTCTCCGCGTGGCCGTGGTGGCTCATGTCGTCCTCGTAGTAGAAGGGCAGCCCCATCAGCAGGTCGGTGCCCTCCGGCGTGACTTCGAGGGCGAGCGTGGTCTGCTGCGCGACATAGCCGCCGTACAGGCTCTCCAGCGGCATCGCCGTGTCGTACGACATGACGGCGATCTGGTCGACCCGCCGGGCGACCTGCGCGAAGAACGCCTGCGACCACCATTTGGGGTGCCCGGTGAGCGCGTCGGCGACGGAGTGCAGCGCGGGCAGCGGATCGATCTGGTGGGCGGCGACGGAGAGCGGCACCTGACGGGCCCGGGTGAGGGCGCGCAGGTCGTCGAGGAGCGAGAGATAGTCGCGGTCGCCGGAGTGCAGCGGCTCCAGATCGAAGTGGACGCCGTCGAAGCCCGCGTCCAGGATCTGCCGGGCGGAGCCGACCACGGCGGCGCGGGACGCGGCCCGCTCCAGCCGCAGCCCGTCGGGCGTCTCGGTCGCCAGCTTGTCGCCCAGCCAGGCGTGGACGCGTACGCCCGGGATCTCGCGGTGGACGGCGTCGATCAGCCACCGTGCCCGGGGGTAGCGGGCCGTGGGGAGAGTGCCGTCGTGCTCCAGCGGCCCGGCGTGGACATACAGGTCGCGTATCCCGGTCCCGCGGATCCGCGCGGCGAAGGCGTCCAGGTCGGCGTCCTTCTTCCGGCCGTCCACCCAGGCGTGGCCCAGCCAGATGGCGTCCTTGCCGCGGGTGCGGGTGCCGTCCTGGAGGTCGCCCGCGTAGGTGAGGCGCAGGGCGGCGGCGCCGGTGAGCGCCGGTACGAGGAGCAGGACGGCGAGCGCCAGCGCGACCCGCTTGGGCCACCGCGCGCGGGGCGCGCGCCAGGCCCGTATCAGTGTCCGTCCGAATCCGCGCAGCTGTGCACGCAAAGCCGTTACCTCCCCCGTATGCCCATGACCGGCCGGTCATGGAGACGCTCAGGCTATGCGCCGGGGGCCATCTGATGACGCCACAGCACCCCGTTCCAGCAGGCGCTACGTCCGGTCGCGCCCTCCCTTGGCGCGACATAACCTCCCAAATGTGACGTCACTCGTAAGCCGCCCCGGGCCCGGTCGCCCCGGGCCCCGTCGCCCCACGCCCTGTCGCCCCAGGACCCGTATAGCCGTCAGGGCTCTCGTGGCCGCGCTGGTGACGGCGTGGTGGCTTGTCGTCCCCGCCGCTCAGCAGGTGGCCGCCGAGCAGCCGATCCCGCTCGACCGGCAGAGCCAGATCACCGACAAGGTCGGGGCGCTAGGCAATCAGCGGACCGCGGTGAGCCGGGCGCTCGACCGCCTCTACAACGACCGGCGGGTGCAGCTCTTCGTCGTGTACGTACGTGACTTCTCCGGGCACGCGCCGCAGAGCTGGGCCGACACGACGGCCACCCGCAACGGCCTCGGCCGTGACGACCTCCTGCTCGCGGTCGCCACCCACGACCGGCGGTACGCCTACTCCGCGGACATCGACTCGCCGCTCACCGCCGGCCAGCTCGCCACGGTCGCCCGCACCGCCGTCGAACCCGCGCTGCGGCAGAACGACTGGTCGGCGGCGGCGACCGGCGCCGCGAACGGATTCGACGCGGTGCTCGCGGGCCGGCCGGTGCCCACGCCCGCCATCACGCCCGGGGTGGCGGACCCGGGGGGCCCGGCGGCCGACGGAGGCGCGGCGACCAATCTGGTGCTGCCCGTCGTCGTGGTGGTCGGGGCGGCGGCCATCGGCGCGTACAGCTTCGCCAAACGGAAGCGGCGGATGGCGGTCCGTACGACACCACGGGGCGAGCGGCAGGGCTGGGGCTCCCCCGGCGGTACGGAGCCACCGGCGCCGACTCCGCTGCCCGAGCTCGACAGCCGGGCGAAGCAGGTCCTCGTCGAGACGGACGACGCGCTGCGCACCAGTCAGGAGGAACTGGGCTTCGCCACGGCGCAGTTCGGCGAGGAGGCGGCGGCACCGTTCACCGACGCCGTGGCCTTCGCGAAGGGCCAGCTGACCCTCGCCTTCCGGCTGCGCCAGCAGCTGGACGACGCCTTCCCCGAGGACGACCGGACCCGCCGCCGCATGCTGGACGAGATCATCGCCCGCTGCGCGGAGGCGAACAGCCGGCTCGACGCCGAGTCCGAGGGTTTCGACCGGCTCCGGGCCCTGGAGCGGAACGCGCCGCAGGCCGTCGAGACGGTCGGGGGCACCTTCCGCGAGCTGAACGGGCGGGTCGCGACGGCGCGGGACACGCTCGCCGCGATGCGCGAGCGGTACGCCGACTCGGCCTCCGCGCCCGTCGCGGACAGCGTCACGCAGGCCGAGGACCGGCTCGTCTTCGCGTCCACCGCTCTGGACGAGGCACGCGGCTTCACCGACGCGGGCGACAACGGCAGGGCGGCCGTGCACGTACGGGCGGCGGAGGCGGCCGTCGGGCAGGCGGCCACGCTCGTCGAGACGGTCGAACGGCGCGCGCAGGAGCTGACGGACGCGGCCGGGAAGCTTCCCGGCGCGCTGACCGAGACGGAGACGGATCTCGCCGACGCGCGCGGGCTGTTGAAGGGAACGACGCCGGGGGTGCCCACGGCCGACCTCCAGGGCCGGATCGGCCGCGCCGAGGCGGTGGTCTCGGGGGTACGGCGCGAGCTGGACTCGGGACGGTACGACCCGATCGACGCGCTGCGCCGGGTCGAGGAGGCGGACGCGGTCCTCGACGAGGCGCTGACCGGGGCGCGGGAGCGCGCGGAGGGCAGCCGCCGGGCGGGCACGCTCCTCGATCAGGCGATGCTCACCGCACGCTCGGCGATCGGCGCCGCCGCCGACTACATCGGCACGCATCGCGGGGCGGTCGGCAGCCAGGCCCGTACCCGCCTGACGGAGGCTCAGCGGCGGCTGGAGCTGGCGCACGCCACGTCGGTGTCGGGCGATACGCAGGGCGCGCTGGCCGAGGCGCAGCGGGCGGACGCGCTGGCCAGGACGGCGCAGGACCTCGCCGAGCAGGACGTGCGGTCGTTCGGGAGCCGGTACGGCGGCGGCGGTGTCCAGGGAACGGGGGGCGGACTCGGTGGCGCCGTGCTCGGCGGAATCCTCCTCGGCGGCCTGTTCGGCGGCGGGGGCGGACTCGGTGGAGGCGGCATAGGCGGGGGCGGGGGGTTCGGCGGGGGCTACGGGGGCGGCGGCGGACCCGGCAGCTTCGGCGGCGGCGGCACGCGCGGCCGGATGGGCGGCGGCGGCCGGTTCTGACGTCGTCCCCTGCCCCATCAGCACCTTTCTCCATCACCACCTTTCCCCGT
Source organism: Streptomyces sp. L-9-10 (assembly GCF_004151105.1). Classification (GTDB taxonomy): domain Bacteria; phylum Actinomycetota; class Actinomycetes; order Streptomycetales; family Streptomycetaceae; genus Streptomyces. The sequence continues at coordinate 268,971 of NZ_PHRF01000095.1, forward strand.
CGCCTTTCCCCACAAGGCCACACCGCGTACGGGGCCACGAGGCAACAAGGCCATAAGGAGAAGAGCCATGACCAAGCAGACCATCCTCGGCCGGGTCAGCCAGCTGGCGAAGGCCAACATCAACGCCCTGCTGGACCAGGCGGAGGATCCGCAGAAGCTGCTGGACCAGCTGATCCGCGACTACACCAACAACATCGCCGAGGCCGAGGAGGCGGTGGCCGGCACCATCGGCAATCTGCGGCTGCTGGAGCAGGACCACACGGAGGATGTGGCCGCGGGCCGTGAGTGGGGCGAGAAGGCGCTCGCGGCCAGCAGGAAGGCGGACGAGCTGCGCGCGGCCGGGCATACCGGCGACGCGGACACGTTCGACAACCTCGCCAAGGTCGCGCTGGAACGCCAGCTCCAGTCCGAGAAGGAGGCGAAGACCGCGGAGCCGACCATCGCCTCCCAGACGGAGGTCGTGGACAAGCTCAAGACCGGTCTGGAGCGGATGAAGGCGAAGCTGAACGAGCTGAAGGCGAAGCGCGACGAGCTGGTGGCACGGTCCAAGTCCGCCCAGGCGCAGAACCGGATGATGGACGCGGTCAAGAACATCAACGTCATGGACCCGACCAGCGACCTCGGCCGGTTCGAGGACAAGGTGCGGCGCGAGGAGGCGAGGGCGATGGGCAAGCAGGAGCTCGCCGCCTCGTCGCTGGACGCCCAGTTCGAGCGGTTGGACAGTGTGGGCGACAGCGCGGAGGTCGAGGCGCGGCTGGCGGCGCTGAAGAGCGGCTGACGGGAAGGAGCGGCTGACGGCACGGCCCCGGGCCCAGTCGTCCCGGGCCCGGCGTCAGAACATGCTCAGCAGCTGCTCGACGGTCGGCTCGGCCGACGAGTCACCGTCGGGCAGGGCCAGTTCGAACCAGACCGTCTTGCCGCGCGGCGTCCGGCGCGAGCCCCACGCCGCGCTCAGCAGCCCGACCAGCTGGAGACCCCGGCCGCCCTCGTCGGTGTCACGGGCCCGCCGCCGCCTCGGCTGCACCAGCCCCGCGTCCCACACCTCGCAGACGAGGGTACGGTCGCGCAGCAGCCGCAGCCGGATCTCCCCCTCGCCGTAGCGCATGGCGTTGGTGACCAGTTCGCTGACGAGCAGCTCCACGGTGTCCACCAGCGGTTCGAGATCCCAGGCGAGCAGCTGCGTACGGGCGAGTTCCCTGGCCCGGCCCACCGAGCGCGGCTCGCGGGGCAGCAGCCAGTCGCCGACCGCTTCGGCCGGCAGCCCCTGGATACGGGCCATCAGGAGGGCGATGTCGTCCTCGCCGTGCCGGGTGTCGAGCGTGTTCAGCACGTGGTCGCAGACGTCCTCCAGCGGACGGGACGGATGGGCGAGAGCCGCGCGGAAGGCGTCCAGGCCCTCGTCCAGCGGCTGGTCCCTGGATTCGACCAGCCCGTCCGTGTAGAGCGCGAGCAGCGCGCCCTCCGTCACATCGACCTCCACCTGCTCGAACGGCTCGCCGCCCACACCGAGGGGCATCCCGGGCGGCACGTCGAGCAGCAGCGCCTCCTCGCCCGGTTCGACGAGGACGGGCGGCAGATGGCCGGCGTTGGCGAACGTGCAGCGCCGGGTGACCGGGTCGTAGACGGCGTACACGCAGGTGGCGAGATAGACCTCGGCGAGGTCCGCGTCGCGCGACTTGTGGGCGACGCGCGAGGCCTGCTGGGCGCCGCTGGGCGAGCCCAGTCCACGGGCGATCTCGTCCAGCGCGGAGAGCACTTCCGCGGGCTCCAGATCGAGCAGCGCCAGCGTGCGTACGGCGGTGCGCAGCTCGCCCATGGCGACGGCGGCCCGCAGGCCGCGCCCCATGACGTCGCCGACGACCAGCGCGGTGCGGTGGCCCGGCAGTTCGATGACGTCGAACCAGTCGCCGCCCACTTCGGTGGCCGTGTTGCCGGGCAGATAGCGGCAGGCGATGTCCAGCCCCGCGGCCTCCGGGTCGCCGGGCGGGAGCAGGCTGCGCTGGAGGATCAGGGCGCGTTCGTGCTCCCGGCGGTAGAGGCGGGCGTTGTCGATACAGACCGCGGCGCGCGCGGCGAGTTCCACGGCGAGGGCCCGGTCCCGTTCCCCGAACGGCTCGCTGCCCTTCGTACGGGAGAACTGGACGAGCCCGATGACGCTGTCGTGGGCGACCATCGGGACGGCGAACGTGGACTGGACGAGGCTGCCGGCCTCGCCGGGGATGGTCTGCACGCGGCCGGTGCGCAGCGCGCCCGCGCTGAGCGAGCTGAACGGGAAGCGGTGGACGGCGCCGACCTCGGGCGGGACGTATCCGTCGCCCTCGCCGCCCGGCCCGGTCAGCGGTACGTCGGAGACGGCGCTGGCGAAGGCGACCCGGCGCAGCCGGGCACTGCCGCCGCCGGAATCGGCCCCCGAGGAGCCCCAGCGTCCGGGCGGCGCCTCCTCGCCGGTGAGCAGGCTCTGGTAGAGGTCGACGGAGGCGAGGTCGCAGAAGCCGGGGACGGCCACGCCGAGCAGCTCGCGCGCGGTGGTCTCCAGATCCAGGGAGTTGCCGATACGGGCGCTGGCCTCGTTGAGGAGGGCGAGGTTGCGGCGGGCGCTCGCGGCTTCCCTGGCGGCTATGTGACGGCGTGTGACATCGGTGGCGACCCCGGCGACCCCGATGGAGCGGCCGGAGCCGCTGTGTACCCGGTAGAGGTTGATCGACCAGTGCCGGCGTTCCGCGTCGCCCGGCCGGGTGCCCACGATCTGGAGGTCGGTGACGGACTCCCCGGTCTTCAGGACCCGTTCCAGGGCGGCGGTCATCCGCTCGGCCTCGGGGCGCGAGAGATAGTCGTGGACCGTACGGCCGCGGTGGTCGTTGGCCTGGCCGCCGAAGACGGTGGCGAAGCGCTGGTTGGCGCGCTGCACCTTCAGGTGGGTGTCGAACAGCAGGAAGCCAAAAGGAGATTGGCCGAAAATAGCCTGCGAGGAGGCGAGGTCGGTCTCGATCCGGCGCAAGGCCCTGACGTCGACGACGATACAGAGCGCGGCGCGTTCGCCACGCTCCGTCTCGCTCGGCATCACATAGATCTCGGCGATCCCGTGCGGTTCGGCGCCGCCGTCCGTACGGAACGGAACGAGGCCGGTCCATTCCTTGCCGTCGAGGATCTCCTTGATCTTGCGATGGCCTCGCGACCGCTGGCCGGCCGGCATGAACACCTCGACCGGGTCCCGGCCCCTGACCTTGTCGGCATCCACTCCGAACAGCTCGGCGGCCCGCTCGCTCCACTGGTCGACCAGCCCGTCCGGACCGATCGAGAACGAAGCGACCTTGATGTAGTCATAGATCGAGCCGGGCGGACTGCTCTGCCATACGACGTCGCCCGCCGCCCCAGATATCTCGCTCACGCGACCGTCCCCTCCAGCTCACGCACCGGACCGGCCATGCCCGCAGTATTCAGCACTACGGCCCCAGCCGACACGGCGTTCACGATCACAGCACGGTCTCGTTCTTTTTGAGCCGAGCCCGTCGTGATCGTTCTCCCTCCCAGACTTCTAACCAGGGAGGGGCAGCTCGAACCACACGGTCTTACCGGTCTTCCCACGACGTGTACCCCAACGCCGGGCGGTAACCGCCAGAAGCTGGAGTCCCCGGCCCCCTTCGTCGTCGGGACCGGCGGGGCGTTCGGTCGGTGGATCGGGCAGCGGATCGGAGACCTCCACCAGCAGCGCGGCACGCTCCGTGACGGCGGCGCCGTCGGCGCCGTCGGGACCGCCCGGGTCCCCGGGCCCCGGCTCGACGGGGCGGACGGCGAGCCGGACCCCGATCGGCCCCGAGGTGTAGCGCAGGGAATTGGTCACCAGCTCGCTCACCAGCAGGACCGCCATATCGCCGACCGACTGCGGCAGACGCCAGGCGTGGAGCGTGTCACGGACGGCATGGCGGGCGGAGCGTACGGCATCGAGTTCGGCAGGGAAGGTCCATTCGGCGCATGCGTCACCCTCTGTGTCGATCAAGCCGATCACTTCCCCAGACCGACGGCAGACCCGCGTCCCGTTTAGGGGGGTTAATCAGCACATACCCGATATCCGTCGCGGCTACCGTCACAGCCGCCGTCACAGGGGAGGCCGCATCGGCACAAACGGACTACGCCCTCTCCGCACATGACGTACCGCTCGTCACACCGCCGCGCACTCCTCACGCACGTCCCGTACGCTTCGCCGCGCGTTCTTCGTGCGTTCTCCACGCCCCGCCCGGTGCCGAGTTCAGGGGATCCGGCGGGTCGGCGCGGCGGCGGCGCGCAGCCGGCGGGCCGCTTCGGCCACGGCCGGACGGTCCTGGTCGAGCCAGTCGACCGTATGGATCTCGTCAGGGCCCAGCCAGCGGAGTTCGTCGTGGTCCTCCAGCGGCCTGGGCTCGCCGGAGAGCAGCCGGGCCATCCACACCTGGAGCACATAGCCGGGCTTGAGCTGCCATTCGCCGGGGATCCGCTCCACCGGCTCGGTCTCCACGCCGAGTTCTTCCCGCAACTCACGCACCAGCGCCTGTTCTGGACCCTCCCCCGGCTCCAGCTTGCCGCCCGGCAGTTCCCAGCGGCCGGCCAGCTCGGGGGGCGCGCTGCGCCGGGCGGCCAGCAGCCGCCCCCGGTCGTACACGGCGCCCGCCACCACCACACGATCAGTCATGCGCCGGAGCGTAACGCGCACTCGGCCAAGGGCGTGGCGTACGGCGCACCGGAACGGCCTACCCGGCGGCCTGGCTGACGCGCTCCACCCAGTAGATCCGCTGCTGTCCGCGGCCGTCGAGGCTCTCCACTATCTTCTGCGCCTCGTCCTGGGTGGCATATCTGCCGACGCGATAGCGGTTGCCGTTGCCGTCCTCCCGTATGACAAGCCACGGGAGCATGGCTCCGCCGTCGTTCATCGCGTTCCTCCCTGCACCGACCTGCATCTCTCCGAAGATCCCCGGGAAACCGCATTCCGCATATGCCGGAGCCTACGCCTGACCTTCACAGAGCGGATACGGGTTTGTACAAAGAGATACGCATCCGGCCAAGAAAACGCCGAAAAACGGAGGCGGCAACCGACCGCGCGCGCCCCCTGCCGCCCCCGCACGCCCGATCGGGCCCTGAATCATGCCCGTACGGCCGGACGCGGGCAAGTCCGGCCGACCCGTACGCGCCGTCAACTCCCCACGCGCGCCGGGCCGTCGGTCCGGCCGTACGGCCGGACCCGCCGGTCACTTCACGGAGAGGTGGTACGCGATCCGGTACCGGTCCGCGGGGACGACGACCTCAGCGGTCTCCACGGCCCTCCCCGACGCGTAGTACGTCCGCTCCAGGACCATCACGACATGGCCGGGCACCCCGCCGAGCGCCATGAGCTCCTCCGCCAGCCCGGGGCGCGCGCCGACCTCCTCCAGCACGTTGTCCACGACGATGTCGATGGCCGCCATCCGCTCGACCACCCCGCACCCGCCGAGCGGCCCCTCCTCGGGCAGCATCACCGGCGTACGCCCCGTGACCGCGAGGGGTTCCCAGGAGGTGGAGAGCATCATCGGCTCGCCCGCCTCCCGGAAGACGTAGCGCGTACGCATCACACGGTCGCCCGGCTCGATCCCCAGCCGGGCGGCGATCTCCGGCCCGGCCTCGTCCTGCTCGCTGCGGGACTCCCAGGTGCCCCGCGCGCCCGTCGCCGCCTGCTCCTGGCGGAACGGACTGGAGCCGGACGGCGGCCGGTACCCGGACCGGGCGATCCGGCGGGGGACGGGGCGCTCACGGACGTACGTACCGGATCCGGAGCGGCCCTCGACCAGCCCCTCGGCCATCAGCACCTTGCGCGCTTCCAGCGCGACCGTGTCGGAGACGCCGTACTCCTCGCGGATACGGGCCTGCGAGGGCAGCCGGGTATGCGGCGGCAGTGCGCCATTGGTGATCTTCTCTCGAAGATCGCTCGCGACGCGGAGATAGGCGGGCTGCTCACCGAAGGCCACGGGCCACTCCCATCAGGTTGACAGACAGCAACAGCGTGGCAACCGTCGGTTGATCACCGCAAGCATGGGCCAGAGTTTCACCCGAAGTGATTACTCGCGTTTAAGCAGGTCTTTACCGCAGGTGCGCCCCGTCGCGCCCTGCTGCCACGCCGGGCGCACCACCGCGCGACCGGCCCGTGCCGGCCCCGTGCGGACCGTGAAACTGCGATGCTGACGATCATGACCACGATGTACGTCTGCCCGGTCGACGGCACCCGTTCACCCGTCGCGTCGCTCGCCTGGTGCTGCCCCGTCTGCCGAGGTCCCTGGGATCTGGACTTCGAGGCGTCGGCCGTACCCCTGAAGCCCCTTTCCTCCCGGGTCGATTCGCTCTGGCGGTACGAGGAGGCACTGCCGCTCGCGGCGCCCGTCACGACGCTCGGCGAGGGCCGTACCCCGCTCGTACCGCTCACCCCGTCCGTCTCCGCCAAGCTCGACTTCCTGATGCCGACGCTCTCCTTCAAGGACCGCGGCGCCGTGATGCTCGCCGAGCTGGCACGACGGCTCGGCCCCGAGCGGGTGACAGCCGACAGCAGCGGCAACGCGGGCACGGCGATCGCCGCGTACTGCGCGCGGGCCGGGCTGCCCTGCACGGTGTACGTGCCCGAGGCCACCTCGCCCAAGAAGACGGAGCAGATCCGGGCCCACGGCGCGCGTCTCGAACGCGTCCCCGGCGACCGCGAGGCCACCGCGCGGGCCGCCCGCGCCGCCGCCGACGAGCCGGGCACGTTCTACGCGAGCCATGTCCACAACCCGTACTTCCTGCACGGCACCAAGACCTATGTCTACGAGCTGTGGGAGGACCTCGGCGGACGCCTTCCGGAGACGCTCGTCGTCCCCGTCGGCAACGGCACCCTGCTCCTGGGCGCGGCGCTCGCGATCGCCGAACTGTCCGCGCACGGGCTCATCGGCGAACGCCCCGCGCTGATCGCCGTCCAGGCCGAGGCGGTCTCACCGCTGGCGACCGCCTTCCGCGCGGGCGCCGAGGAGCTGCTGCCCGCACCGGCCGGGAGCGCCCCGACCCTGGCCGAGGGCATCGCCATCCCGAACCCGCCGCGCGCCCGGCAGATCCTGCGGGCGGTGCGGGCCTCCGGCGGCACTTTCCGTACCGTGACCGAGGATCAACTGCGCGCCGCCCAGCTCGATCTGGCCTCGCGGGGACTGTTCGTGGAGTCCACGGCCGTCGCCTGCTGGGCGGCGGTACGCGACGGTGCCGACGGGACGGACGGGACGGACGGGACCGACGCGACGGACCGGGCAGGCCGGGCCGCCCGCACGGACCTCCGCGCCGTCGTACCGCTGTGCGGCGCGGGCGCGAAGACCGGGCTCGCGCCGGCGGCCGGGGCGGGCGGTCCGTCCGCCCCGTAGGTGTCGTGCCGGACGGAGAGGGCCCTCCTCACGGGCGCGGCAGCCGCCACAGCTTGCGTGCCGGGCATGCGGACGTTGTACTGAAGGACGCTGTACCAAAGGCGACAAAACGCACGCCTCCAGGTACCGGTCATGCCGCGGCGCGAGAAGAAGAGAGTGACCATGCGGTATCCGCATCCACGTCCCACGATCAGACAGCGTTCTCCGCGTGCGGCAGGGTGCACGGCCGACACGGGCGCCGGCTGGACCAACGCCGGGCTGCTCGCCCTCCGCGTCGTCGTGGGAGGGCTGATGACCGCCCACGGACTACAGAAGACGACGCACCGGCTGGGCGGAGAAGGCCTGGCGGGCGGTGCCGAGGAGTTCCGGCACGACGGCTTCCGCGGCGGGCGGCTCACCGCGGTGGCGGCGGGACTCGGCCAGACCGGCGGGGGCGTGCTGCTCGGGGCCGGGCTGCTGACGCCCCTCGGGGTGGCGGCCGTCGCCGGTGTCATGACCGTCGCGGTCACGGTGAAGCTCCCGCACGGGCCGTGGGTCCAGAACGACGGATACGAGTACCCGCTGGTCCTGATCCTGACCGCGGCCGTCACCGGGCTCGCCGGGCCGGGCGACTGGTCGCTCGACCGGCTGGCGGGCGTCAAGTGGCCCGCGTACGCGGGCATCGCCGGATGTGCGGCAGGAGTACTGGGGGGCCTGGCCACGCGGCGTGCGCTGTGGCGGGCGGGCCCGCGGTACGGGGAGCCCGAAGCGACGAGCAGCCCCTGAAACCACCCCCTGGGACGAGCACAGCCCCTGACTGAAAGCCCCCTCCGACAGGCGCTTCAGCCCTGGGTCCGCGCGAGCAGCTCCCCGAGATGGTCGCACCAGATCTCGGCGACGTGGAGCGTCTGGTGCCCGCGCGATTTCGGGCCGGCCGGAAGCGTCATGCCTCGTCCGTTCGGAACCTTCGCGACGGCTCTCTCAAGACCTCCGAGTTCGACGGGGTTGAGCCCGTCGTCCTCGAAGTTGAGAGCCAGCAGCGGCGCCCGTATGGCCGGGAGGCCGGGCGCCGGATCGTAGTCACGGGACGCGTCGAACTCCCAGATGACGTCGTTGGCGTCTTCACCGTCCAGTGCCCGCGTCTCGGTGCGGTCGATCTGTGTGTCGGCGGCGTCGATGGAGGGCAGATCGGAGGCCATGCGCCCCGCGCTTCCCGCCATGAGCTGGAACAGCGCCATCGCGTGGCCGAGTCCGGCCGGCTGCTTGTTGTAGCGGCCGTCGGCGTATCCGGGATCGGACTCGATCAGATGGATGAGCATCCGTCGCCAGAGCAGGTTCCGCCCGGTGATGCGTTCGGGAAGGCTGGCGATCGTCATCAGCGCCCGCGGAACGTCGGGATACCGCTCACCCCACATCCACGTCTGCATCCCGCCCATCGAGGTGCCGAGCAGCAGCCGCAGCCGCTCGACGCCCAGCCCCTGTACCAGCAACCGGTGTTGCCCCTCGACGATGTCGCCGTAGCCGTAGCGCGGGAAGTCGGGCCCCAGCCCGTCGCGGGGGCGGCTCGATCCCCCGTGCCCCATGGCGTCCGGCATGATCACGAAGAATCTGCCCACATCGAGGGGCCGGCCGCTCCGGAACAGGAAGTCGGCGGTCGTCGGCTCCAGGAACTGCCGTCCGGATCCGGTCGTACCGTGCAGGAGCATCACGGCGTTGCCCGCGTCCGCGTCCAGGGACCCGAGTGTGTGGTACGCCAGAGTCACATCGAGGCGGCGTCCGTCATCGAAGGGAAAGTCGCTGACCGTGTGCCGGCCCGGCTCGGCTTCGCTTTTCCAGTCGGTCATGGCTTGGCCTCTCTAGAAGAACGAGAGGGTCTCGATGCCGACGCCTGCTTGCACGGTACGCAGGACCTCGCCGCGTTCGAGATTGCACACGGCCAGCGAGCCCTCGTTGTGATTCGCGATGAGCACCGTTTCCCCGTCCTCGTGGAAGGCCATGTTCATGGGGCCCTGGCCGAGGTGCAGCAGCGACTGGGACTTGAGGTCCTCGGAGAAGACCGTGGCCAGCGGCTCCTCGAAGTTCGTGACCACGAGGTACCTGCCGTCGGGGCTGTAGCGGGCGATCTGGGCCGCCTTCTCGTGCCCGTCGAGTGTGACCGTCGCGCGGGTCTCGTCCGACGCCGTGTCGACGATGAAGAGCTGCGGCTGCTCCGCGTCGACGAGGACGAGCGTCTCCCCGTCAGGAGACATGCCGATTCCCGCGGAACCGTTCGGCGTGGGAATTTTCTTGATCACGCTTTTCGTGGCGAGATCGACGACCGACGCGAAGGGGTCTTCCTCGTTCTCGGTGTAGAGCTTGCTGTTGTCCGGCAGCACTTCGACGCGGTGCGCCTTGTTGGAACCCACCTCGATCACGGTCTCGATCTCACCGTTCTCCGGGTCCATTTCGAGCACCACACCGCTGTTCTCGCACACGCAGTACAACGTTCCGTCCGCGCCCCAGCGCAGGCCGTGCGGGGCCAGATGCGGAAACGTACTGAGGTCCCCGACGTGCTTCCGTTCCCGCAAGTCGAACTTCGCGACCAAGTGGCCCGGATGCGGATTGTCCCCGTGGATACCGGCGCCGTATATGGGCGCATAGGCGAAGCGGTGATCGGGCGAGATCAGCAGCTCGTGCACCCTCGGCGCGAAGCCTTCGAGGGTCAACTCGACCTCATAGGTGTCCGGATCGAGGAAAAGAACATGATTCCCGACCTTGTCGATTGCCACGAGCCCCTTGCCGCCTGTCGGAAAATTCGCGTCTGGCATGACGCCCTCCTGTTCCCACGCATCGCCGAGGCGCCCTCGTCGGGCGCCCCTCAGCCAGTGCCGACTTCGATACCGAACTGCCTCCCGACCGCCGTCAGCCGGTCCAGATCTCCTCCCGGATCGCTGTCCGGCCCGGGAGCCGGACGACACGCACCGCGGTAGTAATCCTCGATTCCACCGGGCACCGTCAGATCGAACAGCCTTACCGTCCGATCGGTGCGGTTGCGCACCGAGTGATGAACGCCCCAGGGCACCAGCACCACCGCTCCGGCGGAGGCCTCGTATTCCTCTCCGTCGACCAGCGCGGTGGCGGTTCCTTCCAGGACGTAGAAGGCTTCCTCATAGCGGGCATGGCGGTGGGCGGGCATGCTGCCGCCCGGCTCAAGCGTGATCTCGGTGACCGTATAGGCGCCCGCGGTCGCGAGCCCCGCCGCTTTGATGGTGTACGTCGCTCCCGCGGCGTACCGGCGGTCGCCTTCACCCGGGAGCACCAGCGTGGGACCGCGCCCTTCACCGATCGGAAGGGGCCTCGCCGACCCGTCGGAGCCGTTCTCCACATACGTGACGCCATAACGCGGGGTCCGGGCGTTGATCTCCTGGACCGGCATCGTCCCGCGCTTCCCCGGAGGCCCGTCGCCCGGTTCGCCCAGCTCCAGAAAGAAGCCCTCATTACCGCCGGGGGTGGTGAAGGTGAGGAGTTGCGCGCTCTCCTCTCCGACATTGCGCCATTCATGAGCGATACCACGGGGCGCCGCGAAGAACGTGCCGTCCCCGACGGTGGTGTGTATTCCCCCCGCTTTCAGTTCGAGTGTCCCGCGGAGCAGGAAAAAGCCCTCCTCCTCGCGCGAATGAACGTGCCGGGGCGGGCCGGTTCCGGGCGGTGGACAGTCGAGCCAGAAAGCGTACTCACTTCCCGTGTCCTCACTGACAGCGGAAAAGGTGATCAGGTCATCACCCATCCACCAGATCGAGACGCCCTCGCCCGGCTCCACCAGCTTCCCGCGCCTGAGCAGAGGGGCGTCCTGCCGGATAGGCCTGTTCAGGTCCTGTGGTGTCCTGGCCTTGGCCATCGCTCACCCGTCCCGTCCGAGGTCCGAGCGCGCGCCCTCTACTCACACGTGGCGGGCGATTCCGTGGCCTGTTCGATGGGCCGGGCCCCGGACCTCGTAGTCGCACACCCATCAATTCTCGCCCGGTAGGAGCCGCTGTCAAAACGTACGGACCGGGCTCCGCTACCTGCTTTTGGCTCGGCGGGAGTCGGACCGGCGGGAGTCAGCTCGGCGGGAGTCAGCTCGGCGGGAGTCAGCTCGGCGGGAGTCAGCTCGGCCGCGCCGGCGCAGCCGAGCTGCCGCCACGACCGCCGACCAGTGCGGCGAAGCCGTCGAGATGGCGTTCCAGTCCGTACTCGAACAGGACGTCCAAGTCGGGCGCCGTGTCGTCCGGGATGGTCGCCAGGAGGGGAAACCTTCCGCTGGTGAGGAGCTCCCGGCGGTGGGACCGCCGAGTTTCGGACCAGCGGTTCGATGTCATGCCGGTGGTCCTCTCGGCCTGGGCCTCGTCGGCCTTGGACAGTCCGATGGTCACGACGAGCGCATGCAGGGTGAGCGCTTCCTGAAGTCGGATGTCCATGGGGAGATCGAGCCCGTCGAGGGCCCTCAGCGTCCATTCGGTGTGGGCCATCATGTGGGGAACCAGGACGGGTCGGGTGAACGAGACGACCTGAGGCAGCCACAGGTGCCGTCGACACAGCCGCCATTGCTGACGGGCGACGAGTTCGAGTTTGGCGCGCCACCCCTGCGGACCTTCTTCAGGCAGACTGAGATCACCGAACACGAGGTCGGCCATCTGCGTCAGCAGTTCCTCCTTGCCTGTGACATGGCGATACAGGGACATCGGCCCGAGGTCGAGCTCGGCCGCGAGCCGGCGCATCGTCAGCGCCTGAAGCCCGTCGGCATCGGCGAGTTCGATGGCGGTCCTGAGAATGCGCAGCCGTAGCGACTCCTGATCGGGCGTCTCGGCTCCCCGCGCGGCCGGAGCGGCGCCGTGAGCCGAGGGCGCCCGTTGACGGCCGGCCTGTGGGCTGACCACCGTGCCGGAACCGACGTTCGTCTCGACGAGCCCCTCGTCGCGCAGGGCGGCTGTCACCTTGGTCGCGGTCGCGATCGCGACGCCCCACCGCTGCGCGATGGCCCGGATGGACGGCACTCGGTCACCGGGACGGAGATCACCGCTGACGATCCGGGAGCGAATCTCCGCGGCGATCACGCGGTAGGGCGGTTCGGTGTACTGCGCTGACGGCACGTGATCCTCCGCTGACGTGGGCCCGCATCCAGGATGTCAGAGCATGGTGAACTAGTTCGCTTCGGTGGCCACACTAGTTCACTACGTACCCTCTTCCTCTTATTTTCAGTGACACTACTCCCATACGTTGTACGCAAGGCACCGCGCGAAACAGCGTATGGCGGACGGAAGAGAGACGGAGGAGATGGACGTATGGAGAATCGGAACATCCTCGTGTCAGGGGGTGGCATCGCCGGAACGGCCCTGGCGTACTGGCTGGCCCGGTACGGGTTCCGGCCGACCGTGGTGGAACGCGCCCCTGCCCCTCGCACGGGTGGCCACGCTGTCGATATCCGCGGCACCGCGCGACAGGTGATCGAACGCATGGGTCTCGTCACGCAGGTCCGAGACGCTCGGATCGGTGCCCGCGGCATGGCCTTCATCGATGAGAAGGGCAAGCCGGTGGCGAGGCTGGGCACCGACGTGTTCGGGCCGTCCGGCGGACCTGTCGCCGAGTGGGCGCTCCTCCGTACCGACTTGGCCCGGATCCTCTACGACACGATCCACGACGACGTCGAGTATGTCTTCGGCAATGCGATCACCAGCGTGCGGCAGGACGAGGACGGCGTCACTGTCGCGTTCGAGGAGGGCCGGTCCAGACGGTTCGATCTGCTCGTGGGAGCGGATGGCGTGCATTCCGCCGTGCGTCGGCTGACGTTCGGCCCTGAGGACCGCTACATACGTGACCTCGACTCCTTCATCGCGCTCTTCTCCCTCGCGACGGATGTCGATCTTGACGGCTGGCAGTTGATGTACACCATGCCCGGTGGCGCGGGCCGGCCCGGCAGAACAGCGGGTCTGCGCCCGTTGGCCGAACCGGGCAGGGCGCTCGCGGGGTTCTTCTTCCGCGCCCCCGGACTCGACTTCGACCGGCGTGACATCGCCGCGCAGAAGCGAATCGTCGCTCGCCATTTCGAGGACGCCGGGTGGGAGGTTCCGGGTTTCTTGCCGAAGATCTGGGACGCGCCCGACTTCTACTTCGACCGGGTGGAGCAAGTGCACGTCGACACCTGGTCGATCGGCCGGACCGTGCTGGTCGGCGACTCCGCTTTCTGCGCTTCTCCCATGTCCGGGATCGGCACCAGCCTCGCCCTGGTCGGCGCCTACATCCTGGCCGGCGAACTCTTCAAGGCCGGGGGCGATCACCGTCTGGCCCACGCCGCGTACGCATCGGGGATGCGCGAGTTCGTCGACCGCGCCCAGGAATTCGCCCGCGCATCCGGCGACGGCGGCCTGATGCCTGACTCGCACGCCCAGATGTGGCTGCGGAACCAGTCGGTGCGGGCCCTGCCGTACCTGCCCCGACGCATCGTCGGCCGGGGGCTGGAGAAGGTGGCCGACACCGTCGTGCTCGACAGCTACGCCGACCCGGCACCTCACCGAACCATCAAGCCGTAGGAGAAAGCACCATGCGCGTCAGCACCTTTCTGTGGCTCGACGGCCAGGCCCAGGAAGTCCTGGACCGCCTCCTCGCCACTGCCGCCCGCAGGGGCCGACTCCCGAAGGAGCCGACCCCTTGCCACCTGCGGACTCAACGACCGCCTAGCCGACAGTAATAAAGCGATTACGCATTGAAGCGGAACGCGGAGTACAGGGCTTTCACCTGCGGCAACGTGGTTCAGCGGGCTCCAGGTCAGCACAGAATCAGCACCGGAAGACGAGGTCGACGTTCCCTCCCCGCGACCGGGTCGGCGGATCAGAGCTTCAGTAACGCGGCATGTTCGGGATCGCCTTCTCCGCGAGTTCGATGAGCGCCTCCACTTTCGCCAAGTCGCCCGCAACCTCCTCCGGCGTCACAGCGGGGGCCTCTGACGACCGGTACTCGACTTCGTTGCGCCGGGCGCGCATGCGGTTGAAGGGTCGCAGCATGGACCCGAGCGGTGGGTCGAGCTGCGCCCGCACGGCCTCATAGATGACGATATGGCCACCACGACTGGTCGCACGCAGTCCCTGATTCTGCAATACCGCGGCCAGCGCTCTGCGCGCAGCGTCATAAGCCAGCGTGTACGCACCCTCCGGGTCCGTGGCCGCCAACTGCCGCGCGGAGCCGACATGCACCCGTGCCCGGACCAGTTCCGCTTCGGCGGCCTCCTGAGAAGCGGGGACTCGTTCAAGTCCGCCGCTGGCGATGAGCGCGTCAACCGTCGACCGCCCTTGATTCCAGCGCGTCATTGCGCCTCCAAGTCAAGGTTCAGCCGTACCAGCGGACGTCCGCGAACGCTGGTGAGGAACGGATCGTCCGTCCGGGCCTCCCACGCCGCGGCGGAGACCCGATGCACGTTGACCTCACGACGCAAGCGCCGTGACGCTTCCTCGGCGAGGTCGAAGATCGCGTCGGCATCGGGGGCACCCACAACGAGGACGTCCACATCAGCAGGCGGCAGCCCCGGCTCACCGTTGTACCGAGCGGCCCACGAGCCGTAGATGTAGGCCCGTTCCACGCCTTCGAGCCCAGCGAGCGCGTCAGTGAGCACGGGCACGGGGCCGAAGGAGACGGACATGAGCTCGCTCAGCGGACGGTACAACGGAGTGTCCGTGCGGGCCTTGACGAGGCGGCTGCGCCCCACGCGCCGATCAAGCAGGATGCCCCCGCCGGTCAACCTGTCAACTTCTCGCAGGACAGCCGTGGGCGTCACACCGACCTCGGCGGCGAGCTCGGTGATGCTGTACTCGCGTTCCGGATGCAGGAGCACGAGCGCAAGGAGTTCGCCTTGCATACGAGATCGGAGGATGGGGAGCAGGCTCGGCGATACTTTCATTGGGCGCAGGATATCAAGCGCCCAATGAAAGTAACAATCCGGAGTTATTCGATCACCTGAACGCCACGGATACCTGTCGGGAGGGGCCCGCAGGTCAGCACCTAGTCAGCACGGGAACACGGAAGGGGCCGGGCTCATGGGAGCCGAGCCCCTTCTGACCTGCACACTTGACCACATGGATAGCTCGTAGTAACGAGAACGCTACACGTTGAACCGGAATTCGACTACGTCGCCGTCCTGCATCACGTATTCCTTGCCCTCCATGCGCGCCTTGCCCGCCGCGCGGGCGTCCGCCACCGAGCCCGTTTCGACCAGGTCGGCGAAGGAGATGACCTCGGCCTTGATGAAGCCCTTCTGGAAGTCGGTGTGGATCACACCGGCCGCCTCGGGGGCCGTCGCGCCCTTCTTGATCGTCCAGGCGCGGGACTCCTTGGGGCCGGCCGTGAGGTACGTCTGGAGGCCCAGGGTGCGGAAGCCGACGTGGGCGAGGGTGGCGAGGCCCGGTTCTTCCTGGCCCACCGACTGGAGGAGTTCGAGGGCCTCGTCGTCGTCCAGTTCGGCGAGGTCGGACTCCAGCTTGGCGTTGAGGAAGATCGCCTCGGCGGGGGCGACCAGGGCGCGCTGTTCGTCCTTGAAGGTGTCGTCCGTCAGCTCGTCCTCGTCGACGTTGAAGACGTAGAGGAAGGGCTTCGTGGTCAGCAGGTGCAGCTCACGCAGGGGCTCGGCCTTCTCCGTGCCCTGGAGGATGCCGGCCGAGAAGAGGGTCTCGCCGGTCTCCAGGATGGCCTGGGCCTCCTCGATGGCCTTGACCTGGGCCACGACCTCCTTCTTGATGCGCGACTCGCGCTGGAGGCGCGGGAGGACCTTCTCGATCGTCTGGAGGTCGGCGAGGATCAGCTCGGTGTTGATCGTCTCGATGTCGTCCTTGGGCGAGACCTTGCCGTCGACGTGGACGACGTTCTCGTCCTTGAAGGCCCGGATGACCTGGCAGATCGCGTCCGATTCACGGATGTTCGCCAGGAACTTGTTGCCCAGGCCCTCACCCTCGGAGGCGCCGCGCACGATGCCGGCGATGTCGACGAAGTCGACCGTGGCCGGGAGGATCTTCTGCGAGCCGAAGATCTCCGCGAGCTTGTCCAGACGCGGGTCCGGCACGCCGACCACGCCGACGTTGGGCTCGATGGTGGCGAACGGGTAGTTGGCCGCCAGCACGTCGTTCTTGGTCAGGGCGTTGAACAGGGTCGACTTGCCGACATTCGGCAGGCCGACGATTCCGATCGTGAGCGACACGTTGGCGACTTCCTGAAGTGAGGACTGGCTGATGGCCTGTGTGACCCGGGCGGGCCGATCTCCCAGTTTACGGGCGGGCCGAAGCCGCCACCGACGCGCGCCGGTGCGGGCCGAAGCCGTTACCGACGCGCGCCGGGCACCTCGTTCCGGCCACCGAACGTCGAACTCAACGCCAAGCTCGGCCAAAGGGCGTGTCCAACGCCCGCCTCGTCGCCCCGGGCCACCTACGTTGGTCCGGTGGAGCAGCACAGGACACGTCAACCGCAGCAGCGTCGGCAGCGCCCCCCGAGCACCTTCGCCGGGACCAGACCCGGGACGACCGGTGGCTACCGGGTACCGGTGACGCCCCGTCCACGTGTGTCGCCCCTGGCCGCGCGGCTGCGCGGACTGCCCAACCCGCGGTTCACCGGGCTCGGCGCGGGACTGTTCGCCACCGCGACGATGCTGGCCTTCGCCTTTCTGGACCGGCTGCTCCTCGACGGCGAGCCCGTGGTCTACGGGGTGCTGTTCCTGCTGGTCAGCGCGGTGACCGCGCTCTGGGTGCGTACCGCCGACCTGGTCACGGCGCCGATCAGCGTGCCGATCGCCTTCGCGGCCGGCGCGTATCCGATCGCCGGCGGCACCGGCGGCTTCGGCGGGCAGATGATGGCGCTCATCACCACCCTGGCCCTGCACGCGGGCTGGCTGTACGGCGGCACGCTCATCGCCGGGCTCATCGCGACCGTACGGAAGGTACGGCAGATGGGCCGGCGCCAGAGCGCCCGTGACGCGGCGGCCAGGGCGGGGGTGACCCGGGCCGGGGCCACGGCGTACCGAGCGGCCGGTCCCGGCCATGGCTCGGGGAGCCCGGGTCCCGGACATGGCTCCGGGAGTCCGGGTTCCGGGGCCGGACCCGGGCCCCGGGCTCCCCGAGCCACCGTGCCCAGGGCCGCGCGGCGCGGCTAGAGCGCGTCCGGTTCTGCCTACCTGCCCGCCGCCGCCATCGCCGCGCCCACGATCCCCGCGTTGTTCTGGAGCTCCGCCGGGAGGATCTCCGCCCTGATCCCCTCGATCAGGGGGATGAACTTGTCGGCCTTGCGGCTCACCCCGCCGCCGATGATGAACAGCTCGGGCGAGAACAGCATCTCCACATGGGCCAGATACTTCTGGACGCGGTGCGCCCAGTGGTGCCAGCTCAGGTCCGCGTCTTCCTTGGCCTTCGTCGAGGCGCGCTTCTCCGCCTCGTGGCCGTCCAGCTCCAGATGGCCCAGCTCGGTGTTGGGCACCAGCTTGCCGTCCACGAAGAGCGCGCTGCCGATGCCCGTACCGAAGGTCAGCAGGAATACCGTGCCCTTGCGGCCCCGGCCCGCGCCGAAGGCCATCTCGGCCACCCCCGCCGCGTCCGCGTCGTTGAGGACCGTGGTCCGCAGCCCCAGCCGCTCGCCGAGCACCTGCCCCGCGTCCGTATCGATCCAGGCTTTGTCGACATTCGCGGCGGTACGGATGACCGAGCCCGTGACCACCCCCGGGAAGGTGATGCCGACCGGGCCCGACCAGCCGAAGTGCCGGACGACCTCCACCACTCCGTCGGCGACGCTCTCGGGCGTCGCCGGGTGCGGGGTCAGCACCTTGTACCGCGGTTCGACCAGATCGCCGCGCTCCAGGTCAACGGGCGCACCCTTGATGCCCGAGCCACCGATGTCCACTCCGAAGACGTTCATGGACACAACGTTACGGGCAGATGCCGACAGCGACTTCCCGGACGGCGGCTTTGGCCTTGTCCGCGTACCAAGTACCGTCCGGGCCCTACTTCTCCGAGAGCGCCGCCGCCTCGGCGCGCAGGTCGCGGCGCAGCTCCTTCGGCAGCGAGAACGTGATCGACTCCTCGGCCGCCTTGACGATCTCGACATCCTCGAAGCCGCGCTGCGCGAGCCACTCCAGCACGCCTTCGACCAGGATCTCCGGCACGGACGCGCCCGAGGTGACACCGACCGTGGAGACGCCGTCGAGCCATGCCTCGTCGATCTCGTCGGCGCCGTCCACCAGATGGGAGGCGCCGGCGCCGGCGCCGAGGGCGACCTCGACCAGCCGGACCGAGTTGGAGGAGTTCTTGGAGCCGACGACGATCACGAGATCGGCGTCGGCGCCCATCTGCTTGACCGCGATCTGGCGGTTCTGCGTGGCGTAGCAGATGTCGTCGCTCGGCGGCGAGATCAGCTGCGGGAACTTCTCCTTGAGCGCTCCGACCGTCTCCATCGTCTCGTCCACCGAGAGCGTGGTCTGCGAGAGCCAGACGACCTTCGACTCGTCGCGCACCTCGACGTTGGCGACATCGTCGGGGCCGTCGACCAGCGTGATGTGGTCCGGGGCCTCGCCCGACGTACCGATGACCTCTTCGTGGCCGTCGTGGCCGATGAGCAGGATGTCGTAGTCCTCGTCCGCGAACCGGACGGCTTCCTTGTGCACCTTGGTGACCAGCGGGCAGGTCGCGTCGATGGTGGCGAGCCTGCGGTCCGCCGCCTCCCGGTGGACGACGGGCGCGACGCCGTGGGCAGAGAACATGACGATCGAGCCCTCGGGGACCTCCGCCGTCTCCTCGACGAAGATCGCGCCCTTCTTCTCCAGGGTCTTGACGACGTACTTGTTGTGGACGATCTCGTGACGGACGTAGATCGGCGCCCCGTACTGTTCCAGGGCCTTCTCCACGGCGATCACGGCGCGGTCGACACCGGCGCAGTAACCACGGGGAGCTGCGAGCAGGACGCGTTTGCCGGCGCGGCGCGCGGCGTCTCCACTAGGGGTGGCGGCGGGCGACGGGCGGGACGGTGCAGTCATGTCTCCCATCGTAAGGCCGTCCACAAGAGGCTCGTAAGGCCGTCCACAAGAGGCGGAACGGCGGGCGGCGGCCCGAGACTGGGCCTACGCGATCGACGGAGGGACGCGATGGCCGAGACCGGCGCCGGTACGGACGGGCCGTCAGAAGGGCCGCCGGGAGGGACGTCGCGAGAGGCGTCGGGAGGACCGTCAGGAGGGTCGTCGGAAGGGACGTCAGAAGGCCGCCCGGAAGCCCGGCCGGGGGCAGCGACCCGGCGGCCCGGTGACGACGGACTGCGGCGGACGCTGGGCTTCCGTGACCTTGTCGTCTACGGGCTCCTCTTCATCGCCCCCATGGCGCCCGTCGGGGTCTTCGGCACGCTCGACGCCAAGTCCCACGGCGCCGTGGCCCTGGTCTACGTCGTGGCGACCGTCGCGATGGCGTTCACCGCCTTCAGTTACGCGCAGATGGTGCGAGTCGCCCCGCAGGCCGGCTCCGTCTTCGCGTACGCGCGCAAGGGGCTCGGCGAAGGAGCCGGATTCATCGCCGGATGGATGGCGATGCTCGACTATCTGCTGATCCCGGCGGTCGCCTATCTCTTCGCCGGAATCGCCATGGAGGCGCTGGTTCCGTCCGTGGACCGCTGGGTGTGGACCGCGATCGCCGTCGTGATCACCACTCTGCTCAACCTCTGGGGGGTACGGGCGGCGGCCCGGGTCGGGATGGCGGTACTCGCCATGGAGATCGTCGTCCTGCTGGTGTTCGTGGTGTCGGCCGTCGCGGTGCTCGCGCAGGACGGCGGGACGCGCGGCTGGTCCACCCCGTTCACGAGCGACGTGGGCTTCTCCCCGGCCGCCGTACTCGGCGGGGTGTCGGTGGCCGTGCTGTCGTATCTGGGCTTCGACGCGATCGCGTCGTTCGCGGAAGAGGTGACGGGCGGCTCGCGGCAGGTGGCGCGCGCCGTGCTGTTCTGTCTGGTGCTCGCGGGCGCGCTGTTCATCGCGCAGACCTATCTGGTGGCGCTGCTCGAACCGATGTCCTCGGCGGAGCTGGCCGCGGATCCGGCCGCGCAGGGCTCCGCTTTCTATGACGCGGTGGACACCTCGGTCGGCGCCTGGCTGCACGATCTGGTGGCGGTCAGCAAGGCGATCGGCGCGGCGTTCGCGGCGCTGGCCGCGCAGGCGGCGGCCGGACGGCTGCTCTTCGCCATGGGCCGCGAGCGCCGGCTGCCGCACGTACTCTCCCGTACGGACTCGGGCGTGCCCCGGGTGGCGCTGCTGCTGGCCGCGGTGGTGACGCTGCTGGCGGCCGTGTGGGCGGCCCGGCGTCCCGACGGGCTCGACCGGCTGGTCTCGGTGGTGGACATCGGGGCGCTGACGGCGTTCGTGCTGCTGCACGCGTCGGTGGTGGGGTGGTTCGCGGTACGGCGCCGGGAAGGGCCGGTGCGCTGGTTCACCCACGTGGTGCTGCCCGTGATCGGCGCGGCGATCCTGATCGCGGTGATCGTGGAGGCGGCGGGCTCGGCGCGGCTGGCGGGTGCGATCTGGCTGGCCGTGGGTCTGGTGGTGCTGCTGGTGCAGCGGGGACGCGGCCGGCCGGCCTCGCTCGTCGACAAGCCGTAGCCGAAGGCGTGGCCAAGCCCGGGGGCCGGAAGGCCGGGGGCCGTGGGCCGGAAGGCCGTAGCGGCGGGTCCGTCCCGTAATGCCGTTTTCGGAGCGATGTCACAGGCGGCCGATACGCTCCCGGGTATGGCTCTCAATACATCCGCGGACGCTCCGCTGCCCGTCGGCGAGGTGTCGCGGCTCATCGGCGGGTGGATCGACCGGCTCGGCGCCGTCTGGGTCGAGGGACAGATCACCCAGCTCTCGCGCAGGCCGGGGGCGGGCGTCGTCTTTCTGACGCTGCGCGACCCGTCGTACGACATCTCGGTGAGCGTGACCTGCTACCGGCAGGTCTTCGACGCGATCGCCGATGTGGTCTCCGAGGGCGCGCGGGTCGTGGTGCAGGCCAAGCCCGAGTGGTACGCGCCGCGCGGGCAGCTGTCGCTGCGGGCCACGGAGATACGGCCCGTCGGGATCGGTGAACTGCTCGTCCGGCTGGAGCGGTTGAAGAAGTCCCTGGGCGCCGAGGGGCTGTTCGCCGCCGACCGCAAGAAGCAACTGCCCTTCCTGCCGCAGCTGATCGGGCTGGTGTGCGGGCGGGCCTCGGCGGCCGAGCGCGATGTGCTGGAGAACGCGCGGCGGCGGTGGCCCGCGGTGCGCTTCGAGGTCCGCAACACCGCGGTGCAGGGGGTCAACGCGGTCGCGCAGGTCGTCCAGGCGGTCAAGGAGCTGGACGCGCTGCCGGAGGTGGATGTGATCGTCGTGGCGCGCGGCGGCGGCAGCGTGGAGGACCTGCTGCCGTTCTCGGACGAGCAGCTGGTGCGGGCGGTGGCCGCGTGCCGTACGCCCGTGGTCTCCGCGATCGGCCATGAGCCGGACGCGCCGCTGCTCGACCTGGTGGCGGATGTACGGGCCTCGACGCCGACCGACGCCGCGAAGCGGATCGTGCCGGACGTCGGGGAGGAGCAGGACCGCGTACAGGCCCTGCGGGACCGGGCGCTGCGGACGGTACGGGGGCTGCTCGACCGGGAGGAGCGCGGTCTCGCCCACGCGCTGGCGAGGCCCGTGATGGAGCGGCCGCACCGGATGGTGGACGAGCGCGCGGCCGAGGTGGACGCGCTCGCCGACCGGAGCCGGCGCGTGCTGCGGCATCTGCTGGACCGCGCGGACTCGGAGCTGTCGCACACCCGGGCCCGGGTGGTCGCGCTGTCGCCCGCGGCGACGCTGGAGCGCGGGTACGCGGTGCTCCAGCGGCCGGACGGGACGGTCGTCCGTTCCGCGGAGGAGGTCACCGCGGCCGAGGAGCTGCGGGCCAGGGTGGCGGAGGGTGAGTTCACGGTGCGGGTCGCCGAGTGAGCCCGGACATGATCGCTGACGTGATCGCTGACGTGATCGCTGACGGAAACGTAGTCGGACCGCGCGCACGCGCGCGTAACTAGGGTGGATCACATGGCCAGGACGGACGAGGGCACGACGCTCGGCTACGAGCAGGCGCGGGACGAACTGATCGAGGTCGTACGGCGGCTGGAGGCCGGCGGTACGTCCCTGGAGGACTCGCTGGCGCTGTGGGAGCGGGGCGAGGAGCTGGCGAAGGTGTGCCGCCGCTGGCTGGAGGGTGCCAGGGCGCGGCTGGACGCGTCCCTGGCGGACGAGTCGGCGGAACAGGACGGCAGCGGCGGTGCCGAAGCACAGTGACCTGACGTCCGGGGCTTCCGGGGCCTCCGGGGCTTCGGGAGCCTCCGGGGGGGCTCCGGGCCTCCGGGGGGCTCCGTGGCCTCTGGGGCTTCCGACACCGCCGATGCCGCCGATGCCGCCGAGGGGCTGTGAGTCGGGTCACCACGACCGGGCTTTAGTTGAAGGTTCACACATCCGGTTGTACGGTGAAGCTGTTTGCCTGATCCAACGCGCCCCCCGGAAGGTATTTCCATGTCCCTTGTTCTCGACCCCGCCGCTCAGGACCTCCTCTTCCGTGAGGCACGTACGGCCAATACGTTCTCCGACGAGCCGGTGACCGAGGAGCAGGTACAGGCCATCTACGACCTGGTCAAGTACGGCCCCACCGCCTTCAACCAGTCGCCGCTGCGCGTCGTCCTGGTCCGCTCCGCCGAGGCCCGCGAGCGTCTCGTGCCGCACATGGCCGAGGGCAACCAGGCCAAGACCGCCACCGCGCCGCTGGTCGCGATCCTGGCCGCCGACAACGAGTTCCACGAGGAACTCCCCCAGCTCTTCCCCGCCTTCCCGCAGGCCAAGGACGCGTTCTTCAGCGAGCGCCCGGCCCGTGAGCGGTCCGCCTCGCTGAACGCCGCCCTCCAGGCCGGCTACTTCATCGTCGGTGTCCGCGCCGCCGGTCTCGCCGCCGGCCCCATGACCGGCTTCGACGCCGCCGGTGTCCAGAAGGAGTTCCTGGACGGCGACCACACCCCGCTGGTGATCGTCAACATCGGCAAGCCCGGCGAGAACGCCTGGTACCCGCGCTCCCCGCGCCTCTCCTTCGACGAGGCCATCACCACCGTCTGAGCCGGCCCAGAGCCCGGCGGACGACGAGGCCGCTGCCCCGTACATCGCGTACAGGACAGCGGCCTCGCCCGTCAGGACTCCCCGACGTCAGACTTCCCGGCCTCAGATTTTCCCCGACTCCGGCGTCCCGGCGTCGGATGTCCCGGCCTCCGGTTTCCCGGCCTCCGGCTTCTCGGCCTCCAGCGCGGCGGCCATCTCCGCCAGCCGTTCATAGGACGCCGTACCCGTCACCACGGTCGTCGCGTCCCCCTCCGTCCGGACCAGGGCGTCGTACTTCGGCCCCTCCCAGCGCTGCCACGTCTCGCCCGCCACCTGCTGCGTCTTGCCCGTGTCCGCGGCCTGCTGGCTGACCTCCGCGGCGTACTTCTCCGGGGCGCTCGTCGACTGCTCGACCGCGACGTACTCGCCGTCCGGGGCCAGGTAGCCGAGGTGCCAGGCGTTGCCGCTCTCGCGCTTGTACGAGACGGACGTCGGCTTCCACGTCTCCGCCAGGCCCGCCGGCGCCAGCACCGGATACGGCGCCGCGCGCCGCGCGGTCAGCAGTTCGACCCGGTAGTCGACCGCCTTGACCGGGATGCCCTTCTCGTCGTGCGGGATGAACACATAGATCCCCGCGACGACGAGCCCGATGACCGCCATCGACAGGAACAGGTCCCGCACCGTCTGTTTGCCTCGCTTGCTCGCCACCGCACCATCGTCGCATCACGGCGTGGCGCTCATCCGTGGGGCCCTCTGCTCAATTTGTCGATGTACGGATAGAGTCGGATCACCCTCTTTTCCGGCCGTCGCCGTACAGAAAGGTGCGCTCCGATGACCGAACATCAACTACCTCATCCGCTTGAGGTGTCTCCCGAGGCACCCGACCGCAACCTCGCCCTGGAGCTGGTCCGGGTCACCGAAGCAGCCGCCATGGCGGCCGGCCGGTGGGTCGGGCGCGGTGACAAGAACGGCGCGGACGGCGCCGCGGTGAACGCCATGCGCACGCTCGTCTCCACCGTGTCGATGAACGGCGTCGTCGTCATCGGCGAGGGCGAGAAGGACGAAGCCCCGATGCTGTTCAACGGGGAGCATGTCGGCGACGGCACCGGCGCCGAGGTCGACATCGCCGTGGACCCCATCGACGGCACCACCCTGAACGCCAAGGGCATGCCGAACGCGATCGCCGTCCTGGCCGCCGCGGACCGCGGGGCCATGTTCGACCCGTCCGCGGTCTTCTACATGGACAAGCTGGTCACCGGCCCCGAGGCGGCCGACTTCGTCGACATCAACGCGCCTGTCGCGGTCAACATCCGCCGGGTCGCCAAGGCCAAGCACTCGTCGCCCGACGATGTCACCGTCGTCATCCTCGACCGCCCCCGCCACGAGGGCATCGTCAAGGAGATCAGGGAGACGGGCGCGCGGATCAAGTTCATCTCCGACGGCGATGTGGCCGGTTCGATCATGGCCGCGCGCGAAGGCACGGGCATCGACCTGCTGATGGGCGTCGGCGGCACCCCCGAGGGCATCATCTCGGCGTGCGCCATAAAGTGCCTCGGCGGGGTCATCCAGGGCAGGTTGTGGCCCAAGGACGAGGCCGAGCGGCAGCACGCGATCGACGCCGGGCACGATCTGGACCGCGTCCTGTCCACGGACGATCTGGTCAGTGGCGACAATGTCTTCTTCGTCGCCACGGGCATCACGGACGGCGAGCTGCTGCGCGGGGTGCGCTACCGCTCGGAGACCGCGACCACCCAGTCCCTGGTCATGCGCTCGAAGTCGGGCACGATCCGGCAGATCGACTCGACCCATCGGCTCTCGAAGCTCCGCGCCTACAGCACGATCGATTTCGACCGCGCCAAGTAGTCACCGCGCGTGACGTATACGGAGGGGGCTGCCCCAGCTGTGCGGCGGGGCGCCCCCTCCGTATACGTACCGCCGTATACGTACCGCCACGCTTCAACCGGCGGCGGCGATGCGGTCGCCCGCCGCGGCGGCCTTCCGCAGCTCCACCTCGCGCCGCCGGCGGCGGGCCAGCACCACCCGGCGCTCGGCAGCGGTCAGGCCGCCCCACACGCCGTACGGCTCGGGCTGGAGCAGGGCATGCTCCCGGCAGTCGACCATGACCGGACAGCGGGCACAGACCCGCTTCGCGGCCTCCTCCCGCGCCAGCCTCGCGGCTGTCGGCTCCTTGGAAGGGGCGAAGAACAATCCGGCTTCGTCCCGGCGGCACACCGCCTCCGAATGCCAGGGCCCGGCCTGATCCTCCCGAGCGGGACTCCGCTGGGGCGGTACGGCGGCGACCTGCAGGGGCTGATGCGGCAGTTGCAGCACGGTCTACTCCTGACGACGGCTTCGCGAGCGAGAGACGATGAAGCTTTCCCTACCCGCTGTACGCACGCCTATGCACTGAGTGGCAGCCAGTTCGGAGTGCGGAACGCGGTACGGCATTCCGGACGCGCCCCCGCGACGGGACGTCTTCGACCAGAAGCAGCCGAGCCGGACGAGCGGAACAAGCCGCACGAGCCGGACCAGACGCATGAGTCACGCCAGACGCACAAGCCACACGAGCCGTGCGCGTCAGTGGCCGAAGTGCTTGCGGAGCTGATTGCGGAGATCGGCGATGAACTTGCCGCGCTTCGGTTTGGCCTCGACATTGCCGAACACCGAGTAGCCGTTCACGATCACCGTCGGCGCGTCCCGCTCCTCGGCCTCCAGCGTGACCACCTCGAAGTTGCCGAAGATTCCGGTGCCGTTGCCGCGCAGCGAGATGTTCTCGGGGACCGTGATCTCGACATTGCCGAAAATGGACGTCGCGTTGATCACAGTGGTCCGCTGCCCGAAGAGCGCCTCGGTCAGGTCGATCTCGATATTGCCGAAGAGCGAGAAGGCGTTGGTCTTGCGGCCGATACGCCAGCGGCCCCTGCGGGTCGAGCTGCTGAAGATCGCGACGAGGTTCTCGGCGGGGGCCGTGGGGTCCTCCGGACCGTATCCGTACGAGCCCGACACGGACTCGCCCGGCGCGGGCCGCCGGCCGTCGGCTCCGGTGACCGGCAAGTCGCGTACCAGCGGCTCCAGTTCGGCGACGGTCTTGGCCCGGTAGACGGAGTCGATCCGCTCGGCGTGCTCCTCGGCGTCCAGCCGGCCCTCGGCGAGGGCCTCCCGAAGGATGTCCGCGATCCGGTCACGGTCGGCGTCGGAGGCCCGGATGGCCGGCGGCTCCGCCGACGCGACCGGCTTCTGCGCGACCGGCTTCTGAGGGTGCTTTTCGAGGTCCACGGACCCAGGGTAGCGAAACGCGATAGATCGCGACTAGGGGCAGAACCGCCACGCGCCGCGAGTCGTCGCGACTGGGCCTTACCGCACAGCACTGAGCCTTACCTCACAGCACCGCTGTCGGTGCCGCGTCCTACGCTGGAGGTCGCGTCGCCAATGGAGGCCACGCCGCTGTCTGTCGAGTGAGGAATGGCCGTAATGCCGGAGTTTGCGTACTCGGATCTGCTTCCGCTGGGAGAGGACACCACGCCGTACCGGCTGGTGACCGCCGAAGGTGTCTCCACCTTCGAGGCCGACGGCCGTACGTTCCTCAAGGTCGAGCCGGAGGCGCTGCGTACGCTCGCCGCCGAGGCGATGCACGACATCTCGCACTATCTGCGCCCGGCCCATCTCGCTCAGCTGCGCAGGATCGTGGACGACCCCGAGGCGTCCTCGAACGACAAGTTCGTGGCACTCGACCTCCTCAAGAACGCGAATATCGCGGCCGCGGGCGTGCTGCCCATGTGCCAGGACACCGGTACGGCGATCGTGATGGGCAAGCGCGGGCAGAACGTACTGACGAGCGGCGGCGACGAGGAAGCCCTGTCGCACGGCATCTACGACGCGTACACGAAGCTGAATCTGCGCTATTCGCAGATGGCCCCGCTCACCATGTGGGAGGAGAAGAACACCGGCTCGAACCTGCCCGCGCAGATCGAGCTGTACGCGACCGACGGCGGCGCGTACAAGTTCCTCTTCATGGCGAAGGGCGGCGGCTCCGCCAACAAGTCGTTCCTCTACCAGGAGACCAAGGCGGTCCTGAACGAGTCCTCCATGATGAAGTTCCTGGAGGAGAAGATCCGTTCGCTCGGTACGGCCGCGTGCCCGCCGTACCACCTGGCGATCGTGGTGGGCGGTACGTCCGCCGAGTTCGCGCTCAAGACCGCGAAGTACGCCTCCGCGCACTACCTGGACGAGCTGCCGTCCGAGGGCTCCCCGACCGGCCACGGCTTCCGTGACAAGGAGCTGGAGGAGAAGGTCTTCGAGCTGACGCAGAAGATCGGTATCGGCGCGCAGTTCGGCGGCAAGTACTTCTGCCACGACGTACGGGTGGTGCGGCTGCCGCGGCACGGCGCGTCGCTGCCGGTCGCGATCGCCGTCTCCTGCTCGGCCGACCGGCAGGCCGTCGCGAAGATCACCGCCGAGGGCGTCTTCCTGGAGCAGCTGGAGAAGGACCCGGCGCGCTTCCTCCCGGAGACCACCGACGAACACCTCGATGAGGGACAGGTCGTCCGGATCGATCTCAACCGTCCGATGGACGACGTCCTCGCCGAGTTGACGAAGTATCCGGTCAAGACGCGGCTGTCGCTCACCGGCCCGCTCGTGGTGGCCCGTGACATCGCGCACGCCAAGATCAAGGAGCGGCTCGACGCGGGCGAGGAGATGCCGCAGTACCTGAAGGACCACCCGGTCTACTACGCGGGCCCGGCGAAGACGCCCGAGGGGTACGCCTCCGGCTCGTTCGGCCCGACGACCGCCGGGCGGATGGACTCGTACGTGGAGCAGTTCCAGGCGGCGGGCGGCTCGAAGGTCATGCTCGCCAAGGGCAACCGGTCGAAGCAGGTCACCGACGCGTGCGGCACGCACGGCGGCTTCTACCTCGGCTCGATCGGCGGCCCGGCGGCCCGGCTCGCCCAGGACTGCATCAAGAAGGTCGAGGTCGTCGAGTACGAGGAGCTGGGCATGGAGGCGGTCTGGAAGATCGAGGTGGAGGACTTCCCCGCGTTCATCGTCGTGGACGACAAGGGGAACGACTTCTTCACCGAGCCCGCCCCGGCGCCGACGTTCACCAGCATCCCGGTCCGCGGCCCCGGTCTCGCCTGACGCCCGCACCGTCCAAGCCCCGCACGGCCCCTTCGACGCGCCCTCCCCGGCCTTCCTCCGGGGAGGGCGCTCCCGTCTCCACCACACTCCCGGGGGAACGCCCTGCGGGAACGTCCCGCGGGAACACATCGGATCAGCCGGACGCTCACCCTCGCAGGAGGTACGACGACGATGACGACCGACGAGAACCAGTACCGGACCGAGCACGACTCCATGGGCGAGGTACGGGTCCCCGCGCACGCCAAGTGGCGTGCCCAGACGCAGCGCGCGGTGGAGAACTTCCCCGTCTCGGGACAGCGGCTGGAGCGCGCCCATATCGAGGCCCTGGCCCGCGTCAAGTCCGCCGCGGCCAAGGTGAACGCCGAGCTCGGAGTGATCGACAAGGACATCGCGGACGCCATCCAGGACGCGGCGGCCGAGGTCGCGGACGGCCGCTGGGACGAGCACTTCCCGGTGGACGTCTTCCAGACGGGCTCCGGCACCTCCTCGAACATGAACACCAACGAGGTGCTCGCCACGCTCGCCACCGAGCGTCTCGGCCGTGAGGTCCACCCGAACGACCATGTGAACGCCTCGCAGAGCTCCAACGACGTCTTCCCGTCGAGCATCCACATCGCCGCGACCGCCGCCGTCACCGGCGGGCTGATGCCGGCGCTGGACCATCTCGCCGCCTCCCTGGAGCGCAAGGCCGAGGAGTTCCGGGACGTCGTGAAGTCGGGCCGTACGCATCTGATGGACGCCACGCCCGTCACCCTGGGCCAGGAGTTCGGCGGCTACGCCGCGCAGATCCGGTACGCGGGCGAGCGGCTGACGGCCTCGCTGCCCCGGCTCGCCGAGCTTCCCCTCGGCGGTACGGCGGTGGGCACCGGCATCAACACACCGCCCGGCTTCTCCGCGGCCGTCATCGCGGAGGTCGCGCGCGCGACCGGGCTGCCGCTGACGGAGGCCCGTAACCACTTCGAGGCGCAGGGGGCCCGCGACGGGCTCGTGGAGACCTCGGGCCAGCTCCGTACGCTCGCCGTCTCCCTCACCAAGATCGCCAACGATCTGCGCTGGATGGCCTCGGGCCCGCGCACCGGTCTGGCCGAAATCAGCCTCCCCGATCTCCAGCCCGGCTCCTCGATCATGCCCGGCAAGGTCAATCCGGTGATCCCGGAGGCGGTGCTGATGGTCGCCGCGCAGGTCACGGGCAACGACGCCACGGTCGCGACGGCCGGCGCCGCCGGGAACTTCGAGCTGAACGTGATGCTCCCGGTGATCGCCAAGAACCTCCTGGAGTCCGTACGGCTGCTCACGAACGTCTCCCGGCTGCTCGCGGACCGTACGGTCGACGGCGTCACGGCCCATGTGGAGCGGGCCCGCGCGTACGCCGAGTCGTCCCCGTCCGTGGTCACGCCGCTGAACAAGTACCTCGGGTACGAGGAGGCCGCGAAGGTCGCCAAGCGGTCCCTCGCCGAGCACACGACGATCCGCGAGACGGTGCTGGCGGGCGGCTACGTGGAGCGCGGGGATCTCACCCTGGAGCAGCTCGACGAGGCACTGGATGTCCTGCGCATGACACATCCGTGAACACGTGAGGTGTGCCGTGGCGCCCCGCACACCACCGCCCGGGTCCTGTCCGTAAGATCTGCGCATGACAGCGACGGTGAGGGCGACGAACGGGCAGCACTGGGCGCCCGGCACACAGATCCTGTGGCGGTACCGGGAGAACGCCGGGGACCGCGTGCACATCTGCCGTCCCGTCACGGTCGTGCAGGACACCGACGATCTGCTCGCGGCCTGGCTCGCGCCGGACACCCCGTGCGTGAAGCCGGCCCTCGCGGACGGCACCCCCGTCCACCGCGAGCCGCTGGCCACCCGCTACACCAAACCGCGCAGGGTGGTGCGCGACCGGTGGTACGGGATGGGCGTGCTGAAGCTGGCCAGACCCGGCGAGCCCTGGTCGGTGTGGCTGTGGTGGGAGCGCGGCTGGCGGTTCCAGAACTGGTACGTCAACCTGGAGGAGCCGCGCACCCGTTGGGCCGGGGGCATCGACTCCGAGGACCACTTCCTCGACATCGACGTCTATCCGGACCGCAGTTGGCGCTGGCGCGACGAGGACGAGTTCGCGCAGGCGCAGCACGACGGTCTGATGACACCGGCGCAGGCGCGCCGGGTCGGGGAGGCCGGGCGCGCGGCGGTCGAGGTGATCGACGCGTGGGGCGCCCCGTACCGCGACGGCTGGGAGCACTGGCGGCCCGAGCCGCACTGGCCGGTGCCCGAACTGCCGGCGGACTGGGACCGTACGGCGGCGCGGCTGACGCCCTGAGGAAGCCCGCCGGAACGACCGTGGTGACGTGACTGATTCACGTCCGGGAACGCGCTCGGGCGCATACGACCTCGTGAGATCCTTGATACGCCCCCGGGGTTGAAACGTAGGATCGTCCTCCGGAAGACCGGTGTGGGGCAACGGGCCCGTACGGAAAGCCGGCTGACCGTTGGTCACACCGCGCACGGCACCACACGTCACACTGTTCGGCACTATTCGACTCGACACTGTTCGCCCGCAACGACCGCACAACAACGACCGTGAGCCACTACGAGGGGGTGGAGCCGTGCGTAAGGGCTGCCGCCCTGTCGACGCCGCCTGCCGCGCGGTAGTTTCGCCTGTCGGAACGATCGCATCGCACCCCCGGCCCGGACGGACGGAATCCCACGCGTGACGGAGCATCCCCCCTCCCACGAAGGCCGGCAGCCACTGGTTGCCCGGTCGCAGGAACGCACCAGGCCGCGGCAGGAGGCCGGCGCCTCCGCCGCGCCGCAGCCCGTGGTGCCGGCGCCGGCGCCGGACCCCGTCGCGACGGCGCGGCGCGAGGGCGACCGGCTGCGCTTCGTGGGGGCCGCGACCCGGCGTATCGCGCGCGGCATAGACCTGGACGAGATCGTGCTCGGGCTGTGCCGGGCGACCGTACCGACGTTCTCCGACGCCATACTGGTCTATCTGCGTGATCCGCTGCCCGTCGGTGACGAGCGCCCGGTGTCGCCGTTCGTGCTGCGGCTGCGGCGTACGGACCGGCTGCGGCTGACGGACGACGACACGGAGGGCACCGGCGGTATCCCGGTCCAGATCAGCGAAGGTCTGCGGCTGCCGATCCTCGACCCTCAGTCGGATGTGATGCCGGCCGCCGAGCTGTGCGAGGTGCGTTCCGGCGGCGCGCTCTCCGAGGTGCTGCGGGGCGTACGTCCGGTCTTCGGCGACTCGGCCGCGGCCCGCGCCGCGCTGCCCGAGCTGCTCGGCGCCGACCGCACCGTACCGTCGGGACACCGCGCGATCCTCGCGCCGCTGCGCGGCCGGCGGCGGGTCATCGGCGCCGCGGTCTTCCTGCGCAGACCGGACCGCGCCGCCTTCGAGCCGAACGATCTGCTCGTCGCGGCGCAGCTGGCGACCCATACGGCGCTGGGCATCGACAAGGCGGTGCTGTACGGCCGCGAGGCGTATATCGCCGATGAGCTCCAGCGCACGATGCTGCCGGAGAACCTGCCCCAGCCGACCGGCGTACGGCTGGCCTCCCGCTATCTCCCGGCCGCCGAGACCGCGCGGGTCGGCGGCGACTGGTACGACGCGATCCCGCTGCCCGGCAGCAGGGTCGCGCTGGTCGTCGGCGATGTCATGGGCCACTCCATGACCTCCGCGGCGATCATGGGCCAGCTGCGGACGACCGCGCAGACCCTGGCCGGGCTCGATCTGCCGCCGCAGGAGGTGCTGCACCATCTGGACGAGCAGGCCCAGCGGCTCGGCACGGACCGGATGGCGACCTGCCTCTACGCGGTGTACGACCCGGTCTCGCACCGGATCACCATCGCCAACGCCGGTCACCCGCCGCCCATACTCCTGCACCTGGGCGGCCGGGCGGAGGTGCTGCGGGTACCGCCCGGGGCGCCGATCGGGGTCGGCGGGGTGGATTTCGAGGCCGTCGAGCTGGACGCGCCCGCGGGAGCGACCCTGCTCCTCTATACCGACGGGCTCGTCGAGTCCCGGCTGCGGGACGTGTGGACGGGGATCGAGCAGCTGCGGGAGCGGCTCGCGGCCACCGCGCAGCTGACAGGACCCGACCATTCGCCGCCGCTGGAGGCGCTCTGCGACGACGTCCTCGATGTCCTGGGCCCCGGCGACCGGGACGATGACATCGCGCTGCTCGCCGCCCGCTTCGACGGGATCGCGCCCAGTGACGTCGCGTACTGGTTCCTGGAACCGGAGGACGCTGCTCCGGGCCGCGCCAGGCGGCTGGCCCGGCGGGCGCTGGCCCGCTGGGACCTGGAGGAGCTGAGCGACTCGGTCGAGCTGCTGATCAGCGAGGTCGTGACCAACGCCGTCCGGTACGCGGAGCGCCCCGTGACGCTGCGGCTGCTCCGTACGGACGTACTGCGCTGTGAGGTCGGGGACGATTCGCCGCAGCTGCCCCGGCAGCGGCGGGCCCGCGACACCGACGAGGGCGGCCGTGGGTTGTTCCTGGTCAACCGGCTGGCGCGGCGCTGGGGTGCGACCCGGCTCTCCACCGGCAAGGTGGTCTGGTTCGAGATCCCGACGCGGGCCTAGGGAAGACCCGGGGAAATAATGGACAAAAAGCACTAAGGGCACATGTTGCCAATGGGGTGTCGTAGAGGTTAGCTGGGGCAGGCGGCCGTAGTGACCGCTGTCCCAGCCCGGGACAGGGCCTGGGATCACTCCCCGGTTCCTGGTCCCCGTTCTCCCGGGCTCTATCGACGGGAGGCCCGCTCGTGACCGCGTCATCCCCCAAGACTCCGTACACGACGAACAACGCCGGCATTCCGGTGGAGAGCGACGAGCACTCGCTCTCCATCAGCCCCGACGGCCCGATCCTGATGCAGGACCACTACCTCATCGAGAAAATGGCCCAGTTCAACCGGGAACGGGTCCCCGAGCGGGTGGTCCACGCGAAGGGCGCGGGCGCGTACGGGTTCTTCGAAGTGACCAATGACGTCAGCCAGTTCACCAAGGCCGACCTCTTCCAGCCGGGCAGGCGCACCGACATGCTGGCCCGGTTCTCGACGGTCGCGGGCGAGCTGGGCTCGCCCGACACCTGGCGCGACCCCCGTGGCTTCGCGCTGAAGTTCTACACCGAACACGGCAACTACGACATGGTCGGCAACAACACGCCGGTCTTCTTCGTACGCGACCCCATGAAGTTCCAGGACTTCATCCGCTCGCAGAAGCGCCACCCGGCCACCGGGCTGCGCAACAACGACATGCAGTGGGACTTCTGGACGCTCTCCCCCGAGTCCGCGCACATGGTCACCTGGCTGATGGGCGACCGGGGCATCCCGAAGTCCTTCCGGCACATGAACGGCTACAGCTCGCACACCTATATGTGGGTGAACGGCGCCGGTGAGCGGTTCTGGGTGAAGTACCACTTCAAGACCGACCAGGGCATCGGCCATCTCACCCAGGCCGACGCGGACGCGATGGCCGGCTCGGACGGTGACCACCACCGCCGTGATCTGTACGAGTCGATCGAGTCCGGGAACGCGCCGAGCTGGAGCCTGAAGGTCCAGATCATGCCGTTCGAGGACGCGGCCGACTACCGCTTCAACCCGTTCGATCTGACCAAGGTGTGGCCGCACGGCGACTACCCCCTGATCGATGTCGGCCGGATGACGCTCAACAAGAATCCGGACAACTTCTTCATCCATATCGAGCAGGCCGCCTTCGAGCCCTCGAATCTGGTGCCGGGCATCGGCCCGTCCCCGGACAAGATGCTGCTCGGCCGGCTCTTCTCGTACCCGGACACGCACCGCTACCGGATCGGGCCGAACTACGCCCAGCTGCCGCCCAACAGGGCGCGCTCGCAGGTGAATTCGTACGCCAAGGACGGTCCGATGCGGTACGAGGCGGCGAACGCGGCGCGGCCGTACGCGCCGAACTCGTACGGCGGACCCGCGGCCGATGTGGACCGGTTCGGCGACCCGGCGGGCTGGGCGGCGGCCGGTGAGATGGTGCGCGAGGCGTACAAGCTGCACCGCGAGGACGACGACTGGGGACAGGCGGGCACGCAGGTCCGTCAGGTGCTGGACGACGCGGCGCGCGACCGGCTGGTGTCGAATGTCTCCGGGCATCTGGCGCAGGGGGTGTCCCGTCCCGTTCTGGACCGGGCGCTCCAGTACTGGCGCAATATCGACAAGGTGATCGGCGACCGGATCGCCAAGAAGGCGAACGGCGGCTGACGTGGGAACGCGGTCGCCGGACGCACTGATCACCGTGCGTCCGGCGACCGCGTCCGCAGGGAGAGCGCGGGTTACGGGCGGCCCCGCGGCGACCCGTCGTCGGGGCTGTCCGCGGCCGGCGGGGCGTCGCTGGACTCACCGCCTCCCGGGCTGCTCGGGTCTCCACCACCGGGCTCGGTGCTCGGTGAGCTGTCCCCGGTCGGCTCGGAGGGGGGCGGGCTCGATGCCGAGTCGGACGGGGTGGGCTCCGAGGACTCCGACCGCGAGGGCGTCGGGGACGGGCTCTGTTCCGGGCTGCTCGGGGCCACTGGTGCCGACGGCGTCTCCCGCACGGGGGTGGCGATGTCCAGGTCGAACCTCGCGTCGGAGCCGCCGTTCAGCGCGCTCAGGGTGTAGTCCGCCCAGATCCTGGCGGGGAAGCCGCCGCCGTTGGCCCGGCCGGAGTTGGCGGTGCCGGTCAGGCTGACCTGCCCGCCGCCCTCCTTGGGGGACTCGCCGAACAGCGCGACGACCGTGGTGAGCTGGGGGGTGTAGCCGGAGAACCAGGCGGACCAGTTGTTCTCCGAGGTGCCGGTCTTGCCCGCCGCCTCATAGGCGGGGGTGCTGGCCTCGAAGCCCGTGCCGTTGTCGACGACACCCTGGAGGACATGGGTGACGGTGTCGGCCGTCTCCCGGCTGATCACCTGCTTCCCGACCGGGTCGGGGATCTCGACCGTACGGTCCTTGTGCTCGGCGGACTTCACGATCGTCGGCGTGATCTTCCTGCCGTGGTTGTCGAGCGTCGCGTACACACCCGCCATGTCCCAGGTGGAGGCGTTCATCGTGCCGAGGGTGATCGCGGGCCGTTCGGGGAAGCCCTTGTCCCGCATCCCGAGGTCCAGGGCGGTCTTCTTGACCTCGGGCGGGCCGACGTCCACGACCATCTGCGCGAAGACGGAGTTGATGGACTTGTTCATCGCGGTCTGGACGCTGACCCGGCCGTAGTCACGGTCGTCCTCGTTCTGCGGGGCGTAATAGGTGTCGCTGCCCTCGACCGGCCGCTCGCTGGTGCCGTCGTACCGCGTGTTGACGCCGATCTTCCGGCCGTCCTGGGTCTCGGAGCCGTTCTCCAGCGCGGAGGCGAGCACCACCGGCTTGAAGGTCGAGGCGGGCTGGTAGTCGGTGCGGGTGGCGTTGGATATCCAGTGCTCGGTGGCGCCCGTACCGCCGTAGAGCGCGACCACCCGGCCCGTCTTCGGGTCGACGGAGGTGGCTCCGGCCTGCACCGTCGCGTCCGTCTTGTTGTCCTTGCGGTCGAGCTTGCTCTCCAGCTGCTTGTCGACCGAGCGGGCAAGCTCCTGCTGCCGCTTCTTGTCGATGTTGAGGGTGATCGTCCAGCCGCCCTTGGCGATCTCCGCCTTGTCGACGCCCTGGCGGGCCAGCTCGTCGTTGGCGGCCTCGACGAGATAGCCGGCCTGGCCCTCCATCCCCGGGGCGGCCTTCGGCGTCCGGGGCACCGGGAACGTCAGCCCCGAGCGGGTGGCGGAATCCAGCCACTTCTGCTCGACCATGTTGTCGAGGACATAGTTCCAGCGCTCGGTGACCAGCTTCCTGCCGGTGGCGGTGGCCGCCGTCCAGTCGTACTGGCTGGGGGCCTGGAGCAGCGCGGCGAGATACGCGCCCTGGGCGACGTTCAGCGCGGAGGCGTCGATCCCGTAGTACGCCTGGGCCGCGGCCTGGATGCCGTACGCGCCGCGGCCGTAGTAGCTGGTGTTGATGTACCCGGCGAGTATGTCGCTCTTGCTCGTGTTCCGGTCCACCTTCAGGGAGATCACCAGCTCCTTGAGCTTGCGGGTGACCGTCTGGTCCTGGTTCAGGTAGTAGTTCTTGACGTACTGCTGGGTGATGGTCGAGCCGCCCTGCTTGCCCTTGCCGGAGAGGGTGTTGATCAGGCCGCGGGTCGTGCCTTTGATGTCGACGCCGGAGTCCTGGTAGAAGGACTTGTTCTCGGCGGCGACGAAGGTGCGCTGGACGTCCTTGGGGATCTTCTCCAGGCCGACGATCTCGCGGTTGATCTCGCCGGTGCGGGTGAGGATCGTGCCGTCGCTGTACTTGTAGACGTTGCTCTGCATCTCGGCCTGCGCGTTGGCGCTCGGCACGGGGACCAGTACGTAGAGCACGATCAGCCCGCCCATGGCGAGCAGACAGAGCCCGAAGAACGCACCGAGCAGTCTTCTCAGCGTGAAGAAGCCGCGTATGCCGCCCGGCCCGGCGGCGCGGCGCGCTCCGTGCCGGCCCGCCCTTCTGTCTTCCGCTCGGCCCATCGCCGTCCACGCCCCGCTCTCTCGTCCGCTCCGCCAGGACTCCCCGTAGCTGCTCACCCACCGGAATCAGCTCAGAAAGCTAACACCGCTTGCTGTGACAAAGGGCAACCGATCAGGTCTTTTGGGACGTGACAATCAGCACCTATCCCACCTGAACCGACTCCTGGGAGCGCCCGAGGGTTGCGCCGGGGCATAATGTGTAATCACAATGCTAGCTACCGCCCATCGGCGGCAGTGAACCGACAACGGGGACAGAACATGGCTTCCACCAGCACACCTACGGCTACGACCATGACGGACGACATACCGGAGATGCCCGCACCGCGGGTCCGGGAGAATCCCGCGCACAGCATCGGCGGCGGGCTCGCCCTGCTGCTCGGGCTGCTCGGCCTCGTCGCCGGCGTCGCCCTTTCCGTTCTGGGAGGCATGGCGGGCTCGGCCGGGCTGAAGGCGGCACTGATCACGGTCGGCGTACTCGTCGCGATCGCCGCGTTCTTCGCGATGTGCGGACTGAACATGGTGGCGCCGGGCGAGGCCCGGGTCGTCCAGCTCTTCGGCCGCTACCGCGGCACGATCCGTACGGACGGACTGCGCTGGGTGAACCCGCTCACCTCCCGCACCAAGATCTCGACGCGGGTACGGAACCACGAGACGGCCGTCCTCAAGGTGAACGACGCCTACGGCAATCCCATCGAGCTGGCCGCGGTCGTCGTCTGGAAGGTCGAGGACACCGCGCAGGCGATGTTCGAGGTCGACGATTTCCTGGAGTTCGTCTCCACGCAGACCGAGGCGGCCGTACGGCACATCGCCATCGAGTACCCGTACGACGCCCACGAAGAGGCCGGTCTCTCGCTGCGCGGCAACGCCGAGGAGATCACCGAGAAGCTCGCCGTCGAACTGCACGCGCGGGTGGAGGCGGCCGGCGTCCACATCATCGAGTCCCGCTTCACGCATCTCGCCTACGCGCCCGAGATCGCCTCGGCGATGCTCCAGCGCCAGCAGGCGGGCGCCGTCGTCGCGGCCCGCCGGCTGATCGTGGACGGCGCGGTCGGCATGGTCGAGGCGGCGCTCACCCGCCTCACCGAGCAGGACATCGTGGAACTGGACTCCGAGCGCAAGGCCGCGATGGTGAGCAATCTGCTGGTCGTGCTCTGCGGGGACCGGGCCGCCCAGCCGGTCGTGAACACGGGCACGCTCTACCAGTGACCGAACGCAAGCAGGTTCTCCTGCGACTGGACCCGGCGGTGTACGACGCCCTCGCACGATGGGCGTCCGACGAACTTCGCAGCGCGAACGCGCAGATCGAGTTCCTGCTCCGCCGGGCCCTGGGCGAGGCGGGCCGGCTGCCCACCGACGCGGCACCCATCCCGCGCCGGGGGCGGCCCCCGAAGACGGCGGAGCCGGGGCCGCCCGAGGGGAAGTCGGAGGACGGAACACCGGGCGGGCCGTCGACCGGGCGGACTGTTTAAGCGTCACGCCCTGGTCAAGGCGCCGATCTTCAGCACCCATGCGGGCCCGCTGTCACCGAGCCGGGCAGACGTACTCCCTGCGCTCACGGTGCGGACTGCAAGCGATCAGGTTGACGGACAGGAATCGGCCGCCGGTCGCCCACCAACCGCCGACGACATCCGCGCGGGCCGCCAGGCGCCGGGCGATCTCGTCGGAGGCAGCAAGGGGGGCGTAGCTGCCGGTGAACGTCTCGGCGTGTCGTGCCAGTTGTGCCATGTACCAGTCCGTCGCCTCTTGGGGTTCAGTGAACGTCGCCTCGATCCTGGACGCGCTCTTGAGTAGCCAGTCCGCGCTTTCCAGCGGCATTACCTGCGCCGACGCGAACTCGGGATGTCCAGGGCGCCGATGCGCGTGGTGGCCCGAACCCGTTCCGGCCGGCCTTTCCTTCGCCGGGAGTCCGGCCGGAAACGGGGGTTCTATGGGGCGAACTGATCGCTGGCGATCGTCAGGACGAACACGAGAAGCGCGGACAGCGCGATGACGAGAACCGTCAGCGGAGGCCGGTGACGTCTCGTCACCAGCGGGTTCGTACGCCGGTGGCGCCCACGAGCGCTCTTCCGGCCACGGCGGACCGCCGTATGTACGTATCGATGGCGTCCCGGCTCGCGCCCAGCGGCATGGCATCGAGTCCGAGGGTGATGCATGTCATTCCGCCCCGGGTCAGGTGGGCGCGCCAACGAGGGCCGGGGTCCGGGAGGCGCAGAAGGCAGTCGGGGTGTCCGTAGTCGAGAGCGATGATCGGGCCCCGGATCAGCAGGCGTTCACCGACGTACGGCACGCTCTCGACGACGCGCCGCAGCCCCATCGCGGCGGCAACGCTCCGCAATCCGGCCTCGACACTCTCCGCCGACTCACCCCGACGACGCGGCGGTGGATGTCCGAGCAGCAACCACGCCACCGGGCCCGCCCGTGTGACGTCGAGCCATGTCGAGACGACACACCCCGCGACGAACCCTGCGCCCGGGACAGTGGATTGGCCGGTCGGCGACTCCGTCACCGTGCCACCACTGCCCATACGGTCTTGCCGAACGGCTGGTCGACCACACCCCAGCACTCCGTCAACGCCTCAACGATGAACAGCCCACGCCCCCGATCGCGTTCATGTGAAACGGGCTTGAAGGACGGCCGCCGCCGTACGGGGTCCCGCACCTCGATACGGACACGGGTGGCCGTGCCGCTCAGGCCGACGAGCACGGAGTCGCCGGGCTCGGTCCCGTACCGAACGGCGTTGGTGACCAGCTCCGAGACCACAAGTTCGACATCGGCCGTGTGGGCGGGTGCCAAATCCGGCAGGTGGTACGCGATGAACTCGCGTACGTAGGCACGAGCGGCCCGGACGGACTCCGGAGCACCGCCGAGCATGAGCTGGGGCGGAGGCCCCGCCGGTGGCCGACAACCGGTTTTTTCGTACTGCTTCGGGAGCATGGTCACCATGCGATTCCCCTCGGTAGTCCTGTACTGACCAGCACTCGCCCCACTCGCACTTCGGTTACTTTCCGTGGCGAACTGGGCACATGAGGTGGTGGGTGTCGATCGTCGCAACGCGGCCAACGCAGATCTACCGACAGATCCACGTCATTCCTGCGCGAGCAGAGCGAGGAAGGAGACAAACCCTCGACAGAGCGACGACAGAGTTCCGACAGATTCGTCAGGAACCCAATGAACAGGCCTGGTTGCAGGCATCGCGGGCGTAACGTCACCCTATCGCGCTGGACAGCACAGGGGGATTCCATGGCCACGCTCCTCCGGTCCCTGATCGACGAAAAGGGATGGAAGGACTACCGAACCTTCATCGATCAGTACCACCAGGCAGCACAAAGCTTGGCTGCGAAGGTTCGGGACTCTTCTCTCACCACGCACACGGTGTCGGACAGGACCTATGAGCGCTGGTACTCGGGGAGAGTGACGCCTCAGAACGATGCCCGGAGAATTCTCGCGCACCTTTTCATGAGACCGATCCATGAACTCTTATCCGAGGCTCCAGCCAAGGAACGTCTACTCATGGGGAACAGGTTTTCTGGGCAGTTCAGCTTGTCGGACACCAACGTCCGTGCCGCTTCCGGCGCGGAACAGCAGAAGATGGGACGGGACGCAGCTATGGCCGCACGACGCGCCATTGAATTCGCCATGGGGGCGGAGCACAACGAGGTAGGGCCGGAAACCATGGCCTACCTTCAGGATGAAACCCGACGCATTGCCGGCATCTATACACGCGTCCCCCTGGGCGCTGTCCTGGACGACTTGACCCAACTCCAGGATCGCGCCTTTCGGTTGCTCGAAAGCGGCCGCGCGAAGCCGTCGCAGACCAGGGACCTCTACTTTCTTGCCTCACTGCTGTCCGGAATGCTGGCCAAGGCGAGTCACGACCTCGCTGACCCGGCGTCGGCCATGATGCAGGCGCGAACTGCGGCTGTGTGTGCGGACAAGGCCGAGCACATCGGCATGAGCGCTTGGGTTCGGGGGCTCCAGTCCCTCATTTCGTACTGGGCCGAACGTCCTGAGGACGCTCTGCACTTCGCTCGCCAAGGAGCATCGGCCGCGACGGACCTCACGGGAAGCGTGACCGTATGGCTCGCCGGTCTGGAGGCCCGAGCCGCTGCCGTCCTCAGGGACCCGGAAAGCGTGGCCGCCGCCAATCTCCGTGGACGCGAAGCCAGAGACCGGACGGCGAGCGATGACCTCGACGAGTTGGGCGGCAACTTCGTCTTTCCCGCTTGCCGACAGGACTACTACGAGGTGGAGGCAACCGTGCTCCTCGGCCACTCCGACGCCGTGCCGGGCCTGGTGACTCGTGCTGAGCAAGCCGTACAGGGATTCAGCGATCCGGACGATCCGCACTGGGCATTCGGCGACGCGGCGGGCGCGCAATCCAATCTTGCTCTCGCGCGTCTCGGCTCAGGCGACCTGGATGGGGCCGCCGCCGCGGTTCAGCCTGTGCTGGATCTACCTCCCGCGCAGCGCAACGCCGGCATCATCGGCTCCGTGGACCGCGTACGGGTATCGCTCCTGCGTGAACCGGTGCGTGACGCCGTGGTCGCGAGGGATCTGCGCGATGAAATCGCCATGTTCGGTCGGCAACTCCCACTTGCCCTGCTCCGTTGAAGCACGCCTGCCGAAAGGCCTGTCGGCGCCGCCGTGCCCTCAAGCGCGGAAGCGTCGGCGGGCTCGTGCAGTTCGAGCGCAACAGCCAAACACCTCTCGCACCAAGCGCCGCTTGGATGCCCTCAGCCTGCACTAGCATCGGTCAGCATGTATCCGGTCGATCGTCACAGCGCGCGTCTCTCGCTCCGCGAACTCGTCATCGATGACGTAGAAGCGGTCCATTCCATCTACGGCAGCCCCGAAGTCACCGAGCACCTGAGCTTCGCGCCGCGCTCACGCACCGAAGTCGAAGGAATCGTCTCTCGTTCCATAGCGTCCGCGACTGCCTCGCCACGGGACGAGTACGCCCTCGCTCTTGTCGCGCGGGACAGTGGCGAACTCACCGGATACGTCCGTCTCGCCCTCGACCCCCATCAGCAGCGCGCAGCCACGATCGGAGGCGCGCTGCGATCCGATTCCTGGGGACGCGGCTACGGTAGAGAAGCTGTGCGACTGCTCCTCGCCCTGGGGTTCTTGGACCTGGACCTTCATCGCGTCTGGGCAGCTCGCGCTCCGATGAACACCGCGTCCGCGAAGACACTCCTGGCCTCAGGGATGACCGAGGAGGGAGTAATCCGCGGACACGTCCATGTCCATGGCGCCTGGCGGGACTCCATCACCTACGGAATCCTTCGCGAAGAGTGGTCGGCAGGCGAAGAGCCGTAGTCGCAAGGCGGGACTGGGCTCCTCCACACATCTATACACCGCGTGTACAGTGAGGGAATGTCCATCGGTCACACCCTCCTCGGGCTTCTGGAGTCCGGCCCGCGCCACGGATACGACCTCAAGCGGTCCTTCGACGATCAATTCGGCCGCGACCGCCCCCTGCACTACGGACAGGTCTACTCGACCATGTCCCGGCTGCTGAAGAACGGGCTCGTCGTGGTCGACGGCGTCGAGGCCGGTGGCGGCCCCGAGCGCAAGAGATACGCGATCACCGAGGCCGGTGTCACCGATGTCGGCAAGTGGCTCGCGCAGCCGGAGAGTCCGGAGCCGTACCTCCAGTCGACCCTGTACACGAAGGTCGTCATCGCGCTGCTCACCGGCCGCAGCGCCGCCGATCTGCTCGACGCCCAGCGCGCCGAGCATCTGCGGATGATGCGGGACCTGACCGCGCGCAAGCGTGAGGGCGACCTCGCCGACCAGCTGATCTGCGATCACGCGCTGTTCCATCTGGAAGCCGATCTGCGCTGGCTGGAACTGACCGCGGCCCGGCTGGACCGGCTCGCCACGGCGATACGCCGATGACGCCCGCCGGCTCCCTGCTCATCGCCGACGATCTGCGCAAGTCGTACGGACCGACCCCCGCGCTCGACGGCGTGACGTTCTCGATCCACCCGGGCGAAGTCGTCGCCGTCATGGGCCCGTCGGGCTCGGGCAAGTCCACGCTGCTGCACTGCCTCGCCGGGATCGTGCCCCCCGATTCGGGCACGATCAGCTATCGGGGCCGGGTGCTGACCGATATGCCGGAGGCCGAGCGCAGCGCCCTGCGCCGCAGCGAATTCGGCTTCGTCTTCCAGTTCGGCCAGCTCGTACCGGAACTGACCTGCCTGGAGAACGTGGCGCTGCCCCTGCGGCTCACCGGCGTCCGGCGCAAGGACGCCGAACGCGCCGCGCGCGAGTGGCTGGAGCGGCTGGAGGTCGCCGGCATCGGGTCCCAGCGCCCCGGCGAGGTCTCCGGTGGACAGGGCCAGCGCGTCGCGATCGCCCGTTCCCTGGTCACCTCGCCGCGCGTGATCTTCGCCGACGAGCCGACCGGCGCGCTCGACTCCTTCAACGGCGAGCGGGTGATGGAGCTGCTGACCGAGACGGCCAGGGCCACCAGCGCCGCCGTCGTCCTGGTCACCCACGAGGCGCGGGTCGCCGCGTACTCGGACCGTGAGGTGATCGTGCGGGACGGCAGGGTCCGCGAGGCGGAGTTCACCGTATGACGCTCCTCGACCGGACCAGGCCCCCCGCCTACGCTCCCCCGGTCCCGAAGCGGGCGCCCGGCCGGCTCCGCACCTGGGCCCGTGACCTCGGGCTCGGGGTACGGTTCGCCGCCGCGGGCGGACGCGAGGGCTGGATCCGTACGCTGCTGACCGCCGTGGGGGTCGGGCTCGGTGTCACGCTGCTCTTCCTCGCCGCGTCCGTACCGGGGGTGATCGACGCGCGCGCCGAACGGGACGCCGCCCGCGCCGTCGCGGAGACGGCGGACGGGGCTCCGGTGCCCCGCTCGGACACGACGATGGTGTGGATCAACGCGGAGACCGAGTACCGCGGCGACACCGTCGGCGGTCAGCTGCTGCGCCCGGACGGCGCCCGCCCGCCGCTGCCGCCCGGTGTCGCGAAGGTGCCGGGGCCCCGGGAGATGGTGGTCTCCCCCGCGCTGCGGAAGCTGCTGGACTCGCCCGACGGCGCGCTCCTCGCGGAGCGGCTCGGCCACCGCGTCGTCGGCACCATCGCCGACGCCGGTCTGCTCGATCCGGAGGAACTCCGCTTCTACGCGGGCAGCGACACCCTCACGAAGGCCCAGGGCGGCCATCGGACGGCCGGTTACGGCTCCGGCGGCCAAGCGGATCCGATGAACCCGTACCTGGTCGTGCTGATCGTCCTGATCTCCGTGGTGCTGCTGATGCCGGTGGGCATCTTCATCGCCACCGCCGTCCGCTTCGGCGGTGAGCGCCGGGACCGCAGACTCGCCGCGCTGCGGCTGGTGGGCGCCGATGTCGCGATGACCCGCCGTATCGCGGCCGGGGAGGCGCTGTTCGGCGCGGCGCTCGGTCTGCTCGCCGGGTTCGCGTTCTTCCTGGCGCTTCGGCCGCTGGCGGGCGGGGTGCGGCTGTGGAATCTCACCGCCTTCCCCGCCGACCTGGTCCCCGCGCCGAGGCTCGCCGCGCTGATCGTGGCGGCCGTGCCGGTGGTGGCGGTCGGGGTGACGCTGGTCGCGCTGCGCTCGGTCACCATCGAACCGCTGGGTGTCGTACGCGAGGCCCGCCCCCGGCGCCGGCAGCTGTGGTGGCGGCTGCTGATGCCCGTCGCCGGTGTCACCATCCTGAGCACGGTCGGAACGGTCGGCGAGGCGACCGCCGTCGATCCGTACCCCATCGCGGCCGGCGCGGTGCTGGTGCTGACCGGTCTGACCACCCTGCTGCCCTGGCTCGTCGAGGCGGTGGTGGCGGGACTGACCGGCGGACCGGTGCCGTGGCAGCTCGCCGCCCGCAGGCTCCAGCTG
Source organism: Streptomyces sp. L-9-10 (assembly GCF_004151105.1). Taxonomy (GTDB): domain Bacteria; phylum Actinomycetota; class Actinomycetes; order Streptomycetales; family Streptomycetaceae; genus Streptomyces. The sequence continues at coordinate 313,941 of NZ_PHRF01000095.1, forward strand.
AACAGCGGTCCGGCGTCCCGGGCGGTCATCGGGATCACCGCGGCCGTGGCGGGCGCCATCGCCGTTCAGATGACGTTCGCCGGGATGCACGAGGACTTCGTCAGGCCCACCGGTCAGGATCCGACGCGGGCGAACATCACCATCGAGGCGTTCTACGGCAGTGCGCGGCTGGCCCAGGAGATGACCGACGGGTTCCGCGACACCAAGGGCGTCACGGCGGTCGTCGCCGTGGCCGAGAGCTATGTCGTCAGGCCGGGGCCCGTGGCCCCGCACGAGATCCAGCCCACCACCATCCTGACCGTCGGCAGCTGCGCCACCCTGCGGGAGCTGGCGAGGCTGCCGTCCTGCGAGGACGGGGACACCTTCGTGTCCCATGTCCCCGGGAAGAAGAAGCAGAACGACTGGGTCGACAAGACGGCCCGGCCGGGCGAGCCGGTCGATCTGGGCAGCCGCACCGTGAACGGCGTCACGCTGCCCGCGCTGTGGACACTGCCCGCGTCGGCCCGGACCGTCGAGGCCAGGACGGACCCGGTCGGCCGTGAGAACGACGGCATCCTCGCCACCCCGGGCGCCCTCGACCCGAGCCGTATGCCCGACGCGCGGACCAGCGCCACGATCCGGACCGACGAACGGGTCACGGACGCCGAGGAGTACGTACGCAACACCGCGGCGGCGCTCGATCCGACGATGTGGGTCCACACGTTCAAGGCCGTCGAACGCGACAAGCAGTACGCGAGCGTGCAGACAGGTCTGTTCATCGGCGGCACCGCCACGATGGCGCTGATCGCCGCGAGCATGCTGGTCTCCCAGATCGAGCAGCTGCGCGAGCGCAGACGCCTGCTGTCGGTCCTGGTGGCCTTCGGGACGCGCCGCTCGGCACTCGCCTGGTCGGTGCTCTGGCAGACCGCGATCCCGGTCGCGCTCGGCACGCTGCTGGCCATCGCGGGCGGGCTGGCCCTCGGTGCCGTACTGCTGAACATGACCGCCAAACGGGTCGCCGACTGGTGGGTGTTCGCGCCCTTCGCGGGCGCGGGCGTCGCGGTGGTCCTGCTGGTGACGGTGGCCAGTCTGCCGCCCCTGTGGCGGATGATGCGGCCGGACGGACTGCGGTCGGAGTGACCGTACGGCGGGTGCGGCGTCAGCTCGCGGTGTCAGCCTCCCCGGTGTCAGCTCGCGGTATCAGCTCTGACGCGGCACACGCGGGGGGTGCGGTGACGGGGCGCTCAGGCGTACCGGGAGCGGGCGCAGGGACTCCCGCAGGGCGTCCGCGAAGGTCTCGAACTCGCCGCCCCGCGCCGCGCCCGTGCGCATCGCCAGCGCGATCCTGCGCGCCGGGGCGGGGTCCGCGAAGTATCCCGTGGCGAGCCGGTCGTTGCGGCCGGTCTCGACCTGTACGGCCGTACGCGGCAGCAGCGTGACGCCGAGGCCGCCCGCGACGAGCTGCACCAGCGTCGACAGTCCCGCCGCCGTGGTCGTCACGGGCACGCCGTCGGCGCGGCCGGCCTCCCGGCAGATGTCCAGCGCCTGGTCGCGCAGGCAGTGGCCCTCGTCCAGGAGCAGCAGCGGCAGCTCGCGCAGCGCCTCGCGCGGCAGGTCGCGGCAGCCGCCGAGGGGGTGGTCGTCGGGGGTGACCAGGACGAAGTCCTCGTCGAACAGCGGCAGTTCGGTGACCGAGGGCTGGCCGAGCGGTACGGCGAGCAGCAGCAGATCCAGCCGGCCCGCCGCCAGACCGTCCAGCAGGGACGAGGTCTGCTCCTCGTGCACCTGGAGGTCGAGCTCCGGGTAGCGCTCATGGACCAGCCGGAGCACGGCCGGCAGCAGATACGGGGCGACGGTCGGGATCACGCCGAGCCTGAGGACTCCGGTGAAGGGCGCCCGTACCGCCTCGGCCTCGTCCACCAGCGCGCCCACCGCGTCCAGTACGGCCATCGCCCGGGACGCCAGCCGTTCACCGGCCGGGGAGAGCAGCACCCTGCGGGTCGTGCGTTCCACGAGCTGTACGCCGAGGACCTCCTCCAGCGCCGAGAGCGCGCCGGAGAGCGCGGGCTGGCTCATCCCGATCGCGGCAGCCGCGTCCCGGAAGTGCAGATGCTCGGCCACGGCCGCGAAGGCCCGCAGCTGCGACAGACTGGGCTGTTTGCCGCGCGGGCCTGACGGCCTGACGTGCTGCGTCACTGGCACCCGACCCGCTGACACCGGACCCGCCGGCACCGAACCCACCGACACCGAACCCACTGAACCGACCTTACTGATAGGCACCTCCGATCACGGCGACCGAGTCTAGCTATTTCTATGATCAATGCCGACTGTGCCACCATCAGTGAGCCGTCCAACCACCCGGAAGACCTCAAAAAGGGACTTCCCGCCCCCACAAGGAGAGTCCGTGCTCACCGTTGGTGACAAGTTCCCCTCGTTCGAATTGACCGCCTGTGTCTCCCTGGAGAAGGGCAAGGAGTTCGAGGAGATCAACCACAAGACCTACGAGGGCAAGTGGAAGGTCATCTTCGCCTGGCCCAAGGACTTCACCTTCGTGTGCCCGACCGAGATCGCGGCCTTCGGCCGGCTGAACGACGAGTTCGCCGACCGTGACGCCCAGGTCCTCGGCTTCTCCGGCGACTCCGAGTTCGTGCACCACGCCTGGCGCAAGGACCACCCGGACCTGCGCGACCTGCCCTTCCCGATGCTCGCCGACTCCAAGCACGAGCTGATGCGCGACCTCGGCATCGAGGGCGAGGACGGCTTCGCGCAGCGCGCCGTCTTCATCGTGGACCCCAACAACGAGATCCAGTTCACGATGGTGACCGCCGGTTCCGTGGGGCGTAACCCCAAGGAGGTCCTGCGGGTGCTCGACGCCCTCCAGACCGACGAGCTGTGCCCGTGCAACTGGAACAAGGGCGAGAACACCCTCGACCCCGTCAAGCTCCTGTCGGGCGAGTGATCTCCGATGGCCCTCGATGAACTGAAGTCGGCCCTGCCCGACTACGCCAAGGACCTGCGGCTGAACCTCGGTTCGGTGATCGGCAACAGCGGGCTGCCCGCGCAGCAGCTCTGGGGCACCGTGCTGGCCTGCGCGATCGCCTCGCGCTCGGCGCGGGTGCTGCGCGAGCTGGAGCCGGAGGCCAAGGCGAACCTGAGCGCCGAGGCGTACACCGCCGCCAAGTCGGCCGCCGCGATCATGGCGATGAACAACGTCTTCTACCGGACCCGGCATCTGCTGTCGGACCCCGAGTACGGGACGCTGCGCGCCGGTCTGCGGATGAACGTCATCGGCAACCCGGGTGTGGAGAAGGTCGACTTCGAGCTGTGGTCGCTCGCCGTCTCCGCCGTCAACGGCTGCGGCCAGTGCCTCGACTCGCACGAGCAGGTGCTCCGCACGGCCGGTGTGGACCGCGAGACGATCCAGGAAGCCTTCAAGATCGCCGCGGTGATCCAGGCGGTCGGCACGACGCTCGACGCCGAGGCCGTGCTCGCCGGGGCCGTACTCGCCGAGTAGTGGCCCGAAAGGAACCGGCCCCCGCCCTCCACGACACCGTGGAGGGCGGGGGCCGGTTCCGTTTGTCCGTACCGCGGTCACTTCCTGACCGCGGCCATCAGCGCCTTCATGTCCTCGACCATCGCGGGTTCGAGGACGGCGGGATCAATTGGTTCCGTTTCCGGTGGTGTCACCTGGCCGCCGCCGGGCGGGCCCTCGGTGACGGACTCGCTCGCGACCTCGATCGAGAGCACGGCCCGGCCGTCCAGGACCTTCAGCTCGGGGCCGTATCCGTCGGAGTCCGTCATCAGATAGGCACGCTCGCCCAGTTCCGGGATCCGCTTGGTCCTGCGCTCGATGACCTGGGAGAGCGCGAGCGGGGTCAGCGTCGCCTCGAACTCCGGTTCCGGATCTGTCTCCTTGTGCAGGGTGTAGTGGACGGTGACGGACGCGTACGACCTCGTCAGGACGTCGTCCTTCGCCTCGGGCGGCCGGCCCGGCGCCATCGTGACGTTGCAGAAGGACCGGTCGATGGTGCGCTGTTCCTCCACCGCGGGCCGAGGGGAACTCTTGCCGCCGAGGAGCGCGGAGAGCGCGGACAGATCGGCGTCCCGGCAGAGGTCCTCGCTGATCCGGTAGCCGCGCAGATCCGGCCCCGTCCGGTCGTACGCGTACAGTCCGCCCGCCCAGACGGCGGAGGCGACGACCGCGCCGCCCAGGGCCCAGAGCCACCGTAAGCGGCGCGGCGGCAGCACGGGGACGTCGTCGCCGACGACCGTCCCGGGCCCGTCGAGCGGTTCGGCAGCCCGCGGGGACAGCGGCGGCAGCGGGGACGGCGAGGACCGCGGGCCGCTCTGCCCGCCGTCCTCGCCTTCCAGTTCCGGCTCGGATATCACTCCCGGCCGTCCCCGGCCTCGGCGGTGGCGGGCCTGGCCACCGGCGCCACGGCCGGGGCTTCCGGAGCCTGAGCCTCCGCGGAGGACGGGGACGAGGAGGACGGGGAGGCCGGGGAGGGGGACGAGGAGGAGGATGACGAGTCGGCGGGGTCCTGCGCCGGCGGCCGGGGCAGCGCCTGTTCCGCGCTGTACGCCCGGAGATAACCGACCACCGTATTGGTGACGGCCACCACCGGCACCGCCACCACCGCCCCGCCGATGCCCGCGACCAGACTGCCGATCGCGACGGAGAGCACGACGGCGAGCGGATGCACCCGTACCGCACGGCCCAGGATGAAGGGCTGGAGCACATGCCCCTCGATCTGCTGGACCCCGAGGACGACGCACAGGACCATCAGCGCCGTGAACACGTCCTGTGTGACCAGCGCGACGACCACGGCCAGCGCGCCCGACACCAGCGCGCCCACCAGCGGGATGAAGGCGCCGAGGAAGATGAAGACGGCCAGCGGCACGGCCAGCGGGACATTGAGGAAGTAGAGCCCGAGACCGATGAAGAGCGCGTCGATCAGCGCCACCAGGACCGTGCCGCGCACATACGCGGTCAGGGTGCGCCAGGCGCGCGGCCCGGCCCCTGCGACGCCCTCACGGGCCTGCGCCGGGACGAGCTTGAGCGTCCAGTGCCAGATCTTCCTGCCGTCGTACAGCAGGAAGAGCGTCGAGAACATCGCGAGGACGATCCCGGTCAGCAGCTCGACGATCACGGTCAGGCCCTGCAACCCGGCGGACGTGATCTTCTCGGTGTTGGAACCGACCGCGTCGCTCAGCGTCTTCGCGATGTCGTTGATCTGGCCCTCGGTCACATGGAACGGGCTGTCGAGCAGCCAGCGCTTCAGCTCGTTGATGCCGTCCGTGACACGGTTGGAGAGATCGTCGATGTTCTCCATGACCTGCCACACCACGAACCAGCCGACCAGCCCCATGAGGACGAATCCGGCGACCGCGGTGAGGGCCGTGGCCAGTCCGCGCGGCATCCCGTGCCGCTTGAGCCAGGCGACCGTGGGCTGGAGGAGCGCCGTGATCAGCAGACCGGCGGCGAAGGCCATGACGACCAGCTGTACGGCGCCGATGACCCGCATCAGCACCCAGACCAGCCCGGCGAGGACGAGCAGCCGCCAGGCCGCCTCACCCGCGACCCGCATCCCCCAGGGGATGGCGGCGACGGGGTCCGGCTTGGCCGCGACGGAGGGCGCGTACGCCGGGGGCGGGGGGACGTTCTCGGGCGCGGTCCGCGGTACCGGCCGGTCGTCCTCCTCGGCCTCCGCCCGGCGCTGGTCCAGGCGCTCCCCTATACGGGTCAGTTCGGCACCGACCTGACCGAGCCATGCGGGTACTTTCGACATGAAGCTTCCTCTTCCCCCTGTGCTGTCCCCAACTCACTCCCCTGGGAGCACGGAGCACGTCCGAACCGACCGTACACGTGCGAAGCCCCCCGCCGTAGGACGGCGGGGGGCTTCGTGAGGTTGAGCGCCGGAAGGACCGGGTTCAGCCGGTCACGGCGGTTAGTACCAGCCGTTGGCCTGCCAGAACGCGAAGGCCTGGCAGGGGCTGCCGTAGCGATCCGAGTTCATGTAGTTCAGGCCCCACTTGATCTGCGTGGCCGGGTTGGTCTGCCAGTCGGAGCCGACCGAGGACATCTTGGAGCCGGGAAGCGCCTGCATCAGGCCGTAGGCACCGGAAGACGGGTTCTGCGCCCGGTAGTTCCAGGTGGACTCGCGCTCCACGATGCTGCTGAAGCACTGGAACTGATCGGCGGGAACGATCTGCCGTGCTATCGCCTTGACCTCGGCGACGGTGTACGAGGCCTGCTGGGTGAAGGACCCGGACGAGGACTGGGAACGGACCTCGTCACGGCTCGCGCGCTCCTTGGCCTCCTTGGCCTTGCGCTCACGCTCGGCCGCGTCGTCGGCGGCCTCCTTCTTCGCCTTGGCGTCCTTGGCAGCCTGGATACGGGCCGCTTCCTCCGCTGACTTCTTGGCGGTCGCGTCGGCGGCGGCGGCCTGTACGTCGGCCTGCTGCGTCAGCGACGCGGTCTGCACCTGGGCCTGCTGGCCCGCGGGGATGTCAGCGAGAAGCGTCATGTCGGCTGCGGTCGCCTCGAAATTGTCGTCCGAGACCTGGGGGTCGCCCGAGGCGACACCCACGACAGCGCCGACGGTGGTGACCGCAGTGGCAGATGCCACGGCGAATCCCCGGACCGAGATCCGGCTCACACGGTGTCCTTCCAGCAACATCCGCACACGTGACCTCGCGGACGCAATCGTGCCCCCTGGCACTGGTCTCCGTACTACGGCGTCACGGGAGACACGGGCCCGGTGGGCAACCCCCCTGCGGGGACTGCCGCGTGGTGCGCGGGCGGCATGCGGCGGCAGTTGTTGAGTTGTGTGGTGCCACATCACTGAAGATGCGCGTGTGCCGCATGCGGGGCCTGACGGAAGCAAGACTCTGCCGGAAGGTAACGGCGCGAGGCAATTCTTCGTTGCGTGGGAAAGCTCACACTCCGTTTGTGCCAGGAGAATCGAGGAAAGAGCGCGCAGCACAGCGCCGCCCGGCTAAGCTGCTGCGCTTTCGCCGGGCGGCGCCAAGTGTGGTGATACGGGGTTAGATCTGACCGTCCTCCAGCATTTCGGTCACGAGCGCGGCGATCGGTGAACGCTCGGAGCGGGTGAGCGTGACATGCGCGAAGAGCGGATGCCCCTTGAGTTTCTCGACGACGGCGACAATTCCGTCGTAACGCCCCACCCGGAGATTGTCGCGCTGGGCGACATCATGCGTGAGCACCACCCGGGAGTTCGCCCCGATACGGGACAGAACGGTCAGCAGTACGTTCCGTTCCAGGGACTGGGCCTCGTCGACGATGACGAACGCGTCGTGCAGGGACCGGCCGCGGATATGCGTGAGCGGCAGCACTTCGAGCATGCCGCGCCCCAGCACCTCCTCGATGACCTCACGGCCGGCGACCGCGGAGAGCGTGTCGAAGACGGCCTGCGCCCACGGGCTCATCTTCTCGGCCTCGGTGCCGGGCAGATAGCCCAGCTCCTGCCCGCCGACCGCGTACAACGGCCGGAAGACCATCACCTTCTGATGCTGTCTGCGCTCCAGGACCGCCTCCAGCCCCGCGCACAGGGCCAGCGCCGACTTGCCGGTGCCCGCCCGGCCGCCCATCGACACGATGCCGATGTCCTGGTCGAGGAGGAGATCGAGGGCGATGCGCTGCTCGGCGCTGCGGCCGTGGATCCCGAATGCCTCACGGTCGCCGCGGACGAGCCGGACATGGCCCTCGGCGGTGATCCGGCCGAGCGCCTTGCCGCGCTCGGACTGGAGCACCAGACCCGTGTGCACGGGCAGATCGCTCACCTCGGGCACGAAGAGGGAGTCCTCGGTGAACAGGAGGTCCACCTGATCCGCGGCGAGCGACACCTCGCTCATCCCCGTCCAGCCGGAGGAGCCGGTGGATTCGGTGATGGCGAGCTCGGCACGGTACTCCTCGGCGAGGAGCCCGACCGAGGACGCCTTGATACGCAGCGGCAGATCCTTGGAGACGACCGTGACGTCGTACCCCTCGGCCTGCAGATTGCGGGCCACCGCGAGAATCCGTGAGTCGTTGTCCCCCAAGCGGAAGCCGGCGGGCAGGATGCCGGGATCAGAGTGGTTGAGCTCGACGCGCAGCGTGCCTCCCAGGTCGCCCAGAGGGATGGGGGCATCGAGACGGCCGAACCGGATGCGGAAGTCGTCGAGCAGGCGCAGCGCCTGCCGGGCGAAGTAGCCGAGCTCCGGATGATGCCTCTTGGCCTCCAACTCCGTGATCACCACGATCGGGAGCACCACTTCGTGCTCGTCGAAGCGGGACATGGCGTTCGGATCGGCCAGCAGGACGCTGGTGTCGAGAACGTAGGTGCGCCTGTCGGGCATGCGGCGCTTTGTGCTGGTCACCACGGAAGGACGTACCCCCTCGGATGAGGTCGGGGTGCGACGGCGTCGCGGGCGGGTGGGCCGGGTCCTGACCCCATGCGCGGGCCGGACTCCGGCCCTCCATGTCGCCCGTACGACTCGGCGCACGGTCGTCCTGGTGCAAAGGGCCTCCCGGGCGGACGGCCCCATGCCGTCCGCTGAGATGCGACGTCCACTGACTTGTTTTGGACGTCGACCTGGGGGAGGTATTCCCTCGAACACGCGCCGCCATGCCAGGGCGTAGGGCGGACGGTGGATGAACCGTGGGTGAAGCGGGCGGTCCTGCCCGGCGGAATCGGCCGGGCACCGGCCGGCGCCGAGTCGCCGTCTCGCGGCGTCCTTACGGGAGAAGGGGGAGGTCAGGTCCCGTAGCGCCGGTGACGTGCGGCGTAATCGCGCAGCGCGCGCAGAAAGTCGACTTTACGGAACGCCGGCCAGAAGACTTCGCAGAAGTAGTACTCCGAATGGGCGCTCTGCCAGAGCATGAAGCCGGAGAGACGCTGCTCGCCGCTGGTGCGGATGACCAGGTCCGGGTCGGGCTGGCCGCGCGTATAGAGATGGGACGAGATCAGATCGACGTCGACGATCTCGGCGAGTTCCTCGAACGAGGTGCCCTTGCTCGCGTGGTCCATCAGCAGGGAGCTGACCGCGTCCGCGATCTCCTGCCGGCCGCCGTACCCCACGGCGACATTGACGAGTATTCCCTCATTGCCGTGGGTGGCCTGTTCGGCCTCCTTGAGAACGGTCTGCGTATGGGCGGGCAGCAGATCGAGCGTGCCGACGTGGTGCACCCGCCAGCGGCCGTCGGCCGCCAGATCGCGGACCGCGTTCTCGACGATGCCGACCAGCGGGGTCAGCTCGTTCTCGGGACGGTCGAGGTTGTCCGTGGAGAGCATCCAGAGGGTGACCACCTCGACCTTGGTCTCGGAGCACCAGCCGAGCAGTTCCTGGATCTTGTTGGCGCCCGCCTTGTGTCCTTGCTCGGCCGTGCCGCCCGCCGCCCGCGCCCAGCGACGGTTGCCATCGAGGATGACTCCGATGTGCTTGGGCACCTGGGTGTGGTCGAGGCGGCCTTCCACCCGGCGTGCGTAGAGCCGATACACCAGGTCGCGCAGGTTCACTGAGTCCACCCTCTCGATTCCGTGGGGACCGGCGCATCCACTGACGGGATCCTGGGGCCGGCCCGGGGACCCCGAAGCCGTCACATTACTGCGCGGGCCCCTTGGGGACCCAACCCGGTCTGTCACAAGTACGTGATAGGGAGAGAAGCGTGACTGATTTTCCCTCATACCTCGCAGCCGACGACCGGTACGACTCCATGGAGTACCGGCGCAGTGGACGCAGTGGCCTGAAACTGCCCGCCATCTCGCTCGGCCTCTGGCACAACTTCGGCGACGACCGCACCCTCGATTCGCAGCGCGCGATCCTGCGCCGCGCCTTCGATCTCGGCGTCACGCACTTCGACCTGGCGAACAACTACGGTCCGCCCCCGGGATCCGCCGAGCTGAATTTCGGCAAGATCTTCGCGCAGGACTTCTCGGCCTATCGGGATGAACTCATCATTTCGACCAAGGCCGGTTATTTGATGCATCCCGGCCCCTACGGTGAATGGGGTTCCCGTAAGTATCTGCTGTCGTCGCTGGACGCGTCCCTGAAGCGGATGGGGCTCGACCACGTCGATATCTTCTACTCCCACCGCTTCGACCCGAACACTCCGCTGGAGGAGACGATGGGGGCGCTGGCCTCCGCCGTGCGGCAGGGCAAGGCGCTGTACGTCGGTGTGTCGTCGTACACGGCGGAGCAGACCGCCGAGGCGGCCGGGCTGCTGAAGGAGATGGGCGTGCCCGCGCTCATCCACCAGCCCTCGTACTCGATGATCAACCGCTGGACCGAGGACGACGGACTGCTGGACACCCTGGAGACGGCCGGGATGGGCTGTATCTCCTTCGTGCCGCTCGCCCAGGGGCTGCTGACGGACAAGTATCTGAAGGGCATCCCGGAGGGCTCGCGGGCCACCCAGGGCAAGTCCCTGGACCCGGATCTGCTGTCGGACGAGGTCGTGCGGCGGCTGACCGGGCTGAACGAGATCGCGCGGCGACGCGGTCAGTCGCTGGCGCAGCTGGCGCTGACGTGGGTGCTGCGTGACCCGCGTATGACGTCCGCGCTGATCGGGGCGTCGAGTACGAAGCAGCTGGACGAGAACGTCGCGGCGCTGGCCGGGCCGGAGCTCTCCGCCGAGGAGCTGAAGGAGATCGACAGCTTCGCGGTGGACACGGCGGGCACGAACATCTGGGCCGGGCGGGGCTGACTCGCCGGGCCCGGGACGGACTCGCCGGGGGGGCCGGCTCCGTTGCGGGGGCGACTCGCCGGGCGGGGCCGGCTCCGGGCGGGGCTGATACAGAAAAACGGGCCGGTCCGTGGGGGGGATACGGACCGGCCCGAGGGGGGGTTTCCACCATAACCCTTCATAACTGATGGTGGGCGTCGCGACGGGCCGTGCCGGTGCTCCGAAAACCGCGGCCGGCCGCGCGAGGCCCGTAGTACCAGGCATTTCAGGGGTTCCGGCGCCCGGAGTGGCGAGTAGTTGCCACCCCGCGCCGTTACGCTCGGGAGCGGCCTCCGCGCTTGACCGCCTCGATGAGGAAGCGCGTCGTGGTCGCGACGAAGGGCCCCTCGGCCTCGATGCGGCGATGCAGCGCCGCCAGCCGGTCGCGGTACCGCTCGATGGTGAAGCCGGGCACCATCCAGATCACCTTGCGCAGGAAGTAGACGACGGCCCCGATGTCGTGGAACTCCGTACGGAGCGGGGCCGTGCGCAGATCGACCACGTCCAGTCCCGCCGCCCCGGCCGCCTCCCGCGCCCGCTCGGGGTCGCGGGCGGACCGCGTCTCGGGAGGCTGCGGCCCCAGGAAGTACTCGACGAGCTCGAAGACGCTCGCCGGTCCGACCTCCTGGGAGAAATAACGGCCGCCGGGGCGCAGGACCCGCGCGATCTCCTCCCACCAGGCGTGTACGGGGTGGCGGCTGACGACCAGATCGAAGGCGCCGTCCGCGAACGGCAGCGGCGGCTCGTCCGGGTCGGCGACGACCGCGACGCCGAGCGGGTGCAGCAGGGCGGTGGCACGGGCGAGATTCGGCGGCCAGGACTCGGTGGCCACGGTGAGCGGCGGGCGCGTCGGTACGGACGCGAGGAGCTCGCCCCCGCCGGTCTGGATGTCCAGGGCGGCGGTGGCCCGGGACATCCTGTCCGCCATCGACCGGGCGTATCCCCAGGCAGGGCGTTCCTCGGTGGCCCGGCCGTCCAGCCAGGAGAAGTCCCAGCCGTCGACGGAGACGGCGTCGGCCTCGGCGATCAGGTCTTCGAAGGTGCGGGAGCGGGCGGGAGACATGGGGCGATCGTGGCAGCGGCGCCCTGGGTTCGCGAACGCTTTTCGGGCCGTACGGTCGGCCGCGCGGCGGCCCCCGGTCGTACGGCGGTCGGTCGTACGGCGGTCCGTTCACGCTGCGGTCGGTCGTACGGCGGTCCGTTCACGCTGCGGTAGGTCGTACGGCGGTCGGGTACCGGCGGTCGGTCGTACGGCGGCCGTCACGCTGCGGCGAGAGCGCCGAGGAGGATGCCGATCAGCGCGCCGACGATCATGAAGGGGCCGAAGGGGAACGCGGACTTGCGCCCGGCCCGGCGCAGCAGAATGAGCCCGAAGCCGTAGAGCGAGCCCAGCAGGAACCCGGCGAAGGCCCCGACGAACAGGACCGTCCAGCCGTACCAGCCGAGCACGACGCCGAGGGAGAGAGCGAGCTTGACGTCGCCGAAGCCCATGCCGTTCGGGTTGATGAGGAAGAGCACGAAGTAGCAGACGCCGAGGGCGAGTCCGCCGAGCAGCGCGGTCCCCCACGAGCCGCCGGGACCCGTGCGGTCGCCGCCGCCGTCGGGCAGCAGCGCGGCCAGCCCGAGCAGTACGACGGCCGCCGCCGCGAGCGGCAGGGTCAGCTGGTCCGGCAGCCGGTGCACATTGCGGTCGACGAGCGCCAGCAGGACGGCGAAGGGCGCGAGCAGCAGCCAGACGGCGAGTTCGGGGCGGGGGCCGGTGGCGGCGGCGAGGACCACGCAGGCGAGGGCGGTGAGGAGAGGTACGGGGAGGGAGGGCGCGTAGCGGACGCGGGCGCCGGATCCCTCGCCGGATCCCTCGACCGCCGGTTCGGCCACTGAGCCGGCGGAACCGACCGCGGATCCGGCCACCGGCCCGGCCGCTGAGCCGGTCGCGGAACCGGTCTCGGAACCAGGCTCCGAACCGGTCTCCGAACCGGTCTCCGAACGACTCGCTGTGGTGACAGGAGCGGCGGCGCGGCCGGTACCGACGCCGGGGCCTTCGGCATGGGACCCGGAACTCTCCGCCGTACCGGAGGGCGCGGCCACCGCGCAGCCCGTACACCTCGCGACGCCGAGCCACCCGTCGGCGGGCCCCGTGATCGGGTGCCCGGCCGGGCAGTTGTCCCGCCACGCGTGCTCCGGCTCGACGGAGAGCCGGTAGGCGGCACGCGGCAGGAACAGTCCGGTGGCCGCACCCCAGAGCGCGGCGACGACGATCAGCGTGGCGTACACAGCACTGACCTTAGAGCTCCCCGACGGACCCGGTCATGGGTCCAGGGGCCCACTCCCGGTGCCCCAGGGGACCCATCCCGTTCCCCACCCTCGGGGGCGCGTGGCCGGGCCGCGGGCGCTACGGTCTACCGCCATGGGCACTTGGCGTAACGGCACAGGGCAGTTGACGGTCGCGGGGCAGGACGTTCCGGTGGAGCTGGAGATCGCCGCGTCGTACGGGACACGGCGGCGCGGGCTGCTCGGGCGCGAGGGGATAGCGGGCGCGCTGCTGATCACTCCGTGCAACAGCGTGCACACCTTCAGGATGCGCTTCACCATCGATGTGGCGTATCTGGACAAGGAGTTGAAGGTCATCGACGTCCACACGCTGAAGCCGGGCCGGCTCCCCCTGCCGCGCTGGCGGGCCCGCCATGTGCTGGAGGCGGAGGGCGGGGCGATGGAGCGGTGGGGGCTGCGGCCCGGGGTGCGGCTGAATGTGAACGTGGACGCGGAGCGCGCTGCGTGAGTCGTGGAGCGTGCTCCGCGAGTCGTGAAGCGTGCTCCGCGAGTCGTGAAGCGTGCTCCGCGAGTCGTGGAGCGTGCTCCGCGAGTCGTGAAGCGTGGTGCGTGAGTCCGTGCGTTACGTGAGCTTGGTCGCCTGGGCGGCGAGCAGGGCCGGCGGCATCAGCGGTGTCGCGCCGTTCTCGAAGTTCGCGGTGTAGAAGGTGGCTACCGTGCCGCCCACCCGTACGAGATGGAAGACCAGCGGGACCGGATCGCCCTCGAAGTCCCCCGTCAGCTGATAGGCGAGCGCGTCGTCGCCCGCCTTGACCGTGCTCAACCGCTTGACGCCCGTGTACGTCGAGGGGCCGTCACCGCCGGAGGCCGTAAAGCCGTCCGCACAGGCGGTGACGGCGGCACGCAGCCGGTTGAGCAGGGTGCTCGCGTCCTGTACGCCGTGGGTGGTGAGGAATTCGGAGACGGCCGGGCGGTCGCTGTCGGGGCCGACGAGCTGCCGGTACGCGACAGCTTTCCCGAGCGGTTCCGGCTTGCCGTTCAGTACGGCGGTGAGGGGCAGGCACTCGCTCCTGTCCGCGTTCTCGCCCCGGGGCGGCGGGGCGTCCATCGGGCCTGACCTGAAGCCCGACACGTCGCCGTCGGCGAGGATCGCCCGGTCCAACTCGCCCTGTGTGAGGGCCTTCCCGCCGCTCGCGCCGATTCCGGTGAGATCCGGGCGCGGGGTCGCCGCGAGTACGGGTGCGACCGACGAGGGCGCGGTGGACGAAGGGGCGGTGGACGAAGCGCGTGGGGTGGCCGGTGCCTCGCTGCCGGCCTCCTTCGCGTCGCCGCGCTCCCCGCCTCCACAGGCGCCCATCAGTCCGAGCGAGAGCGCGGCGGTCACGGCGGCCAGGCACACACGCCGTGCCGTCCCCGCCGTGTCCTCCTCCGGCCTGCCTTCGGTGCGTGTGCTCATCCGGTCACTCCTCACTGGCTCGTGCCGCCGGGCGCGTTCATGTCGGCCGGCGTATCGGCCGCCATCACGGCCGGCTCGCCGAGCGGGGTCACCTCGGCGGCGGGGAAGGCGGCCACCGCCGTCTCCACGGCGTCCACGGTGTATATCGGCCGCTCATCCGCCGCGGTCACATCCGGGGCGACCACCGCGGCCACCAGCCGCGCCCGGGTCACCACCGGGGCGGGCGATCCACCGGCCGGGGCCGCCAGCCAGTACGTCTCCGGGTCGACGTGTTCGTCCGGATAGAGCACCGCGGCCCCCGTACGGGCGGCGAGGGCCGCGGCCAGCTCCGCCTCGGTCTCGGGCGCGCCGTACGCGACGGTCGCGGGCTGCACCTGTACGTCCAGGCTCATCACCACATCGCCCCGTACCCGGTGGTGCGTACAGAGGACGAACGCCTCCCAGTCGCGTGCGTCCTGGCCGTCCTCCTCGGCGCACACGTCCACCTGGCCGGGCCGCACGCCTGTGGCGTGCGCCAGTGCGGCGATCAGCTCGGACGGTTCGAGCGGTTGGCTGATCAAGAAGTTGCAGAGCATGTGCACGTTCCCCCGTCGACGACTCCGGCGGCTCGCGCGTGGGCGTCCGGGTTCTGTGTCCTGGACGTACGCGACTCCAGCGATGCGGACGCTATGCGTTCCGGGGCACGTGGTCATGGGCCCTGGGACCCGGTACGCGCGTGGGTCCGGGCCCAAACTCGGCTCCTGGTCCGGCTGATCCGTGCCTGTCCGTTCGGTGCTTGTCCGATCCGTACCGGCCCGCGCTTGCCGGCCCTCGCTTGCCGGCCCTCGTTCATCGGCCCTCGTTTATCGGCCCGGCACGAGCGTGGTCTCGACTCCGCACGCACCGTCCCCGTACAGCTCCACCCAGCACTTCTCCTGCGCCTCGTTGCCGAGCCGGATACCGAACGTCCAGGTGGGGTCGAGGAAGAGCGTGTGGCCGCCCTCGAAGTCCAGGGCGAGGCATCTGCACTCCGCCCCGCCGCCCGGATAGACCCGGATCCGCGTACAGCGCCACTCGCTCCTGCCGTCGCCGAAGAGCTGTTCGCCGTACGAGGCGACGATCACCTCGTCCTCGGCGTCGGCCAGTACCCCGATGTCCGACCAGCTGATGGCCGGCACCCGGGCCGAGGCCAGCCGGTCGTACTGGCCGACGGACTCGAACCGCAGCAGTCCGTCGTCCAGCCGCAGCCATACGGCCATCGGCTGCGGCCGGAACTCCGGTACGTCGCCGTCCCGGTCGACCCAGCCGGGGACGAGCACATCGCGGACATGGTGGGCGCGGAGCGCCTCTTCGACCGGCCGCCACTGGCTACTCATCCCGGCTACCCCTTCTCCCCGTGTTCTTCCGCTGCTTCGGCCACTTCTTCGGCCACTTCTTCGTCTTCTTCTACGGCTTCTTCTTAGGTCTGCTACTTCTTCTTGGGCACCTTCTGGGTGATCTCGATCGAGGTGTCCAGTCCTTCGCCGCTCTTGAGCGCCGTCCAGAAGTCGCCGTTCTCCCGCAGGACGACCGTCACGCCCTTGCCACGATAGATCAGCCCCTCAGGCTCGCCCTTCTTCAACGTACCCTTCCCGACCAGCTCGAATGTGCCGTCCTTGATGGCCTTTCCGATGTCCTCACGGAACCGGGGGCCGTCCTCCTTCAGCTTCTTGTACTTCGTACCGAGGGCGTCCTCGATGAGCTTCTTGTGCCGCAGGAAGTGGTCCTTGAACTTCTTGGCGTCGCCCTCGCCGACGTTCGGCTTCCTGGCCGCGTCGACGTCCTCCGGGGACATGTCGCAGTCGTTGTTGTGGACGAGCGCGGCGGCGGAGCCGATCCCCACGTAGTAGGTGTGGATGCCCTCGACGGTCAGGTCGTAGGTGGTCTGCCGCTGGGTGTAGCGGGAGACGGCGGTGACCGTACGCGTCGAGCCCGTCGGCGTACGCAGCTCGTCACCCGGGGAGATCTCGCCGGCCTCCGCCCAGCGGCGCTCGCCGCTCAGCCAGAACGGGTGCGTGTCCGTGGCCGTGAGGCGCGCCGGTACGCCGCCGTCCAGGACCGTGAGCCGGGTGAAGTGCTTGTCGTCGTACGTGATGATGGTCCGCCGCACCGCGCGGGGCTCCGTCACGCCCGTCAGCGGGTCGGTGGCCAGGACGCGCGTGCCCACGGGGACACGGTCGATGGCCCGTCGTGTGCCATCGGCGAGCAGGACCGGCGTACCGGGCAGGAAGCTGTGCCGGACGGGGCACGTGGTGGGTTTCTTGTCCGGTGTCTCCTTGTCGCCTTCTTTGTCGCCTTCTTTGGGTTTGCCCTTGTTCTCGGCGTCGAGTTTCCGCTTCGCGTCGGCGAGTCTGTCCTCGGCCTCGCTGACGCGTTTGCGGTTCTTGATCAGGCCCTTGATGCCGTCGTACAGATCACCGCCGTGCTTCTTCAGCTTTCTGACCAGCTCGACGGCCTTCTTCCACTTCCATGGCGCCCCGTACTTCGCCGCGAGCTTGCCCACGGCGCCGCCGATGAGGCTGAGCAGTACGTTGACGAGCGTCTCCGTACAGGCGCCCATGTCCCCCTTGGTGACGCAGTCCAGGGCGTCGGTGATCCCCAGCTCGTCGGCCAGGATCTTCGCCAGCTCCTTCGCGGCCTCCTTGGCCTTGTCGGAGTCGGACTTCTCGGCGGCCTGGGCATCCTGGAGTTCCTTGAGGGCGGCCTCGTAGTCGATCTGGGTCTGGGGCTTCTCGCCGCCGGTGCCGCCACCTCTGTCGCCTGTGTCGTCTGTGTCGCTGGTGCCGCTGGTGCCGTCTGTCTCGTCCCCTGGGGCGTCGGTGTTGTCTTCCCCTCCCCCGCCGCCACCGCAGTTGTCGCCACCGGTGATCCGGCACACCTGCGTGCCGAGACCTTCGGCGATCGTCGGCCCCACGCCCGTGACCACCAGCGTGCCGACGATCGCGGCGACGACGGCCACGAGACCGACGTACTCGACGGCCCCCTGTCCCCGCTGCCCCCGGCACCCGCGCCGCGCCCGGCGCAGCCCGAGCAGCCTGGCCTCGGTACGCGGCATGGACTTCCGCACGCGCCGACGCACGCGACCGCGCACACGACGAAACTGACGCACTACCCCCGATGGCGACATACACCCAGGTTAGGTGCGCGTGCCTCCCCCGTCTTGAGTCCCAGGGCCCAAACCCGGACTCGTGCGCGGCAAGCGGAGGACGGGGGTTCGATAGTTTGATCCGGCGCACGTCGTAACAGGTGCAAATGGGGAGGGGCGAGCATGGCGACCGAGGCGTACTCGGAATCCTGGCGAGAGCTGATCGATCTGGCCGGTCAGGAAAGGCAGAGTGCCGCGAGCGGGCCGATGTCGTTGGCATCGGCGGGCGGTTCGGGCGGTTCCGGCGGTTCCGGCGGTTCCGGCGGCGCGGCTTCCCGCAGCGATCTGGAGCACAGCGACGGGCCCTGGACGACCGCGGCCGGCGTCGCCGAAGCCTTACGGACGAGCACCACGACCGCGAAGAGCAGGTTGACGTCCGCTCATACGGGTGTCACGGCGGCCACCGAGGGCCTGGCGAGTTCCGGCGTACTGAAGTCGGTCCTGACCTCCTGGGAGGACCGTCTGAGCTCCGTACGGGACGAGTGCGGGTCCCTGGCCCCGAAGCTGCGCCAGGTCGGCAAGGACTTGGGAGAGCGGGACACGAAGGTGAAATCCTCGCTGCGGGAAATCAACACACCGAGTGAACCGAGTGAACCGAAGGAGAAATGACCGCTGTGCTGACATGGCAGCGATTACGCGACCTGAAGTGGTCGGAGCTCCAGGACGCGGCAGACGGCTGGGGCGAGGTCAGCAACAGGGCCGACGCGGCTCGCGACCGGGTGAGCAACGAGATGACCAACCAGCTCGCGACGTCGCAGAAGGGGGAGGCGGCGACGGCCGCACTCGGGCGGCTGAAGCGGCTCGACAGGAACTTCGAGTATCTCTATACGGAGTGCGGGCTGGTCCGTACGACGCTGAACAGCCTCGCCTTCGAACTGAGCGGCGCGCAGAGGCGGTTGAAAGACGCTCTGGAGGACGCGGCGGACCTGAGGTTCACCGTGCACGCGGACGGATCCGTCAGTTACCCGGCCGGTGGAGAGAACATCATCGACGGCAAGGAGCTCCCGGGCGGCAGCACGAACGGGTCTCCCCTGGGCACGCCGTACGGCCCCTCACCGGGAGCCCCCTCGGGCGGACCGCTGCTCAGCAATCCCAACCCCCACCACGCCAAGGCCCAGGCCATCGCCGACCGTATCCTGCGGGCGGTCAGCGAGGCCCAGGACATCGACACCCGCTTCAGCGCGACACTCGGCAAGCTCAAGGCCGCCCCCGGTCTCACCGTCGACACGAAGACGTGGACGGATGCCGCGGCGGACGCCGCGGCCGTGCGGGGCGCGGCGGACGACTACTTGAAGAAGGACATCCCTAACGACAAGTCCCCGGCGGAACGCAATGCCTGGTGGACGTCCCTCACGCAGGAGCAGCGCGAGGAGTATCTCGCGGTGTACCCGAATGAGATCGGCAACTTGGACGGCATTCCCTCCGAGGTCCGCGACACGGCCAACAGAGACAACTTGCAGTTGCTGATCGGCAAGTTGGAGGGTCAGGACGGGGAGAAGGCACGGGCCCAGCTGGCGGGACTGAAGTCGATCGACGGGCAGTTACGGGCGGAGCCGGAGAAGGGCGTGCCGCCGATGTATCTGCTGGGCATCGGGGACGAGGGCAACGGCCGCGCGATCGTGTCGTTCGGCAACCCTGATGCGTCGAGGAATGTGTCCGCTTATGTTCCGGGGCTCGGGACGTCATTGGATGAGGCGTTCGCGCGCAACGATGTGAAGCGAGCGCGCGACACCGCCAAAGCCGCCAGCGACATCGACGATTCCAGCGCGGCCATCGTATGGCTCGGATACGACGCACCGCAGATGCCCGCCGAGAATGTGATCGACAATGTGGGCGTGATGTTCGAGCGTGACGGCAAGGCCGGGGCCGTCGCGTACAACGACTTCATGGCGGGCATCTCGGTCACGAACCACAATCCTGACCCGCATGTCACCGCCATCGGCCATTCGTACGGTTCATTTACCGTGGGACAGGCAGCGCAGCGGGACGGCGGCATCCCAGGAGCCGACGACATCGTCCTGCTCGGCAGCCCCGGCACCGGAGCGGATTCCGTTGAGGACCTCGGTGTCGGCAAGGGCCATGTGTATGTCGGTGCCGCGGACCACGACCCGGTGACCATGCTGCCGAGTGAGGACGAGTCAAGTGCTCTTGGCGCCGGTGTAGTGGGCGGCGCCTCCGCCGGAGCCGTCCTGGGGCTGGGCGTAGGAGGGCCGATCGGTGGCGTCGTCGGTGGCGTGGCTGGCGGTGTCGTGGGTGGCATAGCCGGATACATGTCGTCGGAGGACGAGAGTCAGCTCTGGTTCGGTACGGACCCGGCGCACGAGGACTTCGGGGCACAACGCTTCAAGGTGGATGACGGACCGCGCCCGTACATCGACGGCCAAGGGGCCACGCCTGCCCACTCGAACTACTTCGACCCCGTAAAGGACCCAATGTCCGCCCAGAACATTGCACTGATCGTCGCGGGGCGCAGCGATCAGATCTCGACCGAGGAGCCTCGGTGAAGGTGTTACGTATTGCTCTGATCACGGCTCTCACGATCAGCACAGCCGGATGCTCCAACCTGGGAATGCCAGGAGAGCAAGGAGAGGAAAAGCACGTGGTCAGCAAGATCAGTCTTCAGAAGGCAGCCGAGAAGGCCGACGCGATCATGCTGAGCACCATGTCGTCGGTCCAGCCGGCTTTGAACTGGGTGCATGACGGATCCACGGACGGCGGGTGCGGCGAATACACCATCGACGGCAAGAAGACCGGCTCCGTAACCCGGCGCACTGCGGTCATGACCATCGTCTCGGAAGCCAGACGCGGCAGTCTGCTCGGCGTGGTGGAACGCCACTGGAAGAAACAGGGGTACACGATCACCAGCATGAACACCAGCAAGGAATTCCCGGCCATCAACGCCAGTACCCCCGAGGACTTCCGCATGAGTGTCCTTGTCGGCGGCAAGGGGCAGTTCTTCTTCAGCGTCGTCACCCCGTGCTTCATCGAGTCGGAGGTCGCCCCACCCAAAACGGAAGCCAACGGGACCCCCTTCGACGGGCCGAAGGTCCCTGATCCCTCCGTCCCCTCCGACTTCTGGTCCGCGACTACCCCGATCCCGTCCCCCTCCCCCTGAAAGCGGCACCGCCTGGACGGTGAGCGTGCGGAGCCCGGGACCCGCAGACAGTACGTCCCGGGCCCCGGCCCCACGATGGTCGGTTCAGAGGCGCACCCCGCCGCGTCCCTCGATGCGCCGACACGGCAGTACCGCCCAGGACTTGACGCCCCGCTGCGGCGGCTCCGCCTCGGCCGTACCCCACTCGCCCCCGCAGTCGTCGACGCACGCGGCCAGCAACCAGAGCGCGTCCCGGCGGCGTGCAGCGCAGAGGCTCACGTCGTCGGGGTCGGTGTGGTGCGGATGCTGGTCCCAGAGGACAAGGCGGAGGGCGCCCGCGCGGTGGCGCAGGGAGAGATGGAGCTCCCGGCCCGGCGTCAGTTTGACGGCTGTGCCGATCAGTTCCGTCGCGGCGAGCGCGGCCAGGTCCGCGTACGGGGCGAGCCCGTGCACGGAGAGCGCGGACCGGATCGCGGCACGCGCGGTCGCCGCGCAGTGCGGTTCGCCGGGAAGAGTGAGGCTGTAAGCCAGGCCCTCAGGGCGGGGCGGGCGGTGGCGGCGGCGGCCGGCGAGCCCCGCGTTGGCGAGGACGGGTTGGGCCACCGGGCAGTGCGTGGCGCGCGTGAGCGGCATGGATGTCTCCCTCGGACGGGGCGAGTTGGGTCGTTCGCCGCGACGCGGCTGAGCAGCGGCTTGTCTCCCTGACGCGGGACCGCCCCTCCCAGGGAAGGAGATACGGGCAGGACCGCGTGACGCACTCCCCACTCATCTGCGTGAGCGGCGCGTTACCGACTGTAGGGCATGCGGGAGTACGTGTACTACTCTTTGATGAACGTCGTCGTGCCGCGGTTGAGCGGGTAAGCACCCACCGGCAGACTGGGATCACTCAGGCAGGAATGGGCGGGAGGGGCGGAATGCCGCCGAGGAGTTCACCCACGGAGCGTCAACGCCGGCTCGGCGCCGAGCTGCGGAAGATGCGCCTGGCTGCGGGTATGACCACGGAGTTCGCCGCCGGGTTGCTGGAGGTTCCGCGCACCAACGTGCCCAACATGGAGTCCGGCCGATCCGGACTCAGCGTCGAACGCGTACGTACGCTCTCCGGCAACTACGGGTGCGAGGACAAGGCCCTGGTCGACGCCCTCGCCGCAATGGCGATGGCCAGAGGCAAGGGGTGGTGGGAGGCGTACCGGGGCGCACTGCCCGAAGGGCTCCTGGACATCGCCGAGTTGGAATGGCATGCCACGCGCCTGAGTACGCTCCAGACAGTTCATCTTCCGGGGCTGCTGCACCTGAGCGAATACGCACGCGCCGTCTTCACCGCGGTGCTCCCTCCGCTCCCCGCGTCCGACATCGAACTGCGCGTCGCCCACCGGCTCGAACGTCGGCGGGTGCTCGACCGGCCCGACCCGGTGCGGTACGCCGGGTACGTACATGAAGCGGCGCTCCGCATGCAGTTCGGGGGCCGCCGCGCCACCCGGGAGCAGCTTCGGCATCTGTGTGCCATGTCCGAGCAAGAGAACATCGAACTCCGCGTACTGCCGGTTCAGGCCGGGGCCTTCCCGGGCGCGGGTCACGCCGTCCTCTATGCCGAGGGACCGGTGCCGCAGTTGGACACCGTTCAGCTCGACTCGGCCCACGGCCCCGTATTCAGCCACGCCGAGGGCGAACTCGTAAAATACCGCGCTCACTTCGCTTGGATGGAGACGCACGCTCTGAGCACCGCACAGTCACGTGACTTCATCCACGGGATCGCACACGAGCTCTGAGAGGTCGACATGTCAGAGATCCACTGGGAAGACGCCTTCTGCGGCGAGGGAAACAACTGCTTCCGCATAGGCACGGACGACGACGGCAACGGCTACATCTCCGTACGCGGCCAGGAGGACCAGTACCTCACCGACAGCAGCGACGCCCTGCGCAATCTGATCCGCGAGATCAAGGCCGGCAAGGCCGACCACCTGCTCTGACCCCGTACGCGCCGAGGGGGCGGGTCCGCGAACCAGTCGCGGACCCGCCCCCTCATCAGCAGCTGAGCCGGAAAGCTGTCAGCTCTCCCCGCGCGGGAAGGAGACCTCCACGCGACGGTTCTTCTTGCGGCCTTCTTCGGAGCTGTTGTCGGCGATCGGGTACTGCTCGCCGTAGCCGCGGATCTCGAAGGTGATCCCGGCGGAGGTCAGTTGCTGCTGCAGAACACCGTGCACGGCTTCGGCACGCTGCTTGGAGAGCACGTCTCCATGCGCGGAGGAGCCGAGGTTGTCCGTGAAGCCGAAGACCCGGACCTTCGTCGCGCCCTGCTTCTTGATCTCCTCGGCGATGGCGGCGATACGGGAGTTCGCGGCGGACGACAGCTTGGCGCTGTCCTTGCCGAAGAGGACCTCGGCCTGGAGCGCGAACTTCACGTTCTCGTTCGTGTCCTCGCGGCGCTCTTCGCCGCCCTCGGACTCGATGACCGAGATGATGTCGAGCACCTTGGCCGGCGCGAGGGTGGCACCCGCGCGGAGCTTGAGGCCGGAAGCGTTGCCGTCGACCTGAGGTGGCGGCGAGGTCGACTCGGTGCCGGGTGGCGTACTGGGGGTCTCGTCGGCGTGCGCACCGGGTGCCATGGTGAACTGCACACTGGCGAAGAGCACGACGGCGGCGAGGGCCGTCGCCGCCGGGCGCCTGGATGCCCTGCGCGCGCGGGGCGTCGTCGTGGCACGCATCAGGAGATCTCAATCGTCGCGGAGGGCATCAGCGGCAGTTGGAGGTCGACCTGGGTCGTGGACGACGGCGGGGCCGGGAACTGGGCGAAGAATGCCTCACTCCCACCGCCGTCGATTCGGCTGATGCCGGTCGTGGTCAGCGGGTAGCCGTCCGTGTCGCGCAGGACGTAGTAACGCTTCTTCTCCGCTTTGTCCACCAGCGTCATACCCGCCAGGGAACGGCCCGTCCGCTTCACCTGCGACTCCGAGCCGTTCCACTGGACCGGGGCCGACTGGTCACTGCCGCTGGTGTTCTTGATCGTCCCCGTCACCGTGAGGAAGCCACCCTCATCGCGGATCGCGGTGTGGATGACGAACTGGAACCCGTTGCTGCCGTTGATCGTCGCCAAGGTCTTGCTGGTATCGGGGACGGTGGTCCCGCCGTCCCCCTCACCCTCCTTGGGCTTCTCGTCTCCAGGAGCGGAGGACGACGCCCCGGCGTTCTGCTTGTTGTCCGCGTCGCCGCCCCCACAGGCTGTCAGGGAGATGCTCAGCGCCACGACAGCGAGAGCGGCCCCGGCCGCCCTACGGGCCTTCGCCCCATGCCACAGACTCATTAATCCTGTTCCTTTGCGTTCACTCGCGGTGGTCAGTCCTGGGCCAGTCGGACGGAGAATAGATCGGCAGAGTCCGGGAGCAGATCGAGGTCATCGAGATGCTCCGGATCGATCTCCCACATAGTGTCGTCACCACAGTCCAGCGAGCCGGGCGACACCGGCTCGGTGTCGCCCGGGTTGTCCTCGTCCGGCGGCGATTCGTCGCCTTCTGTGGGCGGATTCTCCTCATCTTCAGCGGGCACGAAGGTGCACCGGGGTTCCACGACCGCCGTGGCCGACGCTTCGGCCTTCTTGTCCGCGATTCCCGGCAGGATGGTGGCACCCATCGGCTTCTGGGTCCTGACATGGACCTCGAAGCCCCACCTGTCCCCCAAGGGCAGACAGCCGTTGACTTCGCCGTCCAGAACAGCCTCGTTCCGGTCGGCGAAGCGCGCCGCTGCCTGGCACCCGACCGGGGTGCCCACGGGGTTGCCGTTGAAGATGTCGTCCAAAAATTCGGGGTTCAGCAGATTCCCCAGATTCCCCAGGATGTTCAGGCTGACGAAGTCGTCGCGTGACTCCTGGGCTGCCGCCAAGGCCGCGGCGTCCGCCGCGGACTGCGCACCACTGTGTTTCGCACCGGCCTGACCGACCGCGAAGAGCGCGAGCGCGAGAAAGAGCAGGCCCGCCACCATCGTGATGTAGATGGGGGCGGCCTGCCCTGACTCGCGAGAATCGCTCATGGTCAGCTGGCGTCGAGGATCTCGCTGACCTTGTCGGACAGGCCGTTCGCGATGTCGTCCGCCACACCCGTGCCCACGATGGCCACGATGATCAGCGCCACCAGAACGATCACGCCCACGTACTCGACGGCGCCCTGACCCTTGTCGCTGCGGCGCTTCATCGCCGTGACGGCCGTGTTCGCCCAGGTGCCGACGTAGAGCTTGGCGTTGGTGGCGGCCTTCAGCGTGATGTTCGACATGGTGTTCTCCTCCGGTGTCGGCCGGCCGTGTACCGGCCGACTCGTACGAGTCTTTGGTGTCGTTCGCGTTTCCGGCTTCCTCCCGGCCGGTCTCGCTGGCGACATGAGAAACGTACGCCGGGGAAGCACCCCTCAGCATGGGCCTGAGGGCCCAACCCAGGGCCCAACGCGGGGATTGGGCCCCGCCGGGTATCGCGGAGCCCGGCAGCACGGAGCCCGGCAGCACGGAATCCGGTATCCCGGAGCCCGCCGTTCCCGTCGCCTGGTCGTCTCGCGCGCGTTCAGCCATGGCTCGCCGACCCCCCGCGCGTGATGCCGTGCCACAGGGCGATGGCCTCCCCGCGGCTGCCCGCGTTGAGCTTGGCGAAGATGCGATTGATGTGGTTCTTGACGGTCTTCTGGCTGATGAAGCAGGCCGCGGCGATCTGCTGATTGGTCATTCCCGACCCGATCAGGTCCATGATCTCCACCTCCCGCTGGCTCAGTTCGGAGTACAGGGCCGCCGAGGCCCCGGACGGTTGCCGCCCCTGAAGAGAATGTCCCACATTCGCTTGCGAAAGCGAAGGGTCTTGAGCAAATTGTTGTGCGTTCAACTCCGGATCAACCACGCCAGCCTGGACATTGGTTGACGGAAAGTACGGCGGATGCCCCGGAGGCATTGCATGTGCAGACGCAGACGTTTGCTCGGGAACGCTCGGCAAATAACCGGGGCCCGTGAACGCCGTACCCAGGCCCTCCGGCAGCTGCCCGCCCTCCGGCCGCCCGCCGGCACCGCCCCGTACCGTCGCCAGCAGCGCGCTGGACGCGGAGTAGGTGAAGTGGGCCCTGCCCTGCTTGACGTCCCGTACCGCCGCGACCAGTTGGTCCGCCGTGAACTCGCCGTGGACGAGATACCCGCCCGCGCCCAGCCTCAGCGCCTCGTGGACGATCTCGCTCTCACGGCTGTACGTCATCATCAGGACCGGGGCCAGCCGCACCAGATGAGGCAGGGCGGAGATCCCGTCCACCCCCGGCATACGCACATCGAGCAGGATCACGTCCGGCCGGTGCTGTACGGCCTGTTCATACGCCTGGCGGCCGTCCTGGGCCTCCGCGACGACCTCGATGTCGTCGCGTCCGGACAGCAGGACGGTGAGGCCCGCCCGTACCACGGGGTTGTCGTCGGCGACCACGACGCGCAGGGCCGGCGCGGCCGGCATCGTATGGGGGAAGTCGGGGAGTTCTCCGGATGCCGCCGGCGGTGCGGATGCGGGGGCTCCGGCGGTCTGTTCCGAGCTGAGCGGTGTGGCGTGCGAGGACGTGTGCTGCGAGGCATGGGCCTGCTGCGTCCAGTGTTGCCCGGAAGTGCTGGAGATGTCGTCCGGCATGGCTGCGGCCTCCTCTCAAGTGTGGGGACGAATGGGTGGTGCTTCAGGTCTGTTCAGGTCTACTCGGATCGGATCGGATCAGGTTCAGTTCAGCTGCGGGACAGGGCTCTGTGGCCGCTGTTCCTCTCCTGTAGGTCGCAGGGCGTTGAGCGGCAGTTCCAGCCGTACCTCCGTACCCTTCGCGGCCCGGCCCCTGCCGATGCGGATACGCGCGCCGATGGAGGCGGCCCGCTCGACCATGCCGACCAGTCCGAAGTGCCCGGCCCGCCGCAGATCGTTGAGGGTGGTGCCGGGCGGCAGGCCCTGACCGTCGTCGTAGACGCTGATACGCAGCACATCCCCGGCCACGCCCGCCGAGACAGTGACGGATTCGGCCTTCGCGTGGCGCTGCGCGTTCTCCATCGCCTCGGTGGCGATGGTCAGCGCGTGCCGGGCCACGGCATGCGGGATCGGCGGTACGGAGGTGTCACCGAGCCGCCGGAAGGTGGCGGACATGCCGTGGCGGCGGCCGAAGTCATCGGTACGGGAGTGGAGTTCGCCCAGGACGTCGATGCCGCCGTCCAGCCCGGACTCCCGTCGCAGGTCCGAAAGCAGCTCGCGTGATTCGGCGGCGGCCCGGCGCGCCGAGCGTGCCACCAGTTCGGCCTGGTGCTTGATGGTGCGCGGTTCCATCCGGTCCGCCGAGCTCGCCAGGCCGTCCGCCGCCATGGCCAGGCCGTGCAGGGTCTTGGCGACGGAGTCGTGCATCTCACGGGCGAGCCTCGCTCGTTCCTCCTCGACCGCGCCGCTGACCGCGAGCCGGGCGCGGGCCTCGGTCAGCGCCTGGCTCGCGGTGCCGAAACCGAGCATCAGATTGCGCAGGGTGCTGCCGATCGCGCCCGCCATGACGCACAGCCCCGGGAGCAGCAGCGCGTTGAATCCCGCCTCCGCCTCGTTGTTGAC
This sequence comes from Streptomyces sp. L-9-10, assembly GCF_004151105.1. GTDB lineage: Bacteria > Actinomycetota > Actinomycetes > Streptomycetales > Streptomycetaceae > Streptomyces. The sequence continues at coordinate 341,195 of NZ_PHRF01000095.1, forward strand.
GGCGTACGCCCCGGCGACGATCAGCGACTGGAGTACGGCGAAGAGCGCGGCGCCGCGCCAGCCGTACACCAGCCCGGCGAGCAGCGGGGTGCACATGGTGACGTACGCGAGCGTCGAGTCCGGGGACGCCGTGGCCAGCAGCAGGGCGCCGAAGAACGTATCGGCGGCGAGCAGTGCGGGGTGGCGCAGCAGAAAAGGTCCGAAGCGCTCCCAGTCACGCAGCAGGACGTACGAGACCATGAACGTGACGAGTACGGCCGAGCCGACGAGCCAGATCCCCACCCCTGATGCCGTACTCCTGAGGGCGAAGGGGGCGGCGAGCGCGATCATCGCCAGACGGAAACCGAAGACCTGCCGGCACAGCGCCTGAAGGGCGTTCACCTGGATCGGCAGTGCCGGCACGTGCTTCGGGTCGGCGGTGACCGAACGCGGCACCTCACTGCTGTTGCCGCCCGCGAGAATGATGGTCTTCTGGGCCATGATGGGGGTCACCTCCCGTACTGGGGATCGGGCTCACGCGTCACTGGTCGTTGGTCATTGGTCATCGGTGCTGAGGCCATGTGGTGCTGGAGTCACTAGCCGAGGATGTCCCCGAAGTCGACGCCGGAACCGTAGTAGAAGCTGAGGACGATCAACAGCATGGTGGCCGGGAGCATGACCATCGTGACGACGAGCGTGGTCTTCGGGATGGCCTGGGCGGCCCGGCGCCGCGCGTTCTGCGCGTCGGTGCGGCGCATGTCGTTGGCGATCTGTATCAGGGTGTCCACGATCGGGGCACCCAGCTCCTCGCCCTGCTGGAGCGCCGTGACGAACATCGACACCTGCTCGGAGGCGTTGCGCTTGCGCAGCTGGTCGAACGCCTCGCGCCGGCTGACACCCATGTCCATCTGGCGCAGCGTGATGCGGAGTTCGTCGGACCAGGGGCCCTTGTACTTCTCCGCGACGCGCTCCAGCGCCTGACGGAAGCCGAGACCGGCGGAAACGACGACGGCGAGGACATCGAGGAAGTCGGGCAGCGTGCGCTCGATGTCCTCTTTCCTGCGGGCGATGTGCGAGCGGATGATGACGTCCGTCCACACCAGGCCGTACGCGAGCGCGATGAGGGCGATGATCGGCTGCCCGCGCATCACCAGCGCCAGCGCCGCCAGCACGCCCAGGATGCCGTAGACCGCGCGCCGGGCGGCGTAGCGGTCCACCGTTATACCGCCGGGGTTGCCCGCCATGTCGAGGCGGCGCCGCAGCGCGTCGACGCGCTTGGGCCCCATCATGCGGAGCACGGACGGGGCGTAACGCATCCCGAGCCGGTCTATGCCGGAGCCGACGGCGGTGGTGCGGGTGGCGCCGACCTCCAGCGCGATGGCGAGGTCGCTGGGCAGTTTGGCGTCCGCGCGGTAGAGGCGGACGCCCTGGAACGCTCCGTAGACGGACAGTCCGACGACGACCGCGAGCAGTAGACCCATCATGTTCTCTCTCCTCCTTCCTCGGACCCGGAATCAGACCTGGACGCGGGACATGCGCTGGATCAGGAAGAAGCCCACGCCGTACATCGCGAAGGCGACCACGACCGCGGCCTGGCCGAGCACCGTTCCCGTCATCTTGTCCAGCGCTCCGGATGACATGGCGTTGATCACCAGCAGGAAGCCGAGTCCGAGCATCGGCACCGCCACGGCGGTGACCTTGATCTGGGAGAGCATGGTCTTGACCTCTCGGCGGGTTTCCTTGCGCTCGTCCAGCGTCTCCGTGAGGTTGCGCAGCGAACTCACCACCTGGCCGCCGGCCCGGCTGGAGAGCACCAGCGTGGTGACGAGGACGACCAGTTCACGTGAGGGCAGCCGGTCGGACAGCTCGCCGAGCGCGTCGTCCATGGACTGGCCGACGGCGAGCTGGTCGGCGACCTTGCGCAGTTCCTCGCCCGCCGGGTCGTCGAGTTCCTCGGCCGCCATCGCCAGCGCGGTACGCAGGGCCAGTCCGGCCTGGGTGGCGTTGGCGAGCACGCGGGTCAGCTCGGGCAGCTGGTTGATGAAGGCTTCCGTGCGCTTGGTGCGCTGCCAGTTGAGGAAGGCGTTGGCGCCCCAGATGCCGATCAGCGCCGCCAGGATGCCGAAGAACTGGGCGAAGATCGCGCCGATGCTGAAGTACAGCGCGAGCAGCCCGGCCACGACGTACACGAAGTACTCGCCGGGGGTCAGATCGAGGCCCGTCACCGCGATCTTGCGCTCGATGCGCTTGCCGAGCTTCGTCGTACGGAGCCACTGGTCGACACCGACGAAGTGCCGGCGGCGGCCGGACACCGTGGAGATCTGTCCCGTCTGGGACATGCGCGCGACGAGTACCTGCCGCTGGGCCTTCCCCGACGAGTAGATGTGCACGCCGATAACAGCGAGCACACAGGTGAGCAGCGTGACGCCGATCGTCAGGAGCGGGAGATTATCCATGTCGTGCGGGACCTTCTCGGTGGACGAGGTGAAGAGTGGACGATGTTGGGGCGGGGCGGCGGGGCCGGGGCCAGGGGCGGGGGGCGTCGGATCGGTTCAGGCCGCCGATTTGCGTACGGCCAGCTCCTCCTCCGCGACAGCGACCCCGAAGGCCGGCGGGACGGGTTCGCTCTTGAGGTAGAGACGGTCGGCGATCCGGCGCGGCAGCGGGTAGTACTCGAACTTCCCGTGCACCCGCCCGTCCGCGGACACCGGCTGGGCGATATAGCGGCAGACGGAGACGATCCGGTACTCCTCGCGGCCGTGTGAGTCCACGATGGCGATCTCGGTCACCCGGCGGGAGCCGTCGGCGTGCCGGGTGAGCTGCACGATGACATCGACGGCGCTGTTGATCTGGTCCTTGATCGCCACGAACGGGATCTCGACCTCCGACATGGAGGCCAGGGTCTGGAGTCGCATCAGAGCGTCCTCGGCGCTGTTGGCGTGGACGGTGGCGAGCGAGCCGTCGTGACCGGTGGACATCGCCTGGAGCATGTCGAGCGTCTCGCCGCCACGGACCTCACCGACGATGATGCGGTCGGGGCGCATACGCAGGGAGTTGCGTACGAGGTCGCGGATGGTGACCTGGCCCTTGCCCTCCACGTTCGAGGGGCGGCTCTCCAGCGTGATCACATGGGACTGCTGGAGCTGGAGTTCGGCGGAGTCCTCGATGGTGACGATGCGCTCGCCGTCGGGGATGAGTCCGGAGAGGGCGTTGAGCAGCGTCGTCTTGCCGGTGCCGGTGGCGCCGGAGACGATCACGTTGAACTTGGCACGCACCAGACCGGACAGCAGGACCATCATCTGCTCGTCCAGCGAACCGAGGCCGATCATCTCCTGAAGGGTGAAGGCCCTCGGGAAGCGCCGGATGGTGAGGATCGGCCCGGTCAGCGAGAGCGGCGGAATGATCACGTTCACACGCTCGCCGGACGGCAGTCGGGCGTCGACCATCGGATTCGCCTCGTCCACACGGCGGTTGACCGTGGAGACGATGCGCTCGATGGTCTGCATCAGCTGCTCGTTGGAGGTGAACCGCATCGGCAGCTGCTCCAGCCGGCCGCCGCGCTCGACGAAGACCTGGTCCGCGCCGTTCACCATGATCTCGCTGATGGAGGCGTCTTCGAGCAGGGGCTCCAGGATGCCGAGACCGAGGGCCTCGTCGACGACCCGGCGGATGAGCTGGGACCGCTCGACGGTCGAGAGGACCGGGCCCTCCCTGCTGATGATGTGGCTCAGGACCCGTTCGAGGCGGGCCCGGCGCTCGGCCGCGGCGAGCGCGGACATCTCGGCGAGGTCGATCTCCTCCAGGAGCTTGGCGCGGTAGACCCCGACGAGGAGACTCTCCTCGCTGTGCCCGTTCGTCGGCTCGGGGCTGTTGATGCGCGCCCGCAGGCTCATGTCCTCAACTCCCAGGTTCTGCTGGTGTGCTCGGGTGGTGCGGTGATGCGGTGGTGATGCGGTGGTCGCGTCCATGACCAGCGTGCGGCCGGACGCCCGGGTCAGTCGAGGGGCATGGTGGCGCTCCTCTTGGCCTTGGGAAGGTCCATGCCGGGCAGGATGGCCGGGATCGTGACCTCCGCGGTGACCGTCACCTCGTCGCCGCTGATGTTCGGATCCGGGATGTTGACCGTCAGCCAGTCGCTCGTCGCGGCCTCGCCGGCCGCTTGAGGTGACAGGTTGACATCGTTGTACGTGGCTGCTCGGGCCGCTGTCCGCGCCGCCGTGCTCGCCTGCGTCACGGCGTACCCGGCCAGCCCGAGCTGGATCGCGGCGAGGGCGAGGACGAGCAGCAGGGTGATGACGCCGACGTATTCGAGGGCGATCTGGCCCTGTTCGCGCGTGCCGCGTTCGCGCGTGCCGCGCGCTGTGCGCTTCACCATGGGTCAGCTCTCCCTTACGGCCGAGGCCTGGCCCGGGACGGTGACCGGGATGTTGAAGCCGGGGAAGAGCACCGGCACTTCGAGTTCGACCTCGGCCTCCACCAGACCGGTGTCGGGGTCGTCCGAGCAGCTGATCGTGGCGCTCCAGGCCCCGGGAAGGTTCTCGGTCCCGGCCCGCTCGCAGGCCGCGGCGAGCGTCTCCGTCTCGGCGACCGTGCCCGCCCGCACCGCCTCGTCCGCCGCGTTGCCCGCGAGCGAGAAGGTGTAGCCGACCAGGGCGGCCTGCCAGAGCAGGATCACCGTGCCCAGGATGATCGGCACCATGCCGACGAACTCGACGGCGAGCTGCCCCCGGTCGTCACGAAGCCGCGCGCCACGAAGCCGCGCGTCACAGAGCCGCGCGCCACGAAGCCGCACAGAGCGCAGCCACGCGCCCCGCGACCGGTCACCACGCAGGCGGTCGCCCCGCGGACGGCCGCCACACAAGCGCTCGCCACGCAAGCGCTCGCCGTCGCTCGGCCGCTCAGCGCGCGAGCCGCCGTCGCCCGGCCGCGCGGCCGGGCCCTCTCCGTATCGTCGTACGTCTGCTCTTGGGACACTCATGCTTCAACGCTCCCCCTCCGGCGGGTGGGCTGGCCTCATCAGTCGTGCTGCTTCGATCGTCCGCGCAGGACCCCGACCGATCCGCGGTCTCCCTTGAACTTGCTGCTTTTCTCCCCGCCTTCGGGCGTTTTCACCAGGCCCAGTTCCCCGGCCAGCCCCCACATCGCCTGCTTCACCGTGGACCTGGACTCCAGGTCCTGCATCCGGCCGGCGTCGACCGCGGACTGCAGTTCCTTGAAGTTGGCCGGGATCGTCACGCGCGCGACACGGGTGCTGGTGATCCGTTCGATCAGCGGCGGCTGGATCTCGGTGTTGCGCGTGTGGCGGTTGACGACGATCACGGTCTCCTCCGCCTTGCGGATCTGGAGCCGGTCCCACAGCCGCACCATGCGCTTCGCCGCCCGGACCGACACCACATCGGGGGTCGTCAGCAGCAGGGTGGTGTCGGCCATCTCGATCGCGGCGGCGTTGGCGCTGTTCATCTGGGTGCCGCAGTCGATGATGACGACCTCGTAGCGGTTGCGCAGCGCGCTGACGATCTGCCGTACGGACCGTTCGTTGACCTCCTCGCCGCGCTCCCCCTCCCCCGGCGCCAGCAGCATCCCTATGCCGCTCGGGTGGATGTAGACCGCGTCCTGGAGCACCCGGGGAGATATGTCCTGGATGGTGGCGAGGTCCACGATCGACCGCCGGAACTGCACATCGAGGTACGAGGCGATGTCGCCGGCCTGGAGGTCGAGGTCCGCGAGCGCGGTGTTCATGCCGGACGCCCGCGCCGCCAGGGCCAGCTGGACGGCGACCATGGTCGTGCCCACGCCGCCCTTCGCGCCGCTGACGGTGATGACCGTACCGCCGGGGCCGGTGAACACATCGGCGCCCTGGCCGAGATGGCGCCGTACACCCACCGACCAGGCCGCCGCAGCCTGTACGCGCTGGGCGAGTTCCTCGTACGAGAGCGGCAGTCCGACCAGACCCCGGGCGCCGGAGTCCATCGCGGCCGCGAAGAAGCCGGGACCGGCGTCCGTGGTGACGAGGATGACCCCGACGGCCGGGAAGCGCAGGGCCACTTCCCGGATCAGTTCGAGCGCCGGTACCGGACCGATCCGCTCATGGACCAGGACCACTTCCGGCAGCTCGTCGATCGACTCGGCGGCCAGCCTGGCCAGGGTGTCGATCAGCGAGGTGGAGTCGCCGACCGGTGCGGCCGGTTCGGCGTCAGGGAGCTGACTGAGCAGAGTCGTGATGGACCGGGCGGCGTCGGCGTCCCCGACGACCGGCAGGATTCTGGTGCTCATACGTCCCTCACTTGTCCCCTTCGAGGGTGTAGGTGTTCTCCCCCGGGCGCAGCGTGGTGGGGCTGCCGTCGGCGAGGAGCGCGAGGCGTACGTGCTTCGCGAAGGACTCGGCGTACGCGACGCGCTGGGCGTCCTTGGTCTTCAGCGCGAAGGTGATCGGCACCGCCTTGGTGGCCGCGCTGCGGTTGCTGCTGCTCTCGTCGGGCTGGAGTGCGGTGAGCTTGCCGACCTCGAGGACCTTGGCGTTGGGGACGATGATCCGTGACTGGGCCTGGGCGTCCTTGTTCTCGGCGGCGAAGGTCGCGAAGATGTTGACCAGGTCACCCGGCAGGATCTTCCCGGCGACACCGGTCGACGCGTCGATCATGATCGCGATTTCCTGCTCGTCGTTGGCGAGCGCGGGCCGGTTGACGATCATGTCGTCCTGGAGCAGCGAGCCCTGCTTGAGCTGGGTGACGGCGATCTTTCCGTTGACGACGGCCAGATCGGTCACCGCGTTCTCGGAGAGCCAGCGCTTCGGCATGCTGATCTTCTCGAACTGCCCCTCGGTGAGCGGGGTGTACGGCGCGACGTCCGCCTTCAGCCGGTACGCGGACACCTCGGGTCCGACCTTCGAATTCACGTCGCTGATCACGGAGAGGACACCGGCGAACGCGGCGAAGGCGCAGAGGACCGAGAGAAGAAGGAGTATGACGCCGCGGCGTTGCCGTGAATTCATGGGCGGAGCAACCTCGTTCGGTGACGTGAGTGTGAGGGCGGGGTGTCAGGGCTGAGAAGGAGACCGACGTGTGAAATCGGTGTGTCGAATTGGTGTGTGAAGCGGGAGCGGGGGAGTCTGACGATTGGATCGGGGGTATCGGGAGCCGGGGGAGGAAACGGGGCCCTGGGGCCGGAGGAGCGCGAGGAGAGCGCCCCGGTCGTGAGCGGGTCGTGAGGGGTGCCGCACGCGCGGCGCGTACGCCTAGGTGGATGTTCCGTGGTTCAGGACACCGGCGGCGCCCATTTGGTTCTCCGGCGGTGTCAGTGGAGCCGAACAGAATCCGCAGCGATCACCTATGAGTTCGATGCCGCACCAGGAACACACCTCTCTTCGTACGGAGGAGACCAGCTGATAGAGGACGGAGATGTCCGGCAGGAACGCGGCGAACTCGACCATCTTGGAAGTCCCCCACCAGCGCGGAGAATCCGCCGGGAGAGCACTTTCCTGGATCCCCTGGACGCGCCACGCGGGCGCGAGGGTCTTGGTCACCCAGTCGGACTGCAACTGCCCTTTTCCGACGATGAGTTGGGTCCCGAAGTCGGGGCCCGCGAGTTTTCCGGCTCCGCCGATCTTGATCAGTTGGGGCGACGGGTTGGCGAGCACCCCGAACTGGGATCCGGGCACCCAGGACTTCGCATGGGTCTTGAGACTCACGGGCACCCGGTCGAGCCTGGTCACGGAGTTGAGCTGCGCCCCGGCGTAGATGTAGTGCGAGAGCAGCCGGGCCGCGGAAGCGACGATTCCGGCACTGAAGTCACAGATGGACAATTGCCGCAGCTGGCGCACCAGTACGGCCACGCCGAGCGGCGGCAGATCGAGCTTGAGCAGGGCGATCCGGTCGGTCTCCAGGACCGACCGGACGGTGTGCAGGCGTCGTTCGTGAGCCGCCGTGATCGACGCGGGGTAGAGCGCCACGACGTAGCCGTGCTGCTCCACGAGAACCTGCATGTCGGCGAGCGCGGCGTCCAGTGGCTGGGCGTCGGGTGACTGGAGCAGCGCCGCGGTCGGCGTCTGCTGGTCCGTCGGTGGTAGCACCAGATCAGGACTGGTGACAGCAATCGCGGTCGGCACGCTGGTTCCCCGTTCGGCTCCGGCCGCCGGAGTCCCGACGGCCGCAGTTCTGTCTCCTGCTCCGTGCTTCTGCTTCAGCACTTTATCCACCTCGTACTGCGCAGAGAACACCTATCAGATGACGATGCCAGGGATACGGGTGGCAGCCTCCGGCAAAGCGGGCGAAGCAGTCAGTTGTTCACTGCCGTTTCAATTAATATTCCATTTGGTCGAATTCCGCATCCAATCGCTCCAGTTTGGGCCCGAGTTGGGCCCACGGGCCCACGAACGGGCATCACCGGGGCCCGTACGCTCCCCTTCCGATTCCGTGTGCGAGAGGCACTCGGTCACCGAGGGGGACGGGTCGGATGAGAAGCCGGATCAGACGCCGGATGAGACGCCGGGTGGAGCCCTGGATGACACACGGCTCGGCACACCGCACGGCACACCGCACGGCACATCGGACGGCACACCGGACGGCACACCGGACGGGACGGCGGAAGCCGCCTGACGGCGCTCGTGACCGAGGGGCCACGGCCACCGAGTACGCGGGCGTGATCGTGGTCGTGGCGGCCGTCGTCGGGGCGCTGGTCGGTACGGGAGTCGACCAGACCCTGGCGGACGGTCTGCGCTGTCTGATCACCTTCAGCGGCCCCTGCGACGCGGGCGGCGGCGGTGACCAGGACCGGGCCACGCCCAGGACCGACGCCGACTACGAGCCGCCGCTGTGCCAGATCTCCTCGGTCACCGACAAGGCGGGCGCCAAGGCGAAGGTCCTCTTCATCGAGTGGGGCGAGGAGTACGGCTTCCAGCAGACGACGTTCCAGTCCAACAAGGACCTCAACAAGGACGGCAGGGTTGACGCGAACGACCAGCAGGTCATGATGACGTTCACCGACGCCGCCTCCGTCGCCGCCAAGAAGGACTGGAAACCGGGCGCGAAGATCGGCAAGTTCGGCGCGGACAAGGTCGAGCTGGGCGCCGGGATCAAGGTCACCAACGGCGACACCTGGGTCTTCGACAGTGAGGAGCAGGCCGCGTCGTTCCGTGACGACATCGAGGAACTCAAGACGTACGAGCTGGCCAACCGCAACACCAACGCGCGCGGCGGCGGCCTCGGCAACAGCATCCTCTACCTCTTCGGCAAGGGCCCGATGGCCAAGGAGGAGGAGCTGCGCGACCGGATCGAGGAGAAGCTCGGCAACCGCCACATCAGCTACGGCAAGGTCGGCCTGGAGGCCAGCGCGGCGGGCGGGCTCAAGCTGTCGGCGGGTGACGAGAAGAAGCTGAGCGCCACCCTCGGCGGCACCTTCAAGTTCTCGCCCGAGGTGACCTGGACCGACAACAGCTTCAAGGGCACCAAGGCGTACACGTACAGCGCGGCCGTCGAGTACGGCGGCAAGGTCGGGTACGAGGCCGGGCCCCTCGGCGGGGAGGCCTCCTCGTCCACCACGCAGACCGGCACGATCACCGTCACACACGACAAGAAGACGGGCGAGCTGCTGCGCATCGACATGACCCGCACGGTCGAGAAGGGCGCCACGAAGGACGGCGTGAAGGTCGGCGGGGACAACGGCAAGGACGGCGACGACAAGCGCGGCGGCAGCGGCGGGGCGAAGGGCACCGACGGGGCCACCGGTATCGAGGTCGTCACCAACTCCGTGGTCATCCCGCCCGGCTCCGACGGCGACGAGCAGCGCCGGATCGCGCAGGAGTGGCTGGACGGACACGGCGACAACGCCGCGCCCTTCACCTACATGTTCGACGACCACGCGCCGACGAAGCGCCCCGGCGCGGACGATCCGTTCGGGCGGCTCCTCTTCGACGAGGGGCTCTCCAGCCGGACGAACTACACCGGAAACACGGAGGCCGCGGAGTACGGCTTCGAGCTGAACCTGGGGCTCAGCCTCGGCTTCTCGGTCTCCACCGAGAAGAAGGAGGAGACCCTCGACGAGGCGCGGTTCCTGGGGGCACCCCATGGGGACAGCCGCACCTATCTTCCGTACAGCTACTGTGCGAACTGACCCGGCCGGCGACAGGAGCACACCAGCCATGAGGACACCCGCCATCACCACCCCGACCAGGCCGAACAGCGCGAGCAGCGGAAGCACCGGGAGCAGCCCGAGAGGCGGCGTCGGCGGCGGCCCGAGGAGCGGGAGCGGCCCGGGAAGCGGAAGGACACCGCGCCGGCCGGCCGCCGCTTCCGCCACCGCCGCCGCCTGCGCCGCCGTCGTCGCGCTGGTGGCCGGGTGCGGTACGGACACGACGGCCGGCGTGGTGCCCGAGGGCTGGGGCACGCTGAAGACCTCCGCGGTCACGGTCGCCCACCCGCCCGCCTTCACTCCCCAGAGCGCCGGCGAGCGGAGCACGTACAACGCCGCGGCGGCGACGCTCACCGAGGGCGGCGAGGACGTCGGGATGATCACCGTCCAGCTCGACTTCACCAACGCCGACTCGGTGGACGAGGCGGCGATCGGCGCCGAGGCGGGCATCGCCCTCGGCTCGACGCTGGGGAAGCAGCGCGAGGTCGAGGTCGCGGGGCCCGAGGGCAGGGCGGAGGCGCGGCGCATCGACTTCGAGTTCACCGAGAAGGGCTCCCGGATCAAGGGCGTGATCGTCGCCGGGCTCGACTCCGCGAAGAAGTCCTACGCGGTACGGGTCGACGCGGCCAGGGGAAGACTCGGCGACGGCGACCTGACGAAGATCATCGACTCGATCACCCTCAAGTAGGCGGCCACCATGGACATCCCGGGCGGTGACTACGTCTTCTTCGGGGGCATGACCCTGCTGTTCGGCTGGCTGGCGGCCCACTACGCCCGGCGGCTGGCGGCGGTGACACGCGCGCTGCGGGCGGGCGGCCGGGCGGCCGGTGTGTGCGTACGGATCGAGAGCGAGCCGTACAACCGCTCGGACGCGCGCCGGTACGTCTTCTCCTTCCGCACCCCGGACGGGCGGAGCGTCGAGTTCGAGGATCTGGCGACGGGCGCGGTGCGGGTGGGCTCGCAGGTCACGGTGGCGTACGACCCGGCGGCCCCCGAGCGCACGGCGACGGTCGCGGGGCGCGGCAACTGGCCGCCGGTGGCGCAGTACGTACTGCTGGTGACGGGGTGCGGGCTGGCGGCGGCCTGCTTCGCGGCGGTGCTGGTGTTCACGGCGATCTGAGCGGGGCCGGTGCGGACCGGTCCGGCCGGTCCGGTCCGGGGCACCGCGGCTCCCGGTCCGATCCGGGAAATGAATCGACAGCGAAAACGATCTGAAGAACGATCTGAAGTACGGGGATCTGATGCACGGCGATCTGTTCAGCCATCCGTTCGGAGGCGAGAGGCGATGACGCGGTACGACTATCCGAGGGCGCCCACGCGCCGGGACGGGAGAGGCGGAGCGCCGGTCTTCGCGCTCATGCGCGCCTGGGCGGCCGGCATCGTCATGCTGCTCATCACGGAGTATCTCCAGGCCACGCTGGTCTACGACCACCTGGCCTCGGACGAGAAGCTGGAGACGTTCACCGGCCGTCTGCTGCTGATCCATCTGCCGAACGCCGTCTGCATCGCCGTCGCCGCGTGGGCGGCGGGACGCTTCCACCACGAGCCGTTCCGCGACGCCACGGTGCAACATCTGGCGGCGGTCCTCACCGTGCCGGTGGCCGCTCAGGCGCTGAACATGTCGCTCCAGTGGCAGGACCTGGCGGCCGAGGGGCTGCTGATGTCGAACGCGGTGCTGGTGGTCGGGTGCGTGACGGGCTACGCGGTGGAACGGCTCCAGGAGGACTGAACGTTCCGGCCGCGGCCGCCGAAATACGCTCGGCGCATGACTCCCCAGCGACCCCCTCGGCCCCCGCAAGCCCGGCCGCTCCGGCAGCCCCAGCAACTCCGGCACCTCCTTGAGCGCGCGCGGCGCCTGGCCGCGAACGGTGCGAACGACACGGGCGGCACGGCCGGTCCCGGCCACCGCCGGATCCTCGGAATCGCCGGGCCGCCCGGCGCGGGCAAGACCACCCTCGCCGCCCACATCGCCGGTGCGCTCGGCCAGGACCGCGCGGTCCTGGTCCCGATGGACGGCTTCCACCTCGCCGACACCGAACTGCGCCGGCGGGGACTCCTCGGCCGCAAGGGCGCTCCGGAGACCTTCGACCCGTACGGCTACACCGCACTGCTGCGGCGGCTGCGGACCGCGCGGGCGGGCGAGACGGTGTACGCGCCCGGCTTCGACCGTGAACTGGAGCAGCCGGTCGCGGGGACCATCCCCGTCCCGCCCGACGTGCCACTCGTGATCACGGAGGGGAACTACCTCCTGCTGGACGACGGCCCGGACGGCCCCTGGAGCGAGGTGCGCGGGCTGCTCGACGAGACCTGGTGGGTCGATCTGGCGGACGAGGAACGGGTACGGCGGCTGATCGCCCGCCACGAGCGGTTCGGCAAGCCGCCCGCCGAGGCGGAGCGCTTCGTCCTGGAGTCCGACGAGGCCAACGCCCGCCTGGTCGCCCCCGGCCGGTCCGCCGCCGACCTCGTGGTGACCTTCGCGGACGGCGAGGCGCCGGGGGACGCTCCGTAAACGCGCGTCCGGCCCGGACAGACCAGGCCCGGGAAGGTTCCGGACCGGCCCGGGAAGGTTCCGGACCGGCCCGGGACGGACGGTTCCGGACCGGCCCTGCCCCACCCCTTCGTGTACGACCTGCTGCCACAGGTCTTGACAACTTGATTGGTCTGGACCAGTTTTACGCCCGACGGTGGCCACCGTTCCCCCTCTCACGTACCTCCATCCCCGAAACCCAGCCGGAGGCAGCAAGTGGAACGTGCACCAGGCGGCAGACGACGTATCAGAACCTGGATCGGCGGGACGGTGGCCGTGCTGGCCGCCGGCGCGCTGAGCCTGACCGGGCTCACCGGCACCGCGCAGGCCGCCGACGTCAACGTGGCCAAGAACGCGGGCTTCGAGTCCGGGCTCACCAACTGGACCTGCTCGGCGGGCAGTGGGGCCACCGTCGGATCTCCCGTGCACGGGGGCGCCGCCGCGCTCCGGGCCACCCCGGGCGGCCAGGACAACGCCAAGTGCACCCAGGCGGTCGCCGTACAGCCCAACTCGACGTACACACTGAGCGCCTGGGTCCAGGGCGGGTACGCGTATCTCGGGGCCGAGGGGACGGGCACCACCGATGTGTCGGCCTGGACTCCGGACAGCTCCGGCTGGAAGCAGCTGACCACCACCTTCAGGACCGGCGCCTCGACCAGGTCCGTGACCGTCTACACGCACGGGTGGTACGGCCAGAGCGCCTACTACGCGGACGACGTGTCCGTCTTCGGCCCCGACGGCGGCGGGGGCGGCGACCCCGAGCCCCAGGTACCCGGTGCGCCCTCCGGGCTGGCGGTCGGCTCGGTGACGTCGTCGTCCGTGACCCTCAACTGGTCCGCCGTGTCCGGCGCGACCGGCTACAACGTCTACCGGGCCGGTACGAAGGTCCAGTCGGCGAGCGGTACGTCCTCGACCGTGACGGGGCTGGCCGCGAACACCTCGTACGACTTCCAGGTGACCGCCACCAACGCGGCCGGTGAGTCCGCGAAGTCCGCGACCGTGACCGGCAGGACCTCCCAGGGCGGCGGCGGCAACCCGGGCCCCGGCGTCCCGAAGCACGCGGTGACCGGCTACTGGCAGAACTTCAACAACGGCGCGGCCGTCCAGAAGCTCCGTGACGTGCAGGCGCAGTACGACATCATCGCCGTCTCGTTCGCCGACGCGACCACCACGCCCGGCCAGATCACCTTCAACCTCGACCCGGCCGTCGGCTACGCCTCCGTCGCCGACTTCAAGGCGGACATCGCCGCGAAGAAGGCCGCGGGCAAGTCCGTGATCATCTCGGTCGGTGGCGAGAAGGGCAGCATCTCCGTCAACAGCGACGCCTCGGCGACCGCCTTCGCGAACAGCGCCTACGCGCTGATGCAGGAGTACGGCTTCAACGGCGTCGACATCGACCTGGAGAACGGCCTCAACTCCACCTACATGACGAAGGCGCTGCGCCAGCTCTCCGCGAAGGCGGGCGCGGGCATGGTGCTGACGATGGCGCCGCAGACGATCGACATGCAGTCGACGGCCGGTGAGTACTTCAAGACCGCACTGAACGTGAAGGACATCCTCACCGTCGTCAACATGCAGTACTACAACAGCGGTTCCATGCTCGGCTGCGACGGCAAGGTCTACTCACAGGGCTCCGTCGACTTCCTCACCGCCCTCGCCTGCATCCAGCTCGAAGGCGGTCTCGACCCCTCCCAGGTCGGCATCGGCGTCCCCGCCTCCACGCGCGGCGCGGGCAGCGGATACGTGGCACCGTCCATCGTGAACAACGCCCTGGACTGCCTGACCAAGGGCACGAACTGCGGCTCCTTCAAGCCGTCCAGGACCTACCCCGGCCTGCGCGGCGCCATGACCTGGTCCACCAACTGGGACGCGACGGCGGGCAACGCCTGGTCGAACGCGGTCGGCCCGCACGTCCACGGCCTCCCGTAGGGCCGTCACACCGTAGACCGCACCACCACCCCGAGCCCCCCACAGGGCCGGCAGCGCCGTCGAAACCCCACCCGACGGCGCTGCCGTGTGTCCGGGGCCGGAGCAATTGCGGTAAGAAGGACCCTCAGATTCAACGGAGTTCGGATTCGGGGATCCGGGGGGATTCATGTTGGCCGAGGCGGTGACGGCGGCAGCGGCGGCCGGTGGGATCGCGGTCGTGGAGGGCGCGGCGTCGGCCGCCGGTACGCAGGCGTGGGAGTCGTTCCGTACGCGCGTCGCGGGCTGGTTCGGGCGGGGCTCCGGGAACGCGGAGCTGGAACGGGTGACGCTGGAGCGGCTGGACCGTACGACGGCGGAGCTGGACGGGTCGGACGAGGCGGGGCAGACGCGCCAGGCGGACCGGTGGGAAGACCGCTTCGTGGACGTGCTGGAGGCCGCGCCGGAGGACCTCAGGGCCGAACTCGCCCAGGAACTCCAGAGGTTCAGCGACGAACTGCGGGCCGAGCTGACGTCACGCGGCCCCGGCACCACGATCACGGGTACGGGCGCGGGCGCCTGGGTCTCCACCGAGAAGGTGGACATCAAGGGCGGCGGCAGCGGCAGCACCGCGGGCGTCATCAACCAGCACTTCTACGGTACGAACGGACCCGCCCCGGTAAACCCTCCCGCGCCGGAGCCGGGCCAGGCCTGACCGGTTCCGGCTTCTCGACGCGGGAGAGCGACCAGATCACTCTCGCGGTCCCGCACGGCACGGCCTCCCGGCGCACGCTGTGGGGCCGGGACGAGCTGCTCGACGAGCTGCTCGCTGTCGTACGGGACGAGGGCCACAAGCAGGACGCCGGGGCGGTCCATGTGATCCAGGGCCTCGGCGGGGTCGGCAAGACGAGCGTCGCCGTGTCCGTCGCCCACCGCCTCCAGCGGGAGACCGACCAGGTCTGGTGGATCGGCGCGCAGGACGCGTCCCGGTTCACCGGCGGCCTGACCGCGCTGGCCCGCCAACTCGGCGTACCGGACGAGGAGATCGCCGTCGGCCGACTGGCCGACCAGCTCTGGCGCCGGCTCTCGGCGCTGGAGGAGCCCTGGCTGCTGGTGGTCGACAACGCGGACGACGCGCGGCTGCTCGACGGCCCGGGGCGGCTGGCGCTGGGCACGGGTCTCGTCCGTCCGCACCGGTCGCCGCGCGGGCTGGTCCTGGTCACGAGCCGCGACGGCCAGCCGGGCACGTGGGGCGATCACGCGGTCCTGCACCGGCTGACGCCTCTCGGCGACGGACACGGCGCGGACGTCCTGCTGGACCTCGCGGGGCCGACGGCAGGCTCACGCGAGGAGGCGGCGGAACTGGCCCGGCGGCTGGGCGGGCTTCCGCTCGCGCTCAACACCGTGGGCCGCTATCTGGCGGCCGTGGGGCAACGCCCGGCGCGCTTCCGGGACGCCGGGGAGACGGCGACCTTCGCGGAGTTCCGCGCGTCGCTGGACGACGGCGGGGCATTCCCGCACCCGGGCACGGCCACGGCGCTGGCGGGCATCTGGCGGATGTCCCTGGACCTGCTGACCGAGCGCGGTCACCGCTGCGTACGGCCGCTGCTGGAGGTCCTGGCCAACTTCGCCGACGCGCCGGTGCCGTTGATCCTGGCCGACCCTGCGGTCCTGGGCGAGGACGAGGCGTTCGAGGGGGTCGGCGGGGCCGAGATCTGGGCCGCGTTGCAGGCGCTGGCGGGGCTGGGGCTGGTGGACCTGGCCGCCGCGAACGGGGTGGACACGGTCGCGCTGCACCCCCTGGTACGGGACGCGCACGGGAGCCCGGGGCGGTACGCGCTGAATGTGCGACTGCTGGGCGAGGCCGCCGAAAGCGACGAGACGGGTCAGCCGGAGGACGTGGAGAGGTGGCCGCTGTGGTCGGCGCTGACGCCGCATGCCGTGCACGCACTGGCCTTCGAGGATGACTCGGACGACGACCGGCTGTTCCTGGAAACCTGTTGGGTAACCAATCTGGTGGCCGGAAGCCTGCGAGCCCAGGGACAGCTGAGCCAGGCCAGAAAGCTGCTCGAAGAACTGGTGTCCCGGCAGGGCGGCACTCTCGGCGAAGACCATTCCGACGCCCTCACGTGCCGCCACAATCTGGCCAGCGTCCTCCATCTCCAAGGCCACCACGATCGAGCACGCACCATCTACGAAGACATCCTCGCCACCCAGCTCAGCACCCACGGAGAAACCCACCCCGGCACCCTCACCATCCGCCACAACCTGGCCAGTGTCCTTCACGACCAAGGTCATCTCGACCAGGCTCGCACCATCTACGAGGACATGCTCACCAACCGGCTCAGCATCCACGGAGCATCCCACCCCGACACCGTCGCCGCTCGCCACGAGCTGGCCCGCGTCCTGCACAACCAAGGCGATCTCGACCAGGCTCGCACCATCTACGAAGACATCCTCACCACGCAGCTCAGCACCCACGGAGAAACCCACCCCGACGCCCTCACCATCCGCCACAACCTGGCCCGCGTCCTGTACAACCAAGGCCACCACGACCTCGCGGCGGCCGAGATGGCGGCCATACTCTCCGTACGAAGGCGCGTAATCGGTCCCGAGCATCCGTACACGCTCGACACGCAGGCATGGCTCGACATCATCAACGCCGCCCGAGGCGAGCCTTGACCCCCTACCAGGGAATGTCCCGCACCTGCTGCACGCACAGCACCACGAACAGCAGCCCCGCCGCCGTCAGCATCACATTGCTCAGGATGCCGTTCCGCCATTCCTTCGGCGTGCGCGACGAGTTGAGCAGCCACACCAGCGTCAGCGCCAGGAACGGCATGAAGAACGCGCCCAGCACCCCGTAGACGACGACCAGGCCGAACGGCTCGTCCAGGAAGAGGAGCGAGATCGGCGGGAAGGTCAGCCAGAGCAGATACGCGCGGAACGGCACGGAGCGTTCGCGCTCGCCGGAGGCGACCTCCTCCGTCGTCTTCCCGGCCTCGTCCGCCGCCGCCCCCACGCGTTCCTTGCGGATCCGCTCCACGAAGTCCGCGAACATCAGGCTCACGCCGTGCCACACCCCGATCAGCGACGAGAACGACGTCGCGAAGAAGCCGACCAGGAACAGCTTCGCCGTGGTCCCGCCGAAGCGGTCCTCCAGGATCGTGCCGAGGTCGATCAGGCCGCGGTCGCCCTTCGTCAGGGCGATCTGGGAGGAGTGCAGCAGTTCGGCGCCGATGATGAGCATGGCGACGACGAAGAGGCCGGTGGTGATGTACGCGACCCGGTTGTCGAGGCGCATGACCTTCATCCAGCCGGTGTTGGTCCAGCCCTTGGCGTTGACCCAGTAGCCGTACGCGGCCATGGTGATCGTGCCGCCCACCCCGCCGATCAGGCCGAGCGTGTAGAGCAGTGAGCCGTCCGGCAGGACCGGGAGCAGGCCCGCGAAGCTCGCGCCGACATCGGGGACGACGCGGATCGCGACGTACACGACGACCACGAACATCACGCCGATCAGGACCGTCATGACCCGCTCGAAGACGGCGTACTGGTTGAACCAGACGAAGACGAGCCCGATCAGGCCCGTGATGACCGCCCATGTCTTGAGCCCCGGCCCGTCGGGGAAGAGCGCGACGATCGGGAGCGCGCTGGAGGACATCGCCGTGGCGCCGTAGACGAAGCCCCAGACGACGACGTACACCGCGAAATACACGGTGGTCCAGCGGCCCAGGCTGCGCCAGCCCTCGAAGAGGGTGCGGCCGGTGGCGAGATGCCAGCGGCCGGCGGCCTCGGCGAGGGAGATCTTGACGACGCAGCCGATGACCGCCGCCCACATCAGGGTGTAGCCGAACTTGCTGCCCGCGATGAGCGTGGCGACCAGATCGCCCGCGCCCACACCGGTCGCCGCCACGACGATGCCGGGGCCGATATACGTCCAACTCGACTTGCGCGGACGGGAGACGGCCTCATCCGTGCCGGTGTCCATGGTGTCTGTCATACGTGTCGTCGCCTCCCGCTTGTCTCCGTACGTGACCCGAGTCACCAAAGCGGGGTGACGGTGATCGCGCAAGAGGGCCTGCGGTGAGGGTTCGGTGGCGGGAGTCCGATCGCGAGGACGGGACCCGGGGCCTGCACGGAGGACAACAGGCGGCCCCGAGGGAGTCATTGATCAACCGGCAAGTGAACACCTTTCAGGGCGGCCCCGACTGGGCCCCTGCGTGGGCCCGTGGGCCTGCGTATAGGCCCTGGCCCCGTCCTTAGGCTGCTGCCCGCTCGGGGGGCACGACGACGGCGTGAGCTGGGAGAACACGTGAAGTACGCCGGTAGGTTCCACAGTTGGTATGGGCAGAGGCATGGGCATGGTGGGGGACGGAGCGACCGGGGACAGAGTGGCGCCGAGTACGCCGCGATGGTCGGTGTCGTGTCACTGGTCGTGGCGGCGATCGTCGGTCTGAGCGTGCCCGCCGACGAGGCGACCGGGCTGAAGAGCGCGGTGTGCCGAATACTTCACCCGCTGAGCGGGGCCGAGGCGTGCTCCTCCGGCGACTACGCGGGCGACGGGAGCGACGGCGGGAACGGGGACGGGGACGGAGGCAACGGCGGAGGCGGGGGTCCCGGCGATCCGTTCGTACCCAACGGCGACCCGTTCGAGCCCGCGCGGTGTCTGCTGTCCCAGGACCAGACCAAGGACACCGTCGTCATCCAGGTGGTCTTCATCAAGATCAGCACCTCGGAGACGGTCAAGCTCCAGCAGTGGTCCGACGGCACCGTCACCCTGGAGCGGGTGACCGAGACCGGAGGCGGGGTCACGGCGAGCATCTCCGCCGGCATCCCCGGGCTGAAGGACTGGGGCGGCAGCGCCAAGCTGAGCGGCACATTCCTGGCGGGCAGCGGCAGCGGCGGGCAGTGGCTCTTCAACAAGAACAAGAGCGGCGATCCCCAGGCGGATCTGGCGGCCAACCTCGCGGACGCACAGAAGTTCGCCGCGTACCTCAAGCAAAACGATGGTTGCCGCTACCAGAGCGGCTACAACCCCGGGGCGGCGATGGGAGCGTGCCAACAGGACGCGGCCTCCAAGAAACCCGATCTCGAACCGGAGCTGGCGCCGGACGTCGACATCACCAAGACCTCGACCGAGGCATCCGGCAGCGTCAGCTTCGGCGGAAAGTTCACGGGCGGCAAGGGCGGCAAATTCTCCGGCGAGCTGGCCTCCGGCACGATGACCGAGGACGTCGTGGTCATGCGTTCCCACAGCGGACCCAACGCCGGGAAGATCACCTTCATCTACACCTTCACTGTCAAGGGCTCGGCCGGCGCGCTGGGGGTCGCCACGGGCGAGAAGATGCAGCAGGTCTCCGTCACCTACGACGCGGCGGCCTACGACGAGGAGGAGAAGAACGGCGACCCGCACCACCCGGAGAAGCTGCTGATCACCACCAGCCAGGAAGCCGGGGAGGGCACCGGCGTCAAGGTCGAAGGAGGCGCCAACGCCGGTCCCCTTCCCGTCACCATCGATGTCGGCGGCGGTGGCGGAAACACCAAGTCACAGATACACACCGAGTCGGCAGAACTCATCCTCGACAACGACGCCGACAGCATCACCGTCGAGGACTGGCTGCGCGGAAACGGCGACCCGGCCAGTAATCCGCTGCCCTCCCCCTCCGACGCCGCCGAAGTACCGGACTCGGACGCCAGCCCCCTCGAACGGCTCCTCCACGACAAGGGAAAACTGAGCAGACTCGACTACAAGGCCAACACCGACTGGTGGAACGCCTCGCTCGGCATCGGCTTCGGCCTCTCCGCCGGACAGGTCTCCCTCGGCTTCAAGCTCTTCGGTATCGAGATCACCCACGAATCCAAGGGGCAGACGATCACCGGCGACCCCACCTACGCCACCGGCCCCAAGAACGGCGGCGCCCGGCCCTGGGTCGAGTGGAAGAACTGCACCCAGACCAAGCCCATCCCCACCTGACGGTTCGTGCGTCGCGATCGTGGCGGCTACGCCGGGGGTGTGGGCCAGGTGTGGAGAATCCGCTCGTCGGTCATCGCGGATGTGCGGGCCGACGGATCCGTCCGCGGCCCGAATCCGTCTGCGTGTCCCGCCCGGCCGTCGTGGCGGCCGTCATCGCCCAGGCCGCCCAGGGACTCAACGGCCAGGTCTGAACACGTACGTCCGAAGCAGCGCCGTCCGCCCGCGGGGGCGGAGGCGCTGCTTCCGCGACACGTCCGGATGACCGGGCTCAGCGGCACATGCCTAGATGACCAGGCTCAGCAGCGCCGCCACGACGAAGCCCGCCACCGACAGCACGGTCTCCAGGACCGTCCAGGACTTCAGGGTGTCGCGCTCCGATATGCCGAAGTACTTCGCGACCATCCAGAACCCGCCGTCGTTGACGTGCGAGGCGAAGATCGAGCCCGCCGAGATCGCCATGATGATCAGGGCGAGATGCGCCTGTGAGAGGTCCTGGCCCTCGACGAGCGGCACGACGATACCGGCCGTGGTGACGATCGCGACCGTCGCCGAGCCCTGGGCGACGCGCAGGACGACCGAGATCAGCCAGGCCAGCAGGATGACCGGCAGGCCGACGTCGTTGAAGGTGTCGGCCAGGGCGTCCGCGATCCCGCTGCCCTTGAGGACCGCGCCGAACACACCGCCGGCGCCGACGACGAGCAGGATGTTGCCGACCGGCTTGAGCGAGGCGGTGGAGACCGTCTCCAGGGACTTGCGGGACCAGCCCCGCCTGATGCCCAGCAGGTAGTACGCGAGCAGCAGCGCGATCGTCAGTGCCACGAAGGGGTGGCCGAAGAACTCGATGACCGAGCGGCCCGTGGACGGGCCGAGGGCGATCGACGAGAAGGTCGCGAGGAGGATCAGGATCAGCGGGGTGCCGATGATGGCGAGGACCGTGCCGAGCGCGACCGGTGTCTCCCTGGGGGTGACGCCCGAGGCGCGCTGCTCGGCGGCGACCGCGGCCTTGGCCTCCTCCGCCGCCTCCACCATGTCCTGCGGGACGTCGACGAAGATGCGCTTCCCGATCCAGGCCGCGTAGGCCCACGCGGCGAGGACGGCCGGGACGCCGACGATGACACCCATCAGGATGACCCAGCCGAGATCGACCTTGAAGAGTCCGGCCGCGGCGACCGGGCCGGGGTGCGGCGGCAGGAAGGCGTGGGTCATCGAGAGCCCGGCGAGCAGCGGCATCGCGTACAGCAGGATCGATTTGCCGGACCGCTTGGCGGCGGCGTACACGATCGGCGCGAGCACGAAGATGCCGACGTCGAAGAAGACCGGGATACCGAAGACGACACCGGTGACGCCCATGGCGAGCGGGGCGCGCTTCTCGCCGAAGAGGTTCAGCAGCCGGGCGCTCAGCACCTCGGCGCCGCCGGACACTTCGAGGATCGCGCCGAGCATGGTGCCGAGTCCGATGATGATCGCGACATGGCCGAGGATGCCGCCCATCCCGGTCTCGATCATCGAGACGGCGGCGGACTTCTGGACCGTACCGAAGAGTTCGGTGACGGAGAGGCCCGCCGCGAGGCCGACGGCTATGGAGACGCCGAGCAGCGCCACGAAGGGCTGGAGCCTGACCTTGATGATCAGGAAGAGGAGCAGGACGATACCGAGGGCGGCGACGGTCAGCAGACCGGCGGTGCCGTCGATCAGGAGCAGCAGACCGCCTGTGTGGGGCGGGGTCTCCGGTGGTGCGTCAGCGGCGAGCAGCATGGGGAGCCTCTGGTCGTGGGCATGGGGGGATCACGACACGGCGCCCGGTCGGCGGGCGCCGTGACGTACGGCTGCGTGGGTACGCGTAAGTCGTTCAGCGGTGTGGGTTTCCCGGTACGGGGACGGGGACGAGGAGGACGGGCCGGGGCGACGGCTCAGCCGAGGACGGCCAGCGCGTCGATCTCGATCAACAGCCCCTTGGGCAGGCCCACATACACCGTCGTACGGGCGGCGGGCGCTTCCTTCAGACCCTGCTCGCCGAAGTAGGTGTTGTAGATCTCGTTCATCTCGGCGAAGTGGTCCACGTCGGTGAGGTAGACGCGCACCATCATGACGTCGTCCCAGCTCGCGCCGCCCTCCTCCAGGATCGCCTTGACGTTGGCGAAGGTCTGGAGGGTCTGCTCGCGCAGGGTCGGGCCCGCGACGGTGGGTGCCTGGCCCTCGACGGCCGGGAGGAAGCCGACCTGGCCCGCGACCTGGAGGATGTTGCCCTTGCGGACGCCGTGCGAGAACTTCGCCGGCGGGGTCGTGTGGGTCGACGGGGTCAGCGCGGTCTTGGCGGTCGATCCGGTCTTGTCGGTCATGAAGCGTCCTTGCTGGGATAGGTGGTGCCTGAGTACTCCCCGCTGATCGCGTCGGCGGTACGACGCACCAGCGGGAGCAGGGTGAGGAGTTCCTCCGCGGTGACGACGACATTCGGCGCGGAGACCGACATGGCGGCGACGACCCGGCCGTCCGCACCGCGGATGGGTGCGCCGACGCAGTTGATGGACTCCTCGTGGCCGCCGAGGTCGGTGGCCCAGCCCTGTTCGCGTACGGTCGCCAGCTCCTTGAGGAAGGCGGCGGCGTTGGGGCTCGAACGGGGCGTGTACAGGGGGTAGTCGAGGCGTTCGGCGAGCGCGCGGCGCTCCGCCTCGGGGAGGTCGGCGAGCAGCAGTTTGGCGACGGCGGCCACGGTGATCGCCACCGGTTTGCCGATCCGCGAGTACATCCGGACCGGATAGCGGCTCTCGACCTTGTCGATGTAGACGACTTCGCCGTCCTCGTACACGGCGAGATGGACGGTGTGGCCGCACTGGCCGTTGAGCGCGACGAGATGGGAGTGGGCGATGTCGCGCATGTCGAGATTCTCGACGGCCTCATGGGCGAGCGCGAAGAGGCGTGCGCCGAGGCGGTAGCGGTTGTCCTGCTGGCGGTAGACGAGCCCGTGCTCGTGGAGCGTACGGAGCAGCCGCAGCGCGGTGGACTTGTGGACGCCGAGCCGGTCGGCGACCCTCCCGAGGTCGGCGGGGCCCTGGGCGAGCAGCGGCAGAATGCTCAGTGCCCGGTCGACGGTCTGGCTCATGGGGTACGTACCTCCTGCTCCGTGGCCGCCGTCCACCCGGGGCCGAGACGAAGTGTGCCCCAGGCGGCGTCGTCGAGGTCCACGAGCCGGTCGGCGTCCACCCGCGAGGGGGGCGTGCCGAGGTCTCCGGGGACGGTGAGGGTCGCCGCGGCCATCAGGTGACCGTGCCGGAGCCGGTCGGCGGCGGGCAGACCGCGGAGGGTCGCGGAGAGGAATCCGGCGGCGAAGGCGTCCCCGGCGCCGACGGGCGCGACGACATCGACGCGCAGCGCGGGTACGGACGTGACGGTGTCGGCGCCTCCGTCCGGACCGCTGCCCACGCCCCCGTTCGCACCCCCGTCCGGACCGCTGCCCACGCTCTGGCCGGCACCCCCGTCCAGGCCGCTGTCCACGCCTGCGCCGGCGCCGCCCGCGTCGCGCTCGTACACCGTCGCCCCCGCGCTCCCCCGCTTCACCACCAGCGTCGCCGGCTCCGGGAGCGCGGCCCGGATCGCGTCCCCGCCGTGCAGGCCCCACGCCTCGGCCGCCTCGTCCTCACCGACGAAGACCAGATCGGCGCCCCGGGCGAGCTCCAGCAGCACGCGGGCGCCCGAGCCGTCGCGCCAGAGCCCCGGCCGGTGGTTGACGTCGAAGGAGAGCAGCGGGCGTCCCGGCGCGCGGGCGGTCAGCTCACGCATCAGGGCGAGGCAGTCGTCCGAGAGCGCGGCCGTGATGCCGGACACGTGCAGCACGCGCCCGGCCCACAGGTCGTCGTACGACAGGGTCCCCGGCGCCATCGCGGAGGCGGCGGAGCCCGCACGGTAGTAGGCGACCTCGTGCGCGTCGGTGGCCCGGTCCGTCGCCGTACGGAAGTAGACGCCGGTGGGCCGGTCCGGGTCGCGGCGTACGCCCGAGGTGTCGACCCCGTACGCGGCGATCGCGTCGACGAGATGATCGCCGAAGCCGTCGGCGCCGACCCGGCTGACCCACTTGACGGTGTGCCCGGCGGCGGCCAGCGCGCAGGCGACATTGGACTCGGCGCCGCCGATCGTACGGGCGAAGGAGGGGACGTCGGCGAGGCGGCCCGGGAGCGAGGGCAGGAAGGTGACCATGGATTCACCGAGGCAGACGACATCCACGCCGGGGTGGAGGTCCGTGTCTACGGTTCCGGTCACTCTGGGGCTCCTCGCCGCTCGACCGACCTGCGTCGGTCACCGTGACGGGTCACCATTGACCCGCTGTCGGCTCGGATGTTAGACAGCCCTCAGCGATATGCGCAATGGCCATTGCATGTACTGCAACGAGCTGCAATGAGATCGACATAGGGGAGGCTCCATGGCCGCAGGCCGACGAACGGACGAGCTGAACGGGATGGACGAGCCGGACGAGCTGAACGGGCTGAACGGGCTGAACGAGTCCACCGGGCCCGGCAGGCTCAAGGGACTCAAGGAGCTGAGCGACGAGCGCGTCGACCACCGCTTCAAGGCCCTCCCCCCGGACGCCGACGGCCTCACGGTCGGCGCCCTCGCCGCCGAGCGCCGCTCCCTGTTCACCGGTGGCTTCACCACCCCGGTCCTCGCCCTCTCCGCCGAGTCGGTCGAGCACAACCTCGCGCTCCTGGAGACCTACTCCGAGCGCCACGGCCTCGCCTTCGCCCCGCACGGCAAGACCTCCATGGCGCCGCGGCTCTTCGCGCGCCAGCTGGAGCACGGCGCCTGGGGCATCACCGCCGCCGTGCCCCACCAGGTCCGCGTCTACCGGGCGTTCGGCATCCAGCGGATCTTCCTCGCCAATGAAGTGGTCGACGCGGCGGCGCTGCGCTGGCTCGCCGCGGAGCTGGACCGCGACCCCGGCTTCCGCTTCGTCTGCTACGTCGACTCCGTGCGCGGTGTCGAGCTGATGGACGAGGCCCTGCGGGCCGCCGGAGCCGGCCGCCCGGTGGCGGTCGTGGTCGAGCTGGGCGCCGGCGAGGGGGCGCGTACCGGCGCGCGTACGGAGGCGGAGTGCGCGGCCGTCGCGGACGCGGTGGCGGCCGTACCGACCCTGCGGCTGACCGGGGTCGCCGGTTACGAGGGCGAGGTGCCGGGAGCGGACGGCGAGACGGTCCGCGCCTGGCTGCGCCGGCTGGTCGCGCTGGCGGCCGAGTTCGACGCGGCGGGGCGGTTCGGGGACGCGGACGAGATCGTGGTCAGCGCGGGCGGCAGCGCCTGGTTCGACGCGGTCGCCGATGTCTTCGCGGAGATCCCCGCCCTCTCCCGGCCCGTGCTGAAGCTGCTGCGCTCCGGCGCGTACGTCTCGCACGACGACGGCCATTACCGCCATCTCACCCCCTTCAACCGCGTCCCCGAGGAGGGGTCCCTCCAGCCCGCCTTCCGGCTCTGGGCGCAGTGTGTCTCCCGTCCGTCGGCCGGACAGGCGTTCGTCAACGCCGGGAAGCGGGACGCGGCGTACGACCTCGATCTGCCGGTGGCGCAGGTGGTGCGGGACGGCCGCACCGGCGAGATCCGTCCGGCTACGGGGATCACGGTGACGGGCCTGTCCGACCAGCACGGCTGGCTGACCACCGCGCCGGAAGCCGCCCTGGAGGTCGGCGACTGGGTGGGGATGGGGCTGTCCCACCCCTGTACGTCGTTCGACAAGTGGCAGCTGATCCCGCTGGTGGAGGCGGACGGCACGGTCATCGACCTCATCCGCACGTTCTTCTGACCGCTGCCGCCTGAACCCCGAACCCTGAACCCTGACGACCTCCGACCTCCGACCTCCGACCACCGACCACCGAGGGGCCTTCGCACATGGATCTCGTCATTCGCGACGTACGGGTCGTCGACGGCACGGGCGGCCCTTCGTACCGCGCCGATGTCGGCGTCCAGGACGGCCGTATCGCGGCGATACGGCGCGAGGGCGAGCCGCGCCCGTCCGGCGCCCGCGTCCTGGACGCCGCCGGGCTCGCCCTCTCCCCCGGCTTCATCGACATGCACGCGCACAGCGATCTCGCCCTGCTGCGCGACCCCGACCACTCCGCGAAGGCCGCGCAGGGCGTCACGCTCGAAGTGATCGGCCAGGACGGGCTGTCGTACGCGCCCGTGGACGACACGACCCTCGCACAGGTCCGGCGCGCGATCACCGGCTGGAACGGCGACGGTTCGGACATCGACTTCGACTGGCGGACGGTCGGCGGCTATCTCGACCGGCTCGACCGCGCCTTCGAGGGCCAGGGCTTCGACGGCGGGGGCATCGCGGTCAACGCCGCGTATCTGATCCCGCAGGGCACGGTCCGTATGTACGCGGTCGGCTGGGACGACCGGCCCGCGACGGACGCCGAACTCGCCCGTATGAAGCGGCTGGTGGCCGAGTCGATGGAGCAGGGCGCGGTCGGGATGTCCTCGGGGCTGACCTACACGCCCGGGATGTACGCGAACGACTCGGAGCTGGCCGAGCTGTGCCGGGTGGTGGCGCGGTACGACGGCTACTACTGCCCGCATCACCGCTCGTACGGCGCCGGCGCGCTCCAGGCGTACGAGGAGATGGTGACGCTCACCCGGGACGCGGGCTGCGCCCTCCATCTCGCCCACGCCACCATGAACTTCGGCGTGAACAAGGGCAGGGCGCCCGAGCTGCTCACGCTGCTCGACGAGGCCCTGGACGCGGGCGCGGACATCTCGCTCGACACATACCCGTACACCCCCGGGTGTACGACGCTCGTCGCGATGCTGCCCAGCTGGGCGAGCGAGGGCGGCCCCGACGCGATCCTGGAGCGGCTGCGCGACGAGGCGACCGCCGAGAGGATCCGCCACCACATGGAGGTCATCGGCGCGGACGGCTGTCATGGCGTGCCCATCGAGTGGGACACCATCGAGATCTCCGGTGTCTCGGCGCCCGGTCTCGCGGACCATGTCGGCAGGACGGTCGCGGACTCGGCGGCGCGGGCGGATGAGGCCCCGTGGACCACGGCCCGCCGGCTGCTGATCGAGGACCGGCTCGGCTCGACGATCCTCCAGCACGTGGGGCACGAGGAGAACGTCCGGCAGATCATGCGCCACCGCGTCCACACGGGCGGCAGCGACGGCATCCTCCAGGGCGCGAAGCCGCATCCGCGCGCCTACGGCACGTTCCCGCAGTATCTGGGCCGGTACGCACGGGAGTTGGGCGTCCTGACCCTGGAGGAGTGCGTGGCCCACCTCACCGGCCGCCCGGCCGCCCGGCTCCGCCTCCCCGACCGGGGCCTGGTCCGCGAGGGCTACCGCGCGGACCTGGTCCTCTTCGACCCGGACACCGTCGCCGCGGGCTCCACCTTCGAGGAACCGCGCACGCTGCCGGTGGGCATCCCGCACGTACTGATCGACGGCAGGTTCGTGATCGAGGACGGCCGCCGCACGAACGTCCTGGCGGGCCGCGCGGTACGCCGCACACCCTGACGCAACGGTCTCCGCCGACCGGCGGCGAAGAGCGCCCGGCTCACCACGGTGGCCGGGCGCTCCTGGTCATGGACGAACCGCGTGCGACCGCGATCAGTGGAACTCGCCGTCCGCCGCGCCGCGCACGAACGCCTGCCACTCGTCGGCGCTGAACAGCAGGGCGGGCCCGCCGGGGCTCTTGCTGTCACGCACGGCACGACCGCCGCCGAACGGCACGGCAACCTCCACACAGTTGCCGTTGGCTCCCGAATACGAGGACCTCACCCACTCCAGCCCAGCGGCCGAAACGGACTCGATGTACGGCTTCATCAGCTATCCCATTTCTTGATGGCGCCTTGGATGAGCGCCCTTGACTTGGTGACATTCGCCGCGGCCATATTGAGACGACGGAACAGTGTCGTATACGTCTCGACCTCGGCCGGTTCTTCGAAGTACGTCGTACTGGTCGGAGAATCCGCGTAGATGATGTCGGTCTCGGCCGAGGCCGGGAAACTCATGATGACGAACGGGCCGAAGAGACAGGCGTTCATGGGGTCCTCGTCCGGCAGCACCTGCAACTGGATGTTCGCCTGCCGGCTGTCCTCCACCAGGGCTTCCAGCTGCGCTTTCATCACGGCGGAGCTGCCGACGCGATGGCGCAGCGCGCCCTCCGAGATGATCACCCACAGCTGAAGCGGATTCTTGCGGGTCAGGATGGTCCGGCGCTCGCTCCGGACGTTGATCAGTACTTCCACCTGTTCGGGCGTGACGTCCGGCGCCTGCAACTCGATGAGCGCCTTCGTGTACTCCGGAGTCTGCAACAGCCCGGGGATGAGATTGGTCTCGACGTTGTAGATCTCCGACGCGTCCCATTCGACGGCGACGTACGCCGCGTACCCGGCGTCGACGACATTGGCGTAGCGCGACCACCATCCCTTCTGCTTCGCCTCGCGCGACAGGAGTTCGATGTCGTTTCGCTCGTCGGGGTCGGTGACGCCGTAGGCGTCCATGAGGGCACGAAGATCCGGCAGCCGGATTCCGGACTGCGCGTTCTCGATCCGGCCGACCTTCGATTCGGCTGATCCGAGCACCTTGGACGCGTCGGCGTGCGTCAGCCCGGCCGCCGTTCGCAGATCGCGAAGACGTCTGGCCAACCGTCGTTGACGCATCGTCGGGTTGCTGTTGATGGGCACGTTCGGGCCGCCTCCTCGTACTTCTTGCAGGTCAAGTGTGCCGCCCGTCAACTGTGAGGGCAACAAGCTTTCGACGTGTACCAAAGTGGGTACTTGACACTTTGCCGGGGTCGAGGTGCAGAGTACTCACCATGGCGTCTCGTGACTCTACGAATCAGACACGTGAGGCACGTCATCGCCACCCGAACCCGCCCCCCAGGGAGTGGCAATGACCATTCAGCGAACGAAGCTGACGCAATATCGCCGTTATCGACCGGCAGTAGCGATCGCCCGTACACACGCTCGTGAGTTAGCCGAGAAGTGGGAACTCCTCGAAGTACGTGACTCCCTGGAGATGGCAGTCTCCGAACTGGTCACCAACGCGGTGGTGCACGGCCGCGCCGCGAAGGGCAGCCGCGTCACGGTGACGTACCGCCTGCACGAAGACCGTCTCCGGGCCGAGGTACGCGACTGGGCGAGCGGCATGCCCAGGATCAACCGCCAGTCTCCGCGCGGTGTGTACGCCACCGGCGGCCGTGGCCTCCAGGTGGTCGCCGCGATCACCGATCGCTGGGGCGTGATTCCCCGCGTCATCGGCAAGAGCGTGTGGTTCGAGTTCAAGCGGATTTCCGCTCCCACGGACGCGGCCTTCGACGGAGAAGCGTCATGAACCCCGAAACGGACGAGCAACGGCCGCTGGCCTACGGCTATATGCGCGTCTTCTCCGACGCGGACGACCACGAGGCCTATGCGCTCGAACGGGACATGAAGCGCTTCGCGGACGAGCACGGCCTGCGACTGACCGCCATCTACCACGAGTTCGTTCCCGGTTCGCTCGACGCCTTCAACGAGCTGGTCGAAGTGCTCCGGTCCACCGGCGCGGTCCACGTCATCCTCCCGTCCCCACACGCTCTCTGCGAGAACGACGTGCTCCGGAACGCGCTGCTCGACCGGCTGGAGTTCGGCTTCTCGGCCGAGGTGCACGTACTGGACGAAGAACGTCCCCGCCCAGCGGATCCGACCGACACCGCGCTCACGCGGCGCGTCCTGGAAGGACTGCGCGAACTGTGACGACGAAGACCGATGGTGATCCGATCCACCGTGTCGGTTCGCTGGTACTGCGTACGGACTCCGGTGACGACAAGCCCGAGGCGCGGTTCATGGTGGAGTGCGAGGACTGCAACGAAACCTCCGACCCGGTGGACGACGTCCGGCGGATCACCGAAGCGTGGGCGCTGAACCACACGGCGGAGAACCCGGGTCATGAGCGATACCAGCTCACCACTCATCAGTTCTGGCGCGTGACCCGTGGACCGAGCCGCCCACGGCGACGGTAGACGCCCGCAAGACGAATGCCCCGGCGACCACATGACGCACATGCCGGTCGCGGGGGCATTCCGGGCGTCCTCGGATCGCTCAGGCCGAGGCCGGCCGCCACACCTCAGACGGCCACGAGCGCCACGCGCGCCCCGCAGAGCTTGGACATGTCATCCACATCCGAGGTGAGCATCACCACCGGACCGGGCTGATGCATCGCGGTGACGGCGACCATCGCGTCCAAGGCGTACTTGTGTCCGTGCAACCCGGTCTCCTGGAGCAGTTGAGCCGCTTCCTTGGACCACCCCACGCTCAGCGGCTCCAGACGCACTTGAGAGAGGACGTAGTTCCAGCGAGCGTGCTTGATACGCCCATGCTGGACCTCGATGAGAGTCGCACCGCTGACAACACGGTCCGCGCCACGGTCGACCGCCGACCGCACCAGATTCATCACAGCCCGGTCCTGCTCCAGGTAGAGCGAGAGCCCTTGGCTGTCGAGCACCAGACTGCCCCCACCCGTCAGACGGCCTCGCGCCACTCCCCCTCCCGCTGCTCGGCCCGCGCCCAGACGTCCGCGGCTTCCTGCTTCTCCACGGGGGTGAAGGCGCCGTGCTCCCGCTCGTACTCCTCCAGATACGCCGATGTCGCCTGATTGCGCAGATGTTCCTCAACAGCCGCGGCCACTATGGCGGACACACCACGGCCACCCGCGCTGTCGCGCAGTGCCCGCACAGTGCCCTCGGGCAGCGACACGCTGATGGCCTTCGCCGGCCCTTCACCGATACCTGGTCCCGTTCGCTCATCCATGAGAGCAAGTTTAACAAACGATTTCATAAAGGGATCGGGCTCCATGACCACGCACGCGGCCGTCGCGGCGCGGAACGCTTCCCGGCGCGCCGGGATCGCCCTCAGGCCGAGGCCAGCCGCAGCACCAGCGCGGCGACGGCGAGCAGGAAGAGGACGACGACCGGCGCGATCGCGTAGTCCTTGGCCCGCAGGTGTGTGACGGCGGCGCCGATGAAATAGAGGACCACGCCGATCGCGGCGGCGGCGCCGAGCAGCGGCACCCAGAGTCCGACGACCAGGCCGACGGCGCCCGCCGCCTTCAGCGTGGCGAGGCGCGGCAGCCAGCTCTCGGGGACGCCGAGGCCGAGCATCGAGCCGACGATCTTCTCCTGCCGGGTGAAGGTACCGACGGCGGAGCCGGTCAGGGCGACGGCGAGCAGGATGCCGACGACGGCATAGGCGATGAACACGATGACCTCTCGGAAGACATAGGGGGCAACCGCCGGGCGCGGGGCGCGGGCTCATGAGGACCGGCCGGGCGGGGCGGGCAGGGCAGAGCTGCCACCGGCCGGGACCCGGCCGATTTCCTTCAGTACCTTACTTTAAGTAAGCGCGAATGACCAGAGCCCCGCACCACCCGGGCACCCACCGCGGCGACGGCAGGACACCACCGCCAATGCGCGCGATCGAACATCACACACGTTCGCAAGATTGCGTTTCAAACACGCGTGATGTTCAATGTGGGACATGAGCGCAGACCGACGCACCGGCCACGGCCGGTGTCACCGTGCGGAAGGGGTGACCGCGTGACTGACACGGTCCTCTTCGACCTGTTCGGCGTCATCGCGCGGCATCAGTCCCCGGCGGGGCAGGACCGGCTGACCGCGACGGCGGGCGTGCCCGCCCCGGCGTTCTGGGAGACCTACTGGGCACTTCGTCCCCCCTATGACCGCGGCGAGGTGACCGGTCCCGAGTACTGGCGCCAAGCGGCCGGCCTCCTCGGCACCCACTTCGACGACCGCCGGATCGCCGCTCTCGTCGAGGCCGACATCGCCAGTTGGAACGCCGTCGACGACGACATGGTGGCCCTGGTCGGCGAGTTGGCGGCGGCCGGCCGGCGGATCGCGCTGCTGTCCAACATCCCCGAAGAGCTCGCCGTTCACTACGAGGAGCAGCACCGCTGGCTGAAGCACTTCGAGGTACGTGCCTTCTCCTGCCGCATCGGCCACGCCAAGCCGGAGCCGGGTGCCTACGCATGGTGCCTCCGCGCCCTGGGCCTCGAACCCGGCCGTGTCCTCTTCGTCGACGACCGCGACGAGAACATCCGGGCCGCCCGCGCCGCCGGCATGCACGGCCACCTCTTCACCACCCCCGCCCGCCTGAGGGAAACCCTCGCCCAGCGGGACGCCGCCGAGCCGCGATCGTGAGCAGCACGCCCTCCCGGCCCGGCCCCGTCCCCACCCCCTGACCGCAGAGGTCCCGGCTCCTGACATCCGGGGCCTCTGCTTCTCCCGCGCGCTGTTCGCGGCGCGGTGGGGGGCGAAGTGGTTCGGACGTGGCCAAAACCACCGAGCACCCCCGCCCGCGGCGCCGTAAGGTGGCCGCCATGCAGGTCATCCAGTCGACGAAGCTCGCCAACGTCTGTTACGAGATCCGGGGCCCGGTCCTCGATGAGGCGATGGCGCTGGAAGCAGCGGGCCACCGCATCCTCAAGCTCAACACCGGCAACCCCGCGGCCTTCGGCTTCGAGTGCCCGCCGGAGATCCTTGAGGACATGCTCCGCAACCTGTCCGGCGCGCACGGCTACGGCGACGCGAAGGGGCTGCTGTCCGCGCGGCGCGCGGTGATGCAGCACTACCAGACCAAGGGCATCGAGCTGGGCGTCGAGGACATCTACCTCGGCAACGGCGTCTCCGAGCTGATCCAGATGTCGATGCAGGCGCTGCTGGACGACGGCGACGAGGTGCTCGTACCCGCTCCGGACTACCCGCTGTGGACCGCGTCGGTCTCGCTCGCGGGCGGTACGGCCGTGCACTACCGCTGCGACGAGCAGGCCGACTGGATGCCGGACCTCGCCGACATCGAGCGGAAGATCACCGATCGGACCAAAGCGATCGTGATCATCAATCCGAACAATCCGACCGGCGCCGTGTACGGCGAGGAGATGCTCGGCGCGCTCACCGAGATCGCCCGCCGCCACAACCTGATCGTCTGCTCCGACGAGATCTACGACCGGATCCTCTACGACGGGACCACGCACACCCCGACCGCCGCCGTCGCGCCCGATCTGCTCACCCTCACCTTCAACGGGCTCTCCAAGAACTACCGGGTGGCCGGGTTCCGCTCCGGCTGGCTGGCGGTCTGCGGGCCCAAGGCGCACGCCGCGTCGTATATCGAGGGGCTGACGATCCTGGCCAATATGCGGCTGTGCGCCAATATGCCGTCGCAGCACGCGGTGGCCACGGCGCTGAACGGCCGGCAGTCGATCCAGGATCTGGTGCTGCCGGGCGGCCGGATCCTGGAGCAGCGGAACACCGCGTACGACCTGCTCACCTCGATCCCGGGCGTGACCTGCGTGAAGCCCAAGGGCGCGCTCTATCTCTTCCCCCGGCTCGACCCCAAGGTCTACAAGATCAAGGACGACCGGGAGATGGTGCTCGATCTGCTGCGCGCCGAGAAGATCATGGTCGTGCACGGTACGGGGTTCAACTGGCCGGAGCCGGACCACTTCCGGATCGTGACGCTGCCCGCGGCCCAGGACCTGGCCGACGCGGTGACCAGGATCGGCACGTTCCTGGAGGGGTACTCCCAGCCGTGACCCGGGCTACCGACATTCTCCGGACTGCACTCAACTTTAGACTGAATCCAAGGTAGGATGGTCTCCTGACCATGCCAGGAGGCCCTCCCATGTACGAGCCGATCCGTACCAAGTCGGTCCACGCGCTGGCCGACACCGCCGACTTCCCCCACCGCACCCGCGAGGAAGAGCTGAACATCCAGCTCGCCGGGCATCTCTCCGCGCTGCTCGCCGTCACGGACGAGCTGGGTCTCGACGAGGCCGCCGAGTCCATCGCCGCGCAGATCGCCAGGCTGCGCGGGGCCCCTCCGGCCCGGCACGCGGCGCTCACCGGCGCCGATCCGGCCGCGCTGCACCGCCGCGCGCTCGCCCTCGCGGGCCGCGCCCTGGTCGTCGCCGCCTCGCGCGCCGACACCGCCGCGGCGATCCTCTCCGCCGAGCGCATGGACGCGCACACCGCCGCGCTGCGCGAACCGCGGCTCGTCGCCGCCCACTGACGGCCCCGGTCCACGGGCCGCGGAGGCGCGCGGACCGGGCGCCACACACGACGCGGCGCCGCCCCGGCCCGGCCCCGGCCTGACCTTGGATCCGGCCCGGCCCCGGTCGCGTCCGGATGAAGAGATCCCTCCGGTGATGAACGGATCCCTCCGGTTCCGCACCGGGATGGGCCCTTCACCGTACGTACATCCAACTCACCCCAGAACATAGGCTTCTGGGAGCACGCTTCCCTCGTGAAACGCATCGTGGGAATCGTTCTGGCGGTGCTGCTGATCGGCGGCGTGGCAGCGGCCGTCGTAGCAGGCCGGGAAGACGCGGGAACGCGCACGGGAACGGGCACGGCAACGAAGACCGTGCGGGGTGTGATCGGTTCGGAGAAGAGCGAGTTCTTCGCCGATCCGGATGTGGTGAAGGCCCTGGCGGACAAGGGCCTCACCGTCAGGACGGAGACCTCGGGCTCCTGGGCCATGGAGGAACTGCCCCTCAAGGGCTACGACTTCGCTTTTCCCGCCTCCGAGGCCCCGGCCACGGCGCTGGACACGAAGTACAAGGTGCCGGGCAGCCCGCTACGGCCCTTCTACTCGCCGCTGGTCGTCGTCGCGCACCGCCCGGTCGCCGAGGTCCTGGCGCGCAACGGGCTGGCCGCCCTCGACGGGAAGCCGGGCGCGGCAGCGCGCGGCACGCTCCGGATGCGCCCGTTCCTCGACGCGGTCCGCGCGGACCGTACCTGGCAGCAGCTCAAGGGCGCCTCGGCGCACGCCGAGCTGAACGGGACGGTGTTCATCAGCAGCACCGACCCCGAGACCTCCAACTCCGGCGCGCTCTATCTCGCCGCCGCGTCCTTCGTCGCCAACGGCGGACTCGTCACCGACGCCGCCGGGGTCGGCCGTACGGCGCCGCTGCTCAGGAAGCTGATCGCGCCGCAGGGCGCCCAGCAGACCAGCTCCGACGCGCCGTTCCGTGACTTCATCAGCGGCGCCGGCAATCCGCTGGTGCTGGTGTACGAGTCGCAGGTCGCCTCGCTGCTGCTCCAGAAGCAGGACGTCGGGGACCTGGTGGTGCTCTATCCGGACACCACGGTCAACAGCGCCCACACGCTCGTCCCGCTCACCGGCGAAGGCCGCGCGCTCGGCGAGCTGCTCACTAAGGACAAACGGCTGCGCGAGCTGGCGGTACGCCATGGCTTCCGCCCGCAGGGAGCGGCGGCCGAGTTCACCGCGGCGACCGCGGCCCACACCGACTATCTCAACCAGACGCTGGCCGGCGTCCACCAGGCGCCCGTGCCCACCACCGAGTGGCTCCAGGCGATGGCGCGGCGGAGCCGGTCCTGATGCCGTCCTTCCCGGCACCCGCACCCGCACCGGCACCGGCACCGGCACCGGCACATGCTCAGGCTCGGCTCATATTCAGGGGGACCAGATGACCACAGAGAACACGGCGGGCGCGCCGAGCGAGCTGATTCTCACGCCGCCCGAGCCCGTCGCCCCGATACGTTCCGAACAGGCGGCGGGACTGGTACCGATCGACGCCTCCGTACGCGAGGAGATGACCCGGCGCGCCACGGACTACGTCGGCTCGCTCGCCGGTCTGGACGCGCGCTCGCCCGAATTCACCACGCGCGTCGGGGAGATCGCGGCCCTCGGCTCCGGTGAGATCCGGGGCGCCGCCCAGCAGTCCAACCGGATGCTGGACCGTACGGTCCGCTCGCTCGCGTCCGGCGGCGAGGACGCGCAGTCGCGGGTGTCGTCCTCGCTCGTCGAACTGCGCCGTACGGTCGAGGACCTGGACCCGCGCGACACCCCGGGCAAGTGCGCGCGCAAGCTCCTCTCCAGGCTGCCCGGCGGCAACAGGCTGCGCGACCACGCCGCCAAGTACGCCTCCTCACAGGCCACCTTGAACCGGATCGTCAGCTCGCTCAGGGGCGGCCAGGACGAACTGCGGCGCGACAACGCCGCGCTGCACACCGAGCGCACCCGCCTGTGGGAGACCATGGGCAAACTCCAGGAGTACGCGGTCCTCACCGACGCGCTCGACACCGCGATCGAGGAGCGCGTCGCGGCGGCCGAGCTGATCGACCCCGCGCAGGCCGACGCGCTGCGCGCCGATGTCCTCTTCCCGGTCCGGCAGAAGCACCAGGACCTGCTGACCCAGCTCGCGGTGTGCGCGCAGGGCTATCTGGCGATGGATGTCGTACGGCGCAACAACGAGGAGCTGATCAAGGGCGTCGACCGGGCCGCGACCACCACGGTCTCGGCGCTGCGGATCGCCGTGATGCTGGCCTCGGCTCTCGACAACCAGCGCAAGGTGACCGAGCAGGTGAACGTGTTGCGCTCGACCACCGAGGACCTGATCCGGGGCAACGCGGAGATGCTCGCCACCCAGAGCGGGGAGATCCAGCGCATCGCGGCGGACCCGGCGGTCGGGGCGGAGACGCTGCGGTCGGCGTTCCAGCAGATCTACCGGACGCTGGACGCGATCGACACGTACAAGATCCAGGCGACGGAGTCGATGGCGACGACCGTGGAGTCGCTGACGGCGGAGCTCCGGATCGCGAGCACGCATCTGGAGCGGACCCGGTCCGCCGGCGCGCTGGAAGGCGGTCTGAAGTGACGGGAAGACGGCCTTCGGTGAGACGACGGCCGAGGCTGACGGCCGCGCTGATCGCGGCGCTGCTCACCGCCACCGCCACCGTCACCGCCTGCTCGCCGGGCGGCGGTTCGAAGGATCCCCGCAACGACGGCGCGGACACCGCGTACCACCCCGGCACCCTGCGGGTGCTCGCCTCCAGCGAACTCGCCGACATGCGGGGCGTGCTGGACGAGGCGGAGCGGAGGACCGGGGTGAAGGTACGGCCCACCTGGACCGGCACGCTGGACGCCGCCGAGCTGATCGCGTCCGGCAGGGCCGACGGGAAGTACGACGCGGTGTGGCTGTCGTCCAACGACTATCTGCGGCTGCACCCGGGCACGGCCGAGCGCCTCAGCAACGAGACCTCGGTCATGTCCTCCCCCGTCGCCCTCGGCGTCAAGGCGGCCACGGTCGCGCGGCTCGGCTGGCGGCCGGACGAGGTCACCTGGTCACAGGTGCACCAGGCGGTGCGGGCCGGGAAGCTGACGTACGGGATGACCGACCCCGTACGCTCCAACTCCGGTTTCTCCGCGCTGATCTCGGTCGCCTCCGGGCTGTCGGGCGCGCAGGCCGCGCTGACGGACGCGGATGTGCGCCGGGCGGCGCCCAAGCTCAAGGAGTTCTTCACCGGGCAGAAGCTGACCTCCGGTTCCTCCGGCTGGCTGGCGACCGCGTACACCCGGCGCGGCAGCGTGGACGCGCTGGTCAACTACGAGTCGGTGCTGCTCTCCATGAACCGCGACAGCCATACCGGACTCACCGTGATCCGCCCGAAGGACGGCGTGGTGACCGCCGACTACCCGCTGACGCTGCTGACGTCGGCGCCCCAGGAGGCGCGGGAGTCCGGCCAGGCCCTCACCTCGTATCTGCGCGGCCCGGAGGCACAGCGGGCGCTGACCGAGGAGACGTTCCGCCGCCCGGTCGTCCCGTCGGTGAGGCCCGCGGCGGGTCTCGGCACCGAGAAGCGGCGCGAACTGCCCTTCCCCGGCTCGCGTTCGGTCGCGGACGGGCTGCTCGACGCGTACGAGAACCAGCTGCGCCGGCCCTCGCGCACCGTGTACGTACTGGACACCTCGGGTTCGATGGAGGGCGAGCGGCTGTCCCGGCTCAAGGCGGCGCTGGCCGGGCTCACGGGCACGGACGAGTCCGCGACCGGGGAGCGCTTCCGGGACCGGGAGGAGGTGACGCTGATGCCGTTCGGCTCGTCGGTGAAGCGGATCCGTACGCATACGGTGGACCCGGGCGACCCGGCCACCGCGCTGGACGGGATCCGTGCGGACGCCGGTTCGCTGACCGCGTCCGGCGACACGGCGATCTACAGCAGCCTGCGGGAGGCGTACGCGCGGCTGGGCGCGGGCGGCGCCGACGCCTTCACCTCGATCGTGCTGATGACGGACGGCGAGAACACCGCGGGCAGCGGTCCCGCCGACTTCGACGCCTTCTACGCGGGGCTGCCGGAGGACCGGCGGGCCACGCCCGTCTTCCCGATCCTCTTCGGCGACTCGGACCGCGCGGAGCTCGGGCATATCGCCGAACTGACGGGCGGGCGGCTGTTCGACGCGACGCGCGGCTCGCTCGACGGGGCCTTCGAGGAGATCCGTGGCTACCAGTAGATTCCTCAGGTACGTGGAGTCCCGGAAGAACCTCACCGGCGGCGCGGCAGGGCTGGCGGGACTGGCCCTCACCTTCACCGGACTCGCGGGCGCGTACTGGCCGGTGGTCGTCGCCGGGCTGTACGGGGCGGGCGCGCTGCTCGCCCCGCCCGAGCGCCCCGACGCGCCGCCCTTCACCGACCCTTCCGAGCAACTGGACGAACTGCGCGGCGACTTCGAGCAGCTCATGGCCTATCTGGGCGAGGTGGACCTGCCTCCCGCGGCGGCCGGCCGGCTGGCGGAGCTGACCGAAACGCTGGCCGCCCTGCTGGAGCCCGGCTGGGTCACGGACGCCCTGGCCGTGGACCCGGAGGCGGTCCACACCCTGTCCAGGGCGGTCCGCCAGGACATCCCGGAGTCGGTGGACACCTTCGTACGCACCCGCTGGTGGACCCGCCTCCAGCCGGGCACCGAGCCGCCGGAACGCCATCTGGAGCGCCAGCTGACGGTGCTGCACGACGAGGCGCACGCGCTGGCGACGGCGCTGCGGGAGGCGGAGTCGCGCAGACAGGAGACACATACGCGGTACTTGGAGGACCGGGGCAAGCACTGACGTACCCCCGGAGCCGTGCGGGGGCTCCGGGGGTACGGGGCAGCGGGTGCCGGTGCGTGGCCGCGTGGGCGTCAGCCCAGGCGCTCGACCAGGGCGTGGTACTCGTCCCACAGTTCCTTGGGCGCGTGGTCGCCGAAGGTGTTGAGGTGCTCGGGGACGAGAGCCGCCTCCTCGCGCCAGACCTCCTTGTCGACCGAGAGCAGGAAGTCCAGCTCGGGTTCCGACAGCGCCAGGCCGTCGGTGTCCAGGGCCTCCTTGGTCGGCAGGATGCCGATCGGGGTCTCGACGCCCTCCGCCGTGCCCTCCAGCCGCTCCACGATCCACTTCAGGACGCGGCTGTTCTCACCGAAGCCGGGCCAGACGAACTTGCCCGCCTCGTTCTTGCGGAACCAGTTCACGTAGTAGATCTTCGGCAGCTTCGACTCGCGTCCCTCCCGCGCGGCGTCCGAGCCGACCTTGACCCAGTGGCCCATGTAGTCGCCCATGTTGTAGCCGCAGAACGGCAGCATGGCGAACGGGTCGCGGCGCAGCTCG
This sequence comes from Streptomyces sp. L-9-10, assembly GCF_004151105.1. Taxonomy (GTDB): domain Bacteria; phylum Actinomycetota; class Actinomycetes; order Streptomycetales; family Streptomycetaceae; genus Streptomyces. The sequence continues at coordinate 381,115 of NZ_PHRF01000095.1, forward strand.
CCGACCTTGCCCTCGGCGGCCGCCGTCTTCTCGGAGGCGACGTTGGCTCCGAGGAAGACGCCGTGCTGCCAGTCGAAGGACTCGGTGACCAGCGGTACGGCGGAGGCGCGACGGCCGCCGAAGAGGATCGCCGAGATCGGGACCCCCTTGGGGTCCTCCCACTCGGGCGCGATGATCGGGCACTGCCCGGCCGGGACGGTGAAGCGGGCGTTGGGGTGGGCGGCGGGCGTGCCGGACTCCGGTGTCCAGTCGTTGCCCTTCCAGTCGGTGAGGTGCGCGGGCGGCTCCTCCGTCATGCCCTCCCACCAGATGTCGCCGTCGTCGGTGAGCGCCACGTTGGTGAAGACCGAGTTGCCCCACATGGTCTTCATGGCGTTGGCGTTGGTGTGCTCGCCGGTGCCGGGCGCGACACCGAAGAAGCCCGCCTCGGGGTTGATCGCGTAGAGCCGCCCGTCCTCGCCGAACCGCATCCAGGCGATGTCGTCGCCTATGGTCTCCACGGTCCAGCCGGAGATGGTGGGCTCCAGCATGGCGAGGTTGGTCTTGCCGCACGCGGAGGGGAAGGCCGCGGCGACGTACTTCGACTCTCCCCGCGGGGGCGTGAGCTTGAGGATCAGCATGTGCTCGGCGAGCCAGCCCTCGTCACGCGCCATGACGGAGGCGATACGGAGCGCGTAGCACTTCTTGCCCAGCAGGGCGTTGCCGCCGTAGCCGGAGCCGTACGACCAGATCTCGCGGGACTCGGGGAAGTGCGAGATGTACTTGGTGGAGTTGCACGGCCACGGCACATCGGCCTCGCCCTCGGCGAGCGGCGCGCCCAGCGTGTGGACCGCCTTCACGAAGAAGCCGTCGGAGCCCAGCTCGTCGAGCACCGGCTGTCCCATGCGGGTCATGGTGCGCATGGAGGCCGCGACATACGCGGAGTCGGTGATCTCGACGCCGATCGCGGAGAGCGGTGAGCCCAGCGGTCCCATGCAGAACGGCACGACGTACATCGTCCGGCCGCGCATCGAGCCGCGGAAGACGCCGTCGTCCCCCGTGAAGATCTCGCGCATCTCCGCCGGCGCCTTCCAGTGGTTGGTCGGGCCCGCGTCCTCCTCCTTCTCGGAGCAGATGAAGGTGCGGTCCTCGACGCGTGCCACGTCGGAGGGGTCCGAGGCGGCGTAGTAGGAGTTCGGCCGCTTGACCGGGTCGAGTTTCGTGAAGGTGCCCTTGGCGACGAGCTCCTCGCACAGGCGCTCGTACTCGCTCTCGGACCCGTCGCACCAGACCACCCTGTCCGGCTGCGTGATTCCTGCGATCTCGTCGACCCAGGAGATCAGCTCCTGGTGGTTGGTGGGGACGGTGCTGGTGCTGGTGCTGGGAGCCGCGATGTCGCGCGCCACGATCGCTCCTTGATGAGGGTTCTTTGAGGTTGTGCCCCTTGGGGGCTGCGACCCGGATGCTTCGTAGCCGCTCATCCGGTGCCGACCGCACTCATTTGATCATCCGACTGATCCGCCCATCTGTCCAGAGGGCCTCACACGTGAGCATCGCCACTCGTACGGCACGCTTACGTCATCTCGACGGCACGCACATGGCACCCCGGATCTTTCGTACCGGGGCGTAACTTACGGCCCCGTAGGTAGCATGAGCTCATGACTAACGCCGCTCCCGATCCGCTCGACAGCTCCCCGCGGACAGCCCTCCCGCACTCGGAAGGGGGGCCGGTCGAGATCCAGCTGCCGAGTCCGGTCAAACCGAAACTGCGCGGCTGGCTGCACGCGGGGATGTTCCCCGCCGTGCTGATCGCGGGGCTGGCCCTGATCGTCCTGACCGACTCGACCCGCGCGCGGGTCGCGTGCGGGATCTACGTCTTCACAGCGTGCCTGCTCTTCGGCGTCAGCGCGATATATCACCGCGGCACCTGGGGCCCGCGCGGCGAGGCCGTCCTGCGCCGGCTCGACCACGCCAATATCTTCCTGATCATCGCGGGCACGTACACCCCGCTGACCATGCTGCTGCTGCCCGACTCGACCGGCCGGACCCTGCTCTGGGCCGTGTGGGCCGCCGCCGCCGCGGGCATCGCCTTCCGGGTCTTCTGGGTCGGCGCGCCGCGCTGGCTCTACACCCCGTGCTATATCGCGATGGGCTGGGCGGCCGTCTTCTTCCTGCCCGACTTCATGCGCGCCGGCGGGATCGCCGTGCTCGTACTCGTGGTCGTCGGCGGGCTGCTCTACAGCGCGGGCGGCGTGATCTACGGACTGAAGCGCCCCAACCCGTCACCGCGCTGGTTCGGCTTCCACGAGGTGTTCCACTCCTTCACCCTCGCCGCGTTCGCCACACACTTCGTCGGCATCTCGCTGGTGGCGTACCAGCACTCCTGACGGAGACGGATCCCGGGCCGCACAGGGTCCGGGAGCCCCGGGATGCCCGACAATGAGAAGCATGGCCGCCATCTCTCACACCCCTCTCACGGCGCAGCAGCCCCAGCTCGGCCTGCGTGAACGCAAGAAGCTCAGGACCAGGACCGCGATCCGCAGGGCCGCCTTCGGGCTGATCGCGGAGCAGGGGTACGAGGCGACGACCATCGAGCAGATCGCGGAGGCGTCGGAGGTCTCCCCGTCCACCGTCTTCCGGTACTTCCCGACCAAGGAGGACATCGTCCTCACCGACGACCACGACGCGGTCATGGCGTCCGTACTGCGCTCCCGGCCGGCCGGGGAACCCCCGCTCGAATCCATCCGGTTCCTCCTCGACCGGACGCTTCAGTCCATCCTGGCCACCGAGTACGACGAGGCGATACAGCGTACGAAGCTGATGGTCGAAGTCCCGGCCGTCCGTGCCAGGATGACCGAGACCATGTCGGAGTCGGCGAAGCTCCTCGGCGATGTCCTCGCGGAGCGCACCGGCCGCGCCCCCGACGACCTGGAGCTGCGGCTCTTCATCGCGGCCATGCTGAGCGTGGTGCGCGAGGTCACCCTCTACTGGGGCGAGCACGGCAACCAGGACGATCTGCGCGTCCTGGTCGGCCACGCCCTGGACAGCGTCGCCGACGGGCTGCGCCTCTGACCGGTACGGGGTACGGGCGGGACCTGCCGATCCCAGGTTTGGCACCGCCCGACCGCCCTCCTAGCCTGAGGTCATGCGGACAGACGCGGCGCGGGGGACGGGCAGCGGGACGGCCAACGGGGCGGCCCGGGAGACGGGCGGGGGAAGGGGCAGGGGCACGGAAGCGGGCACGGAGGTGCTCCAGGCGCGCACTCCCCCGCGCGGCACCCGCCCCCGGGCGATGGTCCTGGACGAGATGTGGCGCGAGCTGGACGGTGTCGGTCCGCTCAGCGGCCCCCAGGGCGGCCCGCTCAGCCGTACGGTGAAGCTCCTCCTCGATCCGCTGGTGATCCGCCCCGTCCTCCATCCGCAGTGCGCGGGCCCGTTGGTGAGCTCCGAGGGTGCGGCGCTGCTCGCCACGCTCCTCCATGCCTCCGCCGACGCACTGCGCGCCACGGCCGCGTGGTTCACCCTGCTCAAGCGGGTGCGCCGGGGGATGCGGATCACCGAGGGCAACCCTCAGGACCTGTACTTCCAGCTCTGCTTCGAACTGGCCACGACCGAAGGCCCGCCCGCCCCGGCGACCGGGGAGCGGACCGCCGAGGAGGCGCTGCGCGAGACGCACGGCTCGGCCCAGGGGCGTACGACACAGGCGCTCAGGGAGTATCTGACCGATCCGGCGCACACCAGCGCGCTGACCGCCGCGCTCGACGCGGCGTGGGCGGCACGGACCGCCGGCCCCGCGCCCGCGACCCCGGCGGAGATACGGGCCGTACTCGACGGCTGCCCCGCCGGAGTCCTGGGCGCGGGCGCCGGGGCCGCGTTGGCGCGGCTGGTCGCGGACCACGCGGGCACGGCGGCGGGCCGGGCCCTGTGGGGTGCGCTGCCGGAGTCCGCGCCCCCGGCCAGGGAACTGGGCCTGACCAGACACCCGCTGCCGGTCGGACCCGGTCTCGGCGGCGGCTCGGCCTCCACGTCCGCCCTGGGGCTGCCGTTCGACCGTACGGTCCACGAGCGTGTCTTCACCGTCCTCCAGACGTCGAGCGACCGCGCCGCGCTCGCGCCCGTACCCGAACTGGTCCGCCGGGAGATCGCCCGCAGCTGCGCTCCCTGGGCGCTGACCGACGAGTCGCTGCGCGTCGCCGCCACCGTGGGGGTCCATCTCGCCCTGGGACTGCGCCCGTTGGGCGGGGAGCCCGGAGCGGGCGGCGGGACCGGCGCGCACCGGGCGGTCAACAGCCGCTGGCGCCGCGAGGCTTACGTACTCCGGGCCCGCCGACTGGCCATCGACACTTCCGACCCCGCTGACCCCGCTGACACCTCTGACACCTCCGGCGCGACCGGCACCTCCGGCGCGCCCGGCCCTGGTGGCAACCCCGCCGATGTCGCCGAGCCGCTCGCGCGGATCGCGCGGGAGCTGCGCACCCCGTGGCGGGCGTATCTGCGGCGGCTGTGGGTACGGCTGCACGGACGCGATGTACGGGACGCCCCGATGACCGGCGTCGAGGAGCTGTGGAACGTGCTCGACGGCGTGGCCCGTTCGGTGATCCTCGACCACCGGGGCCGGGTCAGACACGCGCTCAGCGCCCACCCCGCCGCATCCGAGAGGACAGCCTCATGACCGCCGCCGCCGTACGGATCGGACACGCCGAGGGCGGGCTGCTGCGCGTCATCACACCGCCGCCCGGCGACGGAGACCACGCGCCGAGCGTGCTGGATCCCGCGCCGGGGGTGGACGTGACCGTGCTGGAGGTGGCGGGCGGGCTGCTGACCTGGAGCGTGCTCGCGCTGGATGCCGTGCCCGTGGCGGTACTTGACGATGTCGAGGCGGCCCAGGAGTGGGTCTGGGCCGTGTACGGCGAACAGGTCGCGCTGGCCCTGGCCGCGGACACGGTCACGGACGCGGACGCGGACGCGGTCCCTGTCGCGGAGCCGGCACCCGGGCGGCCCGCGCCGGACGGGGCACACGAGATGCCCGGGGCGCCCGCCGTACCCGTACTGCCTGTACTGCCCGTACTGCCGGCGCTGCCCGCGCTGGTGGCGAGCGCCCGCCGGCTGGCCTTCGCGCACTGGGCGGCGCGGTGGTGGCCCGCCTCGGTGATCGATGACATCCCGCCGCTGGACGAGCGGCTGCTCGACCGGGAGATCGGCGACCTGACCGAGGAGTGCGACCTGCTCTTCGCCGGCTTCGAAACGGCGGACTCCCGCTCGCCGGACGCCCCGGATGACCTGGACACCCCCGACGCCGGGTCCCCCGCCGTCCAGGAACCGCCGCGCGCGACCGACTACGCGCTCGCCGCCGGCCCCGCGCCCGGGAAGGGCGGTCCGGCGGGCAGTCCGGCGGGCGGTCTCACGCTGGCGCGCGGCACGGGCGGTTCCGACTGGCGCCGCTATCCGCCCGGCCTGGTCGACGCCTCCGAACGGGCCGTCTCCTGGGAGGTCGTACGGGCCGCCGCGCGCACCACGGTCTCGGTCTCCGTCGTGGCCGCGCCAGGACCGGCCACCGTGCCGGGCGAGCTGGCACCCCGCGCGACCGTCGGCGGCGCGGCCGATCCGCTCGATCTCCCGCTGCGGCGGGTGGACGACGCCTGGCGGGGGGACGCCCCGTTCGACACCGTACGGACCGGAGGCGCGGCCCCGGGCGGCGCGGGTCTGGCCGTCGACATCTACCTCCCGGGGTTCGGCGCGCCCCGGCCGCACGACCGCTACGGCGACGGCGACGGGGACGGGGCCGGGGCAGCGGCCGAGGTACGGGCCCGGGTAAGGGCGCTCGTCCGGTCACGGCTGGCCAGGGCCACGGACGAGGCCACGGACGGGGACGGGGACAGGGACGGGGACGGCGGCGCCTTCGGGCCGCTGCTCCGCACGGAGATCGCGGCGGCGACCGCCGAAACGGACTTCTGATGACGACCGCCGACCCCGGCCCCGGCCTCGGCCCCGAGCCCGGCCCCCTCCCCGGCGACCCGGACGACGAGGAGCTCGCCCGCGTCGCCGCCCTCATCGACCAGGGCAACGACGCGTTCCTCCAGGGCGAGTTCCGTACCGCACACGCCGTGTTCGACCAGGCCGTCGACGCCGCCGCGCCGTTCGACCAGGCCCTCTATGTCCGTACCAGCGCCCTGGTCAACCGGGCGAGCGCGGCCGACCGGCTGGGCGACCACCCGGCGGCGGTCGCCTCGTACCGCGAGGCACTCGGCCTGTGCGACCGGCTGGCGGAAGCCGTCACGGGTGACGCGGCGGGCACGCGCGTCGTCGTGGTGCTCCGGGCCGGGGTCCTGGTCAATCTGGCCCAGGCCCTCCAGAACACCGGGGACTTCGACGCGGCGCAGACATCACTGGAGCGGGCCCGCGCGCTCCTCGTCGCCACCCCGGAGGACGGAACCGAGCAGGGGGCCGCGGACGGAACCGAGGCCGGAATCGAGGCCGGAATCGAGGCCGGAATCGGCGAAGGCAACGACACGGACACCGCCGAGCTGCTCGTCGGCTGTCTGGTCGCGCTCACCGCCCTCACCATCCAGCGCGAGCAGTGGGCCAGGGCGCACGAGCTGGCGACCGAGTCCCTGGACGTGGTGACACGCCATCACCCCACGCTCGCCGGGAGGCCGTTGCTCAATCTGGCCACGGTCCACGAGGCCACCGGACGGCCGGATCTCGCCGAGGACTTCGCGCGCCAGGCCGTCGCCGCGTTCCTGGCCTCGGACACCCCCGCCGGAGTCGCCGAGGCACGGCAGAGCCTGGGCCAGACGTATCTGCGCTCCGGCCGCCTCGACGAGGCGGAGGAGGTGCTCACGGAGGCCCAGGAGTACGTCGAACGGGCCGGTATGGCCGCCCAGTCCGCCCTCGGCCTCGACCTGCTCGGGCTGCTGGCCGCGCTGCGCGGGGACCCGGTACGGGCCGATGAGCTGTACGTACGGAGCATCGCGCGGTTCGAGGAGTCCGGGGCGGTGGTCGCCGCCGCCGAGGTACGCGTACGGCTCGCGGCCGTCGTGCACGCCGAGGGCCGCCACGAGGAGAGCGAGGCCCACATCCGGGCCGCCCTGTCCGTGTTCGCCGCGGGCGGGCTCGGACTGCGCTGCGCCCAGGCGGACTTCTTCCACGCCACGCTGCTGGAGGACCGCTGGGTCAACGGGCCGGGCACGTCCCCCGACCCCGCGCTGCTCGGCCGGGCCGTCGGGCTGGCCGTTCCGGCGGCGCTCGCCATCGACGCGGTGCGGTTCACGCTGGCGAGCGGGCAGCAGCGCGAGCGGTGGACCCGGGAGTTCGCGGCCCCCGCGATGGGGCTGGCGTTCCGGCTCGCCGTCAGGGCCGGCGCCGCCGACCTGGTGGGCGAGCTGATCGAGTCGCAGTGCGCCGGGACCCCGCTGATGGACCGCCCACCGGACGCGAGCCCGGCCGACAGCCGAGCGGACCCGTCGCTCGCGCCCCCGCTTTTCCTGGGCCCCTCGGCCTTCTTCGGCCCCGCAGCCTTCCCCGGCCCCGCAGCCTTCCCCGGCCCCTCGGCTTTCCCCAGCCCCGCAGCCGACGGGCGACCCGACCCCCGGCAGCCCGGCCCCCGGCAGCCCGGCCCCCGGCAGCCCGGCCCCGCGGACACCTTCCGGCTCGGCACCGCCCTCGCCTCGGTCGCCGCGAGCGCCGGCCTGCGGGTCTCGCCGCCGCCCCGGCTGGCGCTGCACCCGACGGGACCGGTGGCGCTCGATCCGTACATCAGCCAGGCCGAGACCCGCTACGGCGGCCGGATCCGTGACGAGCGGGTGGTGCCGACATGGTGAGTACGCGGCCCCTCGCGGACCGCCCGACGGCCCTGGTGCGGATGGCGGACGCCGGAGATCTCTATATCTCCTGGCGGTGGACCCACGATCTGTCCGCGACGGGCATCGGACGGGTACCGGCCGCTCAACTCGCCTCGACGCTGGCGGCGTTGGAGGACGCCCTGCCGGGCGAGGCACTCGGGCCCGCGCTGACGACGGGCGCTCTCGCCTCGTACGAGAAGGAACTCGCCCTCGCCGAGACGCTGTCGCGCACGCTCCTGCCCTATGGACTCGCCAAGCAGTTGTACGAGCTGTACCGGCGCGGGATACGCCCCCAGCTGCGCATCCAGCCGTCGCCGCGCGTGGCGCAGGTCCCGTGGGAGCTGCTGGCGCCCGACCCCGGGGTGCGGCTGGTGGAGATCGCGGACATCAGCCTGCTGGCGCCGGTGAGTATCGTGCACGCCCCCGCCCGCCCGTCCAGACCGTGGGCGGACACCCGGCGGCTGCCGGTCGTGGGCGTCCTCGATCCACGGGTGCCGGGGTTCCGCGCGGACTCCGCCCTGGGCTCGGTGCTGGGGCGGATGCGGGCGGACGCGCCGGTCGCGCGGAGGGTGGGACGCTACGTGGCCGAGGGCCGCTGGTGGCCCGCCGTGGACGATCCGGTCGAGGCGTTCCGCCGTACCGACCTGGACAGGGACCGGCTCGGTGCGGCGCTGCGCGCGGGCGCGTCGCGGCTGCTGTACGTCGGCCATGTGACCGCCGCGGCACCGGGTTCCGGGCAGAGCGAGAACGCGCGGTTGCATCTGGCCTGTACGGCCGAGACGGCCGGCTTCGCCGATCCCGTACGGGCCCATCGCCCGCTGTCCGCCAAGGACTTGCTGCTGGGGACCCATGGTCTCGACAGCGCCCCGGAAGCGGGCGGGACACGCTGGCCGATCCCCAGCCGGGTCGCGCTCATCGCCTGCGAGAGCGGCGGCGATCTGCGCTTCGGCGAGGCGCTGGGCCTGGCCACCGCGATGATCCACGGCGGCGCCGAGACCGTCACCGCCGGCCGCTGGACGCTCCCCACCGATCTGGCCTTCCACCGCCTCGCGGACGCCGACCCGTCGGCGCGCCCGCTCCAGGACGCGGTCTGCGCGATCGACGCGGCGCACGAGCGGGAGGACGCGGTCCTCGCCCATGGCGACTGGCAGCGCGAGCGGCTGGCCGCCTGGCGGGAGCTGCGTACGGTCGAGCACTCCCCTGTTCTGTGGGGCGCTTTCGCCACGATCAGCACGGTCTGACCGGCGGGGGCCGGAGGCTGACGCCCTTCCTCCGCCTTCCTCAGCGGAGGCGGGGCGTCGGCGTGAGCGTGGGCGTCAGACGCGCCCCAGTCGTACCGCACTCGACCCGGTGCTCGGCCCGGTGGCCAAGGGGGCCTCCATCAGCTGACGTCGTACGCGCGCAGCCACAGTTCGAGGGTGAGCACGAGCCACAGTTTGCCGCCCTGCCTGGGCAGCAGCGTGCCCTCTCCGCGCATCCACGCGCGCACCGTGTCCGGCCGGAACAGCCCGCGGGCGCGCGCCTCGCGGCCCAGCAGCAGATCGCCCGCCAGCTCCCGCAGCGGTCCGCCGAGCCACTGCTGCACCGGCACCCGCATACCGCTCTTCGGCCGGTCCACGACCGTGTCCGGCAGCAGATCCCGTACGGCCTCCTTCAGCACCCACTTCTCGACCGCCCCGTTCAGCTTCCACCGGGGCGGCGTGGCGAAGGCGTGGTCCACCACCCTGCGGTCGAACAGCGGGGCGCGGCCCCGGATCCCCTGGGAGGCGGTGAGCCGTTCGACCTTGGTGAGGATGTGATGGGCGCCCTTGGTGCGCAGATTGCAGTGCAGCAGCTGGTTGAGCAGGTGGTCCATCCTGCCGTCCCGGGCCGCGGGCCGCAGATACGGGGCGACGAACCGCTCCGGGGCCGGCGCGGTGGCCAGGGCGTCCAGCGCGTCGGCGGTGAGCAGCTCGGGCAGGTCGGTGAAGCATTTGCGGTACGAGCGCAGGTACGCCGTCTCGCGCGCGTCCTGGGCGTCGCCGCCCGCCACCTCGCCGCGGTGCATCTCGTACACCAGCATGGGCAGGTTCTTCGGCCCGCCGAACACCGGGTCGCCGCCCTCCCCGTTGAGCACGACCCGGGGCCCGTCGCCCGCCACGGCCTCGGCGAGCATCAGATTGGGCACGGTCAGCGGATCGCCGACGGGGCTGTCGAGCAGCGCGGCGGCCTCCGCGAGCCGCGCGGCCACGGCGTCGCCCGACACGGTGAGGACGCGGTGACGGGTGTGGCAGTGCTGGGCGACCAGACCCGAGTAGCCCAGCTCATGGGGGAGTTCGTCGCCGAAGCTGATGGAGTACGTGTGCACGGGATGGGCGTGCAGTTTGGCGGCGAGCGCGGTGACCAGCGAGCTGTCGACCCCGCCGGAGAGCAGCACGCCGACGGCCTCGGCCTCCGGCAGCCGGCGTGCCGTCGCCTCCTCCAGCAGCGCGCGCAGGCGCAGGGCGTAGCTCTCGGGCGGCGCGCCGTCGTCCTCGATCAGCTCCTGGGGCTCCCAGTAGTGCTCCTCCGTGACGGCTCCGTCCACCGCGAGCCGCAGACAGCGCCCGGGGAGCACTTCGCGTACGCCGCGCAGCAGCGTCTCCTCGCCGGGGAGGTAGGCGAAGGTCAGGAAGGAGCGTACGGCGGCCAGTTCGAGGCCGGTGCCGAGCGCGGGCCAGCGGCGCAGGGCGCGCAGCGAGCTGGACGCGGCCCAGCAGCCGTCGGCGCGGGCGTAGAACAGCGTGCGGGCGCCCATGTGGTCGCGGAGCAGGACCAGTTCCCCGGTCTCGTGCACGGCGAGCGCGAACATGCCTTCCGCCGCCCGGATCCCGGCGGCGCCGAGCCGTACCCAGCAGCGCAGCAGCAGTTCACCGTCCGGGCAGTCGGGCGGGGCGGGGGCACCGGCGCCGGCGAGCGCCGCGAACAGCTCGGGCCGGTTGTGGAGGGTGACCTCGCCGACGGCGGTACGGCCGTACGCGGTGAACGGGCCGGTGGCATGGCCCGGTTCGTCCTGGACCAGCGCCGCGCCCGGCGCACCGGCGCCCACGGCGGCGCCCATCGCCGCGAGATGTTCCGCCGCCCGTTCGGGTGTCGCCGCCAGGCAGGCGCAGAAACGCGCCATGGTCGCCCCCTCCTCTCCGTTCCCTCTCGGTCCTTCTCGGTCCTTCTCGGTTGGCCGGACCGTCAGCCGGCCGGGCTATCCGAAGTCGTCGTCGCTCCAGCCGCCGTCGTCGTCGGAGTTCCATCCGTCACCGGAGTCCCAGTCGCCGCCGTCGCCACCGCCCGCGTCCCCGCCGCCGGAGGAGTTCTGGGCCGCCGCCTGCTGCTGTTGCTGCTGCTGCCGCAGTTCCTCCTCCTCTTCGGGTGTGAGTTCCTCGGGCGGGAGCTGGGCGGCCGTGACGGCGAGGGCGACAAGCCCGAGCCCGCCCAGCAGCGTGCCCATGCGCCCGCCGAACGAGGTCTTGTTGACCAGCAGCGTCTCGCCCCGGTCCCAGACCGTACGGCCGTAGCCGATGTCCCGGCCGTAGGTCACCCTACCGTCGGAGTACCGGCGCTTGATGATGCGTCCGCCGAGCTGTTCGTCGGTGCCGGACGCGCCCTGGTTGTCGTGCCAGCGCACGCGCGTGCCGCCTTCGCGCCGCCGCCACTCCTCGCGTCCGTCCTCGTAGCGGCGGTGGACGCTGCCGTCGGCGAGCAGCTCATCCCTGTACGGGGTTTCGCGTGGCCGGTTTATCACCTTGAGTCCTCGTATCCCCTGGTCGGTTCGTCGGCCATGTCATGAATCCCGCCGTACGCAGCTCACGCAGCCCGGTCCACACCGAGTGGCCGGGCGTCCTCGGTCCGCGTACGAGCCGCAGTACGGTGCGCAGCAGCCGGGCCGGTGAGACGGACTCCACCTCGGCGAAGCGCCCGTCGGCGAGCCAGTCCCGCTCGCGGGGTCCGAGCGCGGCGGGCAGCGTCAGCGGGCCTGGTCCCTGTGCCAGCACCTGTGCCGGGCCGCGCGGCGAGATCAGGTGGAGCGCCGTGGCATGCCGGGGTACGAGGCCCATCGAGGAGACCCGTACGCCGGGGACCGCGTCGCGCACCCGGCCGGTGAGCGCGATGCCGTCCACGCTCGCGTCGTGCAGGACGTGCACGGTCGCGCCGTCGACCCTGCCGAGCCCGGTCACCAGCCGGGGGTCGAGCGGCAGGTCGTCGGCGGCGAACACCGGGCAGGCGGCCTCCAGGTGCACATCGTTGGCGAGGAGCATCCGCGCCACCTGGCGGCTCTGGCAGACGAGCAGCCGGGGCAGTCCGTAGTCGTAGAGATCGGGCGCGGAGGGCGCGGAGGGCGCGGAGGGCACGGAGGGCACGGACGGTCCGCGAGGGGCATCGGCCGAAGCCGGGACCGGGACCGGAGCAGGAGCCGGGAGCGGGGCCAGCAGCCCCGGCACCGCGCCGTGCCGCCGCAGCGCCTCCTCGAACCGCTCGTACCGCACGGGCGGCGCGGGCGTCAGCGGAAGCCTGCGCGGGGCCGCGTGCGACGGGCGCAGAACGCGGCACATCTCGTAGTACAAATGACGCTCGGTGAACCGGATCCGGCCGGGCGCGCCCGCGCGCGCGACGGCGGTGGCGAGAGCACGGTCGAGCAACCGGTCGCCGATGCTCACGGCGACACGTGGGGTCATCGGCCGTCCTCGCCCGGCCAGGTGAGGAACCCGACGGACTCCGCCTTCCGCCGCTCAGGATCCGGACCGGTCGCGGCGCCGACGCGTTCGACGGTCCTGCTGACGGCGGCGAGGAGCTTGGCGGGCCGTACGGCGACGAGGGAGACGGTCCAGCCCCTGGCCAGCCAGTTCAGCTCGGCCTTGGTGAGCGTTCCGCTCTCGCCCAGCCACTTGATGAAGTCCGACGTCGGCTTGTCTCCGCGTCTCGCCGGTGCGCCCGGCGTCTGCATGACGGCGCGCGGCGGCAGCCCCGCGTCGATCACCGTACGGCCGGGCAGCGCCTCACGCGTCCGTATGGCCAGTCGGCAGCCGGGCGCGCTCGCGTCGTGCAGGACGACGACGGGCATCTCCTCGGGCAGCCGGTCGAGTTCGGTGGTGACGGCGACTCCGTACCGCTCCGGTAGCCCGTTCGCGACCAGGAAGGCGGCGATGGCCCGGTCCGGGCAGAGCAGTGCGACACGCGCCCCCTCCGGCACATACAGGCGGCGGTACGGGAAGTCCTCCACGACCCCGGGCGGGAGCGAGCCGTACACCTCCTTCCAGTTGGACATCAGAACACCGCGGAAGCCGCTGAGCGGATGCGTCGTCGGTTTCCTCTTGCCGAAGATCAGGGCGGAGAGCATGCCGATGGCGAAGATGAGGACGAGGACGGAGCCGAAGATGGTGAACCCGCCCATGTCCTCCGCACTCAGTCCGACAACGACCATGACGACGCCCACCAGCAGCGGAACCCACAGGCAGCCCAGGGCTTCCACGACCGGGCTGTCGCTCGTGTCCGATGTCGCCCTGGGCAGCGCCGGGGCCCCGAGCTGGTCGACGGAGATCTTCAGCCGGCCGTCGTCGGTGAGCTTCGCGAGCAGGCGGCGGAGCCGCAGGTCGCTCAGCCTCATCGAGTTGCCCTTGGGGTCCAGGGCGAACCGGCGCTTGCACCCGGAACACGTGCGGTTGGGCCGCTCCCTGTAGAGCAGGTTCTTCTCGCAGAACGGGCAGATCATCGTGGGCCCTCCAGTACGGACGCGGCGCGCCGGAGTCCGGCGGCGAGACGCTCCCGCACGGTGGTGGCGCCGATGCCCCGAACGCGCTGGATACGTTCGATGTCGCGCAGCGCGGCGGCCAGCAGCCCGTAGTCGGTGCCCACCCGGGTGACGGTGCCGAGTCCGCCGCGGCCGTGTGCCACGCGCCGGTCGCCTGCCGTGGCGCGGCGCTCGGCCTCGTCCGCGGTGATCGCGTAGTCCTCGTGGTCGATACCGAAACCGGTCTGGGCGGCGAGCATGTTCAACGGCTTCGCGCCGCGGTTGGCGAAGGAGTGGGGCATCATCCCGGGGATCCGGATCATGGCCCCGGGAGAGAGCCGGATCTCGGTGACCCGGCCGCGCGCCGCGTCGTAGAGACCGCAGGCGGCGTGACCGAGGCTGAGCACGACGTGCTCGCCGCCGTGCGCGTGCGGAGTGACGGCGCTGCGCGGGCCGACGACCCCGAGCTTGAACGTGGCGTTGGACGGGCGCTCGGGCGAGGTGTGCGCGTCACCGACGAGGTAGTGGGCGAACTGCCCGTCGTCGAGGAAACGCGGGAAATCCTCGCTCGGGCCCAGCTCGCGCGCCCCGTTCCGGTCGGCGAACAGCACGCTGCCCCCGGGCTTGAGATGGAACAGCTCCACTCCGTGGGGCAGGTCGCGCGAGAGCCGCTCCATACCCCGCAGCCCGGGTGTGCCGGATCCGGTTTCCACGTCGGACATCAACGCCCCCCTCGCGTCGTGGACCACGATCGCATCGTAGAACCACGACCGGGAATACCTGGAGCAGATGATATGGCGGAGCACTGACATCACGATGAAGTACGGTCTCCGCGTGCGCGGTTGAGGTCGCGGCGCCGCGCACGCGGTGACCGGCCGCAGCCCCGCCGGCCGCAGCCCCGCGCACGCGGTGACCGTCCGGCGCGCCGCGCACGCGGTGACGAAAGTCCGGTCCGGGGTCCGCGTACGCGAGACGTCGCCCCGGGATCAGCGGCGCCCCGGGGTCAACGGCGCCGCACGTCCCCCTTCCCGCACGCCACTCCGTCGCCGTCCGGGTCGAGCCGGAGCGGATCGTCCCCGCCGTTGACCTTCAGCCGCCCGTAGTCGTTCGCCGCGAGCCAGTCGCAGCGCGCCCTCGTCGTCGCCGCCTCCGTACTCCCCCGGCCGCCCTGACTCCCCCGCACCGTCTCGGGGAAGACCGTCGGTACGCAGACGTTCGCCGAGCCGTAGTGCCGGTCGCATCCCGCGACCTGCGGGCTCACCGGCGCCGAGGTCCGCTTCTTCCGCGGTTTCCCGGGGCTCTTCGCGAGATCCCCGGCGAAGTCGTGGACGTGCGCCGACTCCGCCGCCTTGTCGGCGAGCGCCGCCGGACCGCCCAGACGCACCCACTCGGCCACCGACGGAACGCCGTTGGCGTCGACCGCGAACAGCATGTACCAGCCGGGGGGCGCCAGATTCGGGTTGCTCGTGACATTGAGGTCGACGTTGTTCCCGTCCACCGAGAGCGGCAGGTCCACGAACCGCTGGTTGGGGTCGGAGGAGTGGGTGACCGCGGCCGGCCGGATCAGTTCGGCCTTGGCGATCGGCCGGTCGACCGTGATCCGCTGCGTATCGCCGTACAGCCACTGGTTGTCGATCAGTGACGTGATCCGCGGGCGCGGTCCCTTGAGGAGATACGGCGGGGTGTAGAGCGACACCCGGTGGTTCCAGGAGCCGTTGCCCGGGTTGTCGCCGGTCGTCATCACCCGGCCGTCCGGCAGCAGGAACGCCGAGGAGTGGTAGCCGCGCGCCTCCGGGTCCACCGCGACCGGATCGAAGGTGTCCGTCGCCGGGTCGAACAGCGAGGACTCGTAGACGGGGTTGGCGCGGTTGTGCAGCGCGCCGCCCGTCTCCAGGACCTTGCCGTCGGGCAGGAGCACGGCGGAGCCGTACATCTTGCCCTGTGCCCCGGTCTGCGGCTGCGGTCCGTTGCCGAGGTCGACCGTGCCCTGCGGCAGCAACGGGCCCGGTGTGTAACGGGGGTTGGGCTGCTTGAGGTCGATGAGATCCGTCAGCCGGTTGGCCTCCGGATTGGAGTCGATATTGCCGCCGCCGATCGTCAGCACCCGCTGGTCCTGCGCGGGCGGCAGCAGCACGCTCGCCGACTGGTCGCGCTCGTCCTTGTTCTGGAGACCCGCGATCCCGGTCACCGTGTTGGCGTCGTAGTCGTAGACCGACGAGCCGGTGCCGGGCGTGCCGTTGCCGAAGACATGGCTGCCGGAGTAGAAGAGCCGCCCGTCCTGCATCAGGATCATCGACGGGTACAGGCCCCAGTACGACCAGGTCTGGTTGACCTGTCCCATCGGCAGCCACTTGTCCTGCGCGGCCGACCAGCGCTCGGCCGTCACCGAACCGCTGGAGTCCTCGCGCAGCCCGCCGAAGGACATCACATCGCCATTGCCCATGATCGTGGCCGACGGATACCAGTGCCCGTCGTTCATGTCGTTGGTCCTGGTGTACGTCTCGGTGGCGGGGTCGAAGACGTACGAGTCCTTGTAGCCCTGGTAGCCGACCGTGCCGTCCGCCGACGGATAGCCCTTGTTGCCGCTCATCACCAGCACCCGGCCGTCGGAGAGCTGGACATGGCCGGAGCAGAACATGTCGTCGGGGGTGGGGACCGTACGGTACGAGCCGTCCGCCGGGTCGTACACCGCGGAGGTGAACGTACCGGCCTCGAACATCTCCGGGTCGTTGCCGGAGCCCGCGATCAGCAGCACCTTGCCGTTGTGCAGCACCACCGAGTGCATCGAACGCACCGGGTTCTCCGTCGGCAGCACCTGCCAGCGGCCGTTGGCGCACTCCTCGGCGGTCCCGGTGCACTCCGGTTCCACGGGCGGCGGGGCGACCTCCTCCATCACATAGTCATCGGTGGTCACACTGCCCGTGCCGTACACCGACACGCCCCAGGTGATCCGGTCGGTGCCGGGCGGAATGACGGGCGTACGGACCTCGGCCCGCTGGTAACCGGCGCTGAGGTCAAGGGTTTTGAGATCGGTCCAGTACTGCCAGCCCGCCGTGGCGTCATGGCGGAAGAGCGTGATCGCGGCGTCGGGTGTCGTCGACTTGTACCAGAGGGACAGGTCGTACTGCCGCTCGGGCACCACCACGGGCGCGCACTCCGCGGACTCCGTGATCAGCGCCTTGCGGTCGCCCTCGGTCCGGCGGGTCAGCGCGACTCTCAGCGCCGCGGTGCCGGAGCGGGCGTCGGCGACGGTGTCGAAGGAGAAGTCGTTGTCTCCCCAGCCGGACCGCTCCCAGCAGTACGGCAGGGCGTCCGTACCGGGCGGGCCCGGCGTCTCGAACCCGGGGTTCTTGACGAGGTTCACCCCGGCCGCGGCGGGCTGCTGGGTGGCGTACAGCATGCCGCCGGTCAGCGCGAGGAACGTGAGGAAGGCGGTACGACGCGACAGGCGGAAAGGGAAGGGGCGCGATGTACGGAATGCACGCGACGTACGGAAACGGCGTGGAGCGACAGGGCTCATCGGCGCACGCTCCCCTCGGTACGGGCGGCCACCGCCGCACGGTTCGTCGCGCGGCGAGCCGCACGGCCCGCCCCGCGCCCCGCCCGCTCCCGCTTCGGCTCACGCCTCGGCTCCCGCTTGGGCAGATAGACCAGCGCCTCCGTGCCCACGAACCGCAGCACGAACGTCGCCAGCAGCGCGCACGCGGTCGCCGTCAGCACCCCCATCCCGAGCTGTGCGACGAACAGCGCGATCAGCGGGATACGGAGCAGCAGGTCGGCGTTGGCGAGCAGCGCGAACCGGCCCACCCGGTCCGCCCAGTGCCGGTGCGCCCGCCGGTCGCGGAAGAGCAGCACCTCGATCAGGAGGAAGTTCCACAGGACCCCGAACTGGTTGGCCACCACCTCGGCCGGCAGATAGTGCACCCCGGCCGCCGTGAGCCCGTGCAGCGCGAGCAGGTTCGGTACGAAGCCGGTGAGCCCGATCAGTCCGAAGGCGATCATCCGGGCGAGCGGGGCGGCCGTCCGCAGCTCCACGAGGTGGCGCAGGAAGCGCAGCCCCTCCTTCGCCGTCGACTTCGACTCGCCCGCGAACCGGTCGCGGAAGACGAACGGCACCTCGGCCGGCTGCTCGGGCCGGCAGCGTACGGCCAGCTCCAGCAGGATCTTGTAGCCGAGCGGTCGCAGCGCCTCCGCGGTGACGGCGGAGCGCCGGATCGCGAAGAACCCGCT
Organism: Streptomyces sp. L-9-10; assembly: GCF_004151105.1. GTDB lineage: Bacteria > Actinomycetota > Actinomycetes > Streptomycetales > Streptomycetaceae > Streptomyces. The sequence goes on from NZ_PHRF01000095.1 coordinate 398,905, forward strand.
CATCGGGTCGCTGATTCCGCGCAGCCCGGCCGGGAAGAGCCCCTTGGTCAGCCAGGTCGCCGCGCGGGACACCGCGACGCGGTAGCCGCCGGCCAGCCCGGCCCGGCTGCCGCCCTCGATATAGCGGCTCGCGACGACGAGATCCGCGGAGGTCCGCTCCCCGGCCGCGACCAGCTCGGGGACGAGCGCGGGCGGATGCTGGAGGTCGGCGTCCATGACGACGATCCAGTCGGACCCCGCGGCCCTGAGCCCTTCGACGACCGCACCGCCGAGACCTCCCTCGGGCTTCTCCCGGTGGATCACGCTCACCGGGAACGGGCAGTCCTGCGCGGCGGATTCGATGACCTCGGGGGTGTCGTCGGTCGAGTCGTCGACGAAGATCACCTCGCAGGGCAGCCTGGCCGGTACGGCGTCGGTGAGCTGCCGCAGCAACTCCCTTACGTTCCCCGACTCGTTGAAGGTCGGGATGATGACGGTGACGGCGCCGGGCTCGGCGACGACGGTCGCCTCCAGCTCCGGTTCACCGCGCTCCCCGGCACCGATGGGGGGAAGAATGCTCATCGCTCGTCGCCTCCCGCGATCCGGTCGCCATCCGTGCTCACCGTGCGTCCCGCGCTTCCCGTACGCCCCGCGCTTTCCGCGCTTCCCGTGCTTCCCGTGATCCGCCGGATCTCGATCCGGTCCTCGCCGTCCCCGAAGACGGCGACAGCGGTCGAGTGCTCCAGCGCGTCCCGCACCTTGGGCAGATCGCGCGCGTCGCGCCGTACGGTCGGGGACGCGACCACATAGTCCAGATCGCGCCAGCCGTCGGGCATGGTCTTCGTGACGGCCGGGTCGAGGTCGGCCTTGTAGAACCAGATCGCGCCGAGCCCCGGTTCGTATCCGGCGTGCACGAGGTCCAGCCAGAGCGCGTCGTCGACCAGCACCCGGGCCCGGGACGGGTCGGGCACCTCGGTCGCCATCCAGGAAGCGGCCTGCCGGTAGGGGGCGTTGGCGTCGGCCGTCAGCGCCGTGCGATCGCCGTCGTACCACCGGGGTACGACGACGGCCAGCGCGCTCGCGGCGAGCGCGGCCAGCGCCGTCCAGCGGACGGCGGTGAGCGTACGGCCCTCCCGCGGCCCGCGCCGTCGGCGCAGGATCGCGTGGGTGACGGACGCGGCGCCGCCCGCCAGCACCAGCGCCAGGAACGGCAGCGCCTGGATGACGTACATCGCGGGCAGATAGCCGGACGGGCGCAGGGCGACCAGGGTGAGGATCACCACGGCCAGCGCGGGCCCCGCGAGCGCCCGCGCGGTGACCGACCAGCGCAGGGTGACCACCAGCAGGACGGCGCCCGCGATCCCGCCGAGCGGCAGCACCCGGTCGTAGTACAGCCAGGACTGGAGCACCCCGTACGAGCCGCTGCCCGGGTCGAGCACGAAGCCGGAGCCGGGCCTGCTCATCTGGAACGCGATGCCGTCCCAGAGCGAGACATGCCCGCCGCCGGGCAGCAGTTCCCCCTTGAGCAGGGCCATCAGCGGATAGCAGAGGCCGACCAGCGCGCAGGCGGTGATCGCGCCGGTCACCGCGAACTTCCGGGTGTCGCGATGGCTGTGCCGCCACAGGGTCACCAGCAGCGCGGGCAGGATGACCAGCATGGTCTCCTTCGTGAGCACCCCGACGGCGGCGGCGATTCCGGCCGCGAAGTGGTGCCAGAGATGCCGGCTGGGCGAGGCCGCGAGGCAGAACGCGAGCAGTATCCACATCACGGCGATGTTGTCGAGGAAGATCTCCCGCTGGAGCACCACGGAGAGCGGGGAGAGCCCGAACAGGGCCATCGCCAGCCCGGCGGCCCAGCGCGGCAGCCAGAGCCGCCTGGCCAGTACGTAGAGGAAGACCGCGCTCGCCGCGCTGACCAGCAGCATCGCGAAGCGCATCGGGGCGACCGTCATCGTCTCGGGCGAGAGGAGCGAGGGCAGCCAGGTCAGGAAGGCGATCTGCATCCAGCCGAGCGGCGGATGGTCGTACCAGTAGGTGTAGTGGGCGAGGCCCTTGCCCTCCTGGACGGCCCAGGCCTGGGCGAGATAGGTGCCCTCGTCGTCGCTGAGCGTCGGATAGTGCTGGATGTTCCAGCCCTGGACCAGCAGGATCGCGACGAGGAGCGCCCCGCACAGGAGCAGATCGGCGCGGGAGCGGCGGAAGCGTATGACCGGCCGGACGGTGAGCCGCGTCCTGCTGACGCGGCGGGCATGGCCGGGCCGCGCGGTGACGGCGGTCGGCTGCCCGGTCGTCACCGTGGGGAGGGTGGAGGTCACGCGTGGACGTCCTCTCGGATGAGATGCGCGCCGACATGACTGGTCAGCTCCCAGTCGCTGCGCCCCCGGTGCTCGCGCCAGACGGCGCGGACCGCCGCGCCCGCGAGGAGCACCTGGTAGATGGGGCCGCCGACGATGAGCTTCAGATAGTGCGAGAGGCGGACCCGCAGTCCGTACTGCTTGCCGAAGTCATGGAGCCCGACGACCTCGAAGACGAAGGTCACCATGGCGGTGACCAGCGGCAGGAACGTCACGAACGCGACCGTGACCGGTACGTCGAGCAGGAGCGCGATCGCCACGTTGAGCGGGATGATCAAGCCGGTGAACGCCTGGAGGAACGGGGTCATCAGCGTGTAGCGGGCGAGCATCCGCTGTCCGCGCGTGGGCAGTTGGCGCCAGTCCTTCTTGCGGTACACCTGAAGGAAGCCCTGGTTCCAGCGGGTGCGCTGTTTGAGCAGGGAGACGAGCGAGCCCGGGGTCTCCTCGCGGGTCACCATGTCGGAGTCGTACGCGACGACGACCTTCTTGCCGACGCTGGAGAGGCGTACGCCCAGATCGCAGTCCTCGGCCAGGCAGTTCGGGTCCCAGCCGCCCGCCTCGCGCAGGACGTCGGTGCGGACGAAGACGGTGTTGCCGCCGAGCGGGATGAAGCCCTTCTGGGCGTGCAGATGGAGCCTGCTGCGGAACCAGAAGAAGTACTCCAGGCAGTTGCGCAGGCTGTACCAGCTGGAGTGGAAGTTGATCAGCTGGACGCCGCCCTGGACGACATCGGCGCCGGTGGTGCGGAAGGCGTGGTCGACGTGGGTCAGCAGCTCCGGGTGGACCTGGTCCTCGGCGTCGAAGACCCCGACGACCTCCCCGGTGCAGTACGGCAGCGCCGTGTTGAGCGCCTTGGGCTTGTTCTTGGCCTCATGGGTGTCGACGACGACCCTGACCCGGTGGGGGTCGCGGGCGGCGGCCCGTTCGGCGACCGCCGCCGTCTCCGGGTCGTCGTGCCCGACGATGACGATGATCTCGAACCTGCTGTGGCCGGACTCCAGCAGCCGCTCGACGGTGTGCTCCAGCACGGCCTGTTCGTGACGGGCCGGCAGCAGCAGCGAGAACGAGCCCTCGCGGCCGCCGTCGGGCCGGTCGAATCTGGTCGCGGCGAGCGTTTCCGGCGTACGCCAGGCATGCATCTGCCACCAGAGCGTGAACGCGGCCATCCAGAACAGCGCCAGTGAAATGGCAGCGATGAATACGGACGTGAACACATGGCCCCCCTCGGCCAGGGCAGGCCGCGGCAGGCCCCCCTGGCCGTCGGCTGACCCCTGCATCCCCCTCGTGCGCACAGTCCCCCCGTGCGCACCTGTTGTGACTCTTGTGGAGACAATAAGGGGGACCTGTGACAGCCGGAGGGCTGATTGGGTGAATACTGCGTTTCAGTCCGATTCACCATGCGTCGGAAATCAGCCATACGTTACTCGAAAACGCCCAACTCTCCCTTTAGTGCGCTTACTTCCGTCATCGGCGCGGCACAGACGAACCTCCGGCAGACATAGGCGGCGGCCTCCCCGCCGACCAGCGGACGGTCCGCCAGCAGCGGGAACTCATCGCTTCCGGCCACTCCCGCCGCGACGACGGCGCCGGGCGCGGTGCCCAGCAGCGCCGTACGGTGCAGCGCGCTCCGCTCCGGCCCGGTCCCGGCCGCCACGCTCCCCGCCGGTCCCGGCTTTTCCACGACCGCGATCTCGCGCGGCCCGTCGAGCAGCGCCTCGGCCACCGCGAGCCCCCAGCCGATGAAGCGCGGCGCCCTCGGCCCGAGCGCCTTCACCACCCCCAACGCCCCTTCCGCGGCGGTGCGATGGGCCTCGGAGCCGGTGTGCGCGGCATACGAGAGAAGCGCCCCGGCGGCGGCCGTCCAGCCGGACGGCGTGGCGTTGTCCGTGGGGTCCTGCGGGCGCCTGATCAACTGTTCGGCGTCGTTCGCCGTGTCGTACAGCGTCCCGCCCTCGGCCACGAACCTGTCGAGCACAATGTCCAGCAAGAACCCGGCGAATTCCAGCCATGTCCCCTCACCGGTGACCCCCGCGAGCGCCAGGAAGCCCTCGGCGACATCGCCGTAGTCCTCCAGCACCCCCGCGTTGGCGCCGGTGCGGCCGTCCTTCGACGTACGGGCGAGCCGTGCCGCGTCGTCCAGATGCACCCGCACCAGCAGATCGGCGGCCTCGGTGGCGCGTTCCACCAGATCCAGCCGGTCGAAGTAGGCGCCGGTCTCGGCCAGGGCGGCGATCGCGAGCCCGTTCCAGGCGGCCACGACCTTGTCGTCCCGTCCCGGTTTCGGCCGCCCGTCGCGCGCCGCGAGCAGCCGCCGCCGTACGGAGGCGACCCGCTCGGCGTCCGCCACCCCGCCGTCCAGCGGCAGTTGCAGCACGGACGCGCCCTCCTCGAAGGTGCCCTCCTCCGTCACCCCGAAGTACCGCGCGGCGAACGCGGCGTCGGACTCCCCCAGCACCTCGCGCAGCTGGTCAGGCGTCCACACGTAGAACGCGCCCTCGACATGCGCGCCGCTGCCGTCGTCACTGTCCGCGTCCAGGGCCGAGGCGAACCCGCCCTCCGCCGTGCGCAGTTCCCGCACCATGAAGTCGGCCGTCTCCAGCGCCACCCGCCGGGCCAGATCGGATCCCGTGGCCCGCCACAGATGCGCGTACACCCGGCACAGCAGCGCGTTGTCGTACAGCATCTTCTCGAAGTGGGGCACGGTCCACTCGCGGTCCACCGAGTAGCGGGCGAACCCGCCGCCGAGCTGGTCGTAGATCCCGCCCCTGGCCATCGCCTCACATGTGTCGGCGGCCATCTGGAGCGCGCCCTCCGCGCCGGTACGGGCGTTGTGGCGCAGCAGGAACTCCACGGCCATGGACGGCGGGAACTTGGGCGCCCCGCCGAACCCGCCCCGCACCGCGTCGTACTCCCGCGTCAGCCCCAGCAGCGCCTGCGCCAGCTCCTCCTCACCCGGCACCCCGTCCCCCCGGTACGCGAGCGACCGCCCCGCCAGCTCCCCCACGATCCGCGCCGCGACCTCCGTGACCTCCCCGCGCCGGTCCTTCCACGCGGCACTGACCCCCTCCAGGACCTGCGGGAAGGACGCCATGCCGTGCCGGGGCGCGGGCGGGAAGTACGTACCGAAGTAGAACGGCTCCCCGTCCGCCGTCAGAAACACCGTCATGGGCCACCCGCCCTGCCCGGTGGCCGCCTGAACCGCCTCCATGTACACGGCGTCCACATCGGGCCGCTCCTCGCGGTCGACCTTGACGCTGACGAAGTGGGCGTTCATGTACCGGGCGGTCGTCTCGTCCTCGAAGCTCTCGCCCGCCATCACATGGCACCAGTGGCAGCTGCTGTACCCGACGCTCAGCAGCACCGGCACATCCCGCCGCCGCGCCTCCTCGAACGCCGCGGGCGACCAGGGCCACCAGTCGACGGGGTTGTCGGCGTGCTGGAGGAGGTACGGGGAGGTCTCATGGGCCAGTCGGTTCGCCATGCGCCCCATCCTGCCCCAGCCCGCGGGAGACCGCGGAAGACACACGCGCCCGCGGGCTCCCCTCGCGCTCGCGCCGCCCGCACAGGACAATGTCGTCTCTCACCCATGCTCTCGGAGGGGGACGCATATGCGGGAAAGCCACCGGGCCGAAGCCGAGAGGCTGTTGGTACGTGCCGTGGAGGAAGAGGTACGGCGCTCCGGCGGGCGGACCGAAGGGAACACACTGCTGGCACGCGGGCGCGGCGCCCTGGATGCCATGGCGGCGGGCGCGGACGAGGAGTACACCGCGTACGTGCGGGCGCTGGACGCGGAGCGGGCCGAACGCCCGGCGCTGTCGGAGCGGTTCAGCAGGCAGTCCCTCGGCACGCCCGTGCTGGTCACGTCGGTCGCGGCGGTCGCCGCCGTCGGCGCGGACGTCGCGCTGGGCACCGCCACGGGCATCGCGTTCGGCGCCGGGGCCGTCGTGGCGGTCGCCGGGGCCGCGACCACCGTCGCCAAGGTGACCGCCTCGCACTGGCCGGCCGCGCACCGCAGGGCCGGGGCCGCGGGCCAGCCGGGCGGCACCGAGCAGTTGCGGCTCCAGTGGCTGACGGCGCTGGAGGTACGGGGCATCCGCCCGTTCCTCGACCAGCAGCGGGTGCTGACCTCCGCGACCCGGCGCACCACCAAGAAGCCCACCGTCGTGCCGCAGTTGCGCGGCGGGGACCGCAGCGCCGCCGCCCGCAGGCGCAGTGTGCTCGAACGGTCCTTCGGTCATCTGCCGGAGCCCGACGGGCCGTTCGCCGGGCGGCGCGCGGCGATGGCGCAGATCGCGCAGTGGGTGCACGCGGCCCGCGTCTCGACGGAGACGAAGCCGACGGTCGTGGTGCTGTACGGCGCGCCGGGTTCCGGCCGCACCGAGCTGGCCGTACGCGCCGCTCATCAGCTCAAGGACCAGTTCAGGGGCGCGTGCGTGGTCGACCTGCGCGGCGGCGGCACCTTCGAGGCACCGCTGTCGACCCGCGACGCGCTGCTGCATCTGCTCAACCGGCTGGGCGCGCCCCGCGAACAGCTGCTGTTCCGCGAGGGATCCTCCCCGGAGCAGCAGGTACGGCGGCTGAGCGAGCTGTACCACCAGCATCTGACGGGCCTGCCGGTGACGGTCGTCCTGGACGACGCCTCCGATCCCGAGCAGGTGCGGACGCTGGTGCCCGAACGGTCCGACAGCCTGGTGCTGGTGACGGCGCGCGAGCGGCTCGATCTGCCGGACGACGTACCGGCCTGGGTGCACCAGCTGCCCGTCGAACCGCTGGACACGGCGGGCGCCGAGGAATTGCTGCGGGCCGTGGCCGAACCCTCCGCCGCGTCGGCGGAGGGACCGTACGACGCGCAGTCCACCGACCGCGTGGCCGAGTTGTGCGGCGGCCTGCCGCTCGCGCTGCGGATCGCCGGATCCTCGCTCGGGGAGCGCACGGCGCAGCGACTGGCCACGGACCTCGACGCGTACGGCCCGGTCGAACCGGCCGAACGTGCCCTGTGGGTGCGCTACACCGACCAGAGCGACCAGGCCCGCAGGCTGCTGCGCCGCCTCGCGCTGGCCGGCCGCGCGTCCCTGGGCGTGGCAGCGGCGGCGGCGCTGCTGGCGACGGACGAGCAGGAGGCCGGCCGGCCGCTGGCCGAGCTGTCCCGGGCGGGGCTGATCGACCACGTACGGGCGGGCCGCTACCGGCTGCACGACGTCGTCAGGATCTTCGCGCACTCACGGCTGCGGGACGAGGAGAGCGCCGAGGACCGTACGGCCGCCCAGGAGCGGCTGATCCGGAACTACGGCGAGCTGGCCGACTCCGTGATCCGGCTGGTCGACGGCAAGACCTCCACCCGCGCGGACCTCTTCAAGACGGCGGCAGGAGCGCACGGCTTCTCCTCGCTGGAGTCCGCGCTGCGCTGGCTGGACGACGAGTCGAGCTTCATCACGGCCGCGCTGCGGCACGCCGAGGGCGTCGACCAGCAGGCCGTACTGAACCTGCTGGGCGCGCTCTGCGACTACTGCCTGCTGCGCGGCGACCTCTACCGGCTGGGCGAGATCAACGAGCTGACCCAGGCGGTGGGCCAGGGGCTGCTGCTCCGCTCGGTCCAGTGGCGTACGGGCATCGCGGCCCGCCAGCTCGGCGAGCTGGACAAGGCGCGTACCACCCTGACCACGGTCGTCGGTCTCTACCGGGAGGCGGACCACGACGCGGGCGCCGCCCGCGCGCTGTGCTCGCTCGGCATCACCCTGCACCACCAGGGCAATCTGACCGAGGCGTCGGCGAAGCTGCGCGAGGCGCTCGCGCTCCAGTCCCCCGAGCCGCTGGCCGGCGACCGCGGCTGGACGCTGCACGCCCTGGCGGCCGTCGAGCGCGACCGGGGCTCGGTGGCCGAGGCGCTCACGCTGCTCTCCGGCGCGCTCGTACTGCACCGTGAGAACGAGTCCCTGCACGGCGAGGCGTGGACGCACTTCCAGCTGGGCCAGTTGTATCTGCGGCTGGGCGATGTGGCGCGGGCGGAGGCGGAGCTGCGCGCGGCCCTCGATCTGTACGGCAGGACCCGCGACGGCCGCGGCGAGGCCTGGGCGATGACCCAGCTCGCCCGCACCCGGCTGGTGGACGGCGACCCGGCCCCGGCGGTCGGCGAACTGCGCGAAGCCCTCGCCCGCCACCGCGAGAACGAGGACGCGCGCGGCGAGGCGTGGACGCTCTACTACCTGGGCCAGGCGCTGGAGGAGACCGGCGACCGCGACCAGGCGGTACGGGAACTGGAGCGGGCGCGCACGATGTTCTCCCGGATGCGCGACGTGTACGGGCTGGCCTGCGCCCGGCACCACTCGGGCCGGGTCACCCGCGACCAGCGCGCCGCCCAGACCGGCAACCTCCGCAACTCCGGCTTCGCCCGCCAGCTGCTGACCGACGCCCGCGCGGACTTCCGCCGTATCGGCGTCGCCCACGGCGAGGCCTGGACCTGTCTGGAGCTGGCCATCATCGACGCCGGCAACAACCGCCCCGGCCAGGCGCTCCAGCTCTGCGACGAGGCAACGGCGCTCTTCGCCTCGTACGACGACCACCGCGGCGCCGACTGGTCCCGCTTCCTGCGCTGCACGCTGCTGCCGTACGCCTCGGCGGGCGGTATCGACGTGGGCTCGGTGGTCGCGGAACAGGAACTGTCCGACCTCTCCGCCGCCGCGCATCCGGCCCGCGACGGCAAACTCGCGGAGTCCGTGACGACGCTCGGCGTCATGCTGGGCCGGGGCGTACGGCTGGAGGACGGCTGGCAGGCATGGCAGCTGGGAATGGTGCCGAACCGCCACGCGCGCGAGGTGATGGGCGTGCCGGTGACGGCGGCCGGGTAGCCATCGCGTCCGGCCCCTTGACGCCCGCGGGCGTCAAGGGGCGGGGCGTGCAGCCGGCCGGTGCCGCGCTACTCGCCGCGCGGGGCGGCGGACGTCGGCTCGCTCTTCGCGGACCGCGCGGACGCGGCGGGCGCCTGCGCGGGGGCCTCCTCGAAGTTGACCTTGCCCATGTGGCGGTTCATCGACTTCATCAGCAGCCACACGCCCCCCGCCATCACCGCGAACACGATGAACCCGAGCACACCGGGCGTCACCTTGTTCTCGTCGAGCTCCTTGGCGAGAGGAGCCGCGAACGCCATCGCCTGAGTCGCATACATATCAGCCATTGTCGCGGATGCCCGCGAACAGGTCGCTCTCGGGGAGGGATGTATCGACGAGCGACTTCGCGAGCTCGTACTCCTCGGTCGGCCAGACCTCCCGCTGGATGTCCATCGGGATACGGAACCAGCCCCCGTCGGGGTCGATCTGGGTGGCGTGCGCGATCAGCGCCTTGTCCCGGATCTCGAAGAAGTCGGCGCACGGAACATGCGTGGTCAGCGTCCGCTCCACCCGCTCGATCTCCTTCCACCGCTCCAGCCACTCGCCGTACGGGGACTCCAGGCCCCGGGCGAGCAGCGCCTCATGGAGCGCGACCGTACGCGGCCGGTTGAAGCCCTGGTTGTAGTAGAGCTTCTCCGGCTGCCAGACGGGACCGAAGTCGTCCTCCGGGTACTTCTCCTTGTCCGCCGCGGACTCGAACGCCACCATCGAGATCTTGTGGGTCATGATGTGGTCCGGGTGCGGATACCCGCCGTTCTCGTCGTACGTGGTGATGACCTGCGGCCGGAACGACCGGATCAGGCGTACGAGGCGGCCCGCCGCCTCGTCCACGTCCGCCAGCGCGAAGCAGCCCTCGGGCAGCGGCGGCAGCGGGTCGCCCTCGGGCAGCCCCGAGTCGACGTACCCCAGCCACTCCTGCTTGACGCCGAGGATCTCGCGCGCCTCGTCCATCTCCTTCTTGCGTACCTCGTGGATGTGCTCCTGGATATAGGCGTCGCCCTGGAGCTTGGGGTTGAGGATGGAGCCGCGCTCGCCTCCCGTGCAGGTCACGACCAGCACGTCCACCCCCTCGGACACGTACTTGGCCATGGTGGCCGCGCCCTTGCTCGACTCGTCGTCGGGGTGGGCGTGAACGGCCATCAGCCGCAGCTGCTCAGTCAAGACTCGATCCTCAGTGATGTGTCGCATCGGACGGCTTCTATAGTGACGGATATCGGGCGGCGGAAATTCCGGCTTGCCCGAGTCCGAAAGGAACGATCATGGCCGTGGTGCGCGAGGAGCCTCCCCGAGGCCGTTACGGCCGCTCGGCGGACCAGCGCGCGGACCGCGGACTGAAGGTCGTCGGCGCGGTGCTCGGCGTCGCGATGCTCGGACTGATCGGCTGGTTCGGCTATCACTACGTGGTCGAACGGAGTGTCTCCGGCGAGCTCATCAAGTACAAGAGGATTTCCGCCACCGCGGTCGAGGCGCATCTGGAGGTCCGCAAGGACCGGGACGCCAGCGGCAGCTGTACGTTGCGCTCCCTCGCGGAGAGCGGCGCGGAGGTCGGCCGGCTGGACGTGCGCTTCGGTGCGGGCGAGACGCGGATCGACCGGGTCGTCACGGTGCGTACCACGGGCAGCGCCACCAGTACCGAGCTGCTGGGCTGCACGTCGGACTGAGTCCCGCCCCGGGTCCTGCCCCGACGGGCGCCCGGCCTCCGGACGGACGGCCCGGCCTCCGGACGCCGGAAGCGGGCGACACGAGCGCGGTGACCCGCCGCCCGCGCCCCTGATGGACCGCGCTGACCTGCGTTGATGTAATTCTGATGGCATTCGTCCTCCCCCTCGCGCCTCGAAATTGTTAGGCTCGTGGTTTCGCCCACCCGAGAAGGCACATTCTTCTGGGTAGGGCGTTGCTTTGTATTCCCGGTACCTACGAGGAGCACCTGTGACCCAGACCAGTGAGAACGTCACCTGGCTCACCCAGGAGGCGTACAACCAGCTGAAGACCGAGCTGGAGTACCTGTCTGGTCCCGCGCGCACGGAGATCTCTATGAAGATCGCGGCGGCCCGTGAAGAGGGCGATCTGCGGGAGAACGGCGGGTACCACGCGGCCAAGGAGGAGCAGGGCAAGCAGGAGCTCCGCGTGCGCCAGCTGACCCAGCTCCTGCAGAACGCGAAGGTCGGCGAGGCCCCGGCGGACGACGGGGTCGTCGAGCCCGGCATGGTCGTGACGATCGCCTTCGACGGAGATCCTGACGACACCCTGGACTTCCTGCTGGCCTCGCGTGAATACGCCAGCTCGGACATCGAGACCTACTCGCCGCAGTCCCCGCTGGGCAGCGGTGTGAACGGCAAGAGGGTCGGCGAGAACGCGGAGTACGAGCTGCCCAACGGCAGGACCGCCTCCGTGAAGATCCTCGACGCCAAGCCCTACCAGGGCTGAGCACGGGCCGGTACACCCACGGGTGTACCGGCCCCTACGCTGAACGGCGCCGTTGGCCTCAGCCCAGGATCGTGTAGCCCGCCTCCCGCAGCGCCGCCGCCACCTCCGTGCAGTGCGCGGGACCCTTGGTCTCCAGATGCACTTCCACGTCCGCCTCCGTCAGCCCGAGCCGCGGATCGGTCCGTACATGGCTCACATCGAGCACATTGGCGTCGGCGACCGACAGCACGCCGAGCATCGTCGCCAGCGCGCCCGGCCGGTCCGTCACCCGCAGCCGCAGACTCAGATAGCGCCCGGCCGCCGCCATGCCGTGCCGCAGGATCCGCTGCATCAGCACGGGGTCGACGTTGCCGCCCGAGAGCACCGCGACCACCGGCCCGTGGAAGGAGCCCGGGTCGCTGAGGAGCGCGGCCACCGGGCTCGCCCCCGCCGGTTCCACCACCAGCTTCGCCCGCTCCAGGCAGAGCAGCAGGGCGCTGGACAGCTCGTCCTCGGAGACCGTACGCACCTCGTCGACCAGCTCCTGGACCAGCTGGAACGGGATGTCGCCGGGCCGTCCCACCTTGATGCCGTCCGCCATCGTCTGGGGTGACTCGACCGCCATCGGGCGGCCCGCGGCGAGCGAGGGCGGATACGCGGCGGCGCCCGCCGCCTGGACCCCGATCACCCGGACATCGGGGCGCAGCGACTTCACCGCGAGGGCGATGCCCGCGGCCAGCCCGCCGCCGCCGATCCCGACGACGATCGTCCGTACCTCCGGGCACTGCTCCAGGATCTCCAGGCCGACCGTGCCCTGTCCGGCGATGATGTCCGGGTGGTCGAAGGGGTGGATGAAGACCGCGCCGGTGTTCCTGGCGTACTCCTGGGCGGCGGCCAGCGTCTCGTCCACGACCTGTCCGTGCAGCCGTACCTCCGCGCCGTAGTCGCGGGTCGCCGCGACCTTCGGCAGGGGCGCTCCGACCGGCATGAACACCGTCGACCGGACGCCGAGGAGGGTGGAGGCGAGCGCGACGCCCTGCGCGTGGTTGCCGGCGCTGGCCGCGACGACGCCCGCCGCGCGCTCCTCCGGGGAGAGGCAGGCGATCCGTACGTACGCGCCGCGCAGCTTGAACGAGCCGGTCCGCTGGAGGTTCTCGCACTTGAAGAGAACGGGTGCGCCGACCAGCTGCGTCAGATAGCGGCTCCCCTCCATCGCGGTCATCCGCGCGACGTCGGACAGCATCTTCTGGGCCCCTCGGATGTCATCGAGCATCAGGGGGTGGGAGGGGTGGTGCGCGGGGCGAGGCACCGGGCGGGACGTACCGAAGCTCATGAGAGCCAGTCTCGCAGCTCACCGGCCGGAGGGCCGTCGGCGTCCACGGCCGGCCGTCCGCGTCCACCCGTGCCCCGGACCCGGGGCACGTACGGGCTGGGGTTTCGCCGGGGCATATACGGACTGGGTTTCGCCGGGGCATGTGCGGCCCGAGGTTTCACCCGGCAGGTACGTCCTCGGTTTTCGCAGGGCAGGTACGGTCCAAGCCGTCGCCGCGTACTCTGTCCCCCACCAACCGACCCCCGTACGAGAGAGCCCCAGCCATGCCCCCCATTCAGGACATGACTTCCGCTGCGTCGGTCTCCAGGGAGACGGCCTCCGAACCCTCGGACGACGCCGGCCTCCTCGATGCCCTCCAGCACCAGGTGGCCGTCTTCGCCCGGCGGGCCGAACAGACCCGGCTCGGTGGTGTGGGCCAGGTCCGCAACTCGATGGACCGTGCCGCGTACCTGCTGCTCAACCGGCTCGACCGGGAAGGTCCGATGGGCGTCAAGGCGCTGGCCGCCGGGATGGGCATCGACTCCTCGACCGTCACCCGGCAGGTCGCCCCGCTGGTCGACACCGGCCTCGTCAAGCGCACCTCGCATCCGGAGGACGGCCGCGCGGTCGTGCTCGAACTGTCGGCGCGCGGACTGGCCCGGCTCGAAGAGGTCCGCTCGTCACGGCGCGAGCTGATGGCGCAGGTCACGGGCGGCTGGACGGAGGAGGAGCGGAACTCCTTCACCACCCTGCTGACCCGGTTCAACGGCGCGCTGTCGGCGCGCGCGGCCGGGCTGCCCTCCGGTGAGGGCGGTACGGACGAGCCGGACGCGGGCGACCGCGCGGCCGGGGAGGCCGCCCAGGACGCGGAGCAGGGCGCGGGGCAGGGCGGGCAGGGTGTGCGCCGGGGCGCGGATACGCCCTCTTGACCCTGGGCACCTGACTGGCCTCATATGAGGTCGTGCGAGAGCGGCGGGCTGTCCTGGATCGCCGCCGCGCCCGGGAGTTCGAGGCGTTCGCGGCGGGCGCGGCCGGCCGGCTTCTGCATGCGGCCGTACTGCTCACCGGCGAGCCGCCCGACGCCGCCCCACGGGCCCAGCGCCTGCTGGTCGTCGCGCTGTCCCGTACGTACGCGGAGTGGGACCGGCTCAGCGGCGACGACGGCGAGGACCCGTACGACCGTGCCCGCCGGGAGCTGGTGCTGCGCTTCGCCCGCGAGGCCGCCTGGCGCGACCCGGCCCGGCGCGGCCGCCGGGCGAGCGGCGTGCTCGGGGTGCTCGGCCCGCAGGAACGTGTCGTGCTGGTGCTGCGCCTGTACGAAGGGCTGGCCGAGGAACAGATCGCGGCGCTGATCGGTCTCCCTGAGGAGCGGGTCCGCGTGATCTGCGCACGGGCGATCGCGGCGATACGGGAGCCGTCGCGGCGGAGCGGGACGCGGCCGGGCCCGTCCGGGCCGCGGGAGGCGGGCCCATGAGGCGCACCGGGCCATGAGGGGCACCGACCGCAAGCGGGCCGAGGTGCTGCGGATGATGCTGGACGCGGCACGCCCCGACGTACCGGCCGACATCGTCCGCCGCGCCACCGAACGCGGCGCCCGGCTCCTGCGCAGGCGCCGGGCGGCGCGGCGGGCGTTCTGGACGCTGCTGCTCGTGGCGCTGATCGTGTTCGGCGTCTGGGCGTCGACCGCGCATCCGTGGTCGGCGCCGCCGACGGAGACGACACCGCCGCTGGAGGACTGGTACGGCTGGTGAAGCCCCCCAGCGACGGTCGGACCATCGGCTGCCAGCTGCCAGCAGCAGCCTGCGGTGGAAAGGCCGCTCAGCCCAGCGCCTGCTGGAGATCGGCGAGCAGATCGTCGGCGGACTCGATCCCGACGGAGAGCCTGACCAGGTCGGAGGGCACCTCCAGCGCCGAGCCCGCCGCCGAGGCGTGCGTCATCCGGCCGGGGTGCTCGATCAGGGACTCGACCCCGCCGAGGGACTCCCCGAGCGTGAACAGCTTCGCGCGGTCGCAGACCGCGACCGCCGCCTCCTCGCCGTCCTTGACCTGGAAGGAGATCATCCCGCCGAACGCCTTCATCTGCTTGGCGGCCACCTCGTGCCCCGGGTGCTCGGGCAGCCCCGGGTAGAGGACCTTGGAGACGCGCGGGTGCGCGGTGAGCATCTCGGTGATGCGCGTGGCGTTCTCGCTGTGCCGGTCCATCCGTACGGCGAGGGTCTTGATGCCGCGCAGCACCAGCCACGCGTCGAAGGGACCGGCGACGGCACCCATCGCGTTCTGGTGGTAGGCCAGCTCGTCCGCGAGCTCCGCGTCGTCGACGATCAGCGCGCCGCCGACGACATCGGAGTGCCCGCCCATGTACTTCGTCGTCGAGTGGACGACGACGTCGGCGCCCAGCGCCAGCGGCTGCTGGAGGTAGGGGCTGGCGAAGGTGTTGTCGACGACGAGCTTCACCCCGGCCGAGCGCGCGATGCCGGCGAGCTGGGCGATGTCGGTGATGTTGAGGAGCGGGTTCGAGGGGGTCTCGACCCAGATCGCCTTCGTACGGGGGGTGAGCGCGGCCTGTACCGCCGCCGCGTCCGAGGTGTCCGCGACCGAGAAGTCCACGCCCCAGCGGGAGACGACCTTGGCGAAGAGCCGGAAGGTGCCGCCGTAGGCGTCGTTCGGGATCACGACATGGTCGCCGGGCGCCAGCAGCGTACGCAGCAGGCAGTCCTCGGCGGCGAGCCCGGACGCGAAGGCGAGCCCGCGCCGGCCGCCTTCCAGGGCCGCGAGGTTCTCCTCCAGCGCGGTACGGGTGGGGTTGGCGCTGCGGCTGTACTCGTAACCGCCGCGCAGGCCGCCGACGCCGTCCTGCTTATAGGTGGACACCTGGTAGATCGGGGGGACGACGGCGCCGGTGAGGGGGTCGGCGGTGTTGCCCGCGTGGATGGCGCGAGTCTCGAAGTGATGCGGCTCGCTGGTGTGCTGGTGGGTCATGGGTCCTGAGGGTATCGCCGGTTCGCCTCACGGCGGGGCGCCTTCGGCGGTGCGCGCCCGGCGGGGGTCGCGGGGCGCGGGCCGGTGGTCGCTCCGTGGGGGTAGGGGCGGGGGCGGGCATTCGGCATCCGGGACAATGGGGCCATGGAGATTCTCTGGTTCCTGATCGCGATGGGCCTGCTGGCCGCGGTCATCGTTCCGTTCGTCCGGCGCGGCAGGGGCGGTATCCGCCAGGTCGCCCCGGGATCGCCCGATGCCGCCGACCCGGCCGCGTACGGCTTCGTACGGCAGGAGGCGCTGGACGTGCGGCTGCCGGGCCCCGATCAGGACCTCCTGGACGTACTCGACGTCGTACAGCGCACGCAGGACTGGCGGGCCGCCGCGCAGCTGCTCGCGGGCACCGCGAAGGAGGGCGAGGTGCGCTGGCAGCGCGTGCAGGCGTTCGCCGGGGCGGCCTCGCTGGAGCTTCAGGCGGCGTCGGCGGGCTCGCCGGTACAGGAAGGGCAGCGCCCGGCGGGCGGCGCGTGGCTGCGGGCCTGGCGTGCGGAGTCACCGAAGGACGCGGGCGGCGCGGCGGTGCACGCGGAGTTCCTGGTGCAGCAGGCGTGGCGGTCCTCGGCCGCCGGGACCGATGAGTTCCGGATCATCCTGGAGGAGGCCCGTACGGTGTGCGGCGAGGCGGCCCTGCTGGCGCCCGGCGACCCCGTGCCGTACATCATCGAACTGGCCGTGGCCCGTGGGCTCGGCTACTCCCCGGAGCAGTTCGACCAGCTGTGGGCGAAGGTGATCGACCGCGCTCCGGCGCACATGGGGGCGCATCTGGCGGCGCTGCACTACTGGTGCGAGAAGTGGCACGGCTCCCGCGGGGAGGCCGACCGGTTCGCGACGGCGGCGGCCGCGCGCGCGCCGCAGGGCTCGCTGCTGGCGGCGCTGCCGCTGTTCGCGGTGTACGAGCACCTCCCCGAGGTCAATCTCGTGCAGGGCTTCTACCAGAGCGCGGTGGTCAAGAAGGCGGTGGAGGGAGCGCTCTTCGCGGTCCACGCGGCCCGGCAGGACGACCCGATGCTGCCGCACGTACGGCATCTGCTGATCCTGTTCCTCGTACGGTCCGAGCGCTGGGCCGAGGCGATGAACCAGCTGGTACGGGTGGACGGCCATGTCGGGGCGCTGCCGTGGACGCACGACGGCGACCCGGCGGCGGAGTACACGGTGTACCGGGCGCTGGCGGTGGCGGGGTACGAGGCGAACGGCGGCAGCCCGGCGACGCTGCCGCAGTGAGGTGGCCCCCGGAATGTCCGGGGGCCGTCGTACGTTCCTCTGAGCAGGACACCACATCTGAGGAGAGCCATGTTCCTGCGCCGCACCCCCGAGCTCCCCACCCCCGAGCAGGCCCTGCGTGGCCGCCCGGAGCCGACGTTCGCGGTCCCCTCCCGCCACACGGTCCTCGGCAACCCCTTGCTGGGCCCGTATCCGCAGGGTCTGGAGATCGCCGACTTCGGCCTGGGCTGTTTCTGGGGCGCGGAGCGTACGTTCTGGCAGAAGGAAGGCGTCTGGACCACGCTGGTCGGGTACCAGGGCGGCTCCACGCCGAACCCCACCTATGAAGAGGTCTGCTCGGGCCTGACGGGCCACACCGAAGCGGTCCGCGTGGTCTACGACCCCAAGGTCGTCTCGTACGCCGACCTGCTGAAGCTCTTCTGGGAGTCCCACAACCCGACCCAGGGCTTCCGCCAGGGCAACGACGTCGGCACGCAGTACCGCTCGGCGGTCTACACGCACTCCCCGGCCCAGTCCGAAGCGGCGGAATCCTCCCGCGCGGCCTACCAGAAGGTCCTGACGGGCAACGGCTACGGCACGATCACCACGGAGATCCTCCCGGTGGAAGGCCGCACCTTCTACCCGGCGGAGGCCGAGCACCAGCAGTACCTGGACAAGAACCCGGCAGGCTACTGCGGGCTCGGCGGCACGGGCGTCTCCTGCCCGATCGGCGTGGCCCCGGTCTCGTCCGGCGAGTAATCCGACGCGTCGGGCTCCACGAGACCGAACCCGAGGTGAAGGCCTGGCTGGACTGGCTGCCGCGCGAGCACTACCGCGCGGTGGAACGCGAGCGTGAGTGCGGGATACCACACCTCGTGGACGATTCCCGAGGAGCATCGGGCCGACCCGGCCTACGTCGGGGCCGGGGCCGCCATCGCTCTGGGACAGGCGGTCCACGACCGCCGCACGGCGTGGGGGATCGATCAAGCCGCGCTCGCCGAACGGACGGACCTGTCCCTGAAGGACATCGAACGGATCGAGGGCGGCGGAACGACCCCCCACACTCCCGTTGCCGCGTGCTCTCGCGGTGGCACTGGACGCGAAGCTGGACGTATCCAGGGCCTAGCGGGCCACGAACTGGGTCAGGATGGCCTGTACCTCGTAGATGTCGACACCCTTCGTGAACGTCTTCGTGATCGGCGCGGGGTTGCTGGAGATCCAGATCTTCAGCTCCGCGTCGAGGTCGAACGTGCCGGCCGTCTCCACCGCGAAGTGCGTGATGCTCCTGTAGGGGATGGAGTGGTACTCCACCTTCTTGCCGGTGATCCCCTGCTTGTCGACGAGGATGAGCCTTCGGTCGGTGAAGAGCATGGTGTCGCGGATCAGCGTGTACGCGGCGTGTACCTGTTCGCCCTGGCCCAGGAGGCGCGCGTAGTCCTGCTGCGCCGCCGCCGGGTCGACCGTGTGCGCGTTGCCGAACAGTGCCATAACTGGACCCCCATACTTGGAAATTACCTGATCTTCGGACTATACCGGCCGCCCGATCCGTCAGCCGCCGTCATCTCCGACCGGCGACCGGGCGGTGTCATCCCTGCGTGTACCCCGCAATACAGTCCCCTGTCATGGACTGGATCGAACGAGTGGGAAACCTGCGTCAGTGGACGCAGAACGGAGAACGCGCCCCGCACAAACCCCTGTTGCTGCTGTACGCGCTGGGGCGGTTCCAGCGGCGGCCCGACCAGTCGCTGCGCTACTCGGACATCGAGCACGACCTCCGGGAACTGTTGCAGGACTACGGCCCCACCCACCGGACCTCGCCCGCCTACCCGTTCCACCATCTCGTCAGCGACGGCGTCTGGGAAGTACGTACCGAGCAAGGGGCGGACAGCCCCGGTACGGGGGTCCGCGTGCTGCGGGAGAGCGGTGCGGAAGGGCGGCTGGTTCCGGGGCTGCGGGACGCGCTCGGCTCGGACTTGGCGCTGCTCGGGCGGCTCGCGCGCCTGCTGCTGGACGTCCACTTCCCGCCGTCCCTCCACTCGGACATCGCCGCCTCCGTCGGACTCGACCTCGATCTGGCGGACGGCGCGCCGCGTGCCACCGGGCCCGCCGACGCGCGACGGCGTGCGGTCGAGCTGAGGGGGAAGGTGCTGGTGGCGTACGAGTACCAGTGCGCGTTCTGCGGCTTCGACGGGGCGATCGGCCGCGTGCCGGTCGGGCTGGAGGCCGCCCACGTCCGGTGGTGGGCCTTCCTGGGCCCGGACGAGCTCTCCAACGCACTGTGCCTGTGCTCCCTGCACCACAAGCTCTTCGACAGAGGCGTGCTGGGCTTGGACGCCGGCCGACGGATCACAGTCTCCCGCGAGTTCGTCGGCCGTAGCGCCGCGGCCCGGACCCATGTGCTCGACCTCACCGGCCGGGGGCTCATCGGCCCGCAGAACGGCAGTCCCCGGGTCGCGTCCGAGTACATCCAGTGGCACACAGCCCAGGTGTTCCGCGGCGAAGCACGCATGGCTGAGCCCGCGTGACCGCGAGCACATCTCATCCAGCCGACCGGCGCGGGCCACGCCACCCGGCGTGGGTTCACGCCCACTTCACGCCCCCCGTCCCGGCGGATAACTTGAGCCCATGTGCGTCTCGACGGACCAGGCGGAGTTCTCAGGCACCACCCTGTACGCCGGGCGGCTGCATCACGCGGCGCACGGGCTGATTCATGTCCTCGGGTATCAGAACACCGCGGCCAGTCTCGCCGTCGGGCCCAACGCCATGCTGCTGCACCTGCCCGCGCGGCAGATGTCCCGGGAGAACTTCATCTCGGCGGGGCGCACTCCGGACGTGCTCAGCCGGATGGTCGACGCCGTACGGCCGGTTCCCGCCGCGGGGTGGGGCGGGATGGCGTGGATGGGGTGGGACTCCGGGCGGGTCGAGGTGTTCGACCACGACATCTACACCGTGCTCCTCGCCACCGATCCGACACTCCTCGAATCCGCCCTGATACAGGTGCCGTTACGCAGACGGCCGCGCCTCAATCCGCTCCTGCTGGAGTTCTACGCGGCCCACTACCCCGGCCACTCCATCGCCGTGTGCTGCTTCGACAACGCCGAGGCGGAGCGGGCGAAGCCGCTGCTGATGTGGTACCGGCCGACGGCCCCCGACCGGCTGACGCTGCCCGCGCTGGACTGTCATACGGGCGAGCCGCCCGACCTCGACGCCGATGTTCCCGTGGACCATTGGGTGCTGCTGGGCACCGATGAGGCGCCGGAGGGCTGGGGGGAAGCCGTCGATTATCCGCCCGGGATGCGCCACCAGTTGCGGCAGTATCTGCCGGACACCGTCATGGGGTCCTACTTCGGCGGGCGTTCCCTCCCCAACGGCGACTTCGCCATCACCCACGACGATCTGCTCGCGGGCGACCTGGACCGCATACACCGGCTCCGGCCCCACGCCTGAGTCCCCGTTCCCTGAGTCCCCGCCCCCGAAGTCCCCGGCCCCGAAGTCCCCGGCCCCCGCCGGGATGTGACACAGGGCACACCGGATGGAAAACCTCACGCGCGACGCGTACGTCTAGCCGGTGTGGGATTCAGCGGGAAGACACCAGCGGAGCTTGACGAGGAGAGACTCGTCAAGCTCGTCGCCAAGGGCGACCGCGCCGCGTTCGAGGAGCTCTACCGGCGTACGGCGCCGTGGCTGGCGGTGCGGTTGCGGCGGCGGTGCGCCGATGAGCAGATCGTCGCCGAGGTCATGCAGGAGACGTATCTGGCGGTATGGCGCGCCGCGAGCGCGTTCGCGGGGGCCGCGGTCGGCGGCACCGCCGTCGGGTGGCTGTGGACGATCGCGGCGCGCCGGCTCGTCGACGCCTTCCGCAGGCGCGCGCACCAGGCACGGCTGCCCGCCGCCGTGACCGCCGACGCCACCAGGCCGGCCGTCGCGCCCGCCGCCGAGGACGAGGTGCTGGCGGCGGCCGTCGGCGGGGAGGTCGGCGACGCGCTGCGGCGGCTCGCGCCCGAACTGCGCGACGTGCTGCGGGCCATGGTGCTCGACGGGATGACCGTACGGGAGACCTCCGTACTGCTCGGGGTGCCGGAAGGAACCGTCAAGACCCGCGCGCGGCGGGCACGGAGAGCGATGCGGGAGGCGCTGTCATGAGCGCGGAGGACCAGGTGGAACACCCGTCGGAGCGGCTCATCGGCCGGTACGCACGAGGGGACACAGAGGATACGGGCGGCGGTACGGGCCGCACGGAAGCCGAACGGCGGGGCGGGGCGAGCGGCGCCGGCCTCGCGCACGACGAAGTGTGGGCGCTCGAAGCCCATCTGGAGTCCTGTGCGCGATGCCGCGCCCGCCTCGCCGCGGTCACCCGCGACGCCGCCCCGGCCGTGACCGCCCTCGTCGACGGAGTCTGGGCCGAGCTGACGCCGGAGCTCGCGGCGATCGCGCCGATGCCGCAACGCCGCCGGTGGGCCCTGCCGCTCTCGGCCTGGGCCTCCCCCGTGATGGTGCCGTGGCTGTTCGTGACCGTCCTCGTCACCCTGACCGCCGTGATCCTCGACAGCCTGAACAACCTCAACGACCAGGGCGTCTCCTTCGTGCTGCTGCTGGCCCCCGTACTGCCCGTGCTGGGGGTCGCCGCCTCCTGGGCGCGCGGCCTCGATCCGGCGTACGAACTGATCGCGGGCACCCCGCGCGCCGGGCTCCAACTGGTGCTCCGGCGCACGACATCCGTACTCGTCGTGGTGATCTCCGCGCTGCTGGTGGCCGGTTGGGTGACCGGCGCGGGCGTCGCGCAGTGGCTGCTGCCCTGTCTGGCGTTCACCACCGGCGCGCTCGCGCTCGGCGGGCTGATCGGGGTGACCCGGGCCGCGATCGGGCTGGTGGCGGTCTGGGCGGCGGTGATCGTGGCGCCGACGGTGGCCGTGAGCCGTACGCCCGTGGTCCTCCACGCGGACGCCCTGCCCGTATGGGGCGCCGTGTTCGCGCTCGGTCTGGTGGTCGTGATCGCCCGCAGAGGCGCGTACACCCTCCTCGGCATCCACCGCTGACACAGCCGCGCCCATGAGACGCCCGTACTCACGAGACACCCGTGCTCACGAGACAGCCGTATTGACGAGACAGCCGCGCCACCGCCCCACACACACGCTCACCTCAACGTGCGACACACACGCGAAAGGGCCTTCCCCATGACCGAAACGGTGACGACATGACGCGCGGCGTGACCGCCGCCGAAGTGGCACCGCGGACCTACGCCTGGGAGATCCGGGCCGAAGGACTGCGGGTACGAGCCGGTGGCCGCAAGATGGCCGTCAACGGCCTCGATCTGGACCTCGGTGCCGGCGTCCACGGTCTGCTCGGACCCAACGGCGCCGGCAAGACCACCCTCATCCGCGCGCTCGCCACCGTCCTCCGGCCCGCCGGAGGCACCCTCGAACTGCTGGGCACACCCGCCGACGCGCAGACCGGCCGGCGCGAGCTGCGCCGCCGTATCGGTTATCTGCCGCAGGAGTTCGGGTACTACCGGCGCTTCACCATCCGCGAGTTCGTCGAGTACATGGCGTGGCTGAAGGAGGTGCCCCACGAGGAGATCCCCGGGGCGGTCCAGCGCGCCATCGAGCGCGTGGGCCTCGCGGACCGCGCCGACGACCGGATGAAGACCCTCTCCGGCGGCATGGTGCGGCGCGCGGGCATCGCGCAGGCGATCGTCAACGACCCGCAAATCCTGCTGCTCGACGAGCCGACGGCCGGGCTCGACCCGGCGCAGCGGCTGCGCTTCCGCGAGCTGCTGCACCAACTCGGCACGGACAGCTGTGTGGTCGTCTCCACGCATCTGGTCGAGGACGTCGCGGCGGCCTGTACGGACGTGGTGCTCGTCGCGGACGGCGCGCTGGTGTTCCGGGGCACCCCGGAACAGCTCGCCGACGCGGGCGGCACCGATCACCCGGGCGACAGCCCCATCGAACGTGGCTACGCGGCGCTGCTCATGCGCTCCGAGCCGGGAAGAGGTACGTGGTGAGCCCGGAAGCCCCCGTGGGCCCCAAGCCCCCCGCGCGGTCCGACACCCCCGCACGGTCCGACACCCCCGCACGGTCCGAGACCCCCGCGCGGCAGGTGCGCGCACGCCGCAGCGGTACAGGCCGGATCCTGCGCATCGAACTCCGCCGCTCGGCCGCCCCGTTGGCCGGCGTCCTGCTTCTGATCGTCACGCTCGCCCTCCTCCAGCTGGTCAGCGGGCCGTGGTGGAAGGGCGCCGAGAGCTGGACGCAGCAGTGGACCTCCACCGCCTGGTGGGAACGGTTCACGATGGTGCTCATGTGGCCTCTGGCGGTGACCGCCGGGGCGGTGCAGGGGATACGGGACCGGCGCTCCGGTACGTCCGAACTCCTCGCGGCCACACCGCGCCCCCGATGGCACCGCGCCACCACGACCGCGGGCGCGTTCGCGCTCACACTGACCGCCGCGTACATGCTGGTGTTCCTCTACGGCGGGGTGCGGGTGCTCGCCAACGACGGTTACGCCCATCTCGGCTGGCTGCCGATCCTGGCGGTCGGGTTGCTGGCCCTGGTCGCGGGCGCTCTGCTGGGCATGGGGATCGCCAGGACCGTACCGTCCGCGCTGACCCCGCCGGTGCTCGCGCTGGGATCCCTGATGGCGGTGCTGATCGTGCACGACACGGTCACCGGCGACCTGGTGCCGAACCGGATCGTGCTCCTCTCCCCCGCGCTCTCCCAGGTGTACAGCGCGTTCCTGACCGTCACGTGGCGCGTCCACGCGGGCCAGGCCCTCTGGCTGCTCGGACTGGCGGTCACCGGGTTCCTCCTGCTCGTGGCCCGGAAGCCGCGCGCCCGGCTGCTCGCGCTGCTGCCCGTGGTGCTGGGCGCGGCCGTCGCCGTACCGCTCCTGCCCGCCGACCACGCGCGCAACTACGCACTCGACAAGGCGGCGACGGCGCTGGTGTGCGAGGGCCGCGTCTGCGTGACGAAGCTGCACGAATCCCGGCTGGCCGCGCTCAAGGGCCCCGGCGAGGAGGCTCTGCGGCTGCTGGGGCGGCTGCCCGACCCGCCGTCGGCGGTGCGCGAGAGCGTCGATCCGTGGCCCGTGGACAAGGAGGCGTCCCCGCCCGCGAGCGCCGTACCCGCCAACGCCGTACCCGCGAACGCCGTACCGGCCGATGTCGTACCCGTTGACTTCGGGGCGCAGGCTCTCGACGGCGCGCCGAAGGACGAGTACACCCGCACCCTGCTGGCGGGCGCCGGCACGGCGCCGTGTTTCGACGCGGACACGAGCGACCCGACCGAGGAGCAACGGCAGGCGTCCTACGAGACCAAGGTCGTACGCGAACTGGCCGCGCGGACGGTGGCCGCCGCCTGGTTCACCGGTGATCTCAAGCCGCTGCGCGGCACCGCCTGGCCGCGCGCCGACATCGACGCGCTGGCGGGGCCCGCCTGGGACGCGCTGTGCACCCTGCCGCCCGACGCACAGCGCGAGCGGATCACGGCGCTGCGGACGGCCGCGCTCTCCTGCGACGGTGACCTGCTGGACGTCCTGAAGAACGGCGGTCCTCGGTGAAACAGCGACAGCCGGAACGACAGGCGGCGCCCCCTGCCCATCGGCCGTCCGCGCGTGGGGCTTCCGCCGGGCAGCCGTCCACCCGTGGGCCTTCCGGCCGACGGCCGTCCATCCGACGGCCGTCCACCCGCTGGCTGACGCTGTACGCGCGCTCCCGCCAGGTCCCCGCGTCCCTCGCCGCCGCTCTGATCGCCACCGTCGCCACCTGGTCGCTCACCCGGGGGGCCGGATCCGATGATCCGAGGACCCGGATTCTGCTCCTGACCTCCGTGGTGGCGGCGGCCGCGGTCGGCCTGAGCGGGCAGGACCGCGCGCTCGACCGTACGGCGGCGATCCGCTGGGCGCCCCGGCGCGCGGCCCATGTCCTGCTCATCGGGATGCTCGCAGGAGCGCTGCTGCTCGCCTTCCTGACCGCCGGTGACGAGCCGGTGCGGGCCGGGACCCTCCTGCGGAACAGCGCCGGGTCGGCGGGACTCGCCGCGATCGGGGCGGCGCTGTGGGGCGGCCAGTACGCCTGGACGCTGCCCTTCGGCTGGTGCGCGGCGGCGCTGTTCGTACCGTCCACGGACTCGGTCACGTCCCAGGTCACGACCTGGCTGATCCAGCCGTCCGGTACGACCGCCGCCGACTGGACGGCGCTCGTTCTCGCGGTGGGCGGTGGGCTGTTCTACGCGCTGGCCGGACCCAGGCGCTGAACCGGCGTTGTCCGGCGCTCACTACGCCGGACGGACGCCACACCGAAGCGGCGCCGGCCGGACAACGCCCCGCCCGGACACCCCGCCTCGACGCCACCGTTCACCCGCCCGACACCTTCGCGATGGCCGAAAGCCGCCGGACGGTACCCCGAGAGGTGAGTGGATATGCGCTGACCCACCACGCCTCGCGCAGGGGCGTGGTCCCGTGACCACACCAACTGGAGACCGTATGACCGCCTCAGCCCGTACGCAGCACCGGCCTGACAGCCCGC
Source organism: Streptomyces sp. L-9-10 (assembly GCF_004151105.1). Lineage (GTDB taxonomy): Bacteria > Actinomycetota > Actinomycetes > Streptomycetales > Streptomycetaceae > Streptomyces. The sequence goes on from NZ_PHRF01000095.1 coordinate 424,600, forward strand.
GCCCCGCACGGGCCGGCGGGCGCCCCGGCGGCGCGGCGCGCGGTCTGGCCGCCGGACTGGCCGCGGGCGCGTTCGCGCTGGGCGGTGTCGTCGCGAGCGGCTCCCCCGTCAGCGCGGCCCCCACGGCCCCGGCGGGAACGGGAACGAAGCACGCCGCGCTCAAGGCCGAGGCCGGCGACCTCCTCGATGTCACGCTCGACCAACTGCGCCCCACCCAGCCCTCCGTGGGCTTCGACCAGATCTACTACAAGCTCGGCCGCTACAGCGGCACCAAGGACGAGCAGAACGGCGACGTCAACAAGCGCTTCGACGACTGGTGCGAGACCAACGGCCAGGAGGAGGCGGCGACGGTGCCGCCGGGCGCCACGCTCTCCGACCCCACCAGCTTCACCTGCACCGTCCCGGTCGGCCAGGAGACGGACGAGACGCGCGCCGCGATGAAGACGGTCGTCATCGGCCCCGGCGGCGAGCTGTATCTCACCGACGGACACCACTCCCTGACGTCCTTCCTGGAAACGCCCGACGGCGGCGCGAAGACGCACATCCGGCTGCGCGTCGCCGCCAATCTGAGCGGCCTGTCGCCCGCCGCCTTCTGGCAGACCATGCGGGAGAAGAAGTGGGTCTGGCTGCGCGACGAGAACAACGACCCCATCACCACCGACCAGCTCCCCCAGCGCCTCGGTCTGGCCCGCTTCCATGACGACCGCTACCGCAGCCTCGTCTACTTCACGCGCGACATCGGCTACCAGGCCCCCGAGGCCGCCGCGGAGTACCTGGAGTTCCTGTGGGGCACCTGGCTGCGCGAGCGCGTGAACCTCGACACGTACGACCTCGACTCCCCCGCCTCCTATCTGACCGCGATCCGCGCCGCCTCCGAGGCGATGTCGGGCACGGCCGGTGACACCGTCATCGCCGACGGCCGCACCGCCGACGAGCTGGGCCGGATGCCGGAGTGGAACGCCGGGAAGAAGCCGACCGGCGGCGAGTTCGGCAAGCTGAGCGCCCCGATCTCGGACGACAAGCCCGGCAAGCTCGCGTACGCGCTGGACTTCCGCGGCCGGATCGCGGCCACGCCCGCCTGCACGAAGACGCTGACCGGCAAGCACACCGGCCCGCTGGTCGTCTCCTCGGGCGTCCTCTGCCTGAACGGCACGCGTCAGACCGGCCCCGTCGTGGTCACCTCGGGCGCGAGCCTGGTGGCGACGGGCGCGGACATCACCGGTCCCGTCCAGGCGGCCGGAGCCCACACGGTCCAGTTCTGCGGCACCTCGCTGACCGGTCCCCTCTCCGTGGTCGACACCAAGCGGCAGCTGACCCTGTCAGGGCCCGGCTGCACCCTGAACACCCTGAACGGCCCGGTCCAGCTGGTCGGCAACCCGTAACAGCACAGGCGCCCGTGACGGCACAGGGGCCCGTGACGGCGCGGGCATCCGTGACGGCGCGGGCGCCCCGTCGGCACCCGTAAATCCCCTGGGCCGCGCCGAAAGGCGCGGCTACAGTGGACGGCATGTTCGCGCACTACTACTTCCTGTGATTCCGGACCCGCTCCCCAGGTCCGACACTGCTCAGCCCTGCACAAGGGCGTGACGATCCAGGAAGAAGCATGCGCGAACGCGCTCAATTGGCGATGAAAGACGTGTCCAAGGCGTATGGCGACCGGTCGGTTCTCGACCAGGTGTCACTGACCGTACGTCCCGGCGAAAAGGCCGGAGTCATCGGGGAGAACGGCTCCGGCAAGTCGACACTGCTGCGGCTGCTCGCCGGGGCCGAACGGCCCGACGACGGCGAGGTCACCGTCCGCTTTCCCGGCGGCGTCGGTCATCTCGCCCAGACCCTCGCCCTCGATCCCGGCCACACCGTCCAGGACGCCGTCGACGCGGCCCTGGCCGAGCTGCGCGCCCTGGAGCGCCGGATCGCGGCGGCCGAAGCGGCCCTCGGCGAGGCCGGGCCTGACGAACTGGCCGCCTACGGGGAGCTGTTGGCGGCCTACGAGGCACGTGACGGCTACCGCGCGGATGCCCGCGTCGACGCCGCGCTCCACGGCCTCGGACTCGCCCGGGTGGCCCGGGACCGCACCCTCGGCTCGCTCTCCGGCGGCGAGCGGTCCCGGCTGGCGCTGGCCTGCGTCCTGGCGTCGGCGCCCGAACTGCTGCTGCTCGACGAGCCCACCAACCATCTCGACCTCCGCGCGAGCACCTGGCTGGAGGACCAGCTCAGGGCGCATCGCGGGACGGTGCTCGCCGTCACCCATGACCGGGCGTTCCTGGAGCGGATCGCGACGACGATCCTGGAGGTCGACCGGGACACCCGTACGGTGACCCGGTACGGCGACGGCTGGCACGGCTACCGGACGGCGAAGGCGGCGGCCCGGCGCCGCTGGGAGCAGGACCATCTGGAGTATCTGGACGAGCTGGCCCGTACGGAGGAGCTCGTCGAGGCCTCCGGCCGACGGCTCGCGGCCACCGGCAAGGACCCGCGCCAGGGCTTCGGCAAGCACCGCCGCTCGCACGAGGCGAAGCTGTCCGGGCAGGTCAGGGCGGCGCGGGAGCGGTTGTGGCGGCTCAAGGAGAGCCCGGTACCCGCGCCACCCGAGCCGCTGCGGTTCACGGCCACGCTCGCGTCCGGCGGCGCCGGGGAAACGAAAGGGACGGCCACCGAGGGAGCGGTCGCCGAGCTGGACGACGTGGTGGTCGGCGGCCGGCTGACGGTGGCCGGTCTGCGGGTGAAGGCGGGCGAACGGCTACTGGTGACCGGCCCCAACGGCGCGGGCAAGACCACACTGCTCCGGATCCTGGCCGGTGAACTGCGCCCGGACAGCGGCGCGGTGCGCCACACGGGCCGGATCGGCTATCTGCCCCAGGACCTGCCCGCCGTACCGTCCGGGCTCCCACTGCTGCACGCCTTCGCCACGGGCCGCCCCGGGCTCCCGGAGGAGCACGCGGACGAGCTGCTGGGCCTCGGGCTGTTCCGGCCGGACGACCTCGGCGTACCGGTCACGGCGCTCTCGGTCGGCCAGCGGCGCAGACTGGAACTGGCCCGGCTGGTGACCCGCCCCGCCGATCTGCTCATCCTCGACGAACCGACGAACCATGTGGCGCTCAGCCTGGTGGAGGAGCTGGAGGAGGCGCTCACGGCGTACGAAGGAGCGGTGGTGGTGGTCTCACACGACCGCGGCTTCCGCGCCCGGTTCACGGGCGGCCGGCTGGAACTGCGGGCGGGCCGTGTCGTGAGCTGATCCGCCCCGCGAGCCGGCGGGCGGGCATCGCGACGGGGAGGAGCGTCAGAGCTTCGCCTGGAAGATTCCCGCCGGCCGCTCCCGCCGGTAGCCGAGTGACTCGTTCATCGCGAGTATCGACGTGTTGTCGTCGGCGACGGTGGTACGGATCTCCCGTACGTCCGGGTGCAGTTCGCTCAGCCGGCCCAGCAGATGGCGTTTGACGGCGCGGCCCAGGCCCCGGCCCCGGTGGGTGGGGACGACCACCGTGTCGTACTGGAGCGCGCGGGTGTCCGAGGGGGCGGTCAGGACCAGCTCGGTGTAAGCGACGACGGCGTCGTCCCGCTCGGTGTCGAGGACTGCCGAGGTGAGGACGACGCCGCCGCGCTGTTCGATCAGCCGGGCCGCGGTCCGTACCCGCTCCACGTCCCAGCTCGGTGTCCGTTCGTCCAGCTGTCTGCTGGGCCCCGATACGTCACGTCTCGCGTCATGCGCGCGGGCGAACGCCTCGGCCGTCCCGTCGGGCACCTCGCCCGACCAGCCCTCGAAGCGCAGCCCCTCCGGCAGCGCGGGCTGCGGCACCTCCTCCAGCGCCTGGGAGACGCGCTGCACGTACCAGCCGAGCCGCAGTACGTTCGTGAAGCCGAGGCTGTCGACGAACGCCTCGCCCGCGCCGCCGAGTTCGAGGACGGTCGAGACGGAGGAGCGCCCCTGGTCGGCGAGTTCGGCGCGTATCGCCGTCCAGAGCGTCGCCCCGATGCCGCGCCGCCGGGCGTCGGGACGTACCACCAGGGCGTCCAGGAAGGCGGTGTGCCGGTTGGCCTCGTCGGTGAACAGCAGCAGCGAGGCGACGCCCTCGTACGAGCCGTCCTCCCCCACCGCCGCGAGATGAACGTTTCGCCCGCTCACCGGCGGGACCCGCAGCTTTCCCGCGGTCTCCGTCCTGCTCGGCTCCGGCGCGGAGGCCGGCAGATCGCGGACATGGGCCGCGCTGATCACCGCGTGCCAGGCATCGGTCTCGGCGTCCGAGGGCGGGCTTCCCAGAGTGATCAGCATGGATCGAACCTACGCGTACGAGGAGGGTGACGCCCCCGACTTAAGGAGACGTCCGGGCGGAACCTGGCCGTACGTCCGGGGCCGTACGTCCGCGGCCTTACGGCCAGGCCCGTACGTCCGGGCCGTACGGTCCGGCGCACGTGCGCCGCCAGGACCTGGCGGCGTCAGGCCGCGGCGTTCTCGGTGATCGTGACCCGTCCCTTGCGGATCGTGGCGAGCCGTGGAGCGCGGCGGGCGATCGAGCTGTCGTGAGTGACCATGATGAAGGTCAGACCGTGCTCTTTCCAGAGGCCCTCCAGCAGTTCCATGATCTCGTCACGCATCGACTCGTCGAGATTTCCCGTGGGTTCATCGGCGAGCAGCACCTTCGGCCGCTTGACGAGCGCGCGGGCGATCGCGACCCGCTGCTGCTGGCCGCCGGAGAGCTCGCCGGGCACATGGCCGAGCCGCTCGCCGAGGCCGACGGAGCCGAGCGCCTCCGCCGCGCGTTCGCGCCGGGCCGCGCCTTTGAGGCCGAGCGGCACCAGCGCCGTCTCGACGTTCTCCTGCGCGGTCAGCGTGGGGATGAGGTTGAAGCTCTGGAAGACGAAGCCGATGCTCTCCGCCCGCACCTTGGTGAGTCTGGCCTCGGGCAGCCGGGCCAGATCCACCCCGTCGAGTTCGACGCTCCCCTGCGTCGGACGGTCGAGGCCGCCGAGCATCTGGAGGAGCGTGGACTTTCCCCCTCCGGTCGGGCCCTGGATGACGAGCCGGCCGCCGTCCTCGATCGTCAGATCGACGCCGGCGAGCGCGTCGACGGTCTTCTTGCCGCGCGAGTAGCGCTTGGTGACGCCTCTGAGCTGGTACACGGTGCGACTCCTGCTGTGCGAAATCCTGTTGCTGCGGAACCTGCGGAACCTGCGAAATGCTGCGGGAAGGGGAACGGGGCTACTCGACGCGGCGCAGGGCGTCCGCGGGCCGCAGCCGGGAGGCCCGCCAGCCGCCGAAGCCACCGGCGATCAGACCGCCCGCGACCGCCAGCCCCACGGCGATACCGATGGTCGAGACGGAAACGGGCGCGGTCAGGGCGATGTCGAGCGCCTTGGACGCGGTCTGCCGCACAGGGCCGCCCCCGCCCCCGGGACCGCCGCCGGCGAAACCGCCGCCCCCTCCGCCGCCCGCGGCGCCGAGCTGCGCCGTCAGGGTCGGGCTGATGGCGGTGACGAGATAGGCGCCGCCGAGACCGAGGGCGATGCCGAGCACCCCGCCGAGCAGTCCGTTGACGAGCGCCTCGCCGACCACCTGGCGGGTGACCCGGCCGCTCTTCCAGCCGAGCGCCTTGAGCGTGCCGAACTCCCGTACCCGGCGGCTGACGGCCGAGGAGGTGAGCAGCCCCGCCACCAGGAAGGCCGCGATCAGCACGGCGACGGAGAGCCACCTGCCGACCGTCGTGGCGAGGTCGGAGGCGGTGGACAGGGAGCCGGACACGGTGCCGGCGAGATCGGCGGAGGTGGTGACCGTCGTGTCCGGGATGTTCTTCTGGATGGCGGACTTGACGCTGTCGATCTGCTGCGAGTCGGCGGCCTTGACGTAGACCGTGGTGACCTTGTCCTTGGAGTCGGCCAGGGTCTGGGCCTTCTTCAGCGGGATGTACAGGTTGGCGGCGGAGTCCCCGCTGTCCGCGGTGGCGACGCCGACGATGGAGAACTTCGTACCGGAGATGGTGACGGTCTTGCCGACCGCGAGGCTCTTCTCCTTGGCGTACGCGCTGTCGACGACCGCGACCGCCGTGTCCGTCTCGGTGCTCTTGAACGTACGGCCCGCGGTGATCTTGGACGAGGTCAGCGGGCCGAGCGCGGGCGCGGCGACATCGGTACCGAACACCGAGTAGGAGTCGACGTCGAACGCGGCGCCGCCGCCCCGGACCTGTCCGCCGCCGGAGCCGCCCGCTCCGCCCTGGCCTGTCCGGCCACCGCCCTGCGGCGGGGCGATCTCGCCGGGCTTGAACTCCCCGTTGACCTTGAGCACGGTCAGGCTGAGCCCGCCGACGGCCTCGTCCACCCCGTTCTGGCCGCCGACCTCGGTGACGGTCGAGGAGGCCAGGGTCTGGAAGCCCTGCACCATCACCCGGTCACTGCTCTGTTCGGCGCCGGTGTCGCCGTCGGCGTCGAACTCGAAGCGCCGCCGGCTGGTGTCGCCCTCGCCGGGCGGGGCCGCGGCCTTGGTGACGGTCATGTCGGTGCCGAGCCCGTACAGCGATTGCAGGACCTTGTCCTGGGCCTGGCTCATGCCCGAGGAGACGGAGCTGACGACGATCACCAGTGCGATGCCCAGGGCGAGCCCCGAGGCGACGACGAGCGCCGCCTTTCTGCGACGGCGCAGCTCGCGCCTGAGGTAGGTGAAGAACATGCGCCGAAGCTAGGTGCCCGGTGTGATGAAGAGTTAAGGGCCGGGTGAGAGCGGGATGAGAACGCGAACGGCGGCGGCACCTCGATGAGGTACCGCCGCCGTTCACCCGCGGACTCGGACCGGCCGGGCGAGTCGGTTCGGGTCGGGGCCTGCCGACCCGCGTCGATCAGGCGGCCGAACCGGCCTGCCAGTCGGACCAGTTCATGTTCCAGCCGTTGAGGCCGTTGTCCGGGGCGATGGTCTTGTCGGCGGAGTTCTTGACGACGACCACGTCACCGATGAGCGAGTTGTCGTAGAACCAGGCGGCCGGCTGATTGGGGTCGCCGGCGCCCTTCACGTCCTTCAGGCCCACGCAGCCGTGGCTGGTGTTGACGTTGCCGAACGCGTTGCCGCCCCAGTAGCTGCCGTGGATGAAGGTCCCGGACGTGGACAGCCGCATGGCGTGCGGGACGTCCTTGATGTCGTACTCGCCCTTGCCGTCGTCGTCCGTGAAGCCGACCGTGGCACCGTTCATCCGGGTCTCCTTGAACTTCTCGGAGATCACCATCTGGCCGTTGTAGGTCGTGTTCTCGGGCGAGCCTGCCGAGATCGGGATGGTCTTGAGCGTCTTGCCGTCGCGCACGACGGTCATCGTCTTGCTCTTGACGTCGACCGTGCTGACCTGGCTGCGGCCGATCTGGAAGGTGACCGTCTTCTGCTGGACGCCGAAGACGCCGTCGGCGCCCTCGATCCCGTCCAGGTTCAGCTTGAGGGTGACCGTGGAGCCGCCCGTCCAGTACTGCTCGGGGCGGAAGTCGAGGCGCTGCTGGTTGAACCAGTGGCCGACGACCTGCTGGCCGCTGCTCGACGTGACGGTGATGCCGTCCTGGACGGCCTTCTTGTCGGTGATCGCCTTGTCGAAGTTGATCGAGACCGGCATACCGACGCCGACCGTGGAACCGTCCTCGGGGGTGAAGTTCCCGATGAAGCTGTTGCTCGGCGAGACGGTGGTGAAGGAGGAGTTCTCATGGGCCTCGCGGCCCTTGGCGTCCTTCGCCGTCGCGGTGATCTTGTACGAGGTGGAGCGCTCCAGCTGCGCGTCCGGCTTCCAGCTCTTGGCGTCGGCGGCCAGGGTGCCCTTGACGGCGGTGCCGTCCGCGGTGGTCATGGTCACGCTGGTGAGGGTGCCCTTGGTGACGGTGACCTTGGCGTCGTTGTTGATGCCCACATTCGTCGCGCCGTTCTTGGGCGCGATGGATATCTGGGCCTGCGAGGTCTCCTTGGCGGCCACCTCGTCCGCCTTGGCCTGAGCCGACGCCCCGCTGTCCGAGGGGGCCTTGTCCGTCCCCTCGCTACAGGCCGAAAGCACCAGTAGGCCGCCGAGCACCGCGGACGCGGCCGCGAGGCCCTTGCGCCGCTTGCTGTCCCTCATCACACGCTTCTCCATCATCGCCGCTTGCCCTGCCGATAACACTTAAGAACACCTGTACCGGTTCGTCCGGTTCCACATCCGCCGAGGATGTGGTGAACGCCACTCGCCCCGGGGAAATGCGCGAGCCCCGGCCCGTCGGTTAGGGCGGACCGGGGCTTACCAGAGTGACACGCCTCCGGTCTACATCCGACCAGCTCCGACCTCACCCTCGACCCCGGCCTCTTCGCCGTCGTCCTCGTCGTCCTCGTCGAGGGCCCACTCGACCGCGTCGGGGTCGTAGTCGATCAGTTCGCTGGTCCAGGAGGCCTGGGCCAGCTCGATCCCCGGGACCTCCTTGACGAGGTCGAAGGGCTCCACCAGATACGCGAGGGCCTCCGCCTCATCTTCCCGGACCGCGGACCGGGCATGCGCCCGCTCGTCGTCCGGCATGGACTCGTCCGCGCCGATGCGGTCGAGGGCGGCGGCGCTCAGTCGCTGAGGGTCATCGACCTCCAGCACCAATTCCACCTGTACCCGAACATACCGTGATGTCTCAGAATCGCTCATACGACGGAGGGTAAGCTCCCGACCCCACGACTTTCCCGCGACCCGCTGCTATCACTAACATCACCGCACCCAGCCAATTCGGCGTTGTCACAAGGGGGATCGATCACGTGTCCGTCGCGCGCCGACCGCTCCTGACAGCTACCGCCGCCGGCACCCTGCTCTGCGCCCTGTGGTTCGTGCCCTCAGCGAAGGCCACCGAGGAGCAGAACGGTCCGCGGGAGCAGTCAGCCTCATCCGCTCAGGGCCTCACCGCCGGGGAATCCGAGCCACTGACCCTCGCCGACACGGGCGGCGTGGACACCACGCCGTATCTGGTCGGCGGGAGCCTCTGTCTCGGCATCGGCGCGGGGTTCGTCGCGTACTCCATCCGCAGAAGTGTCCGCGCGTCGCTCTGAGACGCGCACGTACGGAGGGGCCGCCGGGCCGTGACCGGGCGGCCCCTCCGGCGTCTCAGGCCAGCGGCCCGGTCACCGGCTCGACCGCGGCGACGAGCCCGCCCCCGCGCACGAACGCGTCGGCCCCGGCCAGATCGGGCGCGAGGAAGCGGTCGGGCCCCGGCCCCTGGACGCCCGCGGCGCGCAGGCCGTCGATGGCCGCCTGGGAGGCGGGCGCGGGCGTCAGGCCCGTACGCAGCTCGATCGCGCGCGTCGCGGCGTACAGCTCGACGGCGATCACGCGGGCCAGGTTGTCGACGGCGGTACGGAGCTTGCGCGCGGCCGACCAGCCCATGGAGACATGGTCCTCCTGCATCGCGGAAGACGGGATCGAGTCGACCGAGGCCGGCACCGCGAGCCGCTTCATCTCACTGACCAGGGCGGCCTGGGTGTACTGGGCGATCATCAGCCCCGAGTCGACCCCCGCGTCATCGGCGAGGAAGGGCGGCAGGCCGTGCGAGCGGTTCTTGTCCAGCAGCCGGTCCGTACGGCGCTCCGCGATGGAAGCGAGGTCGGCGGCGGCGATCGCCAGGAAGTCCAGCACATACGCCACCGGGGCGCCGTGGAAGTTGCCGTTGGACTCCACCCGGCCGTCCGGGAGAACGACGGGGTTGTCGACCGCCGACGCCAGCTCCCGGTCGGCCACGACGCTCGCGTACGCCAGCGTGTCCCGGCCCGCGCCGGCGACCTGCGGGGCACAGCGCACGGAATAGGCGTCCTGGACCCGGGGAGCCGCGTCCTGCTGGAAGTGACCCGTCAGCCCGGACCCCGCGAGCACCCGCAGCATATTGGCGGCGCTGGCGCCCTGGCCCGGGTGCGGGCGGATGGCGTGCAGCTCGGGGGCGAGGACCTTGGCGGTACCGAGAAGGGCCTCCAGGCTCAGCGCGGCGGTGATGTCGGCGGAGGTGTAGAGCCGCCGCAGATCGGCGATCGCCATGACCAGCATGCCGAGCATGCCGTCGGTCCCGTTGAGCAGGGCGAGCCCTTCCTTCTCCCGCAGCTCCACCGGCTCGATCCCGTGCGCGGCGAGCAGCTCCCCCGCGGGCCGTACGACACCGTCGGGGCCCTCCGCGTCGCCCTCGCCCATCAAGGTCAGCGCGCAGTGGGAGAGCGGCGCGAGGTCCCCGGAGCAGCCGAGCGAGCCGAACTCGTGCACCACCGGCGTGATCCCCGCGTTCAGCACGTCGGCCATGGCCTGCGCCACGAGCGGGCGCACGCCGGTGCGCCCGGAGGCCACGGTCTTGAGCCGCAGGAACATCAGCGCCCGCACGACGTCCCGCTCGACGAGGGGCCCCATCCCGGCGGCGTGCGACCGGACGATATTGCGCTGGAGCTGGGCCCGGAGCTCCGGACTGATCCACCGGGTGGCGAGCGCCCCGAACCCGGTGGACACCCCGTACACCGGCTCGGGCTTGGCGGCCAGCGCGTCCACGACCTCGCGCGCGACGGCGAGCGCGTCCAGGGCCTCACCGGAAAGCTCAACCCGGGCGCGGCCCCTGGCCACGGCGACCACATCCTCGGCGATCGTCCCGGACGTCCCCAACACCACAGTGTGCATATCCATATTCAGGAGCGTACGGACTGAATCGCAGAGTGTCACTAGTCGGCGGTACGCCTCCGGCGGGGGTTGCGGTGTGCGCCTGCGGCGCGGGGGCCGGTGGGTGGTGCCGGGGGCCGGGGTCTCCGGAGGTACATGTCCGGACGGCATGATTTACGGCGCGACTCCGGCCGGTCGATGGTTCGGGCGTCCGTGCGCCACACATCACGCTTCAGTGTCCGGACACGCACCTCCTCCGCCCCCGACCCCCTTCCCGCCGGTGGTCGCCTGCACCCGCCGCCCTGGTGGGGGTATGGGGGCGGGAGGATGCCGTCGTCTCCCCCACCCGCCCCCGCGCACGGACGCGCCAGTCCGTGACGGGCGGTGAAGGGGGGCGCGCAGGGGGCGTGTCCGGGACGTAGAGCGTGATGTGTGGCGCACGACCGCCCGTGTCCTGACTGTGGCCGGGGTCGCGCCGTAAATCATGCAGTCCCGGACGCGAGCCCCGGAGCGCCTCCCGGCAACAACCCGCAGACCGACCACCGGCCCCAGCCGAAACGCACCCGTACCCGCGCTCCCCGCCGGAGGCGTACCGCGCCACCCGGCAACAACCCGCACACAACCACCGGCCCCAGCCAAAGACAACCGACCCCCCGGACCCGTCGACTACGTCGACCCTGGCGCGTCGCGGAAGCGCCGTCTCTCCCCCCGCTCCGGCGCCGGCGCGTCCGCCAGTCTCAGTACCGCCCCGTCCCGCCCCGCCACCACCGGCCCGCCCTCCCGCCCCGCCACCACCGGCCCGCCCTCCCGCGCCGCCTTCGCCCGGTACTGCGCCGCGTCCGCCAGCCGGAACAGCCGTCGCGCCGACCCCACCTCCCCGATCGGGTCCCCCGTCGAAGCGATCCCGCACGCCACGCCCTCCCCCAGATCCAGCCCGGCCGCCCGCTCGCACACCTCGGCCGCCACCGCCAGCACCTCGTCCGACGTCGGGCCCACCGTCAGCAGACAGAACTCGTCCCCGCCCAGCCGCGCCACCAGCGCGCCGGGAAGCCGTGCGCCGCACACGGACAGGAGCGTGGCGAACCGTTCCAGCAGACGGTCACCGGCCGCATGGCCCTGGGTGTCGTTGACCTTCTTGAGGCCGTTGAGATCACAGACGACGAGGCTGACGACGGCCCCCTCCTCCTGGTACCGGACGATCGCCTCGTCGAGCCGTACGTCGACCGCGCGCCGGTTCGCGAGTCCCGTCAGGGGATCGGTGAAGGCGAGCCGGCGGACCTCTTCGAGCCGTTCCGTCTGGGCGATCCCCGCCGCCACCACCGACGCGATGACGGTGGCGAAATCCGCGTCGGCCGCGTCGAACAGCGGCGCCTCCGGGGGCCTGGCCACATACAGCTCGCCCCACGCCCGCCCGTGCAGCACGATCGGCGCGACGACGCAGCAGCCGCGGCCCCGCCTGCGCAGCGCGGCCACGCGCTGGTGGTTGTAGCCGGGCCCGTCCGGGCCCTCCGACGCCTGCGCGACCGCCGGCCCGGCCGCGGTCTCGACCCAGGCCTGCGGCCCGCCGCCGCCCGCCCACCGCCCGTGCAGGAACTCCGCGATCTCGGGAAACTCATGGACGGGATACGTCTCGTCCTCGGGGAATTCCTCCTCCCCGTCCACCCGTGCCCCCGCGTTCACGAGCACCTTGAGGCGGCCGAGATCCCGCTCCCATACCGAGAGCGCCCCGAAGCTCCCCCCGAGCGCCTCCAGCGCGCCCCGCGCCGCGGCCCGCCAGGACTCGATCGCTGTTGGGGCCGCCGCCATCGCCTGAGACAGTCGCACTATGGCGCGCAGTCGCCCATCCACTCCCATCGCCCCACCTTAAGACGGTTTGACGGGATTTGATCATCTGGATCGATGGGTGATCATGACGGGTTCACCCGTACCGCGCGCCGCGGCGCGCGCTCACTCACCGGGCCACTGCGGCGTGCGCTTCTCGTTGAACGCGGCGACCCCTTCCGCCCGGTCTCCGGAGAACGCGACGGACCGCCACGCGGCGTCCTCGACCTCCAGCCCCGCCCGCAGGTCGAGCCCGTGCCCGAGCCGCAGCGCGCGCTTGGCGGCGCGCAGGCCGACGGGCGAGTTGGCGGCGATACGGCCGGCCAGGGCCAGGGCCTCGTCCCGGTCGGCGCCCTCGTCCACGAGCTGGTCGACCAGCCCCAGCGCCGCCGCCTCGGCCGCGGCCACCCGCCGTGCCGTGAAGACCAGTTCCGCGGCGCGCGCGGCGCCGACGCGGCGCGGGAGCAGCTGCGTACCGCCGCCGCCGGGGATCACCCCGACCGACACCTCGGGCAGTCCCACGACCGCAGTGGGGTCGGCGACGATCAGATCGCAGGCGAGCGCCAGCTCGAAGCCGCCGCCCAGCGCGTAGCCGTGCACCGCCGCGATCGTCGGCATCGGCAGTTCCAGCACGCCGGCGTACGCGGCCCGCGCGGTCGGGCGCTGGCGCACGAGTTCGGCGTCGCTGAGGGAGTTGCGCTCCTTGAGGTCCGCGCCGACACAGAAGGCCCGCGCGTGGGTGGAGGTCAGCACCGTGACCCGGACGTCCCGGGCGGCGCCGAGCGCGGCGCACGCGGCCCCGAGGGACCGGGCCAGCTCGCTGGAGACGGCGTTCATGGCCTTGGGCCGGTCCAGGACCAGTTCGGCGACATGACCGTGCCGCCGTACGACGACGAACTCCCCGAACCTCTGCTCAGTCTCCGTCACGACCGCACCCTCCCGGTTAACGACAGTTCACCTTGGTCGGACCGATCCTAGGGGGGCGGCCTGGCGGGGAGCCGCACCGGGCCTGGAGGAGCTGGACTCGACTAGCTAGGTGTTCCGCCGCCCCATCAGCCACGGCTCCACCACACCCAGTCCCCGCACCGGCCGCTGCCACATCGGCTGGAGCCCGAAGCGGTACGAGGGCAGCGCCGCGCCCTCCTTCTCGGCCCTCGCCGCCTGCGCCTCGGAGGCCGGGGCGTCGCCCGTGCGGATCAGCTCCTCCGCGAACGCGCCGTCGACCAGCACCGTGTCCTTCGGCGCTATGGAGGTCAGCCGGCTCGCGAGGTTCACGGTCGTGCCGAACACGTCGCCCATCCGCGTCGTGACCGTCCCGAACGCGATCCCGACGCGCAGCGCCGGCATCGAATCGTCGTGGGTCATGGTCTCTATCAGGCGCAGCGCTATCTCCGCGGCCGTTCCCGCGTCGTCCGCCGCGAACAGGACCTCGTCGCCGAGGGTCTTGATCAGCCGGCCGCCGTGCGCGGCGACGAGGTCGGCCGCGGTCGTCTCGAACGCCTCGACCAGCTCGCCGAGTTCCTCCTCCTCCAGCCGCCGGGTCAGCCGGGTGAACCCGACGAGGTCGGCGAAGCCCACGGCGAGCCGACGGTCGACCATCTCCTCGTCGTCGGCGGCCTGGACGACGCGGCCGGTGGCGGCGGCGAGCTGACGCCGCCAGACGTAGACGAGGAACTCCTCCAGCTCGGGCAGGAGCAGCTCCACCAGGGGGTACGTGACTTCCGTACGGGTCATCCCCGGCTCGGGCGGCTCGATGAGCCCCTCCAGGAACGAATCGATCTGCCACTCCGCCAGCCGGGCGGTGGTCTGTCCGGTCGAGCGGGCGACCTGGATCGCCATCGGCTCGCTGAGCAGCCCCGCTTCCACCAGACCGGCAAGCCGTCGCAGCGCCAGGACGTCCGCCTCCGTGAACGCCTTGGCCTGGCCGACGTCCGCGAAGCCCATGGCCCGCCAGAAGCGGGAGGCGAGGTCCATCGAGACGCCGGCGGTACGGGCCGCCTGGAAGGGGGTGTAGCGGCGTTCGGCGCCGAGGATCAGCTGTTCGAGGCGGATGGCCAGCGGATCGTCGGACGGCTCGGCCGTGTGGTCGACGACATGGTGGGGGTTGGGGTGTACCGAAGAGTCCGACGACGGCTGCGCGTCCTCGCCGGAAGTCGAATCGTCGACGGTCACCAGCCGCCTCCTGCCCGTTCCCTGCGCACTGCCCTGCCGATCTGTCGTGGACCGCCTCAACGATACGGCAGATGTGCTCTGGCTCACGTATCGCGTGAGCAACCTGGATCCGGGTGCGACGGTCCGGTCACGGGGCGTCGCCGGTGGCCGCCCCGGCGACCGCGCCATGTGCGTCGCGCATATGCCTACGCCGGAAGACGTCCCCGTACGGGCAACGCGCGCCTCAGGAGGCCGGCCGAAGATGGACGATGTCGCCCGCCCCGACCGGATGCCTGACGCCGTCCTCGGTCGCGACCACCAGCCGTCCGTCGCCGTCCACGGCCACCGCCTCGCCCACCAGCTCACGGTCGCCCGGCAGGACGGCCCGCACCGAGCGGCCGAGCGTCGCGCACCCCGCCGCGTACGCCTCCTGGAGCCGGCAGAGCCCCGGATCGCCGCCCGCCTCGCGCCACTCCCCGTACCACCGCTCCAGGGCCCGCAGGACGCCGCGCAGCAGGGTGTCGCGGTCGAGGGACACCGCGTTCGCCAGGGCCAGCGAGCCGGCCGCCGGTACGGGCAGTTCCGCCGTGTGCAGCGAGACGTTCACGCCCACACCCACCACGACCGCGTCGTCCCCCGCGCGCTCGGCGAGGATCCCGCCGGCCTTCCGCTCCTCGCCGTCCACGGTCACCAGCAGGTCATTGGGCCATTTGAGTGCCGTGTCGACGCCCGCGGCCCGCGCCAGCCCGGTCGCCACGGCCACTCCGGTCAGCAGCGGCAGCCAGCCGTAGCGGTGGACGGGTACGCCGGGGCCCGGCCTGAGCAGTACCGAGAAGAAGAGCCCGGAGCGCGCGGGCGCGGACCACCGGCGGTCCAGCCGGCCGCGGCCCGCCGTCTGCTCCTCGGCGATCAGTACGGTGCCCTCCGCGGCTCCCGGTGTGCCGTCCGCCCCCGCCATGGCCCGCGCGGCCAGATCGGAGTTGGTG
Organism: Streptomyces sp. L-9-10; assembly: GCF_004151105.1. Classification (GTDB taxonomy): domain Bacteria; phylum Actinomycetota; class Actinomycetes; order Streptomycetales; family Streptomycetaceae; genus Streptomyces. The sequence goes on from NZ_PHRF01000095.1 coordinate 440,144, forward strand.
GATCCGGTGGCGGCGACCACGTCGAGCGAGCTCCACAGCCCGCCGGGCCGGATCAGCCCGCGGCGCAGCGCGCGCTCGTTGAGCGGGGGGCGTTCGAGGTCGGACCAGCGGCTCTCTGGTGCATGGGGATCCGTCATGCAAGCCACCCTAGGTGTGGCCAACACCGCACTGCCGAACGGTATCGGCGCCGATACCCTACGGATCAGTAGCACCCGGAACACCCGCATCCGTGACCCCGCAGGGAGCCGCATCCCGATGTCCGAGCCGGAAAACGCCCGAGGAATCCCCCACGGAACCGCCGCCCACACCACCGCGGGAAAGATCGCGGACCTTCAGCGGCGTATCGAGGAAGCCACGCACGCGGGTTCCGCGCGCGCCGTGGAGAAGCAGCACGCCAAAGGCAAGCTGACGGCCCGCGAGCGGGTCGATCTGCTGCTGGACGAGGGCTCCTTCGTCGAGCTGGACGAGTTCGCCCGGCACCGCTCCACCAATTTCGGCATCGAGAAGAACCGCCCGTACGGGGACGGGGTCGTCACCGGTTACGGCACGGTCGACGGCCGTCCGGTCTGTGTCTACTCGCAGGACTTCACGATCTTCGGCGGCTCGCTCGGCGAGGTCTACGGCGAGAAGATCGTGAAGGTCATGGACTTCGCGCTGAAGACCGGCTGTCCGGTCATCGGCATCAACGACGGCGGCGGCGCCCGGATCCAGGAGGGGGTGGCCGCCCTCGGCCTCTTCGCCGAGATCTTCCGCCGCAATGTGCACGCCTCGGGTGTCGTACCGCAGATCAGCCTGATCGTCGGCCCGTGCGCGGGCGGCGCGGTCTACTCGCCCGCGATCACCGACTTCACGGTGATGGTCGACCAGACCTCGCACATGTTCATCACGGGCCCCGATGTCATCAAGACGGTGACCGGCGAGGACGTGGGCTTCGAGGAGCTGGGCGGCGCCCGTACGCACAACACGACCTCCGGCGTCGCGCACCACATGGCGGGCGACGAGAAGGACGCCATCGACTACGTCAAGTCCCTGCTGTCGTATCTGCCCTCGAACAATCTGTCCGAGCCGCCCGCCTTCCCCGAGGAGGCCTCGCTGGAGCCGACGGACGAGGACCGCGAGCTGGACACGCTGATCCCGGACTCCGCGAACCAGCCGTACGACATGCACGCGGCCATCGAGCACGTACTGGACGACGCCGAATTCCTGGAGACGCAGGCGCTGTTCGCGCCGAACATCATCACGGGCTTCGGCCGGGTCGAGGGCTTCCCGGTCGGGATCGTCGCGAACCAGCCGATGCAGTACGCGGGCTGTCTGGACATCAACGCCTCCGAGAAGGCCGCGCGTTTCGTCCGTACCTGCGACGCCTTCAATGTGCCGGTGCTGACGTTCGTCGACGTCCCGGGGTTCCTGCCGGGGGTCGACCAGGAGTACGGCGGCATCATCCGGCGCGGCGCCAAGCTGATCTACGCGTACGCCGAGGCCACGGTCCCGCTGATCACGGTGATCACCCGCAAGGCCTTCGGCGGCGCCTACGACGTCATGGGCTCCAAGCATCTGGGCGCGGACCTCAACCTGGCCTGGCCGACGGCGCAGATCGCGGTCATGGGCGCGCAGGGCGCGGTCAACATCCTGCACCGCCGCACGATCGCCGCGGCCGGTGACGCGACGGCGCAGGAGGAGACGCGCGCCGAACTGATCCAGGAGTACGAGGACGCTCTGCTCAATCCGTACGTCGCGGCCGAGCGCGGCTATGTCGACGCGGTCATCATGCCGTCGGACACCCGGGCACACATCGTCAAGGGCCTGCGTCAACTGCGGACGAAGCGGGAAAGTCTGCCTCCGAAGAAGCACGGCAACATCCCCCTCTAGGACACCGGGAAGGGCGCCGAACAGTGATCAAGGTTGTACGAGGAAATCCGACCCGGGAAGAGCTGGCCGCCGCACTCGCGGTGGTGCGGGCCCGCGCCGCGGCGATGGCGGACTCGCCGTCGGACGCGGCCCCGCCCCCCGCCGAGTGGTCCGCCCCGACGCGGATCGCCCGCCGCCGGCTCCCGGAGCCGGGCCCGCGGGCGTGGGCGCGTACGTACTGGCCCGGCTGACCACCGCCCCAGGGCCGGGCGCGACGATAGGCCACCGGGTCCGCCGCGCCTGAGTACACATACTCAGGCGCGGCGGACCCGGTGGCCGGAGTATCGGTCCCATGCTGTGGTCCGACCCGGAGAACGAGCCCCCCAGGGAGATGCGCGACGCGCAGCTCATGCTGCGCCGCGCCGGTGTGGTGCTCGCGCTGGCGGTGCTGCTGGCGATGCTCGTGCTCGGCCTCCGCTGACCGCCTCAGGCCGGCCGCCCGCTGACCGCCTCCCGCGGACCTCCCCCGTACCGGCCGGACACCGCGGACCTACGATGGCCCGCATGACCGATCAGCGCCGCCGGCTCGTTCTGGCCTCCGCCTCCCCCGCCCGTCTCGGACTGCTCCGGCAGGCCGGGCTCGCCCCCGAGGTGATCGTCAGCGGCGTCGACGAGGACGCCCTCTCCGCCCCGACCCCCGCCGAACTGGCGCTCGTTCTGGCCGAGGCCAAGGCCACCGCCGTGGCCGCGCTCCCCACGACGGCCGGCGCGCTGGTCGTCGGCTGCGACTCCGTCCTCGAACTCGACGGCGAGGCGTTCGGCAAGCCCGCCGACGCCGAAGAGGCCACCGCCCGCTGGAAGTCGATGCGCGGACGGGCCGGAATCCTGCGGACCGGTCACTGCGTGATCGACACGACGACCGGCCGCCGTGCCGCCGAGACCGCCTCGACCACGGTCCGCTTCGGGAATCCGACGGACGCCGAGATCGCCGCGTACGTCGCCTCCGGCGAACCCCTCCACGTCGCGGGCGCCTTCACCCTGGACGGCCGCTCCGCGCCCTTCGTCGACGCGATCGACGGCAGCCACGGCAATGTCATCGGCCTGTCGCTGCCCCTGCTGCGCCGGCTGCTCGGCGAGCACGGCGTCACCATCACCGACCTGTGGGCCTGAACCGGCCCCACCGGCGCCTGTCGAGTCCCCTGATCAGTCGAGGACCGCGGTGGCTTCGACCTCCACCAGATGCTCGGGCACGTCCAGTGCCGCGACGCCGATCAGCGTGCCCGGCGCCAGCGGCGTGATCCCCAGCTTCGCGGTGGCACGGGCCACTCCCTCCAGGAACAGGGGCATCTTGTCGGGGGTCCAGTCGATGACGTAGACGGTCAGTTTCGCCACGTCCTCGAAGGAACCACCGACCTCGGCCAGGGCGGTGCCGACGTTCAGATAGCACTGTTCGACCTGAGCCGCGAGGTCACCTGCGCCGACCGTGACCCCCTCGGCATCCCAGGCGACCTGTCCGGCGATGAAGACCAGCTTCGATCCGGTCGCGACCGACACCTGCCGATAGACATCGATTTCCGGCAGTCCGCCGGGGTTCACCAGAGTGATGGCCATGCTCTCCGCTCCTCGTGGTCTCTTGTGGTTACTGAAGAACCGTAGGAGAGTGAGCGCCGACGTGGAAGAACGCACTTTTCAGTGACTGGGGAACCTGATGGTGACCAAGCAGTTCGACGGCTCGCCCGACGAAGCCGACCTGAGGCGCGCGGACTCGCTGGCCCGGGAGATCTTCTCGGATGTCGCCAACAAGTGGGCGCTCCTGATCATCGAGGCGCTCGGCGAAGGCACCCTGCGCTTCGGCGAGGTGCGGAACGGAATCGAGGGCATCAGCCACAAGATGCTCACCCAGAACCTGCGCATGCTGGAGCGCAACGGTCTGGTCGACCGGACCGTGCACCCCACCGTGCCGCCGCGGGTCGAGTACACCCTCACCGAACCGGGCCGGGCACTGCGGGAGACGGTCGGCCGAATGTGCGACTGGACCCATCAGTACCTCGGCCACATCGAGTCCTCCCGCAGCCGCTTCGACGCCTGACCGGGCACGCGCGGGCCGCGGCCGGACTCAGGCGGCGGCCGGCCCGTCGTCCGCGGCCGCCCGCTCGGGTTCGTACCCCACCAGCACCAGCACGATCAGCCCCAGCACGACCATCATGAGCGCGAAGGCGCTCCACCCCACCAGCCCCACCGTCACCGCGCCGAGCACCCCGTGCACGACCGCGCAGCTGATGAGCGCGACCCTGCCGAACCGGCCCGGAGTGCGGTCCTTGATGCCGGTACGCACCAGAATCGCCGCGATGAGTACGAGATAACAGCCGAGGACACCGCCCATCACCCACGTACCGAGAGACATGGCGGACGGGTCGAGTCCGGCCAGGGACATCCGCTGATTGTCGACAACCGTCGCGAGCACGCCGTTGACGAACACGACGCCGACCGCCTCGAACAGCAGTACCGCCGCGGCCACCCAGGCCACCGGTCTGCGCGCCACGGCGCCACCCTCTTCCCCTGTTACCGGTAGTACGCAGGACATCGCGAACGCTACTAACCGGTAAACCTCCGGACAAGGGCCCCGGCAGGTGCAGAGAATCATTCGGCCATTCGTAGGGACTCCACAAAGAATCGCGATCCGCCGAGGGGTACTCGGACAGAGAGCTGGACCACATCCGAGCGCTACTGTGCGACGGGGGATCCCGGCGTACCGTGGTGCCACAAGGGATTTCGCCTTCTGAACGAGCCTCGAACCACGCGCCGTGTGGGCAAGGTCACCATGGGGGACGGATCCATGGGGCGTGTCGGCAGTCCCTAAACTCAGCTTGTTTTCAAGGAGGGAGCCATCGTGCGCAAGGTGCTCATCGCCAACCGTGGCGAAATCGCTGTCCGCGTTGCCCGTGCCTGCCGGGATGCCGGGATCCAGAGCGTAGCCGTCTACGCGGACCCGGACCGGGACGCCCTGCACGTCCGCGCGGCCGACGAGGCGTTCGCCCTGGGCGGTGACACCCCGGCAGCCAGCTATCTCGACATGGCCAAGGTGCTTCAGGCGGCCAAGGACTCCGGCGCGGACGCGATCCACCCCGGCTACGGATTCCTTTCCGAGAACGCCGAGTTCGCTCAGGCCGTGCTGGACGCCGGGCTCACCTGGATCGGCCCGCCGCCGCAGGCCATCCGCGACCTCGGCGACAAGGTCGCCGCCCGCCATATCGCCCAGCGCGCCGGCGCCCCGCTGGTCGCCGGCACCCCCGACCCGGTCTCCGGCGCCGACGAGGTCGTCGCGTTCGCCAAGGAGAACGGCCTGCCGATCGCCATCAAGGCGGCCTTCGGCGGCGGCGGACGGGGCCTCAAGGTCGCCCGTACGCTCGAAGAGGTCCCGGAACTGTACGAGTCGGCCGTCCGCGAGGCCGTCGCCGCCTTCGGCCGCGGCGAGTGCTTCGTCGAGCGCTACCTCGACAAGCCCCGCCACGTCGAGACCCAGTGCCTGGCCGACTCCCACGGCAACGTGGTCGTCGTCTCGACCCGCGACTGCTCGCTCCAGCGCCGCCACCAGAAGCTGGTCGAGGAGGCCCCCGCGCCCTTCCTCTCCGACGCCCAGAACGCCGAGCTGTACGCGGCGTCCAAGGCGATCCTCAAGGAGGCCGGCTACGTCGGCGCGGGCACCGTCGAGTTCCTCGTCGGCACCGACGGCACGATCTCCTTCCTTGAGGTCAACACCCGCCTCCAGGTGGAACACCCGGTCACCGAAGAGGTCACCGGCATCGACCTGGTCCGCGAGATGTTCCGCATCGCCGACGGCGAGGCCCTCGGCTACGGCGACCCGGCCGTGCGCGGGCACTCCTTCGAGTTCCGCATCAACGGCGAGGACCCGGGCCGCGGCTTCCTGCCCGCCCCCGGCACCGTCACCACCTTCGCCCCGCCCACCGGCCCCGGAGTCCGTCTGGACGCGGGCGTCGAGTCCGGCTCGGTCATCGGCCCCGCCTGGGACTCCCTGCTCGCCAAGCTGATCGTCACCGGCGCCACCCGCGAACAGGCCCTCCAGCGCGCCTCCCGCGCCCTGAACGAGTTCACGGTCGAGGGCATGGCCACGGCGATCCCCTTCCACCGCAAGGTCGTCACCGACCCGGCCTTCACCTCCGACCCGTTCACCGTCCACACCCGCTGGATGGAAACGGAGTTCACCAACGACATCCCGCCCTTCGCGGCCCCCACCGACGCCGAGACCGACGACGAGCCCGGCCGCGAGACCGTCGTCGTCGAGGTCGGCGGCAAGCGCCTCGAAGTCTCCCTGCCGTCCAGCCTGGGCATGACCCTGGCCCGCACCGGCCTCGCCGCCGGCGCCAAGCCCAAGCGCCGCGCCGCCAAGAAGTCCGCCTCGGCGGCCTCGGGCGACACCCTCGCCTCCCCGATGCAGGGCACCATCGTCAAGGTCGCCGTCGAGGAGGGCCAGGAGGTCAAGGAAGGCGACCTCGTCGTCGTCCTCGAAGCCATGAAGATGGAGCAGCCCCTCAACGCGCACCGCTCCGGCACGATCAAGGGCCTCGCCGCGGAAGTCGGCGCGTCCCTCACGTCCGGCGCGGCCATCTGCGAAATCAAGGACTGACCGACCGGACAGGACCTGGGCCCCGCCCGAGCAGATCGGGCGGGGCCTCGGCGTATGCGGTGGCATCCTTGACGCCACGGGCGGAGACAGAGAGGACCCCCAATGGCGAGCAGTACGGCACACGCACTGCCCCGTCCCATGCGCGCCGACGCGCGCCGCAACTACGAGCGCCTGCTCACGGAGGCCCGCCGCAGCTTCGCGGAACACGGCACGGACGCCTCCCTGGAGGACATCGCGCGCCGCGCGGGCGTCGGCATCGGCACGCTCTACCGGCACTTCCCGAACCGCCACGCGCTGATGAACGCGGTCTTCCAGGAAGCGCTCGCCTCCCTCATCGACCGCTCCCGCGAACTCGCCGGGTCGGACCAGCCGTGCGGCGCCCTGGTCGAATGGCTGGGCACGCTCATCACTCATGCGGGTGAGTACCGCGGGCTCTCGCAGGCGCTCATGTCGGCCTCGCACGACAAGAGTTCGGCGCTGTCGCAGTGCAGCGTGCCGATGCGAGAGGCGGGCGGGCGCCTCCTGGAACGGGCGCAGCGGGCCGGGCACGTACGGCAGGAGGTCTCGATCGATGACCTGCTGCAACTCACGAACGCGATCGCGCTGGCGGCGGAACAATCGTCGGACCCGAGCCTGGGCGAACGCCTGCTCAAACTAACGCTGACGGGCCTACGGCCCTGAGGGCCGTTGTCCGGTTCTTCGGCCGGTGCCGGTGACGCCTCCCGGCGGCCTGAGGGACACTGAATCAATTCGTTTACACATTCGATGACACGGGGGGAATGCGCCCCCGTGGAATCCGCCTCAGTGTGGTGTCGCGTTGCGAGCGGGTGATTTTCCTACCATCATCTCGACCTGGGCGGCACTCCTGTGATTTTTCGTGGACTGCACTCCCCGCGAGCACAGGAGAAAGAGATGAGCGATCAACCACCCGCCACGACTACGGATGCTGGATGTCCCGTCGCCAGCGACGAGTTCTCACTCTCGGCCGGAACCAACGGCCCCGTCCTGCTGCAGGACACCTACCTGATCGAAAAGCTGGCGCATTTCGTACGCGAGCGTGTCCCCGATCGCGTATATCACGTCAAGGGCGGCGGCGCCTTCGGCTATTTCGAGGCGGCCGCGGATGTCACCGAGTGGACCAAGGCCGGCTTCCTCAGCCAGGTCGGCAAGCGCACGCCGGTGCTGATCCGCTTTTCTTCGGTGGCAGGCGAAGAAGGCTACCCGGACTCGGACCGCGACGTGCGCGGCTGGGCTCTGAGGTTCTACACCGAGGAGGGCAACTACGACCTCGTCGGCAACAACACGCCGGTCTTCTTCGTACGTGACCCCATGAAGTTCCCCGACTTCATCCATTCGCAGGAACGGATGCCCGACACCGGCTTGCGCAGCAACAACATGCAGTGGGACTTCTGGTCGCTCTCGCCCGAGTCGGCCCACCAGGTGACGGTCCTCATGAGCGACCGCGGCACGCCGCGCACCTGGCGGCATATGAACGGCTTCAGCAGCGACACCTATATGTGGGAGAACGCGGGCGGCAAGAAGTTCTGGGTCAAGTACCACTTCAAGACCGAGCAGGGCATCCAGAACTTCACCGACGCCGAAGCCAAGGCGATGCGCGCCGAGGACCTCGACTGCCACCGGCGCGACCTGTGGGAGGCCATCGCCGGCGGAGACCATCCGTCCTGGCGCCTTGAAATGCAGATCATGCCCTACGAGGACGCGGCCGACTACCGCTTCAATCCCTTTGACGTGACCAAGGTCTGGCCGCACGCGGACTATCCGCCGATCACCGTCGGACGTCTGGTACTCGACCGCAACCCCGAGAACTTCTTCGCCCAGATCGTGCAGGCCGGATTCGACGTGGCGAATTTCGTCCCGGGCATCGGACCCAGCCCTGACCGGATGGTATTGGCGCGAATGTTCGCCTACGGTGACTCAAGCCGCTACCGCACCGGCCCGAACTACGCGCAGCTACCCGTCAACCAGCCGCTCAACGAGGTGCACAACTACAATAAGGACGGCCCGATGCGCTTTCGCCATAGCGGGAGCCGGCCGGTCTACGCACCCAACAGTTACGGCGGCCCCAAGGCCGATCCGCAGCGCTACCGCGATCCGAGCTGGTTCGTGGAGGCCGCGGAGATCATGCGCACAGCGTACGAAGCGCACAGGGACGACGACGACTTCATCCAGCCCGGCACGCTCTACCGCCAAGTGATGACGCAGACCGACCGGGACCATCTGGTCGACAACATCGTCGGGCACCTGAGCCAAGGCGTGGAGCGTCGCATCCAGGAGCGCGCGGTCAACGACTACTGGGCAAAGGTTGATCCCGACCTCGGCGCGCGCGTTGCCAACGGCCTGGGGACGCCGAAGCCGAACAGGCCATAGATACCACGTACGCCCTCGCAGCCCGTCACCGACGACCCAGCCGGTACGCGGGGGCAGGCTGCACCGTCCCGCATCCCACCACCGGGCCAGTACCGGCCGGGTGGGGCTGGGTGACCGCCAGGGGGGGAGGGGGTCGAGGTCGGAGGAGGTGCGTGTCCGGACGTAAAGCGTCGCAACTCGCGCGAAGCGCGGTGACCACGCGACGGAGTCGCACATCGACCGCAGCGCAGTCCGGACACGGACCTCCGGAGGCCCCGGCACCCGGCACCACCCACCGGCCCCCGCGCCGCAGGCGCACCACGCACCCCGCACCCCGCGCCGCAGGCGCACCGCACCACCGGCACCCGCCGAAACGCGCCCCTACCCACGCCCCCGCCGGAGGCGAACCGCGCCGGAGAGTTACCGCCGCCGCAAGTCCGCCACCCGCGCCCTCTCCCCCGGCTCCTGCGCCGCCAGCGACGCCGCCGCGCTCCGCAACTGCGGGCCCGGCCCCCCGTTCCCCGGCCCCTGTCCCGGACCCGGCCCCGCCGCATGCGTGCGGCGCTGCCCCGGAAGCGGTACGTCACGACGCGACTGCCGCCCCGCCGGATGCACCTCACCGCCCGAGCCGCCGGACCCCGCGACGGCCCCGGACCCCGTACCGGCCGCACCCCCGGACGCCCCGCCCGCGGAACCGCCGGCTCCGCCGGCCACCCCGCCGGCCACCGCGATCTGCACCCCTTGGTCCGCCAGCGCCTGAAGCTCCGTCGCCGCGCGGTCATCATGCGCCGGCGGCTCGTCGGTCACCAGCCTGCTGATGAGATCCGTCGGCACCGTCTGGAACATCGTGTCGGTGCCCAGCTTCGTATGGTCGGCGAGCACCACGACCTCCGCCGCGGCCTGCACCAGCGCCCGGTCGACGCTCGCCGAGAGCATGTTGGACGTGGACAGCCCGCGCTCGGCGGTCAGCCCGCTCCCGGACAGGAACGCGCGGGTGACCCGGAGCCCCTGGAGGGACTGCTCCGCCCCGCTGCCGACCAGCGCGTAGTTCGAGCCGCGTAACGTGCCGCCGGTCATGACGACTTCGACCCGGTTGGCATGCGCGAGCGCCTGCGCGACGAGCAGCGAGTTGGTGACGACGGTCAGGCCGGGGATCCGCGCGAGCCGACGGGCCAGCTCCTGCGTGGTCGTACCGGCGCCGACGACCACGGCCTCGCCCTCTTCGACGAGACTCGCGGCGAGATCGGCGATGGCCGTCTTCTCCGCCGTTGCGAGATGGGACTTTTGCGGAAAGCCGGATTCTCGCGTGAATCCGCCCGGCAATACCGCACCGCCGTGCCGGCGGTCGAGGAGTCCTTCGGCCTCCAGCGCCCGCACGTCCCGCCGTACGGTCACTTCGGAGGTCTGGACGACGCGGGCGAGCTCACGGAGCGACACGGCCCCGTTGGCGCGCACCATTTCGAGGATCAATTGGCGACGTTCTGCAGCGAACACGAAACTGACAGTAACCCCAACCGCCGTCTACTTTCAGCAGTTTGCGCCGAATAACAGAAGTTGTACACAGACGGGTACGCACGGTGGTATAAGGCCGCGTCAGCAGCGGCAAAGCCCGTGCGGACCACGGCGACGCGCTCACGAACGGCGCCTTCACGCAGGCGAACCGCGGCGCCTCCGCGCCCCGCGGCGCACCCCGCGGAGCGCCCGTCCGTCAGCCCTCCTCGCCGGTCTTCCGGGTGTGCAACTGCCGTGCCACCTCGGCGATCGAGCCCGACAGGGACGGGTAGACGGTGAAGGCGTTGGCGATCTGCTCCACGGTCAGGTTGTTGTCGACGGCGAGCGCGATGGGATGGATCAGTTCGCTGGCGCGCGGCGAGACGACGACCCCGCCGACGACGATCCCGGTGCCGGGGCGGGCGAAGATCTTGACGAAGCCGTCCCGGATGCCCTGCATCTTGGCGCGCGGGTTGCGCAGCAGCGGCAATTTGACGCCGCGCGCGTCGATCTTGCCGGCGTCGACGTCCGCCTGGCTGTAACCGACGGTAGCGATCTCCGGGTCGGTGAAGACGTTCGACGAGACGGTCTTGAGGTTGAGCGGGGCGACCGCGTCGCCCAGGAAGTGGTACATCGCGATCCGGCCCTGCATGGCCGCGACCGAGGCGAGGGCGAAGATCCCGGTGACGTCACCGGCGGCGTAGACGCCCGGCGCGGAGGTGCGGGAGACCCGGTCGGTCTTGATGTGGCCGGACTCCTTGACCAGGACGCCGGCCTCCTCCAGTCCCATGCCCGCCGTGTTCGGGATGGCGCCGACGGCCATCAGGCAGTGCGTACCGGAGATGACCCGGCCGTCGGAGAGGGCCACCTCGACCCGGTCGCCCACGCGCTTGGCGGCCTCGGCGCGGGAGCGGGACATCACGTTCATGCCGCGGCGCCGGAAGACGTCCTCCAGCACGCCGGCGGCGTCCGGGTCCTCGCCGGGCAGTACGCGGTCACGGGACGAGACGAGCGTGACGCGCGAGCCGAGCGCCTGGTAGGCACCGGCGAACTCGGCGCCGGTGACACCGGAGCCGACCACGATCAGTTCCTCGGGCAGCTCGTCGAGGTCGTAGACCTGCGTCCAGTTGAGGATGCGCTCGCCGTCGGGCTTCGCGTCCGGGATCTCGCGGGGGTGCGCGCCGGTCGCGATCAGCACGGCGTCGGCGGTGAGCGACTCCTCCGTGCCGTCCGCCGCGGTCACGATCACCTGGCGCGAGCCATCCACGGCCTGCCGTCCGTCGAGACGCCCGCGCCCGCGCATGACCCGCGCGCCGGCCCGGGTGACGGAGGCCGTGATGTCGTGCGACTGGGCCAGCGCGAGCCGCTTCACACGCCGGTTGACCTTGCCGAGATCGACCCCGACGACGCGGGCCTTCTGTTCGAGGGGAGGGGTGTCGTCCGCGACGATGATGCCCAGTTCCTCGTACGAGGAGTCGAAGGTGGTCATCACCTCGGCCGTCGCGATGAGGGTCTTCGACGGTACGCAGTCGGTCAGCACCGACGCGCCGCCGAGTCCGTCGCAGTCGACGACGGTCACTTCGGCGCCGAGCTGGGCCCCTACGAGAGCCGCCTCGTAGCCGCCGGGGCCGCCACCGATGATCACGATCCGGGTCACGAAAAAGTCCGCCTCGCGTTGTCAACCCGGCCCGTCTGCCACCCCGGCCGGGGTTCCGGGGGGAGCCCCGGGGGATGCAGTCGTACTCCATTGTCCCGCACGCTTCAAGTACCTTCCCCCCGGGGTGCCCGGCGGCCTTCTTCATGAGGGCTCGGTTCGCCTCCGGAAAGACCGCGCCCCGGACGGGAGAGCCACCCCTCGGGGAACCCGGTGGCGCCCGGAGGCGAACCGAGCCCTCAAAAAAACAGCCCACGCCCGTACCTCCCGTACCCTCGACCCCATGTCGCTCTACGCCGCGTACGCCGGCAACCTCGACGCGCGGCTGATGACCCGCCGCGCCCCGCACTCCCCGCTGCGCGGCACCGGCTGGCTCAACGGCTGGCGGCTCACCTTCGGCGGCGAGCAGATGGGCTGGGAGGGCGCGCTGGCCACGGTCGTGGAGGCGCCGCGTTCCCAGGTCTTCGTCGCCCTGTACGACATCGCCCCGATGGACGAGGACTCCATGGACCGCTGGGAGGGCGTGGGGCTCGACATCTACCGCCGTATGCGGGTACGGGTGCACACCCTGGACGGCGAGGAGCCGACCTGGATGTACGTCCTGAACGGCTATGAGGGCGGTCTCCCCTCGGCGCGCTATCTGGGCGAGCTGGCCGACGCGGCGGAGTCGGCGGGCGCCCCCCACGACTACGTGATGGAGCTGCGCAAGCGCCCCTGCTGACGGGGGCGGACGGGCGGGCGAACCGCGCGGGGCCTCCGGGGGAACCGGGGAAGAACCGGGCGGGAATCGGGGAAGCGGCGCACGGCCGCTGTTTTCGTTGGAAACGACAACACAACGATGTCATGACCGTGCGACGACCATCTACGCGCGTAGGGCATGACCGGCTACCCTCATCCGCGTGAACGCATCTGTTATCCCGGCCAACGCCGACGGATCCGACCCCCTGGCCGCCGCCGACGCCGCCGCCACCCGCCTGCGCGAGCTGACCGGCGCCGAGACCCATGACGTCGCCCTGGTGATGGGCTCCGGCTGGGCACCGGCGGTCGACGCGCTCGGCACGCCCGAGGCGGAGTTCCCCGTCACCGATCTCCCCGGCTTTCCGCCGCCGGCCGTGGCCGGTCACGGCGGCAGAATCCGCTCGTACCGGATCGCCGAGAAGCGCGCGCTGGTCTTCCTGGGCCGCACGCACTACTACGAGGGCCGCGGGGTCGCCGCCGTCGCGCACGGCGTACGTACCGCGGTCGCCGCGGGCTGCAAGACCATCGTGCTGACCAACGGCTGCGGCGGACTGCGCGAGGGCATGCGCCCCGGCCAGCCCGTGCTGATCAGCGACCACATCAACCTGACGGCCGTCTCCCCCATCGTCGGCGCCAACTTCGTCGACCTCACGGACCTGTACTCGCCGCGGCTGCGCGCGCTGTGCAAGGAGATCGACCCGGCCCTCGAAGAGGGGGTGTACGTGCAGTTCCCCGGCCCGCACTACGAGACGCCGGCCGAGATCAACATGGTCCGTGTCCTGGGCGGCGACCTCGTCGGCATGTCGACCGTCCTGGAGGCCATCGCGGCCCGCGAGGCGGGCGCCGAGGTGCTCGGCATCTCGCTGGTCACGAATCTGGCCGCGGGCATCTCGGGCGAGCCGCTCAACCACGAGGAGGTCCTCCAGGCGGGCCGCGACTCGGCGACGCAGATGGGCGCCCTGCTCGCCCAGGTGCTCCAGCGCGTCTAGGTCCTCTCCGGCAATGTTTGCCCGGTCGCGGCACTAGGTCACGTCCGAGCCGGGAATGACATCCCGCCGGGGCCATGCCGTCGGCCCCGGCGTCACAGCTACCAGGAGGTGCCCCCCACCGTGCAGGACGCCACGTATCAGGACCTCGTCGCACGGGCCGAGGCCTGGCAGGCCGAGGATCCCGACAGCGACACCCGCGAGGAGCTCGGCAAGATCATCGACGCCGGGGACACCGCCACCCTGGCGGAACGGTTCGCCGGCACGCTCCAGTTCGGCACCGCCGGGCTGCGCGGCGAACTGGGCGCCGGGCCCATGCGGATGAACCGCGCGGTGGTCATCCGCGCCGCGGCAGGTCTCGCCGCGTATCTCAGGGCCCAGGGCCATGGTGACGGGCTGGTCGTCATCGGATACGACGCCCGCTACAAGTCCGCCGACTTCGCCCGGGACACCGCGGCCGTGATGACCGGCGCCGGGCTGCGCGCCGCCGTACTGCCCCGGCCGCTGCCGACGCCCGTACTGGCCTTCGCCGTACGGCATCTCGGCGCCGTCGCCGGGGTGGAGGTCACCGCCAGCCACAACCCGCCCCAGGACAACGGCTACAAGGTCTACCTCGGCGGCGGCTCGCAGATCGTGCCGCCCGCCGACGGCGAGATCGCGGCCCGGATCGCCGCGGTCGGCCCGCTGGCCGGCGTGGCCCGGCCCGACGACGGCTGGGAGATCCTCGGCGACGACGTCCTGGCCGCGTATCTGGCACGTACGGACGCGGTCCTGACCCCCGGCACGCCCCGCACCGCGCGCGTCGTCCACACGGCGCTGCACGGCGTCGGTACGGAAACCCTCCTGGCGGCCTTCGCCCGCGCCGGCTTCCCCGAGCCCGCGCTCGTGGCGGAGCAGGCCGTGCCCGATCCGGCCTTCCCGACCGTCGCGTTCCCGAACCCGGAGGAGCCGGGCGCGATGGACCTGGCCTTCGCCACCGCCCGGCGCGTACGGCCCGACCTGATCATCGCGAACGACCCGGACGCGGACCGCTGCGCCGTCGCCGTCCCCGACGACACGGCCGTCAGCGGCTGGCGGATGCTGACCGGCGACGAGGTCGGCGCGCTCCTCGCGGCCCATCTCGTCCACAAGGGCGCGACGGGCACCTTCGCCGAGTCGATCGTCTCGTCCTCGCTGCTCGGCCGGATCGCCGGGGCGGCGGAGCTGGGTCACGAGGAGACGCTGACCGGCTTCAAGTGGATCGCCCGCGTCGAGGGCCTGCGGTACGGGTACGAGGAGGCGCTCGGCTACTGCGTCGACCCGGACGGCGTCCGCGACAAGGACGGCATCACGGCCGCGCTGCTGGTGGCGGAACTGGCCTCCGAACTCAAGGCCAAGGACCGTACGCTCAGCGACCTGCTGGACGATCTGGCCGTCACCCACGGCCTGCACGCCACGGACCAGCTGTCGGTCCGCGTCCGGGACCTGTCCCTGATCGCCGCCGCGATGCGCCGCCTGCGCGAGACTCCGCCGACGGAGCTGGCCGGCCTGAACGTCGCCTCCGCCGAGGACCTCACGCGCGGTACGGACACGCTGCCCCCGACGGACGGCCTCCGCTACCACCTGGAGGGCGCGTACCGTGCCCGCGTCATCGTCAGGCCGAGCGGCACCGAGCCCAAGCTGAAGTGCTATCTGGAGGTCGTGATCCCGGTCGCGGACGCGACGGCCCTGACGGCGGCACGGGACACGGCCACGGCGACGCTGGCGGCGATGAAGCGCGACCTGGCGGCGGTCGCCGGCATCTGACCGTTCCGTCGTACCGGGCCGTCGTACGCGGCCGTCGTATCCGGCTGTCGTACCCGGCTGTCGTACGCGGGCCCGCCACAGGCCACTTGTCCGGCGGCGGATCCCAGCCCCCCGCCCCGCGCGGGCGCGTACTCCCAGTAATGTGGCTGACTTCGCAGGGATCCGACAGACAGCCGCGGTGCCGCGACCGGCACCAGGTTCGGCGGGGGTACGTGGTGGAGGCGTTGAAGGCGTTGCGTGCCGGGGACCCCGAGCAGGTGGGGCCCTACCGTCTCGTGGGCCGGCTCGGCTCCGGCGGCATGGGCAGCGTGTTCCTGGGGCGTTCGCGGGGCGGGCGCATGGCGGCCGTCAAGGTGGTCCGCCCGGACCTGGCCGAGGACCCGCAGTTCCGCCGCCGGTTCGTCCGGGAGGTCACCGCGATCCAGCGTGTGAACGGCGCCTTCACCGCGGGTGTGGTCGACGCCGATCCCGACGCCACTCCGCCCTGGCTGGCGACGGTCTACGTACCGGGAATGGCGCTGAGCGAGGCCGTCGCCGCGCACGGCCCATGGCCGCCGGGGCGTGTCCTGACGCTCGGTTCGGGGCTGGCCGAGGCGCTGGGGGCGATTCACGCGGCGGGGGTGGTCCACCGTGACCTGAAGCCCTCGAACATCCTGCTCGCCCACGACGGCCCGCGCGTGATCGACTTCGGCATCTCCGTCGTCAGCGACGCCAGCGCCCTGACCCAGACCGGGGTGATGGTGGGCACCCCCGGCTTCATGTCCCCCGAGCAGCTGACGGACGACCGCGTCAGCCCGGCCAGCGATGTGTTCTCCCTCGGTGCGGTCCTCGCGTACGCGGCGACGGGAGCCGGGCCGTTCGGCACGGGGTCGGCGCACGGGCTCCACTACCGAACGGTGCACGAGAGGCCCGGCCTGGAGCACCTTCCGCCCGGCCTGCGGCCCTTGGTGGAGCACTGCCTGGCCAAGGACCCCGGCCAACGCCCCACCGTGGCCGAGCTGATGCACCACCTGTCCGGGGCCGGGGCGTACGCCGCGCCTCCGCCGGCCCACGGCTGGCTCCCGGAACCGGTCGCCAGGACCCTACAACTCAAGGCCTCCACCGCCCAGTTCATCGACACGCCGCCGTCCACGGCACTCCCCTCGTCCCGTATGACCCGCCGCCGGGCGCTGCTCGGCCTCGTGGGGGCCACCGCCGCGGCGGGGATCGGTTACGGCGTCTGGCGGTCCTCCGGCACCGACGACGACATGGATGCCGGCACCTCCGCGCCCGAGGAGACCCCGACGGTCCCCCAGCGGCCCGGCACCCCGCGCTGGAAGTCCACGGTCGCCGCAGGCGACGGCCGCGACGACGCCGACGGGGCGCTGGCCGTGGCCAACGGCATGGTCTACTTCCCCGGCCGGAAGAGCCTGTACGCGGTCTCGGCCGACCAGGGCGGCGACCAGTGGACCCACACCACCGGCGCCACGGACGGCACGCTCGTGCCCACTCCGGCCGTGACCGACGACACCGTCTGCGTCGTGGTCGGCGACGTCCTGCGCGCGCTGCACGCGGCCACCGGCGAGCGGAAGTGGGCCTCCTCCGAACTGGACGTCGCCGACGCGGCCCCGTCGGCGTCCGACGACACCGTCTGCTTCCTGGGCGGCAGCGGCTCCTCCACCGTGCTGTACGCGGTGTCCGCGTCGACCGGGAAGATCCTGCTGGAGACCTCGGCCGACCTCGAATACGCCGAATCCGCGCGCATAGCCGACAGCACGGTCTACACCAGCAGCGGCGGCGCCCTGTACGCGTACGACCCGGCCACCGGGAAGCGGACATGGAAGCACCTGACCTCGGCCGTCCGGATCTCGGACGTGGCCGTGGCCGGTGACTCCGTCTACTTCACGGTCTTCGGCGAGAACGGCACGTCCGTGTCGGCGGTGTCCACGGGCGGGCAGGAGAAGTGGCTGACCGCCGCCGAGGACGGCGGCGCGTTCCAGGGCCCCCCGGTCGTGTCCGGCGACACGGTCTACGTCTGCGGCAGGACCACCCTGTACGCCTGGGACGCGAAGACGGGTGCCCCGAAGTGGAACACCCCCTTCGGCACCGAGATCCACCCCGCCCCGAGTGCCGGCAACGGCACGGTCTGCGTGGCGGCCGGCACCACCCTGCACGCGCTCCACGCGGCCACCGGCAAGAAGAAGTGGGACTTCCCCGCCGGCGAACAACTCCGCACGGGCCCCTTGGTCTCCGGCCCCACGGCCTACGCGACGGGCGCCTCGGGCACGCTCTACGCGATCACGGCGTAGGCCCCCGCCACCCCGGGCTCCCCTCGTCGACCACGGGGCGCGCGGGCGCCGGAGCGATCACGCTGCTGGCGCTCGGTGGCCGGCCGCCACGCAGGCCGATGCGCCGGCCGGTGGCGGTGTCCTCCGTGGTGGTGGCCCAGTTGGCGGGGCTGGCCGTACAGCCCAGGAGGGCAGGGGGCCGGCGGCCCTTGAGCGGATCCAGGCGGGCGGCGGTTTCGAGGCGGCCGGCCACATCGTCCGGATCGAGGTCCGGTAGCGGGTGGCGTACGAGCTCGATCCGGACGCTGTCCGGCGTCGAGTCGTCGGCTCGGTGCTGTTCGGCCTCGTCGGCAGTCAGGGGCGTCCAGTCCGTCGCCGGGGACGATGGCGTCGTCGTCGTAGCCGGGCTCGCTGCCAAGCGGCCGGACCGGTGTGATGTCGCACCGGCCGTGTATGTCGTCGAACGTGTCGAATACGAGTCGCGGGCCCATGGCTGTGCCTCCCGAGGGCAGATGCGGGGCTACGTGTCGTCGAGGTCTTCGCCGAAGGTGACATCCAGCTCGACGGCGAGAGCCTCGGCCAGCTGGAGTGTCTGGGCCCGGTCGATGACGATCTGCTTGAGCGAGGTGACGCCACGGAGCTGGGACAGGTCGCTGCCCCGAAGGTCGAGGCCGCGGTACTTCCCGCCGTCGAACTCGGTCAGCCGCAGATCGCTGTCGTCGATCAGGGCGGCGCCCAGATCGACGGCGCTGAAAATGGCCTCCCGCAGCGAACACCTGGCGAAGATCACGGGCCCGACGGCCCGGACGCGAGTGAGGGTGCTGTAGTCCAACGTGCAGTTCTCGAACAGCACGTTGTCCAGCGTGACGTCTTCGAGCGCGGCGCCCATGAGCTTGCAGCCGCGGAAGGCGGCTCGGCAGATCCTGCTGTCGGTCCACCGCAGGGAGGACAGGTCACAGCCGGTGAACTCCACGGAGTCGACGCGGAGCTTCTCCAGTCGGGTGCGCCGGGCCTTGAGACCGGTGATCCTCCCGTCCATCAGGTGGGTGTCGGCCAGGTCGAGGTCCCGCAGATCGGCGTCGGCGTAGTGGAACTCCGCCACCCGGCCACGGCCGCCCTCCAACGAGGTGACGTGGGAGAGGTAGAGGCCCGGCTCGTTCAGGGCAGGCAGTGTGACGCTCGTGCGGCGGATTGTGCGGGTGTCCATCAACAGCCTTTCAGGGCGGTGGGTCGGTCACCGGTGCTGATGCGCCTCCGCCGCCAAGTCACGGATTACCCCGGACCGTCCGTACCCAACGTGGCTGCGATGGACGCGCGTTCCCGCCTCGGCCGCCGGCGTGCCGTGCCGCTCAGAGTTCGGTGCCGTCGGGGATGAGGTGGTCGTACTGCCCCGCCTTGACGGCCAGGATGTGGGCCAGCATCTCCTTGTCGGTGAACCGCAACGCACCGTCCAGGTCGCGGCGCTTGGTGTCGCCGAAGGCGACGCCGCCGTCGATCGGCATGATCTGAACGCAGCTGTCGCCGTTGCCAGCACTGAACGAAGACTTCTTCCACTCGCCGTTGAGCGGCGCCGTGTAGAGGTCATCCTTCGGATCACTCATGGCAGTTCCTTCTCGATCTCTTCGATGCATCGAATGGTTGCTTCCTGGTCCAACGCGTGGGCAGCCGAGTCGGCGAACCTCCGGCGGGCGCCCCGCACCTCAGCAGGATCGTCTTGGAGAGTCTCGCCGGTGACCCGTTCCTGCGATAGGACACTGCGGTTGTCGGCGCCAGGAAAGTCGATGATGGTGAACAGAGCCGCTGCGATGCTCGGGGCACCCGCGGAGAATGGGATCACTCGCAGAGTGACATTCTGCTGCTGGGCACACGCCACCAGATGCCGGAGCTGCGCACGCATGACCTCCGGTCCGCCGACAACAGCCCGCAGCGCGGACTCCAAGCACAGCGCGTCCACGATCAGAGGGTTTCTGCGGGTGAGGACTTCCTGTCGCCTCAGCCTCGCCTCGACGAAAGTCTCACGGCGCTCCGTGCTCTCGTGTTTCTGGCCGAAGGCGACGATCGCCTCGACGTATTCACGAGTCTGGAGGAGCCCCGGAACGTACGTTCCCGAGTGGAGCGAGATGCGTTCCGCGGCGTCTTCGAGCGAGAGGTATCGGTACGAGTCGCCGCTGAACAGGGCCTGGATCTCGGGCCGTTCGTACCACGTGCGACCGTACGACCTGCCCTGCTCGATCGTCGCGACGATCCCGGCTCGTTCCTCCGGCGTCACCTTCAAGAGCTTGAGCAGCTTGGGGAGTTGTTCGTCCGTGGGGAACGCTCTGCCGCGCTCGATCTTGCCCACGGTGTACCGCGAGACGCCGAGCGCCTGCCCCACCGCTTCCTGCTGGAGACCAGCTTCGACGCGGAGACGCTGTAGTTCCTCGCCCACGCGGCGCATGGCGAAGATCGCGTTCGCATTGACGCTTACAGCCACGAGTCCCCTTCCAGTGGCGTGCTCTCCCGACGCCGTCAGAGTATCGGTCAGTTGACCACCTTATGACTCTCCGAGCTGAGATCCACACGCTGGGTTGCGCAGGGCAAGTCACGTGACTCAAACTGGGCGCGCACGCTGCGGACGCACGTAACCGCAGCGGGCTCGCCCTACATCCGCGCGCCTGAAAGGCGGGGGTTATGGATCAGCGTGGTTACGTCCTGGCAGTAGGGCGCTATCCCTGTACGGCCGTTGCCGTGCCCGAGGCCCGCGCCATAGCCGCCCGCGCCTACGCGCCGTATCCCTGGGTGGACCACGACACCGTCAAGCTGCTGGTCAGCGAGACCGCCACCAACGCCGTGCTGCACGCCGGCGGTGGCGGGTTCGATCTGATCTGCCATGCGCCGTACGACGGCGCGGTCCAGATCGAGTTGCACGACCGGAGCGCACGACACCGCCCCTCCCGCCGCGCGCACGACGCATGGGACCAGCACGGCAGGGGGCTGGAGTTACTGGATCTCCTCGCGCCCGGGTGGTCCGTCGTCAGAACGATGACCGGGAAGGGGCTCATCTTCACGGTGAGAGCGACGGCCCCGTACCCCGCGATGATCAACGAGAGGTGAGGACATGTACGTCGAACTCGGCCGGTCCGAACCGCCCCGCCGCCGGACCGGCGTCGCCGGTTTCTTCACCCGGCGCATCGACGACGAACTGAACGTCCTCCTCATGCCCACCGCCACCGCCGGATCCTGGCAACTGCCGGGCGGCGACGCCCAGACCGACGAGTTCATGCACGAGGCGTACGTGCGCGAGATCGCGGAGAAGACCGGCCTCTCTCCCGCCGCACCCGAGGAAATCCTCGTCGTGGACCACGTACCCAGAGGCGTCACCGAGGCCGAGGGGCTCGATGTCGTCTTCAAGGGCGCGGACGTCGTCCCGTACGGCCCGGAACCCCACACGGCCACCGCGTACCGGTGGGCAACGCTCAAGGAGACGGACGCCCTCTGCCTCGGTCCGGAGCGCGACCGTATCCATTCCGCCCACGAAGCCTGGCTCACCGGCCGGACGGCCTACCTCATCTGGGGCGAGCGCGTCACCGGCCGCCGCCCCTGACCGCGCCGTCCACGCGGATCAGTGTCTGCCGGCCGGCCGCGATGAGCTTGGACCGGCCTTCTCGTACGCCGAACACGTCCAGTCGGCACACGGTCAGGGTGCGTCCGGGCCCCGCGCCGCAGGCGCACCACGCCCGCCGCAGGCGCACCGCGCCACGCCCCCGCCGGACGGCGCCCCGCGTCAGCCGATCAGCAGCAGCACAATCAGTACGATCAGCCCCGCCGCCGCCGGCGCCAGCACCTCGTACGCCCACCGCACCGTCGGCTCCCCCTGCGCCGACGGCCGCGACTCCGCGCCGTCCGACAGTTCGCGCAGATCCGCGACCGTACGGTCCGCCTGAGCCATCCGGACCTCGGCCGCACCCGCACCCGAGCCCGCACCGCCGGACGCCCTGCCGGAGGCACCCCGCAGCTGCGCCCTGTTCGCGCGCTTGCGCTGGCGCAGCGAGACCGGGACGGCCCACAGCTGGAACTTCCTGCCGTCCTCCGTCAGGGCCTCGCAGGAGAACTGGGCCCGTACGGTCGAGACCGCCCCCCACGGCAGCGTGATCGTCCGGAACGGGTTCCTGATCCGCAGCCGGTCGGCGTTCGCGTAGACCGCCGGGCGCAGGCTGAACGCGATCACGAGCGGTACGAGGAACAGCATCGCGGCGAGGGCCAGCCAGGGCGTGCCGCCCGTCCCGCGGAAGAGCGCGTCGCCGCCGATCCAGAGGGTGAGCGCGAGCAGCAGGCCGCCGCCGACCATCCCGCCGGACGACCGGAAGACGCGGTCGGCGTGGGTCGGCTCGGTGGGCTGCTCGGGGCTCGTCATACGTCCGATTCTGCCGCATGCCCGGAACGTGCCTCCACGCCCCCGGTGGGAACCGACGGCAACCGGCGGGAAGCAGCGAGAAGCAGCGGCAACCGGCGGCCAACGGCGCGCACCACCCGCGACGGTCACATCTCGGGAACGGCTCCCCCTCGCGGCCCTCACCCCCTGTACAGGCTGCTACGCGCGTAGATATGCTCATCTGGTGACCATGCCCACCATTACCCCCGCATTCGCTGACGTGACCGCGTCCGACAGCACACTGCGCCGCTTCCTCCACGGGCTCCCCGGCGTCGACGCCGTCGGCCTGGAGGCACGCGCCGCATCGCTCGGTACGCGCTCGATCAAGACCACCGCCAAGGCGTACGCCATCGATCTGGCCATCTCCATGATCGACCTGACGACGCTCGAGGGCGCGGACACCCCGGGCAAGGTCCGGGCGCTCGCCGCCAAGGCCCTCCGGCCCGATCCGACCGACCGTACGACGCCCGCCACCGCCGCGGTCTGCGTCTATCCGGACATGGCGGAGACGGCGGTCGCCGCGCTGGCCGGCTCGGACGTCAAGGTCGCCTCCGTCGCCACCGCCTTCCCGGCCGGCCGCGCCTCGCTGGCCGTCAAGCTCGCGGACACCCGCGACGCCGTGGCCGCGGGCGCCGACGAGATCGACATGGTCATCGATCGCGGCGCGTTCCTCGCGGGTCACTACCTCAAGGTGTACGAGGAGATCCGCGCCGTGAAGGAGGCCGCGGGGGCCGCCCGGCTCAAGGTGATCTTCGAGACCGGTGAGCTGTCCACGTACGACAACATCCGCCGCGCCTCCTGGCTCGGCATGATCGCGGGCGCGGACTTCATCAAGACGTCGACGGGCAAGGTCGGGGTCAACGCCACCCCTGCCAACACCCTGCTGATGCTGGAGGCCGTACGCGACTTCCGCGCGCAGACGGGGGTGCAGATCGGCGTGAAGCCGGCGGGCGGTATCCGTACCAGCAAGGACGCGGTCAAGTTCCTGGTGCTGGTGAATGAGACCGTGGGCGAGGACTGGCTGGACAACCACTGGTTCCGGTTCGGCGCCTCCAGCCTGCTGAACGATCTGCTGATGCAGCGTCAGAAGCTCAGCACCGGCCGCTACTCCGGCCCCGACTACGTGACGGTGGACTGATCACCATGGCATCCGCATCCACATCCGCTTCCGGTTCCGCACTCGGTTCCGCGTTCGCGTACGCTCCCGCGCCCGAATCCCGTGCGATCGTCGACATCGCGCCGTCCTACGGGCTCTTCATCGACGGCGAGTTCACCGAGGCGTCCGACGGCAAGGTCTTCAAGACCGTCAGCCCGTCCACCGAGGAGGTCCTCTCCGAGGTCGCCCAGGCCGGCGCCGACGACATCGACCGCGCGGTCAGGGCCGCCCGCAAGGCGTTCGAGAAATGGTCCGCGCTGCCCGGCGCCGAGCGGGCCAAGTACCTGTTCCGTATCGCGCGGATCATCCAGGAGCGCTCGCGCGAGCTGGCCGTCCTGGAGACGCTCGACAACGGCAAGCCGATCAGGGAGACCCGCGACGCGGACCTCCCGCTGGTCGCCGCGCACTTCTTCTACTACGCGGGCTGGGCCGACAAGCTCGACCACGCAGGGTTCGGCCGGAGGACGACAGACGGAGGAGGCGGGGCCAGCCCCCGCCCGCTCGGTGTCGCCGGCCAGATCATCCCGTGGAACTTCCCGCTGCTCATGCTCGCGTGGAAGATCGCCCCGGCGCTGGCGACCGGCAACACGGTCGTTCTGAAGCCCGCCGAGACGACCCCGCTCTCCGCGCTCTTCTTCGCGGACATCTGCCGTCAGGCCGGGCTCCCCAAGGGCGTCGTGAACATCGTGACCGGTGACGGCGGCACGGGCGCCGCGCTCGTCTCGCACCCGGGCATCGACAAGATCGCCTTCACCGGCTCGACCGCCGTCGGCAAGGCCATCGCGCGCGAGATCGCCGGTACGGGGAAGAGGGCCACGCTCGAACTGGGCGGCAAGGGCGCCAACATCGTCTTCGACGACGCCCCCATCGACCAGGCCGTCGAGGGCATCGTCACCGGCATCTTCTTCAACCAGGGCCAGGTCTGCTGCGCGGGCTCGCGGCTGCTCGTCCAGGAGTCCGTCCAGGACGAGCTGCTGGACTCGCTCAAGCGCCGGCTGGCCACGCTGCGCGTCGGCGATCCGCTGGACAAGAACACCGACCTCGGCGCGATCAACTCGGCCGAGCAGCTGGCCCGGATCACGGCACTGGCCGACGCGGGCGAGGCGGAGGGCGCCGAGCGCTGGTCGCCCGCGTGCGAACTGCCCTCCTCCGGCTACTGGTTCGCCCCCACGGTCTTCACGAACGTCACGCAGGCGCACACCATCGCCCGCGACGAGATCTTCGGCCCGGTGCTGTCCGTGCTGACGTTCCGTACGCCCGAGGAGGCCGTGGCCAAGGCCAACAACACCCAGTACGGGCTGTCGGCCGGTATCTGGACGGAGAAGGGCTCCCGCATCCTGGCGGTCGCCGGCAAGCTCCGGGCGGGTGTCGTCTGGGCCAATACGTTCAACAAGTTCGACCCGACCTCGCCGTTCGGCGGCTACAAGGAATCGGGGTACGGCCGCGAGGGCGGCCGCCACGGCCTGGAGGCGTACCTCAATGTCTGACTCGAAGTCCGATGTGACGCGACTGAGTGTCTTCAAGACCTACAAGCTGTACGTCGGGGGCAAGTTCCCCCGCAGCGAGAGCGGCCGGGTGTACGAAGTGACGGCAGCGAGATCAGCCTCTGACGCGGCGGGCAAGGGCACCTGGCTGGCCAACGCCCCGCTGGCGTCCCGCAAGGACGCCCGTGACGCGGTCGTCGCGGCACGCAAGGCGTTCGGCGGCTGGTCGGGCGCGACGGCGTACAACCGGGGCCAGGTCCTCTACCGCGTCGCCGAGATGCTGGAGGGCCGCAAGGGCCAGTTCGTACGGGAAGTCGCGGACGCCGAGGGCCTGTCGAAGTCGAAGGCGGCCGTGGCCGTCGACGCGGCGATCGACCGGTGGGTCTGGTACGCGGGCTGGACCGACAAGATCGGCCAGGTGGTGGGCGGGGCGAACCCGGTCGCGGGGCCGTTCTTCAACCTCTCCACCCCCGAGCCGACCGGGGTCGTGACCGTACTGGCGCCGCAGGAGTCGTCGTTCCTGGGCCTGGTCTCGGTCATCGCGCCGGTGATCGCCACGGGCAACACCGCGGTTGTCGTCGCGAGCGAGAAGTCCCCGCTCCCGGCGCTCTCCCTCGGTGAGGTGCTGGCCACCTCCGACCTCCCGGGCGGCGTGGTCAACGTCCTCTCCGGCAGGACCGCCGAGATCGCGGCCCCGCTCGCCGCGCACCAGGACGTCAACGGGATCGACCTGACCGGCGCGGACGAGGTCCTCGCCAAGGACCTGGAGATCGCGGCGGCCGACAATCTGAAGCGGGTGCTGCGCCCGGAGGGCGCGGGCCGTACCGACTGGACGGCGGATCCCGGCACCCGCCGGCTGACGGCCTTCCTGGAGACGAAGACGGTCTGGCACCCCACGGGCAGCCTGGGCGCGTCGGGCTCGTCCTACTGACGCTCGTCCTGCTGACGCGTGTCCTGCTGACGCGTGTCCTGCTGACGCGTGTCCTGCTGACGCGTGTCCTGCTGACGCGTGTCCTGCTGACGCGTGTCCTGCTGACGCTCGTCTCGCCGAGGCCCGTCCTCCTGAACCGTCACACGGAGGCCCCGTTTTCCCTCACTCCGGGGGAGAACGGGGCCATCGAGCCATCGACACCGATCACCCCGTCAGCAGGCCCGTCGCCGTGCCCAGCACCGGGCCGAGCACCGGCACGTCCTTGAGCGCCGCGCCCTCGGTCACCGGGGCGGTCAGCGGGGCGGTGGACACCGGCTTGAAGTCGGCGATCTGTGTGCCCACCGCGTTGTCCAGGGGATCCACGCCCGTCTTGGCCAGCGGGTAGAGCTTCAGGTCCGTGAGGGGGCCCAGCACATATCCGACGGAGCCGGTCAGGGCCTTGCCCGCCGCCATGGAGGACTCGGAGAGCTGCTCGCTGGTGTCCGTCGCGGGCGTGGGGGCGGCGGGATCCGCCGCCTGGGCCGCCGTACCGCCGAGGCCGAGGGCCACACCCGCGGCGGTGACGGTCAGACCGGCGCGGAGCAGAGTGCGCCGGGGAGAGAAGGAAGCTGCGTGACGTGCCATGAATTTTCCCGCCTGGCCTGATCGATGAGTAATCGGACTGACACGCAGAGTAGTTGAGGTGGGGGTGCTGATACCAATAAACCCGCCAAACCAGCCGAACCCGGCCCGCCGATCCCGCCCGATCGGTCCCCGGGGGGTTTCCTGAGCAGGTACATGCCTCACACTGGTGTCCCGTGAACTCCGCAACCCTTCCGACCCGAGTCGTGCTGCTCACGGGCCCCTCCGGCTCGGGAAAATCGTCCCTCGCCGCCCGCACCGGTCTGCCCGTGCTGCGCCTGGACGACTTCTACAAAGAGGGCGACGACCCCACGCTGCCGCTGGTGGCGGGCAGTTCGGACATCGACTGGGACTCGGTGCGGTCCTGGGACGCGGACGCCGCGGTCGCGGCGGTCGCGGAGCTGTGCCGTACGGGACGTACGACCGTTCCCGTCTACTCGATCGCGACCAGTTCGCGCGTGGACTCCGAAGCCCTCGACATCCGGCGCACGCCGGTGTTCCTCGCGGAGGGCATCTTCGCCGCCGATATCGTCGCGCGCTGTCAGGAGCTGGGCGTGCTGGCGGACGCGCTCTGTCTGCGCGGCCGTCCGTCGACGACGTTCCGGCGGCGGCTGATGCGGGACCTGCGCGAAGGGCGGAAGTCGGTGACGTTCCTGCTGCGGCGCGGCTGGCGGCTGATGCGGGCGGAGCGCGCGATCGTGGGGCGGCAGACGGCGCTGGGCGCGTACCCGTGCGCGAAGGCGGAGGCGCTGGGCCGGATCGCGGCGGCGGCGGCCGGGCAATGCGTCAGGCCGCGTACCGGGAAGGCCGCGCGCGTCACAAGGTCCGCGCACACCGAAAGGTCCGCGCACACCGAATCGTCACCGACCGCGACCAGCCACCCGTAGGTCACCGCCAGCGCCACCGCGCGCACTCTCACACGCGCACATGGAAGCGGGACCGCACGAGCCCCCCAGGCCCGTGCGATCCCGCTTCCTGTCCCGTGTCCCCCCGGGTATCCCCCGTGATCCCTCGGCGGTCCGGGGAACCCCCCAGCCCCCGGTACGCCCCCCTGCTTCCCCTGTTTCCCTGTTTCCAGGTGTGCTCCCGCCGCCTCCCCCGAGACGGCGGGTCCTGCTTTCCCCCGTACTTCCCCCGTACTTCCCCCGTGCTTCCCCCCACAGCCTTCAGGCGACGAGCTCCCCGAAGGACTCTTCCTCGTCACGGCCGAAGCTGAGGTCCTCGTCCTCGCGCAGCCGACGGAGCGACCGCCAGATGCTCGACTTCACCGTGCCGACACTGATGTCGAGGATCTCCGCGATCTCCGGGTCGGTGCGGCCCTCGTAGTAGCGCAGTACGAGCATCGTGCGCTGGAGTTCCGGCAGGCGGGAGAGCGCCTGCCAGAGCACCGCGCGCAGTTCCGTACCGCGCATCGCGTCGGTGTCGCCCGCCGTCTCCGGCAGCTCCTCCGTCGGATACTCATTGAGCTTGCGCCTGCGCCAGGCGCTGATGTGCAGATTGGTCATGGTGCGGCGCAGATAGCCGCCGACCGCGGCCTTGTCGCTGATCCTGTCCCACGCCCGGTAGGTCGAGAAGAGGGCGCTCTGGAGCAGATCCTCGGCCTCGAACCGGTCGCCGGTCAGGTGGTAGGCCGTCGCGTACAGGGAGGCGCGGCGCTCCTGGACGTACGCGGTGAACGCCGCTTCGGCGTCCGTCCGCCCCGCCAGGACCGTCCGTTCCCCCGTGGCCTCCCCGTACGCGGCCGCCCTGTTACCCCCGTTGCCCGGATTTCCCCCGTTGCCCGCCCGGTCCGAGCGCTCCGTGCGGTCCGCGTCAACGACCGTCATGTACGACGGCTTGTGCTGACGCCCGGCGCCGCGAACGCACCCCCGCCCGTTCACGCCGCCGGACTTCTCGCTGCTCCGCGTGACGTCATGAAGACGCGTGACCACTGCGCTTGAGGTCGTTCCGTGCAGTGCGTTCATCCCGCGCCCCCCGTCGTTGGAGTCTGGATTTCGTTCCGTGTGCCAATGAGCTTGCCGGGGCAGTTTCATGGCCCTGTCCGCCGTCTGTCACAGCCCTGTCACAGGGGACTTCGTGGCTTGTGAAACGCGTGGGGAATGAGTGAGGAGCGCACCGGCGGTCGAACTCCGGTCCCCCCATGGGACAGAATGACCTCCGTGCCTTTCCTGTTGCTGATCGAGGACGACGACGCCATCCGCACGGCCCTCGAACTCTCGCTGTCACGCCAGGGCCACCGAGTGGCCACCGCGGCGACGGGAGAGGACGGCCTGAAACTGCTGCGGGAGCAGCGGCCGGATCTGATCGTGCTGGACGTGATGCTGCCCGGGATCGACGGTTTCGAGGTGTGCCGGCGCATCAGGCGCACCGACCAGCTGCCGATCATCCTGCTGACCGCGCGCAGCGATGACATCGATGTAGTGGTCGGTCTGGAGTCCGGGGCCGACGACTATGTGGTGAAGCCTGTCCAGGGACGGGTGCTCGACGCCCGGATCCGCGCGGTGCTGCGCCGCGGCGAGCGCGAGTCCACGGACTCCGCGACGTTCGGCAGCCTGGTGATCGACCGTTCCGCGATGACGGTCACCAAGAACGGCGAGGACCTCCAGCTCACGCCGACCGAGCTGCGGCTGCTGCTCGAACTGAGCCGCCGGCCCGGCCAGGCGCTGTCCCGGCAGCAGTTGCTGCGGCTGGTGTGGGAGCACGACTACCTCGGTGACTCGCGGCTGGTGGACGCGTGTGTGCAGCGGCTGCGCGCGAAGGTGGAGGACGTGCCGTCCTCGCCGACCCTGATCCGTACGGTGCGCGGCGTGGGATACCGGCTGGACACGCCTTCGTGAGTGACGTACCCAGGCGGCACCGGCCGGGCGGCGGCCCGCCGGAGGACGACGCGCACGGCCCGCGCGGCACGCACGAGGTGTCCGCCGGGCAGGACGTGTACGGCGCGCAGGACATGTACGGCGCGCACCTCGGTGAGGGCATCGACCCGTACCGGCGCCCGCGCCGCCGCGCGGGCGGTGAGCCGAGGGCCGGTGCGGCGAAGAGGGCGGTTCTGGCGGGGCTCCGCTGGACCAGTCTGCGGCTGCGGCTCGTGGTCGTCTTCGCGGCCGTCGCGCTGACCGCCGCCGTCTCCGCCTCGGGCATCGCGTACTGGCTCAACCGCGAGGCCGTCCTGACCAGGACCCAGGACTCGGCCCTGGAGGACTTCCAGCAGGAGATGCAGAACCGCGCCGCGGAGCTGCCCCTGCGGCCGAGTCAGACGGAGTTGCAGAGCACGGCCGTTCTGATGGCGGGCGAGAGCCCCGGTTACAGCGTGCTGCTGATAGGCACGCGCGACGGCGGCAAACCGATCGTGGGCGTCTCCGATCCGGACACCTTCACGATGGACGACGTACCGAAGTCCCTCCAGGACGCGGTGAACGACAAGCAGAAGCTCACTTCCGGGAACAAGTACCCGTACCACGTCTTCTGGCAGCGCGTGGAGCGCGGCGGCACGCCCTATCTGGTGGGCGGTACGCGGATCATCGGCGGCGGGCCGACCGGGTATCTGTTCAAGTCGCTCGACCAGGAACGTACCGATCTCAACTCGCTCGCCTGGTCACTGGGGATCGCCACGGCACTCGCGCTCGTCGGCTCCGCCCTGCTGGCGCACGCCGCGGCGACGACCGTACTGAAGCCCGTGCAGCGGCTGGGCGAGGCGGCGCGGCAGCTCGGCGAGGGCAGGTTCGGCACCCGGCTGCGGGTGTCGGGCGGGGACGAACTGGCCGATCTCTCCCGTACGTTCAACAAGGCGGCGGAGTCGCTCCAGAAGAAGGTCGCGGACATGAGCGCGCGGGAGGAGTCCAGCCGCCGTTTCGTCGCCGACATGTCCCATGAGCTGCGCACCCCGCTGACCGCGCTGACCGCGGTGACGGAGGTCCTGGAGGAAGAGGCCGACAGCCTCGACCCGATGATCGCGCCCGCCGTGACGCTGGTGGTGAGCGAGACCCGCAGGCTCAATGTGCTGGTGGAGAATCTGATGGAGGTCACCCGCTTCGACGCGGGTACGGCCCGGCTCGTCCTGGACGATGTCGATGTCGCCGACCAGGTCACGGCCTGTATCGACGCACGGGCCTGGCTGGACGCGGTGGATCTGGACGCCGAGCGCGGCATCATGGCGCGGCTCGATCCGCGCCGGCTCGATGTGATCATGGCGAATCTGATCGGCAACGCGCTCAAGCACGGTGGCTCGCCGGTCCGGGTGGCGGTGCGTACGGAGGACGGCTGGCTGGTCATCGAGGTACGGGACCACGGTCCCGGTATCCCCGAGGACGTCCTGCCGCATGTGTTCGACCGCTTCTACAAGGCGAGCGCCTCCCGGCCGCGCTCCGAGGGCAGCGGGCTCGGGCTGTCGATCGCCCAGGAGAACGCGCATATCCACGGCGGTGACATCACCGCGGCCAATGTGCCGGACGGCGGCGCGATGTTCGT
Organism: Streptomyces sp. L-9-10; assembly: GCF_004151105.1. Classification (GTDB taxonomy): domain Bacteria; phylum Actinomycetota; class Actinomycetes; order Streptomycetales; family Streptomycetaceae; genus Streptomyces. The sequence continues at coordinate 470,995 of NZ_PHRF01000095.1, forward strand.
ACTGCGGCTGCCCCGGGACGACGCGGACGGCACGGAGGCCGCGGAGCGTGACCGCGATCGGGATCCGGGAGAGGAAGGCGACACCCCGTGACGCGCTGGGGCGGGATGACGGGGAGCGGCACGAGCCGGACGCGGGTGGTGGACGGGACACCGCGAGCGGGCCGGACGCGGCGCGCGGGCCGAGCGCGGCGGGCCGGGGTGGCCGCCTTCGGGCGGCTCGCGGGTGTGGTCGCGCTCGCCGCGCTCGCCGCCGGGTGCGGCATCAGGACCACCTCGGTACCGGTGGACGCGGGACCCGCGCCCTCCCGGAAGCCGTGCGAGATCTCCGGGAAGGACGTCATCACCCAGGCGCGGCCGGGCGTTCCCGTGCGGATCTATCTGGTCTGTTCCTCCGGGCTCGCGCCGGTGGAGCGTGCGGCGCGGATCCAGCAGGGCAGGGGCTCCGACGACCGGGTGCTGATCGCGCAGGGGCTGCTCGACGAGCTTCAGGCCGAGCCGTCCGCCGATGAGCGGGAGGCGGGGTTCGGCACGACCGTACGGGGGCCGCTGGTCGTCTCGTCCTCGCGTGCGGGCGACCCCGCCGGGGCGCTGCGGCTCAGCCGTCAGCCGGAGGATCTGCCCGCGACGGCGCTGGCGCAGATCGTCTGTACGTTCGCGGAGAGCGAGGCGACGGACGGGCAGGTCGTGCTGGGCGGGCCCGGCGACTATCCGGCGCGCGCCTATGGCTGCACCCGGGCGACGAAGGCCCAGCCGGACGCGCCGGTGCCGACGCTCGGCCCGGTCTCGACGGCGTCCGCCTCACCGTCGGGTCACTAGGGTCTCTCGTCGGCTCGTCGGCTCGTCGCGGGCCGGACGGGTGATACCCGTCTCACGGCGCTCTTCTTCCACCGCGGGCGGAACCGTTCCCGCCGGCCACCGCGTCTTGGGCTGCGTGCGTCAAGGTCCGGGCGGCAGTGCCGTCATCCACTTCCGTATGGCGGGGTTCGCTCTCCTCCTGCTGCATCTGATGCTGGTGGGATGGGTGACGCTCCGCCCGTTGGACGTCATGTGGGTGAACGCGGCCAATCTGACGCCCTTCGCGGGTATCAAGGCCGATCTGGCGCTGGGGCCCGTCCAGGGCGCCCGGCGCATCGGCGAGGGGCTTCTGCTGCTGGCCCCGCTGGGTGTGCTGCTGCCGATGGTCGACGGCCGTCTCTTCGTCTCCGGGTGGGCCTCGATGGCCCGTACGGTCACGGCGGGCGCGATGATCTCGCTCGGGATCGAGCTGCTCCAGACCGGGGTGCCGGGCCGGGTGGTGGACGTGGACGCGCTGCTGCTCAATACGACGGGCGTGGCCCTGGCGCATCTGGTGGTGGTTCCGGCCGGGCGGGCGCGGCTGCGCCGCGCGCGTCGCTCCCGGACGGTCCCCCGCCGTGTCCCCCGCTTCTCACGTGTCTCCCGCGTCCTCCGCGGGTCGCACCCGGGCGGCCGTGAGAAGGAGTCGGACACCGTCGCGCGGGATGAGGCGCTTCAGGGAACGACCCCGACGATTCCCAGGGTCGGCATCGCTCCGTAGAGCGACGCTCCGGCCCCGGCTCCCGGCGCACCATGGAGACATCGGGGAGCACGATGAGAGAGGCTCCCGAACGGTCTCGCGAAGGAGCCCATCATGGCTGGTCTGGTCCGCCCTCGACACGGACGGATGCTCGGTGGAGTGTGCGCGGCGCTGGCCCAGCGCTTCGGTACGTCCGCGCAGACGATGCGGGTGATCTTCCTCGTCTCGTGTCTGCTGCCCGGTCCGCAGTTCCTGCTCTATCTGGCGCTGTGGCTGCTGCTGCCGGGTGGGAAGACCTCCACGGCCGCCTGGTAACCGACAGCGGACGGCTGACAGCTGACAGGCGCCCGTACACAGAGCGGTGGGGCGTACACCCTGATCCGGGTGTACGCCCCACCGCTGTGTGCGCGCGTGCTCAGCCGCCGAGCGGGATCCCGTTGACGGGCAGTCCCTTGCCCAGGCCGTTCACCGGCAGCCCGCCCACCAGCTGCTGGACGGGGTTGGCCGTCTTCACGGCGTCGATCGCGTACGGCGTGGTCGTCTGGACGGTGGTGAGGGCCAGCCCGGTCGCCGTCAGCACGTCCGGGAGGGGCGCGGGGAGCTGGCCGACGAGGTCCCCCACCGGCAGCGTCTTGGTGACGAGGTCCAGCGCGGCGCCGGCCTGGGGGGCGGCGGGCGCGGCGGCGGCGCTGCCCGCGGCGGTGGCGGCGAAGGCGGCACCGAGGGCGACAGTGCCGAGAGTCTTGATGGCGGACTGCTTCATCTGGAATTTCGTCCTTGCGGAAGGTGAGGCGACGGGAAAAAGAGGGGGAAGGAAGGGAAGGGCAATGGCGAAAATGGGGGGAATTACGAGCGGCTCTCCAAACTAGCCAGCCGCGCACCCGCCCCGCAAACACCCGACAGCGGCCGGGATTCCGTGTTCCCGGCCGCTTCCCCATCCCGGCGATCTCCGCACCGGCAGCAAGAACTAGCTGGTCACAGCGGTCTGCCTGAACAGCCATTCGGACTTCAGCTCGGCATATCCGGGCTTGATCACGTCATTGATCATGGCGAGTCGTTCATCGAAAGGAATGAATGCTGATTTCATCGCATTGACCGTGAACCACTGCATGTCGTCGAGTGTGTAGTCGAAGGCGTCGACCAGCAGCTCGAATTCACGGCTCATGCTCGTGCCGCTCATCAGCCGGTTGTCGGTGTTCACCGTCGCCCTGAAGTGCAGCTTGCGGAGCAGCCCGATGGGGTGCTCCGCGATCGAGGCGGCGGCGCCGGTCTGGAGGTTGGAGCTGGGGCACAGCTCCAGCGGGACGCGCTTGTCGCGTACGTACGCGGCGAGCCGGCCGAGCTTCACCGACGCGTCCTCGGCGACCGCGATGTCGTCGATGATGCGCACGCCGTGGCCGAGCCGGTCGGCGCCGCACCACTGGAGCGCCTGCCAGATCGAGGGCAGCCCGAAGGCCTCGCCCGCGTGGATGGTGAAGTGGTTGTTCTCGCGCTTCAGATACTCGAAGGCGTCGAGGTGACGGGTGGGCGGGAAGCCCGCCTCGGCGCCCGCGATGTCGAAGCCGACGACCCCCGAGTCGCGGTGGCGGTTGGCGAGTTCGGCGATCTCCAGGGCGCGGGCCGCGTGCCGCATGGCGGTGAGCAGAGCGCCGACGCGGATGCGGTGGCCGTCGGCCTGCGCACGCCGCTCGCCTTCCCTGAAGCCGTCGTTGACGGCCTCCACGACCTCTTCGAGGGTGAGTCCGCGCTCCAGGTGCTGCTCGGGCGCGTACCGCACCTCGGCGTAGACGACGCCGTCCTGCGCCAGGTCCTCCGCGCACTCCGCGGCGACCCGGAAGAGCGCCTCACGGGTCTGCATGACGGCGCAGGTGTGGGCGAAGGTCTCCAGATAGCGTTCCAGCGAACCGGAGTCGGCGGCCTCGCGGAACCAGAGGCCGAGTTTGTCGGACTCCTGCTCGGGCAGGTTGTCGTAGCCGGTCTCACGTGCGAGATCGATGATCGTGCCGGGACGGAGTCCGCCGTCCAGGTGGTCATGGAGGAGGGCTTTGGGGGCGCGGCGGATCTGGTCGGCACTGGGCGGACGGAAGGTCTGGCTCGTCATCTCCGCACTCTAACGCCTACGCGCGTAGAGCGTAGGGGGTCGATATGTAACAGTGACCGGGCGGACGGGTGGAGTACACCTCTCCTTCTGAGACTGTTCTGCTATGGGACAGCAAGCGGTTCCCGGGCCGGGGGGACGTACGGCAGGCCGGGACGGTTCGGCGCGCGCGCGTCGCGCGGAGCCACGGGCACGGTTGGGCCGGGCGTTCGGCGCATGTGCCGCGGGGGCGTCGGTGGGGGGCGTGATCCTGGTGCTTCCCGAGGGCGAGCCCGTATCCGACCGGCGCCCCTCCCCCGTCGCGTACGCGCGGATGCTGCCGCTTCTCCGCCACCTCGCCAGGGCGGGCGCCGCCGAGGGGCTGGTCGCGCACGCGGTGCACTACGGCGGACGCGGCTGGAACGGCGCGCAGGCGCGGCTGGCCGCGGACACCGAGTGGGCGGCGGACGAGGTCGTGCGGCGCTACGGCGATGTGCCGGTGTGCCTGGCGGGACATGGGATGGGCGGCCGGGCCGCGCTGCACGCGGCGGGGCACCGAGCCGTCAACTCCGTTCTGGCGATGGCCCCTTGGCTTCCGGAGGACGACCGGGCCGCCGAGCCGGAGCCGGTACGGCAGCTGGCGGACCGTCAGGTCCTCATCATGCACGGCACCACCGACGCGCGCACCGACCCCGAGCTGTCCTACCGGCTGGCCGAGCGCGCCAAGAAGGTCAACCGGGACACCTGCCGCTTCGAGGTCCACTCCGACGGGCACGCGCTGCGCCAGCACCACCAGGAAGTCCTGGCGCTGGCCGCGGACTTCGTACTGGGCGCGCTGCTGCCGCGTACGTACTCCCGGCCGGTCGCGGACGCGCTGGCGGCGCCGCCGCCGCTGGGTCTGCGGATGCCGCTCGCGGCCGGATTCGGGCGGTCGCTGCGGCGGTGAGCCGTGCCTTTCGGCCGCCAGAGCGTGTCTTCAAGGCAGCGCCGTCCGCCCTCAGGGCGGGCGTGGTGGCGCCCGGCACGCGCGCTCGCCGCTGCCCGTGGGCCGGTGGATGCCGGAACTGGGCATCGGGCGGATGTGGCCTCCGAGCGCCACGGGGACCCCGATCGGCGCGCAACCGGCTCTGGTGGGTTCCGCCGCCCGATGCGATCATGCGTTTCATGCCGAATGCCATCCTTCCTCCGGATCCTTCCCGCCTCTCGCGCCGTGGCCTCATCGCCACCCTCGGCACTGCTGTGGCCCTCCCGCTCGTCGCGCCCCCAGCCGTCTCGTACGCCCGTACTCCCGGCGTGGCCCCCGCGGCCGCCGCGGCCCCCGCGGCCTTCGCCGGGACGGCGGGCGGCTCCCTCACCGGAGTCACCATCGCCGGCAACGACGCCTCCGCGTACGCGTCGTTGAGCCTCGGCACGCTGACCGCCGTTCCGCTGTCCGGCACACCGGCCCAGCTCTCCGTACGTCACGGCGACACCGAAGTCGCCCTGTTGACCACGGGGGCACGGACCGTACGTCTGGCCGGCCCGGAGCGGACGTTCGTGGAGAACAAGAAACCGTTCACGGACGACTTCGACCGGGAGAGACCCGCCGACTGGGGCAACTCCCCCGCGGGCGGCGCCTGGTCGACCGTCAACGGCGCCGATACCGATTACACCGTCCGGCCGGGGACCGGGACGATCGTCCTGAGCAGCGCGAACCTCAGCCGGCACGCAACGCTCCTCGACGACATGATCACGGATGTCGACGTCCGCGTGGACGGCTCCTTCGACCGGGCACCCGCGGGCGCGGCCCTGTCGTTCGCCCTGTCCTTCGGTTACCAGGACACCAAGAACCACTGCCGGGCCCGGGTCGTCCTCAACCCTGGCGGCACCGCGGAACTGCGGATCGAACGCGAACAGGCCGACACGACCACGCTGCTGACCCCGGCCGTCGCGCTCCCGAGTTCCTCCGGCACTGTGCCGTGGTCGATCCGCGTACGCCGCACCGGTGACCTTGTCGAGGTACGCGCCTGGCAGACCGCCGGAGCCGAGCCCACCGCGTGGACGGCCAAGGTGACCGACTCCGTGTTCCGCCAGGGGCGCGTCGGGGTACGCGCACTCGCGTCCACGGGCAGCACCAACCTCCCCGTACGCCTGCGCGTCACCCGTTTCCGCGTCACCGAAGGAAGCTGGGCCGTCACGCCGGCCGTCACGCACCGGGAGTGGATACGTCTTCTGCCCGAACCCTTCGACGGCGTATGGACCACAGCCCTCGAACAGACCGTACGGGCCTGGGCGGGGTCGACCGCTCCGGACGTCCTCGCGTACGCCTTCATGTTCGTCGCGGGCGCTCCTGAGGTCCGCTCGGTCGCACTCGGCGGTGCGCGGGTTCTCGGGGAGGCCGGTTACGGGCCGACGGCGGCCGACGGCACCCGGGACGAAGGCGCGGACTTCCATGAGTACATGGGCCTGCCCTGGACCTTCCCGGTCGGCGGCACCAGCCCCGCCCCGGACGACAGTTGGCACGACAACCTGGACTGCTCCGGATACATCCGGATGGTGTACGGCCACCACAGCGGCGTCCCTCTTGCCGCGGGTGACGATCCCGCCAGGACCGCACTGCCCCGCCGTTCCCACGATCAGTCGCTGCGCGCGCCCGGCGTCACTCTCGCGCGGGCCGTCGGCCAACCACCCGCCACCTCTCAACTCCGTCCGGGTGACCTGCTGTTCTTCGATGCCGAAGCGTCCGAGAGCGGGGAGATCGACCACGTCGGGATCTACCTGGGCACCGACCACGCCGACCGCCGCCGCTTCCTCTCCAGCCGCAAGACCCCCAACGGCCCCACCATGGCCGACCTCGGCGGCCCCTCCACTCTCGACGGGGAGGGTCTGTACGCCCGTACCCTCCGCACCGTCCACCGCATCTGAACCACAGCGGTATCGCCGCCAGGGCGTGTCCTGCGGGTCCGCGAACCCCACTCCCTCTCAGTCCGGGAGCAGTTGGCCCCGCCGGGAGAGCAGGAAGCGTTTGAAGGCCGCGACCGGCGGGGTGTCCGGGTGGCCGTCGAGCCAGGCGACGCCGATCTCGCGGGCCGCGCGGGGCGCCGTGACGGTCAGCTCGGCCACCCCGGGGCGGGCCACGGCGGGCGGCGGCAGCAGCGCGACGCCCAGACCCGCCGCCACCAGCCCGCGCAGCGTCTCGGCCTCCTCGCCCTCGAACGCGACGCGCGGCCGGAAGCCCGCCTCGGCACACAGGTCGTCGGTGATCCGGCGCAGCCCGTATCCCGGTTCGAGGGTGACGAACGTTTCGTCGGCGGCCTCGGCGAGGCGCACGCGGCGGCGTCCCGCCAGCCGGTGGTCGTCGGGCACCACCAGCCGCAGCCGCTGTTCGTCCAGTCTGCGGCCGACCAGATCGGGGGCGTCCGGCACGGGTGAGGTGAGACAGAGGTCCAGCTCGCCCGCGCGCAGCCGCTCCAGCATCGCCTCGCCGTAGTTCTGGACGAGCTGGAACCGGACCCGCGGATGGTCGGCGCGGAAGGCCCTGATCAGTGCCGGTACGGTCTCCGAGCCCATGGTGTGCAGGAAGCCGAAGGCGACCTTGCCGGACGCCGGGTCGGCGTCGGCGCGTACGGACTCGGCGGCCCGCTCGACCTCCGCGAGGGCCCGTTCGACGGAGGTCAGGAACGTACGGCCCGCGGGGGTGAGGGAGACCGTACGGCCCTTACGGGCGAACAGGGCGACGCCCAGGTCCCGTTCGAGCCTGACCATCGCCCGGGAGAGCGTGGACTGCGGGACGGCCATGTCCTGGGCCGCGCGGGTCACATGCTCGTGGCGGGCCACTCCCGCGAAGTGGGCGAGCCGGGGCGCGAGGACCGCGGACCAGGAGTCGGGGTCCAGCCCGGCCACGGGTGCCGTGCGGTCCGGGGCTCCCGTGTGATCCATGTCGTGTTCGTAACTGTTCCGTGACAGCCGCCGCTGTGAGCTGGGTTCATGCACCATGGGAACGATTATCGCCATTCCATGCATTGGACGCATGAAGGTGCGGTGCCTACGTTCGAAGCATGCCTTCTGTCAGTACCGGGGCACCCGTCACCGCGGGTGCCTCCGCCGCGCCGTCCGTCGCCGCCGACACCACCGATTCGCTGCTCTCCCCCGGCCGCCCCGGCTACCGCCGGATGAGCTTCGCGCTCTTCGCCGCCGGGATCGCGACCTTCGCCCTCCTCTACTCCACCCAGGCCCTGCTGCCCGCCATCTCCGCCGGTCTCGGTGTGACGGCGAGCCAGGCCAGCTGGACGGTCTCGGCCGCGACGGGCGCGCTGGCGCTGTTCGTCCTGCCGCTGAGCGCGCTGTCCGAGCGGTTCGGCCGCCGCACGCTGATGAGCGTCTCGCTGGCGGTCGCGGTGGCCGTGGGGCTGCTGGTGCCGTTCGCGCCGAACGTGGAGTGGCTGGTGGCGCTGCGCGCCGTACAGGGCGCGGCGCTGGCCGGTCTGCCCGCCTCGGCGATGGCGTTCCTGGCCGAGGAGGTACGGCCGAAGGCGCTGGTCGCCGCGATCGGACTGTTCGTCGCGGGCAACAGCGTCGGCGGTATGAGCGGCCGTATCCTCACCGGCTGGGTCGCCCAGCTGTGGGGCTGGCGGGCGGCGCTCGGCGCGGTCGGGCTGCTCGCGGTGGTGTGCGCGGTGGTGTTCCGCGTCCTGCTCCCGAAGGCACGGAACTTCACGTCGCGGTCGCTGAGTCCGCGCGCGCTGGCGAAGACCGTGGGCGGGCATCTGGCCGATCCGCTGCTGCGCCGGCTGTACGCGATAGGCGCGCTCTTCATGACGGTGTTCGGCGCGGTCTACACCGTGATCGGCTACCGGCTGGTGGAGGCGCCGTTCCAGCTCGCTCAGGGCGTCATCGGATCGGTCTTCCTGGTCTATCTGGTCGGTACGGTCTCCTCGGCGGCGGCCGGACGGCTGGTCGAGCGGCTCGGCCGGCGCGGCGCGCTGTACCTGGCGGTGGGCACGACGGCGGCGGGTCTGCTGCTGTCGCTGGCGGACTCGCTGGCCGCGGTCCTGCTCGGGCTGGTGCTGATCACGGCGGGCTTCTTCGCGGGCCACGCGGTCGCCTCGTCGTCGGTGAGCCGTACGGCGAAGTCCGGCCGCGCGCAGGCGTCGGCGCTCTACCAGTCGGCGTACTACCTGGGCAGCAGCGCGGGCGGCACGCTGGGCGCGATCGCGTTCCACGCGGGCGGCTGGGCGGCGACGGTCGCGCTGGGTCTGCTCGCGGTCCTCGGCGTCGTCTCCCTCACGCTGTACGGCTCGCTCGCGGCGCGCACGGAGCGGCGGCGGTCGCTCGCCGAGGCGCGTGCCGCCGGGACGCGGACCGCCGGGCCCCAGGCCGCCGGGGCGCGTGCCCGGGAGCTCGTCAGCGACTGAGTCGCGCCATTCTGTCCCCTCCGCGCAACTAAGCCCGCGTTTCACCCGTCTAGCCCACAGAACGCGCCTTCCGGATGGCGCGGTTGAGGGAAAGGGATGGGGGACGGAACGGGATGAGACACGCACACATAGGCCGTAACGGCGCTGTGGCGGCGGGCATCACCGCGCTGGTGGTCCCACTGACCGTGGTGCTGGGCGGGGCCTCGCCCGCACAGGCGGCGTCGTGCACCACCAGCACGGGCACGCACCAGAAGCAGGTCGAGAAGTTCCTCGGCCGGCCGGTGGACGGAAAGCAATCGGCCACGGACTGCAAGGCCATCCGCGCCTTCCAGTCGAAACACGGCATCACCCCGACCATCGGCTACGCAGGACCCGTCACCTGGGGCGTGATGGATCTGATGAACAAGCAGAAGGCCGCGGGCAAGAACCCCAACAAGGCGGGCAAGTGCCCGACCAACAAGGGCCGCATCGCCTGTGTCGACCTCTCGCGCCAGCTGAGCTGGATCCAGGACGGCAAGAAGCTGGTGTACGGACCGGTGCCGGTGCGCACCGGGCGTGACGGCTACGAGACCAGGACCGGGCTCAAGAAGGTCTACTGGCGGAACAAGAACCACGTCTCCACGATCTACGACGTGCCCATGCCCTACGCCCAGTTCTTCGACGGCGGGCAGGCCTTCCACCAGGCGAATCTGAGCATGTGGAACCCGCCCGGTTCGCACGGCTGCGTGAACATGACCAAGACGGTCGCCGCGAAGTACTGGTCGCTGCTGAAGAACGGCGACGATGTCTACGTTTACGGCCGTAAACCCGGAACCTGAGCGCATTGTCAGTGCCCTGCGGTAGCTTCCGTGAGACCGGTCTCACAGACTGGTCTCAAGGGGGCGACTGGGGTGACGCGATGAGTGATCTTGCAGCAACAGAGGACCTGGACACCCGGCTGGAGAAGCACCGCACGGAGCTGACGGGCTACTGCTACCGGATGCTGGGGTCGGCCTTCGAGGCCGAGGACGCCGTACAGGACACGATGGTGCGCGCGTGGAAGAGCTTCGAGAAGTTCGAGGGCCGCTCCTCGCTCCGGTCGTGGCTCTACCGCATCGCGACGAACGTGTGCCTGGACATGCTCAACGCGGGCAGCCGCCGGGCCCGGCCGATGGATCTGTCGGGCCCGACGCCGGTGGCCCAGGCGCAGCTGACCTCGCTTCCGGAGAACGTATGGCTGGAGCCCGTGCCGGACGGCCGGGTGCTGCCTTCGGTGGCCGACCCGGCCGAGACAGCGGTGTCGCGGGAGACGATCCGGCTGGCGTTCGTCGCGGCGCTCCAGCATCTGCCGCCGAAGCAGCGGGCCGTGCTGATCCTGCGCGAGGTGCTGGCGTGGAAGGCGAGCGAGGTCGCCGAGCTGCTCGACACGACGGTCGCCTCCGTCAACAGCGCGCTCCAGCGGGCGCGCGCGACGATCGCCGAGTCGGAACCGGCGGCGACGGACGCGGCTGATCCGCTCGACGAGGAGCAGAAGGAACTGCTCGAACGGTATGTGACGGCGTTCGAGGGCTACGACATGAAGGCGCTGACGGCGCTGCTCCATGACGACGCGAAGTTCACCATGCCGCCGTTCGACCTGTGGCTCCAGGGCCACGAGGACATCACCGGCTTCATGCTCACCATCGGCGCGGGCTGCCGGGGTTCACGGCTCCTGCCGACGGTGGCCAACGGCACCCCGGCCTTCGCGCACTACAAACCGGCCGAGTCGGGCGACGGCTTCACCCCCTGGGCGCTTCAGGTCATCGAGATCGAGGACGGCAAGATCGTCACGATGCACTGCTTCCTCGACACGGAGCGGTGGTTCCCGCTGTTCGGTCTGCCGGCGGGGCTGGAGAAGGCGTAGGTCCGTACGGCCGGAGCCGTCCGCCGACGCGGCTGTCCCGCGTCGGCGGGCGCGGGCGGCCGGCGGTGCGCCCGGGGCCGTGACAGACGGCGGTGCGCCCCGGGCCGCAACGGACAACGGTGCGCCTCGTGCCGGGACGGACGATGGTGCGACCTGGCCCGTCAGCGGCGGGCCATCAGCCCGGAGCCGTCAGCCCGGGTCCCCTCTTTCTCGGTCTCCCGCGCGTCCGCCCACCAGCCGTTCTGGCAGACCCGGCCCTGGGGGTCGGTGGCTCCCTCGGCATAGTCCCCGAAGCCCTCGATCTCGCCGTTCGGGCCCTGGCCCCAGCTGGAGTAGTAGTAACGGCATTTGTGCGCCGCCGCGTTGGGCGCGGCCTGGGCCACGGAGACAACTGCGAGGGCGGCCCCGACCACACAGACGGCGACCAGCGCGGCACGCGTGAACGCTCGCATGTCGAGCACCTTTCCTTCGTGGGGCACGGGACCCGCGCCCCGGGATGATGCCCTTCCCGCCGCCGGGCGTCTCCCCACGGACCGCACCGCGAACCACCTGATCAACCGGTGCGCCGCGCATCTAGAGCCTCTTGGTCCTCTGCCTCCCCTGCCTCCCTAAACCGCCATGTCGCCCAGACCCACGAGATCCAGCAGCAGCCGCAACTCCCGCCCGGCGCCCCGCAGGCGGAGCCGGCAGCCCCGTCTGCGGGCGTCGAGCCGGAGCCTGGCGAGCACCTCGACCGCCGCCAGGTTCGGCCGGACGAGACCGTCGACCTCGCAGATCACCTCGGCCGCGCCGAAGTCGTCAGGCCGCGCGGCCAGTTCCCCGTACAGCCGCTCGTACAGCTCCTCGTGGAACCGGGGCACATCGGCCGGCGTGAGGTGGCCGGCGATGACGAGGACGATCGGTTTCGTGGCATCCACACTGGGGAGACCGGTCCGGCGGCCGGAACTCATCGGAGCGGTCCGGGCACACCCCGTACGCTGCGGGGCATGACCCGTGATCCTTTCGAATTGGTGATCTTCGACTGCGACGGCGTCCTGGTGGACAGCGAGCGGATATCCGTACGGATCGACGCCCAGGTCTTCGCCGCGCTGGGCTGTCACTTCACGGAGGAGGAGATCGTCGCGACATTCGTCGGCTCCTCCGGAGAGGTCTTCGACGCGGCGGTCGAGGAGCGGCTCGGGCGCCCGCTGGAACCGGGGTGGTACCGCGCGTACGAGCATCTCTACCAGGAGGCGTTCGACGCCGAGTTGACGGCGGTCGACGGGATCGCGGAGGTGCTGGAGGCCCTGCCCATCCCCTTCTGCCTCGCGTCGAACGGCGGTCATGACGGCATCCGCCGCAATCTGACGACCACCGGCCTCCATGACTACTTCACGGGCCGTGTCTTCAGCGCGGCCGACGTCGCCCGCGGCAAACCCGCCCCGGACCTCTTCCTGCACGCGGCCCGCACCCTGGGCGTGGACCCGGCGCGCTGCGCGGTGGTGGAGGACAGCCCGTACGGCGTCGAGGCGGCACGGGCCGCCGGAATGCGCGCCTTCGGCTACGCGGGCGGCCTGACGGCCCCGCACCGGCTGACCGGCCCCGGCACGGTCGTCTTCGACGACATGCGGGATCTGCCGGGGCTGCTGGCGGGACGGTCGGTCGGCTGATCCCCGTCAGCTGACGGGGAACTCCGTTGTGTCGATGGTGAGATCGAACGGGGGCGGCAGCGTCAGCTTGCCGCCGTACTCGACCGACTGAAGCATGCGGTACGTACCGCCTTCGGGCTCGCCGTAGAGCGTCGCCGTAGGCTGACCCGAATGCCAGGCGTCGAGCAGCAGATAGAGCGGAACGCCGGCCTGGGCGTAGCCGTGGAGCTTGGCGACGCGGTCATGGTTCGCGTTGCCGCGCGAGGTGATCTCGACGACGAGCTTCGCCCGGCTCGCCGGGAACAGATCCCCGGGCGCGGGCCTGTCCTCCTCCGCCGCCACCATCAGGTCGGGGATGTACAGCCCCATACGGCCTGGTACAGCCGCCTCTTGAGTCTGGAAAATGTGCCACTCCTCCGGGATCACGGCGAACAGGCGCCGCTGAATGATGGAAGCGGTGGAATTGTGGTCCCAGGACGGCGACGGTGACACGGTGACGATCCCCTCGATGATCTCCACCTTGCAGCCCTCGGGCGCGTCCGTCTGCTCCCAGGCACGGACGAGGTCGTCCCAGCCCTGATGGGGCTCATGGTCGACAGTGAGTGCGCTCATGGCGGTCTCCATTCGTTTCACCATCGATCCCAGCATGCCGAACGGGACCGGCGGCCGTCCACCGATCCCGTTCACCCGAACGAGGCGTGTACATCAGCGGCCTCCGGCCGCGGGCGCGCAGGTCAGGCGATACGTTCCCGTACCACCGGCGCCGCCTTGAACGCCGTGTCGGACGCCTCGATGTCGTACGTGCCCGTCAGCGCGTCCAGCGCGTAGTCGAACTTCTCCGGGGTGTCCGTGTGCAGCGTCAGCAGGGGCTGGCCCGCCGTGACCCGGTCGCCCGGCTTGGCGTGGAGTTCGACGCCAGCGCCCGCCTGGACCGGGTCCTCCTTGCGGGCGCGGCCCGCGCCCAGGCGCCAGGCGGCGACGCCCACGCCGTACGCGTCCAGGCGGGTCAGGACGCCGGTGGCGGGGGCCGCCACCACCTGGGTCTCGCGGGCGACCGGGAGCGTCGCGTCCGGGTCGCCGCCCTGCGCGGCGATCATGCGGCGCCAGACGTCCATCGCCGAGCCGTCCGCCAGCGCCTTCGCCGGGTCCGCGTCCTTCAGGCCCGCCGCGTCGAGCATCTCGCGCGCCAGGGCGAGGGTCAGTTCGACGACATCGGCCGGGCCGCCGCCCGCCAGGACCTCGACGGACTCGCGTACCTCCAGGGCGTTGCCCGCGGTGAGGCCGAGCGGGGTGTCCATGTCGGTGAGCAGGGCGACGGTCCGTACGCCGTGGTCGGTGCCCAGGCCCACCATGGTGGAGGCGAGTTCGCGGGCGTCCTCGATCGTCTTCATGAAGGCGCCGGAGCCGACCTTGACGTCCAGGACCAGCGAGCCGGTGCCCTCGGCGATCTTCTTCGACATGATCGAGGAGGCGATCAGCGGGATGGCCTCGACGGTGCCGGTCACATCGCGCAGCGCGTACAGCTTCTTGTCGGCGGGGGCCAGTCCGTCGCCCGCCGCGCAGATGACGGCGCCCGTGGTGTCCAGGACGTTCAGCATCTCGTCGTTGGAGAGCAGCGCCCGCCAGCCGGGGATGGACTCCAGCTTGTCGAGCGTGCCGCCGGTGTGGCCGAGGCCCCGGCCGCTGAGCTGCGGTACGGCGGCGCCGCAGGCGGCGACCAGCGGGGCGAGCGGCAGCGTGATCTTGTCGCCGACGCCGCCCGTGGAGTGCTTGTCGGCCGTGGGGCGGGACAGCGCGGAGAAGTCCATGCGCTCGCCGGAGGCGATCATGGCCGCGGTCCAGCGCGCGATCTCCGTACGGTTCATACCGTTGAGCAGGATCGCCATCGCCAGCGCCGACATCTGCTCGTCGGCGACCTCGCCGCGCGTGTAGGCGTCGATCACCCAGTCGATCTGCTCGGGGCTCAGCTCGCCCCGGTCCCGCTTGGTGCGGATGACGGAGATGACGTCCATGGTGATCCTTTCGATGACTGCCGTACGTAGGCGAGAGTATCCCGGAGTCTCTACGCGCATAGATGCGCCTATGGATACGCCTATGGATACGCCTCGTGGTTGCGAGGAGCTTGTACGGCCCCTCCACCGCCGGGTCGGTCGCGGCGGCGGAGGGGCCGGGTTCAGAGGGGCGTGCGGGCACAGGGGCCCGCGTACGCCCGGCGGGCCGTGGTCAGTTCAGGTGGCCGGGACCGAACGCCTGCGGCAGCATCTCGGCCATCGTGCGGAAGCCGTCCGGGGTCTCCAGGACCAGCTCCGGGCCGCCGAACTCGTACAGCAGCTGGCGGCAGCGCCCGCACGGCACCAGCACCTCGCCCGCGCCGTCGACGCAGGTGAAGTGGGTGAGCCGGCCGCCGCCGCTGAGCTGGAGCGCCGAGACCAGACCGCATTCCGCGCACAGCCCGATGCCGTACGAGGCGTTCTCGACGTTGCAGCCGGTGATCGTACGGCCGTCGTCCACCAGGGCCGCGACCCCGACCGGATACTTCGAGTACGGGGCGTACGCGTGGGTCATGGCGGCACGTGCGGAGGCCCGCAGCGCGTCCCAGTCCACCGCCGGTCCGGCCGGTGCGGTCATTTTCCTTGCCCCTTCCGGTACGTCATACCGTCCGCCTTGGGCATCCTGAGCCGTTGCGCGGAGAGCGCGAGGACCAGCAGCGTCGTGACATACGGGGCGGCGTCCACGAACTGGCTCGGCACCTGGTCGGTCAGCCCGTACCAGGCGAAGAGCCCCACCGAGACGGCCGCCGAGATCACCGCGGAGACGTATTTCTTCTTGTACAGCTGCCACGCTACGGCCAGTACGAGCAGGATCGCGAGAAGCAGCAGCATGGCGTGGACGTTCTCGGCGCCGCCGCGCAGCTTGAGGCTGTCGGTGAAGCCGAAGAGCCCGGCGCCGAGGGCCATGCCGCCCGGCATCCAGTTACCGAAGATCATCGCGGCGAGACCGATATAGCCGCGGCCGCCGGTCTGGCCCTCCTGGTAGATGCCGGTGGCGACGATCGCGAGGAAGGCACCGGCGAGACCGGCGAGACCGCCGGAGACGGTGACGGCGATGTACTTGTACTTGTAGACGTTGACACCCAGCGACTCCGCGGCGACCGGGTTCTCGCCGCAGGAGCGCAGCCGCAGGCCGAACGCCGTACGCCACAGCACCCACCAGGTGCCGGGGATCAGCAGCAGCGCCACGATGGTGAGCAGCGACAGATTGGTCACCAGACCGCCGACGACGCCCGCGATGTCGGAGACCAGGAACCAGTGTCTGGCCTGGAGGTCCTGCATCCAGTCGGCGAGCCCGGGGACGGTGATCTCGGTGATGGAGTCGATGCGCGGGGACTGCCTGGAGGAGCCGCCGTCGACCCCGTCGAAGGCGAAGTTGGAGAGATAGCGCGTGGCGCCGACGGCGAGGATGTTGATGGCCACACCGGAGACGATGTGGTTCACGCCGAAGGTGACGGTGACGACGGCGTGCAGCAGACCGCCGAGGCAGCCGCCGATTATGCCGAACAGGACGCCGGCCCACGGACCCCACTGGAAGCCGGCCCAGGCACCGAACCAGGTGCCGAGGACCATCATGCCTTCGAGGCCGATGTTGACGACGCCCGCGCGCTCGGCCCACAGTCCGCCGAGTCCGGCCAGGCCGATGGGGATGGCGAGTTCGAGGGCCCCGGCGACCTGGCCGACGGAGGTGATGTCCTCGGCGCCGCTGATCAGCCGTACGAGCGAGATGAGGGCCAGCGCCCCCGCGACGATCAGCAGGATGACGGGCAGGGAGAGTGTGCGGCGGCCACCGCCCTTCTTGGGGGCGGCGCTGGTGGCTGAGACGGTGCTCGTGCTCGTACTCACAGCGCGGCCCCCTCCTTCTCGGTCTTCTCGGTCTGGTCGTTCTTGGGGTGGGCCTCGGTCGTGAGGGCCCCTCCGGCGGCGAGTTCCGCGCCGACCTTCTGCTGCTGGCGGCGGATTCCGTAGCGGCGGACGAGCTCGTAGCTGACGACGACCGAGATCACGATCAGGCCCTGCATGATCGTGGCGATCTCCTTCTCGTACCCGTACTGGTCGAGGGAGGCCGACGCCTTGTCCAGGAAGGCGATGAGCAGGGCGCTGAAGGCGATGCCGAGCGGGTTGTTCCGGCCGAGCAGGGCGATGGTGATGCCGGTGAAGCCGATGCCGGTCGGGAAGTCGAGGCTGTACGTGTGGGTGTCGCCGAGGAGCGTCGGCATCCCGGCGAGGCCGGCGACCGCGCCCGAGATCAGCATCGAGGTGAGGATCATCTTCTTGGCGTCGACGCCGGAGGCCTGGGCCGCGGTCTCGCTGGCGCCGGTGGCGCGCAGGTCGAAGCCGAAGCGGGTGCGGCCGAGGACGAACCAGTAGATGAGGCCGCAGGCGGCGGCGACGAAGGTGAAGCCGTAGATCTCGCCGGCCTCGGCGCCCATGGAGAGACCGGGGAACCAGCCGGACTCCGGGATGTCGCCGGTGGTCAGGTTGTTGGAACCGGCCGGCTGGACGCCGAAGTTATCGGGCAGGATCAGCCAGGCGACGAGGCTGGTGGCGATCGAGTTGAGCATGATCGTGGAGACGACCTCGCTCACCCCGCGGGTGGTCTTGAGGATGCCCGCGATACCGGACCAGAAGGCGCCGACCAGCATCGCGACGATCACGATCAGCGTGATCTGGAGCGGTCCCGGCAGATCGACGCTGGCGCCGACGAGCGCCGCCATCATCGCGGCGAGCCGGTACTGCCCGTCGACACCGATGTTGAAGAGGTTCATGCGGAAGCCGACGGCGACCGCGAGCGCGGCCAGATAGTACGTGCCGGCCTGGTTGACGATCAGTACCTGGACATCCACGTACGAGGCGGACTCGAACATGATGCGGTACGGCTCGAAGGGGTCGCTGCCCGAGGCGAGCAGCACCACGGTGGTGAGGACCACGGCGACGACCAGCGCGAGCACCGGGCCCGCGAAGCCCAGGATCAGCCGGTCCTTGTCGAACTTCTTCATCGGGCGTCGTCCTCCGGGGGTGCCGCTGCGGCCTGTGGTGCCTGTGCCGTGGGCGCGGACTCCGCCGCCGGCTCGGGCTCTGCCTCCAGGTGACCGGTGGCGGCGCCGGTCATGGCCGAGCCCAGTTCCTCCGGAGTGATGGTGGCGGGGTCCGCGTCGGCGACGAGCCGGCCGCGGTACATCACGCGCAGGGTGTCGGAGAGCCCGATCAGTTCGTCCAGGTCCGCGGAGACCAGCAGGACGGCCAGCCCTTCACGGCGGGCCTCCCGGATCTGGTCCCAGATCTGCGCCTGCGCGCCGACGTCCACACCGCGGGTCGGGTGGGCGGCGATCAGCAGCTTGGGGCTGTGGCTCATCTCGCGGCCGACGATCAGCTTCTGCTGGTTGCCGCCGGAGAGCGAGGCCGCGGTGACCTCGATACCGGGGGTACGGACGTCGTACTCGCGCACGATCCGGGTGGTGTCGGCGCGGGCGGCCTTCAGGTCGAGCAGTCCGCCGCGGCTGTTGGGCTTCTCGGTGACATGGCCGAGGATGCGGTTCTCCCAGAGCGGGGCCTCCAGCAGCAGGCCGTGCCGGTGCCGGTCCTCGGGGATGTAGCCGATGCCGTCCTCGCGGCGCTTGCGGGTGGGCGCGTGCGAGATGTCGGCGGTGTCGAGGGTTATCACCCCGCCGTCGGGGTCGCGCAGCCCCATCAGCGCCTCGATCAGCTCGGTCTGCCCGTTGCCCTCGACGCCCGCGATGCCCAGGACCTCGCCCTGGTGGATGGTGAAGGTGATCCCGTCGAGCACCTCGCGCACCACGCCGTCGGGGTCGGTCGCGGTCAGCCGCAGCCCGTCCACCGTCAGCATCGGTATGTCCGTCACCGTCGACTCGCGGGTCTCCGGCGAGGGCAGCTCACTGCCGACCATCAGCTCGGCGAGCTGCTTGGGAGTGGTGCGCGCGGGGTCGGCGGTGCCCACGGTCGTACCGCGGCGGATGACGGTGATGTCGTCGGCGACCGACAGCACCTCGCCCAGCTTGTGCGAGATGAAGATGACGGTCAGGCCCTCTGCCTTGAGCTCGCGCAGATTGTCGAAGAGCGCCTCGACCTCCTGCGGCACCAGCACGGCGGTGGGCTCGTCCAGGATCAGGATGCGGGCGCCGCGGTAGAGGACCTTGAGGATCTCCACGCGCTGGCGGTCGGCGACCCCGAGGTCCTCGACGAGCGCGTCGGGGCGTACGCCGAGGCCGTACGCGTCGGAGATCTCCTTGATCTTCTTACGGGCCTTCGCGCCGATGCCGTACAGGTTCTCGCCGCCGAGGACGACGTTCTCCAGGACGGTGAAGTTGTCGGCGAGCATGAAGTGCTGGTGCACCATGCCGATGCCGCGCGCGATGGCGTCGGCGGGGCTGGCGAACACGGCCTCCGCCCCGTCGACGGTGATGGTGCCCTCGTCCGGCTTCTGCATGCCGTAGAGGATCTTCATCAGGGTCGACTTGCCCGCGCCGTTCTCACCGACCAGGGCGTGGACCGTGCCCGTGCGGATCGTGATGTCGATGTCGTGGTTGGCGACAACGCCGGGGAATCTCTTGGTGATGCCCCGCAGTTCGACTGCGGGGGGACTGCTGGGCGCACCGCTGGGCGGGCTGCTGGACGCGTTGATGACGCACTCTCCTTGGCGGGAAAGGAGTGAAGGCGGGGGTGAGTGGCAGGCGGGGTGAAGTTATCGCGCCGGAGGGTCGTCTACGCGTGTAGCGCTGCCGAATCGTAAGGCGGGAGGCCGGGGGCGATCTGGGGGTGACCGGGCGGTGACGGGGTGTTCGTACGCCGGGCGGTGCGCCGGGGCGTACGCCGGGCGGTCCTGTGCCGGGCCGGCCGCGGGGGCCGGTGTGCCCGGGGCCCGGGGCGACGGCGTACACCGTCGCTCCGGGCCCGCGGGAGGTACCGCGCGCGACCGGACAGGGTCGTTACGGCGTGGTCTTGACGGTGATCTTGCCGTCCACGACGTCCTTCTTCGCCTTGTCGACCGCGGCGACCACATCGGTCAGCTTGGCGTAGGCCGGGTTGGAGTCGGCCAGGCCGACGCCGTCCTTGTCCAGGCCGTAGCGGACCTCACCGGACTGCGGCGAGCCGTCCTTGACCGACTTGATCAGGTTGAACACCGCGTCGTCGACACCCTTGGTGACCGAGGTCAGGATCTGGTCCTTGTAGGCGGCCAGGCCCTTCTGGGCGTACTGGTCGGAGTCGACGCCGATGGCCCACTTGCCGGCCTGCGCGGTGGCCTCGATCGAGCCGGTGCCGGCCAGACCGGCGGCGGCGTAGACCACGTCGGCCTTCTTGTCGAGCTGTCCCTGCGCGGCGGCCTTGCCCAGGTCGGGCTTGGAGAAGCCGTCGAAGTTCGGGGGCTGGGTCAGGTACTGCGACAGGACCTTGACCGAGGGGTCGGTCTCCTTGACGCCCTGCGTGAAGCCGGCCTCGAACTTCTTGATCAGCGGGGTCTCGACACCGCCGATGAAGCCGACCGTCTTGGACTTGGTGACCTTGGCGGCGGCGACGCCGGCGAGGTACGAGCCCTGCTCCTCGTTGAAGACCATGTTGGCGATGTTCTTGCCGGTCACCGAGGCGTCGTCGATGATGCCGAAGGTGGTCTTCGGGAACTTCGGCGCGACCTTCTTGAGGGCCGGCGCGTACGCGAAACCGATGCCGATCACGGGGTTGTTGCCGGAGCGGGCCAGCTCGGTCAGCCGCTGGACCTTGTCGGCGTCCGACTCGCCCTGGGAGGGCTCGGCGGCGTTGCCCTTTATCTTCAGCTCGGTCTCGGCCTTGGACAGACCGGCGAAGGCGGCGTCGTTGAACGACTGGTCACCTCGGCCACCGATGTCGTACGCGATGGCGGCGCCGGCTTCCTTGGAGTCGGAACCGGCGTCCGACGACGACTTGTTGCCACACGCGGTGGCGGTGAGCGCGAGTGCCGCTGACGCGACACCCACGGTGGCGATCCTGGTGATCCGGCGCAAGGGAGGCTCCTTCAACCTGACCGAAGCGCCTCGGCTGGCGCTGGTTTCGCGGCGATCGTAACGCGCGTAGATGTCAGATAAAGACCTGTACGGAAGCCGTTATCGGATCGTCGCGAACGGAGAGCGAGCCGAAGGTGTCAACGCCGGTTACAAACGGTTGCCGTCGATCAACGCGGCGGCGGTGAAAAGCTCCACGCCGACCTGGATCGCCTGCTCGTCGACGTCGAAATCGCCACGATGCAGGTCGTATCGGGCCTGGCTGCCGGGCGTCCGCACGCCGAGCCGCGCCATCGCGCCGGGCACCTGTTCCAGATACCAGGAGAAGTCCTCTCCGCCGAGGCTCTGTTCGGTGTCCTCGACTGCATACGATCCGCGGCGGGCGGTCTGCGCGGCACGCAGCAGCTCCGCGACGACCGGGTCGTTGACCACCGGCGGCACGCCGCGGACGTACTCGATCTGCGACTTGGCGCGGTGGAGCGTGGCGATCTCGTCGATCGCGGAGTGCACCAGGTCCGGTGCGTCGCGCCAGGCGGCCAGGTCCAGGCAGCGGACGGTGCCGGAGAGCTCGGCATGCTGCGGGATGACATTGCAGGTGTGGCCGGAAGCGATCCGTCCCCAGGTGACGGAGAGCCCGGAGCGGGCGTCGACCCGGCGGGCGAGCAGCGCGGGGACGTCGGTGGCCACCCTGGCGGCGGCGGTGACCATGTCGGTGGTGAGGTGGGGGCGCGCGGTGTGGCCGCCGGGGCCGTCGAGGCTGATCTCCAGCCGGTCGCAGGCGGAGGTGATGGGGCCGGAACGCAGTCCGATCAGCCCGGCGTCGACCTTGGGGTCGCAGTGCACGGCGATGATGCCGCCGACGCCGTCGAGCACGCCGGACTCGATCGCGTCCACGGCACCGCCCGGCAGTACTTCCTCGGCGGGCTGGAAGATCAGCCGTACGGCATTGGGCAGCTGCCCCTGCCGGTCGAGTTCGGCCAGAACCAGCCCCGCGCCGAGCACGGCGGTGGTATGGACGTCATGCCCGCAGGCGTGCGCCCGGTCGGGCACGGTGGAGCGGTACGGGACGCCGGTCTTGGTGTCCGGGATGGGCAGCGCGTCGATGTCGGCGCGCAGGGCCAGCATGGGGCGGGCGGGGTCGGGCGTCCCGATGTCACACATGAGCCCGGTACCGCTGTTGAGCACCCGCGGTACGAGCCCGGCCTGCTCCAGTCTGTGCTTGAGCGCGGCGGTGGTACGGAATTCCTGGTTGCCCAGCTCGGGATGCATATGCATGTCCCGGCGGAAGGCGATCAGCTCGGCACGCAAGGTTTCGGGCAACGTGCCGGGGAGTGCGGCTTCCGCTTCCGCGGGCAGGTCGTTCTCGGATTCGCAGGACATCAACTGGCTCACCTGTTGAAGACTAGGCCCCTTCTGTGATCAACCAGCCCTGGATCAAGAAAATTTCAGCCACACAGGCCAAGAAACCGAGTTCCGGCGTGTGTGAGCTTCGGACAGAGCGGGTATACCGCGCCATCCTCGCGTTCCGAAGCGGCGCCGAGCGGCACTGGAGCGGGTGCGGATCGCCGGGGCGGGAGCCGGCCCGGCCATGACGGTCACGTCGCGTGCCCGCCCAGATCGAAGGTCTCCTCGTCGGTGACGAAGGGCCCGTCACACGCACGGTGAACCCGCGCGATGCGGTGAATGCCCTCACGGATGAGTTCGGCCTCCGATACACCCACGCGGGTCGCGGCTTCCTTGATCAGGGCGAGATCGCTGTCGTCGGCGTGGACGTCGATGCGCTTCAGGGCCATATCTCAGACTTTGATGACGCGGACACCGGAGCCGCAGAGCATCAGGAGATCCTCCGGGTCCGAGGTCAGGACGGTGACCGGGGCGGGCGAGGCCAGTGCGGTGGCCGCCACGATGGAGTCGAGCGCGTATTTGTGGCCATGCAGGCCGGCCGCCGCCAGGAGTCTGCTCGCGTGACGGGCGATGGCTTCCGTGGGCGGGATGATGTTCAAGCGTGAGACGGCGTAGTCGAACCGGGCCTGGTTGACCTTGGGGTCGCGGGCTTCGACCAGCGTGACGGAGCTGAGCACCACGCGCACGTCTTCGGATTCGGACGCGGCCAGCCACTCCGTCAGCTCGGGAGTGCCTCGTACGAGCTTGGACAGCCCTTCGCAGTCCAGGACGAGCGTGCCGCTCACGCGGCGTGCACCGAGCCGCCGGAGTCACCGCGCAGGAGGGCCCGCTTGGCCTCGACCGCTGCCGGGTCGACCGGGCCGTGCTCGGCCTCCGCGTCCTCGATCAGCTCTCGCAGCCGCTCCCGTTCCAGCTGGCGCTGGATGAGGGCTTCGACGTAGGCGGACATGCCGCGCCTGCCCGTGCGCTCCTTGAGAGCCGCGATCGTGCCTTCGTGGAGAGAGACGGACACCGGCCGCGTGGGGCCTTCGCCAGGAACAGGAGGAGTGGCCATACGCCCAGTCTAACAAATTGATTGTTATTGGGGCGCGGCTCCCGTTCCCGGCTCAGTGCCTCAGGCAGGGGAGGGCAGTCTCGGGAGGCGGTGGATGTCGCGGGCCGTGCCCGTCACCCCCGACAGGAAGCCCTGTGCGCGCGGGCTCGCCGTTTCCTTCAGCCATTCCGGGGCGATGTCGCAGACCGCGACACGTACGCCCGTGCCCGCCAGGGCCAGGGGCAGGGTGTGGACCACCGTGGAGGGGAAGCTCAGGACCGTGCTGCCGATCGGGCCGCGACGGGCGATCACTTCCAGGGGGAGGTCCGGGCGGACGATCTCCAGGCCCGTGACCGTGTGGAGGCGGTGCAGCTTGTCCACGTCCTCCCGGCGGTGCGCGAAGTAGCGGGTGGCGCCGTGGGTGCGGGCGAGGGCCGTGACCGCGTCGAGGTACTGGTCCGCGTCGACCACGCCCGTATCGACCAGCGACGTACCGACCATGTCCGCGCCGGCGGCTATCCGGGGCGGCCCGAAGGTCGCCCGGGTCCACTCGAAGCGGTTGGCGGTCACCGTGATGCCGGCCGGGATCTCCTCGACGGGCATCGAGGTGAAGACCTCGACCGTGCGGCCGTCCGACGGGGAGAGCCGGCGCCGCGCGGCCGCGGTGACGGGCGCGAGGACCAGTTCCCGCGGCCCGCGGCTGCCGCGCCGGTGCCAGCGCACCAGCCGTTCGCCGCGGGCGATCTGCCCGATGAACTCCAGCGTGGCCGTGCCGTCGTCCACCACCGTCAGCGCCTTGCCGCTGACCAGCGTCAGCAGCAGTTGTACATAGCGGGAGAACGGGTCTCCGATGACTATCCGGCCGGCCTTGCGGAGCAGCGGGGTCAGTTCCCGCAGCGTCCGCAGGGGCGCCCCCGCACCACCGCGCGCCTCTTGCCAGCGCACGGTGAAACCCTCGTCACGGGCCAGCTCCGCCATCCGGCGGAGCTGGCCGCGCGACATGGGATCGGTGGGCGACAGCACGACGACGGTGAGGGCGTCACCGGTCGCGCTGGCTCGCGCCCACTCCAGCACATTGAGCAGCTGGACCGGGCTCTCCACGAATGCGATCGCGTCGGCGTTCCCGTCGGCGGCGTTACCGCCGACGGTCGCACGAGGGTGCGGGGAGCGGCCCCCGCCGGCACCGGTCATGGCGTCAGACCGCCACCGGCTCGGTGGCCTCGGCGACGACGCCCGCGACGCGGCGGAGCTTCTTCATCGGGCCGAGCTCCGACTCGTAGACCTTCTTGACGCCGTCACCGAGGGACGCCTCGATGGTGCGGATGTCGCGGACGAGGCGCTGGAGGCCCTGCGGCTCGACCGAGGCGGCCTGGTCCGAGCCCCACATGGCGCGGTCGAGGGTGATGTGACGCTCGATGAAGACGGCGCCGAGGGCGACGGCGGCGAGGGTGGTCTGGAGACCGGTCTCGTGGCCGCTGTAGCCGATCGGGACGTTCGGGAACTCGGCCTGGAGCGTGTTGATCACGCGCAGGTTCAGCTCCTCGGCCTTGGCCGGGTACGTGGACGTGGCGTGGCAGAGCAGGATGTTGTCGCTGCCCAGGACCTCGACCGCGTGCCGGATCTGCTTCGGCGTCGACATGCCGGTGGAGAGGATGACCGTACGGCCGGTGGCGCGCAGGGCGCGCAGCAGCTCGTCGTCGGTGAGGGAGGCGGAGGCCACCTTGTGGGCGGGCACGTCGAACTTCTCCAGGAAGGCGACGGCCTCGGTGTCCCACGGGGAGGCGAACCAGTCGATGCCGCGCTTCTTGCAGTGCTCGTCGATGGAGCGGTACTCGTCCTCGCCGAACTCGACGCGG
This sequence comes from Streptomyces sp. L-9-10, assembly GCF_004151105.1. GTDB lineage: Bacteria > Actinomycetota > Actinomycetes > Streptomycetales > Streptomycetaceae > Streptomyces. The sequence continues at coordinate 495,846 of NZ_PHRF01000095.1, forward strand.
TGACGGTAGTCGATGTACGTCATCCGGCCCCAGGGGGTGTCCCGCTCGATGTCCCACTGGTCGCGGGGGGTGCAGATCTCCGGGGTGCGCTTCTGGAACTTGACCGCGTCGCAGCCGGCGTCGGCGGCGGCGTCGATCAGGGCCAGGGCGTTGTCCAGCTCGCCGTTGTGGTTGATGCCGATCTCACCCGTGACGTAGACCGGGCGGCCGGGTCCCGCGGTCCGCGTGCCGAGGGTGCGCAGGCGCGAGGTGGAGTTGGTGCTCATGGAGCGTCCTTACTTGTTGAGGGTGGGGGTGTGGGGGGTCTGGAGCCCCGGCCCGAGGATCCAGGCGGCGATCTCGCGGATCGCCCCCTCGCCTCCGGGTGTCGTGGTGACGGCACGCGCGGCGGCGCGTACGGCGTCATGGGCACTCGCGACGGCCACCGGCCAGCCGACGAGTCCGAAGCACGGGAGGTCGTTGACGTCGTTGCCGACGTAGAGAACCCGCTCGGGCGCGATTCCGTGCTCGTCGCACCACTGCTTGAGCGCGACGTCCTTGCGGTCGATGCCGTGCAGCACCGGCACCTGGAGCTTGCGGGCGCGGGCGGCGACGACCGGGTTCTGTTCGGTGGAGAGGATGAGCAGCTTCAGTTCGCTGCGGCGCAGCGCGGCGATGCCGAGCCCGTCGCCGCGGTGCACGGCGACCATCTCGCGGCCGTCCGAGTCGACGAAGACCTTGTCGTCGGTCTGGGTGCCGTCGAAGTCGAGGACGACCGCGTCGATGTCGTCGTACGTCGGCAGGACGGCCGGGTCGAGGAGCGGGGCGAGCGCGCGGGCGCGGGCCAGGTCGTGCGGGTCGTCGATCTCCAGGACCCGGGCGGGGTCGGTGGTGACGAGCGCGGTGTGGCCGAAGAAGCGGTGGTTGGCCTCGCGGAAGCCCTCGGCGCGCATCGCGTAGGCGGCGCCGGTCTCCAGGTACTCCTGGGGACGGTCCTGGCGGCGCGGCCGGTTCGACTTGTCGTGGTTGACGCCGTAGCCGCCCGAGGCCCCGGCGTCGGCGCTGCCCGCGCTGTCCCGGCGCCAGATGAAGCCGTGCGTCGGCGCGACGGTCAGCGCGCTGTCCGCGCCGTCCTCGGTGACCGCTCCCGCGACGCCGTCCAGGTCCTCGGCCGTGATGAACGGGCTGGTGCACTGGACGAGCAGGACGACCTCGGCGGTCTTGCCGCGCATCGCGCCGTAGGCGTCCATCGCGTGCAGGACGGCGGCCTCGCTGGTCGCGGTGTCCCCCGCGATCGCGGCGGGGCGCAGGACGACCTCGGCGCCGGCGGAGCGTGCCGCGTCGGCGATGGCCGCGTCGTCGGTCGAGACGACGACGTCGGTCACGCGCCGGGCGGCCAGGCAGGCGCGGACGGCACGGACGACGAGCGGTACGCCGCCGACGGGGGCGAGGTTCTTGGCGGGTACGCCCTTGGATCCGCCGCGTGCGGGGATCACCGCGAGGACGGTCATCTGTTCTCCTTGGTCCGCGGATCGGTCTTCCGCGGCTCGTTCATCTGCGGCTCGGTCATGCGCGGCCCGTTCGTCCGCGGTGTGTGGTGTGGCCGGGTCCTGTGCCGGCGACGGCCCGGTCACAGCTCGCCCATGCGGCGGATGACGGGCGCCACGCGCTGCACGCCGTGGCGGTAGGCGCCGCGCGCGGCGCCCCGTACGGCCTCGCGCACCACGCGCCTGACCCCGCGGACATCGCCCTCGGAGGCCCGCGACGGCAGTGGGGTCCCGTCCACGGCCAGGTGGTAGCGGGCCAGCAGCGGCGGCAGGTAGCCGGGCGCGGTGGTGGCCGTGTAGTACGGGCTGATCTCGGGCAGGTCCGGCCCGTCGAGCAGCTCCGCCACCCGCTGCCGGGCGCCGTCGAAGGCCGACGCGTACGATCCGTCGGCGGCGACGCCCTGCCGGTCGCACCAGACCGCGTCGGGGCGCGGGCGCCCGCCGCCGTCCAGCTGGTCCCAGGACGCCAGACAGCCCGAGCCGATGAAGTGGTGGTTGCCGAGCGGTTCGCGGACCCCGAAGTCGGTGAGGATCGCGGTCGGGATGCGCCGGTGCAGGGACTCCAGCGCGGCCGTCGAGGAGACGGTGACCAGCAGGTCCGTACGGTCGAGGACCTCGCCCATGTTCCCGTACACCATGCGGAAGTTGGGCGGCAGACCGCCGGGCACCTTCTCGGCGAGCCGCTGGTACGGGAACTCCTCCACGTGTGTGGTGTGCTCGCCCGGCTTGCTGCGCAGCTTCAGCAGCACCTCGCGGCGCGGGTGGAGCCTGGCGTGCTCGACGAGGCGCCGCAGCAGGTAGGTGCGGTCGGCGCGGCTCGCCGGTACGGAGGGCTGGGCGGCGAAGACGACGGTGTCGCGGCCCTCCTCGGGGACGTACCGCTCACCGCCGAGGAAGGGCAGCGCGGCCTCGGTGACCGAGGAGGCGTCGGCGCCCACGCCCTCGTAGACGGCGCGGAAGCGCTGCGCGTCGTAGCGCGAGTTGGCGAGGACGACATCCGCGCCGTGCCGCAGCAGCAGCCCGTCCGAGAGCTTCTCGTAGACGACTCCGACGTAGCCGGTGACGATCACGGGCCGGTGGGCCATCTTGAGGGCGGATATCCCGTGCAGCATCGCCTGTACGGCGCCGCCGACGAGGGCGAGGACGACCATGTCGTACGACTCCTCGCGGAGCGTGCGCAGGAAGTCGGTGCCGGTCACCTCGCGCAGGGCGTCCGCCTCCGCGCCGACCTCGGCGAGCTGTCTCGCGGTGGGCGTGGCTCGTCCGCGCAGGAGAAAGCCGCTGAGCTCTATGGAGCGGTCGTCCGGCGCGATGCGGCGCGCGGTGAGCGCGCCCCACTTCCACCGGGTGTCGGAGTCGGCGAGCACGGCGACCCGGACCGCTTGACCGCTGATACGTGATGGCACGACGTGGACGTTAGAAAGCCATTCCGTTTGTCGCCCCAACTCAATGGCAATAAAGGGTTAACAGCACATCTACGAATGGCGACGCGGGCCCGGAACGGACAAAAAACGGCCGGGATGCGGGCGGCTTCACCATTCCGCCATTCTTCGTTCACCTTCCATGCGTCCGGATGTCAGGCGGCATGACTCGGCTCCGCCTAGCGTCACGCAGGTGGTCAAGCTCTCTGTTGTCGTGCCGTTCTACAACGTGCAGACATACGCCCTCGAAACCCTTAGAAGCCTGCGCGCGAACAGCCGCGAGGACTTCCAGTTCCTTCTTGTCGACGACTGTTCGACCGACGGGACCCCGGAGATCCTCGAACAGGCGGCGCGCGACCTTCCGGGGGCGGTCCTCCTCAGACACGAACAGAACGGGGGGCTGGCCACCGCGCGCAATACGGGTCTGGACGCCGCGGACGGGGAGTACGTCACCTTCCTCGACGGTGACGACTGGGTGGCGCCCGGCTACTACGAGCAGGTGCTCGCCTCCATGGAGAGGCTGGGCTGCGACTTCGTCCGTACCGACCACGTCCAGTTCACGGCCAGGGCGCGGACGATCCACCGCGTCCCGGTCGGCCGGCGCGACGAGGTGCTGTCGCCCCGGGACGCGATCCTGCCCGCCGACCGCTCCACCTCGGTCGACTATCCGTACGCCTGGGCGGGCATGTACCACCGCAGGCTCGTCGACCGCGGCCTGGTGCACTTCACGGACGGACTGCGGACCGCCGAGGACCGGCCCTGGATCTGGCGGCTGCACCGCGAGGCGGAGTCCTTCGCCGTGCTCGGACTGCTCGGGACCTTCTACCGGCGCGGGGTCGCCTCGTCGCTCACCCAGATCGGCGACGTACGGCAGCTCGATTTCATCCGCGCCTTCGACCAGGTCATCGAGGAGACCGCGAAAGACGCGGAAGCGGACCGTTTCCTGCTGAAGGCCGTGCGCACCTACTGCGCGATCATTTCCCACCATCTGGCGTCGAAAGAGCGATTCGAACCGGCCGTGGCGCGGCAATTGCGCGCGATGAGCGCCGCCGCTCTGAAACGACTGCCTCAGGACGTCTTGAAGGAAGCGCTGGATTCGATGGACCTGGACCGCTCGGCCCGGCTGCGCCGCCTGCGAAGGCGGCCCCTGGCCGCCGGGAAGGCGGCAGCGTGATGGCGTCGTCGTCCCTCTTTCCGAACGCGTCCGCGGCCGGGCGTACGACGCAGGTCTTCTGCGCCTCCACGCTCTACGGAGCGGCCACGCTGGCCGCCGCGATCGACGCCGGGCTCTTCCCCGCGGTCCACCGCCGACTGCTGGTCGTCTGCAACAACGCGGGTTCGCCCGAACTGACGCCCTCGGTCGACGAGATGCCGGGCTTCGAGCAGCTGCGCGACCGGTTCGACGACCTCGTGTCGTGGAACGAGACGATCGCGCCGTTCCACCCGGGCAGCTGGTCGCCGCGCGCCGACGACGTCCCCCTGTGGGAACGCCATCTGCGGCTGGCCTGGCGGCTCGGGGACGACGACGTACGGCTGGTCGTCGAGTCGATCCAGGTCAACCCGGCGCTCGCGATCGCGCAGATCTTCACCGGCGCGCCCATCGAGGTGTACGCGGACGGGCTGATGAGCTACGGGCCCACCCGCTCGAAGATAGAACCGCTGGTCGGCGAGCGGGTGCGCAGACTGCTGCACCTCGATCTCGTACCGGGGCTCAAGCCGCTGCTCCTCACCGAGTTCGGCGTCGGCCCGGAGCTGGTGCCGACGGACGCCTTCCTGCGCGTGCTGGACGAACTCACCGACGCCGAGCGGAACTTCGACACTCCGTCGGAGCCCCCGGCGCTGCTCCTCGGCCAGTACCTCTCCGCGCTCGGGATCCTCTCCGAGCGCGAGGAGGAGGAGCTGCACATCCGGATGGTGCGGGGCGCGGTCGCCAAGGGCCACACCCAGGTGGTCTTCAAGCCGCATCCCACGGCCCCGGCCGCCTGGTCGCGGCAGCTGGAGCAGGAGGCGAAGAAGCTCGGCGCCGACCTGACCATCCTGGACAGCCCGGTGCTAGCCGAGGTGCTCTACCGGCGGCTGAAGCCCGCGCTGGTGGTCGGCTGCTTCTCGACGGCGCTGTTCACGGCGTCCGCGTTCTACGGCATCCCGGTGGCGCACACGGGCACGGAACTGCTGCTGGAGCGGCTCGCCCCGTACCAGAACAGCAACCGCGTGCCGGTGACGATCGTGGACGCGCTGCTGCCGTCGCTGGACGACGGTGACTCCGTCACCCACCGGCCGGACCCGCTGATCGCGGAGCTGGTCGCGACCGTCGGCTACGCGATGCAGCACCAGATCTACCCGGGGCTGCGCCCCACGGCGGAGAAGTACCTGTCGGAGCATCTCGACACGCACACCTGGCGCTACTTCAAGCGGCGCCGGCTCACGGCGCTGGCGCTGCCCGGCGCGGTCCCGGCGCAGCTGGCCCGTATCCCGCGCAACGCGACGGCCCGGCGGATGGTGCGGCGGGCGCGGAAGCTGCGGCGGGCGGTGCTGCGGTAGCACCGCCGCGGCAGGACGGCGAGGACCCTGGTCGCCGGACGGGACGCGATGTGCCGCCCGTCCGGCGAGGGTCTCCGGCGAGGGCCGGGGGCCGGGGATCAGGCCGTGCGGCCTTCGGGGGTCTGGGCGGTGGTCCCCAGGATCGCCCGCAGCTCCGCCGCGTTCGCCTGCGTGACCTTCCACAGCTCCCGCTGTCTGCCGTGTACGTCGGCGACGGACGCGGCGTGATCGTCCAGCAGCCCGAGCGCCCGTTCCGTCAGCACCGCCCCGAGGTTCTTGTCATGGACGGAGACGCCCCACTCCGGGCGCTCGATGTCGGACAGGAAGTACGCCATCTTGGGGTGCGAGATCAGGCTGATGATCGGCGTTCCGCAGCCGAACGGGATCATTCCCGCGTGCCCCCGCATCCCGATCACCAGCTTCGTACGGGCGTAGAGGTCGCGGATCTCGTCGTTCCCGGAGTCGTACATCGGGATCACCGGCAGCGAGATGCCGTGCTCGCGCCGCAGATCGAACGCGATCCGCTCGTCGTCCACCGAGTGCGCCACGCACTTCACCTCGGCGTGGCCGCCCAGCGCCCGTATCGCCTTGGCCAGTTCGGCGAGGAAGTGCCCGTAGTCATGGCCGAAGCGCAGCCCGGCCCGGTCGTAGGCGGCATTGACCAGGATGGTGTTCTCGCGGTGCGCCGGGTCCGTCCAGCCGTCGACCAGCTGCCGGGTGACGGTGGTCGGGCAGGGCTGGAAGCGCACCTTCTCGTGCAGGTCGGCGGGGAGCAGCGCGCGGACCTTCTCGATCGAACCGTGGTTGCGGAGCCCGAAGAAGGCGGACCGTTCCACGAGCCGGCGCAGACTCGCGTTGAAGCGTTCGCGCCGGTAGGACTGTCCGTCGAAGGCGTTGAAGCCGACCGCGTACACCATCACGGGCACGTCGATCCGGTCGAGCAGCGCGTCGGGGACGTTCCACTGCCAGGCGCTGTTCCCGTTGGGCGCGGTGTCGGGGATGAACAGCCCGCCGCCCCCGATCACCAGCCCGCGCCGGGCGTTGACCCGCTCCAGCGCGGCTTCGTCGAAGAGCCGGTGCGCGTGGATCGAGTGCCAGCGGCGGGGTCCGGTGTCGGGGCCGAAGGTGAGCCGTACGGACTCGGGCAGCAGCTTGTCCCCGGCGTTGCCCTGCTGCGGCATGTAGTACGCGACATGGGCGAGCTGGTCCTCCGCCGCGCCCTCACGCGGGTTCGGCAGCCCGGCGGACGCGCCCGTCGTACGGCGCTGCATCTGCCGCGCGCCCCGGTGGGTGGGGTCGGCGGAGAGCCCGCTCATGGCGTGGCGCTGTGCCGTGGTGTCGTCGCCGTGGATCCAGGCGATCTGGGCCAGCCGCGCGAAGGCGGTGGCGGCGCGCTTGGGGGCGGCGGTGGCCAGCAGCAGCTGGGCCTCGGCCTCCTCGTAGCGGGACAGGCTCATCAGGGCGTGCCCGAACACCTCGTGCGGCCATGCCTCGTTCACCGGGATACGGACCGATCCCAGCAGGTCGGCGGCCTCCTGGAACTCGCCCGCGCCGATATGGGCGAGCGCGACGCGGCGGGCGGTCTCGACGTCTCCGGTGCGGGCGACGTGCGGGGTCCCGTAGTGGACGATCAGATCGTGGTGGGGGGTGCCGTTCAGCGCGAGGTAGGCGGCGTGCAGCTCGGCGTCGGAGAGTTCGTACGCGCTCCGGTCGTCCTGGGAGTCGCCGATCGGGGCCTCGCCGCCGGGTTCCGGGTCCGTCTCCGCGTGGTCGCGCTGGATGACGAACGTGTCGCCGGGCGTGAAGGCGACCGCCCCTTCGCGCAGCCGCAGGAGTGCGCCGAGGTCGCCCCGTACGACCGTGCGCGGGTCGAGGACGATCACGGTGTCGTAGTCCCGGATCACGGTCGCGTAGTCCCGGATCACGGTCGCGTAATCCCGGATCACGGTGGCGTAGTCGCCGGTGCGGAACGCGTCGCCGCGCGGGCCCGTCCCCGCCGGGCGCAGCTCGACGCGCGGGTGGAGCGCGTGGATACGGGCGGCGGAGGCGGCCGGCAGACCGGGCCCGCCGTGCAGGACGACGAAGTCCTCGCACACGCCCGGGTTGGACAGGGCGAGGCTGCGCAGCAGGGTCAGGAGGCCGGGCACGTCGTCGTCGCCGACGACGAACGCGGCGAAGGCGATACGGCGCTTGCCGGTGAGCGAGTCCGCGGTCATGGGGCTCGCGGTCATGGGGCTCGCGGTCGCGGGGCTCGGGGGCACGGGGCTCGCGGTCGCGGGGCTCGGGGGCACGGGGCTCGGGGTCATCTCAGGGAAATCCTCATGTCGTTGACGCTCTGGGCGCGTTCCATGACCCATGCCTTCTCGCTGGTCCGCTCGCGCTCGGAGGTGACGGGTACGCGCATCGCTCCGGGCAGACGGTGGACGCCGCTCTCGTAGAAGTCGAAGCCGAGCAGATCGATCGCCGGGCTGACATCCAGGAAATCAAGGAGCCAGAGGGTGTTGAACCCGCTGGTCGGGACGGACGGCCAGGCGTCCCAGTCGACCCCGCCGAGATGGCGCAGCGGCCAGCGCACCGACTCGTCGGTCACATACCGCTGGGCGCCGGGCACCAGCCGCTCGCGCAGCGAGTAGCTCCACTTCTCCGCGGACCCGCCGAACACCATGCGCGTCGTCACCGGCCGGTCCCAGTTGAAGCCGTGCTCGTGGGCGGTGGCGTGGAGATCGGTGCGCGTGCCGGTGGCCGGCGCGTCGATACGGTACGAGCTGAACCGTACGACCAGGTCGTACGCGTCGATCTCCGGCCCCAGCGAACCGCGCCCGAGGCTCTCGGAGTTGGCCACCAGACAGACGGACTTGCCCGCGATCAGATTGCGCAGCTCACCGACGCCGATCCAGTCGGCCCCGCCGAGGGTGGGATCGGCGAGGGGCGGGCGCATCCGGTTCCTGCGCTGTTCCGCGTAGTGGCCGATGAGTTCCCGCAGCCGCGAGGCGTCGCCGCCGGCGGCGGCGATGCGCAGGTCGAGATACTGGCCGACGGCGTTCTGGAGCTCCCCGACCGGGTGGCGGTCTCGGCCCATGGCGAGCAGCGCGCCGACGAGCCGTGGCTCGGCCTGCTCACGGTCGCCCTTGTCGTGCAGCCGCAGGCCCTCCTCCCACACGTCCCGTACCTCGGTGGCGGAGACGGGCGCGGTCGCGAACTCCTCGGCGCGGGGGCACTCGCGGGCGAGCAGCCGGAGCATGTCCTCCTGCTCCCGGGCGGCCGTCCGCAGCCCGGCGAGGCGGGGGGCGACGCCGTACCAGTCATCGTCGGTGAGCGCGAGGTAGCGCTCGTACGCCTCGACGGCCGCCTGCTCGTCGCCTGCGGCCTCCAGGGTCCTGGCCCGCAGCCGCCAGCCGGCCCGGGAGCTGCCGCGCTCGGCCAGGACGGTGGCGCTGATGAGCAGGGCGAGCGCCGGCTCGTCGCCGTTGCCGCCGTTGCCTCCGCCGCCGTCACCGCACTCCAGGGCCGCGGTTCCGGCGGCGAGCAGCGCGTCGAACAGCTCGTTCCCGGCGGGCTCGGAGGCCGCGGAGGCGTGGGCCGAGGCGTGGACGGTCCGGAGGTGGCGCAGCTTCGCGGCGAGATCGGCGCGCTTGCGGTTGTTCTCGGTACCGGCGGCGGCGAGCCTGTCGCTGTGCAGCGCGCAGGCGCGCAGGCACTCCTCCAGCTCCTTCGAGTCCCTGGAAGGCGTACCGTCCGGCGGCGCGGTGGCGGTGCTTCCGGCGTTTCCGCTCCCTCCGCTCCGTCCGCTCTTCCCGATCCTTGCGTTCTCGGCGTTCTTACCGCCGCGCCATCTCGGCCACAGTCTGCGGGCCTTCGTCATGCTGCTCCCGGCGTCTACTGCCCCACGGACAGATGGTGAGTGGGTGACAGGGTAGGAAATCTCTCCGCCCCGGAGGTGAACTCACACCATCGGTAAGGGGAACGAAACGCTTCGGACATCGGGGGCTGGTAGGGCGACTCTCCGTGGCCGCCGCGACGGAGAGTGACCGGACAGGATCTAGGTGTCTGACGGCCGCACCGTGAGGGCGATCCCCGCCACGACCGCCGCGAGGCCGCTCTCGAAGCCCTCCTCGTGATTGCCGAAGATCTCGTCGCCCGCACCGGCGGCCAGCGGATACGCCGCCAGCCGTTCGGCTCGGGCGGCGAGGTCGATCCCCTCCGCGCCGGCGGCCGCGCCACCGGCCGTGGCCGCGACCGGGAACATCGACTGCTCCTCGATGACGTAACCGATGGTGTAGCTGTACGCGGTGAACCAGGCGCGCGCCGCCGTCCGCGGGGTGAATCCGGACTCGGTGAGCCCGCGCAGATGGGCGTCCATGGTGGCCGCGTAACCGGTGTCCGTGAAGTGCGTACCGCTGTAGACCTTGGCGCCGTCGCGGTACCGCAGCAGATGGCCGCGCAGCCCGCGCATCGCCGCGGTGAGCCCGTCCCGCCAGTCGGGGGCGGCGACGGCGGGCAGGTCGGCCGCCATCCGCCGGAACATCTCGGTCGCCATCTCGTCGAGCAGCGCCTGCTTGTCCTTGAAGTGCCAGTAGAGCGCGGGCGCCTTGACGCCGAGTTCCGCGGCGATGGCGCGCAGGGTCAGCCCTTCGAGGCCCACCTCGTTGAGCAGCCGCAGCGCGGTGCGGGCGACCAGCGTGCGGTCCAGTCGTGTCGTAGCCACCTTGACAATCTAACAGCGTTAAGCGCATCCTCGGCCGCATGGAACTTAACAACGTTAAGGAAGCAGTCGCCGACACCGGCGCCGGTCCTGTCGCGGTGGTCGACGTACTGATCGTCGGAGCCGGCCCGACCGGCCTCGCCCTCGCCTGCGATCTGCGGCGGCGCGGGGTCTCCGTACAGGTCGTGGAGCGGGAGGCGCGCCTCTTCCCCGGATCACGCGGCAAGGGCGTCCAGCCGCGCACGCTGGAGGTGCTGGACGATCTGGGCGTCGTGGAGCGGATGCTCGCGTACGGCGGCCCCGCGCCCGTCGGCATGATCTGGCTGAACGGTGAGCGGCAGGGCGAGCACCGGATGTTCGAGGAGACGCGGCCGACGGCGGCGGAGCCGTACGCGGGCCCGTGGCTGGTGCCGCAGTGGCGTACGCAGGAGATCCTGTACGCGCGCCTGCGGGAACTGGGCGGCGGCGTCGCCTTCGGGACGGCGCTGACCGGCCTCGCGCAGGACGCGGACGGGGTGACGGCTGAGCTGTCGGCCGACGGCGGGGCGGCGGCCGGGGCGACGGCGGCCCGCGCGACGGCGGCCGGGGCGACGGCAGTCGGGGCGTCCGCAGTCGGTACGCCCCCGTCCCGGACCGTCCGCGCCCGGTACGCCGTGGCCGCCGACGGAGGCCGCAGTACCGTACGGAGCCTGCTCGGCATCGGCATGACCGGCGAGACCGTCGACCCGGCGCCGATGCTCGTCGCGGACGTCCGGATCCCCTCGCTGGACCGGCTGAACTGGCATATCTTCCCCGCCGACGACGGCTCGTTCCTCGCCGCGTGCCCGCTCCCCGGCACGGCCGACTTCCAGCTGACCGCCCAGTTCAAGGACGGCTCCGCGCCCGACACCTCGGCGGCGGGCGTACGCGCGCTGGTCGCCGCCCGTACGCATCTCGCCGTGTCCGAGGTCACCGACGTGCTCTGGTCCTCGGACTTCCGCCCGCGCGCGGCGCTCGCCGACCGCTTCCGGGACGGCCGGATCTTCCTCGCGGGCGACGCGGCCCATGTCCACTCCCCGGCGGGCGGCCAGGGTCTGAACACCAGCGTCCAGGACGCCTACAACCTGGGCTGGAAGCTCGGCCAGGTGCTGCGTCACGGCGCCCCGGCGGGCCTGCTCGACACATACGAACAGGAGCGCCGGCCCGTGGCCGCCGACATGCTCGGCCTGTCGACCCGTATCCACCGCGGCGAGGCCCGCCGTGGCGCGGCCACCCGCCAACTGGGCCTCGGCTACCGCGAAGGCCCGCTGTCCACGGGCGCGGCGGGCGCGCTGTGCGCCGGCGACCGCGCCCCGGACGGCCCGCTGCCCGACGGCACCACCGTCTTCGACGTCCTGCGCGGCCCGCACTTCACCCTGCTCGCGGTGGGCACGGCCCCCGAACTCCCGCCGCTGGACCCGGAACTGATCCGGGTGCGCGAGCTGGACGCGTACGCCCCGTACGGCAAGGGCCTGTTCCTCGTCCGCCCGGACGGTTACGTGGGATGGGCGGGCGACGACGCGAGCGGCCTGGCGGAATGGCTCCGGGGAGTGGGGGCATCGGGGGCCCGGTACGCGTGAGACCGGGCGCGCGGGGTCGTACGCGGGGGCGTGCGCGCGGCTCGCACACGGGGCCGTCCGCGCGGCCGGCCGTACGCACGTCAGCCGTACGGCCCCCGGGACATAGGCTGCCCCTGTGATCGGCACCTCGGCGAGACTGCTGCGGCTGGTCTCGCTGCTGTCGACGCGCCCGTCGTGGACCAACGGCGAGCTGGCCGAGCGCATGGGCGTCACCGAACGCACCATCCGGCGGGACATCGCCAAGCTGCGGGACCTCGGCTACCGCGTCGATTCCGAGCCCGGCCCCTGGGGCGGCTACCGGCTCAGCGGCGGCGCCAAGGTGCCGCCCCTGAGCCTGGACGACGAGGAGGCGCTCGCCGTGGCCGTCGCCCTGCGCGAGGCCGCGCTCAGCGGTGTCCTCGGCGGCGACCAGGCCGCGCTGTCCGCGCTGCTCAAGCTCCAGCGGCTGCTGCCCTCGCACATCGCGGACCGCCTCGGCGAGCTGAACGACGCCTTCGTCCACACCCCCCGGCCCGACGACCGTCAGGTCTCCCCCGGCGTACTGCTGGAACTGGCCGACGCGTGCCGGCGCGGCGAACGCCTCCGGCTGTCCTACCGCGACCGGCAGGAGCGGGCCACCGTACGGGACATCGACCCGTACCGTCTCGTACGCACCGGCCACCGCTGGTACGTCGTCGCCCTGGACATCGCGCGCGGCGAATGGCGCACATTCCGCGCCGACCGGGTCGCGGAGGCCCATCCCACCGGGGAGCCGGTGAACCTCGTCGACCCGCCCGACGCCGCCCTGCTCGTCTCCCGCATGCTGACCAGAGGCTATCCGCTCTATGCGACCGTCCGCCTCCCCGTCCCCCTGGACGAGGCCCTGCGGCTCGTTCCGCCCAATCTCGGCACGCACGAGCCCGACGGCGCGAACGCCACCCTCGTCACGATCGGCGGCACCGGCCCCGACGAACTCGCCACATGCCTGCTCAGCGTCGCGACCCCGTTCCGCGTGGTGTCCCCGGACGAGGTACGAGAGGCAGTGCGGCGCCGCCTCCGGGCCCTGCTGGACGAGAACGAGCAGGACTGACTCCTCGCGCTGAGACATGCGAGGAGTCCGAGGTGCCCGAGGAATGCGGTCAGCGGGACAGGCGTCCGGCCGTCGCTCCGGCCGACAAGCTCACAGCTTGCCGCTGATGACTCCGCGCCAGGTCCATCCCGCGCCCAGAACGGCGTCCTGAAGAGGGTCCTTCAGGTCGGAGCTGTCGAAGCTGAACGTCTCGGTCGCTTCGCGGTCGCCGTCCTCGCCCCCGCCGAGCGTCCAGCGCTTCGAGACCGTCTGCACCTGGCCGCGCTGGGCATCGGCCGCGAGGGCCAGCCTGGGGGTGTCGCCGACCCACGAGACCTCGTACTGCTGGTCGAGCGAACGGACTTCGTTCTTCTCCGGGACCAGGCGCATACGGACCTGGAACACCCGGCTCACCTGGGTGCGGACGAAGAAGGTCTGCCAGGCGGGGTCCAGGATGCGCCACTCGGCCACCAGATCGGCACCCTCCTCGCGGCCGTCCCGGATGACATAGGGGACGTCCGGGCGGTTGAGGCCGAGCAGAGCCGCGTGGACCTCGGCGGCGGAGCGCGGGGCGACACCGTCGGCGGGGCGCTTGGTTCCGGTCAGCTTGTCGAAGAGTCCCATGAAATCAACCTATGAGGAGTCGGTTTGCCGGTGCAAGGTCTGCCGGTGCAAGGTCTCCGGGTCACGGTCTGCCGGTGCGAGGGTGCGTCCGCGCTACGAGGCCGCGGTGTCCGGGCGGACCGTGCGCACGAAGTCCTGGAAGTCGCTCACGACGGAGGGGTGTTGGGACGCGGTGGCGGTCAGGACCAGCCGGACCACCGCCCGCTTCTGCGGATCGGCGACGTCCAGCATGGACAGGTACACCTGGGACTGGACGAGGTCGCGGGGTACGCCGCCGACGACGGTCGAGAGGGCCAGCGTCTGCGTGAAACCGGGTGCGTCCGCGGAGCCGATCTCGCGGCGCCCGGCGACCTCGACCGACGTGGTGGCCTGGCCCAGGCGCTCCACGGACGCTTCGGCGATCTCCGCCAGCGTCGCCGTGTCCGGCCGGTAGTCGCCGTCGATCGTGATGTTCGCGTTGAATCCGGCGTCCGGGCGCGGATGCAGCGCGACGAACGCCGCGCCCGGTGCGCCGACTTCATCCGGCCGTGCGGCGCGCCAGCCTTCCGGCAGTTCGAACTCGATCGGTACGGGCAGGGTCGTGGCCATCTCGGGGCCTCCTTACTACGGCAGCGGGTGTGCGAACGTACATCAGAACAGGCCACCGACCGCATTGCCGAACGCCCCGGCCGCATCGCCCACGGCACCGGCCGCGTCGCCGATGGCGTTGGCAGCGTCGCCCGCCGTGTCGGCGATCTTCCCCGGATCGACGGTGACTTCGAAGCCCACCTCGCCGCCGAGCCCGACCGCGACGCCCGTCTTCGCGCCGATGTGCCACTTGCCGTCCGCGCCCTTGCCGAACGTCGCCTCGGCCTCGGCGCCGATCCCGGCCCAGCCCTCGACCGTCGCGCCCGCCCCGATGCCGCCGATGTCCGCGCCGCCTCCGGCGCCGGCCTTCGCGCCGGCGAACGCTTCCGCACCCGCCTGCACACCTTCGAGGCCGACCCCGGCGTTGATGCCGGCCTCGGCGCCCGCCTTGGTCTCCGCCCGTCCGTAGACCCCGACGGGGCCCGCGTCGGCGGTGCCCTTGGCCGAGGCTTCGGCGCCCGCGAAGGCTCCGGCCTCGCCCCTGATGCCCTCGTTGGTGATGCCGCCGGCCGCGGATGCCTTGGCGCCCACATAGGCTTCGGCCTCGCCCGCGAGCTTCATCGGGCCGTTGGTGAGGGAGCCCTCCGCGCTCGCACGGCCGAGGTCGGCGTGCGCCTCGGCCTCCGCCAGCTTGCCGGCCGACGCGTCCGGCCCGGTGGCGGATGTGCCGGTGCCGGGGCCGGAGGCGTCGGACTCGCCCTCGGCGACCCATCCGTCGGGCTTCGTGGCCTTGGGTTCCGGTTTCCCCGCCTTCGCCAGGTCGCCCTCGGCCTGCGCGTTGAACCCGCCGATCCCGATGCCGTCCGTCGAACCGTCGCTCGTCGCGCGGGCCAGCGCCCGCTTCACGCTCTGGTCGGCCTCGTCGACGGCCTTGACCGCCTTGGCGATCTCGTCGGTCCAGCCCTGCGCCTTCTCCCGGGCGTCGGCCTGGAGCCGGGGGTAGTCGGGGTCGTGATGGAGGGCGTACTTCTCCTGTTCGGAGAGGTTGTCGTACCCGACGTAGGTCGCCTTGCCGGAGCTGTCGACCTTGTATTCCTTCTTCTCCGCGTCGCGGACCAGGTCCTTGACCGCCTTCTGAAGGCGGGTCAGCTCGGTGTGCGCGTCCGTGAGGAGGCTGGCGATGGCCAGCGCCTCCTTCTTGGCCGCCCCGTACTCGAAGGCCGTGGCCGAGGCGTACTGCTGCTGCGCGCCGTAGGCGAGCCCCTGCCAGTTCCCGTTGCCGAGAACGCCCTGCACGTTCGTCTCGTAGGCGGTCTTCAGCTCACCGAAGCGCTCACCCATCTTCTTCCACGCCGTGGACACGTCCGTGAGCGAGGACAGGTCGGCCGTCATCACGTCCTGATAGTTCAGCGTCATGGCCGCTCCCCCCTCACATGCCGTCGAAACTGCTGGGGGGCCGTATCGCGTCGGCCTGCGCGCCTACGGCGGTGTCCTGGTTCAGGAGGTTGTTCTTGGCGCCGTGCAGCCCGTTCAACTCCACCTGCAACCGGCCCATCAGCCGGTTCGCCTGCCCTTGCCAGGCGGTCAGCGCGTCGGAGACACCCTGGTCCAAGGCCCAGCCGGAGAGACCTTTCAGCCCGGTGTCCTCCTTCATCAGGGGACTCGCGGGGGCCACCGGGCCGACGAAGAGCGGTCGCACCGCCCCACCGCCCGCCGCCATGCGGGCGGCTACCTGGGTGTCCGGTATCAGGTCCTGTTCCATGTAATTCGTCGCGCGCTTCTTGTCGCTGGACGAACTGGCGAGTACCGGCTCGCCACCGTTCCCGGATCCCATGGGCAACCCCCGTTGCGTTCACGCTTTGAAGCTTGTCGTGAACCTTATCGGTCACTTCCGCGACGGAGACGCCCCACCCGTGGCCTGAAACACCTCATGCACAAGTCATGCACACATGGGGACGTTTGATGGGGTGACGGGGAGAAATGAGGGACGGCGGAGAGAGCCGCGCATCACGCTGAACCGATCCTTCGCCAAGGGGAGTTGCGCGATAGCCTTGCCTCGCACGCAGAGAGCACCCGCCGGGAGTCCGTCAGCCCTGATCCGCCGGCTCACGAGAGCGGACGCGGCCCCCTGCCACGTATGCTTCCTGCCTCTCCCCGCCAAGACCCCCAGACCGGAGTCCACGATGCCCGCAAACCGGCTGTCCGCAGCGACGTCGATCCTCTCGGCCGTAGCCGCCGGCACGCTGCTCGTCGGCTGTTCGGCCTCGGTCGACGTCGGAACGACCACGCCGAAGATGTCCACGGAAAAGCTCGCCACCACGGTCGCGGAAAAACTCGCCGCCACAACGGGCCAGCCCAAGCCGAACATCACCTGCCCCGAGGACCTCGCGGGCAAGGTCGGCACCACCACCCGGTGCACGCTCACGGCGGACGACGGCAGCACGTTGGGCGTCACGGTCAAGGTGACCTCGGTCGAGGGGGATCAGATCAACTTCGACATCAAGGCCGACGAAACGGCGTCCCCGGCCCCGAACTGACCGCCGCGACGAACACGGCCCAGCCGGCCGCCGGAAACACCAGTACGGGGCCGTGCGGGTTCTTGGAGTCGCGGACCGGGACATCGGCGTAGCCGTCGGCTACTTCGAGGCACTCACCCTGACTGCCGCCGCTGTAGCTCGACTTACGCCATCCCACGACGCGCTCAGTGCTGCCCATGTTCGTACTCCTCCACTACGGACCTGATCAGAGTCAGCGACACCCGCGCGGCTCTCACACGGGGAACTCGCCGTCCCTGACCGCCGCGACGAACACGGACCAGCCGACCGCCGGGAAGAACAGCGCGGGGCCGTGCGGGTTCTTGGAGTCGCGGACCGGGATATCGGCGTAGCCGTCGGCTACTTCGAGGCAGTCGCCATTGCTGCCACCGCTGTAGCTGGACTTGCGCCACCCAATGACGTGTTCACTGCTGCTCATGTGCGTATTCCTCCGCTACGGCCCTGATCAGAGCCAGTGACTCCTTATGTGGCAGTGCATCGCCTAGAGCCAGATCGTAGACCGCCTGACAGTTACTCACCAGGGCCGGATCGTCCATCAAGTGGCCTGTACTCAGACCTTCGACATAGGCGACCGGCGCCGCGTCGTCAAAGCTCATCAAGGTGAGCATGCTCTCCATGAGAGCGTGCTCTCCCGCCCCGAACGGCAGCACATGCAGCCTCAGGCGCCCCGCTTCCGTCATGCCCGCGATCTTGCGTAGTTGTTCGGCCATGGCATGCGGGCCGCCCACCCGACGCCGGAGCGCCGCCTCGTCCAACAGGGTCCAAATTACGGGTCCCACTGCTCCCTCAAGGATCTGAGAGCGTTCCATTCGGTTGACAACGCGCTGATCAAGCTCCTCCGCCCGGTGGTTCGGACGGTACGCACGGAACACCGCTCGCGCGTACTCGTCCGTCTGCAACAAGCCCGGGATGAGCGCCAGCCCGTAGTGGCGAATCACCGTTGCCTGGCGCTCCAGTTCAGCCACCACCGCGAAGTGGTCCGCGTACTTGGAGTCGAGATCCTTCAGCCATCGCGCGAAGAACCCGTCCGTCCCCAGCGCCAGATCCAGACGCTTCGCGTCATCCGGGCTCGGCAGTCGCCGCCCCGCCTCGAAGTGGCTGATCAACGTCGGCGAGCACACCACGCCCTCGCTCAGCGCCTCCTGCGTCATGTCCGCCGCCACGCGCCGGATCTTCAGCTCCTCCCCGTACTTCTGCCGAGGCGTCCGTGGTTTGCGGGCGTCCGCCATGGAATCAACTCCCTCACTTGAACTACGCGTTGTCAGGCCGAAACCTCTGGAAGCGTAGCGGCGCAAGCAACACGCTGTGAGTTATTCGTCACAGAACGAAGTGACTCGCGTACGTGTAAGGAGCGTCTGATGGACCTGAACCACGAGCCCCGCGTCGTCGTGCTGCGGTGGAGCAGGCATCCCCGTTGCGTCGGGCTGGCGCGGCTGGAGTTGCGGAAGGCGCTCGTCGGGTGGGGGCTGGCGGCGCTGGAGGACTCGGCCTTGCTCGTTCTCTCCGAACTGCTCACCAACGCCGGGCGTCACGCGCGGGTGTCGCCTGGACGGGAGATCGAGACGCGGTACGTCGCGGAACCCGCCGGTCTGCGGATCGAGGTGCACGACGCCTCGTCCGACAAGCCCGAGCAGCGGATGCCGGACCTGGACGCGTGCGACGGCAGGGGGCTCGTTCTCGTCGCCGCGCTCGCCGACCGGTGGGGTGTCAGTGACCGGAACGGGCCCGGGAAGGTGGTCTGGGCGGAGTGGTCGTACGTCCCCCCGCACCCCGTCTCCCCCGCCGCCCCCGGCGGTCCGCCGCCGTCAGGCGCTGCTCAGTGACAGCTTCACCGCGAAGCCCAGGAACAGCGCGCCCGCTGCCGATGTCATCCCCGCCGAGAGGCGCTTGCGGCGGCGGAAGGTGGCGGCGAGGCGCGTGCCGCCGAAGATCAGGGCCGACAGATAGAGGGCGCTGGCCACGTTCGCGAGGAGTCCCAGCACGACGAAGGACAGCGCCGGGTGCGCGTAGCCCGGGTCGACGAACTGCACGAAGAAGGAGATGAAGAACAGGATCGCCTTCGGGTTGAACAGGCTGATCACCAGCGCCCTGCGATACGGCCGCTCGCCGGGCGTCGGCGAGGAAGAGGAGGCGGACGTGGACTCCACCGCCTCCGCGCGCTCGTGCCGGCTGCGCCACAGCGACCAGGCCGCGCGCATCATCCCGATGGCGAGCCAGGTCAGATAGCCGGCACCGGCGAACTTCACGATGCCGAACGCCAGCTCATTGGCCTGGAGCAGCGACGCGACACCGGCGGCGGAGAGCACCATCAGTATGGTGTCGCCGCACCAGACGCCCGCCGCCGCGGAATAGCCCGCGCGTATCCCGCGCCTGGCCGCGACCGAGAGCACATAGAGCGAGTTCGGTCCCGGCAGCAGAACGATCAGTACGAGGCCCACCAGATAGGTCGGCAGATCAGTCACACCCAGCATGGCCGGAGTGTCGCACATATGGACCAACCGCCCGCACGCGTGTCCCATCCCATGGACTCCTGGCCCCCGGCGAAGACCTCAGAGGGCGCCCGCAGAGCCCTGTTTGGCCACTCTCACGGGATGCGCCTCGTCTCGTCACCCGTCGCCGTGGTGACGCTGAGCCACTCCCGCGCCGCCTGCGGCGTGGCGAGGCGGATGACGTCGAGGGGGGCGAACCGGGGGTCGGCGCAGCGGGTGGCGATATCAGCCCTGCGGCGCGCGTACTGCGACCAGGCCCACCAGGCGGGGTGGTCGGCCGTGAACCAGTCGCCCACGGTTTCGACGTTTCCACCGAAGATCCGGCGGCGGAACAGGGTGCGGGCCACCGACCGGCGCAGGACGCGGCGCATGATCACGGGGCGGGAGTAGTCGAGCCAGACGATGGTGTCGGCTCGGGACCACAACAGGTCTCGGACCTGCGGGTAGCCGTAGGAGTCGAAGATCCAGGAGGGGCCGGAGCTGATCCGCGACACGTCCTCGAACAGGCGTGGGTTCTCCGCCCATTGGGGCCCGGCGATGGCCAGCGCGTCCATCTCGTGGAAGGGGATCGCGACGCGCCCGGCGATCGCGCGGGCCAGCGTGGTCTTGCCCGCACCCGTGCTCCCGGCGACCAGTACTCGTTTCATCGAGGAAACACTCTTCACCTGCGCACTCAAGGTCAAGTGGCTCATCACGGAAGAGGGTGCCGCCGCAGTCCGAAGCTGCCCAGTCCGAAGCTGCCGGGGTCCGAAGCCGCCGGGGTCCGGCCGGTCCGCTCAGGTGCGGTCGTGGAGAGTGACCTGGTACCCGTCGGGGTCGGCGAAGGTGAATGTCCGGCCGAAGGGGCCGTCGACCGGTGCGGAGACGATGGTGTGACCGTCGGCGACGAGAGCGTCGTGAATGGCCTGGACGTCGGTGGCGTGGAGCCAGATCGCGGCACCGATGCCGGGCTGGGCGACGGATGCGAGGTCGGTGCCGGGAACGATGTCGCGGAGTGCGAACGCGATCGGCTTCGTCTCGAAGACGACGGCGTGCGGAGGTCCGGCTTGCGAGCGGACGAGGCCCAGGTACTGCTCGTAGAACGCCTGCGAGGCGTCGAGATCGCGCGCTTGGAGCGAGAGGAAGTCGGGGCCGGTGGCGGGCATGATGATGCTCCTTCTTTTCGTGTCAGCTTTCTGACACAGCCAAGCTATGTCAGAATCCTGACATGAATCAAGACGGTGTCGACCTGGAGACATCACTGGGCTACCTGCTGAAAGAGGCGTCGAGCGTCCTGCGCTCAGCCATGGAGGAGGTGCTGCGGCCGCTCGGGATGAGCGTGACGCACTACTCCTGCCTCGAACTGCTGGCTCAACGACCGGGGTTGTCGAACTCCGAGCTCGCGCGCGGCGCGTTCGTGACACGGCAGTCGATGAACGTACTGCTCCAGGCCCTGGAACGAGAGGGCTACGTGACCAGGCCCGCGGAGGCACCCGTCGGGAAGGTTCTTCCCACGCGGCTCACACCTCGCGGCCGGCGGAGCCTGGAGAAGGCGACCGTGGCCGTCCGGTCCGTCGAGGTCAGAATGCTGGCCGGTATGACCGAGACCGAGCGGTCAGGCGCGTTGCGGATCCTGCGGAGCATGATCCATTCCCTGCGCGAGGGCGACGACGGTCCCTAGCCCGTTCCCCGGCGCGCTCGTTCCCCGGCACGCTCGTTCCCCGGCGCACGTCTCGGCCCGCCGGGGGGGCGGCGAGAATTCAGCGCGCGTCCGTCGGCACGTACGTCCCCCACACCTCCCGCAGCGCGTCACAGACCTCCCCCACCGTCGCCCGCGCCGCCAGCGCCGTCTTCATCGGAGGCAGCACGTTCGCCGTCCCCTCCGCCGCCGCGCGCAGTTCCGCCAGCGCGCCGTCCACCGCCGACCGGTCCCGTTCCGACCGCAGCCGCGCCAGCCGGGCCGCCTGCCGGGCCTCGATCGCCGGGTCGACGCGGAGCGGCTCGTACGGTTCCTCCTCGTCCATGGTGAAGCGGTTGACGCCGACGACCACCCGCTCCCCGCTCTCCGTCTCGCGGGTGACGGCGTACGCGCTGCGCTCGATCTCGCTCTTCTGGAAGCCGCGCTCGATCGCCTCGACCGCGCCGCCCATGTCCTCGACCCGCGCCATCAGCGCGACCGCCGCGTCCTCGACGTCGTCCGTCATGCGCTCGACGGCGTAGGAACCGGCGAACGGGTCGACGGTGGCGGTGATGTCCGTCTCGTACGCCAGCACCTGCTGCGTCCGCAGCGCGAGCCGGGCCGAGGTGGCCGTCGGCAGGGCGATGGCCTCGTCGAAGGAGTTGGTGTGCAGCGACTGCGTACCGCCCAGCACCGCCGCCAGCCCCTGGACCGCCACCCGTACGAGATTGACCTCGGGCTGCTGCGCGGTCAGCTGTACGCCGGCGGTCTGGGTATGGAAGCGCAGCATCAGGGACTTGGGGTCGCGCGCGCCGAACTCCTCGCGCATGACCCGGGCCCAGATACGCCGCGCGGCGCGGAACTTGGCGACCTCTTCGAGCAGCGTCGTACGGGAGACGAAGAAGAAGGAGAGCCGGGGCGCGAAGTCGTCGACGTCCATACCGGCGGCGACGGCCGTCCGTACGTACGCGATCCCGTTGGCCAGCGTGAACGCGATCTCCTGCGCGGGCGTGGCCCCGGCCTCCGCCATGTGGTATCCGGAGATCGAGATGGTGTTCCATCGGGGCAGCCGCGTGCGGCAGTACTGGAAGATGTCCGCCGTCAGCCGCAGCGAAGGTTTGGGCGGGAAGATGTACGTGCCGCGGGCGATGTACTCCTTGAGCACGTCGTTCTGGACGGTGCCGGTCAGGGCGGTGCCCGGCACGCCCTGTTCCTCCGCCACCAGTTGGTGGAGCAGGAGCAGCAGCGCCGCGGGCGCGTTGATCGTCATCGACGTGGAGACCTGGTCGAGCGGGATCCCGTCGAACAGCACGCGCATGTCGTCGACCGAGTCGATCGCGACCCCGACCTTGCCGACCTCGCCGCTCGCGAGCGGCGCGTCGCTGTCGTACCCCATCTGGGTCGGCAGATCGAAGGCGACGGACAGGCCCGTCGTGCCGTGGGCGATCAACTCCCGGTAGCGGGCGTTGGACTCGGCGGCGGTGCCGAACCCGGCGTACTGGCGCATCGTCCACGGCCGGCCGGTGTACATCGACGGATAGACCCCGCGGGTGAAGGGGTACGCGCCGGGCTCGCCGAGCTTCTCCGCCGGGTCCCATCCCTCCAGCGCGCCGGGGCCGTAGACCGGTTCGATGGGCAGACCGCTCTCGGTCAGCCGTTCCCGCCGGACGGGTTCGCGTGCCATCTGCTCTGCTCCCTGCCTCCGCTGACGGACAGTCATGACCGGCCGGTCATGACGGACTGTAGCGGCGGGCGTACGGCGGGAACGGGGCACACGCGGGAACGGCGCGCACCCGGGAACGGGGCATACGCGGGGAACCCGGTCCACCCGTACGTCCCGCACCGGTCGTACCAGTGCGGGACGTACGGTCATACCGGCCCTCAGCCCTGGAGCCGCGCCCTGCTCCGGGCCCGGCTGCGCTGCACCGCGCGGGTGATCACGGGCGGCAGCACATCGATCGCGACACGCCGCACCTTGGACCTGGTCGACCTGCGCCGGGGAGCGGCGGGGGCCGGGGCGGCCGTGGCCGCCGACGCGGCCGGCTCCTCCGGCTCGGGCTCCGGCTCCGGCTCCGGCTCCACGTAGTACTTGGAGAAGGGGAAGTCGGGCGCCTTCATACCGCGCGACCTGAGCCGCACGATCCGGTGCCCGGCCGCCTGCTGGAGGCTCAGATCGCAGTCCGCGCGCTCCTGGGCCATGGCGATCAGTTCGTCCTGGATCGGCTCCGGATCGTCCCAGGTGGCGTACAGCTTCTGGGTGCTCAGACAGATCGGGCGCAGACCGCGGTTGAGCACCGCTTCCCAGGCCGCGATGGAGACGCCGGGGGTGTGCTCGGAGCGGAAGTCGTCGAGGACGACGATGCCGCCGGGCAGCAGGATGTCCCGCGCCGCGCCGATGTCGCCGTACACATGCTCGTAGAGGTGCGAGGCGTCGATATGGACGAACCGGGCCGACTTCGGCTCGACTTCGTCGGAGATCACCGAACTGGGGGCCTGGAGCACCCGCGGCAGCTCGTCGTGGAACGAGAGATAGTTCCGCTCGAACGCCTCCCGGGTCAGCGTCGCGTACGACTTCGCGGTCTCGGCGCCATTGGCCTGGTCGGGCGCCTCGGACTCGAACAGGTCACAGACGGTGAACTTCTCGCCGTCCCGGAGATGGTGGCCGAGGAAGATCGCGCTCTTGCCCATGAAGACGCCGAGTTCCAGCAGATCTCCGCGCTCGCCCCGTTCCTCCTGCCGGGTGAGCAGTTTCTCGAAGAGCACCTGGTCGAGCGGGGGAAACCAGCCCCGGACATCGTTGAGTTCGTTGGGGCGCGGCTTGTCTTCGTACGGGGTCGTCATGAGAGAACCTTCACGAGGAATCATCAGGAATCACGGATGATCGGGAATTACCGAAAAGCACACGAACGCGCGAGCGCACCGATACACCAGCGCACGGACACACCAGCGCACTGACGCACTGGCGGACTTCGGCAGACACGGATCACCGCCGGGCAGCCATGCGCGGGATCATGTCAGTCCGAACGGGCAGCATGGCCGGAAGTACTTTCACTTCGGGGAATCGCCTACTGGAATTCATCTCCCGGCAAGGGAAGATGACTCGGGGGCACGATTCCTCGCCCGCTTGGGCAATCGCCCCCTGCGGAGGACCGTCTGAGGGAACACTGAGGAACACATGCCATGGATCACGGGAGAAACCGGGGGACGCCGAAGATGCTCAGCACATCCGCCCTTCGCAGAGGGCTCGCCACAGCCGCCGTGCTGGCCGCGGGCGTCGGCTGTACGGTGCAGCCGCTCCCCGGCGGAGGGGCGGCCGACGCCAAGCCGGGCACCGTTCCCCTGACGACGGAGTTCACGCCGCCGCCCGTACCGTCGCCGTGGCCGTCGCCCACACCGCCGACGCCCCCCGCCGACGAGACCACGACGGCCCCGGCGCCCACGCCCACGCCGCCCCGGACCTTCACACCGGCCCCGGACCCGACGCCGAGCCGGACCCCGTCCCGGCCCAGGACGCTGATGGCGAACGGCTCGGAGAGCGAGCGGGTACGGGAACTCCAGGCCAGGCTCCAGCAGACCGGTCACTTCGAACTCAACCCGACCGGCTACTACGGCTCCATCACGGTCGACGCCGTCTCCTCCTTCCAGCAGGACCGCGGGCTGACCGCCACCGGCGCGACGGACGCCCTCACCTGGCAGCGGCTGGTCGGGCTGACCAGGAATCCGACCCGTGCCGAACTCCACCCGTCCACCAGCAGGCCGGTCGCCAAGCCCGACCCGGAGTGCATGAAGGGCCGGGTGATGTGCATCAGCAAGAGCAGCCGCACACTTACGTGGATGATCGACGGCAAGGTCAAGTCGGCGATGGACGTGCGCTTCGGCTCGCAGTACACCCCGACCCGTGAGGGCGCGTTCTCGGTGGGCTGGAAGTCACGGGACCATGTCTCGACGCTGTACGACACCCCGATGCCGTACGCGATGTTCTTCAGCGGCGGCCAAGCGGTGCACTTCTCGGCCGACTTCGCGGCCCGCGGTTACGAGGGTGCCTCGCACGGCTGCGTCAATGTCCGGGACGAGAAGAAGGTCGCCTCGCTCTTCGACCAGGTCCGCACGGGCGACAAAGTGGTCATCTACTGGTGACGGGGCCCGGCGCACGGAACGAGAGGTGGCGCGGGCGGGACCGGGGGAACGTGTCCCGCCCGCGCCGAGTGCGCTGAGCCGCAGGTACGGGGGGAACCCCGGCTCTATGCGCGGCCGATGACCAGTCGGCTCACTCTGTACTGCGCCGCGGCCCGCAAAAACGTCACACCTGATCTCCCGGAAGCGTAAAGCTCCAGTTCAGGAGGGTGTGGGGAGCTATTCGTCAGATTCCGTGTCCGCGCCAGAACGGGCCGTGATCATGGCCGGATCCGGCTGCTGGTCCGGCACGCGGTCAGGCTAGTGGCCCGGCGCGGTGGTGCTCGGTGACGGGACCGGCGTCACGCTCGGAGCCGAAGTCGGAGTCGGGGTCGGGAACGGGACCGGGACCGAGGTCGGGGTCGGGGTCGGGACCGGGGTCTGCGTCGGGGGCTCGAACGGCGCGGGCGTCCAGTGCGGGGGCGGCGGGGGTGCTTGGTGTGTGGGCACGCCCGGCGATCCCACGAACCCTCCGCCGCCCCCCTTCCCGCTGTCGCCCTCGCCGTCGTCGCCCCCGTCGTCCTCGCCCCTGCCTCCGTTGCCGAGCTGCCCGCCCTTGTCGCCCTTGCCACCCTTGTCGTTCGGGCCGTTCTTGATGTGGTCGCGCAGGTCACCGTCCAGCAGCCGTGCGCAGAACCGCGCGGCCCCTTCCGGCCCCTTGGCCGCCGACTCCAGGGCCTTCTTGCGCTGCGGGTCCAGGACGCCGTCGCGGTAGGCGCGGCAGGCCTTGACCGTCTTCCTGAACCACTCCCCGGACGCGGTGTCCGGGATACGACCGGGCCACTGGTCCACACCCGGCCCGTTCCCGCCGCCGTCGCCACCGTTTCCGTCCGTCTCGGCGCGGTGTTCGCCCTTGAGCGCACCACCGCCCCCGGACGTGTGCGAGGGCGAGGGCGGAGGCGGCGCGGGCCGTTCCTTCACCGTCCCGCTCGGGGTCTCCGAGGGGGTGGCCGGGTCCCGGCTCCGGTCGGACGATCCGGAGACGAGCGGCTCCGGAGAGGCCACCGAGGAAACGGAGTTGGCGGGGACCGGATCGTGTCCGTCGCCGAAGATCGGGGGCAGTACGCCGACGCCCGCCGCGACCACGATGCCGCCGAGCGCACAGCCGGCCACCGCCGCCGCGAGTCCCCTGCGCATGGGGCGGGCGAACCGCGGCGCGCGTACGGCCCGGGGCGCCAGCGCGATACGTACCGTACCGAGCAGATCCCCGGCGCCCGCGCCCATGGCCCCGCGGCCCCGGACGGCCTCGCCGCCCCGGACCGTCTCGCCGCCCCGGACGGCCTCGCGCGCGCCGGCGCCCTCGGCCACCGCTTTACGGAATGCGGCCAAGGCGGCGGCTTCGCCGGGAAGTTCCTCTTCGGAGGTTTCGTTCGCGTATGTTTCGTTCGCGTATGTGACGGCGCTCATGTCCCGCAGGGCCTGGGCGAGCTGTTCCGACCGCGCCCGGACGTGTTCGTCCCCCGTCTCGACAGGCTCACCGCGCAGCAATCTCTCCGCCGCGTCCCTGTCGAGCCACGGGTCTCGCTCGTCAGCCATCACATGTCCTTCTGCGTCCGCAGGCGCGAATCCGTCACACCCGCGGAGGCCCCGGCTCCGGGCCGCACGGTGCGCTGAGGCGGTACGCCGCCGAGTCCGCCGTCCCGACCCGGGACACCCGGGGACGCGCCGGGAGAAGTGCCGGGGTGCTCGGGGCCGTCGTCGGCGTCGAGCAGTTCGGCGAGGCGTTTGAGTCCGCGGTGGGCGGCCGTCCGTACCGCGCCGGGCCGTTTGCCCAGCGTCTTGGCCGCGCTCTTCGCGTCGAGTCCGACCACCACCCGCAGGACGACGGCCTCGGCCTGGTCCTGCGGCAACCGCGCGATCAGCGCCATCGTCCGGCCGGTGGCGAGTGCTTCCATCGCCTCGTCCGCCGTGTCCGAGTCGGCCGCTTTCCCGGTCAGCTCGGTCTCGTCGGCGCCGATCGCGGGGCGCCTGCCGCGCATCCGTATGTGGTCGAGGGCGCGGTTCCGTGCGATCCGGGCGGCCCAGCCGCGGAAGCGGTCGGCGTCTCCGGTGAAGCGGTCGAGATCGCGGGCGATCTGCAACCAGGCCTCGGAGGCCACGTCCTCGGCGTCCGGCTCACCGACGAGAGTCCGTAGATAGCCCAACAGCCGCGGGTGCACCGCGCGGTACACAGTACGGAACGCGTCCTCGTCCCCGTCCTGTGCCGCGAGCACCGCGGCGGTCAGCTCCGCGTCGTCCCCCAGCACTCCCACAACCTGTCCTGAAATCGCGGCTGGTCACTGGCCACGCCGCCCCACGCGAATCTGCACGCTACGGCCTTCCCGGGCCCGCGTCCATGACTTGTACAACCTGCAACAACCCGCTGACGTTCTGCGGTGTGACAGAAAACGCATCGGTGGCGCTGATATGAGTACGGGGCCGTAACGCGGCTCCGCCGGACGGCGACCGGGGCCTCTCCTGTGGGGGGTGGCGGCCCCGGTCGTCCTCCCCTCGCCCCGTACGAACCACGCACATGCGGGCGAATGGATCCGGTCATCACGAAAGCCGGGCCTGCCGATGGCACTCCTGCCCCTCCGGCCCCACCCGCGTTCACGGCTCCGCGCGTTCGCATCTCCGCGCGTTCGCTCAGCTCCCCGCCCGCGCGCGGCGCGAGACCACCGCGCGCAGCACCCGCTGCCCCTCGGTCGACAGGTCCAGGGCCCGGCGCACCCCGGCGGCCCCCGCCGTCTCGGCGAGGATCTCCAGGATCGCGATCTGGCGCCGCAGTTCACCGGCGGCCAGCGGCCCGATCCCGTCCGTACTCTCCGCGCCGTCCGCCGCGTCCGTCACCGCACCGGTGTCCTCGCGGCACCACGCGAGCCGTTCCGCCGCGGCGGCGGGCCCGTCCTCGCCCACCGGGTCGAACTGCTGGTGGATCTCCAGCGCGACGACGGAGCAGGTGTCCGCCCAGGTCCGCAGCGGACCGGCCGCCCACTCCGAGGGCGCGGCGCCGAGCATGGTCCGTACGAGCGCGGTGGTGACGTCGGGGGCCGCGCCGCATACGGCGTCCAGGGCGTCCCTCGACGCCGACAGCCGCTCCGTCCAGTCCCCTTCGCCGCTGACGACCCCTGCCCACAGCGGTCGCAGGACCTCGGTCTCCTCGGCGAGCAGCGGCAGGCACCGGTCGAGGCAGGCGAGCCCGCTCGCGGCGAGGCCGCGCTCGTCCGCCTCTGCGATCAGCTTCACCAGGCTCATTCACGTCTCCCGTCACGGACGCAGTACTGCCCCCTTGCCCCCTACTGCGTCGAACGGCTGGAATACGTCACTCGTAGATCGTCCGGAACGCACCCTCGGCTCGCTCCGGACCGGCTGAACACGGACTAAACGCGCGGTTTTTCCGGTAAGCCCGGGATTCCGAGCCCGTCGAGCAGGCGGAAGAACAACTCCTCGGCGAATGATTCCGGCCGCTCCAGGCGCAGCACTTCGAGGAGCGTCCCGGGCTCCACGGCGGCGCTCACCGCGCTGCCCGCCTCCGTGGACCAGGCGACGGCCCGGCGTGTCGCGTCCTCCGCCGACAGGAAGAGTTCTTCGAGAAGCATGTCGTTCACGGCGAGATGGCGGGCCATCGGTTCCCGTGCCAGACAGGCGTACCAGGACCCGCTCTCGGGAGCCGCCGCCTCCACCGCCACGCATTCGCTGCCCATGACGAAGCCGAAGAGCACCGGCGATCCCATGGCCCTGGCCAGCCCGCCCATGTCACCGATGTCGGGCTCGCTGGGATGCCGCCACACCTGCCAGCCGTCCGACCGTAGCTGATGGAGCGTCAGATCGTGGCGTACGGCCGCCAGCGCCGGCTGCTCGGCGAGCGGACGCTCGCTCCGGCCCACGACGAAATAGCCCCAGAAACCCATGTTCCGCTCCCCCGTACGTACCCACGCATATGTGGGCTACAGCCTCACCCGGTCCATAAGACACCGGCCCCGCGCGGCACGGATCCACCACAAGGCCGCCACGTCTCGTCCACAACGCGGGGCGCGGCAGGCGCCATCACTCCCGCGCCTGCCGCGCCCCGCCCCGCCGCCGTCTCAGCCGGTCATCCGGCGCTGGACACCTTCGCCGCCAGCGACTGGAACGCGCTCCAGCTCAGCGTCGGTCTGGCCGGGTTCCACAGCTTCTGGGACGTGGCCGCCAGCGGCAGCCTGATCCCGTTCGCCACCTGGTCCTGGGTCTGCGCGTTCGGGAAGTCGCCCCAGACCGCGAACAGACCGCCCTGGATCTGCTTCGAGTACCGCTCGGGCACCGGCGTCGTCCCGCGCAGGACCAGCGGGGTCCACTCCTCGTAGATCCGCTTCCCGGTCGGGTAGACGAAGTTGTTCGGCTGGCCGAGCACGTAGTACAGGTACTCGTCGTTGAAGTTCACGACCTTGCGGCCCTCGTTCAGGTACTCCACGGGAGGCCGGGCCCCGATCTCCCGGCCCGTCCAGTACTGGACCTCCAGGGCGGGATCGGCCTTCACGACACCGCCCCTGAAGAGGCCGTCGTTCCAGACCTTGAGCTTCTTCTTGTACGGAGCGAGCGCCGCGGCCCGGTCGTTCGTCCAGGCGGTCGTCAGATCCTGGACCTTGGCGTTCGGCCCGTACTTCTGGACGGCGAGCTTCGCCAGCTTCGGGTACGACGCCTCGGGGTTCGGCACCACCAGCGCCTGGTACTCGTCCGCGCCGAGGTTCCAGTACGGCCCGTTGAACAGCTGGGCGAACTCGCGGTCCAGTTCATCGATGAGCTTCCCCGCCGCGGGCTGCGAGATGTCGATCGCGCCCTTCGTGGGCACCCCGTTCACGTTGCGCAGCTGGAGCGAGGGGTAGGCGCGCAGGACCGCTCCCAGATGTCCCGGGGAGTCGATCTCCGGGACGACGGTGATGTGCAGCTGTTCGGCCAGCTCCAGGATCTTCTTGACGTCGGCCCGGGAGAGATGCTGCGCGGAGACGATCTCCGGATGGGTCCTGGACTCGATGCGGAAGCCCTGGTCGTCGGAGAAGTGCAGCCCCAGCTGGTTGAGCTTGAGGTCGGCCATCTCGCGCATCCGGGCCTCGATCCAGCCCGGCGTGTAGTACTTGCGGGCGATGTCGAGGTTCAGCCCGCGCTGCGCACGGGCGGGGCTGTCCTGGACGACGCCCTCCGGCATCACGCCGTCGGCGCGTATGGACTGCTTGAGCGTGCGGGTGCCGTAGAAGACCCCGGCCTGGCCGGGTCCGGTGATCCGCACCCGGCCGCCGCTCGTGGTGAGCGTGTACGACTCGGCGGAGCCGCTGCCGCTCTTCAGCGCCAGCTCGACATCGCCGGCCCGCGCCTCGACCGCGCCCCGGTAGCCGATCTTCAGCTCCTTGGCGAGCAGCTTGCCCTCGTCGGCGAGGCCCTCACTGCCCTTGGCTATGACGACCCCGCTGTTCGAGGCGGGTCTCCAGCCGGGACCGCGCGCCGCCTCGTGCTTCCGCACGGAGGGTATGCCGCGCGGCGAGGAGGAGAGCGGATACGACCGTGTGGGTGACGGCGTGGGGCTCACGGCGGAACGGTCCGCCTGGCCCGAGGCGGCCGCCGACCGCGACCGCTCGTCCCCCGGTGCACCGGAACCCGTGCCCGTGGAGCCACACGCCGACACCGAGACGGCGGCGGCCAGTGCGACGACCACTCCGGCGGCTCGGGCACCCTTTGATGGCGACATCACTCAAACCTCCTGTGTGCGGCTGTCCAGCGAAAGTGCGACATGATTACGGCGAAGGTCGCACGGCGGCGTCCATCTCGCGCGTCGAAACTCTCCCATCCGGGTGAAAATCGCGCATCCGTCGGACGTCTTCCCCGGGGCGTCGATAACGTTTACGACGCATTTGCCACTCCGTGCTCAACCGCACCGCGCGTGAGCACGTCTGCCAGTACGCCTGTGCCCGTACGTCTGTCGTCTCATCCGCCCATCGCGTGCCTCACGCACTGCGCGTGTCGCATCACTGTGTCGCACCGCAGCCGTCGCACCGCAGCCGTCCCGCCGCGTTCGAGGAGCCCACGCTGTCCCGCGCGTCCCACACCGGTCATACGACCGGTCATACGACCGGCCCCATGACCTGCCCGACGAACGACCCCGCCGATGGCCGCGCGAACGGCCTCCGCCGTTTCAACGTCCTCCCGCCGGACATCGCGGAGGCCGCGCTGCTCGTCTGCTGCGGCAGCCGTCGGTGGGCCCAGCGGATGGCCGCGCACCGCCCGTACCACGATGTCGACTCGCTGCTCGCGGCCTCCGACGAGGCGAGCTACGACCTCTCCCACGCCGATCTCGCCGAGGCGCTCGCCGCCGAGGCGTCCTCGGGGCCGCCCCACAGCGCGCCGGCCGCGGCCAGGACGGCGCTGCGCGCCGCGCACGCCGCGTACGAGAGCAGCTTCGGACACGCGTTCGTGATCAGCCTCGATGAGCACCGCCCGGAGGAGTACCTCGACCAGGTGCTGGCCGGTATCCGCGCCCGGCTCGCCCACGAACCGGACCACGAGAGATCCGTCTCCGCCGACGAGCTGCGCCGACTCGCCCGGGGACGGCTGGCCCGGCTGCTCGCTTCCGGGCCGGACGGAGCGGCCCGCCGCGCCGCTGCCGGAGCGACGGGCCTCACCGCGGGAGTGGCCGACCTCACCCCGGGGGCGACCGGCCTCACCGCCGGAGCGTCCGGCTCCGCCGCCGCCGGCCCCGCCGCATAGCCCGAGACGGGCATTCAGACCGTCCCGATAGCCCGTCCGTGGCTGTTTGATTGCCTGTTTGATCACACCTATGGGCCCCCGGGCGAACGAACCGACAAGTCGTCGCTACGATGGCCGGGGCCGGTGGACCGTACCCGGCCGGGCGCGACCGACACCACTGTGCTTGATTGAGTAGAAGATGGCGGCCGGCCCCGATCCCCGCTCCCGGAGGGCTTTTCCGTGCCGGCTGGAACGCTGTACCGCGGCCGGGAAGGAATGTGGTCGTGGGTGGCTCATCGAGTCACCGGCGTGCTCATCTTCTTCTTCCTGTTCGTACACGTGCTGGACACCGCTCTCGTCCGTGTCTCACCCGAGGCATACGACGACACCGTCGCCATCTACAAGACGCCGGTCGTGGCGCTGCTCGAGTACGGCCTTGTGGCCGCCATCCTCTTCCACGCGCTCAACGGCCTGCGCGTCATCGCCGTGGACTTCTGGTCCAAGGGCCCGCGCTACCAGAAGCAGATGCTGTGGACCGCCGTGGGCATCTGGTTCGTCCTGATGGTCGGCGCCCTCTACCCCGTGCTCGGCCACGCCGTGCGCGAAGTCTTCGGGAGCTGAGAGTCCGCCGATGTCTTCCAACAACGCAGTCACCGAGACCTCTTCCGCGATCGGCGTCGTCGAGAGCGAGAGCCTGTACGACGTCGACCACCCGGCGCCCGTCATCGAGGCGCCGCGTCAGCGGACCAACAAGACCCCGAAGGCGACCCGCGGCAACTTCGAGATGGCCGCGTGGCTCTTCATGCGGCTGTCCGGCGTCGTGCTGGTGGTGCTGGTCCTCGGCCACCTGTTGATCCAGCTGGTGCTGGACGGCGGCGTGTCCAAGATCGGCTTCGCCTTCGTGGCCGGCCGCTGGGCCTCCCCGTTCTGGCAGGTCTGGGACCTGCTGATGCTGTGGCTGGCGATGCTTCACGGGGCGAATGGCCTCCGTACGATCATCAACGACTACGCGGAGCGCGCGAACACGCGCCTGTGGCTCAAGGGCCTGCTGTACACCGCCACGGTGTTCACCATCCTTCTGGGCTCGCTGGTGATCTTCACCTTCGACCCGAACATCCGCTAAAGCCGGGGCTGACGAGACAATGAAGATCCATAAGTACGACACCGTCATCGTCGGCGCCGGTGGCGCCGGTATGCGCGCGGCCATCGAGTCGACCAAGCGCAGCCGTACCGCCGTGCTGACGAAGCTGTACCCGACCCGGTCCCACACGGGCGCCGCGCAGGGCGGCATGGCCGCCGCGCTCGCCAATGTGGAGGAGGACAACTGGGAGTGGCACACCTTCGACACGATCAAGGGCGGCGACTACCTGGTCGACCAGGACGCCGCCGAGATCCTGGCGAAGGAGGCCATCGACGCGGTCCTCGACCTGGAGAAGATGGGCCTGCCGTTCAACCGCACCCCGGACGGCACGATCGACCAGCGCCGCTTCGGCGGCCACTCCCGTAACCACGGCGAGGCGCCGGTCCGCCGGTCCTGCTACGCCGCGGACCGCACGGGCCACATGATCCTCCAGACGCTGTACCAGAACTGCGTCAAGGAGGGCGTGGAGTTCTTCAACGAGTTCTACGTCCTGGACCAGCTGCTGACCGAGGTCGACGGCGTCAAGGTGTCCGCCGGAGTCGTGGCGTACGAGCTGGCCACCGGCGAGATCCATGTCTTCCAGGCGAAGTCGGTCATCTACGCGTCCGGCGGCACCGGCAAGTTCTTCAAGGTGACCTCCAACGCGCACACCCTGACCGGTGACGGCCAGGCCGCCTGCTACCGGCGCGGACTGCCGCTGGAGGACATGGAGTTCTTCCAGTTCCACCCGACGGGCATCTGGCGCATGGGCATCCTGCTCACGGAGGGCGCCCGCGGTGAGGGCGGCATCCTGCGCAACAAGGACGGCGAGCGCTTCATGGAGAAGTACGCGCCCGTCATGAAGGACCTCGCCTCGCGCGACGTCGTCTCGCGCTCCATCTACACGGAGATCCGCGAGGGCCGCGGCTGCGGTCCCGAGGGCGACCACGTCTATCTGGACCTCACGCACCTCCCGCCGGAGCAGCTGGACGCCAAGCTGCCCGACATCACCGAGTTCGCCCGTACGTACCTGGGCATCGAGCCGTACACGGACCCGATCCCGATCCAGCCGACCGCGCACTACGCCATGGGCGGCATCCCCACCAACGTCCAGGGCGAGGTCCTCGCGGACAACACGACGGTCGTTCCGGGGCTGTACGCGGCCGGCGAGGTCGCGTGCGTCTCGGTGCACGGCGCCAACCGGCTGGGCACCAACTCGCTGCTCGACATCAACGTCTTCGGACGCCGTTCGGGCATCGCCGCCGCCGAGTACGCGGCGAAGAACGACTACGTCGAGCTTCCCGAGGACCCGGCGTCGCTGGTCGAGGCCCAGGTCGAGCGGCTGCGGAACTCCACGGGCAAGGAGCGGGTCGCCACGCTGCGCCTGGAGCTCCAGGAGTGCATGGACGCCAATGTGATGGTGTTCCGCACCGAGCAGACGATCAAGACGGCGGTCGCGAAGATCGCCGAGCTGCGCGAGCGCTACCTGAACGTGTCCGTCCAGGACAAGGGCAAGCGGTTCAACACGGACCTTCTGGAAGCCATCGAGCTGGGCAACCTGCTCGACCTCGCCGAGGTGATGGCGACCTCGGCCCTGGCGCGCAAGGAATCGCGCGGCGGTCACTACCGCGAGGACTACCCGAACCGCGACGACGTCAACTTCATGCGCCACACCATGGCGTACCGCGAGGTGGGCGACGACGGCACCGAGTCGATCAGGCTCGACTACAAGCCGGTCGTCCAGACCCGCTACCAGCCGATGGAGCGTAAGTACTGATGGCTACCCCGACCATGGACAAGCTGGAGGCGCTGGAGGCGGACTCCACCTCCTCGCACCTCATCGCGGTCACGTTCCGGATCCGCCGCTTCAACCCGGAGGTCTCCGCCGACGCCGTGTGGGAGGACTTCCGGATCGACATCGATCCGAAGGAGCGCGTGCTCGACGCCCTCCACAAGATCAAGTGGGACGTCGACGGCACGCTCACCTTCCGGCGCTCCTGCGCGCACGGCATCTGCGGCTCCGACGCGATGCGCATCAACGGCCGCAACCGGCTGGCGTGCAAGACGCTGATCAAGGACATCATCTCCACGGACAAGACCGGGGCCGTCAGCAAGCCGGTCACGATCGAGGCCATAAAAGGGCTCACGGTCCTCAAGGACCTGATCGTGGACATGGACCCGTTCTTCCAGGCGTACCGCGATGTGATGCCCTTCCTCGTCACCAGCGGCAACGAGCCGACGCGTGAGCGGCTCCAGTCCGCCGAGGACCGCGAGCGCTTCGACGACACCACCAAGTGCATCCTGTGCGCGGCGTGCACGTCGTCCTGCCCGGTCTTCTGGAACGACGGGCAGTACTTCGGCCCCGCCGCGATCGTGAACGCGCACCGCTTCATCTTCGACTCGCGTGACGAGGCCGGGGAGCAGCGGCTGGAGATCCTCAACGACAAGGACGGCGTGTGGCGTTGCCGCACGACGTTCAACTGCACGGACGCCTGTCCGCGCGGTATCGAGGTCACGAAGGCGATCCAGGAAGTCAAGCGGGCGCTGATCACGCGCCGCTTCTGAGCGCTGGGTTCCCGAAGGGCTCGTTTCTGTAGGTACGTCATACGGAAACGGGCCCTTCCTGTGTCAGGATCGATCCTGTCGACAGGCCCAGGGGAACGGGGAGATGAAGAGATGACTGAGCCCAATCCGTACGCGGACGGGGAGTACACATGGGGGCCGACACCGGGTACTCCGCCGACCGGTGCGCCGGGGGTCCCGGAGTACGACTTCCCCAACCCGACGCTCGCCGACGGAGCACCGGGCCCCACCGCCGGGTACGGCTACCCCGGCGCCACCCCCGCCCCGGGCTACGGCTATCCGCAGTCCGGCGCCCCGTACCCGGTACCGACCGGCGGTCCCGGAGCGCCGCTGGTGTCGATCGGTGACATCACGGTCGTGGGCGACTCGATCATCACCCCGTCGGGCACGCTGCCGCTGAGGGGCGCGGTCTGGAACGCGACGGACATGTCCCGTACGGAGGAGAAGATCCCGACGCACGCCATCATCCTGGCCGTCGTCTTCTTCGTCTTCTGCCTGCTCGGGCTGCTCTTCCTCCTGATGAAGGAGAAGACGACGACGGGCTTCATCCAGGTCACGGTCACCAGCGGTGGCAAGCACCACGCGACGATGATCCCGGCGAACCACGCGGGCACGTTCCAGATGGTCATGGGCCAGATCAGCTACGCGCGGTCGCTCAGCGCGATGTGACGACGCCGACCGCGGCCCGCCCTCAACTGAATTGATCCATGTGATTGCTGCTGACCACAGGTGACGGCTACCGGCTACGGATGCGTGATCTCCGCGATCACTGTGGCCGCTTGGGGAAGCTCGGCGATCCCGGCCGCGATTTCCCGGGCGCGGTGGCGGTACGTGCCCTCCCCGAGCACTGCCGCCACGGCCGGAGCGATCCCCGCTGCCGAGTCGACCGTG
Organism: Streptomyces sp. L-9-10; assembly: GCF_004151105.1. Lineage (GTDB taxonomy): Bacteria > Actinomycetota > Actinomycetes > Streptomycetales > Streptomycetaceae > Streptomyces. Next base: position 532,034 of record NZ_PHRF01000095.1, read on the forward strand.
ATCGAGGCCCCTGATGCGGCGGCGCGGGCGGCGTTGATGGGCTGGTCGGCGCCCTGGGGCCAGAGCACCATCGGGAGACCGTGCGCGAGAGTGCCGACAACTGTGCCGACGCCTCCGGCGCCCACCACCAGATCGGCCTTTTCGAGCAACTGGTCCAGCGGAACGAAAGGCACGTACCGCACATTCGCCAAGTCGGCTCGGGCCGTCCGGCTCGCGGTGGAATGCCTCAGGGACGAGCCCAGCGTGGCGATCACGTTGACCCCGGTCTCCGCGACCGCCGCCACCGCCGCGGAAAGGGTGTCCGGGTCGGAGAAGATCGTGCCCAGGGTGACGAGCACCGTCGGCTTGTCGCGCTCGGCGAAGTCGGCCAGGTCGAGCGCGACCTCCTTCGGCCGACGGTGGGCCTGGGGCCGGACAGCCCGCACCGGGATGCCGGGGGACCAGTCCGGTTCCTGTAGTTGCCGCGGACACGGGTCGATGTAGCTCGATGCGGCGACCGGGCGAAGGTGCAGCCGCTCGTACCTCGCCTCGGCCACGCGCTCGATCTCATCGGTGATCACAGCGGGCAACGACGGGCCGATGCCGGCTCTGTGCCATCCGACGCCGAGCCGGGCGGCCACGAGCGGACCGACCGCGTCGAACGGCTCGGCGACGACCAGGTCCGGAGTCCAGTCGGTGGCCTGCCCGACGCTCTCCTCGACGGCGAGGTCGACACGGGAGCCGCCGAAGATCTCACCGATGGTCGAGGGCGTGGGATGGAACACATCGGCACCGGTGCGGCGGCCCGCCTCCGCGGAGAACACCTCCGGCATCACGCCCGCGGGGAGGAACTCCACCTCCGGAGGCAGTTCCTCGGCGACCGCGGCCCGGAATTCCCCACTCGACAGCAGCCCCACGGAATGGCCGGCGTCGACCGCCGCCCGCATGAGCGGAACCAGGGGCAATATGTGGCCAAAGGCAGGGGTTGCGCTGAACAACAGTTTCATGGACATCCTCGGAGTTTTCCGAACTGATTCTGGTGACTACGCGGCGGCCCGGATGGCGTAGGCATGTTGGTTCAGCCGTTGTACTGAGCGGCGACGTCCAGGACCCAGGTGACGCCGAAACGGTCGGTGAGCATGCCGTACAGCGGCGCCCACTGCGCAGGCCCCAGTGGACTCACGATGGTCGAGCCCTCGGCGAGCTTGCCCCACAGGGCGCTGATCTCCTCGGCTTCGTCTCCACGCACGGAGACGAAGAACGGGTTCTCGCCCTGGTTCCAGGGCAGCCGCGAGGGCACGTCGTAGGCCATGACGTGGAAGCCGTTGTCGCCGGCCACCTCGCCCCACATCACCTGGTCCGCCTCGCTCTCGTCCTGTACGGCGCCCGCGTCCTTGTAGGTGACCGCGACGGTACGTCCGCCGAAGACGGACTGGTAGAAGTCCAGCGCCTCCCGTGCGGTGCCCCGGAAGTTCAGGTGAGTGGTGGTCCTGACAGACATGACCTGCTCCTTGCTCCATGTGACGAATACGCCGCCGGCCGCCCACGATCCAGCGGCGCCTGCCGCGACCAGGGGCGAGCCTCCCGAACGGCTCGTAGGCCACGATGCCGATAGGAGAGGACAGGGTGTGTCCTCTACTGCCGGGGAACAGATGTCACGCATCACACGTGTACGCGGTGCTCCGGAGCGGGCGGTTCTCCGTCCTGGGGCTCCTGAGGCTCCTGAGGCTCCTGAGGCAAGCGTTCGAGCCGCGCGACCTTTCCCGTTTCAAGGGCCGCCCACAGAGCGCCGTCGGGGCCCAGGGCAATGCCGTGCGGCTCGGACGACGGTGACGGCAGGCCGTACTCGGCGATCTTGCCGCTACCGGTGATGTGGCCAATGCTGTTGGCTCCCCATTCGGTGAACCAGCAGTCCCCGGTGGAGGCCGCGACGATGGCGTGGGGTCTGGCCGTGCGGTCGGGGAGCGGGAACTCCTCGATCGCGCCGTCCACCGAGATCCTGCCGATCTGGCCCGCCGCGATCTCGACGAACCAGAGGGCGGCGCCGTCGCTGGTGATGCCCACGGGTGCAGCGCCCGGGGTGGGGAGCGGGTGGACGACGATGCCTCCGTGGACAGTGATGCGGCCGATGGCGTTCGCCTGGTTGAGGGTGAACCACAGGGCCCCGTCAGGGCCTGCGGTGATCGCCGAGGGATAGGCGCCCGTACAGGGAAGGACGAACTCGGTGATGTCTCCCGTACTGGTGATGCGGCCGATCCGGTCGGTGTTCATCTCCGTGAACCACATCGCGTCGTCCGGACCGGCGGTGATTCCGAAGGGTCCGCTGTCGGGCGTCGGCACGGGGAAGGACTCCGTTTCACCGTCGGCGGTGATGCGGCCGATCCGGTGGTCCTGGGACCGGGTGAACCACAGTGCTCCGTCGGGCCCGGGGGTGATGACCGTAGGGCGACACTCGGACGAGTCCAGGGGGTATTCGTTGAGTTCGCCGTCGAGGGTGAGGCGCGCGACGCGACCGCTGTGCGCGAAGGTGAGCCACAGTGCACCGTCAGGTCCGGCCGCGATGCCGTAAGGCCCAGCGCCCTTGTCTGCCACGGACATTTCGCTGACGGCCACAGCAACTCCTTGCAGGGGTGGGGTGGGGATCAATCGACGTTCCTGACCGGTGCCGCGGCTCGGTCTCGCACCAGATCGAGAATGATCGCGGCGAGGCCAGCAGGCCGGGTCATGGGGATGTTGTGGTTCGAGCTGATGTCGATCAGCCGGCGGCCGGGGACGGCATCGACGACGGCACGCACTTCGTCGCGCCGCGAGGCGTAAAAACCATCCTCGGCCAGCACAATCGTCATCGGACAGGTGAGGCGGTCGTACACCTCGATGCCCGGGAAGACTTCCGCGTCGGGCTCCACGGCGGTGACAGTCGCGATCTCCTCGATGGTCGGTCGCCGTACCCACCGGTTGCCGCGGCGCAGGAAGGAGCGCCGCATGACCACCTCGACAAGTTCGTGCCGTGCTCCGGCGTTCAGCCAGTCCCCTCCGGCCTCCCGCACGCACTGCTCGACATAGGCATGCATCTGGTCGTCGTTCGTTTCCCAGCCGTAGCGGAACATCGTCCGCAAACGGTCCGCCGCCTCGGTGGTCCGCGCAGCGGCATGCTCGGCGAGTGACACGTTACGGTCATCGAGCACCACGCCGTCGACGATGCAGAGGGCAGCCGGTTCCACGAGGCCACTGGCAGTGGCAGCCGTCACCGCGTACCCGCCGGTGGAATGACCCACCAGCACGGGGCGGTCCCAGCCCAGCGCGGTGACAACGCCACCGATGTCCCGCCAGTATTGCTCGGGGCCGGTGGAGTCGAGCGGGGTCTGCCCATGGCCACGCAGGTCGATGGCGATCGGATGACACTCGCTCACCAGACGGGACGCCACATCCGCCCAGGCGGCGGCGTTGTGTCCGCTGCCGTGGACAAGCAGCACCCCCTCGCCGCGACCCCCGAAGTCCACACCTGAGAGGACCCCGTCCACGACGGGGAGTTCGATCGCTGTTCCGATCACCACCACACCCTGACGACCAGAAGCCAACAAGCGCAATTGCTTTTCTCGATGGATGTTCACCGGCGAACCCGCGCCGACCGGACCCGCCCGCCGGGGCGCGACACCGCCCCTCTTCCCCGTCGCCGCGATCGACGACCCCACCGTGCCGGAGGTGCTCGCCGAGCCGGCGGCGGCGCGGGCGGACGAGATGGAAGCCGCCACCGTCAACCAGGAAAGGAGCGCCCTTGACGCCCGACCCGGAGCCGCGAAACTGAAGCCTCAAGGAGCGGCCCCCACCCGCCACGGAACTCCACGGGCGAGCCCGACTGCCCCCGGCCCTCACTCGCACCTGACCTCACGGCATGCGCTTCTGCTCCGGCGGCGGGTGGCCGAAGATCTTCTCGAACAAGACGGCCTCATCCGGTTCCTGGAACGCGCTGAGCAGCGCACGGTGGAGTCGCCGGTACGCGAGGCGCTGCCTCCGTCGTTCCACCAGCCGCGCGACGACGCCGGACCACCAGCGCCACCTTCGCCTCATAGCCCACCACCCCCGCCGACGGACGGCGGCGCCGGCGGCGGCTCGTAGTCCGGGCACATGGGATGGCCGCACTCGCACGGCGGCCACGCGAGCGCCGACGCCGGGGTCAGGTCCGCACCTTCCGCACCTTCCGCACCGGGAACGCTTCCGTACGACGAGGACGCCATCCGTCCCGAACGTGGCGATCAACACGGACAGTCGCCGCCGCGCCTCACTCCCCGTCATGCGACCAACCGCCTGAGTCCGCTTTCCACATGCTCCAGCAGTGCGGGCGTCGGTTCGGTGAAGTCCCGTGGCACCCACCCCGGCACCAACCGCCAGAAGCCCCCTGCCTCCACCGTCGCGGCCAACTCGTCCGGGTCACCCGACCTCGGATCGGTGGCTTGTTCGGTCATGAGAGATGTACCTTCCGTTATCGCACGCTTGCTTTGTGTGTTCAAGCTTCGACGCGCACAAGCGCGTTCACCAGGCATCAGCCCATGACACCGAGTTCGTCATAACGGAGGGGTACGCAGATGACGGCAGAGACCGATGGCCCTGACCCCACCTCGTCACTCCTGGCCTTCTTCGGAAGCGAATTGAAGCGAATTCGCACGGCGGCGGAGGTATCACAGGATGAAGCCGCGATAAGGGCGCACACGACGCAATCCATGATCAGCAAGGTGGAGTCGGCCAAGCGGGTGCCATCGGAGGACTTGGCTTGTGACCTGGACGCAGCGTTCGGCACGGACGGCCATTTCGGACGCCTGTATCCGCTCGTCATCACCTACGCGTACCCGTCGTGGTTCTTGCCGTTTGTCGAGCTCGAACGGGATGCCACGGCCATGCGCGTCTTTGAGAGTCAGATCATCCCGGGACTGTTGCAGACCGAGGACTACGCCCGTGCGATGCTCAGCGCCGTACGGCCGGACAACCTTGACGACTTGGTTGCCGCCCGCATGACTCGGCAGGCGCTACTCGAACGGGATATGCCACCGAGGATGTGGTTCGTCATGGACGAGAACACGTTACGCCGACCGATCGGCGGGGCATCCGTCATGCGGAAGCAGCTTGAACGACTCCTCGAACACGGGCAGGATCCACGTTCGGTAATCCAGGTCGTGCCAAGCTCGGTTGCGGCTCATGCCGGGCTGGCCGGACCATTCACGGTCTTGAGCTTCACCGAAGGTCCAGACGTGCTCTACGCGGATGGCTTCTCACAAGGCCGAATTGCCTTGGATTCGAACGAGGTTGCTGCCGCCTCACACGCTTATGATCTGCTGAGGGCAGACGCTCTGTCGCCCGGGAAGTCCGCCGATCTGATCGGTACGCATCTGAAAGGACTGACGTAATGGCCAGTGCGCCCATGCTGTCCGTCGAGTGGCGGCGCAGCAGCTACAGCACCAACGGTGGCAACTGCGTGGAAATAGGCGTCGGCATCCCCCACACCGTCCCCGTCCGCGACTCCAAGAACCCCGCCGGCCCCATCCTCACCGCCTCCCCCACCTCCTGGACCGTCTTCGTCGCCTTCGCCAAGGCCGCAGCCGTGTGACCCGGCCGCCGGACCGGCTCCCCCAGCCCGTCCGACGGCCGTCGCGTACCACTCAGGCCCGCGCCGCTCAGGCCCGTACCTCTCGGGCCCGCGCCGCTCAAGCCCGTACGCGTGCCACCGACACCACGTCGTAGTCCGTCTCCGGCGTCGGCTCCACCACGTCGAAGCGGGCGTTGGGCAGATAGATGCGGTCCCCGTAGACCGCCGCGGTCGTCGGGACCCGGAAGTTCTCGGGGTCGGTGATCCGGGTGATCGCCGTGCCCTTCGTACCCGCGTCGTCGATCCTCAGCACATCGATGGCGTTCTGCCGCTGCTGCACGGCGTAGAGCGTGTGGCCGAGGAGGAGCAGGCCGTCGCCGTTCGGGAGCCGGGTCGGGCCGAGGTCCACGGCGCGCGCCACTCCGGTGCGGGGGTCGACCCGCATCAGACCGCCGCCGTTGGCGAAGCTGTTGACCACCAGCAGCGCACGGCCGTCCGGGGTCGTGGTGATGCCGTTGGCGGTGATGGCCGTCCCCTGGACCCAGTCGCCGGACAGCGGGACGGTCTCGATCCGGTCCCCCGGCTCTCCGCGCCGGCCGAGCGGGAGTTTGTAGAGCTGCGGCTCGAACGAGTCGGTGAACCAGGCGGCGTCGGGGGTCAGGATCACGTCGTTGACCATCGTGGCGTCCGTGCCCACGGTGAAGGTCCGGGTGATCCCGCCCGTACGGAGATCGGCGATCCGGATCTCGCCGCTCACCCCGCCGCACAGGAACAGCCGGCCCCGGCCGTCGGTCTTGAGCCCGATGACGGGATGGTCGGGGCCCAGCCCCTGGACGACGACCCGGCCGCTGCCCGTCGCGAGACTCGCGCGGTACACGTCACCACGCGCGATCGATCCGATGTAGGCGTACGGCTCCGAGCCGATGGCGATCCCCTCGGGCCGGAAGCCTGCGGGCAGGGGGAAGCCGGTGGGCCGGCGCCTTCCGGTGGTTTCCATGGCGGCTGCCGTACCGCCGAGCGGGGCCAGGAGCGCCGCGCCGCCGATGGCGGCAGCGGCTCCGAACAAACTCCGGCGTGCGAAGGAATGTCGCATGACGAGCGTCCTTCCGAGGAATGGGATGCGTCCCTCGCACCCCATCACACGCTCCGGCCACACGGGGGCTTTGGCCGGAACAGGCCCGCCGACAAGGCCGGTTACGCCCGTCCGCCGTCGCCCCTTCACGTGCGAAGCACCCGCTTCTTCGCATTAGGCTCGGTCGGTGTGAAGGACGCGAAGGACCAGGACGAGAAGGACCAGAAGGACGCACGGGGACGACGGCGCTCCAAGGCGCCCACGGAGCCTACGGGGCCTACGGGGCCCACGGAGCCCAAGCTCTCCAAGGCCCCGGTCCCCAAGAGCGAGCAGACCCGCACGCTCATCCTCGAAACCGCGCTCCGGCTCTTCCAGGAGCGCGGTTTCGACAAGACGACCATGCGGGCCATCGCCGCGGAGGCCGGGGTCTCCGTCGGGAACGCGTACTACTACTTCTCGTCCAAGGAACATCTGGTCCAGGGTTTCTACGACCGGATCGGCGCCGAACACCGGCTGGCGGCGCGGGCCGTGCTCGACCGGGAGACCGATCTGGAGGCGCGCATGGCCGGCGTGCTGACGGTCTGGATCGATGTCGCCGCGCCGTACCACGAGTTCGCCGCCCAGTTCTTCAAGAACGCCGCCGACCCCGAGAGCCCGCTGAGTCCCTTCTCCCCCGAGTCGGAACACGCGCGGGACGCGGCCGTCGCCGTCCACCGCGAGGTGCTGGCCGGTTCCAAGGCGAAGGTTCCGGATGAACTGGCCGACCTGCTGCCGGAGTTGATGTGGCTCGCCCAGATGGGGCTGGTCCTGTACTGGGTGTTCGACCGCTCCGACGGCAGCGAGCGGTCGCGCCGGCTCGCGGAGCGCGGCTCCCGGCTGACCGGCAGGGGCATCGCCCTCTCGCGGTTCCGGGTGCTGCGACCGCTCGTACGGGAAGTGCACGAGCTGTTCGCGGACTTCCTGCCGGGGATGGCGGAGGTGGCCGCGACCCGCGCCGCCTCCCGGAGGCCGGACGACGAGAGCTGACCCGGCCCGGCCCGGCCCGCCGACCGGACACCCCCGCCGGCCCGGCCCGGCCCGAACCTGCCCGAACAGCCCGCCGTCAGCCCACAAGCACCGTCCACAGGCACCACCCACAGGCACCGCCCTCAGAGCCGTCCCAGCTGCCACAGCCGCCAGATCCCGGTCCCGTCCGACAGGTACTGCGCTCCCGTGACGTCGTCACTGCTCAGTACGTAGTCCTTCTTCTGCCACAGCGGCAGCAGCGGCACGTCCTCGGCCACCACCTTCTGGATGGACCTGAAGTCCTGCGAGGCACGGGCACGTTCGCCGTACTGCTGGGTGGACTCGATCAGCCGGTCGACACGGTCGCTCGCGTACCCCGTGTGCAGCGTGGAGTCCCGGCCGACCAGGGGCTGGATGAAGTTGTCCGGGTCCGGGAAGTCCGGGAGCCAGCCGACGGTGTACGCGTCGAACTGACCGCTGCTGTATTCCTTCTGGAAGGCCGTCCACTCCCGCTCGACGATCTTCACCTTGAACAGCCCGGTGGCCTCCAGCTGTTTGCGCAGCTCCGCCGCCTCCGGCGCGGCCGAACCGCCCTCCGCGTGCGCGAGCGTGAACGTCACCGGGGTCTCCACGCCCGCGTCCGCCAGCAGTTCCCCGGCCCGCTCCGGATCCGGCTCCGGATAGGTGTCGAAGAACGGTGTGGTGTGCGAGGTGATCCCCTGCGGGATGGGCGAGTAGAGCGGATCGACCGTCGAGGCGTAGACATTGAAGGCGATCTTGGACCGGTCGACGATCGCGGCGACCGCCTGGCGTACCGCCGTGTCGGCCATCGCCGACCCCTTGCGCACATTGAAGACGAGATTCCGGATCTCGGCGCTGTCGGCCTCGTTCATCCGGACGTCGTCCTTGCTCGCGTCCAGCCCGGCGATCAGCGACGGCGGCAGCTGGCGGTGGGTGACATCGACCGTACGGGCCTTCCAGGCGGCGGCCAGGTCGGCGGACTTCTTGAAGTAGCTGATGTCCACGGGCCCGCCGACCTCGCCGATCGCGCCCCGGTACGCCGGATTGGGCTCCAGGTGCGCCGTGGAGCCGGGGGTGTACGTCTTGAGGACGTACGGCCCCGATCCGTCGGTCTCCGGGCCCGTGCGCAGCCCGTTCGCCGGGTAGCGGGTGTGGTCGACGATCGAACCGGCCCCGGTGGCGACCTTCAGCGGGAACGTCGCGTCGCGCGAGGCGAGCTGGAAGGTGACGGTCAGACCGTCCGCCTCGACCGACTTGAGCGTGGCGAAGAGCGACTGCGGGCCGACATCCGCCTTGATGGCGAGCACGCGGTCGAAGGAGTACTTGACGTCTTCCGCCGTGATGCTGTTGCCGTTGGAGAAGTGGAGATCGTCCCGCAACTCGCAGCGGTAGGTGCGCAGTTCGCTGCCGATGAAACCGCAGGTGCGGGCGGCGTCCGGAACCGGCGTGACCGAACTGGGTTTGAACGTCAGCAATGACTGGTAGATGTTCCCGAACAACGCCCAGGATCCGGCGTCGTACGCACCGGCCGGATCGAGCGAGGTGACCACGTCGGTCGTACCGACGGTGATCGCTTTCTGGTCGGCGTCGCGGGACGGGAGCAGCTGCCAGCCGCCCACCCCCGCGACCACCAGCACAAGAGATGTGATGAGTATCCGCAGACGGATCGGCCGCATGTGCTGTGCCCCTCTATCACGCCCACCCCTGACCGTGATGGCGCTCACCCAACCACAAGGGGTTCATGGGCGGAAGAGGAATGCCGGATCGCACAGGAAACGGTCGTGTTAACCGTGCCGGACAGGGCCTGGGCCCTGCCCGGCGAAGATCGCGGCGACGGTCGGTCGCGGCGACGGTCCCGGCGAAGCTCCGCCGGACAGGCCCTACGCCTGCCGCGAGGCCAGCTCCACGAGGGTGATGTCGGAGGGGGCGCCGACCCGGACCGGCGGGCCCCAGGCGCCCGCGCCGCGCGATACGTACAGCTGGGTGTCGCCGTACCGCTCCAGGCCGGCCACGGTCGGGTTGGCCAGGCCCGCGAGAAGATTGCCCGGCCACAGCTGACCGCCGTGGGTGTGCCCGGAGAGCTGGAGGTCGACGCCGTAGCGCACGGCGTCGTCGATGACGACGGGCTGGTGGGCGAGGAGTACGGAAGCCCTGGTCCGGTCGCGGTCGTCGAGCGCCTTCGCGAAGTCGGGGCCCGCGCCCTCGCTCTCGCCCGCGATGTCGTTGACCCCGGCGAGGTCGAACCCGGGGATCTCCACGCGCTCGTTCTCCAGGGGCCGGAGGCCCAGTTCACGGACGTGGTCGACCCAGGCGTCGGCGCCCGAGAAGTACTCGTGGTTCCCGGTCACGAAGAACGAGCCGTGCCGGGCCTTGAGACCCGCGAGGGGCTCGGCCGCCGGACCCAGGTCCTTGACGCTGCCGTCCACCATGTCACCGACGACGGCGACCAGATCGGGCTGGGTGGAGTTGATGGTGTCGACGATGCGCTGGGTGTGGGCGCGGCCCAGGATCGGTCCGAGGTGGATATCGCTGACGACGGCGATACGGAAGCCATGGGCGCCGCGCGCCAGCTTGGCGAGCGGGACGGTGACGCGCTTGACGCGGGGGCCGCGCAGGACGCCGTACGTGCCGTATCCGACGGTGGCGAGGGCGGCGGTGGCAGCCGCGCCGCCGACGACACGCGAGACGAACAGGCGGCGGGAGGGCCCGGGGACGGGAGCGACGGCAGCGGCGGGAGCGGAAGGGGAAGCGGGTGAGGTGGCCGTGGCGGACGGTTCCGGCAGGTCCGGACGTCCGTCGGATATGTCCATATCAGGACGAGTACCGGAACCCGTGCCCGACCCCGCACCCACCGGCGTACGCGCGACGGCCTCCACCGGGACCTCAGCCCCCGCCGGACCCTCGGCCCCGACCGACGCGTCCCGGCGCTCCAGCAGCCGCCGCAGCAGCGGCCGTACGGCCTCGCCCACCAGCAGCGCCAGCAGCAGGTAGAGCAGCGCCGCCAGCCACAGGAAGCCCGGCCAGGCCAATGCCTGCTGCGCCCAGAAGGGCATCCCCGAGCGCCCCGAGGCCACGGCGCCGACCGACAGTAACGGCAGCACGACCACGGCGACGGTGCCCAGCCTGCGGGCGAGGCCGCCGGGTCTGGTCGTGTCGCGCACCAGGCGCCGCCAGAGATACCAGTGCGCCGCAGCCACCAGCGATATGGCGGCGAGCACCCCCAGAACGGTCACGACGACCACGAACAGGCCCCTTATCCCTTGTCCCAGTTGTTCACGGCGTTCACGGCGGCCGTCACAGCGTTCACGGCGTTCACGGCGTTCACGGCGTCAGATGCTGTTCGCTCCGCTCGCGCCGGAGCGCGCGCACAGAGCGGAACCCGATGACGCCAACGGCCGTCCCCAGAAGAAAGGACGCGACGGCGAGCGTCAGGTGCACCCAGAAGTACCCCGTCGGATCACCGGCGTCGTCAAACGCGAGTCCACTGCCGTCCTGCCACAGGTTCTTGACGAAAGTGATCCAGATGAACCAGCTCCACACCCCGAACGCGAGCAGGAACCAGGACACGGGGCGGTTGAGCTTCATGACTTCAGTATCACCGGGGCCGTCGGCACAACGGCAGCCGGGTCCGGGGAATCCGGGTCCGGGATATCCCAGTCCGGGGAATCCGGGTCCGAAGGGCAGGCGGCCGGACCGGAACGCGGTACCGTCGTACGCGGTAGGGCCAATGGGGCTGTACGCGCCGGGGATGGAGCCGATCAGCCCACCCGGGTCGGCGTCGGTGTCCACGCCATGTACGTTTTCGATCGTGTCCGCTCTGAAAAAGACCGTGTTGACGGTCGCCGCCGCCGCAGTGCTTCCCGTGATGACCGCCGTGCCCGCGTCGGCCGACGGCAAGATCGACGGGCCCGACACCAACGGGCCGAAGCCGCCCGTCTCCATGTCCACGGTCGGCGGGGCCAAGCTCGGCCGGGTGGGTACGCAGGTGAACCTCGGCGCCGGCGCGCCGGTCCTGCCCAAGCAGCTGAGCGGCCGGTCCTGGATCGTCGCGGACGCCGAGTCGGGCGCGGTGCTGGCCTCGCACAACGCCCACTGGCGGCTGCCGCCGGCGTCCACCCTCAAGATGCTCTTCGCGGACACGGTGCTGCCCAAGCTGTCCAAGAACGAGGTGTACAAGGTGGCGCCCACCGATCTCGCGGAGGTCGGCGCGGGCAGCAGCCTGGTCGGCGTCAAGGAGAACCTCACCTACTCCGTCCACGATCTGTGGCTGGGGGTCTTCCTGCGCTCCGGCAACGACGCCGTCCACGTGCTCTCCAAGATGAACGGCGGGATCCCCAAGACCGTCAAGGACATGCAGAAGCACGCCGAAGAGCTCCAGGCCCTGGACACGCATGTCGTGACGCCCGACGGTTACGACGAGAAGAACCAGGTCTCCAGCGCGTACGACCTCACGCTGATCGCCCGCTCCGGACTCCAGAAGAAGGACTTCCGGGAGTACTGCTCGACGGCGTCGGCCAAGTTCCCCGGCGACGTGCAGAAGCCGAAGGAGGGCGAGAAGGTCGAGAAGGACAAGAACGGGGACCCGAAGCGCGACTCGTTCGAGATCCAGAACACCAACCGGCTGCTGACCGGCGCCCCCGGCGTCACCACGTACAAGGGCATCGCCGGAGTGAAGAACGGCAACACCACCCACGCGGGCGCGACCTTCACCGGCGTCGCGGAGCGCGATGGCCGGGTGCTGCTCGTCACCGTCATGAACCCGTCCTCGACGGAGGGCCAGGCGGTCTACCAGGAGACGGCGCGGCTGCTGGACTGGGGATTCTCGGCGGCCGGGAAGGTGAAGCCGGTCGGTGAGCTGGTGCCGCCCAAGTCCGCCCGTACGAAGGCCTCGCCCAACCCCACCGCCGTGGGGGCGGACTCGGCCGGGGCCGGTAAGGCCACCGAGCCCGCCAAGTTCGCCGCCGCGAACGGCGAGGGCACGGGCGGTGTCGGAACGGCTCTCGCGGTCGCGGGCGGGGTGCTGGTCCTGCTGGGAGGCGCGGTGTTCCTCGTCAACCGGCGCTGGCCGCTGCCCGACCTGGTCCGTCGCCGCCCGCGCGGGTAGCCCCGCCCGCGCGGTTGCCGTCACCCCGCCGCTGCTCGGTCTCCGGGCCGGTCCCGGGATCGGCCCCCGGCCCGGTGTCCTGTCCGGTGTCCCCCTCGTCCGCCAGGTCTCCCTTGCCGCGCGTCGCCGTCCAGGCGGCGCAGAACAGCAGCAGCTTCGCCGTGAAGTTGATCCACAGCAGCAGCGCCACCGGCACCCCGAACGCGCCGTACATGCTCTTCGCCGCCACGCCGCTCATATAGCCGCCGAGCAGCAGCTTGAGCAGTTCGAAGCCGACGGCGCCGATGAGCGCGGCGACGATGAGCCGGCGGCGCGGCGGGTGGACGCGCGGCAGCAGCGTCAGTACGTACAGCAGCAGGAGGAAGTCGGCGAGGACCGCCACGACGAGGGCGGCGGTCTGGAGCAGGGCGCCGCCCGCGCCGTTCCCGGGGATGCCCAGCCGGTCGGCGGTCCAGCCGACGGCGGTGGAGCCGAAGCCCGAGGCGCCCAGTGAGGCCAGCCCGACCGCCCCCAGGCCGAGGAGCGCCACCGCGTCCTTGCCCTTGAGCAGGAACGGATTGCCCTCTTCCGCTTCGTCCAGTTCCCAGACGGCGCGCAGGCACTCCCGCATGGAGCCGACCCAGCCGATCCCGGTGAGGAGCAGCAGCGCGCCGGCCACCACCCCGACCGTGCCCGCGTTGGCCACCAGCCCGTTGATGTCCAGCTGTTGGGAGATGCCGGGGACCTGCTTGGCGATGGTGTCCTGCACCTGGTCGAGCTGACTCCGGCTGAGCAGCGCGGCGCCGATCGCGGCACCGACGGTGATCAGCGGGAAGAGCGCGATGAAGCTGATGAAGGTGATGGCGGCGGCCAGCCTGGACCAGTGGACGCGGTCGAGCGTCTCGTACGAACGCCAGGCGTGCGTCCGCATCAGCCTGGCCACGAACGGGCCGACAAGGGGCAGTTTCTTCAGCCAGTCCATGAACGACGTGTACCCGCTGATCGGAAAACAAGCGCGAGCGGCACGACAAAGGCCATAAAGAATGCGGTATGGGGCGATACGGTCACCACCATGTCTGCCGACACCACCCTCGACACCGACGACGCCGCCGCTCTCGACACCGCCGCTCTTGACACGGCGCTCGTGGACGACGACGTCGACCCGTTCGTCTCCCTCACCGGCTGGGGCCGTACCGCCCCGACGACCGCCCTGCTGGTACGCCCCCGTTCGTACGAGGAGGCGGTCGCCGCCGTACGCGCGACCGGAAGCCGTGGCTCCATCGCCCGCGGCCTCGGCCGGGCCCATGGCGACGCGGCGAGGAACGCGGGCGGCGCGATCCTCGACACGATCGCGCTGGACCGGATCCACGCCATCGACGCGGACACGGGCGTCGTCGTGTGCGGCGCGGGCGTGAGTCTGCACCGGCTGGTCGAGGTGCTGCTGCCGCTGGGGTGGTTCGTGCCGGTGATGCCCGGGACGCGCTATGTGACGGTCGGCGGGGCCATCGCCGCCGATATCCACGGCATGAACCACCCCGGGGCCGGTTCCTTCGCCCGCCATGTGCTGTCGGTGGAGCTGCTGACCGCCGACGGTGAGGTGCGTACGGTCCCCCGCGGCACCCCGCTCTTCGACGCGACGACGGGCGGGCTCGGCCTGACGGGCGTGATCCTCTCGGCGACCGTACGGCTGCACCGCGTGGCGACCTCCCTGATGTCCGTCGACACCGAACGGGCCAGGGATCTGGACGATCTGCTCGCCCGGCTCGCCACCTCCCGCCCCCGCCACCGGTACGCGGTCGCCCGGATCGATCTGCTGGCCCGGGGGGCGGCTCTGGGGCGCGCGGTGCTGGTCCGCGGAGAGCACGCGCCCCTGGACGCCCTCCCCGCGCGCGCCCGGCGGCGCCCACTGACTCTGCGCCCGCTCCCCTTCCGGCCGGGAGATCTCACGGCCGCGCCCGCGCTCGTACCGCCGGGGCTGCTCGTACCGCCGGGGCTGCTCGGACGGACGGCGGCCGGGCTCGTCAACGCGCTCGGCTACCGCGCGGCTCCGCCGCGCAGGACCGGGGAGCTGCGGCGGCTCGCGGCGTTCTTCCATCCGCTGGACCGCGTGCCGCACCGGAACCGGATCTACGGGCGCGACGGCTTCGTCCGGTACCAGTTCGTCATCGGACACGGGCAGGAGGAGGCCCTGCGGCGGATCGTGGAGCGGATGGCGCGCCGGGGCTGCCCGTCCTTCCTCGCCGAGCTGAGGCGTTTCGGGGAGCCGGATCCGGGGTGGCTGTCGTTCCCGATGGCCGGGTGGGCGCTGGCCCTGGACCTGCCCGCGGGGCTGACCGGTCTCGGCCCGTTCCTGGACGAGCTGGACCAGGACGTCGCGGCGGCCGGGGGCCGGGTCTGTCTCGCGAAGGACGCCCGGCTGCGGCCGGACGTGCTGGCCGCGATGTATCCGCGGCTGGACGAGTTCCGCGCGCTGCGCGCGGAGCTGGATCCGCGCGCGGTCTTCACCTCGGACCTGTCACGCCGGCTGTCGCTCTAGGCCCCCCTCCCCCTCTCCCTCTCCCCCGTCCCTCCAACTTCCCTGCTGCCCTGCTGCCCCCTGAGGAGCGATTCACGATGAAGGACGCCTTCGGCACCCCGCAGTCCCTGCTCATCCTCGGCGGTACGTCGGAGATCGGGCTCGCCACCGCGCGCCGGCTGATCGCCCGCCGGACCCGTACGGTCTGGCTGGCCGGCCGCCCCTCCGCCGCCCTGGACACCGCCGCCGCCCGGCTGCGGGCCCTGGGCGCGGACGTCCGTACCGTCGCCTTCGACGCCCTGGACCCGGGCTCCCACGAGGAGACCCTCGGCAAGGTCTTCGCGGAGGGCGACATCGATATGGTGCTGCTCGCCTTCGGAGTCCTCGGCGACCAGGCGAACGACGAGGCGGAGCCGCTCGCGGCGGTCCGGGTGGCGCAGACCAACTACACCGGCGCGGTCTCGGCGGGCCTGGTGTGCGCGGGCGCGTTGCAGACGCAGGGGCACGGTTCGCTGGTGGTGCTGTCGTCCGTGGCCGGCGAGCGGGCCCGCCGCGCGGACTTCATCTACGGGTCGAGCAAGGCGGGCCTGGACGCGTTCGCGCAGGGGCTCGGGGACGCCATGTACGGCACGGGGGTGCAGGTGATGGTCGTACGGCCCGGCTTCGTACGGTCGAGGATGACGACCGGCCGGCCGGAAACGCCGCTGGCCACCACACCGGAGGCGGTGGCGGCGGCCATCGAGCTGGGGCTGCGGCGGCGCTCGGAGACCGTCTGGGTGCCGGGGGCGCTACGGGTGGTGATGGCGGCGGTGCGCCATCTGCCGCGCCCGCTGTTCCGCAGGCTGCCGGGCTGAGGCAGAAGGTCAGAGGGCCAGGGAGTCACGGACTCTGGAGCCAGGACTCGTGCACGGGAACCGGGACTCAGGGCAGGAGCTCGGGACTCAGCGCAGGAGCCGTGACTCCGCGCAGGGAGGCGGGCCGCCCGACGGGGGTGTGTCGACGGGGGTGCTCTGTGAGGGCACCCCCGAGACCTCTCCGCCCCCGCCGAACGCGTACTCGTGCAGCTTGCGCCATACGGCGTCCGCGCCCTGTTCGTAGAGCGCGAAGGAGGTGCAGCTCCAGGCCGCGCCGTACTCGGACAGCTCCTCGTAGGCCCGGTCCATCGCCTCCTCGGCGATACCGTGCGCCACCGTGACATGGGGGTGGTACGGGAACTGGAGCTCGCGTACGAGCGGTCCCGACGAGTCCCTGACCCGCTTCTGCAACCAGGTGCAGGCCGACGCGCCCTCGACCACCTGGATGAAGACCACAGGCGAGAGCGGACGGAACGTACCGGTGCCGGACAGCCGCATCGGGAACGGCCTGCCGGCCGACGCGACCGCGGCGAGATGCGCCTCGATCGCGGGCAGCGCCGACGCGTCGACCTCGGTGGGCGGCAGCAGCGTGACATGCGTGGGAATGCCGTGTGCGGCGGGGTCACCGAAGCCCGCACGCCGGTCCTGGATCAGGCTGCCGTACGGCTCCGGGACCGCGATCGAAACGCCGAGCGTTACGGTCCCCACATCGATCTCCTCAGTCCCGTGGTCCATGTGTCGATGGTCTGCGTCTTCGCCGCCGCCCGCCAGTGTGACGGTCGCACCGCCCGGCCCGCCAGCGGCGGCCGGAGCCGTCCGGCGCGACGGTCTTCCGTACCGGTGCACCCCACTGACCTCCGGTGTCTTCGCTCCGCGACGGCGCCCGGCGCCACTTCCGCGCCGGTGCGCCGCCGGTACTCCTCCGTACCGCGCCAGTACTCCGTCGGTGCGTGGCCCGTACTCCGTCAGTGCGTGGCCCGCGCCGTCAGTGCTTGGCGGGGAGGAAGCCGACTCTGTCGTAGGTCTGCGCCAGGGTCTCGGCCGCGACCGCACGGGCCTTTTCCGCGCCCTCGGCCAGGATCGAGTCCAGCGTCTCCGGATCGTCCAGATACTCCTGGGTGCGTGACCTGAACGGGGTGACGAACTCGACCATCGCGTCCGCCAGGTCCGTCTTCAGCGCACCGTAGCCCTTACCAGTGTATTTGTCCTCCAGCTCCGCGACGGTGGTGCCCGTGAGCGTGGAGTAGATCGTGAGCAGGTTGCTCACTCCCGGCTTGGCCGCGGTGTCGAACCGGATCTCCGTACCAGTGTCGGTGACCGCGCTCTTGATCTTCTTCGCGGTGGCCTTCGGCTCGTCGAGCAGGTTGATCAGGCCCTTGGGCGTGGACGCCGACTTGCTCATCTTGATCGCCGGGTCCTGGAGGTCGTAGATCTTCGCGACCTCCTTGACGATGTGCGGCGCCGGGACCGTGAACGTCTGTCCGAAGCGGCTGTTGAACCGCTCGGCGAGATCGCGGGTCAGCTCGACATGCTGCCGCTGGTCCTCACCGACCGGGACCGCGTTCGCCTGGTACAGCAGGATGTCGGCGACCTGGAGGATCGGGTACGTGAAGAGACCGACCGTGGCGCGGTCCGCGCCCTGCTTCGCGGACTTGTCCTTGAACTGCGTCATCCGGGAGGCCTCGCCGAAGCCGGTGATGCAGTTCATGACCCAGGCGAGCTGGGCGTGCTCGGGCACATGACTCTGGATGAAGAGCGTGCAACGCCGCGGGTCGAGACCGGCGGCGAGCAGCTGGGCCGCGGCGAGACGGGTATTGGCGCGCAGCTCGGCGGGGTCCTGGGGAACGGTGATCGCGTGCAGGTCCACGACCATGTAGAAGGCGTCGTGGGTTTCTTGCAGCGCGACGTACTGGCGCACCGCACCGAGGTAGTTCCCGAGGTGGAACGAGCCTGCGGTGGGCTGGATTCCGGAGAGCGCGCGGGGACGATCAGAGGCCATGCTCACCATTCTCTCAGGTATGACCGACAGGTCGGGAACGGAGACGGGAGGGGAGCCGGAACGGATACGGAGCGGATACGGACCGGGGACGGGACGGAGACACGGCCGGGCAAGGTTTCCTCGTCCTCGCCGCGAGCGACGATAGAAAGTGGGGCTGCGCCCCGCCCGTACCGCACAGCTTGTCCCGCGCAGCCCGCACGGCTTGTCCCGCACAGCTGGTCCTGACCGATCGGAGAAACCCGTGTCGACAACGGAGAGTGCCATCGCCTCGGCGGAGGCGCACAGCGCGCACAACTACCACCCGCTGCCCATCGTGGTCGCCTCCGCGGACGGCGCGTGGATGACCGATGTCGAGGGGCGGCGCTACCTCGACATGCTCGCCGGGTACTCGGCGCTCAACTTCGGCCATGCCAACAGGAGGCTCATCGACGCCGCGAAGGCGCAGCTGGAGAGGGTGACGCTCACCTCCCGGGCGTTCCACCACGACCGGTTCGCCGACTTCTGTACGCGGCTGGCCGAGCTGTGCGGCATGGAGATGGTGCTGCCCATGAACACCGGCGCGGAGGCGGTGGAGACCGCCGTGAAGACCGCCAGGAAGTGGGGCTACCAGGTCAAGGGCGTGCCGGACGGCATGGCGAAGATCATCGTCGCGGCCAATAACTTCCACGGCCGTACGACCACGATCGTCAGCTTCTCGACGGACGCGGAGGCGCGGGCGGACTTCGGCCCGTACACGCCCGGCTTCGAGATCGTTCCGTTCGGGGACCTCACCGCGATGGACGCGGCGATGACCGAGAACACCGTGGCCGTGCTGCTGGAGCCGATCCAGGGCGAGGCCGGGGTGCTGATGCCGCCGGCGGGCTATCTCGCCGGGGTGCGGGAGCTGACCCGGCAGCGGAACGTGCTCTTCATCGCGGACGAGATCCAGTCGGGTCTGGGCCGGACGGGGAAGACCTTCGCCTGTGAGCACGAGGGCGTGGTGCCCGACATGTACGTCCTGGGCAAGGCGCTGGGCGGCGGGGTGGTGCCGGTGTCGGCGGTGGTGTCCTCGGCCGGGATCCTCGGCGTGTACCGCCCCGGCGAGCACGGCTCGACCTTCGGCGGCAATCCGCTCGCCTGCGCGGTGGCGCTGGAGGTCATCGCGATGCTGCGGACGGGCGAGTTCCAGCAGCGCGCGGCGGAGCTGGGCGACCATCTCCACCACGAACTGGGCGTGCTGGCGGGCGGCGGCGCCGTGGAGACGGTACGTGGCCGGGGTCTGTGGGCGGGGCTGGACATCGTGCCGTCCCACGGAACGGGCCGGGAGATCTCGGAGCGGCTGATGGACCGCGGCGTGCTGGTGAAGGACACGCACGGCTCCACGATCCGGCTCGCCCCGCCGCTGGTGATCAGCAAGGAGGACCTGGACTGGGGACTGGACCAGCTCAGGGCGGTGCTGGCCGACTAGGGCGTATCCGGTACGTACGTGGTGTCCGCCCGGGGCGTTCCCCGGGCGGACGACGCCACTTCGGACTTCCTCGTCTAGAGGATCACGTGCGGCAGGAAGCGGGCGTACTCGTCGGTGATCAGGCCCGCGGACTCGCGGATGCCGAGGCCCGCCGCCTCGTCCTCGACGACCCACGCGCCGAGCACCACGCGGTTGCCGTCGAAGTCGGGCAGCGGCGCCAACTCCTGGTAGCAGCACGGCTCGTCCCGTAGCACCGGGGGCGCCCCCGGCTCGTGGACGGTGACTCCGGCGCCTTCCCTGCCCAGGAGCGGCTTGGCCACATAGCCGCGGGACGCCGCCAGTTCGCGGGGGCCGTCGAGGTGGGAGGGCAGCAGGTTGGGGTGGCCGGGGTGGAGTTCCCAGAGGATCGCCAGGAGCGCCTTGTTGGAGAGGAGCATCTTCCAGGCGGGTTCGATCCAGCAGGTGGTGCCCGTACCGCCGCCGTTGTCCAGGGTGTCCTGGACATGCGGACCGAAGCGGTCGGTGGTCAGCCACTCCCAGGGGTAGAGCTTGAAGCAGCTGCGGATGAAGCGCAGCCGGTCGTCGACGAAGCGGCCCGACAGCCGGTCCCAGCCGATCTGTTCGACGGACAGCGCCTCCGTGTCCAGGCCCGCCTGCTGGGCGGTCTCGCGCAGATACGCGACCGTCATCAGGTCCTCGCCCAGTTCGTCGCCGTCGGAGTGCGCGAAGTGCACCGGGCCGGGCGGGAGGAGGCCGGACTGCCGTTTCCAGGCGGCGACCAGGCGTTCGTGCAGGGAGTTCCACTGGTCGGCGTGGGGGAAGCGGTCCTCCATCCAGAACCACTGGGCGCTCGCCGCCTCGACCAGTGAGGTGGGGGTGTCGGCGTTGTACTCCAGCATCTTGGCCGGGCCCGTGCCGTCGTAGTGCAGGTCGAACCGCCCGTAGATGGAGGGAAGTTCGGCGCGGCGCCGCCAGGACTCGGCGATCAGCGCGGCGAGCCGGGGGTCGGTGATGCCGAGGTCGGCGAAGCGGTCGTGCTCGACGATATGCGCGGCGGCGCCCAGACACAGCGCGTGCAGCTCTTCGACGACCTCTTCGAGGGCCTCGACCTCGGGCAGCGTGAAGGAGTAGTAGGCGCTCTCGTCCCAGTACGGCCGCAGCGAGTCGTCCGGGTAGCGAGTGAGCGGGTAGATGACGCCCTGTTCCTCGACGATCCGCTGCCAGTCGGGGCGGGGCTCCGTGGTGTGACGTTTCATCAGCGGAGCGCCCTGCCGGTCCTGAGCATCACCGTGCTGGTCCTGAGCGTCACCGTGCCGGTCCGGAGCATCACTCAGCCGCCGCCGGAGCCGGAGGAGGAGCAGCCGAAACCGCCCCGGTCGACGGCCGACTTGTCGAAGCTGCCGCCGTCGACCTTGCCCTTGCTGCTCTTACCGCCGTAGTAGTACGAGCCGCTGCCGCCGCTCTTGCACTCGGAGCTGGGCAGGGTCTGCCGGGTCGTCCGGTCGGCGCACCGTTTGTCCGGGTCCGAACCGCAGGACGTGATGGTGACGGCGAGGACCCCCATGCTCCCGAGCACGACCGTGCTCGACCTCAGCCTCCGTTGACGCGTAGCGGCCATGTGCCCGCCCCTTCCCCCGTTGTTGTGAACCACCATAGGTGGCCCCACCACCCTGCCGTAAAGGCGGCCGCGCGGTCTTTCCCGGACGCCGCCGGGGCCGGGCCTGTGCTGGGGCCGGCCTTGCCTCGGGCCGGCCTCTGCCCGGGGCCGGCCTCTGCCTCGGGCCGCTACCGTCCCGCGACGCGCCGGATCTCGCCCTCCGCGGGCAGCAGGTCCGTGATCATCTGCCAGACCCGCTTCGCGTCCGTCCGCACCAGCCGCACCGCGCTCTCGGGGCCGACCTGCCCCGGGGCGACCGGTTCTGCGGGCAGTTCACGGTGCCAGTAGCCCAGCGGGCCGCAGTCCCAGACGCCGAAGCCGCGGACCGCCACGCCGTCCTGGCCGCCGTCCCGGCCCCGCCAGGCCGCGGTCATCCGCCAGCTGGACCGCAGCTCGCCGATCATGTCGGCGAAGAGCGTGAGCGCGGGCTCGTCCAGAGTTCCGGCCGGTTCCGAAGTGCCGGCGGGCTCCGGAGTGCCGGCCGTCTCCCGGGCGGCGGCCGATTCCAGGGCGGCGCGGATGTGGTCCCGTTCCGCACCGCCGGACGCGGCGGCGGGGACGTCCGCCACGCTCCCGACCCCCGCTTCGAGCGTCGCCACGGTGGTCTCGACGACGGCGAGTCCCGCGTCGCGCACGGCCGCGGACTGCTGGAGGTTCACCATGCCCGCCATCGCCCAGACCAGCGTTTTCGGCTCGACCGTCGTGTACTCGGCCTCGCGCTCCCCGGGCCAGGACTGGTGGGCGACCACATGGTCCTCGCCGATGATCAGCCCGTGGTTCAGGGTGCCCTGACGGCCCGTGGCCTCCAGTGAGACGACCACGACGGGGTTGACGAGCGTCTTCAGCACGGGCAGCAGCAGGACGGACAGCTCACCGTCCTGGCCGAGCAGGCCGCACCGCCGCAGTTCGTCCCTGGCCGCGCTGTACTCGTCGGGCACGGGCCGGTCGGTCGCCAGTTCGGTGAGGACGATGACGTGCTCGTCGCTCAGCCGGAAACGGGGCCGGGTGATGTCGTACGAAGGCATGGCGGAACACTCGCTTCACTACTGGTTACTGGTGGTCGGACAGGCCGGGAAGGGGCGGATGGGTCGTCAGGGCTGCGGCGTTCCGGTGCCGTGTTCCGGTGCCGTGTTCCGGCGGAACACGCTCAGGACTGGCTTTCCGCGAAGAGCCGGGTGGACCGCGCGAAGGCGGCCCGTACGGCGCCGCCCCTGGTCAGCGGGGCCCGGTCCACACCGGCGAAGAGCGAGACGATCGCGATGTCCGCGGCGACGGCCCGGCCCGTCACCCGCACCACCAGCTTCTTGCTCGCGCCGATGCCGGACTGCTTGGCCGTGAGGGAGACGCCCGGGTCCTCGTTGTCGGCCTCCCGGCGCAGGACGTACTGCTTCCGGTTGACCGCCCACAGCCGGTAGTGGTCCCCGCCGTAACGGAAGTGCAGGGCGCGGGCCTTGTGCGTGAGCCCGAACCGGTTGCGCCGCAGGTACACCATCGCGTCGCCGACCCTGAGGGTGGACCGGTTGAGCGTCGGCAGGTCCGCCGCCTCGGTGTGGATGCCGCGGGTCTCGAACGTCGCGGTGGGGATGAGCGTGCCGCGCACCTCCGAGACCACGCTGCCCGGGGTCGTCTTCCTGGGCAGCGGGCAGGTCAGCACGATCTCGCCGAACTCCGGGGACGAGCCCCGGTAGCCCGCGCGCCGTTCGTGCGTGCGGCCCTCCTTCCAGAATTCCAGCGTGATCGGGGCGGTGGCGGTATGCATCGGTCTTCGGTCTCCTTCAGTCGAACGGGTTGAGGGCGCTGCCGAGCTTCTTCGCCCCACCGGCGATACCGTCCCCGATGTCGGACGCCTTGTCGCCGACCCAGTCCCCGGCCTTCTCGATTCCCTTGCCGATGGCCTCGTGGTTGTCCCAGATCAGGGCGCCCGCGTAGGCCGCGCCGGTGCCGACGGCCAGGCCGAGCGTCACCGGGTTGGGCGCGACGGTCAGAGCCGTCATCGAGGCGCTGAACGCGGTCCCGGTGAGGTCGGTCGCGAACTTCGACGGGTCGGCCTTGATCATGTCGGTGTCGTACGTCGCGAGGTTCGCGACGCCGTACGCCGTCGACGCGACACCGCCCACCACGCCCGCCCCGCGCAGCCAGCCGGCCGCCTTCGCGGCGTTCGCCAGGCCGCCCTGCGAGGCCACCCGGGCCAGGTTGGCCTCGGAGGCGGTCGGCATGAAGTAGGCGCCGTTGCGCATGAAGCCGCCGAACATGGCGGCCTCGTCCGATCCGGTCAGGGCCGTGATCATGCCCGGCGGGACACGGGTGAGCAGACTGCCGGGAGCCGCGCCCGCGAGCCGGGTGTTGACCATGCGGCTGAGGAAGGTGCCCGGGGCGTTGGGTATGTCCCCCTTCAACACCTTGACCAGCTTGTACGAGTACAGGCCGGCCGCGGTGAGGGCGCCCGTGAACGCGCCCACCGTGATCGCGCCGTTCGACACCTGCGACACCAGCTTCGCCAGCTCGGGATTGCCGGTGAGACGGGTCATGCCGTCGCGCTGCAAGCGCTTGATGTAGTCGTCGAGGGTCTCGTTGTCGCGCTTTTCGAGCCACGCGAGGTCGAGGCGGTCCTGCTTCTGCTTGTCGTCGGACGTCGCCACCTTGCCGGCGTCGCCGTTGAAGCCGGTGCCGGCCGTCGCGTCGTTCTTGTTGCCCTGGCCGTCCTTGACCACGGCCTCCAGGTCCTTCTTCAGGTCCGCGTCGGCGTCGTCGACCGCCTTGACGCACCCCTTGATGTACTCCGCCCAGGACTGCTCGCTCGCCCGGATGCTCGTGGCGTAGTCGGGGTCGTGCCGGGTCGCCGCGCGCTCGGCCTCGGTGAGCGACGCGTAGTCGAACGCGACGTTGCCCTGCTCCGAGACCTTCATACCGGCCTTGACCGCGTCCGCGCGGGCGTTCTCCAGCTGTTTCTTCAGCTCGGTGAACTGCTGGTGCGCGTTGCGCAGCAGGGTCGCGGTCGCCTTCGCCTGG
Organism: Streptomyces sp. L-9-10; assembly: GCF_004151105.1. Lineage (GTDB taxonomy): Bacteria > Actinomycetota > Actinomycetes > Streptomycetales > Streptomycetaceae > Streptomyces. The sequence continues at coordinate 556,253 of NZ_PHRF01000095.1, forward strand.
GTCTGCGCGGCCTGGTACTCGTAGCGGGTCGCGGCGAAGTTGGTCTCCGCCCGGACGGAGCTGTCGCCGAGCCAGGTGCCGTCCATCGTGATCTTCTGCACGCTGTCGCGGTAGCGCTTCTCGACCTTGTGGAACTCGTCGGCCATCTCCTGCCACTTGTCGGCGGCGGTGTTCAGCCCACCGAAGTCGGTGGTCATGACATCGTGATACGTCAGCATGCTGGTTTTCCCCCGTGAGACGACGCGGACGCGTCACGCGGTCCGGACATCAGGAGTCCGTACATCAGGAGCCCGTACATCGGGCGTCCGGACATCAGGGCACGGCGTGACGGTACGTCGGTACATCAGAACGTCAATCAGTACTTCTCGAAGTTCGACGGGATGCCGCTGATGGTGCCGCGGCGGTCGACATCGGTCTGGGTGAGGATGGTCACCGTCGACCGCAGGGCGCCCTTCTCCGTGTTCAGCCGTCCCACGAGAGTCTTCACCTGGCTCTCCCAAGTGGTCTGCACCGTCTTCAGCCCGGTGGCGGTGGCCCAGCCGGAGAAGGCGCTGACCGCGGAGGTCATCGAGGTATCGGCCCAGTCGCCGGCCTTCTTGGTGTTCGGCTGGAGTTCCGTCTCGATGGTGTTCGCCGCCGCGCGCTTCTGGGCGGGCGTCGAGGCGAGGTTGGGGGCGCCGAGACCCGGCAGCGGTGCGGCGGGACGGTCCGCGTCGGGGACTCTGTTGAGCTGCATGGAGGCGGCGGTACCGCCCTGTGCCGGAGCCCAGCCCTGCTCGAATGCCATCCGTAACCCCCCGGTTTGCGGTGCCGCGATCAAGATTTCGCAGTGGGATTGTATAACTCCGGTCCTCGCGGGCCGCTTTCGGGGAACTGTCACGTCCGATACGCGAGTTACGAGAGGTACGGGAGTTTCAGCGGCTGAGGCTCGTGCGGCGTAGCTGGATGAGCCCGGCCTTGAAGCGCCCCCCGGAGCCGCGAGGACGGGGCTACTCCGGGCTCGCGTCCCTGCTACTTGGGGACAGATGGCGGGGCTCACGGGGTCGCTGTACGCCACGAGAGCGCTCAAGAAGTTGACGAGCAGCTGGATTCGAACGGTAGGGCGCGAGAAGAGAGGGGATCCTGGAGATCTGGCCGTCAATCCGCCCCGAGTGGATTCCCGGGTAGGCATCTAAAGCCCTATTCCATGAGGCACAAGCCGCCTCAAGGTGCCCCAATTCCAGTTGCCTTTCGGCCAGCATCGCACCGAACTTAATTTCCGATCTCTTACTGTCAGTGGTGTCCCGCAAGCGAAAGTGGTCGTGAAGGGACTCAACACTCCCCTTCACATCGCCCAGAGCGTGCCTGACTTCTGATGTGGCATACGCCAACGTTGCCGAGCTGAATCCCCCGAACGTTCCGAGTTGACTTTCCGCCTGATTTACAGCACGTTCTGCCTCGCGCAGACTGTTCAGTGCGTTTGCCTTTTCTCCTGCCAGTGCGTACGAGTGCGCTTGCTGCCCGGCGATAAAAGCTCGCATTCGGGGGCCGGACTCGGGGGATGCCTCTGCGGCCGCGTTCGCGAGTCGTGCCGCCGCTGTGCCGTGGCCCAGATTTGCGGCCTGTACCGACATGCCGCGCAGGACATGGCAATACGTCATGTGGTCTCCGCTGGCCCCGGCGAGCTCCAGACTCTTTACGTAATATTCCTGGGCTCGACCATGCGCCCCCTCATCCACCGCCATCCATCCGGTCAGATAGCAGAGAAAAGACGCGGCGGACATCATCGATTTACGGGTTTCGTCTGATGCGCTCGCTTTCAGATATGGGGCAACCGTGTTGACCAGGAAAGCGGCAGCCATGGGGCGCGCATAGCGCCCGCCGAATTCATCGTCAAGGTCCGACAACCGGTCGGTCATTGCCGTTACCGCCTGGACTTCCGAGTGTCCGATGCGTCGCTGTGGATCAGTTCTGAGGGCATCCATTCGCCCCACCACATCGGGCCAGCCCGGAATAGTGAGCGCCACAGAGAAAAGCCCTGCGCCGAGGACGGCTCGGCGGGACGGGTCCATGTCTTCCCTCCCCAAATCAAACAGCCCCTCCACGGTACCTACGGGCTGTTTCAACTGATCGGGTGACGAGGGAAAGCCTGCCTCACTGGACGTGACGGGCCGGTGAAGTCTCCTGGCCAAGGCTTCGAGGGCGAGCGGGCGGACTGCTTCTTTGGGCATGTGCCCCTGTAGCCACTGGTGGACCGACGCGGGTGTGTACTTGAGCGGCGTGCCCCGCTCGGTCCGGATGCGGTTGACCGCTTGGGCGAACTGACGCAGAGTCCATCCGCTCTCGCGGTAGAGCCGCTCCAGCCCGGCGTTCGGCTGTCGTGTCGTCATTGGCCCCAACTCCCGTGCCCTCGCCGCTTGACGCTCTTGATTTCCGGTCGCTTCCCCACGGTACCGCTGTGCGTAACGGAACGGTTGCCTAGTGCGAGCACGGCAACCACAGGGCCGTATACAGAAAGGGCAACCGATGGCGGACCGGACACTTCAACCAGGCAGCAGCGTTGCGGAGTTGGTCGCACAGGTCGATTTGAGCGGCTTCCACCGCCTACTGCCCGCCGAGCCTGCCCCGTATCCCGGTTGCCCCGTGTGTGCCGCGCTGGTCGGGCAACGCGCGGAAGCACGTTTCGGGCGCGGATCGCTGACGGTGTGGGAGTGCGACCGTGAGCTTCGGACGCACCCGCACCGGCGGTCGGGTGACTACACGTGAGGCGCACCCCCGTCGCTCCGCAGCGATACCAGGTCCGCCGACTTCCCGCGGCTTCCCCGAGCCTTGATGACCTGGTGGTCGGCATGGCCGTCTACGACTCAAGGTCTGAACTCGTCGCCGTGATCGACGCCTTCTACGGAGCGGTGGTCAAGCTGATCCGTCCTGCGGGCTTCACCTGGGAGTCGCGACGCGTATCGGTCCGACCTGCGACCGAGTACGAGAAGAACCAGCTCAGAGCACTGGAGAGACATCACCGGCAACAGCTTGCCCGTGACGAGCCGACATGACCACCTCACCGTGCGGCGGTATGGCGACCCTTCCCATGCCCACGGTCACGGTCGCTCGGATTCCCGCTGTGCTGCACGAATGCGCCGCCCTCGGCATCAGGTCCGTGAAGCTGTTCGCCGAGTCCGCCGGGCGGGACGCCACGGGGAAAATCTCACTCGAACCCGACGCGCTCATGTCTCGCGCCATCCACGCGTGCAAGGAAGCGGAACCGCACATTGCGGTCATGACGGAGACGTGCCTCTGCTCGTACACCACCGATGGAGTCTGCTACCTCACCGACCAGCACGGGCGGCCGGACGTTTCCGCAACGGTGCACGTAACAGCCTCACAGGCCGTGGTCCACGCGGAAGCGGGGGCGGACATCGTCGGGCCCGCGTCCATGCTGCTCGGCACAGTCGGGGCCGCCCGCCACGCGCTGGACGAGACGGGACACGAGGGAGTGTCCGTCATGCCTCACGTCATCTTCTGGTCGAGCCTGTACGACGGATTCCGGCTCACCATGGGGGCGACTCCCAAAGCAGGAACCAACCGGGAATTCCAGATCAACCCGTGCCCCGCTGACCAGTTCGTTGACACTGCCTTACGCATGGAGGCGGACGGAGCCGACATGATCCTTCTGGAGCCCGCGCAATTCACAACGGATGTGCTCGCCACACTCCGGACGCAGACACGAGCGCCGCTGTTCCCGTTCTCGGTCTCCGGTGAGTACAAGGCGCTTACCCGTGTGGACTCCGAGACGGGGCGGCGGGACGTGCGCCTGCTGATGGAACTCTTCACGATGTTGAAGCGCGCGGGGGCATCCGCGAGCATCACGTACGCGGCGCTCGATATCGCGCGCCGACTCAGCTAGCCGCGAGGGCGGCCCGTACCCCGTCAAGAATGGCACGCGCACCCTGGTCGATCAGATCGGCGGCCAGGGTCGCACCGAGCTTCTCCGGCTCGTCGGACGGACCGGTGAGCGCACCCGAAACACGCTGCTGACCGTCCAGTGACGTCACCTGTCCGAACAGCTTGAGAGCTCCGTCCGGCAGGGTCTCGGCATACGCACCCACAGGCACACTGCACCCGCCGTGCAATGCGGCGAGCAGAGCGCGCTCCGCCCGTACCTGACTGTCGACACCCACGTCGCCGACCGTGGACAGGAGCTCGCGCAGCGGGGCGGAATTCTCGTCGTTACGGACCTGAATCCCGAGTGCGCCTTGACCAGGGCTGGGCGGAAAGAGGTCGAGCGGCAACACTTCCGCGATCGCGTCATCCAGGCCGAGCCGGTGAAGCCCCGCCGCTGCGAGGACCACCGCGTCAAGCCCCATGGTCTCGATCTTCTTCAGGCGAGGCGGAACGTTGCCCCGGATCGGGATGATGTCGAGATCGGGCCGCACCGCGAGGAGCTGCGCGATCCGGCGAGGAGCGCCCGTTCCGACCTTCGCCCCCTTTCGGAGTCCGGCGAGGGTCGAACCGCACAGCGCATCCCTCACGTCCTCACGTCCCGGCGGTGGCACCAGCACGAGCCCGCGCGGGTTCGCCGTGGGAAGGTCTTTCAGCGAATGGACAATGACGTCCACGTCACCACGGCACAACGCCGCTTCCTGCTCGGTACTGAAAGCCGATCCGCCGCTGACCGCGGACACGCTCGACAAGAGCGACTTACGGTCCTTGTCGCCCCCTTCGAGGATCACCCGATGCGTGAAAGCAGTCTCTGGGAATCGCTCGCGCAGCGGGCGCAGATACTCCCGTACTTGCGCTTTGGCAAGGTTGCTCGCGCGCGAGCCGACGAGGTACTGAACCACGGTGACCAACTCCCCGAGCCTGACAACGTGTCATCAGGCTATGACTCCGTACAGCGTGCTCATACAGACACAGGGTCGGCATAGGCACGTGGGCGAGCGGCCGGAGTTGAACGGACTTCGCGCGCCACGCCCTTTACGGCGGCCCTTTACGGCGGCGACGGCGCGGCGGTTACTGCCCGGCGGTTACTGCGCCGTCCGGCTCACGGCAGCACACGGCACAGCGCGTCCAGCGCGCCCGTCCACGCGCTGTCCGGCGGGGTGGCGTAGCCGACCACCAGGGCGTCGCGCCCCGGCGGCGCCGAGGGGTGGGCGAAGCGGGACAGGCCCTCCACCGCGAGTCCCTGCCAGGCCGCGGCCTCGACCACCGAGCGTTCGGTGCCGGGCGGCAGTTCGAGGACGGCGTGCAGGCCGGCCGCGATCCCGGTCACGCTGATACCGGGCGCCCGGTCCGCCAGCGCCGCCACGAGCTGGTCGCGGCGGCGCCGGTAGCGCAGCCGCATGGAACGGACGTGACGGTCGTACGCGCCCGAGGCGATGAACTCCGCGAGCGTGAGCTGGTCCAGCGCGCTCGTCGCCCACTCGGCCTCGCCCTTCGCCGCCGCCACCTCTCCGACCAGCTCGTCGGGCAGCACCAGCCAGCCGAGCCGCAGCCCCGGCGCCAGGGACTTGCTCGCCGTGCCGAAGTACACGACCCGCTCGGGGTCGAGCCCTTGAAGGGCGCCGACGGGCTGGCGGTCGAACCTGAACTCCCCGTCGTAGTCGTCCTCCAGGATCAGCCCGCCCGTACCGCGTGCCCAGTCCACGGCCGCCGCGCGCCGGTCGGGGTGGAGCGCCACGCCGGTCGGGAACTGGTGCGCGGGCGTCAGCAGCACCGCGCCGACGCCACGGGCGCCCGCCGGATCCGGCGGGTCGGCCAGGTCCTCGGTGCGCGTGCCGAGCGCGTCCAGGGCGAGCGCGGGGGTCCGCAGCCCGGCTCCGGTCAGCAGGTCCCGGTGCATGTCGAGGCCGTACGACTCGGTGGCCACCGCCCGCACCCGGCGCGCGGTCAGGACCTTCCCGAGGAGCGTCAGCCCGTGGAGGAAGCCGGCGCAGACCACGATCCGCCCGGGGTCGGCGTACACACCGCGCGCCCGCGCCAGGTAGTCGGCGAGGACGGTACGCAGCTCGGTCCGGCCCCGCGGGTCGCCGTACCCGAAGGCTTCGTGCGGCGCGGCCGTCAGCGCGCGGCGGGCGGCCGTGAGCCACTGCGCCCGGGGGAACGAGGCGAGGTCGGGGGTGCCCGGCAGCAGGCTGTACGCGGGCCCGCGGCGGACCGGCCGCGTTCTGGGCGCGGCGGGCGCGGGTCTGCGGGGCGCGGCGCGCCTGGCCACCCGGGTCCCGGAGCCCTGCCGCGCGGTGAGCCAGCCCTCGGCGACCAGCTCGGCGTACGCGTCGGCGACGGTGTTGCGTGCGATGCCCAGGTCGGCGGCGAAGGAGCGGGAGGACGGCAGGCGGGTGCCGGGCGCGAGACGGCCCGTGCGGACGGCGTCGCGCAGGGCGTCCATGAGCCCTGCGCGCAGCCCGGAGCCGGGTCCGGAGCCGGGTCCGGAGCGTGATCCGGAACCGTGCAGCTCCAGATGCAGATCGACACCGGCGATCCGCGCATTGGCCCAGGAATACGTCATGGAAGTGGACCATACCGGTGTGCCACTGGGCGCGTAGCGTCGTACTCATGACGACGACAGACATGACAGACACGACGACGACAGGCACGGCGACGACGGGCGCGGCGAACGAGCCCACGGGAGCCGAGGGGGCCAAGGGATACGCCCCGGAGCACAGCCCCCGCCTGGACATGGCCAAGCTCGCCCCCGAGGTCTACAAGGCCATGGTCCGGCTGGACGCGGCGGCCCGGCGGGGCGTCGATCCGACCCTGCTCGAACTGGTCAAGATCCGTGCCTCCCAGCTCAACCACTGCGCGTTCTGCCTCGACATGCACTCGAAGGACGCGCTGGCGGCCGGCGAGTCGGTGGAGCGGATCATTCAGCTCAGCGCCTGGGAGGAGTCGCGGCACTTCTACACGCCGAAGGAGATCGCGGCGATCGAGCTGACCGAGGCGGTCACCGTGCTGACCGACGGTTTCGTGCCGGACGAGGTGTACGAGAAGGCCGCGGCCCACTTCGACGAGACCGAGCTGGCCCATCTGATCTCCGCGATCACGGTGATCAACGCCTGGAACCGGTTCGGGGTGACCACCCGGATGGCCCCGGGCCACTACACGCCCGGCCAGTTCAAGCACTGATGACTGCCGTGGCCTTCCGCGCCCTGCACCACGGCCGCGCCGCCGCCGACCCGCTGGTCCTGCCGGGCCCGTGGGACGCGGCCAGCGCCCGCGTCTTCGCCGACGCGGGCTTCCCCGCCCTCGCCACGCCGAGCGCGGGGGTCGCGGCCTCGCTCGGTTACGAGGACGGCGCGACCCCGCCCGACGAGATGTTCGCCGCGATCACGCGCATCGCCCGCGCCGTCTCCGTACCCGTATCGGCGGACGTGGAGGACGGCTACGGCCTCTCCCCCCGCGAACTGACCGGCCGCCTGCTGGACGCGGGCGCGGTCGGCTGCAATCTGGAGGACTCCTCGGACGGTGCCCTCAAGGACCCGCACCGGCACGCGGACTGGCTGGCGGAGGTACGGGCCGCGGCGGGCGACGCCCTCTTCATCAACGCGCGCGTCGACACCTTCATCCGGGGTGTCGACGACCCGGCGGAGGCGGTGGCGCGGGCCCGTCTCTATGTGGCGGCGGGCGCGGACTGCGTCTACCCGATCGCCGCGCCACCCGGGAAACTGCCCGCGCTCCGGGCGGGCATCGAGGGCCCGCTCAACACCATCGCCCTCCCGACGGGCCCGCCCCCGGCCGAGCTGGGCCGACTGGGCGCGACCCGCGTCACCTTCGGCCCGCTCCTGCAACGACGCGCGACGGCGGCGCTCAGGGAGATCACGGACCACCTCCCCCGCCCGGCCGCCTGAGACGCCGGACTGAGCCCCGGCGCCCGCCCCCGGCAGCCGGACCGGGTTGCCGGTATATGGGCGGGCGCGCCCGACGACATGCCGGTCCGTCGTCGGGCCACCAGTCCCGCTACTTCTTCGTGAGCCACTTCTTCCAGGTCGGGCCATTCGTCGCGACCCACTTCGCGGCCGCTTCCTCCGGGGACAGCTTCTGCTCCGCGATCATCAGGGCGACCTCGTTCTGCTGCTCGGTCGTCCAGGTGAAGTTCTCCAGGAACCGTGCCGCGCTTCCGCCCTTCTTCGCGAAGTCCGCGTTGAGGAACTTCTGGAGCGGGGTGTGCGGGTAGGCGCAGGCGACCTTCTCGGGGTCGGCGTCGCAGCCCTCCTTGTACGCCGGGAGCTTCACCTCCGTCATCGGCACCTTCTGGAACAGCCACTGCGGCTTGTACCAGTAGGTGAGGAAGGGCTTCTTCTCCTTGGCGAACTGCTTGATCTGGGTGATCTGCGCCGCCTCCGAGCCCGCGAAGACGACCTGGTAGTCCAGATCCAGGTTGTTCACCAGCGCCTTGTCGTTGGTGACGTACGACGGTGAGCCGTCGAGCAGTTGGCCCTTGCCGCCGCTCTCCGCGGTGCGGAGCTGGGAGGCGTACTTGTCGAGGTTGCGCCAGTCCGTGACGTCCGGGTGCCGCTCGGCGAAGTACGTCGGTACGAACCAGCCGATGTGGCCGGTGACCCCGAGGCCGCCGCCCGGCGCGATCGTCTTCTTCTCGTCGACGTACCGCGCTTCCTGATCCGGGTGGCCCCAGTCCTCCAGGATCGCGTCGACCCGGCCCTGGCTGAGGGCGTCCCAGGCGGGGACCTCGTCGATCTGGACGGTGTCCACGCGGTAGCCCAGTTCGTGTTCGAGCAGATACGACGCCACGGCCACATTGGCCTGCGCGCCGACCCAGGACTGCACGGAGAGGGTGACGGTCTTCGCGCCCTGCGCGTTGGCGTACGGGGACGCCTGCTTGGTCATGTCGGCCGCGCCGCAGCCGGTGACCGCGAGCAGGGCGCCCGCCGAGGCGAGGGCCAGAGCGGCGTGTGTACGGGTACGGGCCATGTCAGGCCGCCTTCCTGGTCCGGCCGGTACGGCGTGGCGTACCGGCCTGCGCACGGCGCTCCGTGGGCTGGGTCACCCGGTCGAGCATCAGACCGAGACAGACGATGGCCGCGCCCGCGACCAGCCCGGTCGCCAAGTCGCCCTGGGCGAGCCCGAACACGACGTCGTACCCGAGCGCCCCGCCGCCCACCAGACCGCCGATGATGACGACGGCGAGCACCAGGACGACGCCCTGGTTGAGCGCGAGGCGCAGCGCGGGCCCCGCGAGCGGCAGTTGGACCTGGCGCAGCTGCTGACCGCCGGTGGCGCCGAGCGAGCGTGCCGACTCCATGGCGGCGGGGTCGACCTGGCGCAGGCCCTGGGTGGTGATACGGACGACCGCCGGCAGCGCGTACACGACGGCGGCGGCGACCGCGGGCGCGCGCCCGACGCCGAAGAGCGCGACCACCGGGATCAGGTACACGAACTGCGGCAGGGTCTGGAAGACGTCCAGTACGGGCCTGAGCAGCGCTTCCACCCGTGAGCTGCGGGCGGCCGTGATGCCCGCGGCGAAACCGATGACGAGGGTGACGGCGACGGCCGCCAGCACCTGCGAGAGCGTGTCCAGCGACGGCTTCCACACTCCGAGGACGCCGATCGCGGCCATGGCGAGTACGGCGGTCAGCGCGGTCTGCCAGGTGCCGATCAGCAGCGCGAGGGCGGCGACGAGCAGCAGCACCGCCCACCAGGGCAGGGCCTGGAGGCCGCCGCGCAGCGGGTCGAGCACCCAGGTGGTGAAGTGACCGGCCCAGTCGGCGGTGCCGCCGATGACGGGGACTCCGGAGTACAGATGGGCGGTCATCCAGTCGACGGCCCGGTTGACGGGCTCGGCGATGTTGACGGTCCAGGTCTCGGGCCAGTCGAGCCGGTCCGCGAGACGTCCGGCGATCGCCACGAGGACGGTCGCCAGGGCCGCGAGGGCCCAGCCGAGCCGGCCGCCCATGCCGCGGTCTCCCGCACCGGGACCGGCGCTCGACCCGGCCCCCGTACCGGAACCGGCCGTACCGGTACTCGCCGTACCGGAACCCGCCGCCGCCGTCGTACGGTCCAGGACCACCGCCAGCAGGACGATCGGCAGCCCCGCCGCCAGCGCCGCGCCCACATCGACCGAGGCCAGCGCCTGGTACACGCGGTCGCCGAGTCCCCCGGCGCCGATCACGGACGCGATCACGGCCATCGAGAGCGCCATCATGATCGTCTGGTTGAGGCCGAGCAGCAGTTGCTTGCGGGCGAGCGGCAGCCGGGCGGTCAGCAGCCGCTGCCGGGCGGTCGCACCGAGCGAGGCGACGGCCTCCATCACCCCGCGGTCGGCCTCGCGCAGTCCGAGCGCGGTCAGCCTGGCCATCGGCGGAGCCGCGTAGACGACGGTCGCGAGGACCGCCGCCGGCACGCCGATGCCGAAGACCAGCACCACGGGCAGCAGATACGCGAAGGCGGGCAGGACCTGCATCGTGTCGAGCAGCGGGCGCAGCGCCCGGTACAGCCGGTCGGAGAGCCCGGCGGCGAGGCCGAGCAGGGCGCCCAGCACCACGGACGCGGTGACGGCGACCACCATGAGAGCAAGCGTCTGCATGGTGGGCACCCACATACCGAGCACGCCACAGACGGCGAACGACACGGCGGCGGTGAGGGCGAGTCGTACACCCGCGACCCGCCAGGCGATCAGCCCGGCCGCCGCGGTGACCCCGGCCCAGCCGGCCGCGAGCAGCAGCAGATACACGCCGCGCACGGCGAGCACGACCGCGTTGCTGATGTGCCCGAAGAAGTAGAGGAAGAGCGGGTGGCTGTCGCGGTTGTCGATGATCCAGTCGCTGGCGCCGCCGAGCGGGGCCGACAGATCCACGGTCAGCGCGGCGGGCCAGGCGGTGCCCGGCCAGCGGGTGAGGGCCAGGGGTACGAGGACCGCCGCGAACACGGCGAGCGGCAGCAGTCTGGTGAGCGCGCGGCCGAAGGGCGAGGAGAGCACGGCGGACGGGCCCCCGCGCTCGACGGGCGCGGTGGTCGCGGCGGTCATCGGAGCGCCGCCTTTCCGGCCTCCGCCCTCGCTCCGGGAGATCCGGGTGATCCTTGGGCTCCGAGTGATCCGGGGGCTCCGGGCCGCGCCCCTGACGCTCCTGAACCCGCAGGCCCCGCGCCCCCCGTTTCCGCGCTTCCGCCCGTTTCCGTCGTACCCGCCACCACGTTCAGCAGGCGCTCGCGGTCGACGACACCGAGCAGCCTGCCCCCGTCGACCACCCGCGCCGCCGCGTCCCCGGAGCGCGCCACGGCCTCGATCGCCTCGGAGACGGTGGCGGTCGGCGCCAGCGCGGGCCCGGAGTCGGCGTCGCCCGCCAGCGGGCGCCGCATGGCGGCCCCGACGGTGATGACCTGCTCGCGCGGTACGTCACGGACGAAGTCCCGTACGTACGCGTCGGCCGGCCGGCCCACGATCTCCTCCGGCGTGCCCAGCTGTACGACACGGCCGTCACGCATCAGCGCGATCCGGTCGCCGAGACGCAGCGCCTCGGTCAGATCGTGCGTGATGAAGACCATCGTGCGGTGCTCCTCGTGGTGCAGCCGGATGACCTCCTCCTGCATGTCACGGCGGATCAGCGGGTCGAGCGCGCTGAACGGCTCGTCGAAGAGCAGTACCTGGGGGTCCACGGCGAGCGCGCGGGCCAGCCCGACGCGCTGCTGCTGACCGCCGGAGAGCTGGCCGGGACGGCGGTCCTCCATCCCGTCGAGGCCGACCTTGCCGATGACCTCGGCGGCCTTCTCTCGGCGCTGGGTCCGGCCCATGCCCTGGATCTCCAGGCCGTACGCGACGTTGTCGAGGACCGAGCGGTGCGGCAGCAGCCCGAAGTGCTGGAAGACCATCGCGGCACGGTGGCGCCGGAGTTCGCGCAGCCGGGCCCTGTCCATCGACAGCACGTCCTCGCCGTCGATGGCGACCGCGCCGGCCGTCGGCTCGATGAGCCGCGTCAGACAGCGGACGAGCGTGGACTTGCCGGAGCCCGACAGCCCCATGACGACGAACACCTCGCCCTTGCGGACGTCGAAGGAGACGTCGCGTACGGCGGCGGTGCAGCCGGTACGTTCACGCAGCTCGGCGGCGGAGAGCGAGGCGAGTTCCGGGTCGCCGGGCACCCGCTCGGCCTTGGGGCCGAAGACCTTCCAGAGGTCGCGTACGGCGAAGACCGGCGGCCGTTCCGACACCTCGCTCTCCGTACCGGGCGGGGTGAGGTCCTTGCCCGCCAGGTCGTCTCCGTGTGCCGTCTCCGCCGCTGTCGCCGCGTCGCTCATCGGCTGCGCGTCGCTCGTCGGTTGCGCGTCGCTCATCGGTTGCGCGTCGCTCATCGCTTCGGGCCCTTCTGGTCGTCATGAGCCTCGTCGCGGCCCTCGGTCAGCAGCTGGGCGCACTTCTCGCCGACCATCAGGACCCCGATCATGGGATTCACCGCCGGCATCGTCGGGAAGACGGACGCGTCGGCGATACGGATGGCCTCCAGCCCCCGGATTCTCAAGTCGGGTGCCACCACGGCCTGTTCATCGCCGACGGCGCCCATCCGGCAGGTGCCCGCCGGGTGGTACACCGTGTGCGCGCACTTACGGGCGTACTCGCTCAGCTCCTCGTCGGAGGTGACCTCGGGCCCCGGACAGACCTCCCGCTTCAGCCAGCCCGCCAGCGGCTCGGCGGCGGCGACCCGGCGCGCGATCCTGATGCCGTCGACGAGGGTCCGGCCGTCGTAGTCGTCCTCGTCGGTGAAGTAGCGGAAGTCCAGGGCCGGTTTGACCTCCGGATCCGCGCTCGTGAGGTAGAGCCGGCCGCGGCTGCGCGGCTTGGGGATGTTCGGGGTCATCGACACGCCGTGCGCGGGGCGCTCGTACCCGAGCCGCTCCGGATTGTCCGTGAACGGGATCTGGTAGAAGTGGAACATCAGGTCGGGCCCCTCGGCCGCCGGATCGCGCCGGACGAACAGCCCCGCGTCGGAGTCCATCGCCGAGTTCTCGGGGATCGGCCCGTCGGTCTCCCAGACGATCACCGACTCGGGGTGGTCGAGGAGGTTCTCCCCGACGCCCGGCAGATCGTGGACGACGGGGATGCCGAGCTTCTCCAGGTCGGCGCGCGGCCCGATGCCGGAGTGCAGCAGCAGCCGAGGGGTGTCCACGGCCCCCGCGCAGACGAGGACCTCACGCCGGGCCTCGATCAGCCGCTCCTCGCCGTCCGCCGTCCGTACGCGCACACCCCGCGCGCGCGTGCCCGCCAGCTCCAGCCGGAACGCCCAGGTCTCCAGCAGCAGACGGAGGTTCGGCCGGCCGAGGAAGGGGTGCAGATACGCGACGGACGCGGACGACCGCTTGTTGTTCTCCGGGTGGTACGCGAGGTCGAAGAAGCCGGCGCCTTCGTGGAAGGGCTTCTTGTTGAAGCCCTCGACGCGCGGAACGTCCAGCGCCGCGCGTGCCGCGTCCACGAAGTCACGGGCGATGGGGTTACGGTCCCGCTCGTCCACCGGCACGATGTTGTTCCGCAGCCGGTTGAAGTACGGGTCCATCGCGGCGGAGTCCCAGCCCTCGGCCCCGGCCGCCGCCCACTCGTCCCAGTCGGACGGCAGCGGCTTGAAGGCGATGAGCGTGTTGTGCGAGGAGCAGCCGCCCAGCACCCGGGCCCTGCTGTGCCGGATGTGCGAGTTGCCGCGCGGCTGTTCGGTCGTCGGGTAGTCGTAGTCCAGCTCACCGCCGAGCAGTCCCATCCAGCGCCGCAGCGTCAGCACGTCCTGGCGGTCGACGTCGGAGGGGCCGCCCTCGATGACGGCGACGGTGATGCCCGGGTCCTCGGTGAGGCGGGAGGCGATCACCGATCCGGCGGTGCCGCCGCCGACGACGACGTAGTCGTACACGTCGTCGTGCGCCTCGTCGTTCACGGCATCGTGTACGGACTCGGACTCGGACTCGGGCTTCGGGTCAGGGGCGACCGTTGATCCCATGGCTGGATCTGCTCCTCTGCTTGCGGTGGTGCGGGGCTCTCCGTGAGCGGCGCGGGACTGCCGGGCTGTCCGGCTGTCAGCCCGCGAACCAGCGGACCGGGCGCGGCGCCAGGTTCTGGTAGATGTGCTTGGCCTCGCGGTACTCGGCGAGCCCCGCCGGCCCCAGCTCCCGTCCGATGCCGGACTTGCCGAAGCCGCCCCACTCCGCCTGCGGCAGATACGGGTGGAAGTCGTTGATCCAGACCGTGCCGTGCCGCAGCCGTCCCGCCACGCGCCGCGCGCGCCCCGGGTCCGCGCTCCAGACGCCGCCCGCGAGCCCGTACTCGGTGTCGTTGGCGAGGGCCACGGCCTCGTCCTCCGTACGGAAGGTCTCCACCGTCAGCACGGGCCCGAAGACCTCTTCCCGTACGACCCGCATCTCCCGGTGGCACTGGTCGAGCACGGTCGGCTCGTAGAAGTAGCCCTCGGCGGGCCGGACGTCCGACGGCTCCGGCCGCTTGCCGCCGGAGCGCAGCACGGCTCCCTCGCCCAGCGCGGAGGCGACGTACTCCTCGGTCTTCGCCAGCTGCCGCGCGGAGACGAGCGGTCCGCACTCCACGCCCTGCTCCGTACCGCGTCCGAGCCGGATCCGCGCGGCGCGGCGGGCGAGTTCGCCGACGAAGCGCTCGCGTACGGACTCCTCGATGATCAGCCGCGCACCGGCGGAGCAGACCTGGCCGCTGTGGATGAACGCGGCGTTCAGCGCCTGGTCGACGGCGGTGTCGAACCCCTCGTCGGTGGCGCAGGCGTCCGCGAAGACGACGTTCGGGTTCTTGCCGCCGAGTTCGAGGGCGACCTTCTTCACGCCGGGCGCGGCGGCGCGCATGACCTGCGTACCGCTGCTGAGCCCGCCGGTGAACGAGACGAGGTCCACGTCCGGGTGTTCGGACATCCGGGCGCCCACCGGATCGCCCGCGCCGGTCACCAGATTGGCGACGCCGGGCGGCAGGCCCGCCTCGGCGAGCAGGTCGATGAGGTCGACCGTGGTGAGCGGGGTCAGCTCGCTCGGTTTGACGACGAAGGTGTTGCCCGCGGCGAGGGCCGGGGCGATCTTCCAGCTCGCTTGCAGCAGCGGGTAGTTCCAGGGGGTGATCAGCGCGCAGACGCCGACGGGTTCGTGGACGACCACGCTGTGGACGGTGTCCGAGCCGGCGTCGACGACCCGGCCGCCGCTCTCGTTCATCACGAGATCCGCGAAGTAGCGGAAGGCGTCGGCGACGCAGTCGACGTCGACGCGCCCCTCCTCCAGCGTCTTGCCCGCGTCCCTGCTCTCCAGCAGCGCTATCTTCTCGCGGTTGCGGATCAGCAGATCGGCGGTCGTCCGCAGCAGCCGGGCCCGCTCGGCGACCGGGGTACGGGGCCACGGGCCCTCGTCGAAGGCCGTGCGCGCGGCGGCGATCGCGGCGTCGGCATCCTGGGCGCCGCCCTCGGACACGACGGCGAGGACCGTCCCGTCGGCGGGGTCGAGGATGTCTCGTGTGGCGCCGGAGGCGGATTCACGCCACTTTCCGTCCACATGAATCGTCTGTTGTGCCGACACGTCGTGTATCGCCTTCCATCCCGGAGCATTCACCACCAGCAAGAACTGGCGATCCGGGCGCCTGCCCCGAGGCGCGGAAAGCATGCGTACCGGGTGACCGAAAGTGCTCCGGGTCACCCGGCCGGGACATGTCCGCCGGTCCGCACCCCCGTGTCGGACCGGCGGTTCGCCGGTCACTCCTCGTCGGGCTCGTCCCGTACGGTCAGTCCGGCCACCCACAGAGGCATCAGCCAGTGCGGGACCAGGACCCCGATCAGTACGGGACTGACCAGCGCCTCGACCCGTACGTCCCCGAGCCAGCCGAGGAAACCGATGCCGACGGCGGCGACCAGCAGCAGGACCGAGGTCAGCCGGTGGGCGCGCGCGAGGACGCGGTCACGCTCCCTGAGCTGACGCTCGTCCAGCGCACGGCCGCGCAGCTCCAGCAGTCCGCGCGTGGCGCCATTGATCACGCCGGTCGCGAGGCACCACGGCAGCAGCACTCCGAGGAGGACGAAGACGGGCCACATCCGGTCGGCGAAGACCATGAGGGTCCAGCCCGAGACACCCACCGCGGTCAGGGCGATATGCGCGCAGACGACGGCGCGCCTGCGCGCGGCCGTCGCGTAGAACGGCCGCCCCTCGCGCCGGTTCATCACCGCGTACATCCGCCGGTCGTACTTCGTCAGTCCTGTGGTCATCACTGCTTCCTCCCGTAGACCTCGTCCGTGAGCGGGCTGAAGGGGTCGAGGGAGAACAACGCCTCCACGGGGAGGCGGAAGAACCCCGCGATCCTCAGCGCCAGGTCGAGGCTGGGGTTGTACTGACCCCGTTCGATATAGCCCACGGTCTGGTAATGGGCCCCGACCGCCTCGGCCAACTGCTGCCGGGACACTTTCCGTTCGGCCCTGACGACTGCCAGCCTGTTGTGCACCTGCTCGCTCATGTATAAGAAGTACTACATTCGAGGGGAGGTACGCAACAACTCGCGCGCGTCCACCGAGGAGGTGAGAGGTGAGAGGTGAGGGGTGAGGGGTTGAGGGGTGAGGGGTTGAGGGATCGCGAAAGGCCCTGGACCGCGGAGTACGCGATCCAGGGCCTTGGGCCTCGGGGTGAGTCAGACGGTGAGTGGGATCAGATCAGACCCAGCTCGCGCACCGCGTCGCGCTCCTCGGCCAGTTCCCGCACCGACGCGTCGATCCGGGTCCGCGAGAAGTCGTTGATCTCCAGGCCCTGGACGATCTCGTACACACCGTTCTTGGTGGTGACGGGGAAGGAGGAGATGAGCCCCTCCTCGACACCGTAGGAGCCGTCCGACGGGATACCCATGGAGGTCCAGTCGCCCTCGGCCGTGCCGTTGACCCAGGTGTGGATGTGGTCGATGGCGGCGTTGGCGGCGGAGGCGGCCGAGGAGGCGCCACGGGCCTCGATGATCGCCGCGCCGCGCTTGGCGACGGTCGGGATGAAGGTGTCGGCCAGCCACGCCTCGTCGTTGACGGTCTCCGCGGCGTTCTTGCCGGCGATCTCCGCGTGGAAGATGTCCGGGTACTGCGTGGCGGAGTGGTTGCCCCAGATCGTCAGCCGCTTGATGTCGGAGACGGCGGCGCCGGTCTTCGCGGCGAGCTGCGAGATGGCGCGGTTGTGGTCGAGGCGGGTCATCGCGGTGAAGCGCTCGGCCGGTACGTCGGGCGCGGCGGCGCGTGCGATCAGCGCGTTGGTGTTGGCCGGGTTGCCGACGACGAGGACCTTGATGTCGTCAGCGGCGTGGTCGTTGATGGCCTTGCCCTGCGGCTTGAAGATGCCGCCGTTGGCGGCGAGCAGGTCACCGCGCTCCATGCCCTTGGTACGGGGACGGGCGCCGACCAGCAGCGCCACGTTGGCGCCGTCGAAGGCGACGTTCGGGTCGTCCGTGATCTCGATGCCGCTGAGCAGCGGGAAGGCGCAGTCATCCAGCTCCATCGCGGTGCCCTCGGCGGCCTTGAGGCCCTGCGGGATCTCGAGGAGACGCAGCTTGACCGGCACGTCCGAGCCGAGCAGATGACCGGAGGCGATGCGGAAGAGCAGCGCGTAGCCGATCTGGCCGGCCGCGCCGGTGACGGTGACATTCACGGGAGTGCGGGTCATGGCGATCTCCGTAAGACAGCTGGCGGTGGGGGTCCCTGCCCCTGGTGCGGGACATCTCCCCATCGCTGAACTGAATCTTGACGTGAAGAGATATCCAGCGGTCAGGCTATCCGACCCGGGAGACCCCACACCCACGCACCCTTGTGGCGCGGCTCACGACGGGGGCGGGACGGCGTGGCGCGGTGGCACGCGGGACGTACGAGGGAGCGCCGGGGAGGGATGGGCGCCGGGAGCGAACGCCGGAGGTGGTGCCCGGGAGGAACGAGACGGCGCGGAGGGCAGTCGCCGGAGGAACGGGGCTGGCGCCGGGCCGGGCCGGGCCGGGCCGGGCCGGGCCCCGTCACCGTACCGGGGTGCAGCCCGTCTCGCCCGAGGCGAGCGTCGCGCATGCCTTGGCGCCCGCGGCCTCCGGTGCGGCGACCATCGGGGTGTAGGCGTTCGTGGCCGTCTCGACCTCGCCGGTCTGGCCGCTCGTCTCCCCGCCCGCGGTGATCCGCACCTCGTCGCCCACGACCGCCTGGGTGATCCGGGCCCAGGCCGCCGAACACGTCTTGCTGTAGCGGACCTCGATCAGGGTCGTACCGACGGTCGCGCTGGAGACGGTCTCAACGAACTCGCCGCCGCAGCCCATCTCTTCGGGGTCCTTCCCGGTGCAGGCGTCGCCGCCGCACTTCACTCCGGCCGGCAGTACGGGGGCGCTGCCGGACGCCGAAGGCGACGGGGATTCGGCGACCGTCCGCTCACCGCTGTCACCGCCGATGCCGGTCAGCAGCAGCGCGGCGGCTATCACCAGCGCCGCGCCCACGGCACTCGCGACGAGGACCGTCATCCTGCGCCGGCCGCGCTTCGCGCCCGCCGACGGCGGTCCGGCGGGAGACGGGCCTCCCGGTCGCGGCGGACCGCCGGGACCCCGCTGCTGCGGTACGGAGGGCGCCCCGGGCCCGCGCATGACACCGAAGTCGACGGTCGCACCGGCGGAGTGGCCCCCGGGACCTCCCGGGCCACTGGTGCCGACGGCCCCGCCCGACCTGCCCGATCCGCCCGATCCGCCGGGTCCGCCGGGTCCGCCGGGTCCGCCCGACCCGGCCGACCGGGCCGACTTGCCGGACCCGCCGACCGGATTCTGGCCGAACTCCCCGAGCGCCGAACGCGCCTGGGAGATCCGTATCGCCTCCATCGTCATGTCGTGGCGCATCTCGGACCGGCTCCAGGCGCGCTCCGCCAGCTCCCACATCGTGGTCAGATGCCCCTGATGCGTGCCGGTCACCTCTGCCAGCGCGACGATCGCGCCCTTGGGCGCGAGCAGCCGCCCGTTCAGATAGCGCTCCCACGACGTCTTGCTGTAGCCGGTCCTGTCGGACACGGCGGCGATGCTCAGACCACTGCGGTCGACAAGTCCGCGCAACTGGCTCGTGAACTCGCTGACCTCCGGATCGAGCCCCTCCGGTAGCGCCTTCCAACGAGGCATCTGCGCCTCCCCCTTGTCCCCCCCGCACGTGCTGGATGTGCCCCGCGCTGTCATCCCCCGCCGCCGCTGCCCTCCCCGGCAGTCGACAGCGCGCAGGAGCATTCGTGACAGTTCTCGCGCCCCGTTGCGCGCCCCCGTACCGAACCCCGCACAGTCTCGCATCCGTTGTCCGCTGATCACACCATGGCGGAATGGCCACTTCCGCGCCATCCGTACGGCGGTCGACGCACAAGTCGACGATCAAGCCGGGCGCACAAGTCGACGCGCAAGTCGACGCGCAAGCGGACAGCGGGGGTTCACGGCGTGGGTACCCGGGGCGCCAGGCCCAGACACTCCTGTTCACCGCCGCCTTCGGGCAGGAGACAGGCCCGCGCCTCGGACGGATCGTCGGCCGGCACCATCGGCGTCACGAGATAACGTCCGGTGTCCCGCCGGGCGACCGCCGCGATCTGCTGTTCCCGCCGGCCCGGTACGGTCAGCACGACCCGGTCCCCCACGCGCAGCCCGGTCGCCCGCACCCACACCGTGCGGCACGTTTCGCCGTACCGCAGTTGCAGCCGCTGGCCGCCCGTCGCGGTGAGCGAGCCGAGCGTGGTCATCGCGCCTTCGACACCGCACTGCATGGGCGCCGGATCCTCGCCTTCGCACGCCGGACCGGTACAGCCGGGCCGCAGCGGGCCGGCCATGCTCCACACCACGTCCTCGGGGACGTCCCGCCGCACTCCGCCGTCGCCCGACAGCCAGGCCGCGAGCACCGTCGCCACGGTGACGACGGCCACCACGGCCGTCGCGGCGAGCACCGCGGTACGGCGTCTGCCGCGCGGCGCCCCTCCCGGCGGCGATGGCGTCGGTGATGCCGGTGGCGTCTTCGGCGTCGCCGCCGAGCCCGTCGGTCCCGCCGGTCCGGCCGGCCCCCCTTGTCCTGTCTGTGCAGGTATGGGGGACGGCGGGGAAAGCCCTCGTGCGGCCCCGACTCCGGCCCCGGCTCCGGCTCCGGCTTTTGCTCCGGCCCCGGTGTCCGCGGCGGCCCGGCCGCTCCACGCCGCGTCCGCCAACTCCCAGAGCGCGAGCAGCCGTCCCGGGGGCTCGCCCGCCAGCGCGCACAGGGCCGTCACCGCCTGCCGCGGCAGGGGCTTCGTACCGTTGAGATAGCGCTGCCAGGACGACTTGCTGTACGGCGTACGCCCGGCGAGCGCGACCAGGCTCAGCCCCGTACGGGCCCGGAGCGCGCTCAGCTCGCCCGCGAGCCGCTCGCACTCCGCCGCCGGCTTCTCCGCCCCCGGCTTCTCCACCGTCCGCTTCTCCGCCCCCGGCTTCTCGGCCGCGTTCTCCAACGCGCCGCTCACCGGCGTAACTCCGCCCAGGTGTCGGGCCCCACGATGCCGTCGCTCACCAGCTTCCGCGCCTTCTGGAACTCCTGTACGGCGGACTCCACGCCCGGACCGTAGAGCCCGTCGACCTCGCCCGGGTCGAAGCCGTGCCGCTGCAATTGGCACTGCACCTCGACCACGTCGGGTCCACTGCCGTTGATGCCGACCAGCGCTTCGACGGTGGTGCTGTGCCCGGCATAGGCCGCGCCGTCCTTACGTCCCGCGTGGTCGCAGTCGTACGTACGGCCGGGCCCGTACGTCACCTGCTTCGCGGTCTCCTCGCCCCCGCCCCCGTCCCCGCCGGCCACCAGCAGCCCCGCCGCGAAGGCCACGGCCGCGGCCGCGAGCGCACCGGCGAGCGCGTACCGTAACGGCACCCGCCGAACGGACGGACGCGACCCGGGTTCCGGGACACCGGGCTCCGGGACACCGGACGTTCGTGTCCTGGGCCGCTCGTCCGCGACCGCCGCCGCGCCCGACTCCTCCCCCTCGCCCACCGCACCTGTCCCCGCGGCGGGCTCGGCGACGGGCTCGGCAGCCGGCTCGGGCGGTTGCCGTTCGGCCACTTCGTGCAGGACGAGCAGCTTCGTCGGATCCGTTCCGCAGACCTTGGCCAGTTCCTCGACGGCCTTCCGGGGCACCGGCTGTTTTCCGTTGAGATAGCGCTCCCAGGAGGAGCGGCTGTATCCCGTCTTCGCCGCGAGCGCGGCGAGTCCGAGGCCGGAGTGGTCCTTCAACCGTCTCAACTGAACGATCAGTTGGCGGTCCTTCTCGGGCAGTTCTGACGGGAGCGATTTCCAACGCGGCATGTCCACCTCATGCGTGATCGGACCCCTTCGGGGTTCCACGTCCCCTTTCCTCCCCGCGAACGACGGCCTCGCAACACCCGGTTCCGCGGGCGGCAGCGAGCCGCCGCCATCCGGCCAGGCCGCCACACCGCCACAGCAGGCTCGCGGCGTCCCACGACGTCCCACGGGGTGCGGCGTTCCCGCAGGTCAGGGTCGCCCGCGTCCCACAGATGCCCGGTTCGACGGGCATGCCTGGCGGCGGTACGAGGTGACGCGGAACAGTCTGTGGTGCACACCGGGCGGCGCGGTCCACCCCGCGCCGCCCTTACGTGGTCACGGAACCGGCGCGCACACGGACGGTGGTCCGTCCTCCTCGGGGGAGAGGACGGGCCGCCGTCACGAGGCGGCGTCACGGACCGCCGTCAAGGGGCAGCGTCACGGCCGCTGCACCCGCTACGGCACCGTCGAGTGGACGACGTCCTCCAGGAACGGGATCTCCAGCCACGGCTTGGGCTGCGTCATCAGGCTGAGCAGCACGATCGCGAGACCCAGCAGGCCGTACGTGAGCATGTCGGTGAAGCGCGACCGTACGGCCAGCATGCCCACGGAGGGCAGCACGCGGCGCAGGACGGCGCCGCCGATCAGGGCGATGCCGATCAGGATGGTGCCGATCCGGAACGCCTCCGCGAAGGGGTGCGTACCGACGATCAGTAGTCCGAGACCGGTCGTCCCGAGGACGCTGAGCAGGGGCCACTGCCGGGCGGGCGCCGGGGCGTCCGAGGGCGCGGCCCGGCCGCCGCCCTCGGGCCGTGCGGTGTCCCGGGTGAGCGAGAACCGCCGGTCGTGCTGCTCCGAGGACCCGGTCCCGTCCGAAGCACCCGGGGCGTCTGCCGTGCCCGGGGCGCCGGCCGTGCCGGGGGTATCGGTCACGTCCGGGGCGTCGGCCGTGTCCAGGGCATCGGACAGGGCGTCGGTCACGTCCGGGGCCGCCGAAGCGTCCGTACGCTCCGCGCCCGTCGTCCTCTCAGCGGCCCCCGCACCCCCCGCGGCCACCGTGTTCTTCGTCACGGTGTCGGCGCCGAGAGCGCCCGCGGCCACCACCGGCCCCGGCTCCCTGACCGCCTGTCCGTCGGTCTCCGGCGCCTGCCGTGTCCCGCGCCGCGACCGGGCCGCGTCGCCCGCGCTCGTTCCAGCACCCATCAGTGGCGCCCCTTTCCGGTTCGGCTGCGTTCAGCCCGCGTCCGCGACGGCGCGTTCGGCCGCCTCGACCACATTGACGAGCAGCTGGGCTCGCGTCATCGGACCGACGCCGCCCGGGTTCGGCGAGATCCAGCCCGCCACCTGCGCGACGTCCGGGTGGACATCGCCGACGATCTTGCCGTCACCGTCCCGGCTGACCCCGACGTCGAGGACGGCCGCGCCCGGCTTCACGTCCTCGGGCTTGATGATGTGCGGCACCCCGGCGGCGGCCACGATGATGTCGGCCTGCTTGAGGTGCGCCGACAGATCGCGCGTGCCGGTGTGGCACTGCGTGACCGTCGCGTTCTCCGACTTACGGGTCAGCAGCAGCGGGATCGAGCGCCCGACGGTGATCCCGCGGCCCACGACCACGACATGCGCGCCCTTGATCTCGACGCCGTGGTGACGGAGCAGCTGAATGATGCCGTACGGGGTGCAGGGCAGCGGACCCGTCTCGTTGAGCACCAGCCGGCCGAGGCTCATGGGGTGCAGCCCGTCGGCGTCCTTGACCGGGTCCATCAGTTCGAGCACCCGGTTGGTGTCGATGCCCTTGGGCAGCGGCAGCTGCACGATGTAGCCGGTGCACTCGGGGTTGGCGTTCAGCTCCGCGACCACGGCCTCGATCTCCGCCTGGGACGCGGTGTCGGGCAGTTCACGCTGGATCGAGGCGATACCGACCTGGGCGCAGTCGCGGTGCTTGCCGTTCACGTACCAGCGGCTGCCGGGGTCGTCACCGACCAGCAGCGTGCCGAGGCCGGGTGTGACACCCCGCTCCTTGAGGGCCGCCACGCGGGCGGTCAGATCGGACTTGATCGCGGCTGCGGTGGCCTTGCCATCGAGAATCTGGGCGCTCATACCCCCATCCTCGCGGATGACCCCTCCCCGGTTCCAATTCGCTGCCCATCCTGAGACGACCTGGGAGTTCGCCCGCCCTGTCGCGGGCGCCGGGCGAGGTTGCGCTTGCACAACGCCCGCCCATGGCGACTGGACAAAATAAGAGGTAGATAACACGATTGCGGGCGCAGTACGCGGCCGTCGACGGGGGGCAGA
This sequence comes from Streptomyces sp. L-9-10, assembly GCF_004151105.1. Lineage (GTDB taxonomy): Bacteria > Actinomycetota > Actinomycetes > Streptomycetales > Streptomycetaceae > Streptomyces. The sequence goes on from NZ_PHRF01000095.1 coordinate 579,757, forward strand.
CCGCTCACTTCTGAGAAGTTCCTCCGCCACGTGGGTCGCACCGTCCCCGCATTACCAACGGAGGAACCCCGCCATGAGCTTCGGCGACCCCAACAACCCGTACGGCCAGCAGCCGCAGCCCGGATCCGGCCAGCCCCAGGGTCAGCCGGGCTACGGCTACCCGCAGGGCCAGCCGCAGCAGCCCGGCTACGGCTACCCGCAGGCGCCGCCGGTCCAGCCGTACGGCGGTGGCTTCCCGGGCGGTCCCGGAGGCCCGCTGGAGATGCCGGGCGGCGTCAAGGCGGCCCGCGTGATGCTGTGGGTGATCTCCGGTCTCTGCCTGATCGGCACGTTCATCTTCTTCGGCTCCGCCGCGTCGCTCAACGCGGCGAAGGACAGCACGACGCTCCAGAACGACTCGCAGTTCCAGGACCTCGTGGATGGTTCGAGCGGCTTCCTCTACGGCCTCGGCGCGCTGGCCCTGGTGTGGCTCGTTCTGTCGGCCTTCCTCGCCATCAAGGTCAAGACCGGTGGGAGCGGCTTCCGTACCGCCCTCATCGTCTACGGCGTCGTGACCGCTCTGATCGCCGTCTACCCGTTCACGGTGTTCGGGATCGTGCACCTCGTGCTCGCCATCCTGATCGCCGTCTTCGCCGGGAAGTCCGACGGCGCCGCGTGGTTCAACCGCCCGCGCTACTGACGCCACGCAGCGCACCGGGCAGCGCGGCGAGCGGCGCACCGGGCAGGAATGAAGGCCGTAATACCCGTCCCCCAGCGGGTTTTACGGCCTTCCTGCGTTTCTGCTGTCCTGCTTGCCCACTTGCTTGCCTGCCGGTCTGCTTGCCTGCCCGGCCTGTCTGTCCGTCCGCCGCCGAAAGGGCTCAGCGGAAGGACTCAGTTGAAGGACTCAGTGGAAGAAGTGGCGCGTCCCCGTGAAGTACATCGTCGCGCCCGCCTTCCGCGCCGCCTCGACGACCAGCTCGTCACGGACCGAACCGCCCGGCTGCACCACCGCCTTGACGCCCGCGTCCAGCAGGATCTCCAGCCCGTCGGGGAACGGGAAGAACGCGTCGGACGCGGCGTACGAACCACGCGCCCGCTCCTCGCCCGCCCGCTCCACCGCGAGCTTCGCGGAGTCGACGCGGTTGACCTGGCCCATACCGACCCCCACCGACGCCCCGCCCTTGGCGAGCAGGATCGCGTTGGACTTGACCGCGCGGGACGCCTTCCAGGCGAAGGCCAGTTCGCGCAGCTCGGCCTCGGAGAGCGCCTCGCCGGTCGCGAGGGTCCAGTTCGCCGGGTCGTCGCCGTCGGCCTGGAGCCGGTCGGTGACCTGGAGCAGCGCACCGCCGTCGATCGGCTTGACCTCGACGGGCGCGGACGGGCCCTCGGGGCAGCGCAGCACACGGATGTTCTTCTTGCGTGCGAGCACCTCGACCGCACCGTCCTCGTAGCCGGGCGCCACGATGACCTCGGTGAAGATCTCGGCGACCTGCTCGGCCAGCGCCACGGAGACGGGCCGGTTGACGGCGATCACCCCGCCGAAGGCGGACAGCGGGTCGCAGGCGTGCGCCTTGCGGTGCGCCTCGGCGACATCGTCACCGATCGCGATGCCGCACGGATTGGCGTGCTTGATGATCGCGACACAGGGCTCGGCGTGGTCGTACGCGGCACGGCGCGCGGCGTCCGTGTCCGTGTAGTTGTTGTACGACATCTCCTTGCCGTGCAGCTGCTCGGCCTCGGCGAGGCCGCCCTCGGCGCTGGTGTAGAGCGCGGCGGGCTGGTGCGGGTTCTCGCCGTAGCGCAGCACGTTCTTGCGCGTGTACGTGGCGCCCAGGAACTCCGGGAGGACCGCCGCCGCGGAGCCGCTGCCGGACACGGCGTCGGCGTCCGCCGCCGTGTAGCTGTCCGCGAACCAGGAGGCCACGGCCACGTCGTACGCGGCCGTGTGCTGGAACGCCTCACCCGCGAGCCGCTTGCGGGTCGTCAGGTCGAACCCGCCGTCCCGTACGGCGCCGAGGACGTCCCCGTACCGCTCCGGGCTGGTGACGACCGCGACCGAGGGGTGGTTCTTGGCCGCGGCGCGGACCATCGAGGGCCCGCCGATGTCGATCTGCTCCACGCACTCGTCGGGGGTGGCGCCGGAGGCGACGGTCTCGCGGAACGGGTAGAGGTTCACCACGACCAGGTCGAACGGCTCGATGTCCAGCTCGGCGAGCTGCTCGCGGTGCGAGTCGAGCCGCAGGTCGGCGAGGATGCCGGCGTGGACGCGCGGGTGCAGCGTCTTGACCCGGCCGTCCAGGCACTCGGGGAAGCCGGTCAGCTCCTCGACCTTCGTGACCGGCACCCCGGCGGCGGCGATCTTCGCGGCGGTGGAACCGGTCGAGACCAGGGTGACGCCCGCCTCGTGCAGCCCGCGGGCCAGCTCTTCCAGACCCGTCTTGTCGTAGACGCTGACCAGCGCTCTGCGAATGGGGCGCTTCGTACCTTCGGCGCTCACTGGATCGTTACCTTTCGTCCCTCAATGCGATAGCCGTGCCGGGCGAGACGCCCCACGACCTCGACGAGCAGGCGTCGCTCGACTTCCTTGATGCGCTCATGGAGAGCGTCTTCATCGTCCTCGTCCCGTACCTCGACCACGCCCTGCGCGATGATCGGGCCGGTGTCGACACCGTCGTCGACGAAGTGGACTGTGCAGCCGGTGACCTTCGCTCCGTAGGCGAGCGCCTCGCGCACACCGTGGGCACCGGGAAAGCTGGGGAGCAGCGCGGGATGGGTGTTGACGAACCGCCCGCCGAAGCGCGCGAGGAACTCCTTCCCCACGATCTTCATGAAGCCGGCCGAGATCACCAGATCGGGTTCGTACGCCGCGGTCGCCTCGGCGAGCGCCGCGTCCCAGTCGTCACGGCTCGGGTGGTCCTTCACCCGGCACACGAACGTGGGAAGCCCGGCGCGCTCGGCGCGCTCCAGACCCGCGATGGAACCGCGGTCCGCGCCGACGGCCACGATCCGCGCGCCGAAGGCCACCGGGTCGTCCCCGATCGCGTCGAGCAGGGCCTGCAGATTCGTACCGGATCCGGAGACCAGGACCACGAGCCGGGCCGGGCGGGCGGAGGAGGGCGGGGAGGCCACGGCGGGGCGCCTTTCTGGAGCGAGCACAGCCTGTGCGAGCGGCTGCTTGAGTCGTCGTACGGTTTTGTGTGGTCGTACAAACGAATCACGTCCCCCGATACGGGGAACTCTACGAAGAAGCCGACCGTCAGCAACGATACCGGCACACCGAGCGGCCCCCACGGGACGGGGGCTTGGCCGGGAGGTAGCGTCTGGGGACAGGGTTCGTCTCCGGGACGGACCATACGAGACAAGACCCCCGCGCACTGGGTCTGAGGGGAAGACGTTCACCTGATGCCGGACCGACGCCGCCGCACGGCACTCCACCTCCCGCAGCCTTCTGGGCCGGTGCTGCTGCCGCGGGAACGCCAGTCCTCTTCCACCGGGCCTTCCGGTGCCTCCGGGCACTCCGGGACGGACGCCCCCGGGACCTCCGGGACACCAGGGACTCCAGGGACCTCCGGGACGGCGGGGCCGGAGTCCTCGGGCGCCGGTTCGCCGGGCTCGTCCTCCTCCGGGTCTTCCTCACCGGGCTCGTCCGCGCCGGGCTCGTCCGCGCCGGGCTCCGGCGAGGACAATCCGTTCGCGCCGCCGCCCGAGGGCAGGCCCGACCAGCCGTGGCAGCCCCGCCGTCCCGAGCACGGCGGTGACGCGTCGAACGACGGCTCCGGCTCGGGGCGAGGCGGCTGGGGCAGTCAGTGGAGCAGCCGTCAGCCCGGTCGCTCCCAGGGCGGCTTCGGCAGCAGGCCGGGCAGCCAGAACGGACAGAACGGCCAGGGCTCCGGCAAGGACGGGCCCGACGGAGGCCGGGGCGGACTGCGCTGGGACCCGACGGACCCGGCCCAGCGCCGCGCCCGCTACGCACTGCTCGCCGGGATGTGGGCCTTCTTCTTCGCGCTCTTCGACTTCCCGGAGATCGCGCTGCTGCTCGGGGCGCTGGCGCTGTACTGGGGCATCAGCTCGCTGCGCAACAAGACCAGGAGGCCGTCGTCGGACACCGACGGCACGGCGGCCGACGGCTCGTCCGCGGCGGCGGTGCGGGCGGGCGGAACCACGACGGGACAGCAGGGACAGCTGACGCAGACGGCACAGGCGGGACAGGCCGGAGCGCCCGTCGCGACGTCGAGCAGGCCGCAGACCTCCGCGGCGGTGAGCGGGCTGGTGACGGCCGTCATCGCCCTGGCGATCGTGGCCACGACGTTCACCGTGCAGCTGGTCTACCGCGACTACTACACGTGCGTGAACGACGCCCTGACGACGACGGGCCAGCTCTCCTGCAACGACCTGCTGCCCGACTCGCTGGTGCCGGTCTTCGGCGTCAAGGAGTAGTCCCTCCCGGATCCTCGTCCGTGTCGGAGCCGCCTTTCCTCAGGGAGGGCGGCTCCGCCGTGAGCGGCCCCGGCGTGGCCGGGAAGTCTGCCATCAGACCACCCGACGCCTCCTTGAACGCCGCCCAACGCGCCTCCCGCGCACCGCGCTCGTGCCAGGCCTCGGCCGGCAGGAAGTCGTACGGCTCGAAATCGGGATCGAACGCTTCCTGCGCCCCGGCTCCCGTAGCGCCCGTAGCGCCCGTGCCACTTGGACTGCCGGTGCCACTCGCACCGCCCGCACCTGTCGTACCCCCCGCACCCGCGCCCGCCCCGGCCTTCGCCACGTCCAGCGCGTCCAGGATGTCCAGGCCGCCGATCGCCTCTCCCCCCTCCGACGCGGCGCGTGGACCCGGCGCCGCCGCGCCCGCACCACGCCGTCCCGCCGGTCGCCGCCAGGGTGCCCGCCACCACGCCCCTTCCGGAGTACCGGATTCCGTGCCCCCGGACCCCGCCCCGGTCGCGGTCCGGTCGCCCGCCCCGGTCGCGGGCAGTGGTTCGGCCGCCGGCAGGTCCTTCGGGCGCCGCTCCCGGAGCCGCCAGAGCCGCAGCAGCAGCGCCGCCGGTACGCCGAGCGCCACCGTCCACGCCAGCGCCGCGGCGCCCGTCAGCCACCACACGGGGCCGAAGGCCGCCAGCCTTCCGCTCCCCAGTGGTCCGCCCGCGAGCCCCGCCAGGACCGCCGTCAGCCCCGCGCACACCACGCCCCCGAGCGCCGCCGTGAGCGCCGTCCCCCGCGCGCTCCACGCCTCTTCCCGCAGGGCGAACGGGGGCGCGGCCACCCGTACCGTGAACCAGGCGACAGCCAGCCCCGCGACGGCCGGGACACCGGCCGCGGCCCAGTTCAGCGGCGTGCCGGGACCGTCCGGCACGGCGGCGAGCAACGGGAACGACGGCAGCGCGGGGGTGCCCACGACCCCGAGCGGTGTGGCCGTCGCTGTCGTACCGAGCGCGAAGCCGGGCCCCAGGCCGTACGCGGCGCCCCAGACCGCCGCGTTCGGCACCAGCGCCAGCCCCAGCAGCAGCACGGCGACCCGCCCCGACCAGTCCCCCGCGAGCTGGACGAACGAGGTGTGTGCCGGATCTCCGTGCCAGACCAGCGAGGCCCCGACCAGGAGCGCGCCGCCACCCACCAGCAGCAGGCAGGCCGCCGCGCCCGACCGCCCCGCGACGGCGACCCCCCGCCGCCCGGCCGGCGCCCAGAACGTCTGGGCCAGCGCTCTCCGTACCGCCCCGGGCAGCCCCTGTGGCAGGGGGAGGCGCGGGCATCCGTGCGCCGTCCATGCCCCGGCCGCCGCCGAGAGCACCGTCAGCACGGGCAGCGTGAGCGCCGCGCGCAGCGGATGCGCGGTGAGCGCGCCGCCCCCGGCATAGAGCACGGCGGAGGCGCCGACCAGCAGATATCCCCCCGACACGGTGCATACGGCGCCGAGCCCGGTGAGCTGGGGCCGTCCCTCGTCGGGTTCGAGGGCGTCCCGCGCGGCGCGGTACGCCAGCCAGGCCGGCAGACCCATTAGGAGCAGCGGTACGACTCCGATGGGCGCGGGATTCCCGGAGAGGGTGTCCGGGCGCACCAGCTCGACGCCATGGCCCAGCAGCCAGAGCCCGGCCGCGATACGCAGAGCGCCGCCCGCACCGCTGTCGGGGAACGGTGAAGTGATCCACATCGCCATCACCAGCACGGCGATCGCGCCGAGCCCCAGGCCCGCGGCGAAGGCTCCGCGGAGTACGGCGGAGGTGAGCGTCGCGGCCCTACCACGCTCAAGGGCCGCGGCCGAGGACAACGGCGCACTGTGTTCGGTCAATTGGGTCACGACGTCATGCTGCCCATGACGCGCATCTAATTCGCGCAACAGGCGAATAGTCGCCGTGTCGCCCAATATACGTTTATGCGCTTTATTGCCCAGAACCGTGCTGCGGGGAGCCCCACATGACGCAGAAGACCACGCAGAGCACCGCACGAGGCACCAGGGCCGGCGCCCCGTCGCTGCCCGCCCCCGAAGAGCGGCGAAGACTGCGCGAGTCGAAGCCGATGACCGAGAAACAGGCCGCCGCCGCGGTGGGCGTCACACGGTCGACGCTCAGGTCCTGGGAAACCGGGCGCAGGGCTCCGCGCGGACGCAAAGGGGAGTTGTACGCGAGGCTGCTGGCCGGGATCGCGGCGGAGCTCCGGGAGAACGCGGAGCAGGAGGAACGGGCCAGGAGGGAGGCCGCGAGAGCGGCCGCGCAGCGGTCCGCGGCGCGGAGCAGGAGTCCATCCACGCCCACGAGGACCACGGGTGCGGCGCGGGCCGCCGGGGCAGCGAGAGCCGCCGGGACAGCGAGGGCCGCGGGTACGGCGAGAATCGCGGGTACGGCGAGGGCCGCCCCGGCGCCCGCGGCCGGTGCCGCACCGCGACCCGCGACCAGCACCGCCGGGCCCGGCCGCAGGGCGAAGGCGAACGCGCGCACGAACACGGCGACAGCGAACCGGGTGCCGGCGAGCGCGGCGACAGCGAGCATGACCGGATCGGGTGCGCCCGCCCCTGATGTGCGCAACACCGACTGGCCCAACCCTCCCGCCGTCGGGATCGAGCCCCGCACGCCCGACGAGGCCTTCGACGCCCTGTACGCGTTCACCGCGCCCGTCCTCGTACGCCAGGCGTATCTGCTCACCGGGCGGCGGGCCCTGTCCCAGAGGTCCGTCGAGCGCGCCTTCCATCTCGCGTGGGCGCACTGGCCCGAGGTCGCGGTGGACCGGGACCCGGCGGGCTGGCTGCGGGCCACCGCGTACGAGTACGCGATGTCGCCCTGGCACCGGCTGCGCAGCCCCCGGGAGCGCCCGGATCCGGTCGCGCGCGAACAGGAAGAACCCGATCAGCGGGCGCTGCGCGAGACGCTGCTGAGTCTTCCCGCGTCGTACCGCCGCACGCTGCTGCTCTACGACGGGCTCGGCCTCGATCTGCCGGAGACGGCGGCCGAGACCGAGGCGAGCACCCCGGCCACCGCCCACCGGCTGCTGAACGCGCGCGAGGCGGTCGCCGCGCGGTTGCCCGAACTGACCGACACGCGGCTGCTTCAGGAGCGGCTCGGCACGCTCGTCCGGGCGACGACGCCACCGCCGCTCGGGGAGGCGCCCGCCGTGAGGTCCGGCTGCGAGCGGCGGGCCCGGTTCTGGACGCGGGCCGCCATCGCCTTCACCGTGCTGATCGTCGGGGCGACGGGGTTCACCCTGGCCACCGCGCCGACGCGGTACGAGCCGAGGCCGTCGCCGGGCGAGCGGGTCGGCGGTGTTCCGGTGACCGGCGGTCCGCCCCGGCTGAGCAAGCAGGACATGATGCTGCGCGACAAGCTCCGCCGCGCACCGGCGACCGGCCCCCACCGGCTCGTACCGCAACCGCTCTGACCGGCGGCCGGCCGGGAACGCGCGTGGGCCCGCACCCGGGAGAGGGTGCGGGCCCACGCGCGTGGTGCCGTACAGACCTGCGGAAGACGCCTGTGGAGACGGCCTACGGCAGACGGGTCCACGGGAGACCGGCCTCGGCAGACCGCCCTACGGGAGGCGGATGCTCAGCCCGCGAGGATGGCGCGGGCGAGCCCGGCCGTCTCGGTCGGCGTCTTGCCGACCTTCACGCCGGCGGCCTCCAGGGCCTCCTTCTTCGCCTGGGCGGTGCCGGAGGAGCCGGAGACGATGGCGCCGGCGTGGCCCATGGTCTTGCCCTCGGGCGCGGTGAAGCCCGCGACGTAGCCGACGACCGGCTTGGAGACGTTCTTGGCGATGAAGTCCGCCGCGCGCTCCTCGGCGTCGCCGCCGATCTCGCCGATCATCACGATCAGGTCGGTCTCGGGGTCGGCCTCGAACGCGGCGAGCGCGTCGATGTGCGTCGTACCGATGACCGGGTCGCCACCGATGCCGACGGCCGAGGAGAAGCCGATGTCACGGAGCTCGTACATCATCTGGTAGGTCAGCGTGCCGGACTTGGACACGAGACCGATCCGGCCGGGCTTGGTGATGTCGCCCGGGATGATGCCCGCGTTGGACTGGCCGGGGGTGATCAGACCGGGGCAGTTCGGGCCGATGATCCGGGTCTTGTTGCCCTTGCTGCCCGCGTACGCCCAGAAGGCGGCGGAGTCGTGCACCGCGATGCCCTCGGTGATCACGACGGCCAGACCGATCTCGGCGTCGATGGCCTCGATGACGGCGGCCTTGGCGAAGGCCGGCGGCACGAAGACGACGGACACGTCGGCGCCGGTCTTCTCGATGGCCTCGGCGACGGAGCCGAAGACCGGTACGGAAACTGTGCTTGATTCGCGCGTCTCCGACACGACGTCGAAGTCGACGGACGTGCCGGCCTTGCGCGGGTTCACACCGCCGACGATGTTGGTGCCGTCAGCGAGCATGAGCTTGGTGTGCTTCATGCCGGTGGCGCCGGTCATCCCCTGGACGATGACCTTGCTTTCCTTGGTCAGGAAAATAGCCATGGTGTTGGAGTCCCTGTCCCTTACTTCGCAGCCGCGAGCTCGGCGGCCTTGTCGGCCGCGCCGTCCATGGTGTCCACGCGCTGCACGAGCGGGTGGTTGGCGTCGGACAGGATCTTGCGACCCAGCTCCGCGTTGTTGCCGTCCAGACGCACGACCAGCGGCTTCGTGACGTCCTCGCCCTTGGTCCTGAGCAGTTCGAGAGCCTGGACGATGCCGTTGGCGACCTCGTCGCACGCGGTGATGCCACCGAAGACATTGACGAACACGGACTTGACGTCCGGGTCGCCGAGGATGATCTCCAGGCCGTTCGCCATGACCTCGGCGGAGGCGCCGCCGCCGATGTCGAGGAAGTTGGCCGGCTTCACGCCGCCGTGGTTCTCACCGGCGTACGCGACGACGTCGAGGGTCGACATGACCAGACCCGCGCCGTTGCCGATGATCCCGACCTCGCCGTCGAGCTTGACGTAGTTGAGGTTCTTGGCCTTGGCCGCGGCCTCCAGCGGGTTGGCGGCGGCCTTGTCCTCCAGCGCCTCGTGCTCGGGCTGGCGGAAGTCGGCGTTCTCGTCGAGCGAGACCTTGCCGTCGAGCGCGATGATCTTGCCGTCGCCGGACTTGATCAGCGGGTTGACCTCGACGAGGAGGGCGTCTTCCTTGATGAAGACGGTCCACAGCTTCTGCAGGACGTCGGCGACCTGGTCGGCGATCTCGGCCGGGAACTTCGCGGCGGCGACGATCTCGGCGGCCTTCTCGGGCGTGCAGCCCTCGTTGGCGTCGACCGGGATCTTGGCGAGCGCGTCGGGGTTCTCCTCCGCGACGACCTCGATCTCCACGCCGCCCTCGACGGAGGCCATGGCCAGGAAGGTGCGGTTGGTGCGGTCCAGCAGGAAGGAGACGTAGTACTCCTCCGCGATGTCCGCGGTCTGGGCCAGCATCACCTTGTGGACCGTGTGGCCCTTGATGTCCATGCCCAGGATCTGACCGGCCTTCTCGACGGCGTCCGCCGGGTCGGCGGCCAGCTTCACGCCACCCGCCTTGCCGCGCCCGCCGACCTTGACCTGCGCCTTGACGACGGCCTTGCCGCCGAGCCGCTCGGTCACCTCGCGAGCCGCGTCAGGCGTCGTGATGACTTCACCGGCCAGCACCGGTACACCGTGCTTGGCGAAGAGGTCCCTCGCCTGATACTCGAACAGGTCCACGCGTGTCCGTCCCTTTGTCTTTTAAACCGCAGCCTGGTGATCGCGGGTTCGTTGTCTGCGTGGGCGTGCCGCGAAGGGCAACGTGACTGCGCTGTCACAGAGGGAGGCGTACTCGCTGTCCGGTACGCGGCATGTCCGTCTCGCAGGTTATCCCCGTGGGCGGTAGGTCCCTAAATCGCAGATCACAGATGAGCGGTGATACCTGTCACAGAGCGGTGATACCCGTCACACCCACCCCGGAAGCCTTCCGCGTCACCGGGAGATCGCCCCGTTCGGCAGCTCCTTGTCCGGTATGGGAAGGGGGCGCTTCTCGATCGCCGCCGCCATCACCTCGGGGAAGAGATCGGGGGTGCAGGCGAAGGCCGGCGCACCGAGCGCGGCGAGGGCCGCCGCGTGCTCGCGGTCGTACGCGGGCGCTCCCTCGTCGGACAGCGCGAGCAGTGTCACGAATTGCACGCCCGACGCCTTCATCGCCGCGACCCGCTTGAGCATCCCGTCGCGTATCCCGCCCTCGTAGAGGTCGCTGATCAGTACGACCACCGTGTCGGCGGGCCGGGTGATCCGCGACTGGCAGTAACTGAGCGCGCGGTTGATGTCGGTGCCGCCGCCGAGCTGGGTGCCGAACAGGACATCGACGGGGTCGTCGAGCTGGTCGGTGAGATCGACGACGGCGGTGTCGAAGACCACGAGCCGGGTGGCGAGGGAGCGCATGGAGGCCAGGACCGCGCCGAAGACGGAGGCGTAGACGACGGAGGCCGCCATGGAACCGGACTGGTCGATGCAGAGGATGACCTCCTTCTTCACGGACTGCGCGGCGCGGCCGTAACCGATCAGCCGCTCCGGGACCACCGTGCCGTGTTCCGGCAGGTAGTTCTTGAGGTTGGCGCGGATCGTACGGTCCCAGTCGATGTCCCGGTGGCGCGGCCGGCTGAGGCGCGCGGACCGGTCGAGCGCGCCGGTCAGTGTCGCGCGGGTGCGGGTGGCGAGCCGCTTCTCGATGTCCGCGACCACCTTGCGCACGACCGCGCGCGCCGTTTCCTTCGTCGTCTCGGGCATCGCCTTGTTGAGCGACAGCAGTGTGCCGACGAGATGGACGTCCGCCTCGACGGCCTCCAGCATCTCCGGCTCCAGGAGCAGTGCGGCGAGCCCGAGCCGGTCGATCGCGTCGCGCTGCATGACCTGGACGACGGAGCTGGGGAAGTACGTACGGATGTCACCCAGCCAGCGGGCGACGGAGGGCGCGGAGGCACCGAGGCCGGCGGAGCGGTTGGTGCCGCCCGCGTCGCCCTTCTCCTTGCCCGTGCCGTAGAGGGCGGACAGCGCGCCGTCCATCGCGGCGTCCCGGCCGGTGAGCGCGCATCCCGTCCCGTCGGCGCTCTCCCCGCCGAGCACCATCCGCCAGCGGCGCAGCCGCTCGTCGGCGGCGGTGCTGTCGGTCGCGATGCCGTTGCCGATGCCGTCGATGCCGATACCGCCGCTCATCCCGTCGCTCATCCCGTCGCCTCCAGAAGATCGTCGCTGTTGTCGGCGCCGCCGCTGCCCTCGGCTCCCAGCAGCAGGCGGAGCACCGGCAATACGGCGTCCGCGCGCGCCTCGTCGAGCCCGGGGCCGAAGCCGGGCGCGGCGGCCTCGGGTGCCACCGGGCCGCCGTTCGCTGGCCCGCGTCCGACCAGCTCGCCCAGCGTGCGCCGGACGCCCGGCTCGTACGCGGAGAACGTGCGGCGCAGCAGCGGCAGCACATCCGTGAACGCCTCGGCCGACACCCCGGTCAGCCAGGCGTCCACCAGGCCGAGGAGGCGTTCGTCATGGACCAGGAGCATGCCTCCCGCGCTGCTCGCCGCCTGCGGGCGCCCGGTCCCGGACGCTCCGCCGACGAAGCCCTCGATCCAGGCCGCGGCGTCGGTCGGCGGGGTGCCGGGCGACAGCGCGAGGCCCATGAACCGCGCGGCCTCGTCCTCGGCGAGCCGTCCGTCGTCCAGCAGCAGCCGGGCGGCCCGGCCCCTGATCACCCCGGGGACGGTGTCCCGTCCCGCGAGCGTGCGGAGGACGGCTCCCCAGCGCCCGGCCAGATCCCGGCCGTGGCCGTCCGGGAGGAGGCCGATCGCCGTGTGGACGCGGTCGAGATATCCGCGCATCTCGGCCGCTCCGTCCGCGTCGAGCCCGGCGCAGGCGGGCGGCAGCCCGACGCAGATCCGCTCGGCGAGCCCCGCCGCCACATCGCCGAGCGCCCCGGTGTCGGTGGAGCGCACGTCGCCGTAGCGCAGCGAGCGGGCCAGCGCGGGCAGTGCCTGGGCGAGCCGGCCGACATCGGCGTCGAGCGCGGCGCGGTCGGCGAGGGCCCGCATCACCACGGGCAGGGCGTCGGGAAGCGCGGCCAGCAGACAGCGCTCGGCCAGCGCCGTGATCTCGGCGAGCGCGGTCGCCGCGAGGGCCCGCGACCCGGCCTTGGCGGTGGCGGCGGAGAGCACGGTCGTGCCCCATACGCCGGCCTCGGCGACCCGTACGTACAGCTCGGGCTCCCAGCGCAGCCGCCAGCTCTCCCGGAACGTGCCGGTGCTCGGCCGCGCGACGAGCGGTTCGCCCCAGTCGATACCGAGCAGCCGCAGCCGGTGCAGGAGCCTGCCGCGCTCGGCGTCCAGCTCCTTGCGGAGGTCCAGATCCAGCTCGCGCTCCAGCGCCTCCGGCTTGAGCCGCAGTGTGCGCTGGAGCGCGGTGAGATCGCGCTGGAGCGGCACGGCGGGGGCCGTGTCGGGGACCTCGCCGAGCACCTCGCCGACGATGAGCCGGTCGTGGATGAGGCCGAGCGGCACATCCGATCCCTCGCACATCACCGCACGGACCGCGTCGGTGGTCTCGGTCAGACCGGCGAGCGGACGCCCGCGCATGGCGGCCAGTGTCTCGGCGAGCCGTACCGCCTCGATGACATGAGCGGAGGAGACGGTCCTGTCCTCCTCCCGGAGCAGGCCGGCGACCTTGGTGAGCCAGCGCTCCACGGGGCGGTCGGGCACGCCGAAGAGATGTCCGTACCAGCCGGGCGAGTCGACGCCCGCGCCATAGCCGCTGTGCCGGGCGAGCCTGCGATGGGTCCAGGGCACCCACGTCATCCCGGTCTTGACCTTGGGCAGCCCCTTCAGCAGCGCGCGGTCCGCGGCGACGGTGGTCTTCCGGCCGAGCGCGGGCACATGCCAGGCGCCGCAGACCACGGCGACGCCGTCGTCCCCGAACTCCTTGCGCGCGGTCCTGAACTGGAGACGCATATGGGCTTCGCGGACGAGATCGCGCCGGGGTCCGCCGTCGCCGTACTCCTCGCGCAGCGCGCCCATGGCCTCGGCGACCGCCGCGAACGGTGCGAAGGGGTCGTCCGCGCCGTCGGGTCCCCGGTGCTCGATGACGTCCTCCCACCACCGCTCGGGGTCGTCGTACCCGGCGGCCTCGGCGAGGACGGCGAGCGGATCGATCCGTACGCTCTCGTCGTCCCGGGATCCGTCGCCTTCGCCCTCGCCCTCGGATTCGGACACGGACACGGACTGAGACTCGGACTCGGACTCGTCGGCATGGACGCCGACGTCGGCGGATCCGTCGTCCGCCGCGGCGAGCGCCAGTGAGTGTGCCGCCGGCAGGTCGATGAACCGGGCCGGTACGTCATGCGCCAGCGCCCAGCGGATCGCGACCCACTCCGGGGAGAACTCGGCCAGCGGCCAGAAGGCCGCGCGCCCCGGATCGTCCACGGCGTGCGCAAGGAGCGCGACGGGCGGTCGCATCGCCTCGTCGGCGGCGAGCGCCAGCAGCGCGTCCCCCTCGGGCGGGCCTTCTATGAGGACGACGCGGGGCGCCGCCGCGTCGAGCGCCGCCCGTACCGCACGCGCGGACCCCGGCCCGTGATGCCGGACCCCGAGCAGCAGCGGTCCGCCCGCGCCGGATCCGTTCCTGACCGACGTACCCGCGCCCGCGCCCCCGCTCGCCGCGCCCGGCGCGCGCGTCGTGGTCACGCGCTCACCTCGCGGCAGGCACGGTAGAAGTCCTTCCAGCCGTCGCGCTCGCGGACCACCGTCTCGACGTACTCCTGCCAGATCACCCGGTCCGCCGCCGGGTCGCGGACGACGGCGCCGAGAATGCCCGCCGCGACATCGCCCGGCCGCAGCACGCCGTCCCCGAAGTGGGCGGCGAGCGCGAGGCCGTTGGTGACCACGGAGATCGCCTCGGCCGTGGAGAGCGTCCCCGAGGGGGACTTGAGTTTCGTCCGGCCGTCGGTCGTGACGCCGTCGCGCAGTTCACGGAAGACCGTGACCACCCGGCGGATCTCGTCGATGCCCTCGGGTCCGGTCGGCAGATCGAGCGAACGGCCCATCTGGTCGACGCGCCGGGAGACGATGTCGACCTCGGCCTCCGGGGTGGCGGGCAGCGGCAGGACGACGGTGTTGAAGCGGCGGCGCAGCGCGCTGGAGAGGTCGTTGACCCCGCGGTCGCGGTCGTTGGCCGTGGCGATCAGATTGAACCCCCGGACGGCCTGCACCTCTTGGCCCAGCTCGGGGACCGGCAGGGTCTTCTCGGACAGGATCGTGATCAGCGAGTCCTGCACATCGGCGGGGATACGGGTCAGTTCCTCGACGCGCGCGGTCATGCCCTCCGACATGGCCCGCATCACCGGGCTGGGCACCAGCGCGTCGCGGCTGGGGCCGTGGGCGAGCAGCTGCGCGTAGTTCCAGCCGTAGCGGATCGCCTCCTCGGGCGTACCGGCCGTGCCCTGCACGAGCAGGGTCGAGTCACCGCTGACGGCCGCCGCCAGATGCTCGGAGACCCAGGTCTTGGCGGTGCCCGGCACGCCGAGGAGCAGCAGCGCCCGGTCGGTGGCGAGCGTGGTGACCGCGACTTCGACGATCCGGCGCGGCCCCACGTACTTCGGTGTGATCACCGTCCCGTCGGGGAGCGTGCCACCGAGCAGATACGTGGCCACGGCCCACGGCGACAGCCGCCACCTGACGGGCCGCTGCCGGTCGTCGGCCGCGGCCAGCGCCTTCAGCTCGTCGGCGAACGCGTCCTCGGCGTGCGGGCGCAGCGCCTCCTCGGTCCCGGCGGGCGCGGTGGTTTCGGGCATGGTCATGGATCCCCCTCCAGATCGGTCGACCGGATGTGAGATCCACGGTGCACCACGCCACTGACAATCGGCCGTCGTCGCGGGGGGCCGGGCGGGCGTCGCGGGCGGGGCGGGGCGTACGCGGACGCGCCCGCGTACGAGGGGAGTTGCCCAGCCGCCGACGCCCGGCGATCGTTGCCCGGTGCCCGCGGCCCCGCGACCGTCAGCCGGCGATCGGGGAGACCGCGATGCAGCCGCCCGCCGCGGCCTTGCCCGCGTCGGTCTCCTCCTTGATGACCTCGCCCTTGTAAATGATCTTGCAGGTGACCTCGGCGCCGGCCGCGTCCAGGGCGGTCGGCATGACGCCGGGCGGCATGATGCCGCGCAGCGTGACCGTCTTCTTCCAGGGCAGCGTGGGCTTCTCGACCGTCTCGATCTTGGGCTCCATGGCCTCGCCGCCCCCGCCGTGGTAGTCGATCGTGTCGATGTTCTTGCCCGTGACCTCGTAGGTGACCTCGTAGGTCTCGTTGACGGCCTTGTCGACCTCGTCGGTCACGGCCTTGTCGACCCGCTCCGCGGCCTCGGAGCAGGCGCCGAGGCCCAGCGCGAGGCCGGTGACGGCGAGGGTGGTGAGGGCGGCGCGGACGGTGCGGTTCATGAGTGATCCCCCGGTTCGTGGCATAGGAAGCTCGCACGATATAGCAAAGGCAAGGCAAAGTCATTCTGCCCGTTGTTCGTTGAATACGCAGGTCAGAGCGATTGTCAGTGGGGCGTTCTAACGTCGTGGACATGAATCAAACGGGGGTGCGCTGGACGACGGAACAGGTGCTCGCTCTGGCTCCTGACGACGCGTCACGGAAAGCGGGCAACAAACTGGGCACGGCCGGGCCGTGGTCGGAGGCGGGCTGCGGCTCCGCGGGGGCCGTGTGGGGCCTGTGCAAGGGCAGCGGCAGTAAGCCGTATCAGACCATTGTGGACACAACGGGCCCCGCTTACAAGTGCAGTTGCCCGAGCCGGAAGTTTCCGTGCAAGCACGCGCTGGGGCTGCTGCTGCTCTGGGCGGTGGACGAGCGGAGCGTGCCGGAGACGGCGGAGGAGCCCGGCTGGACCGCGGAATGGCTCGAAGGGCGCCGGAATCGGGCCGAGGAGCGGCCCGCGGGGGAAGCCGGCGCGGCCGGATCCGGGAAACCGGCCGATCCCGAGGCCGCGCGGCGCAGGGCGGAGCGCAGGGCCACCAGGATCAGCGCGGGCGCCACGGAGCTTGAACAGCGGCTGGCGGATCTGCTGCGCGGCGGGCTGGCCTCGGCGGAGCAGTCGGGATACGGGCTGTGGGAGGAGACGGCGGCCCGGATGGTCGACGCTCAGGCACCGGGGCTCGCGGGCCGGGTGCGGGAGCTGGGGGCGATCCCCGGCTCGGGACCCGGCTGGCCGGTGCGGCTGCTGGAGGAGTCCGCGCTGCTGCATCTGCTGACGACGGCGTGGCTCGGCCGCGACCGGCTGCCGGAGCCGCTGGCGACGACGGTCCGTACGAGGATCGGCCTCCCGTCACCGGCCGACGGCCCGGCGGTCAGGGACCACTGGCTGGTCCTCGCCCAGTACGACTCCTCGGACGGCAAGCTCGTGACCCGCCGGATCCGGCTGTACGGACGGGACTCGGGGCGTTCCGCGCTGGTGCTCGCCTTCGGCGCGGCGGGGCGCTCCCCGCAGCTGGGGCTGCCGGTGGGCCTGATGATGGAGGCGGAGATCACCCCGCACGGGGGCGGGGGGCAGCTACGGGCCGACTGGGGACAGCAGTTCGGCGCCCCGGCCCCGATCCCGGGACCGCCGCCCGGCGGCTCCACGACAGCGGCGATCGAGGCGTACGGCGCGGCACTGCGCGCGGATCCCTGGCTGGACGCGTGGCCGGTGACGCTGACGGAGGTCATACCCGTGCCGGCGCCGGGCGGCGGCTGGCAACTGGCCGACGCGGACGGGGAATCCGCGCTGCCGATCACGGGCTCGGCTCTCGCGCGGCCCGGTCTGTGGAAGCTGGCCGCGCTGTCCGGCGGCGGTCCTGTGACGGTCTTCGGCGAGTGCGGCCACCGCGGCTTCCTGCCGCTCGCGGCCTGGTCCGAGGACGTACGCGGGCCGGTCCTGCTCACCTGACGGTCCCGCGACCACTCACCCACCGGCCCCGCTCCCCCGAAGATCCCGCTCACCTGACGGTCTCGACAGGACCTGGCCGACCCGCGCCGACAACGGAGGGCTTCATGACGGACACGACTCGCACCATCGACCCGGCCGGCCCCACCGGCACGACCCGCGTCACGACGCCCTGGGAAGGGCTCGTCACCTCCGCACTGCTCGGTACGGAGCGCCGCACCCCGCCCGCGGAGATCCTGACCCCGGGCAAGGAGGCGCCGGTGGCCCTGCTGGACGCCGCCGCGCTGCACACCGTACGGCGCAGGGCGGGGCTCCTTCCGGCGCGCGCCGCGGACCGCCCGGAGCCCGCGCCCCACGACGGCCGCGCACCGTTGCCGGAGGCGGCCGGAAGACGGCTCACCCAGCTGCTGGCCGACCGGACGACATCCTCGGGCGGCGGAGGACGGCGCGGCGCGGCCCCCGACCTCACCGAACTGCTCCCCCAGTGGCTCGCCGCCGCCAATGAGCACGGCTATCGCGCGCCCGCCGCCGTACTGCCCGCGCTGCTCGACGCGGCCCGCGCGCGTACCGATCTGCGGCCGCAGGCGCTGACGTTCGCCGGGCCGCGCGGGCTCTGGCTCGCGCGGTTCAACCCGGAGTGGAAGTTCGCGCTGCGGGGCGCGTCCGGCGGCGCCCTGCTGCCCGACCCACAGGACGGCAACGCTGTCCGACTGCTCTGGGAGGAGGGCCTGTTCGCCGAGCGGGTGGCGCTGCTCGCCGCCGTACGCGCCCAGGACGCGGAGGCTTCCCGGGCGCTGCTCGCCTCGACCTGGTACACGGAGCGCGCCGAGGACCGGCTGATGTTCCTCGACTCGCTGCGTACGGGGCTGTCCGGGACGGACGAGCCGTTTCTGGAGCGGGCCCTGTCGGACCGCAGCCGCAACGTCCGCCATACCGCCGCCGAGTTGCTCTCCGCGCTGCCCGGCTCGGCCCTCGCCGGAAGGATGGCGGCCCGCGCGGCGACGTGCGTGAGCATGGACCGTACGGGCGGCGGCCAGGTCGTCACGGTCGAGGCGCCGCACGAATGCGACGCGGACATGCAGCGTGACGGCGTGGTCCCGGCCCCGCCCGCCGGCCGGGGCGAACGGTCCTGGTGGCTGGGCCAGTTGGTCGAGGCGGCCCCGCTGGCCATATGGCCCGCCAGGCTCGGCGGCCGTACCCCGGAGGAGATCGTCGCACTGCCCGTCCTGGACGACTGGGCCGACGAACTGCACGCCGCGTGGTGCCGGGCGGCCGTACGGCAGCGGGACGCGCGGTGGTCCACCGCCCTGCTGGGCGCCCCCGCCGCCTCCCCGGCCGCCGGTCCCGGCACCTCCGGCACCTCGTCGCTGGCGGAACGGGCGAAGCTTCTCGCCACGCTGCCGCCCGCCGAACGGGCCTCCTGGGTGGCCTCGTTCATAGCCGCCCATGGTCTCTCCGAGGCGTTCCAGCTGCTCGGCGTCTGCGCGGTGCCCTGGGCGGAGCCGCTCGGCCGGGCGGTCGTGGACGCGCTGGACATCGCCCGGGACGCGGGAAGCTACCCCTGGAGCTTCAGCGGGGTCATGGGGCTCGCCGAGCGATGCCTCGACCCCGCGGAGGCGAGCCGGCTGGAGCTGCTCACCGCGACCCAGGACGAGCCGGAAGACGCGTCACCGGGCGCGGGCGGCTACTGGTCGGAAGCCTTCCGGCGGCTGGTCTCCACGCTGCGTCTGCGCGCGTCGATGCTGGCCGAACTCGACGGGCGCACCGCGCTCACCGGCCCCGGCCACCCCGACGACCCCGACCAGTCCACCGGACCGACGGCGCTGTGAGCGGCGCCGCGCCTCACGCGCCCGCGGGCCGGCGGACGTGGGCGTTGATCCACGCGACGATGGAGGTCGTCGTCGCCCCCGGGGTGAAGATCTCGGCCACGCCCAGCTCCTTGAGCGGGGCGATGTCCGCCTCCGGGATGATGCCGCCGCCGAAGACCTTGATGTCCGCCGCGTCCCGCTCCTTGAGCAGCGCGATGACCTTCGCGAAGAGCGTGTTGTGCGCCCCGGAGAGGATCGAGAGGCCGATCGCCTCGGCGTCCTCCTGGATCGCGGTGTCCACGATCTGCTCGGGTGTCTGATGGAGCCCCGTGTAGATGACCTCCATCCCCGCGTCCCGCAGCGCACGCGCGATCACCTTGGCGCCGCGGTCGTGTCCGTCGAGTCCCGGCTTCGCCACCACCACCCGGATCGGGCCGCCGGCCACCTGCGCTCCGCTCGTCGTCCCGTCCTGGCTCCGCGACTGATTCCCCGGATCCTGGTTCTCCGGATGCCAAGCCACACCCATTACTGCCTCCACATACCGACCGCACTGTCATTGGCACGGGTCCCCGCGCCCCGGTCCGGTCGGGACCGGGCGCACGGAGGTGAACGAACGTTATCCACAGCATCCCGCACGCGGCCGTTTCGCGGAGGTCCGCGAGGGGGAAATCACACGTGGGACATGTTCGCTTTGTGTCGTTCCGGCATGACTCGGCCTACCCGGCCGGGTAGGGGACGACCACAAGGGGAGCCGCAAAAGGAGTCGCCACACGGGCGCCGTTCCACCGTGCCGCCAGCCGCGCGGCGCGGTGGCACGGCTCGCGTGTACCGGCCCCGGGCACTTCGGCGTGCCGGAAGCCATCGGCCCACCGGGCGGCGCCCCGTGAGGGCACGCGGGGGCCAGAGCCGCCCCCCGGGTGCCGTTCGGAGGTCGGCCATGAAGGTTTCGCCGTTCTTGCCGCTTTTTCCCTTCGTTCCGCCGCTCCTGCGCCAGGCCGGCCGTGTGTGGCACGCCACGCTTCCCGACGACGCGCTCGACGCGCTCCGGGCCAACGCGCTCGACCTGGCGGTGCTCACCGGCCATCTCGTCCTCTACCCGGCCGGGATCATCCAGGAGCGGCGCGCCGAGCCCCTGCCGCCGGAAACCGCCCAGCTGCCCACCGAGGGCCGCGCCCATCCCCCCGTCGTCCTGCTCCACGGCCTCGTCGACAACCGGTCCGTCTTCGTCCTGCTGCGCCGCTCCCTGGCCCGGCACGGCTGGACCCGTCTCGTCTCGCTCAACTACTCGCCGCTGACCTGCGACATCCGTACGGCCGCCGAGGAGCTGGGCCGCCATATCGAGGAGATCCGTGCCCGCACCGGCCACCGCCGGGTCGATGTGATCGGACACAGCCTGGGCGGGCTGATCGCGCGGTACTACGTACAGCGTCTGGGCGGTGACTCACAGGTACGCACGCTGGTCACGATCGCCACGCCGCACGAAGGCACGGCCGTCGTCCCGCTGGCGGACGCCCACCCCGTCGTACGCCAGATGCGGCCGGGGTCGGATCTGATCGAGGAGCTGCGGCTGCCCGCGCCCGGCTGCCGTACACGGTTCGTGAGCTTCTGGAGCGATCTCGACCAGCTGATGACGCCGGCCCTTACCGCGCGCATCACGCATCCGGATCTTCAGGCGGAGAACGTACTGGTGAGCGGGGTCGGGCATCTCGCCATGACGGTGCACCCCGGAGTCGCGGCCGGCATCCGGCACGCGCTCGAATCCCCCGGACTCATAGGCGAGTCCAGCCTGGACGCCGTCAACTCCGGCCTCGCGCCCGAGGAATCCGCGGAGGACGACCCCCGTTTCGACGGGCCGGCGTCCGTCGCCTGACGCGCGAGACTCTTCGAAATCCCTCTCCCGTCTCGAACGTTTATCGAACGTAAGGCCAAGTCTGCGCCCGTCGTCCGCCGAAACACGGCCGAATGCCCGTTTCAACGGAACGCAAAACCTGCCGAAGATTGTCGCCGTCCTATACCGCCGGGTACAGTCGCGGCCACTGCTTTCACTCAGGGGACCGGTCCATCGGACAGGCTCCCGGAGGAAACCCTGGTTCTGCTGCCGAGGCGAGAGAGAAGTTGGTGAACGACCAGCACGCCCACGCCGGGTACGCCGCATATGACGGCTACCAGAACGGCAGCTTCGAGACCGACCCACTCTTCGGCTCCCTCCCGGACGGCTCGGGCGGATATGAAAGCCCCCAGGCCACGTCCGGCCAGTACGACGGTGCGCAGTGGGACACCGGCGCCCATCAGACGACCGCGACCGCGTACGACGCCTACGCCGCGCCGCAGTACGAGCAGTACGACACCAGCGGCCAGTGGGCCACCGTCACCACCGCGCCCGACCACGGCTATCAGCAGACCCCGGGTATCCCGGGCCAGTCGGCGGAGCCGGACGTCACGGGCCAGTGGGACGCGGATGCCTGGAACCAGGCGAACCAGGCGAACCTGTCACATCAGGCGCATCAGGGTGACCCGCTGAACGGGACTGACGGAACAGGTCAGTTCGACGCCACGCAGTTCGCGTACGGCGTCTCGGACCACACCGTCGCGGCACCGTTCGACCCTGCCGCACCGTTCGCAGGCGCACAGTTCGAGACCGCGCAGTTCGACGCGACGCAGTTCGAGACCGCGCAGTTCGACGCGGGGCAGTTCGACGCGGGGCAGTTCGGGTACGAGCCGACCGCGCAGTGGGCGGCGCCCGCGTTCGACACCGGCGCGTACGACGCCACCGCCTGGAACTCGCCCGACGCGGCGGCCGACGCCCCGTACGACAGCGCGCATGAGCAGTACGGCCAGGACAGCGGCGCGTACGAGCAGTACGACCCCGCCCCGGGCGCGGAGTACGGCGCCCCGGGGCCGGAGCCTGAACACGCCTTCGACGCGGAGCCCGGCTACGGGACCGGGACCGGCACGGGAACCGACGCGCACGCCGAGGCCGGAGGGACCGGGGAGTCCGCAGGGACCGGGACCGGCAAGGCCGGACTCGACGGCGATACGGAAACGGACGCCGCGCCCGAGGCCGAACCGCTGCACATGGCGGAGACGATGACCACTCCCTCCGTGAGCATCCCGCCCCGCGGCGAGCGCCGGGCCGGCGCCGGCCCGAGCGGTGGCCGGGGCCGTCGCCGCACCCCCGCCAAGCGCTCCGCGCTCCTCACGGTCGCCGTCCCCTCCGCCTGCGTGATGGGCGTCGCGGGTGTCGCCGCCGCCTCGGTCAGTGGCCTCGGCGCGGGCGAGGAGCCCCAGGCCGACAAGACCACGACCGCCTCGGCCGCCGATCCCGGCTCCGTGAAGCCCGTGGCCGCGAACAACAAGCTGGACACCCAGCTCGCCGCACTCAACGCCGACGCCCGCGACTTCGGTGACCGGGCCAGCCGTACGCAGGAGCGCATCGACCTCCAGGCCCGGCAGGAAGCGGAGAAGAAGAGGCGCGCCGCGGAGGCGGCCCGCAAGGAGGCCGAGCGGCCCAAGTTCGTCCTCCCCGTCTCGCAGCACGGGCTCAGCGCGCGCTACGGCCAGGCCGGCGTCAACTGGATGTCCATCCACACCGGGATCGACTTCCCCGTGTCGTACGGCACGCCGGTGATGGCCGCGACCGACGGCACCGTACGCACGCAGTACAACAGCGCCTACGGGAACATGGCGATCGTGACCGCGCCCGACGGCACCGAGACCTGGTACTGCCATCTCAGCACCACGAAGATCCGCTCCGGTTCGGTCAAGGCCGGTGACGTGATCGCGTATTCGGGGAACTCGGGCAACTCCACGGGACCGCACCTGCACTTCGAGGTACGGCCCGGCGGCGGCGCCGCGATCGACCCGCTGGCCTGGCTCCGCAGCCACGGCGTCGACCCGACATAACCCGACGTAACGGGCGCCCCGCGTCGGCTACGTTCGCCCCGCGTCCGAACCGATGTCCGACGTAACGGGCGCCCCGCCGGGGCCCGTTACGTCGTCCCGTCCCCTTACAGCTTCTCGACCGGCGCGTACCGCAGCAGCAGCCGCTTGGGCTTCGTGTCCCCGAAGTCGACCGTCGCCTGCGTGTCCGCGCCGGTACCCGTCACCGCCATGACCGTGCCGAGGCCGAACTGGTCGTGCGTGACACGGTCCCCGACCGCCAGCGCGATCACCGGCTTGTCGGTGGTGCGCCGCGTGGCGAAGCCCGAAGGGCCGCCGCCCGCCCTCGACCGCGCGGAGGACGAGGACAGCGAGGACGCGATCCCGGACGTGGGCCCCGCGGGGATCTGCGCGCCGGTCCGCTTCCACTCCAGGTGGTGTCCGGGGATCTCCTCCAGGAACCTCGACGGCGGGTTGTACGAGGGCTGGCCCCACGCGCTCCGCATCGACGACCGGGTCAGATAGAGGCGCTCGCGGGCGCGGGTGATGCCGACGTACGCCAGCCGCCGTTCCTCCTCCAGTTCCTTCGTCTGGCCGAGGGCGCGCATGTGCGGGAAGACGCCGTCCTCCATGCCCGACAGGAACACGACGGGGAATTCGAGGCCCTTGGCGGTGTGCAGCGTCATCAGCGTGATGACACCGGAGCCGTCCTCGTCCTCGTCGGGGATCTGGTCGGAGTCGGCGACGAGCGCCACCTTCTCCAGGAATTCGGCGAGCGTACCGGTCGTGGCGCCCGCACCGGCGGCACCGGGAGCACCGGTGGCGCCGCCCGTACCGGTGGCGTCGGCAGCACCCGCGCCTTCGGCAGCGGCCCCGCCGTCCCCGCCGTCGCCCGCCGCCTCCGCGGCGGCCTGGCCGCGCTCCTGCTCGAACTCCAGCGCCACCGCGGCCAGTTCCTGGAGGTTCTCGATCCGTGTCTCGTCCTGCGGGTCGGTCGAGGCCTGCAACTCCGCCAGATAGCCGGTCCGTTCGAGCACGGCCTCCAGGACCGTCGCGGGTCCGGCGCCGGACTCGACGACCGTACGCAGTTCCTCCATCAGCGTGTTGAACCGCTTGACGGCGTTGGCCGACCGGGCGGCCATGCCGTACGCCTCGTCCACCCGCCGCAGCGCCTGCGGGAAGGTGATCCTCTCGCGCAGCGCGAGCGCGTCGATCATCGCCTCCGCGCGGTCCCCGATGCCGCGCTTGGGCACGTTCAGGATCCGGCGCAGCGGGACGTTGTCCTCCGGGTTGGCCAGAACGCGCAGATAGGCCAGCACGTCGCGGACCTCCTTGCGCTCGTAGAAGCGCACACCGCCGACGACCTTGTAGGGCAGGCCGACCCGGATGAAGATCTCCTCGAAGACACGGGACTGCGCGTTCGTACGGTAGAAGACCGCGACATCGCCCGCCTTGGCCTCGCCCGCGTCCGTCAGCCGGTCGATCTCGTCGGCGACGAACTGCGCCTCGTCGTGCTCCGTGTCCGCGACGTAGCCGGTGATCTGGGCGCCCGCGCCGGCCTTCGTCCACAGATTCTTCGGCCGGCGGCTCTCGTTCCGCTCGATGACCGCGTTGGCGGCGCTGAGGATCGTCTGCGTGGAGCGGTAGTTCTGCTCCAGCAGAATGGTCGTCGCGTCCGGGTAGTCCTCCTCGAACTGGAGGATGTTACGGATCGTGGCGCCCCGGAAGGCGTAGATCGACTGGTCGGCGTCACCGACGACGCACAGCTCGGCCGGATCGTCCTCCTCGCCCGAGGGGCCCACCAGCTCGCGTACGAGCGTGTACTGAGCGTGGTTGGTGTCCTGGTACTCATCCACCAGGACATGCCGGAAGCGCCGCCGGTAGTGCTCGGCGACATCGGGGAACGCCTGGAGCAGATGGACGGTGGTCATGATGATGTCGTCGAAGTCCAGCGCGTTGGCCTCGCGCAGCCGCGCCTGGTACATCCGGTACGCCTCGGCGAGCGTCTTCTCGAAGCCGTCGGCGGCCTGGCCGGCGAAGGTCTCCTCGTCGATCAGCTCGTTCTTCAGATTCGAGATCTTGGCGCTGAAGGACTTGGGCGGGTACCGCTTGGGGTCGAGGTCCAGATCGCGGCAGACCAGGGCCATCAGCCGCTTCGAGTCGGCGGCGTCGTAGATGGAGAACGACGAGGTGAAACCGAGCCTCTTCGACTCGCGCCGCAGGATCCGCACGCAGGCGCTGTGGAACGTCATGACCCACATGGCGTTGGCGCGCGGGCCGACGAGCTGGCCGACCCGCTCCTTCATCTCGCCCGCGGCCTTGTTGGTGAACGTGATCGCCAGTATCTGACCGGGGTGGACGCTGCGGGTGCCCAGCAGATGCGCGATCCGGTGGGTCAGCACCCTGGTCTTGCCCGACCCGGCCCCGGCCACGATCAGCAGCGGGGAGCCGGTGTGCACGACGGCCGCGCGCTGCTCCTCGTTCAGCCCTTCGAGCAGCGCGGCGGGGTCCACGACCGTGCGCGGGGCGCCGTCGCGGTGGTACTGGTCCCGCGTCGGGGGCACGTCGTAGGCACCCTGGAAGAGGTCGTCGGGCACCTGCTCCGCCGCGTGCTCGGCGTCGTCCTCGGGCGGCGGAGGATGCTCGTCGCCGGAGGGCTGGAGGTCCGCCAGGAAACTGTCGTCAAAGAGGCTGCTCATCGCTTTCCGAGTCTAGGCCGCCGCACTGACACCCCGCGCCCGCCTTCGGAATTCCCCGGCCCCCGCCGCCATCACCACAGGCGGCCCCGCGCTCACCCATCGTGACGAACGGACGTCACCGGCCGGTTTCACCCATCGCACCCGCAAATAGTCACGAAAATGTATCGGGCATATCGGCCATCGACCTTCACATCAGCGCCACACTTTGGCTAGCGTGCTCGATCAGGCGGCCCGTACCCCCAACGGCGATCCACGCCAAGCGGGCGGCCCACGCCGAATTCGGACTTTCCTGAAGGAAGTTCGGAACCGGGGACCCACAGTGCACAACCGGGGTGAATCGGGCCTTTCGCTCAAGGTCCGTAGGGCAGCCTTCCGTTCCGCCCGAACCCGACAGCTAACCCGGTAGGCGGTCCACGGAAGGAGATGCCGACCTTGGCGTCGCATCGCAAGCCGCGCAGTCTCAGCGGAGTACGTACCGCTTCTCCCGCCGTCGGGATCACGACAGCCGCGCTCGCCTCGGTCACGTTGCTCTCGGCGCAGAGCGCGGGCGCCGCGCCCGTCGATCCGAAGCCGTCCATGGAGGAGGTACAGAAGAAGGTCGACGATCTGTACCGCCAGGCCGGCAGTGAGACGCAGAAGTACAACCGGGCGAAAGAGGCCACGCAGAAGCAGAAGCGCGCGGTCGACCGGGTGCTCGACGAGGTCGCCAAGCGCGCGGACAAGCTGAACGAGGCCCGGCGTACGCTCGGCTCGTTCGCGGCCGCGCAGTACCGGGAAGGCGCGGTCACCCCGACCGCCGCCCTGCTGTTCGCGGACAGCCCGCAGTCGTTCTTCGAGCAGAAGCAGGTGACGGACCGGCTGACGGAGCGTCAGCGCGGCGTCCTGACCGACTACCAGACGCAGCAGGCCGACGCCGCGAAGAAGCGGCAGCAGGCGTCGAAGGACCTGGAGTCGCTCACCGCCTCGCAGGCCGCGCTGCGTACCAGCAAGCAGAACGTGCAGCAGAAGCTCGGCGCGGCGCGTGCGCTGCTGTCGAAGCTGACCACGGAGGAGAAGGCGCGGCTGGCCGCGCTGGAGCGCAAGAAGGAAGAGGAGGCCCGCCGCAAGGCGGAGGCACGGGCGAAGCAGGAGGCCCGCGCGAAGCAGGAGGCCGAGCGCAAGCGCGAGGAGGAGCGGGCCCAGGCCCCGTCGGCCGGTACGGGCTCGGGCAGCGGCTCGGGCACGGGTACGGGCACGGGCTCCGGCAGTACGGGCACAGGGGCCGGTACCGGCACGAGCGGCGGCACCGGAGCGTCGGACGGCAGCTACGCCACCAAGGCCGCCAAGGTCCTCTCCTTCGCCCGCGCCCAGAAGGGCAAGCCATACGTCTGGGGCGCCACGGGACCCAGCTCGTACGACTGCTCGGGCCTGACCCAGGCCGCCTGGAAGGAGGCGGGCGTGGAGCTGCCGCGCACCACCTGGGACCAGGTGAAGGCCGGCACGCGCGTCGCGACCGAGGATCTGCTCCCCGGTGACCTGGTCTTCTTCTACGACGACATCAGCCACGTCGGGATCTACATCGGCGACGGCATGATGATCCACGCCCCCAAGCCGGGCGCGAACGTCCGCGAGGAGTCGATCTACTACATGCCGATCTACGGAAGCGTCCGCCCCGCCTGACAGCGGCCCCGGGGCCCTGTCAGGTCCAGAGGGGCCCTATCAGGTCCAGAGCGTGGCGATGAAGATGTTGGCCATCGTCAGCCCGCCCACCGCGCCGAACAGCGGCTTCGGGGCGGTCTCGTCGTCGCGCTTCACGTACACCACGGCGAGGATCACGACCAGCACCGCGAGCTTGATGCCGACCTTGATGTTGTTCACCGTCTGGTCGTCGGCCTGGTTGAGGCCCACCAGGGCCACGCCCGTGACGAGCATCGTCAGCGCGCCGTGCAGCATCGCCTTGTTGAAGCGGGCCGTCCCCGTGCTCATCGACTTCATCTGAGTGAGGAAGCCGCCGAGCAGCGAGGCTATGCCGATGATGTGGAGCGCGACGAAGACATTGATGAGTACGTCCATGCCCGGACCCTATCGAGGGCCATATCACCACCGAGCGGCGAGGTGGGGCTCTGTTCCGATATCGGTCGGGTCCGGACGGAAAGGGCTTCCGCGACCGCGATCATGCCGGTCACAACCCGGCCCTGTTCTGCCACCTCTCGCCAATACCGGCCATGCCGAGGCCGGACTGTGACCTTGCGCCCTAGCGTCCTTCTCCTGGCGACCGGCCATGACCCACCGTGACCGACTAGGGAAGAGGATCCACCCCCGTGGCAGCGCACCGAAAGCCCAGACAGCGCACGCTCACCGGCCCCGCCGGCCGTACCGCCGCCACCCTCGCACTCGCCGGGGCCGCGACCGTCACCGCCTTCGACGGCCCCGCACACGCCGAGCCCCAGCTCACCCCGGCCCAGGTCAAGGCCAAGGTCGACGCGCTGTACGAGCAGGCCGAGACCGCCACCGAGCGGTACAACGGGACGAAGGTGAAGGCGGACAAGGCCCGTACCGCGCTCACGCAGCTGCGGGACGAGGCCACGCGCGGGACGGAACGGCTCAACAACTCGCGCAACGCGCTCGGATCGATCGCCTCCGCGCAGTACCGGGCCGGCGGCCTCGACCCCGCCGTACAGCTCGCGCTCAGCTCCTCGCCCGAGGAGTACCTGGAAGGGGCCTCGCTCGCCGAACGGGCCGGGTCCCGGCAGGCCGCCAGGATCACCGCGATCCGCAGGGAACTCGCCCGCATCGCCGAACTGCGCGCCCGCGCCGACGGCCGGCTCACGGAGCTGAGTGCCTCCCAGTCCGAGCTGGCCCGGCACAAGTCCGCCATCCAGGAGAAGATCGGCTCCGCCCAGCGGCTGCTCGACCGCCTCACCGCGCCGCAGCGCGCCCAGTACGACCAGCGGGGCGGTCACGACCAGGGCGCCGCGTCCCCGGCACCCGGCGCGGTGCGGGCGCCGAACGCCCGCGCCGCCGCGGCCGTCGCCTACGCCTACGGAGCGCTCGGCAAGCCGTACGTCTGGGGCGCGACCGGACCCGGTGCCTTCGACTGCTCCGGGCTCACCCAGGCCGCCTGGCGCGCCGCGGGTGTCTCCCTCCCCCGCACCAGCTACACCCAGATCGCCACGGGACAGCGGGTCTCACGCGGCGATCTCGCCCCCGGTGACCTGGTGTTCTTCTTCTCCGGCATCAGCCATGTCGGGATCTATGTCGGCGGCGGGCAGATGATCCACGCCCCCCGGCCGGGCTCGGCGGTCCGGCTGGCGCCGCTCGACCAGATGCCGTTCGCCGGCGCCAGCAGGCCCGCCTAAGGCGTGTCTTCACAGTCCCGCAACTCCGGAGTCGCCGAACGGCCCACACCGGAGTGCCGGTTACCCCTCCCCGGGTCACGATGGGCGCAGCATCCCGTCTGCCCTGAAGGGGGAGCCGTGAGACGAGCCAACGCCGTCAGAGGAACGGTTCTCGCCGTCGGCGCACTTTTCGTCCTGGCGCCGGTCGGCCTCACTCCGCGGGGGTGCGGCGATCTCTCCGGCGGCCGGCTCTGTATCGAGGGCCCGGTGGGCGGCGTGGGACCGTTCACCGTGCGCTACGAGCAGTTCCAGGGCCGGCCCGGTGTCGCCGTACGCCTCGGCTACCAGCGCAAGGACGACCGGATCACCGCGTTCCCCGGCTGGCTGGGCACCCAGCAGACCTGGCACGGCCGCGCCGAACGGACCGGCAGGCTCAACACCGCGCCGGGCGAGTGCATCCGCGGCGTGATGGAGTACCGGGACCGGACGTACGTCACCGAGTGGCACTGCTCGTAGACCTCGTGGCCCGGACGGCGCGTGGACCGGACGGCGCGCCGTCCCGGACCGGACGGCGCGGAGGCTCAGACCAGCCTGCGCGCCGTCGCCCACCGCGTCAGCTCGTGCCGGTTGGAGAGCTGGAGCTTCCTCAGCACCGCCGAGACATGGGACTCGACGGTCTTCACCGAGATGAAGAGCTGCTTGGCGATCTCCTTGTACGCGTACCCGCGCGCGATCAGCCGCAGCACCTCGCGCTCGCGCTGCGTCAGCCGGTCCAGGTCCTCGTCCACCGGCGGCGCGTCCGTCGAGGCGAAGGCGTCCAGGACGAAGCCGGCCAGCCGGGGCGAGAAGACCGCGTCGCCCTCCTGCACCCGGAAGATCGAGTCGACCAGGTCCGTGCCGGTGATCGTCTTGGTGACATAACCGCGGGCGCCGCCCCTGATCACCCCGATCACGTCCTCGGCCGCGTCCGAGACCGACAGCGCCAGGAAGCGCACGGGACGCTCGACGGCGCCCATCATCGGTGCGCAGCGGCGCAGCACCTCCACGCCGCCGCCGCCCGGGAGATGAACGTCGAGGAGCACGACCTCGGGCCGGGTCGCCGTGATGACGGTGACCGCCTGGTCGACATCGGCGGCCTCGCCGACGACCTCGACGCCCGTCTCCTCCGTACGGCCGATCTCGGCCTGCACTCCGGTACGGAACATCCGGTGGTCGTCGACGAGCACGACCCGTACGCGCCGGCCGTCCGCCGCCGGGCCGCCGCTCTCCGCACCGGTGGCCCCGGCCTGTGCGCCCTCGCTCATGGTCTCTGTCCCTCGCCCTAGTCGTTCGCCGCTGATACACACCGCTGGTGCGGGCCGCTCGCACGGGCCGCGGGCCCCGGCACCCGCCCTCAGTCTGCCCGTTCCATCTCCAGCTCGACCTCCGTGCCGCCGCCGGGCACCGAACGCAGCCGCGCCGTGCCGCCGTTGCGCTGCATCCGGCCGATGATCGATTCCCGTACGCCCATCCGGTCGGCCGGCACCGCGTCCGGGTCGAAGCCGGGGCCCCGGTCGCGTACGGAGAGGAAGACCGTACGGCCCTCCACCTCCGCGAAAACCTGTACGGCACCGCCCTCGCCACCGTACTTGGCGGCGTTGACCATCGCCTCGCGCGCGGCCTGCATCTGCGCGGCCAGCCGCTCGTCGAGCGGGCAGTCGCCCACGACCACGACCTCGATCGGGACGCCGTGGTAGTCCTCGACCTCCGCCGCGGTGCGCTTCACCGCCTCGGCGAGGGTGGTGGGTTCGTCCTCCTCGTCCTTGCCCGTGCCCTCGGGTTTGTAGAGCCAGGCGCGCAGCTCCCGCTCCTGGGCGCGGGCGAGCCGGCGGACCTCGCCCCCGTCGTCGGCGTTGCGCTGGATGAGCGTGAGGGTGTGCAGCACGGAGTCATGGACGTGCGCGGCGACCTCGGCCCGTTCCTGCGCGCGGATACGCATCAGCCGTTCCTCGGAGAGGTCCTGCGTCATCCGTACGAGCCAGGGCCCGGCGAGCAGGGCGACACCGGCCATGACCGCGATCGCCCCGGTCAGGATGTTGCCGAACTGGGCCGCCGCGCCGCGCACCACCATGAAGACGGTCAGGCCGAGGCCGACCAGCGCGACGCCCGCGAGACCGCGGGCGAGCTGGAAGATCCGGGGGCGTCTGCCGACCTCGGTCCAGCGGGCGCGGCGCGCGTTGTCCGCCTGCCGCCAGACCAGGACGACGCCCGCGCCGATCAGCAGGGTGGGCCATATGTAGCGGTCGGCGTTGTTGCCGCCCAGATTGACGTTGCCGACGAAGACGGACGCGCCGATCAGCAGCGCGACGAGCGCGAAGATCTGGCCCGCGTCGGGTTTGCGGAGCCGCCGCCGGCCGTCCGGGCGGGTCTCGAAGAGGGTGCGCGGTTCGGCCGTCGTACCGCCGACACCGAGCGGTACGACGATCCAGAAGACGGCGTAGAGCAGCGCGCCGAGGCCCTGGGCGAAGAGGAGGCCGAGGAAGACCAGCCGTACCCAGACGATCGGCAGCCCGAGATGCCCGGCCAGCCCGCGCGCGACACCGCCGAGCATCCGCCCGTCCACGCTGCGGTAGAGCTTGCGCGGAGCCGGTTCCTCGGGCAGGGGGGCGCGGGAGGCTGAGGTCGCGGCGCGTGGCGGGGCGGCTGGCATGTCATCGATGGTCACATGGCGCGGTGTGGGGGGACATCAGGGTCGGACCCCTGAGGCGACCCTGAGACCTGGGGATACCAGAGGGGTCACTGAGGGTGCCCGGGGATGTCCGGGGAGTGCTCCCAGGCGCCCCTGGGGCCGCCCGAGGCGCTCCCTAGGGGCGTGGCCTGGGTCAATATCAGGGACAGACCGGGGTCGGGGCCGCTGGAGCCCACGCCCGCGCGCCGTCACCATGGACGTATGACCCAGCCGTCCCCCGCGCCGCCTGCCGCGCCGCCCCCGGCACCGGCCCCCGGCACCGGCTCCGGCCCCGCGCCGTCCCGTCCTCCGGCCCCGGACCTGCGGCGGAGCCACCGGCAGAAGATGGTCGCCGGGGTGTGCGGCGGTCTCGGGCGGTACTGCGACATCGATCCGGTGATCTTCCGGATCGTGATCGGGGTGCTCACGGTCACCGGCGGCATCGGGCTGATCTTCTACGGCTTCGCCTGGCTGATGATCCCGCTGGACGGCGAGGACGAGAACGAGCTCCGCAGACTGCTGTCGGGCCGGGTCGACGGCTCGTCGCTGATCGCCGTCCTGCTCGCGCTGGTCGGCTGCGGACTGCTGCTGTCCATGCTGGGCGACGACGGCACGCTCTACTTCGCCACGATGCTGTCGATCGCGGTCGTGGGCTCGGCCGTCTGGTCGCAGCGCCGCCGCCTCACCGCGCCCGCCGGCGTGTCCCCCGACTCCGCGACGGCGCACGCCACGGCGGAGGCGCCCCCCGAGACCCAGGCGCCGCCGGCGCCGGGCGGCGCCCCCTCGTGGTGGCGTGATCCGATCGTCAAGGACGGCACCACGGGCCGGGTCCCGGGCCGCCCGGCCGAGGCGGACTATCTGTGGGGCCCGCCGGAGGTCGCCGAGGGGCGCCGGGAGCGGCGTGACGGCACGGCTCCGCTGCCGATACGGACGCCACGCCCCCGGGGCCCGCGCGGGATCAGCGGCACCGTATTCCTGCTCGCGCTGCTGGCGGGCGGGCTCGGCACGGGCCTGACGTGGGACAGCCATCCGTTCGGCCCGAGCCTGGAGATCGGTCTGGCCGCCGCGCTCGCGGTTCTCGGGCTGGGGCTGGTGGTCAGCAGCTTCCTGGGCCGTACGGGCCTGGGCACGATCTTTCTGGCGATGGTCACGGCCGGGCTGCTCGCGGCGAGCGCGGCGGTGCCCGAGGACATCACCACGGAGTGGGGCCGCCGGCAGTGGACCCCGGCCGCCGTCGCGTCCGTGCAGCCCCGGTACGAGCTGGGTTCGGGCGTCGCCACCCTCGATCTGACCGGCCTCGCCGTCCCCGAGGGGCAGACGGTCCGTACGTCCGCCGAGGTGGGCGCCGGGCAGCTCAAGGTCGTCGTACCGGAAGGAGTGACGGTGAGGGTGCGTGCCACGGCCGGCTTCGGGGACATCAGCCTCCCCGGGGAGCCGCCCGACGAGGTGAACATCTCCCCGGACCAGTCGCGGCAGCGCACGCTGTCGCCGCGCGCCGGGTCCGCTCCGGCGGGGGCACTGGAGCTCCGGCTCGAAATCGGCGTCGGCCAGGTGGAGGTGACCCGTGCTGCGTCATGACTTCAGACCGGGCCGGCTGTTCGTGGGGCTGACGATGCTCGGCACGGCCGTCCTGTACGCGGGCGACGGCGCGGGCACCTGGCACACGCCGTGGTTCGTGGCCTTCCCGCTGGTCTTCTGCGGCCTCTTCCTGGCGTCCGTCGTCGCCTGGACGCACTACCGGATACGCCGCCGCCGGTTGGCCAGAACGGCATCCAGCGAGAACACCGGCGCACCGGCCAGCACGAGCGGCAGCCAGGCCATGAGATAGGCGAGATCGTTGCCGTAGTAGTACGGGGTGCTCTGCCAGCTGACCGTCAGCCACAGGCTCAGCGAGATCAGGGCGCCGCCGAACGCGGCGAGCCGGGCGAGCACCCCGAACAGGGTGCCCAGACCCACGGCGAGTTCGCCGAGGGCGATGGCGTATCCGAACCCCGACGGGCTCTTGAGCGCCAGATCCACCAGCGCGGGGATGGCCGAGCTGTCCCGGACGGCCCGCATCATCTCGCCGACGGACCCCGTGCCGGTCGCCGAGAAGAAACCGCTCTGGGTGAGTTTGTCGATCCCCGCGTAGATGAAGGTGACGCCGAGGAAGATCCGCAGCGGCAGGAGCGCGTAGCGCGAGGCGTTCTCGCGCCACCCCGTCCGCTCGTCACCGAGCCGCCCATAGGTGTCCGTCCGGTAGCCATGCGTCATCGCTGGTCCGCCTCTCCTGTCCCACGCCGCTGCCGCGGGGGCGACTGTCCCCGCGTGCCCTGTCCATGCATACGCATCAGGACACGTCCGGCACTCAGTGAACCAGCCAACAGCCTGTCGGAATCGGACAGTCATCAACAGACTCTGAACGGTAAGCGGCCGGATACGTTCACTTCCCGACCGGACCGTCATGACAGGTTTAATCCATGACCTCGACGATCACCCGGTTGGTCTCGATTCCTGCCGCCGTCACGACCTGCACCTCGACCGGGCCCGGCTCCACGTCCACCGGTACGGGCACGGTCAGCGAGGTGTCCGACGGATTGGCGAAGCCGCCGGGTACCGGTACCAGCGGGACATGGACATGGACCGCGCCGATCCTGACGACCATCCGGGCCAGCCGGTCCGGGGTGCCCGCGCCCGGCGGCACGAATCCGGCCCCGCGGATCTCGATGTCGTCGCCGGTACGGATCGGGGCGTCGAGATCGCCCGCCTCCCTGGCCCGTACCACCGACAGGACGACGGGCCGGCCGCCCTCCGCGTACTTGCCCGCGAAGTAGGTGGCGGCGGAGACTCCGACCAGCAGCGCCAGCGCCCAGGGCAGATCGGGCAGTTGCTCGGGCCGGCGGGCCAGCCGGACCGCGGAGAAGACCACCGCGACGGCGCTCACCAGCGTGTACTGCACATCCGTGAAGCTGCCGCGCCCGGCGTCGTCACAGAGCAGGTCGGCCAGCCGCGGCCGGTCCGCCCGTACCTTCTGGAGCCGCTGGCCCAGGACCCGTACGGCCACCACCCGGCGTACGACGACGGCGATGGCGCACACCACGGCCAGTACGGTCACCATGCCCGCGCCCCGGGCCAGTTCGAGGCCGGCGATCAGCTCGTCGCGCCGGCCGTGCCCGGAGGCGCCCGCCAGCTGGAGGGCGAGGACGAGCACGGAGAAGACCGCGAGCAGGACCCAGGCGGAGGCGACGGTCCGTGAGGTCGACAGCCGGTTGTCCTCGCCGATCAGCGGCGCGAGCAGGCCGCCGCGGCTCCGGTGCAGCCAGGCGGCGGCGGACAGCAGCCCCGCCACGACGAGCGCGGCGAGCAGTCCGGCCGTACGCGCGAGCGTCCAGCCGGCCCCTATCGCGGTCACGGACTGGACCAGCACGAGCAGGACGACCCCGCCCCACACCACCAGCAGCGTCCGCCGCCGGACCGCGTGCAGCCAGGCGTCGCCCGCCTCACGGCTGCGGTCGGC
The DNA here is from genome assembly GCF_004151105.1 of Streptomyces sp. L-9-10. Classification (GTDB taxonomy): domain Bacteria; phylum Actinomycetota; class Actinomycetes; order Streptomycetales; family Streptomycetaceae; genus Streptomyces. The sequence goes on from NZ_PHRF01000095.1 coordinate 614,993, forward strand.
CACCGCGTTCGCGGACTGGGTGAGTTCGTCGGAGACCCACTGGCGGGAGGCCGCCGCCGAGTACGCCACCGCGGCGGGCAGCCCCTGTCCCGCGGCCAGTTCGTCCCGCTTCACCAGGAACGCGGCCACCGCCCGCCGGTGCCCCTCCCGGGCCCCGTGCGGGCAGTCCCCACACATACAGCCCCCGCCGTGCGCGCCCTGCCTCGCCTCTTGCACCGCCACGCCGAACGCCCGCCTTCCCCGCCCCGCCCACCGAACTCCCTTGCAACGCAAGGAAAATTCTGCCGTACGAAGGGCAACCCGCGCGCCGTAGAGGCGGTCGGAACGGGTGACAACAGCGTTACGGTGTTGACTCAGGAGGCGCGCCGCGCGTCACTCCCACTCGATGGTGCCCGGCGGCTTGCTCGTCACATCGAGGACCACGCGGTTGACCTCCGCGACCTCGTTGGTGATCCGCGTGGAGATCCGCGCCAGCACGTCGTACGGCATCCGCGTCCAGTCGGCGGTCATCGCGTCCTCGGACGAGACGGGCCTGAGCACGATCGGATGGCCGTACGTACGCCCGTCGCCCTGCACACCCACGGACCGCACATCGGCCAGGAGGACCACCGGGCACTGCCAGATGTCCCGGTCGAGCCCGGCCGCGGTCAGCTCCTCGCGGGCGATCGCGTCGGCGTCGCGCAGCAGGTCGAGCCGCTCGCGCGTGACCTCGCCGACGATCCGGATGCCGAGACCCGGTCCGGGGAAGGGCTGGCGCTGGACGATCTCGTCCGGCAGCCCCAGTTCCTGGCCGACCATCCTGACCTCGTCCTTGAACAGCTTGCGCAGCGGCTCGACGAGCTCGAACTCGATGTCGTCGGGGAGCCCGCCGACATTGTGGTGGGACTTGATGTTGGCGGTGCCGGTGCCGCCGCCGGACTCGACCACGTCCGGGTACAGCGTGCCCTGGACGAGGAACGCGACGTCCTCGCCCTCCGCGCCCGCCTCGGCGACGATCTCGGCCTGCGCCTGCTCGAAGACCCGGATGAACTCCCGGCCGATGATCTTCCGCTTCTGCTCGGGGTCGGAGACCCCGGCCAGCGCGGTGAGGAAGCGCTCCTCCGCGTCGACGACCCTGAGCTGCACCCCGGTGGCGGCGACGAAGTCCTTCTCGACCTGCTCGGTCTCGCCCTTGCGCATCAGCCCGTGGTCGACATACACGCAGGTCAGCTGGGAGCCGATGGCCTTCTGGACAAGGGCGGCGGCCACGGCCGAGTCCACCCCGCCCGACAGCCCGCAGATCGCGCGCTTGGTGCCGACCCGCTCACGGATGAGGGCGACCTGCTCGTCCACCACATTGGCGGTGGTCCAGGTCGGCTCGATACCGGCGCCCCGGTAGAGGAAGTGCTCCAGGACCTGCTGGCCGTAGGTGGAGTGCATGACCTCGGGGTGGTGCTGCACCCCGTACAGCTTCTTCTCGTCGTTCTCGAACGCGGCGACGGGGACGACATCGGTGGAGGCCGTGACGGTGAACCCGGCGGGCGCGGCGGAGCAGGCGTCGCCGTGCGACATCCAGACGGACTGCTCGGCCGGGGTGCCCTCGAAGAGGGTGGAGCCGGTCTTGGAGACCCGCAGCTCCGTACGGCCGTACTCCCGCGCTCCCGTGTTGTCGACGGTGCCGCCGAGCGCGGTCGCCATCAGCTGGAAGCCGTAGCACATGCCGAAGACGGGGACGCCGGCCTCGAAGAGCGCGCGGTCGACGCTCGGGGCGCTCTCCGCGTACACGGAGGACGGGCCGCCGGAGAGGATGATCGCCCGGGGGTTCCTGGCCAGCATCTCGGCCACCGGCATCGAGGACGGGACGATCTCGCTGTAGACCCGTGCCTCACGGACGCGGCGGGCGATGAGCTGGGCGTACTGCGCGCCGAAGTCGACGACGAGTACGACGTCGGGAGCGGCGGCGGGGGGTGCTGCTGGCACGGGGGCGGCCTTCCGGCGGTGATGGAACGTGGGATGTCGCTGTGCCAATTCTAACGGCGGGCGGACACCGGCCGGGGACGGCCGCTCGTCTCACCATCCGGACCCGCTGTGCCCCGCGCGGGTGGGCGGGGTCCATACTGTCCGTATGCACACACAGCTGACCTTCGTCTTTACCTATGGCACCGGCCCGTCCGGCTGCCATGGTCGTGCTGCTTGAGCTGACAAGCGACTTCCCAGGCGCCCCGGGCCGACAAGGCCCGGGGCGTCTGTCGCGTTCGGGGCCGTGTGGCCGCCGGGGCCGTTCATCCCCCGAGCCCCCGAGAAGGAACCCCAATGACTGTCACGGAGAACACCGGCGCCCGTACCGAAGGGGCCGCCACGCTCATCGGAGACGCGCGCGAGCGCATCGACGCGCTGGACGACCGGATCATCGGTCTCATCCAGGAACGGATGGCGGTCTCGGCCGTCGTCCAGGAGGCGCGGCTGACCTCCGGTGGCCGCCGGGTCCATCTCTCCCGCGAGATGGAGATCCTCGGCCGCTACCGGGAAGCCCTCGGCAAGCCGGGTACGGCGCTGGCGATGACCCTGCTGGAGCTGAGCCGGGGCCGCATCTGAGTTCGGATGCCGCTCTCACCCGTACGGCGCGTGACCGGGTCCCGCGAGGCTTCGTTGGACCGTGCGTCCGCGCCCAGCCAGGGGCGGTGAGCGTGCAGAAAGAACAGAGGAAGAGCAGAGGAAAGCCACGCGTGGCTCCGCCCGGGGCGTGCGGCGTACCGCAGGTGCGCCGTGGGACCTCGCCCCGGCGTTCGTGACCGGTCGGCAGGGGACAGCAGCCCGGTCACCCAGGGGCGGCCGGTTCCGGGGACGCCCGGAACCGGCCGTCCTTCGTACGGCTCCCACCGGCCCGGCTCCACGCCTCCTGCGCGCCCGCTCTACGCCCGCTCGATTACGCCCGCTCTGCTACGCCCGCTTGGGCGGGACCTCCGGCATCGCCACGAACGGCAGCCGCAGCGCCCCGAACGCCTCCTCCGGCACGGCCGGGGACACCGGCGCGACCGGATCCTGCCTGACGTACGCGGCCCCCTGCTCGGGGCGCGGGTCGGGCTCGCCCTTGTTCGGCCAGAGCGACATCGCGCGTTCGGCCTGGGCCGTGATCGTCAGGGACGGGTTCACCCCCAGGTTCGCCGAGACCGCGGAGCCGTCGACCACCGAGATGCCGGGGTGCCCGTACAGCCGGTGGTACGGGTCGATCACGCCCTCCTCAGCGGAGGCCCCGATGACACAGCCGCCCAGGAAGTGCGCGGTCAGCGGCGTACCCATCAGCTCGCCCACATTGCTGCCCGCGAAGCCGTTGATCTCCTCCGCGATCAGCGTCGCGGCCCGGGTCGCCTCGGGTATCTGCTTCGGGTTGGGGGCGCCGTGCCCCTGGCGCGCGGTGAGCAGCCCCTTTCCCACGCCGCCCGGTTTCCGGTAGGTGGTCAGGGAGTTGTCCAGCGACTGCATGACGAGACCGATGATGGTCCGCTCCGACCAGCGGCGGTTGGAGAGCGAACGGAGCACCAGCATGGGGTGCCTGGCCGCGTTCCCGAGCCAGCTCCGCACCCGCCGCTCGCCGTACGGCACCTGGAGGAGCGTCAGCACGCCCATCGCGTTGGAGCGCTTGCCGTAGCGCACCGGCTCGATATGGGTGGTGTCGTCCGGGTGGACCGAGGAGGTGATGGCGACACCCCGGGTGAAGTCCACCTTCGGCGCCCCGTGCCGCGCGCGGTAGCGCCGGTCGTCGGTCTGCGCGCCCACCAGGGCCTCGGAGTTGGTGCGGGTCAGTTCGCCGAGCCGGGCCGAGAGGCGCGGCAGCAGTCCGCGGTCCCGCATGGTGTGCAGCAGGGTCTGGGTGCCGTACGTACCGGCGGCGATCACGACCCGGCGGGCGCGCAGGACTCGCGCCCGGCCCTTCCGGCGGCCCTTCCCGCGCGCTCGCGTGGGCACGGTCGTGACGCGGAAGCCGCCCTCCCCGTCCTCCGTCACCGCGACCACCGAGGTCATCGGGTGGACGACCGCCCCGGCGCGCTCGGCCAGATACAGGTAGTTCTCGTTGAGGGTGTTCTTGGCGCCGTGCCGGCAGCCCGTCATGCACTCGCCGCACTGCATGCAGGCGGTGCGCGCGGGGCCCGCCCCGCCGAAGTACGGGTCGTCCGCGGCCGACCCGGGCCGGGTCCTCGCCGTACCGTCCGCGTCCTGGCCGTCCCCGAAGAAGACCCCGACCGGCGCGAGATGGAAGCTGTCGCCGACGCCCATCGCCTCGGCCGCCGCTTTCAGATGGACGTCCGAGGGGGTCATGGTCGGGTTGAGCCGTACGCCGAGCATGCGGCGCGCCTGGTCGTAGTACGGCTTCAGCTCCCGCCGCCAGTCGGTGATGGCCGCCCACTGCGGGTCCTCGAAGAACGCGGCGGGCGGCACGTACAGCGTGTTGGCGTAGTTGAGGGAGCCGCCGCCGACCCCGGCGCCCGCCAGCACCATCACATTGCCGAGGAGATGGACGCGCTGGATGCCGTACAGCCCGAGGGCGGGGGCCCACAGGTAGTTCTTGAGGTCCCAGGAGTTCTTGGGGAGGGTGGCGCGGGTGAAGCGGCGGCCCGCCTCCAGGACGCCGACGCGGTACCCCTTCTCGGTCAGCCGCAGCGCGGAGACCGAGCCGCCGAAGCCGGAGCCGACGACGATCACGTCGTAGTCGTACGCGGAATCGTCGTACGCGGCGTCGTCGTACTGTCCGTCGCGGCCGTCGCGCACCGCGTCCTGATGCTGGGCATGGCTGTCCTGTGCCACTGGCTCTCCTCATTGAGACCGTGTGCCGAACTACCGCGTCACGAACAGGCGCGTCATGGGCTATCGCAGCCGCAGCGCCTTCATGACCCGCAGACTGTGGCTCATCAACGTCGCGTACTTCTCGTCGTCCATCCCCAGGAACGGCGCCATGGGCAGAATCCGCTGCTGCGCGACCGTCTGGGCCTCGGTGAACTTGAGGATCCCCTCGGAGCCGTGCCTCCTGCCGAGACCGGAGTCCTTCATGCCGCCCATCGGCGACCGCACGCTGCCGTACGTCGGCGCGTATCCCTCGTTGATGTTGACCGTGCCGGTGCGCAGCCGGGCCGCGACCGCGTGGCCGCGCCGGGAGTCCTTCGTCCACACGCTCGCGTTGAGGCCGTACGGAGTGGCGTTGGCGAGGCCGATCACCTCGTCCTCGTCGCCGAACCGGTAGACGGAGACGACCGGGCCGAACGTCTCCTCCGCGCACACCGCCATCGGCGCCTCGACCCCGTCCAGGATGGTCGGCTCGTAGAAGAGCGGCCCGATGTCGGGGCGCGCGACCCCGCCCGCGATGACCGTGGCGCCCTTGGCGACGGCCTCCTCGACATGGCGGGTGACCGTCTCCAGCTGGCGTGCGCCCACCAGGCAGCCCATGTCGGCGCCGTACGCGAGGGAGTTGCCGAGCCGCATCGCCTTCGTACGGGCGGCGAACCGCTCCAGGAACGCGTCGGCGACCGAGTCATGGACGTACAGCCGCTCGATGGAGATGCAGAGCTGTCCGGCGGAGGAGAAGCAGGCACGCACCGCGCCCGCCGCCGCCTTCTCCACATCGGCGTCCGCGAGGACCAGCATGGCGTTCTTGCCGCCGAGTTCGAGCGAGACGCCGACGAGCCGTTCTGCGGCTCCCCTGGCGACCTCGCGGCCGGTACGCGTCGAGCCGGTGAAGGAGACGTAGTCGGCGTGCCTGACGACCTCAGGACCGATGACCGGTCCCTCGCCGAGGACGACGAGGAAGACCTCGGGCGGCAGCCCGGCCTCGATCAGCAGATCGCGGGCCCACAGCGCGGTGAGAGCGGTCTCCGTGTCGGGCTTCATCACGACGGCGTTGCCCGCCACGAACGCGGGCAGCGCGTCGCCTGCGGACAGCTCCAGAGGGTAGTTCCAGGGCGCGATCTGGCCGATGACCCCGCGCGGCTGACGCAGCTCGGTGACCTTCGTCAGGGCCGGTACGACGCCGGTGTGGCGCTTCGGCCGCAGATACGAGGCGGCGGCGCGTCCGTAGTGCCGGGCCTCGACGGCCAGCCCCTGCACCTCTTCGTGCGCGTGCGGCCTGGCCTTGCCGGTCTCCAGCTGGATCAGGTCGAGCACCTCGGCCTGGCGCTCCAGCAGGAGATCGTGGAAGCGGAGCAGCACCGCGGCCCGCTGCCGGACGGGCAGCGCCGCCCAGAGGGGCTGGGCGGCGCGGGCGCGTTCGAAGGCCGTCGCCACGTCCTCGGGCGTGGACTCGGGCAGCTCCGCCAGCCGTTCCCCGGTGAAGGGGGTGTGGTTGGCGGTACGGCCCGAGCCGACCACGCCGCGGATGAGCCGGGCGACCACCTCGGGGGTGACCACGTCGGCCGCGGTGCGCGCGCCGGCCGGGGCGGCGGCCACCGGATTGGTGCCGGGACTCCCGGCGGTCCCGTTGGTCCCGGTGGCGTCATGGACGGTGGTGGGGGTGGCGGCGGGGGCCTGCGAGTCCGTCATGAGGGCGAGCGTATGCGGCGATCCCGGCTTTGGGTACCCGTCGGTAACAGCTTTTCGCCGGGTACCCACACCACGCCAGCGATCGCTGGCACATAACCCCTGATCAGCGGTTCACGGCGGCCCTGGGCAGCGACGACCGACTGCCGGAGGCGGCTACGACTCCCCGAGGTCGAGATGGCCGGCGACCGTCGCGTACAGCTCCTCGCCGTCCTTCACCGCCGCACCCTGCGCGGGCATGGACACCCTCAGCCGCAGATAGGTGCCGTCCGCGCCGGGGATGATGAGTTCGTGCCAGCGGTAGCGGACGGGAAAGTCGTCCGAATCGCTGTAGTCGGTGTGGTCGACGACCAGCTCGAAGCCGCGTTTGCCCTGGTGCTCGACGTCCTTGCTGGTGACCTTGGCGTCCTTGATCTCCGTACCGTTGTCGCCCCCGCGCTCGTAGTGCGTCGTCCAGGCGTCCGCCTTCGGCTCGGGGAGATCGTCGTCCGGCAGCTTCTGTTTCCGCTCGAAGAAGATACGGAAGACGCCGCTGGGGTCGTTGTACGTGACTCCGGTGTCATCGGTCAGCTGCTCACGCCGGTAGTCGTCGGGGACGCCGACCTTGGCGCGGAGGATCTCGTTCTCCGGGCGGATCCCCCAGCCCTCGGGGAGCCCGCCGCCGCCGAACGGGTTGGCGAGCAGCAGGACGAGGGCGACGGCCACGGCCAGCACACCCGCGCCCAGTCCGTACCGCGCGGGGCGGCTCTGCCGGAGCACCGGCGGCACCCAGCCGCCCAGGCCCGTGGCGGCGGGCTCGGGACGGGCGTCGGAGTACGGCCGGGTGGTGGCCGGCGGGCGCGCCACCGACTCCAGGACCGCCCGGATCTCCGCCGCGTCAGGCCGCGCCGCCGGATCCTTGCCCAGCAGCCGCATCACGAGCGTGCCGAACGCCCCCGAGCCGCGCGCGGGCATCTGCGGCTCCGCGGACAGCACGGCCTGGAGCGTGGCGGGAACGTTGGAGCGGCGGTACGGCGACATGCCCTCGACCGCCGCGTACAGCACCACGCCGAGCGACCACAGGTCCGACTCCGGCCCCGGCTGCCGGCCGAGCACCCGCTCGGGCGCGATGAACTCGGGCGAGCCGACGAACGCGCCGGTCTCGGTCAGCCCCTGCTCGCCCTCCACCTGGGCGATCCCGAAGTCGCTGAGGACGACCCGGTCGCCGCGCCCGAGGAGCACGTTGTCCGGCTTGACGTCACGGTGCAGTACGCCCTTCTCGTGGGCGGCCGTGAGCGCGTCCAGTACGGCGAGTCCGATACGGGCCGCCTCGCGCGGGTCGAGCGTGCCCTCCTGGAGCCGGTCGGCGAGCGACTGACCGCGCACCAGCTCCATCACGATCCACGGCTTGGCGTCCTCGATCACCACGTCGTGCATGGTGACGACGGCGGGGTGCTCGATCCTGGCGGCGGCGCGGGCCTCTCGCTGCATCCGCAGATACACGCGCTCCCGGTCGCGCTCGCCCACGTTGTCCGGAACCCGCGGCTCCTTGATCGCCACGTCGCGGTCCACGACCTCGTCGTGTGCCAGCCAGACCGTGCCCATCCCGCCGTGTCCGAGCCGGGAGACCAGCCGGTAGCGGCCACCGAGCGCGCGCCTGGCCGCCGGATCGGCGGCGGGCGCGGGCGCCACGGGGGACGCGGGGCCGGGTACGGGCGCGGGTGCTCGCGGGGCCCGGACGGCCTGCGTGGGCGGATATCCGGTCGCGTCCCCCGGCCCCGCGTCCGGCGGCGGCACCCGCGGTGCGTCCGGCGGCCTGAGTTCATAACTAGTGGGCTCGTCCACCCGTCCCCCGTCGTTGCTCATGTACGTATCCTCCGCGCATCCTCACGAAGCGCGGGCGCGGCGCGATCGCGGTCGCGGTCGCGCGGCCGTTTCACCGGCCGTTCTCGATCGGCGGCGCCTGCCAGCTGCGCAGCACGGCGTCGAACTGCTTGCGCGTCGTCGCCCAGGTCTCCTCGGGACCGGCCATGTAGATCGCGTACTCCGTACTGCTGTCCTCCGAGTAGTAGATCTGGTCGATCGCGTGCCGCTTGCCGGGGTTTCCGGTGTTCTCGGTCCAGGTGAACTCCCAGATCGCGGCCTTCGCCTGATCGCGGTAGTTGTTCGGGGCCAGCTTGACCCTGGCGTACTCCGGGAACTTCTGGACGGACTTCTCCATGCTCAGCATGTGCATGTACGGATTCTCGAAATCGGGGGTGCCGACGCTGATCCGTATGAGGTGACGGCCGTTGTCCGGCGTGAAGTCGATCTGGTTGCCGTCCATCTGGCGTTCCCAGCCCTCGGGGACGTTGAGGCTGAAGCCCTCCTCGGCCTCGACACGCGTCCAGCCCTCGGGTGCGGTCCCGCTGCCGGCGTCCTTCCCGTCCGCCGCACCGTCGGTCGTGGTGCCGTCTGCCACACCGTCATCCGTCGCGCCGTCATCCGCCGTACTGTCATCCGCCGTACCGTCACCCGGCTCGCCGCCACTGCCCTCTGCCGGGCCGTCGCTCACGGAGGGGCTGCCCGCGTTGTCGGCTGAGGCGCCGTCGTCGGCGAGCTTCAGGGCGGCGAAGCCGGCGCCGCCGCCGAGGACCGCCGCGGCGACCACGGCGATGAGCGTTGTACGCCAACGGCCCCGGCGGGCACGGCCCGCCGTCGTGCCCTGCGCTGCCGGAACGGTCGGGGAGCCCGACGCGGGAAGGGTCGCGGGGCCGCCGACGGATGCCGGGCCGGTGGCCGCTACTGGACCGGTGGCAGCGGTCGCGGGGCCCGCCGACGCGAAGGGCGGCCCCGCGGGCTGCTGTTGCTGCGGCTGGGGCTGGGAGGCAGGCGGCAGCGGCTGCGAGGCGGTCGACTGCCGCTCCCCGTACGGCAGCTGACGGGTCGGCGTGTGCTCCTCGGCCCCGGCCGATGTCCGGCCCTCCGCCACCTCGCGCAGCAGGCGCTCGCTCTGCTCCGCGTCGGGCCGCCCGTCCGGGTCCTTGCGCAGCAGCGCGGCGATGACGGGCGCGAGCGGACCCGCCTGGTCGGGGTGGTCCGGCTCGTCCGTCACCACGGCCTGCATGGTGGACAGCGGCGAGCTCCGGCGGAACGGCGAGACCCCCTGCACCGCCAGGTACAGCGTCACCCCGAGCGACCAGAGGTCGGAGGCCGGGCCGGGATCGCCGCCCCGTACCCGTTCGGGAGCCAGATAGTCGATGGAGCCGACGAGTTCGCCGGTCCTGGTGATGGTCGAGTCGCCCTCTATCGCCGCGATCCCGAAGTCGGTGAGCAGCACCCGGCCGTCGCGCGCGAGCAGGACGTTGCCGGGCTTCACATCGCGGTGCAGCACCCCGGCCGCGTGCGCCGCGCGCAGCGCGTCGAGGACCGCGAGACCGATTCTGGCGGCCTCGCGGTGGTCCATCGGGCCGGACTCCTTCGCGGCGTCGGCGAGCGAGGGGCCGTCGACGTACTGCATGACGATCCACGGCCGGCCGTCGTGCTCCAGCACATCGTGGACGGTGACGACACCCGGGTGGCTGATCCGGGCGGCGGCCCGCGCCTCCTTCTGCGTCCGTTGGTGCAGTACGGCCCGGTCGGCCTCGGAAACATAGCGCCCTGCGGTCAACTCCTTTATGGCGACGACCCGGTGGAGCACCTCGTCATGTGCCCGCCACACCTTGCCCATGCCGCCGCTGCCGATGGATTCGGCCAGCCGGTAACGCCCGGCGAGCAGCGGCCCCGCGGCCACCGCGTCCCTGCCCGCGCCCGTGCTCGTTCCCGTGCCCTGTGTCTGCTCCACGTCCCAGCCCCGCTTCCTTGGGGTCACAGATTACGGAGGGGACCTGGGGACGCGGAACCTCGGGTCGGTCACGGAAACCGCACTGTGATGCGTGACCAGCGTTGCACAGGGCACAAGTTGGGACTCATGCCTCAGTCGGTGACCCGGTAGGCCTTGATCGCCTGTTGGTAGATCTCGTCGACCTTGTCCCGCTGTCCGTCCGGGCCGATGACCTGGATGACGTGGTAGCGACCGTCGATGATCATCGCGAGGTTCCGTACGAAGACCGCGCGCCCGCTGCTGTCCGTCCAGGTGTACTGACCCTCCGCCATGGCCTGTCGGCCCACGTCGATCCGGCGTACGCCGGAGGCGCTGGACCAGGACGAGTCGCGGAACGGCTGGAGTTCCCGCTCCTTGTCGCGCTGGTAGGCGACCGGGTCGCCGCCGTTCTCCGCCACACTGTCCCGGCCGGGAACGGCGATCAGCGTGAAGTCGCCGCCGACATAGCGGACTTGCCCGCTGTCGTTGATGGGGCGGCGCTGCCAGCTCTTGTCGACCCCGATCCGGAAGCCCTCGGGGTCCGCGCGCAGGACATAGCCCGCGGCGAGATCGACATCTGATCCCGAGGTCTGGGGCGCCGAGGCATTGGGCGGCGCCGATCCGGAGTTGTCCGGAGCCGGTGATTCCGGCGCGCCGGTCGCGCTGGGGCTCGCCTCACCGACGCTCTGGCCCTGCTGCGTATTCGCCTTGGGCAGGAACATCACGGCGTAGACGATGGCCGCCACGAGCAGCAGCAGTATCAGGATCAGCAGGTTGCGGCCGAGGGAACGGGGGCCGCGGCCGGCACCCTTCCCGCTCTTCCCCCGCTGCCCGCCCCTGTCGAACCTGTCCGGACCGTCGAACCCATCGAACTCGTCGGACCTGTCCGGCCTGTCGAACCGCTCCGGCCTGGCCGCCCGCTCGGGGCCGTCCAGCAGCCGGTCCAGGCGTTCCGTACGCTCGTGGGGCGCGTCGGCCCGGAGCGCGTACTCGTTCTCGTTCTCGCGCTCGTGCTCCCGCTCCTGCTCGTACTGCCGTCGCTCGTCAAGACCGGCGCCGCCGCCCTTCTCCTTGCGCTCCTTGCCCTTCTTGTGGCGGTGGCGTCCGCCCAGGTCGCGGCCACGCCAGCGGCGCCTGCGCACCAGCTCGCCCCGGCGGCGCACGATCGGCAGCCGGGTCTCGTCCGCCGGCAGCGGTACGACGTCCAGACCGGCCTCCGGCTCGGGCGCCGACCGTACGAGCGAGCGCAGCCAGCCGCGCAGCTCCTCGAAGTCCGGCCGCTCGGTGGGGTCCTGACGCAGCAGTGACTCCACGACGGGGCGCAGCGGTCCGCACTCCTCGGCGAAGGCGGGCGGCTCGGCGCAGACGAGCTGCACCAGCTCGATGGCGCTCTCTTCGGGGTACGGGGCATGGCCCTGCACCGCGCGGTACAGCAGCGCGCCGAGGGCCCACAGGTCGGTGGCGGGCCCGATGGGCGGCGCCAGCTGCCAGTTCTCGTGGACGGGACCGGCCTGTTCGGGCGCCCAGCGCTCGGTGACGGCGCCGACGACCGCGATACGGGCCTGCCGGGCGCGCTCGGCGGCGAGCGGGGTGGCGGGGCCTCGGTACGCGGGCAGGGCGCCGCTCGCGACTATCTCGTCCCAGCGCCCGGCGCCCGCGCCCTGCCCGGTGACGGCGGGCAGCTGGGCGGACTGGCGCTGCGAGTCGGCGCGGAACGCGTCGCGCGCCCCGCCGGCCTGCCAGTTGCCGCTTCCTCCGGCGCTGCCGCTGCCGGGCCCGGAGTACGGGGTGTCGCCGCCACGGGCGACGAGGGCACCGGAATCGGCGTCGGATCCGAACCCGAATCCGGAACCGGAACCGGACCCAGTGGAACCAGCCGTGGAACCGGAACCGGAACCGGAATCGGAACGGCCGGATGGCAGCGCGGGAATGCCCGCCGTGCCACCGGCGGACGTACCACCGGCGGATGTCCCGCCGCCGCTCGCGCCGGAGCCGCCGCCGAAGGGGCCCGCCGAGTCCGGGCCGTACGGGCTGCCGCCCGCCGGTACGGAGCCCGAGGCGTCGTTCCAGGGCGCCGGGCCGTCGCGCCAGATACCGGCCAGATGGGCGCGGTAGGGGGTGGGCGGGTCGTCGTCCTCGTCGATGTCGGCGTCGGCTTCCGCGAAGGTGCGCGGCTGTGCCCACCAGTCCGGCTCGGGGCTCGCGCCCTGCGGGCCGCCGCCGGGACCGCCCCGGGGCGGCTCCTGCGCGCCCGCCCCGGTGGTCGCGCCGCCCGTACCCGCCGGGGTGCCCGTACCCGTCGTACCGCCCGAGACTCCCGGGACGGCCGGGACGCCCGTACCGCTCGTACCGGAGCCCTGGTCCTCAGTGGCGCGCGCGGCGGCGCGCGCTCCCGCGCGGTACGCGGCGATGGCTCCGGCGCGCGCGGCGCGGATGTCGCCCGAGGCGCTGCCGCCCGGCAGCGCCGGCCGGCCGCCGTACGGCGCCGGGATACCGGGGGTGCCGTGGTGCGGACGCGGCATCGCGCCGGACGTACCGGACGAGGTGCCGTCGTCGTACGGACTGTCCGCGCCCCGGCCCGTCCCCAGCGCGGCGCGGCCCGGCGCACCGGGCACCCCCGCCGTCGGCCCGGGGTCGTACGGCAGGGCGGTCGCCGGCGAGCCGGACAGCCCTTCCGCGGGCGCGTACTGTCCGGGCGGCCCGAGCCGCTCGTAGCCCCCCTGCTGTTCCTGCGCCCCCAACTCCTCGTGCGGCGCGTGGGGGTCATGGAGTCCGTGCCGCTCCGGCGGTTCCTGGTGGTCCGGCTCCTCGAACCGGTCCGGCGGTTCGGGCACCGGCGCGTATCCGCACAGCGCCTCTTCCGCCGCGCCCGCGGCGAGCCCGGTCAGCACCACGCGCCCGTCGTCGCAGACGAGCACCGTACGGACGGTGATGTTCCGGTGGGTCCAGCCGTGCGCGTGGACCACCCGCACCGCGGTGAGCACGTCGGAGGCGATCTCGGCGGCCCGGAAGGGGTTCAGCGGACGCTCGGCGAGCAGCGCGGCGAGCGGTCTGGCCGCGACCAGTTCACTCACTATCCACAGCGAACCGGCCTCCGCGAACACGTCGAAGACCTGGTCGAGCCGGGGGTGATCGGGGATCTGGGCGGCGCTCTGGGCCGCCTCGATGGCCCGCCGCACCGCCGGATCCGTATGCCTGCGTGCCGAACGCCCCGAGGCCCGGCGCGGCGCCGCGGCGCCGTCCGCGTCCACCACCTCCGCGTCCACGACCTCCGGCAACGGCACCTGCCTGACGAGGACTTCCTGCCCGCTGTACGTATCGAAGGCCCGGGTCTCGACAAGGTCGTACTCATCGGAGGGTGGCAACGGCAGGCGATAGCGGTCGGCGAGCACCCGTCCCGCGTAGTCGTCCACAACGCCTCCCCACCACACGCCGTCTTCCGGTCCCGGAGACTCGCGAAACCGCCAATTCCGGTCGTTTACCGGCTCATTGTGGATGCGTACGGTTCGCGAGCTCTCACGATACGTGGCCGCGGGCCAACATGCCGCCGGGTCGCGGCAACCCACTGCGTAACGTTCCGTTCTCGTACGCCGAACTACCCACCACAGCGGCCGGAACTCATCACTCCGCCCATGGGATCGCGGGCCGGTTCAAGCGGGCCGATCGAGCGGTCCGGCCGAGGCCACCGCCGGGGCCGCCACCCGGGCCGGCGCTCAAGCTCCGGCCGGGCCGCCGCTCAGGCCGTCGGCTTGAATGTCGCGAACGCCGTCTCGCGCAGCGTCTCGCACTCCTCGTCGCTCCACTCGCCCGCCTCGCAGCTGACCATGATCGAGTAGCCGCGCTTGGAGTCGATCTTGAAGCCCCGGTTGAGGACCCTGATCCGCTCGCCGCTCTGATCGCGCTCGAACTCCCAGTCGGCGACGGTCTTGTAGCCGTTGTAGTCGACCTTCTTGATACCGCGCAGCTTGTAGTTGTCGCTGCTGCCCCTGACCGCCGACTGGAGTCCCTGCCAGGCGGCCACCGCGTCATCGGTCGGGCTGTCGTTGAAGTCGATCTGGACCCTGGGGAAGTCCCCGTCCTCGCTGTAGATGCCGCCGGAGTTGGCTCCCGCTATGCCGGTTCTGTGGAACCCCTCGGGCATCGCCATCGAGAAGTGGAAGCGGTCGTCGGTGACCTTGGCGTAGCCGTCGGGCAGCGCGTCGCCCTTCTTCCCGCCGCCCTCCTTCCCGCCGCCCGAGTCGCCCGGCGAACCGGAACCGGAATTGTCGGTCCCCTGCCCGCTCGTGGCGGCGGTGTCCCCCTTGCCGTCCCCCTTGCCGTCCCCCGCCGCGCTCGTGCCCGGCGCCGGGCTCTGCCCCTTGCCGTCGCCCGATCCGTCCTTGCCGGCGGTGGCCCCGGCCGAGGCGGCCGAGGTGTCCTTGCCCTGGCCGTCCCCTGACGCGTCGTCGGAGTTCCCGTTCAGCGCGACGATCAGGACCGTGGAGATGAGCGCGAGCGCGGCGACGACCGCGATGATCACCAGCGTGCGCCGGGGCACCACATCGGTGAGCGAGGCGCGCGGCGGCGCGGGCCGCGGCGGCTCCCCGGGCTCCGGGGCCGGCCGGGCGTCGGACGCGCCGGCCGCCGCGTTCCGTACGGAGCGCAGCGCGCCGCGCACCCGGTCCGCACCCGTCTCCCCGGTGGAACCGCGCGCCGACTGCGCGGCCGGGGCGTCGCCCGGCACCGGCGGCAGCGGCACGACGCGGGTCGCGTCCGGCGCCGGTTCCGGAGCGTGCCGGGGCTGCTCGGGCGCGTCGATGATGTCCTGGAGGAGCGCACGCGCACCCGCGTCGTCGAGCCGCTGCTCGGGGTCCTTGGCGAGCAGCCCGTAGATGACCTCTTCGAGCGGGCCCGCGTTCTTGGGCGGATCGACCGGCTCGGTCATCACGGCGGTCAGCGTGGCGATGGCGGAGCCCTTGTCGTACGGAGGGCAGCCCTCCACCGACGCGTACAGCAGCCCGCCGAGCGACCAGAGGTCGGCCGCGGGTCCCGGCTTGTGGCCGCGGGCGCGCTCCGGCGAGATGTACGAGGGGGCGCCGACGAGCATGCCCGTCGAGGTGACCGACGGGTCGCCCTCGACCTGGGCGATACCGAAGTCGGTGAGGACCACGCGCCCGTCCTCGGCGATCAGCACATTGGACGGTTTCACATCGCGGTGCAGGATGCCCTCGCGGTGCGCGGAGCGCAGCACGTCGAGGACCGCCAGCCCGACCTCGGCCGCCCGCCTGGGCGTCAGCAGCCCGTCCTCCCGGACGGCTTCGGCGAGCGACTTGCCCTCGACCAGTTCCATGACGATCCAGGGCCGGTCGTCCTCGTCCACGACGTCATAGACCGTCACCGCGCCGCTGTTGCGGATCCGCGCGATCGCCTTGGCCTCGCGCAGCGTGCGCGTGATCAGCCTGCGCTTCTCGTCCTCGTCGATGCTGGAGGGAAAGCGCAGTTCCTTCACCGCGACCGTACGGCCGAGCGTCTCGTCGAGCGCCCGCCAGACCGTGCCCATGCCACCGCGCCCGAGCACCCCGTCGAGCCGGTACCTGCCCGCGAGCAGGCGCCCTTCCGGAGTGCCGTCGGCGCTCTTCCTCGCGTCCTGCTGGGGCTCCTGCGCCGTGTCCCGCGACTGCTCCGACTGCGACATGCGTCCCCTCTGCGATCCCTGATCCTGGCCCGCGACTCCACCCGCCCGCACGGTGCCGTAACGCGCCCTGGCAGAGGCTTCATTGTCCCTCACTCCGGGACCGTCACCGCTCCCGGGTCCGGCGTCCGCCAGGATGGTGCCGGAGGAAGGGATCCCCACCATGCCACTACTCCGGACCCGGTTGACCACCCTGCTGGTCATGAGCCTGTTCGGTTTGGGCACATGTGTGTCAGACACCGATGTGACGGATGTGCCCGGCGGGGCGGATGTGACCCGTACCGAAGCAGCCCGTCCCGAAGCGACCCGGCCCGAAGCACCCCGTGCCGCCCCCTCCCTTACGGAGAGACCGCCCGCTTCGTCTCAGCCCTCACACACATCCGCTGTCCTCCCCCTGCTGGTCTCCGACGGCCGCGCGCCCGGCGCCGCCCTGGTCTCCCGCACGCTCTCCTCCTCCCGCTTCGAGTCCGCCGGCTCCGGAATCCGCCGCACCGACCGGTTCCGGGCCGGCAGCACCACCAAGACGCTGGTGGCGACGGTCGTCCTCCAACTCGCCGCCGAGGGGCGGCTGCGCCTGTCCGACACCGTCGAACACCATCTGCCGGGGCTGGTCCGCGGCCACGGCAACAACGGCCGGCTGCTCACCCTGCGCATGCTGCTGAGCCACACCAGCGGGCTGTACGACTACACCGCCGCCGTCTCGGCGCCCGCCCCCACCACCCCCCGGGCGGCGCTCCGTATCGCGCTCACGCGCGCACCGGCGCCGCTCGGCTCGTATCGGTACTCCAATACGGATTACGTCCTGCTCGGCCTCGTCGTCAAGAAGGTGACGGGCCGTTCGTACGCGGACGAGGCCAGGGACCGCATCATCGTTCCCCTCGGCCTCACCGGCACCTCCTTCCCCGGCGACCGGACCACGCTTCCCTCCCCGCACGGCCGCGCGTACACCCGGGATCCGGACTCCGGCGGCGCCCGGCGCGATGTCACCGAGCTCGACCCGCGTCCGGCGGGCGCGGCCGGTGAGCTGATCTCCACGCTCGACGACCTCGACCGCTTCTACTCCGCCCTGCTCGGCGGCCGGCTGCTCGCCGCGCCCCAGTCGCGCGAGCTGCTGGACACCACCGCCGCGCACGGCGCCTACGGCCTGGGCATCTACCCGCAGCGGCTCTCCTGCGGTCTCACCGTCTGGGGCCACAACGGCCGGATCTCCGGCAGTTACGTCCGTACGGCCACCACCGCCGACGGCCGACGCACCCTCACCTTCCGCGTCAACACGGACGCGATCCCGGACGAATCACTCGAATCGATCGAACAGACCCTGCTGGACGCGGAGTTCTGCCGTTCCGGAAAGGCCCCTCGGACTCGACCCTGAGGGGCCCCTCCGGCCGCGCACCGGCCACGGCGCGTCAGATCGGCACGATGTCCGGCGCGCCGAGCCGCGCCGCGTCCGCCGTCTGGTCGTCCGGCTGCCGCTGCGACTCCCGCTCCGCCTCCACCCGCTTCTCGTAGTGCTCGACCTCCCGCTCGATCCGGTCCTTGTCCCAGCCGAGGACGGGCGCCATCAGCTCCGCGCACTCCCGGGCGCTGCGGGTGCCCCGGTCGAACGTCTCGATGGAGATCCGCGTACGCCGGGTCAGTACGTCGTCGAGATGGCGCGCCCCTTCGTGCGAGGCCGCGTAGACGATCTCGGCGCGCAGGTAGTCGTCGGCGGCGGCCAGCGGCTGACCGAGGCCAGGGTCCGCGGCGATCAGTTCGAGCAGCTCCTCGACGAGCGTCCCGTACCTGTTCAGCAGATGCTCCACCCGGGCGACATGGATCCCGGTCCGCGCGGCCATCCTCGCCCGCGCGTTCCACAGCGCGTGATAGCCCTCGGCGCCGAGCAGCGGCACGTCCTCGGTGACGCACTCCGCCACCCGCTGGTCGAGGCCGTGCACCGCCTCGTCCACCGCGTCCTTGGCCATCACCCGGTATGTCGTGTACTTGCCGCCGGCGACGACCACCATGCCGGGCACCGGATGGGCGACCGTGTGCTCGCGCGACAGCTTGCTCGTGGCGTCCGACTCCCCGGCGAGCAGCGGGCGCAGCCCCGCGTAGACGCCCTGTACGTCGTCCCTGCTCAGCGGCGTGTGCAGCACCGAGTTCACGTGTTCGAGGAGATAGTCGATATCGGCGCTGGAGGCCGCCGGATGGGCCTTGTCCAGATCCCAGTCCGTGTCCGTGGTGCCCACGATCCAGTGCCGGCCCCAGGGGATGACGAACAGCACCGACTTCTCGGTCCGCAGGATCAGCCCCGTCGACGAGTGGATCCGGTCCTTGGGCACGACCAGATGGATGCCCTTGGAGGCCCGGACGTGGAACTGCCCGCGCTCGGCGATGAGGGCCTGGGTGTCGTCCGTCCAGACCCCGGTGGCGTTGACGACCTGCTTGGCCCGGATCTCGTACTCCCCGGCCCCTTCCCCGTGCGCGCTCTCCACGTCCCGCACCCGCGCCCCGACGACCCGCTCCCCCTCCCGCAGGAAGCCTATGACCCGCGCCCGGCCGGCCACATGCGCGCCGTAGGTCGCGGCCGTGCGCACCAGCGTGGCCACATAGCGCGCGTCGTCCATCTGCGCGTCGTAGTACTGCAACGCCCCGACCAGCGAGTCCTTCTTGAGGCAGGGCGCCACCCGCAGCGCGTTGCGCCGGGAGAGATGGCGGTGGACCGGCAGCCCGCGTCCATGCCCGGACGAGACGGACATCGCGTCGTACAGCGCGACGCCCGAGCCGGCGTAGAGCCGCTCCCAGCCCTTGTGCTGCAAGGGGTAGAGGAACGGCACCGGCTTCACCAGATGGGGAGCCAGCTTCTCCAGCAGCAGCCCGCGTTCTTTGAGGGCTTCGCGTACGAGCGCGAAGTCGAGCATCTCCAGATAGCGCAGGCCGCCGTGGATCAGCTTGCTCGACCGGCTGGAGGTGCCGGACGCCCAGTCCCGCGCCTCGACGAGGCCGGTCGCGAGACCTCGGGTCACGGCATCGAGGGCGGTCCCCGCGCCGACCACGCCCGCGCCCACTACCAGTACGTCCAGTTCACGCTCGGCCATCGCCGCGAGCGCCTGGCCGCGCTCCGCAGGTCCCAGTGTCGCTGTTCTCACCGCTGCCTCCCGTCGTCCCCCGTGTGGTCGGGCTCACACCATCGATTCTGTCCGCACTCCACGACTTCAGCCACCGCCTGTGGATAACACCGGTCACACAGCTGTCGACGAATGACGCCATCCCTTGCGCGAAACGGACTTCCCCGGCCACGCCATGCCACATAACGGTCATATTTACGCCTAGTCTGACATTGCGCGTGCCCATTCTGTCCACAGGGCTTGCGTTCTCTGTCCACTCCGGCTATGGGAAGGGCGGTCATCGCCGTGCCCGCAGATCTCGCCGTCATCGGACTCGGTCATCTCGGCCTGCCCCTCGCCCAGGCCGCCGTGGCCGCCGGTATCGACACCATCGGCTACGACACCGACCCCCGGCCCGTCGCGGAGCTGGCCGCCGGCCATTCCCCGGTCGACGGACCGCTCACCGCCTCGGACGTACGCCGGATGCTCTCGGGGGGCTTCCGGCCGACCACCAACCCGACCGATCTCGGCCGGGTCCGTACCGCCGTGATCTGCGCGCCCTCCCCGCTCGGCGCCGACCGCACGCCCGATCTGACCGCGATCGGCGACGCGGCCCGCGCGCTGGCCGCCCGGCTGCGCCCGCACACCACCGTCCTGCTGGAATCACCCGTCGCGCCCGGCACCACCGAGGGCTTCCTCCGCACCGTCCTGGAAGAGGGCTCCGGACTGCGCGCCGGACGCGACTTCCATCTCGCGTACTCCCCCGGCCGGCTCGACCCCGGCAACCGCACCCACGGCATCGCCAACACCCCCAAGGTCATCGGCGGGCTCACCCCCGCCTGCACCGAATCGGCGGCGGCCTTCTACAGCCGCCTCACCGACAAGGTCGTCAGGGCGCGCGGCCCGCGCGAGGCCGAGACCGTCAAGCTCCTCGAAACCAACTTCCGGCACGTCAACATCGCCCTGGTCAACGAGATGGCCGTGCTCTGCCACGACCTCGGCGTCGACCTCTGGGACGTCATCCGCTGCGCCGAGACCAAGCCCTTCGGCTTCCAGGCCTTCCGGCCGGGCCCCGGCGTCGGCGGCCACGGCGTACCGCTGGACCCCAGCTATCTGCCGCACGCGGGCCGCACCCCGGGCCATCCGCTGCGGATGGTCGGCCTCGCCCAGGAGATCAACTCCCGGATGCCGCAGTACGTCATCCAGCGCGGCGCCACCCTCCTCAACGAGCACGGCAAGTCCGCCCGCGGCGCCCGCGTCCTGCTCCTCGGCGTCACCTACAAGCCCGACCTCGCCGACCAGGAGAGCTCACCGGCCACCGAGATCGCCTGCCGGCTGATGGATCTGGGCGCCGTCGTCAGTTACCACGATCCGTACGTCCCGGACTGGCGCGTACGCGAACTCCCCGTGCCGCGCGCGGACTCGCTCTACGAGGCCGCCGCCGACGCGGACCTGACCGTGCTGCTCCAGCACCACCGCACCTACGACCTCCAAGGTCTGGCGGTCAAGGCGCAGTTGCTGCTGGACACCCGAGGAGCGAGCCCGGCGGGCGCCGCGTACCGCCTGTGAATCCGGTACGGGAATGTCCGACCTGACTGCTACTGTCCAGGGCCATCGAGCGCAGGTCATGCGCACGACACTTTCCCTGGGGGGGATCTTCAGCATGAGTCAGTCCGTTCCACCACCCGGCAACCCCTTCGCCGGCGGCGCCGTCCCGCCCGGCCCGTACACCCCGCCCCCGCCGCCCGCGCCCGCGCGCGACAACCTCGCGCTCGGTCTGGTGGCGGCCCTGGTCGCCGCACTCGTCGCCGGCGGGGTCTACGGCGGGATCGCCGGGGCCATCGAGCGCGAGATCGGCTTCGCCGCCATCGGTGTCGGCTTCCTGACCGGGTTCGCCGCGGGCAAGGTCGGCGGGTCCAACCCCGTACTGCCGGTCGTCGGCGCCGTCCTGTCCCTGGGCGCGGTCTACCTGGGCCAGCTCCTCGGCATCGCGATCATCGTCGCCAAGGAACTGAACGTGTCCACGACGGACGTCTTCCTCGACAACTTCGGTCTGCTGACCGAGGCGTGGAACGAGGGCAAGGACGTCATGACGTTCCTGTTCTTCGCGCTCGCCGCCTTCGCGGCCTTCTCGGGCGCCAAGAAGGCCGCCGAATAAGGGCGGTCGGACACGACGGCCCCTCACGACACCGCACGCGACAGCGAGATGCCCCGGACCGCGCGACGCGGCCCGGGGCACTTCCGCTTCACGCGCCCGGCGATCCTCAGCGGCGGTGCTGCGAGTCCGCCACCGTCACCTCGACGCGCTGGAACTCCTTCAGCTCGCTGTAGCCCGTCGTCGCCATGGCCCGCCGCAGCGCGCCGAAGAAGTTCATCGACCCGTCCGGGATGCGCGAGGGGCCCGTCAGGACCTCCTCCGTCGTCCCGACGATGCCCAGATCCACCAGCTTGCCGCGCGGCACGTCCTCGTGGACCGCCTCCATGCCCCAGTGGCGTCCCTTGCCCGGCGCGTCCGTCGCCCGCGCCAGCGGCGAGCCGATCATCACCGAGTCCGCGCCGCACGCGATCGCCTTGGGCAGATCGCCCGACCAGCCGACCCCGCCGTCCGCGATGACATGCACGTACCGGCCGCCGGACTCGTCCATGTAGTCCCGGCGGGCCGCCGCCACATCCGCGACGGCGGTCGCCATCGGGACCTGGATGCCCAGCACATTGCGGGTGGTGTGCGCGGCGCCGCCGCCGAAGCCGACGAGCACGCCCGCCGCGCCCGTACGCATCAGATGCAGGGCCGCGGTGTACGTGGCGCAGCCGCCGACGATGACCGGCACGTCCAGCTCGTAGATGAACTGCTTCAGGTTCAGCGGCTCCGCGGCCCCCGACACATGCTCGGCGGAGACCGTCGTACCCCGGATGACGAAGATGTCGACCCCGGCGTCCACCACGGCCTTGGAGAACTGGGCGGTGCGCTGCGGCGAGAGCGCGGCCGCCGTGACCACGCCCGAGTCCCGCACCTCCTTGATGCGCTGCCCGATCAGCTCTTCCTTGATCGGCTCGGCGTAGATCTCCTGGAGCCTGCGGTTGGCGGTCGCCTCCTCAAGACCGGCGATCTCGTCGAGCAGCGGCTCCGGGTCCTCGTACCGGGTCCACAGACCCTCCAGGTTGAGCACCCCCAGACCGCCCATCTCGCCGATCCGGATCGCGGTCCGCGGGGAGACGACGGAGTCCATGGGTGCGGCCAGGAACGGCAGCTCGAACCGGTAGGCGTCGATCTGCCAGGCGATCGAGACCTCCTTCGGGTCCCGGGTGCGCCGGCTCGGGACGACGGCGATGTCGTCGAACGCGTACGCCCTGCGGCCGCGCTTGCCGCGCCCGATCTCGATCTCAGTCACGATGTGTGGCCTTTCCCTCTACGTCTGCCCGTCCAGTATCCCCGACGCGCCCGTGAGGGGCGGTCCCGGAATCCGGGGCCGCCCCTCACGGAAGCGCTCGTTCAGTTCGCGGTGTAGTTCGGTGCCTCGACCGTCATCTGGATGTCGTGCGGGTGGCTCTCCTTGAGGCCCGCGGACGTGATCCGTACGAACCGGCCCTTGCGCTCCATCTCGTCGATGGAGGCGGCGCCCACGTACCCCATGGTCTGGCGCAGCCCGCCGACCAGCTGGTGCAGGACGGCGGCGAGCGGACCGCGGAAGGGGACCTGGCCCTCGATGCCCTCGGGCACCAGCTTGTCGTCCGAGGAGACCTCGGCCTGGAAGTAGCGGTCCTTGGAGAACGAACGCCCCTGGCCGCGCGACTGCATCGCGCCGAGCGACCCCATGCCCCGGTACGACTTGAACTGCTTGCCGTTGATGAACTGGAGTTCACCCGGCGACTCCTCGCACCCCGCGAGCAGGCTGCCCAGCATGACCGTGCTGGCTCCGGCGGCGAGCGCCTTGCCGATGTCGCCCGAGTACTGGAGGCCGCCGTCGCCGATCACCGGGATACCGGCCGCCTGACAGGCCACCGCCGCCTCGTAGATCGCCGTGACCTGCGGGACCCCGATACCGGCGACCACGCGGGTGGTGCAGATCGAGCCGGGCCCCACACCGACCTTGACGCCGTCCACGCCCGCGTCGATCAGCGCCTGGGCGCCGTCGCGGGTGGCGACGTTGCCGCCGATGATGTCCACCGCGACACTCGACTTGATCTTGGACATCCAGCTGAGCGCGTTGCTGTTGTGGCCGTGCGAGGTGTCCACGACGAGGAAGTCCACACCCGCCGCGACCAGCGCCTGGGCCCGCTCCAGCGCCTCCGGGCTGGCGCCCACGGCGGCGCCGACCAGCAGCCGGCCCCCCGCGTCCTTGGCCGCGTGCGGGTACTTCTCCGCCTTGACGAAGTCCTTGACGGTGATCAGGCCCTTGAGGATGCCCGCGTCGTCGACCAGCGGAAGCTTCTCGATCTTGTGCCGGCGCAGCAGCTCCATCGCGTCCACACCGGAGATGCCGACCTTGCCGGTGACCAGCGGCATCGGGGTCATCACCTCGCGCACCTGGCGCGAACGGTCCGCCTCGAAGGCCATGTCCCGGTTGGTGACGATGCCGAGCAGCTTGCCCGCACGGTCGGTGACCGGGACGCCGCTGATCCGGAACTTGGCGCAGAGCTGGTCGGCCTCGGCGAGCGTCGCGTCGGGGTGCACCGTGATCGGGTCGGTGACCATGCCGGACTCGGACCGCTTCACCAGATCGACCTGGTTGGCCTGGTCGGCGATGGAGAGATTGCGGTGCAGCACACCGACGCCGCCCTGCCGCGCCATGGCGATCGCCATCCGGGCCTCGGTGACCTTGTCCATCGCCGCGGACAGCAGCGGGATGTTCACCTTGACGTTCCGCGAGACCAGAGAGGCGGTGTCCACCTGGTTCGGCAGCACTTCCGAGGCCCCCGGAAGCAGCAGTACGTCGTCGTATGTCAGCCCGAGCGTCGCGAATTTCTCGGGCACTCCGTCGACGTTTGCAGTCATGACACCTTCCCCAAATGGCCTTGATCGGTGCGGATGTCCATGCTAACGGGCTTCGCGGGCCGCTCATTCCACGATCGAGATCACCGATCGGCTTCGTATGTTCATACGTTTGGATGCCTCCAGTTACCGCTCACGGCATCCGCGGGGCCGGTCCCGGGGCAGTCACCGGACGGGAAAGCACCCGCCGACCGCCCCGGCTCACTGCTCGGCCAGCGCCCGCAGCCTGCTGAGCGCACGGTGCTGGGCGACCCGTACGGCGCCCGGCGACATCCCCAGCATCTGCCCGGTCTCCTCGGCGGTCAGCCCGACCGCGACCCGCAGCACCAGCAGCTCGCGCTGGTTCTCCGGCAGATTGGCGAGCAGTTTCTTGGCCCACTCCGCGTCACTGCTGAGCAGCGCGCGCTCCTCGGGCCCCAGGGAATCGTCCGGCCGCTCGGGCATCTCGTCGGACGGTACGGCCGTGGATCCCGGGTGCCGCATGGCGGCCCGCTGGAGATCGGCGACCTTGTGCCCGGCGATGGCGAAGACGAACGCCTCGAAGGGCCGGCCGGTGTCGCGGTAGCGCGGCAGGGCCATGAGGACCGCGACACAGACTTCCTGGGCGAGGTCCTCCACGAAGTGCCGCGCGTCACCGGGCAGCCGGTTCAGCCGGGTACGGCAGTAACGCAGCGCGAGCGGATGGACCCGGGCCAGCAGATCGTGCGTCGCCTGTTCGTCGCCGTCGACGGCACGGTGAACGAGCGCACCAATCACCGTGGTCTCGTCATCGCGCATCGGACCATGGTGCCTTGGTGGCTGCTGATCGGTGGCACCGCGTCCATAGTTGTGCACCGAAGCGTTATGAGCGGGTGCGGCAGAACTCATTTCCCGCGCTCTCCCCTCGCGCTCGTCCGACTCGTCCCCGAGGAACTCCACATCTCAAGGATGCGGCATCGCGCGGGAAACGGGTGTGTACGCGCGTACGTTGCTCCGCCCGCCGGGTCCTGGAGTGACAGAACCGGCCGACGGGCGGAGCGCTGAGGCTGTCAGCGGACGAGGCCCCAGCGGAAACCGAGCGCCACCGCGTGCGCGCGGTCCGAGGCGCCGAGCTTCTTGAAGAGCCGCCGGGCGTGCGTTTTGACCGTGTCCTCGGAGAGGAACAGCTCACGGCCGATCTCCGCGTTCGACCGGCCGTGACTCATGCCTTCGAGCACCTGGATCTCACGTGCGGTGAGCGTGGGCGCGGCGCCCATCTCGGCCGAGCGGAGCCGGCGCGGCGCGAGCCGCCAGGTCGGGTCGGCGAGCGCCTGGGTGACGGTCGCGCGCAGTTCGGCACGCGAGGCGTCCTTGTGGAGATAGCCACGGGCACCGGCGGCGACCGCGAGCGCGACTCCGTCCAGATCCTCGGCGACCGTGAGCATGATGATCCGGGCGCCGGGGTCGGCCGAGAGCAGCCGGCGGACGGTCTCGACACCGCCCAGCCCCGGCATGCGTACATCCATCAGAATCAGATCGGACCGGTCGGCACCCCAGCGGCGGAGGACTTCCTCGCCGTTGGCCGCGGTCGTCACGCGCTCGACACCGGGCACGGTCGCGACCGCGCGGCGGAGCGCTTCTCGGGCAAGCGGGGAGTCGTCGCAGACGAGGACGGATGTCATGACCGTCCTCCGCAGCTGATGCGCGTCACCTTGAGCCTCCAGGCTGGGTACATATCGTCACCTGTGCGATTGACGCTCTCGGACATGCGCCCGAGCGCTCATTCTTTCAATCGCCTCGCACATTCAACGACGGTCACTCGAAAGAGTTACGGGTCCGACGAGCCCCTTCGACACTCCCTGTGAGGGGTCGCACACGGAGCAGAGCGCAAGGGGTTGACCGGTACCCAATCGGAGGTATGCCCCATTTAGCGGCTTTTCTTCACTTTTACTGGTGTCTGTGGCTAGATTCGCAATGAGTCATATTTACATCTACTTACATAGTAGATGTACGGTCGTGAGCACCGGTGTGAGTACGCGCCGGGCTCGTACCCGGCGTCCAAGCGGCCCGTATCCGCCTCAGCACGGTTTCAAGGGGACATGAGCAATGGCAGATTTCTCCCGCCTTCCCGGACCGAACGCAGACCTGTGGGACTGGCAGCTCCTCGCGGCATGTCGGGGTGTCGACAGTTCGCTCTTCTTCCACCCGGAGGGGGAAAGAGGCGCGGCGCGAAGCGCGCGTGAGAACTCGGCGAAAGAGGTGTGCATGAGGTGCCCGGTCCGCGCGGAGTGCGCGGCCCACGCCTTGGCGGTGCGGGAGCCGTACGGCGTGTGGGGCGGCCTGACGGAGGACGAACGCGAGGAGCTGATGGGGCGGGCGCGGACCCGGCTCATCACGGCGTCGACCTCGGGTCACGGCGGCACCGGCGCGGGCCACGGACACGGCCACAGTCACGGGGGCCACGAGAACGGCTGAGTGACCTCCGCCCATAGAGAAGAAACGTTCCTTCAAGCAACGCCGCACCTCCCGCGTCCCGCCCGCGTGCTCCGTCACCGCGCGCCGGCCAGGACCAGCTGATCCAGCGTCGCCGCCACGGCCGGGACCCGCGCCAGATCGGGCAGTGTCAGCGCGACGATCTCCCGGTGGACACAGGGCTCGACCGCCAGCACACGGACGCCTTCGGTGCGTACGGACTCCATCGCCAGCTCCGGCAGCACCGCCACCCCCAGCCCCGCCGCGACCAGGCCGATCACGGCCGGATAGTCATCCGTCGCGAAGTCGATCCGGGGCGTGAATCCCGCCGCCTCGCAGGCGTCGACCAGTTGAGTACGGCAGCGCGGACAGCCCGCGATCCATGATTCGGCGGCCAGCTCGGCGATCGCGACCGTACCCGCGTCCGCGAGCCGGTGCCCCTCGGGGACCAGACCGACGAGCCGGTCGACGAGCAGCGGTCGTACGGCGAGGTCGTCCCACTCGGCATCGGAGCCTCCGTAGCGGAACGCCAGCGCCACATCGCACTCGCCGTCCCGCAGCATCGCCGCCGAACTCGGCGGCTCGGCCTCGACCAGTGAGACCCGCGTGCCCGGATGGGCCGCGCGCAGAGCGGCCAGGGCGGTCGGCACCAGTGTGGAACTGCCGCTGGGGAAGGACACCAGCCTGACCCGGCCGGCCCGCAGCCCGGCGATGGCCGCGATCTCCTCCTCCGCCGCGGTGAGTCCGGCGAGGATGCCCGTGGCGTGCCGTACGAGCGCCTCACCGGCCTGCGTCAACCGCATCTCGCGGCCGGTACGCACGATCAGGGGGGTGCCCGCGGACGATTCGAGCGCCTTCATCTGCTGGCTGACGGCCGGCTGCGTACAGCCCAGCTCACGCGCCGCCGCGGAGAAGGAGCCGGTGGCGGCCACGGTGCGCAGGACACGGAGATGACGGGCTTCGATCACCCTTCGACTATAAGCGGTGCTTTGGGGTAATGCTCAATTACGGGTGGAACGTTTGGGATGGGGACGGATAACGTGGCGCGTATGAAGCTTCTGACCGTAAATGTGGGGCGGCCGACAGCCGTGGAATACACGGACAGCCCGGGTGGGGTCACCGGCATCGACAAGCGTCCGGCGGACGGTCCCGTACGGGTGGCGGATCCCGGGCCCAGGGGCGAGGGCGCGAGCGGGGTCGCCGGTGACACGGTCTGCGATCTGCGCCACCACGGCGGCTCCGACCAGGCGGTGTACGCGTTCGCGCGGGAGGATCTGGACTTCTGGGAGCGGGAGTTGGGACGGCCGCTGGCCAACGGCGCCTTCGGGGAGAACCTCACCACATCCGGTCTGGACGTCATGGGCGCCAGGATCGGCGAGCGCTGGCGGATCGGCGCCGATGTGGTGCTGGAGACGACGAGCGGGCGGATTCCATGCCGTACGTTCCAGGGCTGGCTCGGCGAGAAGGGCTGGGTGCGGCGGTTCACCGGGCAGGCCGTGACCGGTGCGTATCTGCGGGTCATCACCCCCGGCGAGATCCGCGCGGGCGATCCGATCGAGATCGTCCACCGGCCGGACCATGACGTGACGGTGGCCCTGGCCTTCCGCGCCGCCACCACCGAGCGGGAGCTGCTGCCCCGGATCCTCGCCGCCGGTGACGCCCTGCACGCCGGGGAGTTGAGGGCGGCGCGGGAGTACGTCGAGAAGTACGGCGCGGGGGACACGGCGGGAAACGCCGCGAAGTAACCCTTTCCCGGGCATCGTCGGGTCCGCTCGCGCAGGCACTAACGTGCCTGCCTATGACGACTGCTTTGATTACCGGCGCGACAGCGGGGATCGGTGCCGCCTTCGCTCGGCGGCTGGCCGCGGACGGACACAATCTCGTCCTCGTGGCCCGCGACACCGAGCGTTTGCGTGTCCAGGCCACCGAACTGCACGACCGGCACGGCATCGAGGCCGAGGTGCTGACCGCCGACCTCTCCACCGACGACGGGATCGCCTCGGTGGAGAAAAGGCTCTCGGACCGCAAGCAGCCGGTCGATCTGCTGGTCAACAACGCGGGGTTCGGCAACAAGGGACGGTTCCTCGACGTCTCGATGGCCGACGAACTGACCATGCTGAAGGTGCACTGCGAGGCCGTGCTGCGGCTGACCTCGGCGGCGGCCCCGGGGATGAAGGCGCGCGGCCGGGGCGGAGTCGTCAATGTGGCGTCCGTGGCGGCGTTCGTACCGCGCGGGACGTACGGCGCCTCGAAGTCCTGGGTCGTGCAGTTCACCCAGGGCGTCGCGCGGGATCTGGCCGGGACGGGGGTGCGGCTGATGGCGCTGTGCCCCGGTTTCGTGCGGACCGAGTTCCATGAGCGGGCCGGGATGGGCACGGACAACATCCCGGGCTGGATGTGGCTGGACGCGGACAAGCTGGTGGCCGCCGCGCTGGCGGACCTGGCGCGCGGAAAGACCGTGTCCGTACCGGATCCGCGCTACAAGGCGCTGATGGGAGCGGTGAAGCTGGCTCCGCGCGGACTGCTGGGCGGGATCAGCTCGAAGACGGGCCGCAAGTACGGCCCGTCGTAGGCGCCGCCGGTTGACGGCCCGCCGGTTGACACCGGTTGACGCCGCCGGAACGCGCCGAGGCCCGGCACCCCCGCGAAGGGGTGCCGGGCCTCGGTGCGTTCGTCCGGCAGGACGTCTGTGCCTCAGTGGCTGTGGCCGTGGCCGCCGTGACCCGCGTCGGCCTCTTCCTCGGCCGGCTTCTCGACGACCAGGGTCTCGGTCGTGAGCAGCAGCGAGGCGATGGACGCGGCGTTCTCCAGGGCGGAGCGCGTGACCTTGACCGGGTCGATGACGCCGGCCTTCACCAGGTCGACGTACTCGCCGGTCGCGGCGTTGAAGCCGTGGCCCTTGTCCAGCTCCGACACCTTGGAGGTGATGACGTAGCCCTCGAGACCGGCGTTCTCGGCGATCCAGCGCAGCGGCTCGACCACGGCGCGGCGGACGACCGCGACACCGGTGGCCTCGTCGCCCTCCTTGCCGAGGTTGCCGTCGAGCACCTTGGCGGCGTGCACCAGAGCGGAGCCACCACCGGAGACGATGCCCTCCTCGACCGCGGCGCGGGTCGCGGAGATGGCGTCCTCCAGACGGTGCTTCTTCTCCTTCAGCTCCACCTCGGTGGCGGCGCCGACCTTGATCACGCACACGCCGCCGGCCAGCTTCGCGAGGCGCTCCTGGAGCTTCTCGCGGTCCCAGTCGGAGTCCGTGGACTCGATCTCGGCCTTGATCTGGTTGACGCGCCCGGCGACGTCGGCGGAGTTGCCGCCACCGTCGACGATGGTCGTGTCGTCCTTGGAGATGGTGACGCGGCGGGCGGAGCCCAGCACGTCCAGACCGGCCTGGTCGAGCTTGAGGCCGACCTCCTCGGCGATGACGGTCGCACCGGTGAGGGTGGCGATGTCGCCGAGCATGGCCTTGCGGCGGTCACCGAAGCCGGGAGCCTTGACCGCGACGGCGTTGAACGTGCCGCGGATCTTGTTGACGACGAGGGTGGAGAGCGCCTCGCCCTCGACATCCTCGGCGATGATCAGCAGCGGCTTGGAGCCACCCGCCTGGATGACCTTCTCCAGCAGCGGCAGCAGGTCCTGGATGCTGGCGATCTTGCCCTGGTGGACCAGGATGTACGGGTCGTCGAGGACGGCCTCCATCCGCTCCTGGTCGGTCACCATGTACGGGGACAGGTAGCCCTTGTCGAAGGCCATGCCCTCGGTGAAGTCCAGCTCCAGACCGAAGGTGTTGGACTCCTCGACGGTGATGACACCGTCCTTGCCGACCTTGTCCATCGCCTCGGCGATCAGCTCGCCGACCTGCTCGTCCTGGGCGGAGAGCGCGGCGACGGCGGCGATGTCGGACTTGTCGTCGATCGGGCGGGCGGTCGCGAGGAGCTCCTCGGACACGGCCTTGACCGCGGCGTCGATGCCCTTCTTCAGGGCGGCCGGGGAAGCGCCCGCGGCGACGTTGCGCAGGCCCTCGCGGACCAGCGCCTGGGCCAGCACGGTGGCGGTGGTGGTGCCGTCACCCGCGATGTCGTTGGTCTTGGTCGCCACCTCCTTCACCAACTGGGCGCCGAGGTTCTCGTACGGGTCGTCGATCTCGACCTCGCGGGCGATCGTGACACCGTCGTTGGTGATGGTCGGGGCGCCGAACTTCTTGTCGATGACGACGTTGCGGCCCTTGGGGCCGATCGTCACCTTCACCGTGTCGGCAAGCTTGTTGACGCCGCGCTCGAGGGCGCGACGGGCGTCCTCGTCGAACTTCAGGATCTTCGCCATGGGAGCTTCTCTGTCCTCTCAATGAACTGCGCCCCTGTCCGCCCGGCAATCGCAGGGGGGCCAGGGGCGCAGTCCAAAAGCAATTAGGTGAATTACTTCTCGATGATCGCGAGTACGTCGCGAGCCGAGAGGACGAGGTATTCCTCGCCGCTGTACTTCACTTCGGTGCCGCCGTACTTGCTGTACAGAACGACGTCGCCGACGGAGACGTCGAGCGGAAGCCGCTCGCCGTTCTCGAATCGGCCCGGGCCCACAGCCAGGACGACGCCCTCCTGGGGCTTCTCCTTGGCGGTGTCCGGGATAACCAGGCCAGAGGCCGTGGTCTGCTCGGCGTCGAGCGGCTGGACCACAATGCGGTCCTCGAGCGGCTTGATGGCAACCTTGGTGCTGGCGGTCGTCACGATCCGACCTCCCCCTTCGGAGATCTCACGGGGTTAACTGTCTGAGGGTGGCGACCAGATAGATCCGTCGTCGCGGGTGCCGGACCTGCCAGTCGCGCTTTGGCACTCTCCAGTGGGGAGTGCCAGACCTGAGACTATGACTGCGATTAGCACTCGGTCAAGCGGAGTGCCAATGAGCGCGGTCGTGGCGGATCTTTCCCACCTACGGAAACGCGGCTCCGGGGGCCGGGGTTCCGTACGAACCCGGCAGGACCGAGGGGCAGTGCCGGAGCGGTGGCGACGGCGGCGAGGGCGTGGACAGCAGCGGGGACGGCGGCGCGATCGGGTGCGCGAGCGGCGGTGCCGGCGACGGCGCGGGCGACATCTCGTGCAGCCCGCAGACGGGGCGTACGGGAGCGCCCGGCCCGGACGGGTCCACGGACGCGCCCGTGGACGGGTCCGTGGACGGGGTCATCGATCCCGGGCCCGGCCCCGGCAGCGGCACGGGCACCCGGGACGGGACCGAGTCGTGCGGGCTCACCCCCTGCGCCGCCTTGCGGCCGAGCCGTTCGATCGGGTCCATCGGGTCCATCGCGTCGGCCGACTGCGCGCAGCCGGCCGCGAGGAGCGCACCGGCGGCCAGCACCCCGGCCAGCAGCCGGTGCGCGGGTCTCATACGTAGTCCTCCAGCTTGCCGACGGCGTATCCCTTGTCCGTGACGACCTTCATCACATGGCGGATCATGTCGGGCATGGTGCCCTTCCACTCGTCCCGCCCGCGGAAGTGGGTCAGGATGATGTCACCGGGGTGCATGTCCCGGTCCCACTCGCGCCACTCCATGTGGTCGGGATACGCCTCGGACGCCCAGATCGGCGCGGCCTTGATCCCGCACTCCTTGGCGGCGCGCAGCGTGTCGGCGTTGTAGTTGCCGTACGGCGGCCGGAAGAGCGTGGGCCGCTTCCCGTAGTTCTTCTCCAGCAGGTCCTGCTGGCCGCAGATCTCCCGCTTCTGCTCCTCGTACGACAGGCCGGGCATGTACGGGTGGTTGAGGGTGTGGTTCTGGATGGCGACCCCGCGGTCCCGCATCTGCTTGAAGTAGCCGTAGTTGTCATTGATGACGTAATCGCTGAGGAAAGCGGTGTACGGGATCTTCAGCTCGCTCATCATCCGCAGCAGTTCGGGGTCCTTCTCCGAGCCGTCGTCCATCGTCAGGAAGACGACCTTCTTGCCGTCGACCGGGACGGTGGTGAACAGCGGTGGCAGGTCCTCACCGCCCTCGACCTCGAAGCCCTCGCGCGTGCTGATGTCCGGCTTGACCGCGGGCGGCCGGGGCGCGGGCAGGGGGGTGCTCGCGAGCCCCCACTTCTTCGCCGCGACCGCGCGCACGGCCTGCGTGCGGCGTACGTTCTCGGGCGCGTAGAGCGCGTCCAGTTCGGCCGCCTTCAGCTCGTGCGGCGCCCCGGCGGCGGCCTGGCCCGGCTTCCCGGCGGCGGACGCGCCGTGCGCGGACTTCACCGGTTCGCCGGATCCGGCGGCGCATCCCGAGCCGAGGGCGGCGACCAGCAGTGTGACCAGGACCGTACGGCCGCGCCATCGTCCGCATCCCGGTGCACGGTATGCGGCTTGCATGATCGTTTCTTCTTTTTGTCGTACTAGCTGCATGGCGTCGCATCCTGTCAGCGCGCGGAGCCTCCGCGCGCCCGACACCGCCGCCCCGGCGCGTACCGTCCCCCGGCTGGCCCACAATGGACCGGGTGACCGACCGCGCCTCCTCTCCCGCCGCCTCGCCCCCTCCCGTTCCGGCTCCTCCCACGCCGCTCCTCGCGCCCCTCCTCTCCGCCGAGGGACAGGCCCTGCTCGCCGAACTGCGCGACCACGATCCGGCCCAGGAACTCGCCCTCGCCACGCGGCTGCGCCGTGAACACCCGGCCGAGCTGGTGTCGGCGGCGCTGGCGCAGGCGCGGCTGCGCCAGCGCGCGGTGGCGAAGTTCGGCGCGGAGGACGCGTACCGCATGTACTTCACGCCGAACGGTGTCGAGCAGGCCACGCGCGGCAGCGTCGCCGCCCACCGGGCCGCCCGGTTCCGCGCCCTCGCACCGGGCGCCCGGGTCACGGACCTCTGCTGCGGCATCGGCGGCGACGCGATCGAGCTGGCCCGCGCGGGCCTCGCCGTGACCGGGGTCGATCTCGACCCGCTGACCTGCGAGATCGCCCTCACCAATGTGCGCACCCTGGTGCCGGACGGCCCGCCCGTCGCGGTGACCCGGGCGGATGTCCTGGAGTACGACACGACCGGGGCCGGCGCCCTCTTCATCGACCCCGCGCGGCGCGGCGGCCGGGGCAGGATCTTCGATCCGGAGGCGTACTCACCGCCGCTGTCCTGGGCGGTCGACGCGGTACGCGGAACCGGCGCGGGCGCGGTCAAGATCGCGCCCGGCATCCCGCACGAACTGATCCCCGACGACTTCGAGGCCGAGTGGATCTCGGACGGCGGTGACGTGAAGGAAGCCGTGCTCTGGCACCGGCGCGAGGCCGAGCGCGGGCGCGGGGATGCGAACAGGGACGACGGGGACGGAGTCGGGCGCGGGGGCCAGGAGAGCGTCGTCCCCGGTACGCGCCGTGCCACCCTCCTGCCCTCCGGCGCCACCCTCATCGGCCGCGGTCTGCCCGACCCGGCGGTGCGGCCGGTCGGGCGTTTCCTGTACGAGCCGGACGGCGCCGTCATCCGCGCGCATCTGGTCGCCGAGGTCGCCGAGGACCTGGACGGCGGGCTGATCGACGAGACGATCGCGTACATCACGGCCGACGAACCGCGCCCGACCGCGTTCGCCACGGCCTACGAGATCACCGACCAACTCCCCTTCGGGCTCAAGAAGCTGAAGGCTCTGTTGCGCGAGCGCGAGGTCGGCGTGCTCACCGTGAAGAAGCGCGGCTCGGCAGTGGAGCCCGAGGAGTTGCGCCGGCGCCTCAAACTCAGAGGTCCCCACGCGACGACGGTCTTCCTCACCAGGGTCGCGGGCGCGCCGACGATGCTCATAGGTCATCCGGTCGCGTAGGCCTCGCGTGCCCGCCCGGGTCAGCTCCGGCCCGTCGACTCCGGCCCGTCAGTTCAGGTCCGTCAGTTCAGGTCCGTCAGCTCGTCCGCGTAGATCTGTGAGAGCGGCTGCGGGCCGATGTACTGCTGGCAGTTGCACTGCCGGCGCTCGTACCGCAGGGGCTTCTTGTTCTCGTCCCACTCCATCGGCACCTCCACGTCCTCGTGGCACTTGCCCCGCCGGTCGTGCTTCGCCAGATGGTGCGAGCAGCCGCACACGGGCTCCGGGGGCTTGTTGGCCTGCTCGATGGCCAGCCGTTCGTGCTCCTGGAGCTTGAGGCGCTCAATTCTTCGTTCGTGCCGGGTCCGCAACGCTGTACGGCCCGTGTCGGTCATCCAGCCGAAGCCGCCCACGAGGAAGAAGACGAAAATCCACCAAACCCATTCCATCCGCCGCCCCTTAACCCTGAATGGCGCATGCGTTCCCTCTTCAGGATAGGACGGACACGGTAAGACCGGCCTCAGCGATGCGCGCCTCCGCCGCCACGGATCAGCGCCGGCCTCATCAACCGCCCTGACCAGCACTGATGCCTGACCGACGGGACCAGCCCGAGCAGACCGGTCACCAGGAGGGTCCCGCCGAGCCCCAGCGCGTACGCCGTCTCACCCAGCGTGACCGATTCGCGGCCGGTCGCGCCCCCGCTCACGGCCTCGGCCAGGGCCCGGCCCGTCGCCCACACCCCCACCAGACACAGCAGCACCGAGGGCAGCAGCCACATCACGGACCGCCGGTGCGCGCCCACACGGAGGTCCGTCACACGTTCCGGGGCCGACTCCGCCCAGGCGGCCAGCCGCTCCCGTATGAGACGGCCCCGGCTCAGCCAGAAGCCGACCGCGACCGCCGCCGGGACCAGGAGGACCGCCGCGAGGCCCAGCAGGACCACTCCGGTCATCAGACCGAGACCGCCGCCCTCGAAGCTCTGGATCGCCGCCCCGACGGCCGCCCAGCCGACCACGGCGAGCGCCCCTGCCAGCCAGAGCGCCACCAGGCGTCCGAGGGAGAGACCGCGTCTGCTCAGCTCCACCATGGCCTCGGCCCGCTCGGCGAGCCGCGCGGCGTGATCGGGCCACGGGCCCGGCTCCTCGGGCGGGGGCGGCGGCAGCGGAGCGCGGCTGATCATTCGCCAGAGGTTAGCGGTGCGCAGCGGCGCCGACGGAGCGGGGTCGGACGCGGGGCCCGGCGAGGCGCCAGGGGCCCCGCGCGGGCGGGTCCGGTCAGACCTGTTCCGTCGGCCTGATCAGCATCTCGTTGACCGCCACCCGGCGCGGCCGGGTCACGATGTACTCGATCGCGTCCGCGATGTCCTCCGGCCGCAGGCTCTCCATCCCGCCGTACCAGGCCTCGATGGTGTCGCGCACCCCGTCCCCGAGGTGGTGGGTCAGCTCCGTGACCACCGCGCCCGGCTCCACCGCGCTCACCCGTACGTGCTTGCCCGCCAGCTCCTGGCGCAGCGCCTCGCTGACCGCCGCCACCCCGAACTTCGTCAGGTTGTAGACCGCCGCTCCGGCGGTGGCCACCCGTCCCGCGACGGAGCTGATGTTCACCAGGTCGGCGACCCCGCGCGGCCCGTCGGCGGCGGCCGACACCAGGTGCGGCAGCGCGGTGTGCGTCACGCGGAGCAGCGCCGACAGATTGAGGTCGACCATCCGCTGCCACTCCGTGACCGGGGTGTCCAGCGCGGGCCCGAGCAGCATCACGCCCGCGTTGTTCACGACGGTGTCCAGGCGGCCCAGTTCCTGCACGGCCCGGGTGACGACCGCCTCGCCCTCGCCCGCCCGGGTGATGTCCGCGCCGAACGCGTGCGCGCTGCCGCCCGCGTCCCGGATACGGGCCACGAGATCGTCGAGCCGGTCCTTCCGGCGGGCCACGACGGCGACCGACGCGCCCTCGGCGGCCAGGGACAGGGCCGTCGCCTCACCGATACCGCTGCTCGCGCCGGTGACCAGCGCGACCGTTCCGTCCAAGCGTCCGCTCATGTTCTGTTCCGCTCTCTTTCCCTCTGGGTCCGTCGCGTCCGTAGTCATCATTCGCGGGTGTCCGAGACCCAGTTCGGGTCGTCGTTGTCCGAGCGGCGCCCCACCACGCCCTCGGCCAGCCCGCTCAGCAGTCCCAGCTGCTCCCCGTCGAGAACGACGTCCAGCGATCCGATGTTCTCGTCGACCCGGGCGGCCCGCCGCGTACCGGGGATCGGCACCACCGGCAGTCCGAACCGCTCCCCCTGTGCACGGAGCCAGGCCAGCGCCACCTGCGCGGGGGTGGCGCCCAGCTCGGCCGCGAGGCCCCGGACCGCGCGTACGACGGCCTGGTTGCGGTCGAAGGCGTCCGCCGAGAAGCGGGGCAGCCCCGCGCGCCAGTCATCGGCCAGCGCGGCCCGGTCCGTGAGCGTGCCGGTGAGGAACCCGCGCCCCAGCGGGGAGTACGGGACGAACCCCACGCCCAGTTCGGCCGCCGTCGGCACCACCGCCCGCTCCACATCGCGGCTCCAGAGCGACCACTCGCTCTGCACGGCCGCGATCGGATGCGTGGCGTGTGCCCGCCGCAGTTCGTCGGCGGTCACCTCGGACAGTCCCAGATGCCGGACCTTGCCCTGCGCGACCAGCTCCGCCATGGCCCCGACCGTCTCCTCGACGGGGACGGAGACATCGCGGCGGTGCAGGTAGTACAGATCGATGGTGCCGACGCCCAGCCGCTCCAGCGTCGCGTCCGCGGCGGCCCGTACGTACGCGGCGTCACCGCGCGTCGTCATCCCCTCCGTGCCCATGCCGGACTCGCCGAGGACGATGCCGAACTTGCTGGCCACGGTCACTTCCGCGCGCCGCTCGGCGAGGAGCCGTCCGACGAGGCGCTCGTTCTGTCCCGCGCCGTACACATCGGCCGTGTCGATGAACGTCACGCCACGGTCGAGCGCGTGGTGCAGGGTGGCCAGGGACTCCGACTCCTCGGCGTGGCCGTAGACCTCGGACAGGCCCATCGCTCCGTAGCCGAGCGCGCTGACCGCGAGCCCGTCGCCGAGTGTGGTGGTGGGGACGTGCGTCATCGCTGTGTTCCTTGAGGGGTCGAAGAGGGGCTGGGGCTGGGGCGGAAGGGCTGGACGGTGCCGGCCGCCGCTCCTTCCACACAACCACCGCGCATCGCCTCCCGCACCACCTCGGCCGCACCCTGCCCGGACCGGACATGGCCGGACCCGGGCCCTCCCCGACCAGGTCTGACAGACCCACCTTCACCCGCCTGTACGTTCCACTCGTGCGGCTACAGTCGTACGAATGGAGCGCAACGCGGAACTGCGGGATTTCCTCCGCACCAGGCGCGCCCGGATCACCCCGGAGCAGGCCGGCGTACAAGCGCATCCGGGCCCGCGCCGGGTGCCCGGTCTGCGGCGCGAGGAAGTGGCCTATCTGGCGGGCGTCAGCGCCGACTACTACGGACGCCTGGAGCAGGGCCGCCATCTCAACATCTCCGACAGCGTCCTGGACGCCGTCGCGCGCGCCCTGCGGCTGAACGCCGTCGAGCGCGACCATCTCATCGAGCTGGCCAGGCCGCCCCGGGGCCACTCCCGCCGCAGATCACCCGCCACGCAGCGGATCAGGCCCGGACTGCTCGCCCTGCTGGCGACCCTCGACCACGTACCGATGTTCCTGATCGGTCACCGGATGGACGTCCTCGCCTCCAACCAGCTGGCGCACGCGCTGCTCACCGATTTCGACGCGCTGCCCGCCGGTGAGCGCAACTTCGCCCGCTATGTCTTCCTCGACCCCACCGCGCGCGAGCGGTACGCGGAGTGGGCGGAGATGGCGGAGGACTGCGTCGCCAATCTGCGCCGCTACAGCGGCCTCTTCCCGCACGATCCCCGACTGGCCGCGCTGATCGGCGAGTTGTCCGTCCAGGACGCGGACTTCCGGCGCTGGTGGGCCGATTACAACGTCCGGTACGCGACACACAGGACGAAGCATGTACGGCACCCCGCGGTCGGTGACCTGGTCCTCCACTGCGAGACGCTGACCTTCCCCGACGAGCCCGACCAGCTGCTCAACCTCCTCAGCCCCGAACCGGATTCGGCCTCGGCCCAGTCACTGCGGCTGCTCGGCTCCCTCAGCGCGCCCTCGGTTCCCGTGAACGCTTCCGCGAGTGTCAGACGGACCGGGCAGGGCACGGCCGGGTAGTTTCGGGGCGATCGAGCCGAACGAGGTCCGCCCATGCCACCGCTGTCCTTCGCGTACCTGCTGAGACGGCTGCTGGGCAGTGAGCGCTGGCAGCGGCTGCATGTGAGAGCGGCGGCGTGGGCTTCACTGGCCGTCGTCGTCATCCTGCTGGCCGGCTCCTGGATCATCGTCCCGTTCGAGGTGGCGGCGCCGCACGCGACCATCACGTCCTTCCCCCTCGCCCTGTGGTGGTCGATCGAGACGGCGACCACCGTGGGGTACGGGGACCTGTATCCCGTCACCGCGCCGGGGCGCGTCATCGCCAGTGTGGTGATGCTCGCCGGGATCTCCGTGTTCAGCATCGTGACGGCGTCCGTCGCCACCTGGTTCGTCGGCGGGGCCGCCCGGCACGCGCGCCAGCTCGCGCTGGCCGTCGAACACGCGGAGCACGAGGGAAGGGCGGGGGTCTCGGAGGAGACACGCGCCCTCCACGAACGCTTCGACCGGCTGGAGCGCCTGCTCATGGCCCGCGGCGGCCCCGCGCCCCCGGAGGATCCCCGCGCGGGGGACCCCTGACCTGACCGGCCCCCACCGCCGGCTATTCCGCCGTGACCGACTCGAAGCGCCAGCGGTGGGGTGGGCGGGCGAGGAGGTCCGGGGGCGGGGACGGGAGTTCCGGGAGTTCCGCGTCGTAGGGGGCGTCCCACCAGGTGATGACCAGGACGCGGTCCTGGGGGGCGCGCAGCAGTTCGCGGCGGAGGGGGGCGTCCGGCAGGTCCCGCGACCGCGACCGCGCCCACTCCAGCAGCTCCGCGCCCCGTCCGGGTGCCGCTTTCGCCTCCCACATCAGCGCGACCGTCATGAGTACAGGTTGTCCTTCGCCACTTCGTGCACATGGTCGTGATCGTGCGGGTACTGGTGCTGGTGCTGGTGGTCATGCGTCTGCCCCGGCACGTGCGGTTCCGTCACCGGCAGCGACGAGTCCGCCGACAGCTCCCAGTCCGACGCCGGCCGGTTGCGCGCCACCATCTCCGCGCCCAGCGCCGCCACCATCGCGCCGTTGTCCGTGCACAGCCCCGGGCGCGGCACCCGCAGCCGGATGCCCGCCCGCTCGCAGCGCTCCTGCGCGAGCGCGCGCAGCCGGGAGTTGGCCGCGACGCCGCCGCCGATCATCAGATGGTCCACGCCCTCGTCCTTGCAGGCGCGGACGGCCTTCCGGGTCAGTACGTCGACCACCGCCTCCTGGAACGAGGCCGCCACATCCCGTACGGGCACCTCCTCGCCCGCGTTCCGCTTCGCCTCGATCCAGCGGGCCACCGAGGTCTTCAGGCCGGAGAAGGAGAAGTCGTACGGCGCGTCGCGCGGTCCTGTCAGTCCGCGCGGGAACGCGATCGCGGACGGGTCGCCCTCCCGCGCCAGCCGGTCGATCACCGGGCCGCCGGGGAACCCCAGCTGGAGCACCCGCGCGATCTTGTCGAACGCCTCGCCCGCCGCGTCGTCGATCGTCGCGCCCATCGGCCGTACATCGGCCGTGATGTCCGGCGCGAGCAGCAGCGAGGAGTGGCCACCGCTGACCAGCAGCGCCATGGTCGGCTCGGGCAGCCGGCCGTGTTCGAGCTGGTCGACGCAGATGTGGGAGGCCAGGTGGTTCACCCCGTACAGCGGCTTGCCCAGCGCGTACGCGTACGTCTTCGCCGCCGAGACCCCGACCAGCAGCGCGCCCGCGAGACCGGGGCCCGCGGTCACGGCGATCCCGTCCAGATCACGCGCGGAGACCCCCGCCTCCTTCAGCGCGCGCTCGATCGTCGGCACCATCGCCTCCAGATGCGCACGGGAGGCGACCTCCGGCACCACACCGCCGTAGCGCGCGTGCTCGTCGACGCTCGACGCGATGGCGTCGGCGAGCAGGGTCGTCCCCCGTACGATCCCGACGCCGGTCTCGTCGCAGGAGGTCTCGATACCGAGGACGAGGGGTTCGTCAGCCATGGGTCTCAGTTCCTTGATGGGTCTTCACGTGGTGGCGCATGACGAGCGCGTCGACATTGCCCGGCTGGTAGTAGCCGCGCCGGAATCCGATCGGCTCGAAGCCGAACCGCTCGTACAGCCGCTGCGCGCGGAGGTTGTCCACCCGCACTTCGAGCAGTACCTCCTCGCACTCGAAGGCGGTGGCGTGCTGAAGCAGATCGGTGAGCAGCCGGGAGCCGAGGCCGGTGCCCCACTGGTCGCGGACGGCGGCGATGGTCTGTACGTCGCCGAGTCCGCCGGCCGCGGCGAGGCCCGCGTAGCCGACGATCCGGGCGCTGCCGGGCTCCGCCGTCTCGGCCACCACATAGCGGCGGGTGGCCCGGGGGCCGCGCGTGTGGGCCAGTTCCGACCAGAACATGCCCGGGGACCAGGCGTCCTCGGGGAAGAGCTCGCGTTCGAGCGCGAGCACCGGCTCGATGTCCCACCAGCGCATCTCGCGCAGGGCGACGACGGGAGCCGCGTCCCCGGCCGCCCCGGCCGCACCGGCCGCACCGGCCGCGTTCACGTCAGCCGCGTTCAGGTCTGCCGCGCTCACGTCGGCCGCAGTCCCGTCGGCCGCATCCGTCGCGTCCGTCACTTCGGTGTGACCACCTTGTAGTTCTTGGGCACCTGCGCGTCCGGCCGGCGCAGATAGAGCGGCAGCGCCGGCAGGAACTCCCCGCCGGAGGCCAGTCTCTCCGCCGCCAGCGAGGCGAGCGCCGCCGCGGACTGGTGCTCGGGGCCGCGGGCGTCCGGGAAGGTGCCGGGGTAGAGCAGCGCCCCCGCGCCGACGGCGGGCAGCCCCGCGACCGCCTCCGCGATATCGGCGGGCCGGTCGACGGCCGGTTCGGTCAGCCGGGTACGGGCGTCGGCGTAGCGCGCCCAGTAGACCTCCTTGCGCCGCGCGTCCGTCGCGACGACGAAGGGGCTCCCGGCCCCGGAGGCGTACGCGAGCCCGTCCAGCGTGCACAGCCCCCGCACCGGCACCCCGAGCGCCGAGCCGAGGGTCAGCGCCGTGACCAGGCCGACGCGCAGCCCTGTGTACGGTCCGGGGCCGACGCCGACGATCACGTCCGTGACCGCGTCCGGTTTCAGCCCGGCCCCGGCGAGGACCCGGTCGACGGCGGGCAGCAGCAGTTCCCCATGGCGGCGCGCGTCGACCTGGCTCTCCTCGGCCAGGACGGAGCTGCCGTCGTGGAGGGCGACGGTGACGGCGGGCGTGGCGGTATCA
Organism: Streptomyces sp. L-9-10; assembly: GCF_004151105.1. Lineage (GTDB taxonomy): Bacteria > Actinomycetota > Actinomycetes > Streptomycetales > Streptomycetaceae > Streptomyces. Next base: position 656,663 of record NZ_PHRF01000095.1, read on the forward strand.
ACGGCGAGCAGAAGCACGCAAACAGCCTACGGCTCCCGGCCCCAAGGCACGGCGCCCCGTCCCGTCAGCCGCCTGCTGCTAACGTCACCACGGAGTCATACGTACGAGAGGTGGATCAAGGTGTCCAGGAGCAGCTCGGGAATCGTGGCCGGGCTCACCGCGGCTGCCATCGCCGTGGTCGGTTTCCTCGCCTACCAGGCGTCGGCGCATGTCCCCGACACCCTCGCCAAGCCCAAGACACCCAGGACAGCCCCCTCCGGCGCAGCCGGGGCCCCCGCGCAGAAACCCAAGAACCCGAACGCCCTGCCCGCGGAGTCGGGCGAGGGCGTACGGGTCGTCTACGCGCTGGCCGACCGGCGCGTGTGGCTGGTGGAGGCGAAGGAGCGGGTGACGCGGACGTTCGCGGTCATGCCGAGCACCGTCAGCCCCGAACCCGGCTCGTACCAGGTGACCTCGCGGTCGGGATCGGTCACGGGCTCGGACGGGGTGCGGATCGAGCATGTCGTGCGGTTCGCGCTCGTCGGCGATGTCGCGATCGGCTTCAGCGCGGCGGTGGACGGCACGCTGTCCAGCCCCGATCCGACGCTGAAGACCGGCGGGGTCAGGATGAAGGTGGCGGACGGAAACGCGATGTGGACGTTCGCGACGGTCGGTTCCAAGGTCGTGGTCGTCCCGTAGACCGGGACGCCTGTCCCCGGGGTTTCCCGGCTGCTCCGCCTTCTTACGCCTTTTACGCCTCTTACGCGGCGTCGCGCTCCCGTGCGGCGTCGCGTCTCCGTTCCCGCTCGCGCAGCGATTCCAGATCCCCGGCCTCGGCCTCCGTGGCCGCCGCCGCTTCGGCGACCGCCACGGCCGACGGCGCGCCCGGCGGCGTGGACACGGCCGCCGCCGACGCGCAGGACGCCAGCAGATCCTTCATGGACACGGACGACGGCGAGAGGGATCTCGTCAGATACGAAGCGGAGCGCGGACGCGGGTCATGTGCTGGCGCCGGCATGGATGCCTCCTGGTGTTCGGGGGCAGGCTAGTTAGGTAGACCTAACCACTTCTCCGTACCATGTCACCACGTACGGCACGGCACGCGCAACATTTTGCCGACGTCTTGTCGGAATGTACGGAGCGGCTGGCCGAATCAGTGGGGTGGCGGGACGGCCCGGCGGGGTGGAGCGGCGGCTCAGCGCGGTGGAGCGGCGGCGGCTCAGTGGGCCAGCGCGGCCAGATCCGCGTCCGACCAGCGACTGCCGAAGCCGGTCAGCGTGACCGTGCGCCGTTCGTCAGTGCCGCCGCCCCCCGGGTCAGCTTCCGTATCCATGTTCGTATCCGCGTCCGTGTGCACGTTCGTGTCCCCGCCCACGGTCCGGTGGATCACCACATGCAGCCGGTCGTCCGACAGCTCCTCGACCTTGCCGTCGCCCCACTCCACGACCACCACGGAGTCCGGCAGCGAGACATCCAGGTCGAGGTCCTCCATCTCGTCAAGGCCCCCGCCCAGCCGGTACGCGTCGACATGGACCAGCGCCGGGCCGCCGACCAGGGACGGATGGACCCGGGCGATCACGAACGTGGGGGAGGTGACGGCGCCACGGACACCGAGGCCCTCGCCGAGGCCGCGGGTGAGGGTGGTCTTGCCCGCGCCGAGTTCGCCGGTCAGCATCACCAGATCGCCGGGGCGCAGGAGGGCCGCGAGTCCGCGGCCCAGCTCCCGCATCCGCTCCGGGCTCTCGACGGTGAGGCGGACGGCGGGACGGTCGGCGGGAGGCCCGGTGGGACGGGCGGGGCGGGTGCCGGGTGCGGCGTCAGCCGCCGGGCTGTGCGGTGCTTCCATGCGTGCCAACGTTAGCCGCTGCCGGCATCGCGCCCACCCGTGCCAGCAGGTCGGCGAGCCGGTCCGTGACGGCCTCCGGATGCTCCAGGATCACCAGATGCCCGGCGTCCGGTACGAGCACCAGCTCCGCGTCCGGCAGCAGATCGCCGATGGCCTCGCTGTGTGTGCTGGGCGTCACCAGATCGCTCTCCCCGGCCAGGACCAGCGCCGGGACATCCAGGAAGACCGAGAGCGCCTGCACCTTGTCGTGATCGGTGAAGGCCGGGTAGAACTCCGCGACCACATCGATCGGGGTCGACTCGATGAGCCGCTCGGCGAACCGCACGACCGCCGGGTCCACGTCCTTCGAGCTGAACGAGTACCGCTTGATCAGGCCCGCGAAGAGATCCGCCGTGGCCCGCCGGCCGCGCTCGACCAGCTCGGCCTGGGAGCCGAGCGCCTTGAGCACGCCGGGCAGGACGCGGCGTACGGCGTTCACGCCCGCGACCGGCAGACCGTAGTTGACCTCGCCGAGCTTCCCGCTGGACGTACCGATGAGGGCGACGCCGACGACCCGCTCCCGCACCAGCTCCGGATACTGGTCGGCGAGGGCCATGATCGTCATCCCGCCCATGGAGTGGCCGACCAGCACCAGCGGGCCCTCGGGCGCCGCCGCGTCGATGACGGTCCTCAGATCGCGGCCGAGCTGGTCGATGGTGACCGGGACCGCGTCGGGGCCCTGCTGGGCGGCGCCGCGCGCGGAGCGGCCGTGGCTGCGCTGGTCCCAGTGGACGGTACGGACGAGTCCGCGCAGGGCGGCGCGCTGGAAGTGCCAGGAGTCCTGGCTGAGGCAGTAACCATGGCTGAAAACGACCGTGACCGGCGCGGGGGTCTTCCGGCCGAAGAGCCTGCGGCGGCGCGGGGCGGTCGCCGGATCCGCGCCGGACGCGGTCTCCGGATCGACCTCGTCGGTCTCGTAGTACAGCTCCGTACCGTCGTCGGCGAGCGCCTTGCCCGGGGTGCCGCGCAGCGCGCCGTACGGTCCCGACGCGTCGAGTGCGAGCCGGGCCCTTCTGCGCATCCCGCGGCCGACGGTCATTCTCTCGATCGCGACCCCGGCCGCCGCACCAGCGGCGATCACGCCTATCGCGGCTCCGGCGACGCCGGCCTTGCGCCAGTTGCCCGTGACCGACGCCACCGAGGCGGCCGCCCTGGCCGCCGCGTCACCCGCCACGCTGCTCTCGCCCACCGTGCGCTCCTCGTCGTTCCCGCCGGATTCTTCCCCGTCGTACTGAGCTCCACCCGGCTGCGGTCACACGGGCCGTTACCCCTTCAACATACTCATTCGGGCAACGCGGCGATTCAGGCCACTCGTTCCCCTCGTTCCGGCCGTCGCGCGGGCTGTCATACGGACCGCTCGTTGAGATAGACGCGCGGGACGCGTGAACCGATGCGTGTGACGATCTCGTAGGCGATGGTGTCCGCCGCCTCGGCCCAGTCCTCGGCGGAGGGCTCGCCGCGGTCGCCGGGACCGAACAGGATGGCGGTGGAGCCCGGCTCGGGGGTGTCGCCGCCGAGGTCGACGACGAACTGGTCCATCGCGACCCGCCCGGCCACCCGCCGCCGCACCCCGCCGACGAGGACGGGCCCGCGGCCGGACGCGTGGCGCGGGATGCCGTCGGCGTAACCGAGGGGTACGAGTCCGAGGGTCGTCTCCCGGGACGTGACGTAGTGGTGGCCGTAACTGACGCCGTGGCCCTCCGGCACCCGCTTGACCAGGGCGACGGAGGCGGAGAGCGTCATCGCGGGCCGCAGGCCGAAGTCCCGGGAGGTGCCCAGCTCCGGGCTCGGCGAGATCCCGTACAGGGCGATGCCGGCCCGTACGAGATCGAAGGACGCCTCGGGGAGCGTGAGCGTGGCCGCCGAGTTGGCGATATGCCGGACCTCGGGTTCGACGCCTTCCTTCTCGGCGTACGCGACCATCTCGTGGAACGCGTCGAGCTGCGCGGCGATGGAGGGATGGCCCGGCTCGTCGGCGCACGCGAAGTGGGACCAGAGCCCGGTGACCCGGACCAGACCTGCGGCCTGGGCGTCGAGCGCGGCGGCCACGAGTTCCGGCCAGTCGGCGGGCTGGCAGCCGTTCCGGCCGAGGCCGGTGTCCGCCTTGAGCTGGATACGGGCGGGGCGCGCCGCCTCGCGCGCGGCCGCCGTCACCTCGCGCAGGGCCCACAGCGCGCTGACGGACATGTCGAGATCGGCCTCGATGCCCTCCCGCCACGGGTCGCCCGGCGTCCAGAGCCAGCACATGACCCGGCTCTCGATGCCCGCCGCGCGCAGGGCGAGCGCTTCGTGCGGGGTGGCCGTACCCAGCCAGGTGGCGCCCGCGTCGAGGGCGGCCCGCGCGATGGGCACCATGCCGTGCCCGTATCCGTCGGACTTCACGACAGCCATCAGTGCGACGTCGGGTCCCACTCGGGAGCGCAGCGCGCGGACATTGCCCCGCAGGGCGGCGAGATCGACTTCGGCCCGCGCGCGGACGCCGGCCGAAGTATGCGTGTTTTCGGTCATCGTGCCCAGTCTCTCAGAGCGGTGTCCGGGGCCGGTGCCGTCGCCCCGCCGCTCAGCACGGCACGACGGCCCGGCACACCACCGCCCGGCACGGCACCCGCCCGGCACGGCACCACCGCCCGGCACAGCGCCGCCCGGCACAGCGCCGCTCAGCCCACGACGTTCCGCCACGCCTCCGGCAGGTTCGCCGCCACGTCGTCCGCCGCCACCGGCGCGTTCCTCGACGCCAGCCGGGCCGAGAGGCCATGGAGATAGGCCGCCGCCGACGCGGCGTCGCGGGCCGGCAGGCCGGCGGCGAGCAGGGAGCCCGACAGGCCCGTGAGGACGTCCCCGCTGCCCGCCGTGGCCAGCCAGGACGTCCCCGTCGGGTTGACCCGGACGGGGACGGCCGGGTCCGGTTCCGCGACCAGTGTCGTCGAGCCCTTCAGCAGCACCGTCGCGCCGTACCGCGCCGCCAGCTCCCGTACCGCCGTCAGCCGGCCCGACTCCACCTCCGCCCTGGCCACCCCGAGCAGCGCCGCCGCCTCCCCCGCGTGCGGCGTGAGGAGGGTCGGGGCCGTACGTCGCCGTACGGTCTCCGCGTCCAGCAGCCGCAGCCCGTCCGCGTCCACCAGCACCGGCACGTCCGTGGCCAGGACGTCCGCCACCGCGGCCTCGGGGCCCGAGCCGTCGCCCAGCGCGTCCCCGAGCCCCGGGCCGACCGCCCATGCCTGGACCCGGCCCGCCTTCGACGGCGGTCCGTCGTGCACCAGCGTCTCCGGGAAGCGCGCGATCACCGCGTCGCCGCGGGGGCCGGCATAGCGGACCGCGCCCGCGCCGCCCCGCAGCGCGCCCGCCACCGCGAGCACCGCCGCGCCCGGATACCGCGCGGATCCGGCCACGACCCCGACCACACCGCGCCGGTACTTGTCGCTCTCGCCCGTCGGCACCGGCAGCAGCCGCGCCACGTCCTCGTGCTGGAGCGCCTCCAGTCCGGGCACGGACGGCAGATGCGGCGCGAGGCCGATGTCCACGAGCCGTACCGCGCCCGCGTGTTCCCTGGCCGGGTCGATCAACAGGCCCGGCTTGTACGTACCGAACGTCACCGTCACATCCGCGCGCAGCGCCTCCCCCGTCACCTCCCCGCTGTCCGCCTCGACCCCGCTCGGCAGATCGACGGCGACGATCACCGCGCCGGAGCCGCGGGCCGCCCGTGCCACCGGTACGGCGTCGGCGCGCAGCCCGCCGTGTCCGCCGATGCCGGTGATGCCGTCCAGCACGAGATCGGCGGCGGCCAGTACGTCGAAGGGGTCGTCGGCGACGCGTCCGCCCGCGCCGAGCAGCGCCGTCAGCCCGCCGTCGTGGGTCCGGCCGGGGGCCAGTTCCACGACGGTGACGGCGGCGCCCCGGCGGGCCAGCCTGGCCCCGGCGTAGAGGGCGTCACCACCGTTGTCCCCGCTGCCGGCGAGCAGGACGACCCGCGCCCCGTACACCCGCCCCAGCAGATCCCGCAGCAGGCCCGCGCAGGCGGCGGCGAGACCCGCGGCGGCGCGCTGCATGAGCGCGCCGTCCGGGAGTTGTGCCATCAGCTCCCGTTCGGCGTTCCGTACCGTCTCCACGCTGTACGCCGTACGCATTCGACCAGCCCTTCCACCCTCGCCCGCTGTCGCCCGCCCACCGTTGCCCGCCGGCGTGCGCCCGCCTACCCCTCAACCCTCCGCGATCACCACGGCCGACGCCACCCCCGCATCGTGGCTGAGCGAGACATGCCAGCTCCGTACGCCCAGCTCCGCGGCGCGCGCCGCGACCGTCCCCCGTACCCGCAGCCGCGGTTGCCCGCTGTCCTCCACGCACACCTCGGCGTCCGTCCAGCGCAGCCCGACCGGCGCGCCCAGCGCCTTGGCCACGGCCTCCTTGGCGGCGAACCGCGCCGCCAGGGAGGCCACTCCGCGCCGCTCGCCGCTCGGCAGCAGCAGTTCCTCCTCCGAGAAGAGCCGGCCGGCCAGTTGCGGTGTCCGCCGCAGGGACTCCGCGAACCGGTCGATCTCCGCGACGTCGATCCCCACCCCGATGATCAACTCATGCTCCTTGTCCGGCCGTCGGCCGTATGCACTCCACGCCCACCGCTCACTCCACGGTCACGGACTTCGCCAGGTTCCTCGGCTGGTCCACCTCGTTGCCGCGCGCCGTCGCCAGCTCGCACGCGAAGACCTGCAACGGCACGGTCGCGACCAGCGGCTGAAGCAGCGTCGGCGTGGCGGGGATACGGATCAGATGATCCGCGTACGGCACCACCGCGTCGTCCCCCTCCTCCGCGATCACGATCGTGCGCGCGCCCCTGGCCCGGATCTCCTGGATGTTCGACACGATCTTGTCGTGCAGCACCGAGCGGCCACGCGGCGAGGGTACGACCACCACCACCGGCAGATCCTCCTCGATCAGCGCGATGGGACCGTGCTTCAGCTCACCGGCCGCGAACCCCTCGGCGTGCATGTACGCCAGTTCCTTGAGCTTGAGCGCGCCCTCCAGGGCCACCGGATAGCCCACGTGCCGGCCCAGGAACAGCACCGTCCGCTTGTCCTTGAGCGAGCGCGCCAGGGCCCGTACCGGCTCCATCGTCTCCAGGACCCGCTCCACCTCGCAGGAGATCCGTGACAGGTCCCGGATGACGGCCCTGATCTCGTCGCCCCACTTCGTACCGCGCCGCTGCCCCAGATACAGCGCGACCAGATAGCAGGCCACGAGCTGGGTCAGGAACGCCTTGGTCGACGCGACGGCGACCTCGGGGCCCGCGTGCGTGTAGAGGACCGCGTCCGACTCCCTCGGGATGGTCGAACCGTTCGTATTGCAGATGGCCAGCACCTTCGCGCCCTGCTCCCGGGCGTGCCGCAGCGCCATCAGCGTGTCCATGGTCTCGCCGGACTGCGAGATCGCGATCACCAGCGTGCGCCGGTCCAGGATCGGGTCCCGGTAGCGGAACTCACTGGCCAGCTCCACCTCGCAGGGCATCCTCGTCCAGTGCTCGATGGCGTACTTCGCGATCAGCCCGGCGTGGAAGGCCGTCCCGCACGCCACGATGACGACCTTGTCCGCCTCGCGCAGCACGGCCGCCGGGATACGTACCTCATCGAGCGTCAGCGAGCCCTCGGCGTCGATCCGTCCGAGGAGGGTGTCCGCGACCGCCTTGGGCTGCTCGGCGATCTCCTTCAGCATGAAGTAGTCGTAGCCGCCCTTCTCGGCGGCGGACGCGTCCCAGTCCACGTGGTACGAACGGACCTCGGCCGGCGCGCCGTCGAAGTCCGTCACCACCACGCCGTCGCGGCGCAGCTCGACGACCTGGTCCTGGCCGAGTTCGATGGCGGAGCGCGTATGGGCGATGAACGCGGCGACGTCCGAGGCGAGGAACGACTCACCGTCCCCGACGCCCACCACCAGCGGGGAGTTGCGGCGCGCGCCGACCACCACGTCGGGCTCGTCCGCGTGTACGGCGACGAGCGTGAAGGCGCCCTCCAGCCGCCGGCACACCTGCCGCATGGACTCCGCGAGATCGCCGCACGACGAGAACGCCTCGGCGAGCAGATGCGCCACGGCCTCGGTGTCGGTCTCCGACTCCAGGTCGTGGCCGCGCCCGGCCAGCTCGGCGCGGAGCGCGGCGAAGTTCTCGATGATGCCGTTGTGTACGACGGCGACGCGTCCCGCGTTGTCCAGATGAGGGTGGGCGTTGACGTCGGTCGGGCCGCCGTGCGTGGCCCACCGGGTATGCCCGATACCGGTGGTGCCGCTCGGCAACGGCCGTTCCACCAGCGTCTTCTCCAGGTTGACGAGCTTGCCCGCCTTCTTCGCCGCGGCCAGCCCGCCGTCGGCGAGCACCGCGACTCCGGCGGAGTCGTATCCCCGGTACTCGAGCCGCTTGAGGCCCGCGATGACCACATCGAGCGCCGACTGTCCGCCGACGTAACCCACGATTCCGCACATGTCGGCAGCCTAGGTGCTGACCGGTCGATCTTCGTGGACCAGCGGTGCGCGGGCGTATGCGCCTCCTGCTCCCCCGACCACGTGACCTAGCACACCACCCACGGGGTCCCCGCACCCCCGACAATGGCGGGGTGATCACTTCGCCTCCACCAAGCGCCCCACGACGGGCCGAGCACGGGCCGACCCCGTACGTCGACCTCAGCCGGGCCGAGTGGAGCGCGCTGCGCGACAAGACGCCGCTGCCCCTCTCCGCCGAGGAGGTCGAACGGCTGCGCGGCCTCGGCGACGTCATCGATCTCGACGAGGTGCGGGACGTCTATCTGCCGCTCTCCCGGCTGCTCAATCTCTATGTCCAGGCCACGGCGGGGCTGCGCGGCGCGCTGAACACCTTCCTCGGGGACGCGGGCAACGGGCACGGCGCCCAGCGCGGTACGCCGTTCGTCATAGGCGTGGCGGGCAGTGTCGCCGTCGGGAAGTCCACCGTGGCCCGGCTGTTGCAGGCACTGCTCGCGCGCTGGCCGGAGCACCCGCGGGTCGAACGCGTCACCACCGACGGCTTCCTGCTCCCGATGAAGGAGCTCAAGGCCCGCGGTCTGATGTCGCGCAAGGGTTTCCCGGAGTCGTACGACCGCCGGGCGCTGACCCGGTTCGTCGCGGACATCAAGGCGGGCAAGGACGAGGTCACGGCCCCGGTCTACTCGCATCTGATCTACGACATCGTGCCCGGCGAGCTGCTCACCGTACGGCAGCCCGACATCCTCATCGTCGAGGGCATCAACGTCCTCCAGCCCGCGCTGCCGGGCAAGGACGGCAGGACCAGGGTCGGTCTCGCCGACTACTTCGACTTCAGTGTGTATGTCGACGCCCGCGCCGAGGACATCGAGACCTGGTACCTCCACCGCTTCCGCAAGCTGCGCGAGACGGCCTTCCAGGACCCCGCCTCGTACTTCAGGAAGTACACGCAGGTCTCCGAGGAGGAGTCGCTCGACTACGCCAGGACGATGTGGCGGACCATCAACAAGCCCAATCTCCTGGAGAATGTGGCGCCCACGCGCGGTCGCGCCACACTGGTCCTGCGCAAGGGGCCCGACCACAAGGTCCAGCGGCTGTCACTGCGCAAACTCTGAGGATCCGAAGAGCTGAGGGGCTGTCAGCGTGCTGCATCTGCGTCTGCTGGTACCGGCCGGCCGTACCGACGAGGTCGTACACGCCGTGGAGCGGACCGTCGGCACCGCGCATCTCGTCGTCGTGCCCGGGGCCTCCCGCGATCCGGTGGGCGATCTGGTCACATGCGATGTGGCGCGCGAGGCGTGTGACGAACTGATCGTGGAGCTGCGCGCCCTCGGGATCGACCGGTCCGGTTCGATCTCGGTGGAGAGCATCGACCTGTCGCTGTCGGAGCGGGCGGACGAGGCGGAGGACGAGGCGCCCGGCGAGGGCGCCGACGCCGTGCTGTGGGAGCAGCTGGAGGACGTGACCCACGAGGAGTCCTCGCTCTCCCTCACCTATCTGGCGTTCCTGGCCCTCGCGACGATGATCGCGGCGTGCGGTGTGGTGCTGGACAACGCGATCCTGATCGTGGGCGCGATGGCGGTGGGGCCGGAGTTCGGCCCGCTGGCCGGGATCTGCACGGCGCTGGTGCAGCGCGCCCCGCTGCTGGCGTGGCGTTCGCTGGTCGCGCTGATCGCCGGGTTCGCGGTGGCGATGGGGCTGACGACCGTCTTCGGGCTGGTGATGGACGGCTTCGGGCTCTTCACGGAATCCATGCTGGAGGCCGACCGGCCGAACACCTCGTTCATCTGGAACCCGGACCTGTTCTCGCTGGTGGTCGCGGCGCTCGCGGGCGTGGCCGGGATGCTCTCGCTGACCTCCGCGAAGTCGGGCGCGCTGGTGGGGGTCGCCATCTCGGTGACGACGGTCCCGGCGGCGGCCAACGCGGCGGTCGCCCTCGGCTACGGCGACTTCACGCAGGTGTGGGGCTCGACCCGCCAGCTCCTGCTGAACCTGGCGGGCATCGTGGCCGCCGGGACGCTCACGCTGCTCACCCAGAAGGCGCTGTGGGCGACGCAGCGGGGACGCATACGGCGTACGGGCGTCCCCCGCGCACGGCCCTGACCGGCCCCGGACCGCCCCGTACGGCCCTGACCGGCCCCGGACCGAGGGGGCCCGGAACCGGATGGCGGCCCGCACCCACCATGGGTCCGGGCCGCCGGAGCGTTTCACCGCATCGGCTCAACGCCTTCAGCCGAGCGCCGACTTCACCGCGTCCGCCAGCCGGCTCGCGACCGACCGCGCCTGGTCGATGTCCGCCGCCTCGACCATCACCCGTACCAGCGGCTCCGTGCCCGAGGGGCGGAGCAGGACGCGGCCCGTGGAGCCCAGTTCGTGTTCGGCCTCGGCGACCGCCGACGCCAGTTCGGCGGAGGTCGTCACCCGCGACTTGTCGACGTCGGGCACGTTGATGAGCACCTGGGGCAGCCGTCGCATGACGCCCGCGAGGTCGGCCAGCGTACGGCCCGTCGCGGCGACCCGGGCCGCGAGCATCAGGCCGGTGAGGGTGCCGTCGCCGGTGGTGGCGTGGTCGAGGACGATGACGTGGCCCGACTGCTCGCCGCCGAGGGCGTAGCCGTGCTCCTTCATCGACTCCAGTACGTAGCGGTCACCGACCGCGGTCTCGACGAGATGGATGCCCTCGCGCTCCATCGCGATCTTGAACCCGAGGTTGGACATGACCGTCCCGACCACGGCGTCGCCGCGCAGTGTGCCCGCCTCGCGCATCGCGAGGGCCAGCACGGCGAGGATCTGGTCGCCGTCGACCTCTTCGCCCGCGCCGTCCACGGCCAGGCAGCGGTCCGCGTCGCCGTCGTGCGCGATGCCGAAGTCGGCGCCGTGCTCGACGACCGCGGCCTTGAGCTGGCCGAGATGCGTGGAGCCGCATCCGTCGTTGATGTTCAGCCCGTCCGGCTCGGCGCCGATCGTGATGACCTCGGCGCCGGCGCGGGTGAACGCCTCGGGCGACACCCGGGCCGCCGCGCCGTGCGCCTCGTCCAGGACGACCTTCAGCCCGTCGAGCCGGTTCGGCAACACCGCGATCAGATGTGCCACGTACTGATCGAAACCTTCGTCGTACGAGCGGACCCGGCCGACTCCGCCACCCGTCGGCCGCTCCCAGGGGGCGCCGGTGCGGTGCACGGTGTTCTCGTAGTAGGCGGCCTCGATACGGTCCTCCAGCTCGTCGGCGAGTTTGTGCCCGCCGCGCGCGAAGAACTTGATGCCGTTGTCGGGCATGGCGTTGTGGCTCGCCGAGAGCATCACGCCCAGGTCCGCGCCCAGCACCCCGGTCAGATACGCCACCGCGGGGGTGGGCAGCACACCGACACGCAGGACGTCCACGCCCGCGCTCGCGAGTCCCGCCACGACGGCGGCCTCCAGGAATTCACCGGAGGCACGAGGATCACGTCCGACCACCGCCGTGGGCCGATGCCCCTCGAAGGTGCCCACCTCGGCGAGCACATGCGCCGCCGCGACCGAAAGGCCGAGCGCCAGCTCAGCCGTCAGATCGGCGTTGGCGACACCGCGCACGCCGTCCGTGCCGAAGAGTCGTCCCACAGCTCTCCCTCCGAGAACACCCGGAGCCGGCAATCACCGACATCGCCCCGAGCGAAAAGATTTCGAAAACGCAAACCCATGCAAAGTTTTGAGCGCCTGATGCTTTTATACGCCCGAGTAACCAATAAAACGAACGCCCCGGCAGCACGGAGTGCCGCCGGGGCGTTCGAATGCCGTACAGACCGGCCGGAGAGGCCGTAATGCCGGTACCGGCAAGCGAGCGATTTAGCGCTTGCTGTACTGCGGCGCCTTGCGGGCCTTCTTGAGACCGGCCTTCTTGCGCTCGACCGCGCGGTCGTCGCGGCTCAGGAAGCCGGCCTTCTTCAGCGGGGCGCGGTTGTTGTCCACGTCCGCCTCGTTCAGCGAGCGGGCCACACCGAGACGCAGGGCGCCGGCCTGACCGGAGACACCGCCACCGGAGATACGGGCGATGACGTCGTAGCGGTTGTCGAGCTCAAGCACCTTGAAGGGCTCGTTGACAGCCTGCTGGTGCACCTTGTTGGGGAAGTACTCCTCAAGGGTGCGACCGTTGATCTTCCACTTGCCGGTGCCCGGGACGATCCGGACGCGGGCGATGGCGTTCTTGCGACGGCCCAGGCCGGCCGCCGGCTGCGGGTCGCCGAAGCGGGACGCCAGCGACTCGGAGGTGTACTCACCCTCGACCGGGGTCTCCGACTCGAAGGTCGTCACCTCGGCATACGTCTCTTCCGCCTCAGGCGCTTCGACGGGGGTCTCTGCAGTGGTCTCGGCCACGATGCTCCTCAGATTTCTTTTCGTCTTAGGGGGTGGCCGGAACTACTGCGCGACCTGGGTGATCTCGAACGGGACCGGCTGCTGCGCAGCGTGCGGGTGCTGGTCACCCGAGTAGATCTTCAGCTTCGAGAGCATCTGACGGCCCAGGGTGTTCTTGGGGATCATGCCCTTGATGGCCTTCTCGACGGCCTTCTCGGGGTTCTTGGCGAGCAGCTCGTCATAGCGGACGGAACGCAGACCACCCGGGTAACCGGAGTGGCGGTACGCCAGCTTCTGGGTCCGCTTGTTGCCGGACAGGTGCACCTTGTCGGCGTTGATGATGATGACGAAGTCACCGGTGTCGACGTGGGGCGCGTAGATCGGCTTGTGCTTACCGCGCAGAAGGTTGGCGGCGGTGGTCGCCAGACGGCCCAGGACGATGTCCTGCGCGTCGATGATGTGCCACTGGCGCGTCACATCGCCGGGCTTGGGGCTGTACGTACGCACGGTCGTATGCCTTCGCTTCTTCAGTGATGGGGTCTCCCCCAGCCCCCCAGGGCTGAGGGGACGGGTCCTGTACAGGGACCACCCGGACGATCACGACAGCCCTGGTGGTGCTTCGGGGACGCAACCCGCGCACCTACCGCTGTCCATCGGCCCGGTGGACCGGCGTAAGGGCCCCTCGCGTGAGAACGACCAAGCCAATACGCATAACGAACCAGAAGAATACCGTCGCTGCCCCGTACGGGTCAAAACGGGGGCCCGCGCCCGCGCGGGCCGCGGCCGTCGGCCCCCACGCCTACCGCGCCCGTACCACCCGGCGCTCGTCCCACACCGGCTCCGGCGTCTCCCGTACGACCCCGTCCGAGCCGAATACCAGATACCGGTCGAAGGAGCGGGCGAACCAGCGGTCGTGGGTGACCGCGAGCACCGTCCCGTCGTACACCTCAAGACCGTCCTGGAGGGCCTCCGCCGACTCCAGGTCCAGGTTGTCCGTCGGCTCGTCCAGGAGCAGCGCGGTCGTACCGCGCAGTTCGAGCAGCAGGATCTGGAAGCGCGCCTGCTGGCCGCCCGAGAGCTTGTCGAAGGGCTGGTCGCCCTGGCGCTCCAGCTCGTACCGGCGCAGCACGCTCATCGCACCGCCGCGGTCCTTCGCGTGCTCCGTCCACAGGATGTCGACCAGCGTGCGGCCGAGCAGCTCGGGGTGGGCGTGGGTCTGTGCGAAGTGGCCCGGTACGACGCGCGCGCCCAGCTTCCACCCTCCGGTGTGCCGTACGTCCTCGCCTGCCAGCAGCCGCAGGAAGTGGGACTTGCCGGAGCCGTTCGAACCGAGGACCGCGACCCGCTCGCCGTAGTAGATCTCCAGCGAGAACGGCTTCATCAGCCCGGTCAGCTCCAGGTTCTCGCAGGTCACGGCCCGTACGCCGGTACGGCCGCCGCGCAGCCGCATGGAGATCTCCTGCTCGCGCGGCGGCTCCGGCGGCGCCCCCGCGTCCTCGAACTTCTTGAAGCGCGTCTGCATCGCCCGGTAACGCGAGGCCATGTCGGGGCTGATCGCCGCCTGCTGCCGCAGCCGGTGCACCAGCGCCTTCAGCCGGGCGTGTTCCTCGTCCCAGCGCCGCTTCAGCTCCTCGAAGCGCGCGAAGCGCTCCTTGCGGGCCTCGTGGTACGTACCGAACCCGCCGCCGTGCACCCACACGTCGGAACCGGCCGGGCTCGGCTCCACGCTCACGATCTTCTCGGCGGCCCTGGCCAGCAGCTCCCGGTCGTGCGAGATGAAGAGGACCGTCTTACGGGTCTCCTTCAGGCGCTCCTCCAGCCACCGCTTGCCCGGCACGTCCAGATAGTTGTCCGGCTCGTCGAGGAGCAGCACCTGATCGGGTCCGCGCAGCAGGGCTTCGAGGACGAGCCGTTTCTGCTCGCCGCCGCTCAACGTGCGCAGCTCGCGCCACTGCGCCTTCTCGTACGGGACGCCGAGCGCCGCCGTCGTGCACATGTCCCAGACCGTCTCGGCCTCGTAGCCGCGTGCCTCCGCCCAGTCGCTCAGCGCCTGCGCGTACCGCATCTGCGCGGCCTCGTCGTCGACCGTCATGATGCCGTGCTCGGCCGCGTCCACGGCCGCCGCGGCTTCCCGCAGGCGCGGCTGCGCGACCGAGACCAGCAGGTCACGGACCGTGCGCTCGTCCCGTACCGATCCCACGAACTGCGACATCACACCGAGCCCGCCGCTGACCGTGACCGTGCCGCCGTGCGGCTGGAGCTCCCCCGCGATCAGCCTGAGCAGCGTGGTCTTGCCGGCGCCGTTGGCCCCGACGAGAGCGACGACGGAGCCTTCGGCGACCCGGAACGAGGCGTCGGCGAGCAGCACCCGTCCGTCGGGGAGGTAGTACTCCAGATGCGCGGCCTCAACATGTCCCATGTCCCGCATTGTCCGTGCAGGTCGCGCCGGAGCCCAATCCTTTTCCGATTCCCGCGCGGTTTCCCGGTCACCGGGCGGTCTAAACTCCCGTCATGAGCTTTGGGCAAGGGGGGCCCTCCTGGGGCGGCCCCGGTTCACCGGACCATGACCCGCACGGCACACAGACACCGGACTGGGCCGCTCTCGCGGACGCCTCCGCCGCGCGTACCCGCCGCAAACGCTGGCTGATGATCGGTGGCGGCGTGCTCGCGACCGGCGCGATAGCCGCGATCGTGGCGACCGCCGTCGTCTCCATGAACGGCGGGAACGACCGCGGTACGCAGAACACCGCCAACGAACTGCCCACACCCACCGATCTGCCGGACCGCAGTCCCGAGGCCGAGCCCACCTTCTCCTCGGTCGAGCCGCTGCCGCCGCCGAACCCGAAGGACTACGTCTCCAGCGCCGACAAGGACAAGGCGCCGCTGAGCGCCGGCACCCTCTTCCCCGGCGACAAGGTCACGATGAGCGACCGCGCCTACGCGAAGGGCGCCACGGCCCGCACCACCAACTGCGCGGCGGCGGCACAGGGCGCGCTCGGCTCCATCCTCGCCTCGAACAGCTGCGACCAGGTCATCCGCGCCACGTACAGCAAGGGCGGGGTCGCCGTGACCGTCGGCGTCGCGGTCTTCGAGACGGAGGCGCTGGCGCTGAAGGCCAAGGACCAGGCGAAGGGCGGCATCGCCTCGCTCTCCGGCGCCGGTGTCCCGACCTTCTGCCGGGCCCCCTCGGTCTGCCGCAAGACCACCAACTCGTACGGCAGGTACGTCTACTTCACGGTCGGCGGCTTCACCTCGGGCAAGAACGTCACCACCTCGGACAAGGACGTCTTCACCACCGGGGACGACATCGCGGAGTTCGCCTTCCGCCAGATCCTCGCCCGGGGCAGGGCCCAGGCATCGGCCGCGGCCACCGCGCCCGTCGCCCCGTGACCGGGCCCGTCACCCCCTGACCACCCCCGTCGCCCGGTGACCGCCGGTCGAACACCGCGTCGCCCGTACCGCCTTCGGTCCCGGGCGCGCTCCGCGCTGGGTACAGTCGGCTCGGATTGTGTGGCGCTGGTGAACGTTCAGAGGGCGTGGGGTGGATGACGGTCAAAGTCACCGTGGTGGTGCCGACGTACAACTCGGGAATCCACATCGAGCCACTGGTCGGCTCACTGCTGGGGCAGACCCTGCCCGGCGACGAGTTCGAGGTGCTCTTCGTCGACGACGGCTCGACCGACGGGACCCTGGAGCGGCTGGCGGCCCTGGTCGCCGAGCACGACCACTTCCGGATGGAACGCATCCCCAACTCGGGCTGGCCGGGGAAGCCGCGCAACATCGGCGTGGAGCGGGCCCACGGTCGCTATGTGCAGTTCGCCGACCACGACGACCGGCTGGCGCCCGAGGCGCTGGAGCGGCTGTACGCCATGGCCGCGCGCAACGACTCCGACATCGTCATCGGCAAGGTCGCCAGCAACTTCCGCAGCCGGGGCGTCCCGTACGGTCTGATGACCCGGACCCGGGAGAGCTGCACCGTACGGAACGCGCCGCTGATCGACAGCCTCACCCCGCACAAGATGTTCCGCACCGCGTTCCTGCGCGAGCACGGCATCGCGCACCCCGAGGGGCCCTGGATCCTGGAGGACCAGCTTTTCATGGTCCGCGCCTATCTCAAGGCCTCCGTGGTCTCCGTACTGGGCGACTACGTCTGCTACGCGTACTGGGCCCGTGAGGACGCCGAGAACGCCGGTACGGCCGCCATGGACCCGCGCCGGTACTACGGGAATCTCCGCGAGGTCATGGCGACCGTCGTCGCGGGCACCGGGCCGGGGCCCGAGCGCGACCGGCTGCTGCGCCGCTTCTACCGGGTGGAGATGCTGCACCGGCTGGGCGAGCCGCCCCGCGGCCTGCTGGTCGACCCGCCGTTCCGGGACGACCCGTTCGAGGTGGTGCGCGAGCTGGCCGAGGAGTTCATGACGGACGGCGTGCACACGGGGCTGGCCGCCGTACAGCGGACCAGATCGGCCCTGCTCCGGGAGAACAGACCGGCGGAACTGACCGAGTTCACCCGCAGACAGACGGATCTGAGCGCCCGGTGCGCGATCGAGCGGGCGGGCTGGAGCCGCGACCGGTTCACGGCGTCCTTCACGGCCCGCTTCGCGGGTGAACCCGGCCCCGACGGCGCCCATGACGGGTCCGGTCTGCTGCTGGCCCGGCGCGGGGACCGGTACTTCCTCGCGCCCTCCCTCACCGACGGGGTCCTCTCCGAACCCGTCGACGTGACCGACGAGTTGAAGTCCTTCAAGGCCGATGTGCTGCTGCACCACGCGGAGACGGCCCATGTGTGGCTCCCGGAGCGCGAGACCTCGCTCGTCCTGGAGGAGGAACCCGCCCCGGACGGCCCCGCCGGCTTCGTGCCCGAGGGCACCGTTCTCGTACGGCCCGTCGTCCGCGGCACCGTCGCCATCGACCCGCTGCGCGGCGCGGGCGGCGGCCCCCTGGCCGAGGGCATGTGGGAGGTGCGGATCAGGCTGACGGGCGCGGGCTTCGACCGGTACACACGCCTCGGCGGGAGCACGGCCCCCGGGGAGGTGGCCCTGCCCGCCCCCGGGATCCTCGGCGGGCACGAGATCACCGGCGCCCTCACCGACGACGGGCTGGCCCTGACCGTACGGGCGACCGACGCGGCGCCCGGCCCCCGGCCGCCCAAGGTCAGCGTCGTCGTACCGACCGCAGGAGCCGCGCCGGAGGCCGTCGGGACCACCCTCGCCTCGCTGGCCGCCCAGACCCTCCCGGCGGACGCCGTCGAGGTGATCACCGTGGCGGACGCGGCGCCGGGCACCGATCCCCGTAACGCGGGGACCGACAGCGCGACCGGCGAGTACGTGCTGTACATGGAGCCGGGCGACCGGCTCGGCACGGAAGCCCTGGAGCGGATGTACGCGTACGGCATCGAGCACGACGCCGACATCGTCGCCGGAAAGCTCGCGGGCAAGGGCCGGCCCGTCCCCCGCGAGCTGTTCGTACGGGACCGGCCGCGCGCCACCCTGGCCAAGGACCCGCTGGCCGACAGCCTCACCGCCGACAAGCTGTTCCACCGCGCCTTCCTCGACAGGCACGGGCTGCGCTTCGCCGCGGGCGGATCCGAGCTGGCGGAGCAGGCGTTCACCGCCGAGGCCACCCTCCGGGCGGGCCGTACCGCCGTCCTCGGCGGCTACGTCTGCTACCACTACGGTCCGGGCGGCGCGGGCCCCGCCGTACCGCCCGGGGAGTTCTACACCGGGCTGCGCGCCCTGCTGAAGACCGTCGACGGGCTCGTCGGCCCCGGGGCGGCGCGCGACCGGCTGCACCGGCGCTGGCTGCGCGTGGAGATCCTGGACCGGCTGAGCGGCAGACGCCTGCTGGACCTGCACGAGGACGCGCGGCGCGAGCTGTTCCGGGCGATCCGCGGGGTCGTCGTGGACGGGATCTCCGAGACGTCGGTGGCAGGTCTGCCCGCCGCGCGCCGGGTGGCCGTCGGGCTGATCACCGACGACCGGCTCGACGACCTGGTGGCGCTCGCCGCGTGGGAGTCCTCGGTCGTCTGCCACGCCCGGCTGGACGCGCTCTCCTGGCTGGACGACGGCGGCTGTCTGCGGATCGCCTTCACCGGCGAGCTGCACGGCGCCGACGGCCCTCTGGGCGTCACCGACAGCGGCAGCGGCACAGGCACCGGCGCCGGCACCGGCGCCGGTCCCGACACCGGTACGGACCAGGAGGCCCTCGCCCCGGCCGGTCTCTCCCCGGCCCTGCGGGACCGGCTCGCCCGTGAGCCGCTCACCGGCGGCGCCTCCCCCGCCAAGGCGTCCGTCGTGCTCGTCCTGCGCGAGCGCGCCAGCGGCGCCGAGTACCGGCTGCCCACGAAGACCACCGTCTTCCGCCCCGAAGGCGTGCTGAGCGTCGCGGGGACGGCCCGGCTCGACCTCGCCACGGCGCTGGACGGCGCGCCGCTCGGCGACGGCGTCTGGGATCTGTCCGTACGCCTCACCGCGCTCGGCTGGACGAAGTCCGCGCGGCTCGGCTCCCGGCGCGGGCCCGAGGTGCCCGAGCGGCTCACGCCCGTGCCGCACCCCACCGCGCCGGACCGCCGCGTCACGCCGTACTGGACGAATCCGCAGAAGGATCTGTCCCTGCGCGTCGCGGTCCCCTCGCCGGAGCCCGCACCCGCGCCGGCCACGCCGTCCCGTGCACCGGGACCGCTGCGCCGCCTGGCCCGCCGGCTGCGGAGCAGCTGACCCCGGCGACCGGCCCCGGCAACCGAACCTCAGCAGCAGCCCGCGTCCCCGCCGCCGTCCGCGTACCCGTTCAGGTTCGCGCCCAGCGTCCGCTTGTTGCGCGCCGCACGGTTCCGCTCGCCCAGCAGTTCGTCGGCCGGATAGCCGACCTCCTCCAGGGTGAGCCCGTGCGGCCGTACGACATGCACCGCCGAGTCCCGCACCCCCGTCGCGAGCACCTTCGCCGGCCACTCCACGGGCCGGTGCCCGTCGCCCACGAACAGCAGCGCGCCCACCAGCGAGCGCACCATGTTGTGGCAGAAGGCATCGGCCCGCACGGTCGCGGTGATCACTCCGTGCGCGTCGCGCTCCCACTCCAGCCGCTGGAGCGTACGGATGGTCGTCGCGCCCTCGCGCCGCTTGCAGTACGCCGCGAAGTCGTGCTCGCCGAGCAGCCCGGCGGACGCCGCGTTCATCGCCGCCACGTCCAACGGCCAGTCGTGCCACAGCACATGACCGCGCAGCAGCGGATCCACACCCCCGGGATGATCGGTCACGCGGTACGCGTAGCGCCGCCAGACCGCCGAGAACCGCGCGTTGAAGCCCGGGGGCGCCTCGGTGACCCGCCAGACCCGTACGTCGTGGCTCAGCCGCCCCGCGAGCCGCCTCAGCAGCCGCTCCCGGTGCTCGGCCCACACGTCGTCCGGCAGATCGACGTGCGCGACCTGCCCGCGCGCGTGCACGCCCGCGTCCGTACGCCCCGCGACGGTCAGCTCGTACGTACGCGAGGACCGCGTCACCGTACGCAGCGCGTCCTCGATCTCGCCCTGGACGGTCCG
Source organism: Streptomyces sp. L-9-10 (assembly GCF_004151105.1). Classification (GTDB taxonomy): domain Bacteria; phylum Actinomycetota; class Actinomycetes; order Streptomycetales; family Streptomycetaceae; genus Streptomyces. The sequence continues at coordinate 676,864 of NZ_PHRF01000095.1, forward strand.
CCGGGTCCGCTGCCTCGCCCAGCCGGAGAAGTCCTTGCCGTCGTACGACAGGTCCAGCCGTATCCGTACGTGTCCGGGCGCCGCGCCCTCGAAGTCCGCGCTGTCCGCACTGTCCGCGCTCAACCGGCTCACCTCACCCACCTGACCCACCTGTCCGTCCTCTCCACGCGGAACGGGCCCGCCCCCCTCAGGGAGCGGACCCGTCCGTCAGTCGTCAGAACGCTCAGGCGTCCTTGGACTCCGACTCGGCCTCGGCGGCCGGCTTGGCGTCCTCGACGGTCTCGGCCGGAGCCTCGTCCTTCTTGAGGGCGTCTTCCTTGACCGCGCGCTTCGTCGCCGCCTCGGCCTCACCGGTGGCCTGCTGCGCCACGGTCAGGGCCTCGACCAGCTCGATGACCGCCATCGGGGCGTTGTCGCCGCGACGGTTGCCGATCTTGGTGATACGCGTGTAACCACCGGGGCGGTTCTCGTACCGCGGGGCGATCTCGGTGAAGAGCGTGTGGACGACGCTCTTGTCCGTGATCGACTGCAGCACCAGGCGACGGTTGTGGATGTCGCCCTTCTTCGCCTTGGTGATGAAACGCTCCGCGATCGGGCGCAGGCGGCGGGCCTTGGCCTCGGTCGTGGTGATGCGGCCGTGCTCGAAGAGCGACTTCGCGAGGTTCGCGAGGAGCAGCTTCTCGTGCGCGGCGCCGCCGCCCAGACGGGCACCCTTGGCGGGCTTCGGCATGTGTATCTCCTTGTGTCTGCACCGGCCGTATCAGGTACCGGTGTCAGTTCCCGCGGGGCGGCTGCCCCGCGGAAGCGCCATCATCGGGGTCCGGGCTGTACCAGCCCCGGGCCCGGGACCTCAGTACTGCTCGGTCTCCACGAACCCGGCGTCCGCGTCGTCGTCGGCGCCGAAGGCGTCCGCCGCGGCGGTCGGGTCGAATCCGGGCGGGCTGTCCTTGAGGGCCAGGCCCATGCCGGCCAGCTTCGCCTTGACCTCGTCGATCGACTTCGCACCGAAGTTGCGGATGTCGAGCAGATCGGCCTCGGAGCGCGCCACCAGCTCACCCACGGAGTGGATGCCCTCGCGCTTGAGGCAGTTGTACGACCGGACGGTGAGCTCCAGCTCCTCGATCGGCAGGGCGAGATCGGCGGCCAGCGCCGCGTCCGTCGGCGACGGGCCCATGTCGATGCCCTCGGCGTCGATGTTGAGCTCACGCGCCAGACCGAACAGCTCGACCAGCGTCTTACCGGCGGACGCCATGGCGTCGCGCGGACGCATGGCCTGCTTGGTCTCGACGTCGACGATCAGCTTGTCGAAGTCGGTGCGCTGCTCGACACGGGTCGCCTCGACCTTGTACGTGACCTTGAGCACCGGCGAGTAGATGGAGTCGACCGGAATCCGGCCGATCTCCTGGCCCACCTGCTTGTTCTGGACGGCGGAGACGTAGCCGCGACCGCGCTCGACGGTCAGCTCCATCTCCAGCTTGCCCTTGCCGTTCAGCGTCGCGAGCACGAGGTCCGGGTTGTGGACCTCGACACCGGCCGGCGGGGCGATGTCAGCGGCCGTGACCAGGCCGGGGCCCTGCTTGCGCAGGTACATCACGACCGGCTCGTCGTGCTCCGAGGAGACGACGAGCTGCTTGATGTTCAGGATGAGGTCGGTGACGTCCTCCTTGACGCCCGGCACGGTGGTGAACTCGTGCAGGACACCGTCGATCCGGATCGACGTGACCGCCGCGCCGGGGATCGAGGAGAGGAGCGTACGCCGGAGCGAGTTGCCGAGCGTGTAGCCGAAGCCCGGCTCCAGCGGCTCGATCACGAACCGCGAGCGGTATTCGTCGACGACCTCTTCGGTCAGCGAGGGACGCTGAGCGATAAGCATGTTTCGGTCCTCCAGTCTTGGCACCCGCTATTTGATGCCAACAGAACAAGGGTACGGGCGGCACGGCACCGAAGCGCCGTACCGCCCGCGAGCCGTTCCCCCGGCGAGGGGGGAAGGGGTCAGACGCGGCGGCGCTTCGGGGGGCGGCAGCCGTTGTGCGGGGTGGGGGTGACGTCCTGGATCGAGCCCACCTCCAGGCCGGTGGCCTGGAGCGAGCGGATCGCGGTCTCACGGCCGGAGCCGGGACCCTTCACGAAGACGTCGACCTTGCGCATGCCGTGCTCCTGCGCGCGGCGGGCGGCCGACTCGGCGGCCATCTGCGCGGCGAAGGGGGTGGACTTGCGCGAGCCCTTGAAGCCGACGTGGCCGGCGGAGGCCCAGGAGATCACGTTGCCCGAGGGGTCGGTGATCGAGACGATCGTGTTGTTGAACGTGCTCTTGATGTGGGCGTGCCCGTGAGCGACGTTCTTCTTTTCCTTGCGGCGCACCTTCTTGGCAGCGCCCTGACGACCCTTGGGGGGCATCTATTTCTCCTACAGGGAGGTGGTCGGTCCTACAGCGAAGACCGCGGATGAGCGTCCGCTGAGGACTACTTCTTGCCCGGCTTCTTCTTACCGGCGATGGCGCGACGCGGGCCCTTGCGGGTACGAGCGTTCGTGCTGGTGCGCTGTCCGTGCACCGGCAGGCCACGGCGGTGACGCAGACCCTGGTAGCAGCCGATCTCGACCTTGCGGCGGATGTCGGCGGCGATCTCGCGACGGAGGTCACCCTCGGTCTTGAGGTTGGCGTCCACGTACTCGCGGATCTTGACGAGGTCTTCCTCGGCGAGGTCGCGGACGCGGATGTTCGGGTCGACGCCAACGGCGGCGAGAGTCTCCTTGGACCGGGTGCGCCCGATACCGAAGACGTAGGTGAGGGCGACCTCGACGCGCTTTTCGCGCGGGAGGTCAACGCCTGCGAGGCGTGCCATTCATGGCTCCTGATGATGTCGGAGGTCTTCCACAGCGTCGTCCTGGCCGTACGGCATACACACCGCACGCATCCAGGTCCCCGGCCTCCGCCGGAGGTGTCGGTCCCACCGCGTGGGAGCCGGACACTGCGTCATTACGAGTTTGCTCGCGTCGCGCGAAGTACTGCGAGAGGCAGGTGGTCTTGCGTCAGCCCTGGCGCTGCTTGTGGCGCAGGTTGTCGCAGATGACCATGACCCGGCCGTGACGGCGGATCACCTTGCACTTGTCGCAGATCTTCTTGACGCTCGGCTTGACCTTCATGGGATTGAGGTTCTCCGGGTCAGTGCGGGCACCCCGTGAGGGATGTCTGCAAGATCTACTTGTATCGGTAGACGATCCGGCCACGCGTCAGGTCGTACGGAGACAGCTCCACCACAACCCGGTCATCGGGGAGGATTCGGATGTAGTGCATCCGCATCTTGCCGCTGATGTGCGCGAGGACCTTGTGACCGTTCTGCAGCTCCACCTTGAACATGGCGTTCGGGAGGGACTCGATCACGGTGCCCTCAATTTCGATGGCACCTTGCTTCTTGGCCACGCTTCGCCCTTCGAATCGGCTACCTTGATCGATTCTGGCAGCCGCATGAAGACACACGGGTACACCAGAGCCGACGCGTCAGTCTACGGGAGCGCACTCGAAAAGACGAATCCGTTGAGTTTGCCCACCGGGGGAGATTCTTAAGCCACCACGGCCGGAGCCCCTAAGCCAGCGGGTCGGGAGCCGTGGTGATGCCCAGCTCGGCGAGCTTCGCCCTGCCTCCGTCGGGGGCGGTCAGGACCAGCGGGCCCTCCTCGGTCAGCGCCACGGAGTGCTCCCAGTGCGAGGACCAGGTCCCGTCGGTCGTGATGACCGTCCACTCGTCCTCCAGCACCTCCGTACGCGGCGTACCGAGCGAGACCATGGGCTCGATCGCCAGGCAGAAGCCGGGGACCAGCTTCGGACCCTTGCCGCGCTTGCGCGAGACATAGTTCAGCAGGTGCGGGTCCATGTGCATCTCGGTGCCGATGCCGTGGCCGCCGTAGTCCTCGATGATCCCGTACTTGCCGCCGCCGGGGCGGGGCTGGCGGCGGATGTACGTCTCGATCGCCCGGGACACGTCCACCAGCCGGTTGCCGGCCCGCATGGCAGCGATCCCGGCCCACATCGACTCCTCGGTCACCCGGGACAGCTCGACCAGCTCCGGAGCGTGACCGGTGCCGACGAATGCCGTGAAGGCCGCGTCGCCGTGCCAGCCGTCGATGATCGCGCCGGCGTCGATGGAGATGATGTCACCGTCCTTGAGGACGGTCGTGTCGTCCGGGATGCCATGGACGACGACCTCGTTGACCGAGGTGCAGATCGTCGCGGGGAACCCGCCGTACCCGAGGAAGTTCGGCTTGGCGCCGTGCTCGGCCAGTACCTCGCGGGCGACCTGGTCGAGGTCCCTGGTGGTGGCGCCGGGCACCGCCGCCGCGCCGGTGGCCGCGTGCACGGCGGCGACGACCAGTCCCGCCTCGCGCATCTTCGCGATCTGCTCGGGGGTCTTGATCTGCACCATGCCTGTGCCTTCCACCTGACTGTGACTGATTCGATACGCACTGCTCGATACGCACTGCTCGATACGTACTGCTTGATACGTCCGCCGCACCCGGACCGCTCAACAGTACGGCCGTGGTGCCCGAAGGACGCCACGGCCGTACTGGTGGTGCTTGCACTGCTGGGGCCCGGGAGCTACGCGGCCCGGCCCCGTTCGAGCGCCGCCATCGCACGCTCGGTCACTTCGGTGACCTTGCCGAGTGCGGAGATCGTCACCACCAGGCCCTGGGCCCGGTAGTGGTCGATGATCGGCTCGGTCTGTGTGTGGTAGACCTCGAGACGGGTCCGCACCGTCTCCTCGGAGTCGTCGTCCCGCTGGTACAGCTCGCCGCCGCAGATGTCACAGACACCCTCCTTCTTCGGCGGGCTGTAGGTGACGTGGAAGACATGCGCGCTGTCGTTGCGACAGACCCGGCGCCCCGCGATCCGCGTGACGACCTCGTCCTCCGGGACCTCCAGGTCCAGCACCGCGTCCAGCTTCACGCCGTCCGTCTCCAGCGCCTCGTCCAGCGCCTTCGCCTGCGAGACGTTGCGCGGGAAACCGTCCAGCAGAAAGCCGTTCGCGGCGTCCGGCTGAGCCATCCGCTCCTGGGCCATCGCGATGGTCACCTCGTCGGGTACCAGGTTCCCGGCGTCCATGTACGACTTCGCCAGCTTGCCGAGGGTCGTGCCCTGGCTGATGTTGGCCCGGAAGAGGTCGCCCGTGGAGATGTGCGGGACCTTCAGGTTCTTGGCGAGGTACGCGGCCTGCGTTCCCTTGCCGGCACCGGGCGGCCCGACGAGGACGATTCGCATCAGCGGAGGAACCCTTCGTAATTACGCTGCTGAAGCTGGCTCTCGATCTGCTTCACGGTTTCCAGACCCACACCCACGATGATGAGGATGCTCGTCCCGCCGAACGGGAAGTTCTGGTTCGCACCGCCGAAGCCTGCCAACGCCATCGTCGGGACGAGAGCAATCAGACCCAGATACAGCGAGCCCGGCCAAGTGATCCTGTTGAGCACGTAGCTCAGATACTCGGCTGTAGGTCGACCTGCCCGGATACCCGGGATGAAGCCACCATACTTCTTCATGTTGTCGGCGACTTCTTCGGGGTTGAAGGAGATGGCCACATAGAAGAAGGCGAAGAACACGATCAGCAGGAAGTACGTGGCGATGTAGTACGGGTGGTCACCCTTGACGAAGTGCGCCTCGATCCAGGTCTTCCACGCGGAGTTCCCACTGGAGAACTGCGCGACGAGCGCCGGGATGTACAGCAGCGACGACGCGAAGATGACGGGGATCACACCCGCCTGATTCACCTTCAGCGGGATGTACGTGGACGTACCGCCGTAGGACCTGCGGCCGATCATGCGCTTCGCGTACTGCACGGGGATCCGGCGCTGCGCCTGCTCGACGAAGACGACCAGGCCCACCATCACGAAGCCGATCAGAATGACCGTGCCGAACTCGATCCAGCCCTTGGCGAGCGTGCCGCTCTCCTTGATGGCCCACAGCGCGCCGGGGAAGCCGGCGGCGATCGAGATGAACATCAGGATGGACATGCCGTTGCCGATGCCCCGGTCGGTGATGAGCTCACCGAGCCACATGACCGCCGCGGTACCCGCGGTCATGGTGATCACCATGGTGACGGTGACGAAGATCGACTGGTCGGGCACGATCTCCGAGGCGACCGGGCAGCCGCTGAAGAGCGCGCCGCTACGGGCGGTGGCGACCAGGCCGGTGCCCTGCAGCACGGCGAGGGCGACCGTCAGATAACGGGTGTACTGCGTGATCTTGGCCTGACCGGACTGCCCTTCCTTCTTGAGGGCCTCCAGCCTGGGGATGACCACGGTCAGCAGCTGCAGGATGATGCTCGCGGTGATGTACGGCATGATGCCGAGCGCGAAGATCGTGATCTGCAGCAGCGCCCCGCCGCTGAACATGTTCACCAGACCGAACAGGCTGTTATTGCCCTTCTGGGCCGCGTCGACACACGTCTGGACATTCTCGTAACTGACGCCCGGTACCGGGACATGTGCCCCGAGCCGGTACAGCACGATGATGGCGAGTGTGAAGAGCAGCTTCTTGCGCAGGTCGGGCGTCTTGAACGCCCGGGCGAACGCGGTGAGCACGGTGCCTCCTGCGACCCCCGCGCTACTGCGTCAGAGGTGACGGTATTGAGGATCGACGGATACGGAACAAGCGGAACCGCGCGGGGAACCCCTGCGGACACACCGCGCGGCGGGGGTCCGGGGGCGAGCCCCCGGCTTCAGTACAGCAACAATGCACGCCACCTTACCGGCGACAGTGCCCCCCTTGGAACGACCAACCGGGGATGCCCCTTTTGAGAGGCATCCCCGGTCGGATGTTCAGGCCATCGAGTTGTCTCAGACGAGCTCGGTGACGGTGCCGCCGGCGGCGGCAATCTTCTCCTTGGCGGAGCCGGAGACGGCGTCAACCGAAACCTGCAGCGCCACGGAGATCTCGCCCTGGCCCAGGACCTTGACGAGGCTGTTCTTGCGCACCGCGCCCTTGGTGACCAGATCGGCCACCGTGACCTCGCCGCCCTCGGGGTAGAGAGCGGAGAGCTTGTCCAGGTTCACGACCTGGTACTCGGTGCGGAACGGGTTCTTGAAGCCCTTGAGCTTCGGGAGACGCATGTGGAGGGGCATCTGCCCACCCTCGAAGCGCTCCGGAACCTGGTAGCGGGCCTTGGTGCCCTTGGTGCCACGACCTGCGGTCTTACCCTTGGACGCCTCACCACGACCCACACGGGTCTTGGCGGTCTTGGCGCCCGGGGCAGGACGGAGGTTGTGGACCTTCAGCGGGTTGTTCTCCGCCATGTCAGTCGACCTCCTCAACGGTCACGAGGTGGCGGACGGTGTGCACCATGCCGCGGAACTCGGGGCGGTCCTCCTTGACAACCGTGTCGCTGACCCGCTTGAGGCCGAGCGAACGCAGGGTGTCGCGGTGGTTCTGCTTGCTGCCGATGTACGACTTCGTCTGCGTGATCTTGAGACGGGCCATTACGCACCCGCTCCCGCACGCGCACGGAGCAGAGCCGCGGGGGCGACGTCCTCGAGGGGCAGACCGCGGCGGGCCGCGATCTCCTCGGGACGCTGCAGGCCCTGGAGGGCCGCCACGGTCGCGTGCACGATGTTGATCGCGTTGTCCGAGCCGAGCGACTTCGACAGGATGTCGTGCACGCCCGCGCACTCCAGCACGGCACGCACCGGGCCACCGGCGATCACGCCGGTACCGGGGGAAGCCGGCTTGAGCAGGACGACGCCCGCGGCCTTCTCGCCCTGGATCGGGTGCGGGATGGTGCCCTGGATACGGGGGACCTTGAAGAAGTGCTTCTTGGCCTCCTCAACACCCTTGGCGATGGCGGCCGGCACCTCCTTGGCCTTGCCGTAACCGACACCGACGGTGCCGTCACCATCGCCCACCACGACCAGCGCGGTGAAGCTGAAGCGACGACCACCCTTCACAACCTTGGCAACGCGGTTGATCGCGACAACGCGCTCAACGTAAGCGGTCTTCTCGGCGGCAGCGCCACCGTCGCGACCCTTCCGGTCCCGCCGCTCGCCGCCACCGGCACCGCTTCCGCGGCGCTGGGGTCCAGCCATTGGATTTACCTCTCTCTGTTACGTCCGCTAGCTCCGGAACCGGGGCTTAGAACTTCAGCCCGGCTTCGCGGGCGGCGTCAGCCAGAGCGGCAATGCGCCCTGCGTACTGGTTACCACCGCGGTCGAACACGACGGCCTCGACGCCGGCGGCCTTGGCGCGCTCGGCGACCAGGGATCCGACCTGCTTGGCCTGGGCGCTCTTGTCGCCCTCGGCACCACGGATCGAGGTGTCCAGGGTCGACGCCGACGCGAGCGTGTGGCCCGCGATGTCGTCGATGACCTGAGCGACCATGTGGCGGTTGGAACGCGTCACGACCAGGCGCGGACGCTCCGGCGAACCGGAGATGCGCTTGCGAACGCGGATGTGACGACGCTTGATGGCAGCGGCCTTGTAGGCCTTGCCCTTAGCAATCTTGACACCGTATGCCATGGCTTACTTACCCGCCTTTCCGACCTTGCGGCGGATGACCTCGCCCGCGTACTTGACGCCCTTGGCCTTGTACGGGTCGGGCTTCCGCAGCTTGCGGATGTTAGCGGCGACCTCGCCGACCTTCTGCTTGTCGATGCCCTCGACGGTGAACTTCGTGGGCGACTCGACCTTGAAGGTGATGCCTTCGGGGGCCTCGATGAGGATCGGGTGGCTGTAGCCCAGGGCGAACTCCAGGTTGGAGCCCTTCGCCTGGACGCGGTAGCCGACTCCGCTGATTTCGAGCGCCTTGACGTATCCCTGGGTCACGCCGGTGATCATGTTCGCCACCAGCGTGCGGGACAGGCCGTGCAGGGCCTTGTTCTGACGCTCGTCGTTCGGGCGCAGCACCTGAAGGATGCCGTCCTCGCCCTTGGTGACCTCGATCGGCGCGGCAACGGTGTGCGAGAGGGAACCCTTGGGGCCCTTCACGGCGACCGTACGGCCATCGATGGTGACGTCCACACCGGCGGGAACCTGGATGGGGAGCTTGCCGATTCGCGACATGAGCTATTCCTCCGTTCCCGACTACCAGACGTAGGCGAGGACTTCCCCACCTACGCCCTTCTTGCTGGCCTGCTGGCCGGTCAGGAGACCGTGGGACGTGGAGATGATGGCCACGCCCAGGCCGCCGAGAACCTTCGGCAGATTGGTGGACTTCGCGTACACACGCAGACCCGGCTTGGAGATGCGCTTGATGCCGGCGATCGAACGCTCGCGGTTCGGGCCGAACTTCAGCTCCAGGACGAGGTTCTTGCCGACCTCGGCGTCCTCGACCTTCCAGCCGGTGATGAAGCCCTCCTGCTGGAGGATCTCCGCGATGTGCGACTTGATCTTGCTGTGCGGCATCACGACGTCGTCGTGGTACGCCGAGTTCGCGTTGCGCAGACGCGTGAGCATGTCTGCGATGGGATCAGTCATGGTCATGAATTGGCCTTCGGCCTCTCTCGCCGGGGTTTCCTGTATGCGCCATCCCTCTCCCCGATCAGAGCCGGGACGGGTGCGGTGCGGGGACCTACGGCGTAGTAAGTCTTAAATGGACGGCGGGCGCCCAACCCCACAAGCCTACGGCATGTGAAGGAGGGCTCCCACCAACCACATTGCTTACCGAGAGCTTCGGGTGGTCCTGAAAAAAGCAGGACTACCAGGAGCTCTTGGTCACGCCCGGCAGCTCGCCGCGGTGGGCCATCTCACGAAGGCACACACGGCACAGGCCGAACTTGCGGTAGACGGAGTGGGGACGGCCGCAGCGCTGGCAGCGGGTGTAACCGCGCACACCGAACTTCGGCTTGCGGGCGGCCTTAGCGATCAGAGCCTTCTTCGCCACGGTCAGTTCTCCTTGAACGGGAAGCCGAGGTGACGAAGGAGGGCACGACCCTCGTCGTCGTTGGTCGCCGTGGTGACCACGGTGATGTCCATGCCCCGGACCCGGTCGATCTTGTCCTGGTCGATCTCGTGGAACATGACCTGCTCCGTGAGACCGAAGGTGTAGTTGCCACGGCCGTCGAACTGCTTCGGGGACAGACCGCGGAAGTCACGGATACGCGGCAGCGCGAGCGACAGCGTACGGTCCAGGAACTCCCACATGCGGTCACCGCGGAGGGTGACGTGGCAGCCGATCGGCTGACCCTCGCGCAGCTTGAACTGCGCGATGGACTTCCGGGCCTTGGTGACGGACGGCTTCTGGCCGGTGATCGTGGTGAGGTCCTTGATGGCACCCTCGATCAGCTTGGAGTCGCGGGCGGCGTCGCCCACACCCATGTTGACCACGATCTTGACGAGGCCGGGGATCTGCATGACGTTCTCGTACGAGAACTCCTCACGCAGCTTTCCGGCGATCTCCTCGCGGTAGCGCAGCTTCAGACGCGGCGCGGTAGTGGTCGCAGTCATCAGATGTCCTCACCGGTCCGCTTGGCAACGCGGATCTTGTTGCCCTCGTCGTCAAAGCGGTAGCCGACGCGGGTGACGACCTTCTTGCCGTCCTTCTCCACGACCAGCTGAACATTGCTGATGTGGATGGGGGCTTCGGTGGTCACGATGCCGCCGGTCTGCGAACCGCGAGCCGTCTGGCCGGCCTTGGTGTGCTTCTTGACCCGGTTGACACCCTCGACGAGAACACGGTCCTGCGTGGGGTAGGCCACGATGACCTTGCCCTGCTTGCCCTTGTCCTTACCGGTGATGACCTGAACCAGGTCGCCCTTCTTGATCTTCATGCTTACAGCACCTCCGGCGCGAGCGAGATGATCTTCATGAACTTCTTCTCGCGCAGCTCACGGCCCACCGGGCCGAAGATACGGGTGCCGCGAGGGTCGCCGTCGTTCTTCAGAATGACGGCGGCGTTCTCGTCGAAGCGGATGTACGAGCCGTCCGGACGGCGGCGCTCCTTGACGGTGCGAACGATGACCGCCTTGACGACGTCACCCTTCTTCACGTTGCCACCGGGGATCGCGTCCTTGACGGTGGCGACGATGACGTCACCGATGCCCGCGTAGCGGCGACCCGAGCCACCGAGAACACGGATGGTGAGAATTTCCTTCGCACCCGTGTTGTCGGCGACACGCAGTCGCGACTCCTGCTGGATCACGTCTATCTCCTGATCGTCTGCCGGTTCCCGGCGGGGCTCCGCGAGTCGACTTGCGTACGTCACTCATGGAGCCCCACCGAGCCTGGCGGAACTGTTCCGAGGGGAAACCCCCTCGGAGGGGTTACTTGGCCTTCTCGAGGATCTCGACGATGCGCCACCGCTTCGTGGCGGACAGCGGCCGGGTCTCCATCAGGAGGACGCGGTCGCCGACGCCGGCGGCGTTCTGCTCGTCGTGCGCCTTGAGCTTGTTCGTACGGCGGATGACCTTGCCGTACAGCGCGTGCTTGACGCGGTCCTCGACAGCGACGACGACGGTCTTGTCCATCTTGTCGCTGACGACCAGACCCTCACGGGTCTTGCGGAAGCCGCGGTCGGTCGTGGCGTTGGTCTCGGTCACGTTGCTCTCAGTCATCAGGCGCTCTCCACCGTCTCGATGCCCAGCTCGCGCTCACGCATCAGGGTGTAGATCCGCGCGATGTCCTTGCGCACGAGCTTCAGCCGCCCGTGGTTTTCGAGCTGACCCGTCGCCGCCTGGAAGCGGAGGTTGAACAGCTCTTCCTTGGCCTCGCGAAGCTTCGCGAGAAGCTCCTCGTTGCCCAGTTCGCGCAGTTCGGACGCCTTGGTCACGGCCGCCATCACGACTCACCTGCCTCGCGCCGAACGATCCGGCACTTCATCGGAAGCTTGTGAGCAGCGCGGGTAAGCGCCTCACGCGCAATCTTCTCGTTCGGGTAGGACAGCTCGAACATCACCCGGCCGGGCTTGACGTTCGCGATCCACCACTCCGGGGAACCCTTACCGGAACCCATGCGGGTCTCGGCGGGCTTCTTGGTGAGCGGACGGTCCGGGTAGATGTTGATCCAGACCTTGCCGCCACGCTTGATGTGACGGGTCATCGCGATACGAGCGGCCTCGATCTGACGGTTCGTCACGTACGCGGGGGTCAGCGCCTGGATGCCGTACTCGCCGAACGCAACCTGCGTTCCACCCTTGGACATTCCGCTGCGCTTCGGGTGGTGCTGCTTGCGGTGCTTGACCCTACGGGGGATCAGCATTTCGGTCAGGCCTCCGTTCCGCCGGTAGAAGAGGACGTCGCCTCAGCGGCCGGAGCAGCGGCGGCGTCGGCCTTGGGGGCCTCGGCTGCCGGGTTCTGCTGCGGCTTGCGGCCACGGCCGCCACGCTCGCCACCGCGGCCACCACGGCCGGCGGGACGGTCGTTGCCACCACCACGGGCCGGACGGTTGCCGGCGCGGGCCGCGGCGTTCTCGGCGCGCACCTCGGCGATGTTCTTGACGTCGCCCTTGTAGATCCAGACCTTCACACCGATACGGCCGAAGGTCGTCTTGGCCTCGAAGAAGCCGTAGTCGACGTTCGCACGGAGCGTGTGCAGGGGCACACGGCCCTCGCGGTAGAACTCCGAGCGGGACATCTCGGCGCCGCCGAGACGGCCACCGCACTGGATCTTGATGCCCTTGGCGCCGGCCTTCATCGTCGACTGCATGCTCTTGCGCATGGCGCGACGGAAGGAGACACGCGAGGACAGCTGCTCGGCGACGGCCTGGGCCACCAGCTGAGCGTCCACCTCGGGGTTCTTGACCTCGAGGATGTTCAGCTGGACCTGCTTGCCGGTCAGCTTCTCCAGCTCGCCGCGGATGCGGTCGGCCTCGGCGCCGCGGCGGCCGATGACGATGCCCGGACGCGCGGTGTGGATGTCGACGCGGACGCGGTCGCGGGTGCGCTCGATCTCCACCTTGGAGATGCCGGCCCGCTCCATGCCCTTCGTCATCATGCGACGAATGGCGACGTCTTCCTTGACGTAGTCCTTGTACAGCTTGTCGGCGTACCAACGGGACTTGAAGTCCGTGGTGATACCGAGCCGGAACCCATGCGGGTTAACCTTCTGGCCCATTACCGGGTTCCTTCCTTGCTGCTGACGACCACGGTGATGTGGCTGGTCCGCTTACGGATCCGGTAGGCACGGCCCTGGGCACGCGGACGGAACCGCTTCAGGGTCGGGCCCTCGTCCACGTACGCCTCGCTGATGACCAGCGAAGAGGCGTCGGTGTGGTCGTAGTTGTGCGCGGCGTTGGCAATGGCGCTGTCAAGCACCTTGCCTACCGGCACGCTCGCGGCCTGCGGGGCGAAGCGCAGGACCGCCTGAGCCTCCGTGGCATCCATGCCACGGATGAGGTCCACCACGCGGCGGGCCTTCATGGGCGTGACGCGGATGTACCGCGCCTGGGCCCTGGCTTCCATGGTTGTCCCTTCGGTGTAAGTCATAGTCAGTCACCCCGCGTTAGCGGCGCTTCGACTTCCGGTCGTCCTTGACGTGGCCGCGGAAGGTGCGAGTCGGCGAGAACTCGCCGAGCTTGTGGCCGACCATGGACTCGGTGACGAACACCGGGACATGGATCTTGCCGTTGTGCACCGCGATCGTGTGGCCCAGCATGGCCGGGACGATCATCGAGCGACGGGACCAGGTCTTGATGACGTTCTTGGTGCCTGCTTCGTTCTGGACGTCCACCTTCTTGATCAGGTGGTCGTCGACGAAGGGCCCCTTCTTGAGACTGCGCGGCATCTAAACCCGCTCCTAGCGCTTCTTGTTCGTCTTGCGGCGGCGGACGATGTACTTGCTGCTTGCCTTCTTCGGCGAGCGAGTACGACCCTCCTTCTGACCCCACGGGCTGACCGGGTGGCGTCCACCGGAGGTCTTGCCCTCACCACCACCGTGCGGGTGGTCAACCGGGTTCATCGCGACACCGCGGACGGTCGGGCGTACGCCCTTCCAGCGCATACGGCCGGCCTTGCCCCAGTTGATGTTCGACTGCTCGGCGTTGCCGACCTCACCGATGGTGGCGCGGCAGCGGACGTCGACCAGCCGGATCTCACCGGACGGCATACGAAGGTGGGCCATGGAGCCCTCCTTCGCCAGCAGCTGCACGGAGGCACCCGCGGAACGGGCGAACTTCGCGCCGCCGCCGGGCCGCAGCTCGATGGCGTGGATGGTCGTACCGACCGGGATGTTGCGCAGCGCCAGGTTGTTGCCGGGCTTGATGTCGGCGGCCGGACCGTTCTCGACACGCGCGCCCTGCGCCAGGCCACGCGGCGCGATGATGTAGCGCTTCTCGCCGTCCGCGTAGTGCAGCAGCGCGATGCGCGCGGTGCGGTTCGGGTCGTACTCGATGTGCGCGACCTTGGCCGGCACGCCGTCCTTGTCGTGACGACGGAAGTCGATCACGCGGTAGGCGCGCTTGTGTCCACCACCCTGGTGGCGAACGGTCACACGACCGGCGTTGTTACGGCCGCCCTTGCTGTGCAGCGGGCGGACCAGCGACTTCTCCGGCGTGGACCGCGTGATCTCGACAAAGTCGGCGACGCTGGAGCCACGACGGCCCGGGGTCGTCGGCTTGTACTTGCGGATACCCATTGTCTCTCAGTCCTCGGAAGAATTCCGGATCCTGGACGTCTCGACCTCCGTCAGGAGGTCGGGCCGCCGAAGATGTCGATACGGTCGCCCTCAGCGAGGGTCACGATGGCGCGCTTGGTGTTCGCGCGCTTACCGAAACCGGTGCGGGTGCGCTTGCGCTTGCCCTGGCGGTTGATCGTGTTGACCCCGGTGACCTTGACCGAGAAGACCGCTTCCACGGCCTGCTTGATCTGGGTCTTGTTGGCGGTCGGCGACACGATGAACGTGTACTTGTTCTCGTCGAGCAGCGCGTAGCTCTTCTCGGACACCACGGGCTTGACGAGAACGTCACGCGGGTCGTCGAAGGTCTTGCTGGTGATCTCGGCCATCAGGCTTCGCTCCCTTCGGTCTCAGCGGCCTTGGAGGGGCCAGACACGAAAGACTCGAAGGCGGCCTTGGTGAAGACCACGTCGTCGGAGACGAGCACGTCGTACGTGTTCAGCTGGCCCGGCGCCAGGATGTGCACCTGGGGCAGGTTGCGGGCGGACAGCCACGCGGCCTCGTCGGACCTCTCGGCGACCAGGAGCACGTTCTTGCGCTCGCTGATCTTGCCGATCAGGGTCCTGGCGGCCTTGGTGGACACCGCGTCCTCGACCAGGCCGGAAACGACGTGGATACGAGAGTGACGGGCCCGGTCGGTGAGGGCACCGCGCAGGGCGGCGGCCTTCATCTTCTTGGGGGTCCGCTGCGAGTAGTCACGCGGCACGGGGCCGTGGACGACGCCACCACCGGCGAACTGCGGAGCGCGGGTCGAACCCTGACGGGCGCGGCCGGTGCCCTTCTGGCGGTACGGCTTCTTGCCACCGCCACGGACTTCGCCGCGGGTCTTGGTCTTGTGCGTGCCCTGTCGGGCAGCGGCCAGCTGGGCGACGACGACCTGGTGGATCAGCGGGATGCTGACCTTCGCGTCGAAGATCTCCGAAGGGAGTTCGACGGTCCCGGCCTTGTCGCCTGCCGGCGAAAGGATGTCAACGGTGCTCATCAGTTACCTCAGGCCCCCTTGGCCGCGGTACGGACCAGGACGAGGCCGCCGTTCGGACCAGGAACCGCGCCCTTGATCAGGAGCAGGCCCTTCTCCGCGTCAACGGCGTGAACGGTCAGGTTCTGGGTGGTGACCCGCTCGTTGCCCATACGGCCCGCCATGCGGAGGCCCTTGAACACACGGCCCGGGGTGGCGCAGCCACCGATGGAGCCGGGAGAGCGGTGCTTGCGCTGGGTGCCGTGACCGGCGCCGAGGCCCTTGAAGTTGTGACGCTTCATGACACCGGCGAAGCCCTTGCCCTTGCTCTTGCCCGTGACGTCGACCTTGACGCCGGACTCGAACGTGGCGGCGGTGATCTCCTGGCCGAGCGTGTACTCGGCGGCGTCGGAGGTGCGGAGCTCCACCAGGTGGCGGCGGGGGGTCACGTCGGCCTTGGCGAAGTGGCCCTTGAGGGGCTTGTTCACCTTGCGCGGGTCGATCTCGCCGAAGGCGATCTGGACCGACTCGTAGCCGTCGGAGTCATTCGTACGGACCTGGGTAACAACGCAGGGCCCGGCCTTGACGACGGTCACCGGGACGACACGGTTGTTCTCGTCCCAGACCTGGGTCATGCCGAGCTTCTCGCCCAGGACACCCTTGATCTGCTTTGCCATCTCTTCCGCGCCTCTCAGAGCTTGATCTCGATGTCAACGCCGGCCGGAAGGTCCAGGCGCATCAGCGAGTCAACGGTCTTGGGCGTCGGGTCGAGAATGTCGATCAGGCGCTTGTGCGTGCGCATCTCGAAGTGCTCGCGCGAGTCCTTGTACTTGTGCGGCGACTTGATGACGCAGTACACGTTCTTCTCAGTGGGCAGCGGCACCGGGCCCGCGACCGACGCACCAGTACGCGTCACCGTCTCGACGATCTTCTTCGCCGAGGAGTCGATGACCTCGTGGTCGTAGGCCTTGAGCCGGATGCGGATCTTCTGTCCCGCCATGGCTGCTTCGTAGTCCTGTCTCTCGTAACGCTCTGGAACCCGGTAGCTCCGCTACTCGCTCCGACCCACGCGGTCGGGCGTGTCGCATCCTCGCCAATGAAAATCTCCCGAAGGAATTTCCCTGCCAAGGGGTGCGGTCGCAATGACCGCGAGCCAGGGCCGGACCGCGATACGCGATCAGCCACCGGGCGCCTGGCCGGAGCCCCGCTCACGCTTCCCGGAAGATTCCCGTACGTCCGTCCCAGCGCTGCCCCGGAGGGCAGTTGGGACGACGAGTACTGTGGGACTCGCTTCCGGTCCTCCCGGCGGGAGGCGCGCAGCATCGGCACTCAACCGAGCAACCTGAACAGTGTGCCATAGGGGCCCTGGCCCTGGCCAATCGCGGCCGGAAAGGGTACCCCACCCCGGGACGGATGAATCAGCGGACCGGCCCGCCGTTCCGGAAAGGGGAGTGCGGAACGGCGCCGGAAGGGCCCTGCGGGGCCGCTGCCGGGCGTCTCCGAGTCGCACGAGGCGTACGAGGGGGCCGGGGCGTACGGGCCCCGGCCCCCTGTCTCTGGCGCTGTCTCGCCCCTACGGGGCTCCACGGGTCGCTACGGGCGGGGCAGTCCGCCTGGCGCGGTGGCCCAGTCCGTGTCGGGCTGGTCCTTCAGCGCGAAGGAGAGCGAACCGCCGGACCGTACCAGTGAGCCGCCGACCCACGAGGCGTTCCGCCGCTCGCCGTTGACCCGGACCTCGTCCACGTACACGTTCGCGTCGGACGCCGCCGGAGCGGTGATCGTGAGGGCGCGCCGCTCCCCCGCCCCCGCGATCACCGCGCGCGGGAACAGCGGACCGGTCAGCAGCAGGTCGGCGCGGCCGGGGGCCTGCGGGTAGATGCCGAGTGCGGCGAACACGTACCACGCCGACATCGTGCCGAGGTCGTCATTGCCCGGAAGCCCGGCGGGACCGGTCCCGTACACCGTGTCGACGATCTCGCGGACGGTCTCCTGGGTCTTCCAGGGCTGTCCGAGCGCGTTGTACAGCCACGGGGCGTGGATACCGGGCTCATTGGTGGGGTCGTAGCGCAGCGCGTCACCGCCGCGGACCGACCAGGAGCCGTCGGGCTTGTGGAAGAAGCCGTCCAGCCTGGCCGCCGCGGTGTCACGGCCGCCCATGGCCTCGGCCAGGCCCTGGACGTCCTGCGGCACCATCCAGGTGTACGTCGCGGCGCTGCCCTGCGCGAAGCCCCGGTCGGAGGCCGGGTCGAAGGGGGTGACCCACGTACCGTCCAGGTTCCTGGCCTGGATGTAGCCCGCGCCGGCGGTGGCCTGGGGGTTGAAGACGTTCTTCCAGTAGCCGCCGCGCTCGCTCAGCTCCTTGTACTCCCGCTCGCGGCCGAGCTGCCGGGCCCACCGCGCGAGCGCGGCGTCGGCGACGGAGTCCTCCAGGGTCTCGGCGGCGCCGCCCCAGCAGTGGCAGGCGTCCTGCGCGGCGTAGCGCGAGTCGAGGTACTGGGCCAGATTGGGCCGCTGCCCCTCGCACTGGCCGGGGCAGCCCGCGTCGGAGAGCCCGTCCGGGTGCGGGACCGTGGCCTGCCGGTAGAGGGAGTCGAAGGCCCCCTCGGCGTCGAAGTTCCGTACCCCCATGGCGTAGAAGGTCGCCAGCGTCGCCGCCGTCGGGTCGCCCGTCATCACATGCGTCGCGCCGCTGATGTGCACCCAGCGGTCCCAGACCCCGTCGTTCTGCTTGGCGAAGTTGAACAGCGACTGGGCGAAGTCACCGGCGACCCGCGGTTCGAGCAGGGCGAGCAGCTGCACCTGGGCGCGGTACTGGTCCCAGCCCGAGAAGTTGCTGTACTGCGCCCCCTGGCCACGCTCCACGCGCCGTGTGACGCGGTCCATGCCGGAGTAGCGGCCGTCGCGGTCACTGATCAGGTTGGGCTGCTGGAGCGCGTGATAGAGCGCGGTGTAGAAGGTGGTGCGCTGCGCCTCGCTGCCGCCCCCGATCCGCACGCCGCGCAGCGTACGGTCCCAGGCCGCCCGTCCGGCGTCCGCCACGTCCGCCACGCTCGCGCGGGGCGCTATCTCCCCGCGCAGGTTGGCCTCGGCGCCCGCGAGGGAGACGTACGAGATGCCGAGCCGCATCCGGACATCGTTGTCACGACCCGTGTCGAAGCTGACGTACCCACCGGATCCCCGGCCGGCCCGGTCCGCGCCGGTGGCGTACCCCTCGCCGCCGCCCGCCGTGGTGGAACCGGCGGACAACCGGTCGTCCTGCCAGGTGCCGACGCCGGAGAAGGCGCGGTCGAAGGAGGCGGTGAAGTAGAGGCGGTAGTAGCTGGTGCGGTTGTTCTCCCCGCCATTGGCACGCCGCCCGCAGAACGCCCCGGTCTCCACCCACCCGGTGACCTTGCGCGCCTTCTCGTCGATGGCGATGTGCGCGTCCTCGCTGCCGTTGAGGGAGTTGGAGACCCGGAAGAGCAGGTTGGCGGGCTTGTCGGCGGGGAAGGTGAAGTCGGCGACACCGGCGCGCTCACTGACCGCGAGATCGGTGACGGCCCCCGAGTCCAGCCCCACCCGGTAACGGCCGGGCTCGGCCTTCTCGTCGGCGTGCGAGAAGTTCGCGGCGTACTTCGCGTCCTTGGTGTCGGCGGACGGCGAGGTGTCGACATCACCGACGAACGGCATGATCGGCACGTCCCCCGCGGCCCCCGGGTGGCAGCCCGCGCCATTGACATGGGTGAGGCTGAAGCCGCGCAGGCGCGTCGTGTCGTACGAGTAGCCGTTGGCCGCGGCGGTATTGGTCTGATCGCCGGCGGTGCTGGTCGGGGACCAGGCGATCATGCCGAACGGCAGATTGGCGCCGGGGTACGTATTACCACCGTTGGCGGACCCGATGAGCGGATCGACGTACGCCACGGGATGCCGTACCGCCCCGGCCGCCGACGCCCCGCCGGACGACGCCGCGTCGGCGGTGGTACCGACGGCGAGCGACGCGACGAGCCCCGCCAGAGCCGTGACCACACCCCCGCCCCGCAGCGCGGACCGGCTCCGGTACCGGCCCCGCCGCCGCTCTCTCTTCCGCTCCTTCTTCCACAACGCTTCCATCGCGCACACGCCCTCTCCCGCTCTGCTGCGCCCATTGAGACCGCTGCGACCCTAGGAGCGCCCGGCGGCCCAGCCCCGTGCGACGGAAAGCACACCGGATGAAGCTTGCGTGAACCGGCCTGCCGGCAAGCACGCACGGCGCCGGGGCCCGCGCCGTGGACAGCCGCGGGGACTGCGGCCCCGGCGACCCGCCGGTCGGTTCGGCGGAGAAGATCCATTGACGTCACTTTGTATGGAGCATGGGTTATCTTTGTATGTGACCCACGCTACGGAGGTGCGCCATGTCCGCCACCCAGATCGATATCGACGATGACGCGCTCACGGAGGCGATGAGGCTGTCCGGGGCCAAGACCAAGAAAGAGATGGTCAACATCGCTCTGCGGGAGTACGCGGAGCGGCGTCGGCGCACCGAGAGGCGGGCGCGGCATCTGGAGAACGCCCAGCTCTGGGATGAAGAAGGGTTCCAGCGGCGTCACGCGGCCGAGAAGGGCACTTCGGACGGGCAGCACTCGCACAAGGGAGCCGCCTGAACGTGATCCGTTATCTCGCCGACTCCACAGCGGTCTGGCGTCTTCAGCGTGACCGCAAGCTCAACGATCTCTGGGGACACGAACTCGACGAGGGAGCGATCGGCTCATGCTCCCCGCAGCGCACGGAGTTCCGGCAATCCGCACGCAGTCTTGACGAGTACGACCAGATGACGGAGATGTTCAAGGACCTGCATCCCGACGTACCGGTTCCCAAGCGTGCATGGGACTGGATCGGGACGGGCCAGTACAGGCTCGCTCAGCGCGGACAGCATCAGAGCCTCTCCGTGGTCGACTGGCTTGTCTGCGCGACCGCGGCACACCACGGGCTGGTGGTCATCCATGACGACAACGACTTCCGTGCGGCCGCCCACATCCTTGCCGACGTAGTGGAGCGGAGCGTCTTCGCGGTCGCCGGGTGAGGGGAAAAAACACAGGGGCCCCGCGCCGCCGTCCTCACGGACGGGGTGCGGGGCCCCTGTTGGATGCTCCGAGGAGCTACCAGGTCAGATCAACGACTACTTGTTGATCTTGGTGACCTGGCCGGCGCCGACGGTCCGGCCACCCTCACGGATGGCGAACTTGAGGCCCTCCTCCATGGCGACGGGCTGGATCAGCTCGACCGTCATGACGGTGTTGTCGCCCGGCATGACCATCTCGGTGCCCTCGGGGAGGGTCACCACGCCGGTCACGTCCGTGGTACGGAAGTAGAACTGCGGGCGGTAGTTGTTGAAGAACGGGGTGTGACGGCCACCCTCGTCCTTCGACAGGATGTAGGCCTGGGCCTCGAAGCTGGTGTGCGGCGTGACCGAACCCGGCTTGATGATGACCTGGCCGCGCTCGACGTCCTCGCGCTTGATGCCACGGAGGAGCAGACCGACGTTCTCACCGGCCTGGCCCTCGTCGAGCAGCTTGCGGAACATCTCGATGCCGGTGACCGTGGTGGTGGTCTTCTCGGTCTTGATACCGACGATGTCGACGGTCTCGTTGACCTTCAGGACACCACGCTCGATACGACCGGTGACGACGGTGCCACGACCGGTGATCGTGAAGACATCCTCGATCGGCATCAGGAACGGCTTGTCGACGTCGCGCTCGGGCTGCGGGATCGACTCGTCAACGGCCTTCATCAGGTCGAGAACGGTCTTGCCCCACTCGGCGTCGCCCTCAAGGGCCTTGAGCGCCGAGACCTTGACGACCGGCAGGTCGTCGCCCGGGAACTCGTACTCGGAGAGCAGCTCGCGGACCTCGAGCTCGACGAGCTCGAGGATCTCCTCGTCGTCCACCATGTCGGCCTTGTTCAGGGCGACAACGATGTACGGAACGCCGACCTGGCGGGCCAGGAGCACGTGCTCCTTGGTCTGCGGCATCGGGCCGTCGGTGGCGGCGACCACGAGGATGGCGCCGTCCATCTGCGCCGCACCCGTGATCATGTTCTTGATGTAGTCCGCGTGACCGGGGCAGTCGACGTGCGCGTAGTGACGCGACTCCGTCTGGTACTCGACGTGCGCGATGGAGATGGTGATACCGCGCTGGCGCTCCTCAGGAGCCTTGTCGATCTGGTCGAAGGCCGAGGCCTCGTTCAGGTCCGGGTACGCGTCATGCAGCACCTTGGTAATGGCGGCCGTGAGGGTCGTCTTACCGTGGTCGATGTGACCGATGGTGCCGATGTTGACGTGCGGCTTAGTCCGCTCGAACTTCGCCTTCGCCACTGGGGTCCTCCTGGAGTGGTTCTGTACGCCTTACTCATCGGCGCCAGGTGATCTTTGCTGGGATGCCGGCCCCCGCGGCGGCCCCGCCATGATCTGGTGGATCCGGCGGAACTGCCCCGGGACGTGCCGGTGACAAGCCTAAAGCGTGGACTCGGAAGAGTTACTCGCCCTTGGCCTTCGCGATGATCTCCTCGGCGACGTTCCGGGGAACCTCGGCGTAGGAGTCGAACTGCATCGAGTAGCTTGCG
Organism: Streptomyces sp. L-9-10; assembly: GCF_004151105.1. Lineage (GTDB taxonomy): Bacteria > Actinomycetota > Actinomycetes > Streptomycetales > Streptomycetaceae > Streptomyces. The sequence continues at coordinate 698,984 of NZ_PHRF01000095.1, forward strand.
CGACCCGAGGTCTTGCTGCGGAGGTCTCCGACGTAGCCGAACATCTCCGACAGCGGCACCAGGCCCTTGACGACCTTGGCGTTGGCCCGGTCCTCCATGGCCTGGATCTGGCCACGCCGGGAGTTGATGTCACCGATGACATCGCCCATGTAGTCCTCGGGCGTGGTCACCTCGACGGACATCATCGGCTCAAGGAGCACCGGAGACGCCCTGCGGGCACCTTCCTTGAACGCCTGCGAACCGGCGATCTTGAAGGCCAGCTCCGAGGAGTCGACCTCGTGGTAGCCACCGTCGAGCAGCGTGATGCGGACACCGGTCATCTCGTAACCCGCGAGGATGCCGAACTGCATGGCCTCCTGCGCGCCGGCGTCCACCGAAGGGATGTACTCCTTCGGGATACGGCCACCGGTGACCTTGTTCACGAACTCGTACGAGGTGTCGCCACCCTCGATGGGCTCGATCATGATCTGCACCTTGGCGAACTGCCCGGTGCCACCGGTCTGCTTCTTGTGCGTGAAGTCCACACGCTCGACGGTCTTTCGGATCGTCTCACGGTAGGCGACCTGCGGCTTGCCGACGTTCGCCTCGACCTTGAACTCACGCCGCATACGGTCGACCAGCACCTCAAGGTGGAGCTCGCCCATACCGCCGATGACGGTCTGGCCGGTCTCCTCGTTGCTGTGCACCTGGAAGGAGGGGTCCTCCTCCGCGAGACTCTGGATGGCTACACCCAGCTTCTCCTGGTCACCCTTGGACTTGGGCTCGATCGCGACCTCGATGACCGGCGCCGGGAAGTCCATGGACTCCAGGATGACCGGGCTCTTCTCGTCGCACAGCGTCTCACCGGTGGTGGTCTGCTTCAGGCCCATGACGGCGACGATGTCGCCGGCGCCCACCGACTCGATCTCCTCACGCTTGTTCGCGTGCATACGGTAGATCTTGCCGATGCGCTCCTTGCGGCCCTTCACCGAGTTCAGTACCGCGGTGCCGGACTCCAGCTTGCCGGAGTACACACGGACGAAGGTGAGCTTGCCGAGGTGCGGGTCCCTCATGATCTTGAAGGCCAGCGCGGACAGCGGCTCGTCGACGGAGGGCTTGCGCTTGACGACCAGCTCGGGGTCCTTCACGTCGTGGCCCTCGATGGCCTCGACGTCGAGCGGGGTCGGCAGGTAGCGCACGACCGCGTCGAGCAGGGGCTGCACGCCCTTGTTCTTGAACGCGGTACCACAGAACACCGGGGTGACGGTGGTGCCGTCCGACTTGCCGGAGGCGATGGTGATACGGCGGATCGCCGCGTACAGCTGCTCCACGGTGGGCTCGGTGCCCTCCAGGTACAGCTCCATCAGCTCGTCGTCGTTCTCCGAGACGGTCTCCAGCAGCGTGCCGCGCCACTCCTCGGCCGCCTCGACGTGCGTGGCCGGGATGTCGACGACGTCGTACATCTCGCCCTTGGCGGCCTCGGCGGACCAGACAAAGGCCTTCATCGTCACGAGGTCGACGACGCCCTTGAAGTCGGCCTCGGCACCGATCGGAAGCTGCATGACGATCGGAACCGCGCCGAGGCGGTCCTTGATCATGTCGACGCAGCGGTGGAACTCCGCGCCGGTCCGGTCGAGCTTGTTCACGAAGCAGATACGGGGCACGCCGTAACGGTCGGCCTGCCGCCATACCGTCTCGGACTGCGGCTCCACACCGGCGACACCGTCGAACACGGTGACGGCACCGTCGAGGACGCGGAGCGAACGCTCCACCTCGACCGTGAAGTCCACGTGACCCGGGGTGTCGATGATGTTGATGGTGTGGTCGACGTCGTCGAGCGGCCAGTGACAGGTCGTCGCGGCGGACGTGATGGTGATGCCGCGCTCCTGCTCCTGCTCCATCCAGTCCATCGTGGCAGCGCCGTCGTGGACCTCACCGATCTTGTAGCTCACACCGGTGTAGAACAGGATGCGCTCGGTGGTCGTCGTCTTGCCCGCGTCGATGTGGGCCATGATCCCGATGTTGCGGACCTTGGCCAGGTCAAGCGAAGTGGTGGCCATAAGGCTCAATCTTCTCTCGGTCTCGATGTGGGTAGCGACTACCAGCGGTAGTGCGCGAAGGCCTTGTTGGACTCGGCCATCTTGTGCGTGTCCTCACGCTTCTTGACCGAGGCGCCGAGACCGTTGGAGGCGTCGAGCAGCTCGTTCATGAGGCGTTCGGTCATCGTCTTCTCGCGACGGGCGCGGGAGTAACCCACGACCCAGCGCAGAGCGAGGGTGGCGGCGCGACCGGGCTTGACCTCGATCGGCACCTGGTAGGTGGCGCCACCGACACGGCGGGACTTGACCTCGAGCGTGGGCTTGACGTTCTCAAGCGCGCGCTTCAGCGTGATGACCGGGTCGTTGCCGGTCTTCTCGCGGAGGCCTTCCATGGCGCCGTACACGATCCGCTCGGCAGTGGAACGCTTGCCGTTGAGCAGAAGCTTGTTGATCAGCGACGTGACAAGAGGAGAACCGTAGACCGGGTCGATGATGACCGGGCGCTTCGGGGCGGGGCCCTTACGAGGCATTCTTACTTCTCCTTCTTGGCGCCGTAGCGGCTGCGGGCCTGCTTGCGGTTCTTGACGCCCTGGGTGTCAAGGGAGCCGCGGATGATCTTGTAGCGAACACCCGGCAGGTCCTTCACACGGCCACCACGCACGAGCACGATCGAGTGCTCCTGCAGGTTGTGTCCCTCACCCGGAATGTAGGCCGTGACCTCGATGCCGGAGGTCAGACGCACACGCGCGACCTTACGGAGGGCCGAGTTCGGCTTCTTCGGGGTGGTCGTGAAGACACGCGTGCAGACGCCGCGGCGCTGAGGGGAACCCTCAAGTGCGGGCGTCTTGTTCTTCTCGACCTTGTCCTGCCGGCCCTTCCGGACCAGCTGCTGGATCGTAGGCACTACTTCTCCGGTTTCTGTGTGCCGTCAGTGAAACTAACCTGGAACACCTCCGACCCACGCGGTCGGGTGTGTCGAATACTGCACAGCCTCACCCGGGGGTGAGGAGGGGGCAGATTACGGTGGCCGGTGCTCAAGCTCGCGTGCGGTTGAGGACACGCACAGGAGCCCAGGCACACCCCAGGCACAAGGTCTGAGCGTACCTACCTCATGGACTCCGGTCAAAACAAATGCCGGGCCCCCCGACACGCCGGACGTCCCCCTGGTGAACGGCGGGCGACGGGGGCGCGACGCGGCTCATTGGAGCAGGTCGTCACCGGGGGGCCGGGAACGGTCGCGCCGGGTGCGCCGGGGCGGGGGAAGCATGGGGATGGTCGGCACCTTCGAGCTGCGCCTCTTGTGGACGAAGGCGGGTTTGACGGGCTCGGCTGGCGGGGCGGGCGGGTGCTGCTCCGCATGCGGGGTGGCGTGCGGGTCGGTGTGCGGGTCGGCGCGTTGTTGTTCTGTACGCGGGGCGGTGTGCGGGTCGGCGTGCGGGTCGGCGCGTTGTTCGGTACGCGGGGCGGTGCGCGGACCGGCCTCGGGGGCTTGGGGGCCGTCCCGCCGGTCCGGGTGGTCGCGCGCCGGGTCCCCCCGCGGGCCCTCTTGCGGGCGTTCTCGCGAGCGCTCCGGCGGGCGATCTTGTGGGCGCTCCGGCGGGCGCTCATGCGGGAACGGGATCACCGCCGCCTGTCCGGGAGTGCGCCCGACGAGCCGCAGACGTCCGGTCCTGGCGGCGGCCCGCGACTGCTCCAGCGCTGGTTCGTACTGTTCGGCCGCGTCCCGCCAGCCGCTCGCGTACGCCCTCAGCTCCCGTCGTTCGATCTCCTCGCGCAGCAGTACGACGAGTTCCTCGGGCGCGTGGTCTTCGAGGGACCGGCCGAGGGAGTCGAGGAGCGCCCGGAGATCTCCCGGGGGCGGGAGCAGCGGGCCGCCGGCCCGGATCCTGTCGTCCTTGGTGGTGGGCAGGGAAGGCTGGGGAGGCTCGTCGTCCTCTGCCGCGCGCGTCTCCTCGTCACGTCCCATGGCCTCCCATCCCGCCCATTCCGCCCATGGCGTCGGGGCGGCACAGCCCAGGCACGGCCGCTCAGCCCCGCGTTACCGCCGACAAACCCTCACAAAGAGGTGTTCCGCCTGCACATCCGTAGGTGCGGGGACAGGCCATGACAGTTTATCGGGCACATTCGGTAACGGGCCGGTCAGAAGCGGTCAGTCCGAGGCGGTCAGCCCTGGGCGGCCAGTCCGAAGCGAGCGGCCCGGAGCGGCCCGGAGCGGTCAGTCCGAGGCGAGCGGGATCCGCTCGTCCCGGTCGGCGGCAGCCGCGGCCGGCGCGTTCGCGGGCAGGAACTGTCCGGCGACCCTGACGAACATGTCCCGCTGCTCGACCGGGACGCCGAGGGCGATCGCCGCCTCCTCCAGCGTGAGCGTGCGCGACGCGGAACCGGTGACGGACTCCCCGGCGGGCGCCGCGTACGGCGGATCGGGGAGCGGCAGGTCCTCCTCCGTCAGCCGGCCCGACCGGATCAGCATCTCGCGCACCGGGACCTGAAGAACGTGCGCCAGCCGCCGGGTGGTCTCCAGGTCCGGCATGCTCTGCCGCTGGAGCAGCCTGGTGATGGCGGCCCGGTGCACACCCGCCTCATCGGCGAGGCGGGACTTGCCCCCGCCACGAGGGCTGTCGATGTCGAAACCGCGCCGACGTATCAGCTCTTCGACCCAGGTGGCGAACTGCTCGAGTTCGCTGGAAGTCATGGGTGGTCGCCTCCCTCCGAAGCGGGTAACAGGCTACCGCGCTTGCGCGCACAGAATTACGGCCTTCGTCTGTGCCAATTGTGAGGATTCTGTTGCCGCCAATGCCCTGTCACCTCTGCGCCACCCCTACGTCACCCGGGGCACCGCAGGGAATTATTAGTTGCGCGCTCGCTCGCAACATGTAACTCTGCATCCTCGCCCGGCGCGCCTATGCCACCCGGCCTGCGCCGACTCTGCCGACTGGAGCGTCGCCATGCCCACACCCTCCGAACAACCGCCCCGGACAAGGGAGTTAGCCGGCTGGCGAGCTGCCGCCGCCTGCTCCGGTCTTCCTCCGCAGATCGTCTTCGCCCAGCACGCGTCGACGGCCGGACCCGCCCTCCGCGCCTGCGCACGCTGCCCCGTGGTGCGGGAGTGCGAGGAGGCGGTGGCTCCCGCGGAGAGCTGGTTCGACGGAGTCAGCGCCGGACGGCTGTGGCGGAACGGACGCCCCGTCGCGCTCGGCCGACAGCGAACCCGTCGGCGGGACCGGCGGCAGAAGGGGACGAAGCGCTGATGGAGGACCTCATGCCCGCACCCGCCCACGACACCGACACCGACACCAACGCCAACATCAACGCCGGCACCGACACCGACGCCGCGCTCTGGATCACCCTGCTCGCCCGCCAGTTCCCCGATCTGCTGGACGAACTGGCCCCCGGCCGAGCCACGCCCACGCCCACCCCCGTCACCACACCCGGCCGCCCGGCCCCCGACGCACGACTCCGCGCGGAGCGCCGGGACGCGCTGCGCAATGAGCAGGTGCACGGTCTCGCCGTCCCGGGCCACTCCGCCGCACCCCTGCGCCTGTACGTGTCCGACGCGATCCGCGACATCACCGACGGCGTCGTCGAACTGGACGAGGCCGTGCATCACAAGCTCGGGCTCCCCCGGCCGCGCCGCGCCCAGGTCCCCGAACGGCTGCTGCGTATCGCCGGGTTGCTGGACCGTATCGCCGCCGAACCGGTGCTCGCGCGCCATGTACGCGACGAGGCACGCCGGATGGCCCGCCGTTGCGCCCGCACTCTCGGTGACACCGAACCCATGGTGCGCGTGAACGGCCGCTGCCCGTGGTGCGATTCGGTGTCGCTGCGGGCCTTCCCGTCGCGGCAGGCGGTGCTCTGCGTCAACCCCGCGTGCCGTTGCGGTGAGGACGCCTGCGACTGCGCCGCCGATCCCGCCTTCCGGCACTCCTGGGAGGCGGCGGAGTGGGCCGCGCTCGCCGAGGCCGCGGGCGGCAGCGCGCGGGAGATGAGCGACCGCGTCGAGGAGCGGCCGAGGCAGGACGGGCATGGGCGCGGGCGCGAGGGCGGGGGCGAGGTCCGATGACGGCCGTACCGTACGGCGCCGCCATGATCACGGGTGATCTCGCGGCGACCGAGGCCGGCGTCGCCCCCGCGACCATCAGGAAGTGGGTGCAGCTCGGCCGGCTCGCACCGGCCGGCAAGCGGGGACGCGCTCAGCTCTACCGGCTGGAGGACGTCTTCGCCGCGGAGCGCGCGGCACGCGGACGGCTCCACTGACCCACACCCGGGGATTCCGGAGACAGCTCGGCGGCCACTCCCTTCGCGGGGTGGCCGCCTTCGTCGTTCCCGGTATTCAGGTCCCCGTATTCAGGTCCCCGCACCCAGGTCCCCGTACCCTGGTCCCCGGATCTTGAGCGGGAGGGCTGCCACGGGAGAGATCAGGAGCCGCCGTCGATGTCGTCGGACCGCTCGGGCATCCGCAGAACCCGGGCACCGTCCAGCGAGCCGCCGCCCGCCAGATCGATGGCCTCCTGCCAGCCGCTCGAAAACCCGCGTACCTCCACGTCGACGGCGATACGGGCGCCGACCTTGCCGACGACGGCCGTGAGGGTCCGGGCGACGTCATCGGTGTACGTCCCGGCCTCCCCCGCCTCGGCAGCCACTTCCACGGCCGCGGCCACCACATCCACCAGCCGGTCATGGGCACTGCTCGCCATCGCGCTCCTCCTCACCCGTACCGCCTCTCACGCCCTGCACTCGAATGTTAGTTCGATGATACGCAGCGTAGCGCAGCGATAGCAGTGAAGAGTGAGTCATTGCGAGCGCGAGCGGTTAGTTAGTTGCGCGCTCGCACGTTGTGCGTCACAGTTGGTGCAGCGGCGGAGTTGTGCCCGCATCCCTCCAGGGTGCGACTCCGCCGCTCTCGTATGCCCGCGCTCTGCCCCGCCCTCTGCCCGCCCGCCCCATGCCACCTGGAGTGATCCGTCATGTCCTCTCCCCCGAGCGCCTTTCCCGATGTGCAGGCCATCGTCGTGGACCTCCTCGACGACCGCGCGGAACTGGCCGGCGCGATCGTGGACGAAACCCCGCCGCCGGGCTTCGACGGCACGGCGAAGGCGGTCCTCGTCTCCCGCGTCGGCGGGGCCTGGATCGACGATCTGCATCTGGACCAGCCGCTGATCGAGCTGGAGGTCTACGGCCCCGACAAGTCCACCGCGCACACGCTCGCCAACGCCGCGCGCGCCGCGCTGCTGACCGCGACCGGCCGGGTGTACGGAACGACGACGATCACGGACGTCACCGAGGCCGACGGCCCGCGCTGGCTGCCCGACTACGTCTACGCGGCGGCCAACCGCTACCTCTGCGTGCTGCGCCTCTCCCTGCGTACGGACTGAGCGCGCCCTCCGTTCGCCCCGCCCCACCCCATGGACCGGGCCCCGCCACCGGCGGGGCCTTTGCCGTACCCACGGCAGCCCACCACCCGCCCATTCACCAACCCACTCACTCACTCACCACTCTCACCCATCAGGAGCGATTCATGGCAGGCAACAACTCGTCCGAGATCCGTATCGCCGGAACCGGCCGCATCCTCGTCGCGACGGCCGGCACCCCGGCCCCGACCGACTTCGCCGTCGACTGGGATCCGTCGGTGTGGAAGGACCTCGGCTACACCTCCACCGAGGGCGTCACCTTCAGCAAGAAGGACAAGCTGGACCCGGTCGAGACCTGGCAGGCCATCAGCCCGGCCCGTTTCATCTACGCGGACCGCGACCTGAGCCTGAAGTTCGCGCTGCTCCAGTTCAACGAGGAGACCCTGCCCTTCTTCATGGGCGGCGACCGGGTCACGTCCGTGGACGCCACGGCGAACCCGGGCGTCTACTCCTACTCGGTGCCGGACGGCCCGCAGTTCGACGAGCGCGCCCTCGGCCTGGAGTTCAAGGACGGCTCGGACATCACGTACCGCTTCGTCATCCCGCGCGGCCAGGTGACGGCGAGCGACGACATCAAGCTCGCCCGGAAGGCCGCCGCCTCGCTCGGCGTCACCTTCACCGCGCTGTCCTCGGGCGACACCCAGCCGCTGGCGACCTTCGTGATGAAGGACCCGTCCTACGGCATCGCGTAACCCCTCCGGCCCGGGGGCGGGACCGCGGCGCCGGACCCGCCCCCGGCCACCTCTCCACCCGCACCACCCGCACCGCTCACACCGGTCACGCCGGCCACACCACTCACACCGGCCCACTTCCGTACGGAGATGAGAACCGCATGGCCCGATTCGACGTCAACGCCGCCCGCGCTCAGCGCATGGAGGCCCTTGGCCGTACCTGGTCCTTCGACCTGGACGACGACACCTTCGAACTCCCCACCGAACTCACCCGCGAGACCGCCAAGGCCCTGCGCGGTCTCGACGACAACGATGTGGACGGGCTGCTGGCCCTGCTGATGGGACAGCGGCAGTTCGACCGCTTCGCCCGGCACGACGTCACCATGCAGGACATCGCCGCGATCCTTGAGGCGTACGGCAAGGAGACCGGGCTCGGCCTGGGGGAAGACTGAGCCTCGACGCGTTCGCGGAAGAACACGCCGAGGCGCTGGAAGCCGACCTGCTGCGGCACTACGGCGTGGACCTGCTCGACTGGCACCGCGGCCGGCTCTCCGCCCGCCGGCTCGCGGTGCTGATCGAACACATGCCACGCGACAGCGCGATCTCCCACGCCCTGCACGGCGACGCGGCCGAGTGGACGGTCACCGACTATCTGCTCGCCGCGGCCGTGGACCATCTCGCGGCGGCCAACTGGATGTTCGCCTCCGTCAACACGGACGAGAAGGCGCGCTCAAGAAGGACACGGCGGAAGCGGTGGTCGAGTTGCTGCGGCCGCTGCGGGAGCGGCACGCGGCACTGGCCGCGGACCCCGGTTATGTCGA
>NZ_PHRF01000096.1 GCF_004151105.1 Streptomyces sp. L-9-10
GGCCCGAGGCCGCCGGGCCCGAGGCCGCCGGGCCCGAGGCCGCCGGGCCCGAGGCCGCCGGGCCCGAGGCCGCCGGGCCCGAGGCCGCCGGGCCCGAGATCTTCGAGTCCGTGAGGGAGGAGGGGCGCGACCCCGGCCACGGTCCTGCCGCCTCGGCGCGCTCGGCGGCGCGGCGGCAGCGCGGGCAGTCGTCGACGTGCCGGACCAGCTCGCGCCGGAGCGCGGCGGAGAGCAGCACCTGATGGTCGCCGGTGAGCCGGGCGACGGACGGGCAGCCGCCGGTGTCGACGACGGCGAGCGCGGCGCGGGTGCGTTCCACCTCGCAGGCGGCGGAGGCGAGCAGCTCACGGGCCGCCGTCGGCTCCATGGACAGCACGGCGGCGACCTCCACCGGGCCCAGCTGGTGGCGTACGGCCAGCTCCAGGATCTCGCGCTGCTCGGGCGTCGTGCCGGCGGCTTCCGGCCAGGCCAGCAGGGCGAGTTCACGCCGTCGGCGCTCGGCGGTCTCCGGCGGGAGCGCCTCCGCCGGGGCGGGCTCGGGCTCGCGCTGGGCCGAATGCGCCCCCAGCCGGCTGCGGCGCTGCTCGGTGAGTCTGCGCAGACAGGACCAGCGGGCGAGCGCGTACAGCCAGGCCTTGCGCTCCCCGGCACCCGAGGGGCAACGGCCGTACTGCCGCTCGGAGATGGACAGCACCTCGCCGAGCACCTCGGTCGCGACGTCGTGGTCGCACAGCACGGAGAGGCAGTAGGTGAACAGACCGTCGAGGTACGGCTCGTAACGTGCGGCCTGGCGGTGCGGCACCGGATGGGGCGCACGACGGGGCGCGCGGTGTGCGCCGGTGGTGTGCGTGGAGGTGTCGGGGCTGCTGCTCATCACCCGGCGACGTTAGACAGAGGGACCCACAGCCTTCACACCTCTTGAGCACATTTAATCCTTACGGGTGAAGGTATCCCTCAAAAGGGGACAGGAATCGCACGCTCCGATGAACTCCCCCCGCTCCCGGGCCGCTGCCTCCCGTGGTCGGCGCTGTCGGTGGGCCCCTATACGGTGACGCCATGGCTGCCCGTACGAAATCCGCCAAGGACAGGCCGTCCTACCGCTGCACCGAGTGCGGTTGGACGACCGCCAAGTGGCTCGGCCGCTGCCCCGAATGCCAGGCGTGGGGCACGGTCGAGGAGTACGGCGCGCCCGCGGTACGGACCACTGCGGCGGGCCGGGTCTCCACCGCCGCGCTGCCGATCGGCCAGGTCGACGCCCGTACGGCCACCGCGCGCTCCACCGGCGTGGACGAGCTGGACCGGGTGCTCGGCGGCGGGCTGGTGCCGGGCGCCGTCGTGCTGGTCGCGGGCGAGCCGGGCGTGGGCAAGTCGACGCTGCTGCTCGACGTCGCGGCGAAGTCGGCCAGCGACGAGCACCGCACGCTCTATGTGACGGGCGAGGAGTCCACCAGCCAGGTGCGGCTGCGCGCCGACCGGATCAAGGCCATCGACGACCATCTCTATCTGGCCGCGGAGACGGATCTCTCCGCGGTCCTCGGTCACCTCGACGCGGTCAAGCCGTCGCTGCTGATCCTGGACTCCGTCCAGACCGTCGCCTCGCCGGAGATCGAGGGCGCGCCGGGCGGTATGGCCCAGGTCCGCGAGGTCGCGGGCGCGCTCATCCGGGCGTCCAAGGAGCGCGCCATGTCGACGCTCCTGGTGGGGCATGTCACCAAGGACGGCGCGATCGCGGGGCCGCGGCTGCTCGAACACCTTGTGGATGTCGTGCTGTCGTTCGAGGGCGACCGGCACGCCAGGCTGAGGCTCGTCCGGGGGATCAAGAACCGCTACGGGACGACCGACGAGGTCGGCTGTTTCGAGCTGCACGACGAGGGGATCACCGGTCTCGCCGACCCGTCCGGACTGTTCCTCACCCGGCGCGACGAGCCCGTCCCCGGCACCTGCCTGACCGTCACGCTGGAGGGGCGCCGGCCGCTCGTCGCCGAGGTGCAGGCGCTGACGGTCGACTCGCAGATCCCCTCGCCGCGGCGCACCACCTCCGGCCTGGAGACCTCCCGGGTGTCGATGATGCTCGCCGTGCTGGAGCAGCGCGGCCGGATCAGCGCGCTCGGCAAGCGCGACATCTACAGCGCGACGGTCGGCGGGGTGAAGCTCACCGAGCCCGCCGCCGATCTCGCGATCGCCCTCGCGCTGGCGTCCGCGGCCAGCGATACGCCCCTGCCGAAGAACCTGGTCGCGATCGGGGAGGTCGGGCTCGCGGGCGAGGTCAGACGGGTTACGGGCGTCCAGCGGCGGCTGGCCGAGGCGCACCGTCTCGGCTTCACGCAGGCGCTTGTTCCCACCGATCCGGGGAAGATCCCGGCCGGTATGAAGGTCACGGAAGTCGCCGACATGGGTGATGCTCTCAGGGTGCTGCCGCGCCGCGGTCGTGCGGACGCCCCACGGGAAGACAACGCTCGCCGGTAGACTTTGCCCTGGTCTCGCCCATCCGTACGAGCCGGAGGAGTGCAGTGGCAGCCAACGACCGGGCATCAGCGCCCGGAAAGTCCGGCGCGGGCTCCGGCAACGAAGCGCTGATGCGCGCCTCCCTGAGCGCTGTCGCGCCGGGCATGGCGCTGCGCGACGGCCTGGAGCGGATCCTGCGCGGCAACACCGGAGGTCTGATCGTCCTGGGCATGGACAAGACCGTCGAGTCGATGTGCACGGGCGGTTTCGTGCTGGACGTGGAGTTCACCGCGACCCGCCTGCGCGAGCTGTGCAAACTCGACGGCGCGCTCATCCTGGACAAGGACATCACCAAGATCCTGCGGGCCGGCGTCCAGCTGGTCCCCGAGTCGTCCATCCCCACGGAGGAGACGGGTACGCGGCACCGCACGGCCGACCGCGTGTCCAAGCAGTGCGGCTTCCCCGTCGTCTCCGTCTCGCAGTCGATGCGGCTGATCGCGCTGTACGTGAACGGGGAGCGCCGGGTCCTGGAGGAGTCGGCGGCGATCCTGTCGCGGGCGAACCAGGCGCTGGCGACCCTGGAGCGGTACAAGCTCCGTCTCGACGAGGTCGCGGGCACGCTCTCCGCGCTGGAGATCGAGGACCTGGTGACGGTCCGGGACGTGACGGCCGTCGCCCAGCGTCTCGAGATGGTGCGCAGGATCGCCACGGAGATCGCCGAGTACGTGGTCGAGCTGGGCACCGACGGCCGGCTTCTCTCTCTCCAGCTGGACGAGTTGATCGCGGGCGTGGAGCCGGAACGGGACCTGGTCGCACGGGACTACGTCCCCGAGCCGACCGCGAAGCGCTCCCGTACGGTCGGCGAGGCGCTCGGCGAGCTGGACTCGCTGAGCCATCCCGAGCTGCTCGAACTGCCCATCGTGGCAAGGGCGCTGGGCTACAGCGGCGCGCCGGAGACGCTCGACTCCGCGGTCTCGCCGCGCGGTTACCGGCTGCTGGCCAAGGTGCCTCGGCTGCCGGGCGCCATCATCGAGCGGCTCGTCGAGCACTTCGGCGGGCTCCAGAAGCTGCTGGCGGCGAGCGTCGACGATCTTCAGACGGTGGACGGCGTCGGCGAGGCGCGGGCCCGCAGCGTGCGCGAGGGGCTCTCGCGGCTGGCGGAGTCCTCGATCCTGGAGCGGTACGTATAGCGGCGTCTGCGCACGGCGTCTGCGCACGGCGCCTTCAGCGGCGTACGTACGTGAGCGACGACGGCACGTGAACGACAGCGGCATGTGAACGACGACGGCGCCCCGGCCCACTCCCGGGCCGGGGCGCCGTCTCATGCGCCGGTGCGGACGGCTGTCAGTCCTTCTCCAGGCGAATGGACGCCTGGCCCTGCTTCACCGAGGCGCGCGAGGTCTTGGCCTCCACCAGGTACGTTCCGGGGCCCACAGCCCGCGCGGGCGGTGTGGCGCAGCCCGGCGCGCTGCGACCGCGGTTCCACTCGATCGTGCGCGTGATCGCTCCGCCCGCCGGGACCTCGTAGAGCACCCCGCCGGTCTTCGGGCAGTGCTCGGACGACCAGACGTCCTCGTCGTCGGCGTCGGCGATCGTCAGCACCACGGCCTTCGGCCCGAAGTCGGCCTTGCAGGCGGTGTTCGAGGTGTTCGTGGCGGTCAGCCGGAACTCGGGCTTCTCGCCGGGCGCGTACGCGACCTTCGTCGTGGTGAGGCGCAGGGTGAGGGCGCTCGGGGGGCAGTTGGGCAGTCCGGAGCCGGCCGGTACCTGCCGGCCGGAGCTGGTGCTTCCGCCGCCGCTGCCCGCGGAACCGCCGCCACTGGCGCCGCCGGTGTCCGCCGCGCCGTCCGTACCGCCGGAACCGGCCCCGCCACCGCCGCCGGTGTCGCCGTTCTTGCCGCCGTCGCCGCCGCCGCCGGTCCCGCCGGTCCCACCGGTCCCGTTGGTCGAGCCCGACTCGTCGCGTCCGCCCGGCTGTTCACTGATGGCCGGTCCTGAACCGGAGGGGCCCGGGGTGATGGACGTCGCGGGATTGGCGCCGTCCGCTGTGTCCCCGCTGTTCTTGCCGTCACCCCCACGGGAGCTGACGACCCATACGACGAGCAACGCGAGCAGCGCGATCAGCGTCGCCGCTACTGCCCTCCGTCGCCAGTAGATGGTGGAGGGAAGCGGCCCGACCGGATTGCGCAAAGATCCCACGGCGCAAACTGTACGAGAGATCGGCGCCAACTCCCGCCCCCCATGCCGCCCGTCTCGCAAGTTTTACGGATCATCATCACGGATCGGCCCGTCGGCGACCGGGACTTCCTTCCTTTCGTCAGGGGTTCACCCCGGCCTTCGGGTGAGGGGAACTCCCGATGATCTCTGTACGTTCTTCCCATGAACAGCAGCGCAACGAGCGATCTCTATCGCGACATCACCGACTTCGCCCGTACGACCCCCTCCTGGTTCCAACACCTGGCAGAGCTATGGACCGAGGCCGGACTGCTGTTGTTCGGCGTGCTCTTCATAGCGGTCTGGTGGTACGCGCGGTCGGCCGGTCCACGCGCCGTGGCCGTGGCGGTCCTCGCCCCGCTCGCGACCGCCGTCGCGTACGTATGCAGTGAACTGACCAAGTCGGCGCTGACCGAGGAGAGGCCGTGCCGGGCGGTCGCCGGAGCCGGGGCCTCGCTCATCCCCTGTCCGCCGGTGGGCGACTGGTCCTTCCCCAGCAACCACGCCACGATCGCCGGAGCGGCGGCGATCGCGCTGGCAATCGCCCGTCCCCTACTCGCCTACCTCACCGTCCCGATGGCGCTGCTGATGGCGTTCTCCCGGGTCTTCGTCGGGGTCCACTATCCGCACGACGTGGCGGTGGGGCTGGTGTTCGGCGGCGTGGTGGCGACGGTCGTGGTCCTGGCGGCGGCACGGCCCGTGGGCACGCTGGTCCGGACGATGCGGACGAGCCGGTCGGGTCTGGCCCTGCTGCTCGCCGGGCCGGGGCGGCCACGCACCGTCGATCACACGGGCGCGACAGAGCGGGCGTGACCGAGCGCGTGGGACCGAGCGCGTGGGACGGGCGGGCGGGGGTGAACAGGGGGCGTGCGCGGGACCGGGCGCGTGACACCTCGGCCCCGCCCGCGCCTGCCGCACCCTCCACGGCCCGGGACATGCCAGGATCGGTGGTGCCATGACTGCTACCTCCGCGCACTCCGCGTCCTCCCCGACCGCCGTCGATCCGGCCGCCCTCCACACCCCCGTCATCGCGTGGTTCGACTCGAACGCGCGCGATCTGCCCTGGCGCCGCCCCGAAGCGGGCGCCTGGGGGGTGATGGTCAGCGAGTTCATGCTCCAGCAGACCCCGGTGAACCGGGTGCTCCCGGTGTACGAGCAGTGGCTCGGCCGCTGGCCGCGCCCCGCCGATCTGGCCGCCGAGGCCCCCGGCGAGGCGGTCCGCGCCTGGGGCCGGCTGGGCTATCCGCGCCGCGCGCTGCGTCTGCACGGCGCCGCGCAGGCGATAACGGAGCGGCACGGAGGTGACGTACCGCGCGAGCACGCGCAGTTGCTCTCACTGCCCGGGATCGGGGAGTACACGGCCGCGGCCGTGGCCTCGTTCGCGTACGGACAGCGGCACGCGGTGCTCGACACGAACGTGCGCCGCGTCTTCGCGCGCGCCGTGGCCGGTGTCCAGTACCCGCCGAACGCGACCACCGCCGCCGAACGCAAACTGGCCCGCGCGCTGCTGCCCGAGGACGCCCCGACCGCGGCCCGCTGGGCGGCGTCCTCCATGGAGCTGGGCGCGCTGATCTGCACCGCGAAGAACGAGGGCTGCGTACGGTGCCCGATCGCCGACCGGTGCGCCTGGCGGCTGGCCGGGAAACCCCGGTACGAGGGCCCCGCGCGGCGCGGCCAGACGTACGCGGGCACGGACCGCCAGGTGCGCGGCAAGCTCCTGGCCGTACTGCGCGAGGCGGTCGCGCCGGTGCCGCAGGGGGTCCTGGACGCGGTCTGGGACGAACCGGTGCAGCGGGCCAGGGCGCTGGACGGGCTGGTCGCCGACGGGCTGGTCGAGCCGATGGAGAACGGGGTCTACCGGCTGCCGCAGAGCCGGGCCGAACCGCGCTGATCCGGCGCCTGCCCCCGCGCCTGCCCCCGCGCCGCGTCACGGCGGCCCGCCCCGGCGGCCGTTACACAACCGATGGACAGCCGTGCGTCCTCCGACGGCTGTCCCGCACAGCCTCGTGACAACCGCTCCGTAATTTCGGTGCCGTAAGCGAACGGCATGGATGGTCACGGGGTGGGAGGCGGTTGTCATGGCGCAGGGTGAGGTGCTCGGCTTCGAGGAGTACGTACGTACCCGGCAGGAGGCCCTGCTGCGGAGCGCCCGGCGCCTCGTGCCCGATCCCGTAGACGCGCAGGACCTGCTCCAGACCGCGCTGGCCCGTACGTTCGGGCGCTGGGACGGCATCGCCGACAAGTCCCTCGCCGACGCCTATCTGCGCCGCGTCATGATCAACACGCGTACGGAGTGGTGGCGCGCCCGCAAGCTCGAAGAGGTCCCCACCGAGCAGCTGCCCGACGCGAGCATCGACGACGGCACCGACCAGCGCGCCGACCGGGCGCTGCTGATGGACATCCTGGGGGTGCTCGCGCCCAAGCAGCGCAGCGTGGTGGTGCTGCGGCACTGGGAGCAGATGAGCACGGAGGAGACGGCTGCCGCGCTCGGCATGTCGGCGGGTACCGTAAAGAGCACGCTGCACCGCGCGCTGGCCCGGCTCCGTCAGGAGCTGGAGAGCCGGGAGCTGGCCGGCCAGGGCCTGGACGTCCACGCGCCGGAGCAGTCGGATCTCCGTCGCGGCAGGAGCGGCGGAAGTAGCGGGAGCGACAGGGGTGACGGCCGGGGCGCTCGCGGCATACGCGGCGGCCACGGCGGTCATGAGGAGCGGGGGCGGGAGAGGTGCGCGGCCTGAAAGACCAGGGGCGGCCGGGAGGCGGACCCTTCGCGGTGGGTACGGCACTGTCCGCGCTCGCCGCCGTCGGCCTGCTCGTGTCCGGCTGTTCGACCGGCGGTACGGGGACCAGGGACGAGGGCGCGGCCGTGACCTCCCCCGTGGAGCGCGGCGCGCCGGCCCCCAGGGTGTCCGCGGAGACCCCCGCCAAGACCGTCAACGCGGTGGCGCTGCTCCGGAAGGACCCCGCGGTCAGCCCGCGGGTCAAGGCGGACCTCAAGCCATGCGGCGAGGACGCGTACCCGGTGGACACGTCGTACGGGAATCTGACCGGCGGTACCGCGCCCGATCTGGTGGTCAACGTGATGACGTGCGGCGACTCGGTGGGCGTCGGGACGTATGTGTACCGCCAGCGGAACGAGGAGTACCAGAACGTCTTCGCGGCGGAGGAGCCCGCCGTCTACGCCACGATCGACCGCGGTGAGCTGGTCGTCACCCAGCAGGTGTACGCGAAGGGCGATCCGCTGTCCTTCCCCTCGGGCGAGGACGTCGTGACGTACAGCTGGGCCGACAGCAAGTTCAGTGAGCGCTACCGCGTGCGCAACGACTACAGCAGAGCGGTGGGCAACGGCGAGGGGTCCTCATCCGTCGTGCCCGCCCCGACGAGCGAGAACTGAGAGCTGAGAACCACGGGATGGCCGAGACCCATGTCCTGTTCGTCGAGGACGACGATGTCATCCGCGAAGCCACCCAGCTGGCGCTGGAGCGCGACGGCTTCGTGGTCACCGCCAGGCCGGACGGACTCTCCGGGCTCGACGCGTTCCGCGCGGACCGTCCTGACATCGCGCTGCTCGATGTGATGGTGCCGGGTCTGGACGGTGTCAGCCTGTGCCGGCGTATCCGTGACGAGTCGACCGTGCCCGTGATCATGCTGTCCGCGCGCGCCGACTCGATCGATGTCGTGCTCGGGCTGGAGGCGGGCGCCGACGACTATGTGACCAAGCCCTTCGACGGCGCGGTGCTGGTCGCCAGGATCCGCGCCGTACTGCGCCGCTTCGGGCACGCGGGCGGGCCCGCCGGGGAGACCGGCGGACCGGGCGGGCCCGATGAGAACGGGGTGCTGACCTTCGGCGATGTGGAGATCGACACGGAGGGCATGGAGGTACGCAGGGCGGGCGCGCCGGTGGCGCTGACGCCGACGGAGATGCGGCTGCTGCTGGAGTTCTCGTCCGCTCCCGGGACCGTGCTCTCCCGCGACAGACTCCTGGAGCGGGTCTGGGACTCCGGGTGGGGCGGCGACACCCGGGTGGTGGACGTCCATGTCCAGCGGCTGCGCACCAAGATCGGCCAGGACCGGATCGACACGGTCCGCGGCTTCGGATACAAGCTCAAGGCATGAAGAGGCTCACCCTGCGCACCGGAGTCCGGTGGAAGATCAGCATCGCGATCGCGGCGGTCGGCGCGCTGGTCGCGGTGGCGCTGAGCCTGGTGGTGCACAACTCGGCGCGGGTCTCGATGCTCGACAACTCGCGCGAGGTGCAGCTGGAGCGGCTGCTGTTCGCGGAGCGGATGTTCGAGTCCACGAAGGAACCCAGGCTCGGTACGAAGCTCAATGACCCCACACTCCCGCGCGATCTGCGCGTGAAGATGAACCAGGGCCGGCGCGCGACCCATGTGCAGGAGAGCGCGAACGGTGTGCCCGACGTGTGGGCCGCCGTCCCGCTGAGCAACGGCACGGTGCTCTCGCTGCACAGCAAGTTCGCCGACTCCACGACGATCATGAAGGATCTGGACCGGTCGCTGATCATCGGTTCGGTCTCGGTGGTCTTCGGGGGCTGCGCCCTGGGTGTGCTGATCGGCGGGCAGCTCTCGCGGCGGCTGCGCAGGGCCGCCGCGGCGGCGGGGCGGGTCGCGCAGGGCAATACGGAGGTGCGCGTCGGGGACGCCGTCGGCGGCGTCGTACGGGACGAGACGGATGAGCTGGCCCGCGCGGTGGACGCGCTGACCGACGCGCTGAACGAGCGCATCGAGGCCGAGCGCCGGGTCACCGCGGACATCGCCCATGAGCTGCGTACGCCGGTGACCGGACTGCTGACCGCCGCCGAGCTGCTGCCGCCGGGCCGCCCCACGGAGCTGGTACGGGACCGGGCCCAGGCCATGCGCACCCTGGTCGAGGACGTGCTGGAGGTCGCGCGGCTCGACAGCGCCTCGGAGCGCGCCGAACTCCAGGAGATCGCTCTCGGCGAGTTCGTCGCGCGGCGGGTGGGGGTGCTGGACCCCGCGATCAAGATCAAGGTCGTGCACGAGTCCTGGGTCAGCACGGATCCCCGCCGGCTGGAACGCATTCTGGGCAATCTGCTGGCCAACGCCGCCAAGCACGGCGGGACGCCCGTCGAGGTCACGGTCGAGGGCCGGGTGGTACGGGTACGGGACCACGGCCCCGGCTTCCCCGACGCCCTGCTGCGGGAGGGCCCGAGCCGCTTCCGTACGGGCGCGACCGACCGCGCGGGCCACGGCCACGGGCTGGGCCTGACCATCGCGGCGGGCCAGGCCCGGGTCCTCGGAGCGCGGCTGACCTTCCGGAACGCGACACCGGAGGGGATCGAGGGCCGGGACGGCTCGGGCGGCGCGATCGCGGTCCTCTGGCTCCCGGAGCACGCCCCGACGACGACCGGCAGCTTCCCGATACTGAGGCTGCCGGGCTGACCGCGCCTGGCCGCTCAACCGGGCCGACCACGCCCGGCTGAACGGCACCCACCGCCCCCGAGTCGGACGTACGCGCTGACACGCACCACTGACAACGGCCCCCGGCGCCGGAGCGCCAGGGGCCGTGAGCCATGCGTCACGCGTCACACGGTCATGCGGTCATGCGGTCATGCGGTCGTACGCCGGGGACTCAGGCCGACTGCGCGACCTTGCCGTCCGCCGCCGGGGCCGAGTCCGGCGCCTGGTCAGCGGCGTCGGCCGGCTTCGGCTCGGCGCCCCGCAGCGGTATCTCCTTGACGAAGAACGCCGCGACGAAGCCGATCACCGCGATCGCCGCGCCCAGCGTGAACGCCGCGTTCGTACCGGTCGACACCGCGTGCTGGTACGCCTCGCGCGCCACGTCCGGCAGCTTCGCCAGGCTCGCCGCGTCCAGCTGTGCCGACTGCTGGGTGGCGCCCGCCCCGCCCGTCCCGGCGCGGGCGGCCATCTCGTCCTGCACCCGGCTGGTGAACAGGGCGCCCATGATGGCGGCGCCGAAGGAGCCGCCGAGCGTACGGAACAGGGTGGTGGTGGACGAGCCGACGCCCATGTCCTTCATCTCGACGCTGTTCTGCGCCACGAGCATGGTGATCTGCATCAGGAAGCCCATGCCCGCGCCGAGGACGGCCATGTAGACGCCGGAGGTCAGCCGCGACGTGTCGGTGTCCATCTGCGCCAGCAGGAACAGGCCGACGACCATCAGCGCGCCGCCCAGGATCGGGAAGATCTTGTACTTGCCGCTGCTGGTGGTGATCCGGCCCGCGATCAGCGAGACGGCCATCATCGACAGGAGCATCGGCAGCAGCAGCAGACCGGAGTTGGTGGCCGAGGCGCCCTGTACTGCCTGCTGGTAGAGCGGCAGGAAGAGCACCGCGCCGAACATCACGAAGCCGGTCAGGAACCCGATCACGGACATCAGCGAGAAGTTGCGGCTGCGGAAGATGTGCAGCGGCATGATCGGCTCGGGGACCCTGGTCTGCACGAAGACGAAGGCGACGAGGGAGACCACGCCGATCGCGATCAGCTCCATGATCATCGCGGAGCTCCAGGCGTACTCCGTACCGCCCCAGGTGGTGACCAGCACGATCGCCGTGATGCCGACGGTCAGCAGCGCGGCACCGAGATAGTCGACCTTGGCCTTCGTCCGGTCCTTGGCGGGCAGGTGCAGGACGGCCGTGATCATCACGAGCGCCAGCGCGCCGAGCGGAAGGTTGATGTAGAAGCTCCAGCGCCAGCCGAGGTGATCGGTGATGGTGCCGCCGACGAGCGGTCCGCCGATCATGGCGAGCGCCATGACACCGGCCATCATGCCCTGGTACTTGCCGCGCTCCCGCGGCGGTATCAGGTCGCCGATGATCGCCATGACGCCGACCATCAGACCGCCGGCGCCCAGGCCCTGGACGGCCCGGAAGCCGATCAGCTGGCCCATGTCCTGGGCCATGCCGCTGAGCGCCGACCCGATCAGGAAGACCACGATCGAGGTGAGGAAGACGCCCTTGCGGCCGTATATGTCGCCGAGCTTGCCCCAGATCGGCGTGGAGGCGGCGGTCGCCAGGGTGTACGCGGTGACCACCCAGGACAGATGCGCGAGGCCGCCCAGCTCACCGACGATGGTCGGCATCGCGGTACCGACGATCATGTTGTCCAGCATCGCCAGGAGCATCGCGATCATGAGCGCGAGCAGCACCACGCGCACACTGCGCGGCTGTGGCGCGGATTTCTCCGCGCTTCCTGCGCTTCCTGGACTCGCTGGGCCTGCTGGACTCCCCGAGCCTTCTGGGCTTCCTGGGCTCTCCAGCTGCTCCGTCTGCTTACCGGTCGGACTCATCGTCCCCACTCCCCTGTACTTCCCCTGGTACTTACTTGCCGCCCGGCAAGTCGACTACAGTGGGACAACGTAGACCTCTACTTGCCGGGCGTCAAGTAAGTTATTTCTCGGGAGAGCACCCATGGGCAGCACACAGCACCCTCGGCGGGGGAACACCCGCCAGCGCATCCAGGACATCGCGCTGGAGCTCTTCGCCGAGCAGGGGTACGAGAAGACGTCGCTACGGGAGATCGCCGAGCGGCTGGATGTCACGAAGGCGGCGCTGTACTACCACTTCAAGACCAAGGAAGACATCCTGATCAGCCTCTTCGAGGATCTGACGCGCCCGCTCGACGACCTGATCACCTGGGGCGGCACACAGCCGCACACCCTGGAGACCAAGCAGGAGATCCTGCGCCGCTACAGCGCGGCGCTGCACGGCGCGGCCCCGCTCTTCCGCTTCATGCAGGAGAACCAGGCGACCGTCCGTGAGCTGAGCATCGGCGAGTCGTTCAAGGGGCGGATGATCGACATGCTCGATCTGATCCAGGATCCGGACGCCTCCATGAAGAACCGGGTCCGCTGCGTCAGCGCGCTCTTCACGATGCACGCGGGCATGATCGCCCTCAGAGACATCGATGGAGACCCCGAGGAGAAGCGCGAAGCCATCCTGGAGGTCTCCACCGAGCTGATGAGCCAGGCTCATCGGGTCACACCGTGACGGTCACACCTTGACGCCCACCGAGCGCAGGAACGGGACCGGGTTGACGCCCGAGCCGTAGTTCGGGGTCGTACGGATCTCGAAGTGCAGGTGCGGGCCGCTGGAGTTACCGGTGTTGCCGGAGAGCCCGATCACCTTGTCGGTCTTGACCTGCTGCCCCACGTACACCTTGACCTGGGACAGGTGCGCGTACTGCGAGTACGTGCCGTTCTTGTGCTTGATCACTATCGCGTTGCCGTACGCGGGGCCGTCACCGGCGCCGTTCGGGCCGGCCTTGACGACGGTGCCGCCGTGGACGGCGTGGACCGGCGTGCCGGTCGGAACCGCGAAGTCCTGGCCGGAGTGCTTGCTCGCCCACATGCCACCGCCGAGGCCGAAGCCGGCGCTGAGCTTGTAGTGCTTGACCGGGTCGGTCCAGGAGACGGCCTTCTTGGCGTTCGCCTTGGCCTTCGCGGCCTTCGCCTTGGCGTCGTCCGCCTTGGAGGCGGGCTTGGCGTGGGCGGCGGCCTGGTGCGCGACAGTCGAGTCGGTGGCCGCGGCGCCGGTGGTCGCGTCACCACCGGTCGCGGCGAAGGCGGCCCCGGTTCCGGCCGCCAACGACACTCCGAGTCCGGCAGCCAGGACACCGGCACGGGTACGAAGGACGGACGGTCGGGACAGACGGGACAGCTTGCGCTGCGACATACGGGTAAACCTCCGGGCATCAAGGGACCCGGCACACGAGCGCCGGGCTGGCCTCACCTTGGTAACCCGGACCCCACCTCATCCCAAAACACCCCATCTACGGCATCACGTCGTAGCGATCCCCCCAGCCCTCCGCCTCTTGACGCCCTCGGCCGGCGCACCACAGACGCGCTTTATAAGACGATTTCAACCTGTTTAACCGCACGTGGAGCACCATGGGACCGGCGACCGGTCCCGGTAAGCGGCGCACCCGACGCCACCCCGCCGAAAGCCCCGCCCGCGACAGGGCCGAACGTCCCCGCCGACGCCCGGCGCCGCCACTACGACGGCTAGTAGGGTCGGAAACGCCTGTGCTGCTTGTCACGGCCACCGGGTAGGAATGCCTTCCGATTCGGGACCAAAGTCCCGGTTACCCCGACCGATCTCCGGCAGGCACCAACGGCCGCGTACGGCGGGAATCCCGCCCCGGGGACACGGCGTATCCGGGCCCGGAGGCGGGTCAGCGAGACGGGCTCGTCCCCTGCCCCGCGAAATCGGCGGCCCGGAGTCCATTTCCCCTCGCGCGTCCGTACACGCCGCACGAAAGCGCTTGTGCGGTCGCCGTTCGCGACGAGCTGGAGCCGATTCCCGGCGGAGGAGTACGCGCTGGAGGTTCCGGCCCGAATACCATTGGCCGGCACGATGCTTCCTCGTGACTGGTGTCGACCAATTGCGGCGCCTTCGCGGACTGCCCGCCATCGAAACTGTTGTGCCCCGCCGGCAGTTGCCACGGGGCACAACTCGGCTCTTTTCTCAAGGGCGTTGCCTTCGGGAGCTGCTCGTCCTCTCCGACGAGAATTGGGACGAGCTGTCGTGACTCCGTGAACTGCCGCGGCTGAACATACGGAGGTTGTCCGCCTGTTCAGCCTGAAAGACCTCTCGGCATTGCGGCTCACCTACGGAGATTCGCCGCTTCCGACCGTGCGCGGCTAAGACAGGGCACGCGCGAAAGGGGCTGCCCCGGACCGTGAAAACACAGTCCGGGGCAGCCCCTTCGGTCACTCACCCCAAGGGCGTGAGTCTCACACGTCCTTCGTCAGGTTCGGGCCGCCGCCGGCCGCCTGCTCGATCGGAGGGACGTCCGGCAGAGGCGACTTCTCCTCGCCGCGGAAGGTGAACTTCTTCGCCTCACCCTCGCCCTCGGTGTCCACGACCACGATGTGACCGGGGCGCAGCTCTCCGAAGAGGATCTTCTCCGAGAGGACGTCCTCGATCTCGCGCTGGATCGTCCGGCGCAGCGGCCGGGCGCCCAGGACCGGGTCGTAACCCTTCTTGGCCAGCAGCGACTTGGCGTTCGGGCTGAGCTCAAGGCCCATGTCCCGGTCCTTCAGCCGCTCGTCCACCTTGTCCACCATGAGGTCGACGATCTGGATGATGTCTTCCTCGGTGAGCTGGTGGAAGACCACCGTGTCGTCGACGCGGTTGAGGAACTCCGGCCGGAAGTGCTGCTTCAGCTCTTCGTTGACCTTGTTCTTCATCCGCTCGTAGTTGGTCTTGGTGTCGCCTTGGGCGGCGAAGCCCAGGTTGAACCCCTTGGAGATGTCCCTGGTCCCGAGGTTGGTCGTCATGATGATGACCGTGTTCTTGAAGTCCACGACCCGGCCCTGGGAGTCGGTCAGCCGACCGTCCTCCAGGATCTGGAGCAGGGAGTTGAAGATGTCGGGGTGGGCCTTCTCGACCTCGTCGAAGAGGACGACGGAGAACGGCTTCCTGCGCACCTTCTCGGTGAGCTGGCCGCCCTCCTCGTACCCCACGTAGCCGGGGGGCGAGCCGAAGAGACGCGAGACCGTGTGCTTCTCGCTGAACTCCGACATGTCGAGCGCGATCAGCGCGTCCTCGTCGCCGAAGAGGAACTCGGCGAGCGTCTTGGACAGCTCCGTCTTACCGACACCGGACGGGCCGGCGAAGATGAACGAGCCACCGGGACGCTTGGGGTCCTTCAGACCCGCTCGCGTACGGCGGATCGCCTGCGAGAGCGCCTTGATGGCGTCCTTCTGGCCGATGACGCGCTTGTGGAGCTCGTCCTCCATGCGGAGCAGCCGCGAGGACTCCTCCTCGGTGAGCTTGAAGACCGGAATGCCCGTGGCCGTCGCCAGGACCTCGGCGATCAGCTCCTCGTCCACCTCGGCGACGACGTCCATGTCGCCGGCCTTCCACTCCTTCTCCCGCTTGGTCTTCGCGGCCAGCAGCTGCTTCTCCTTGTCACGGAGAGACGCCGCCTTCTCGAAGTCCTGGGAGTCGATGGCCGACTCCTTGTCACGGCGGACGCCCGCGATCTTCTCGTCGAACTCGCGGAGGTCCGGCGGAGCGGTCATCCGGCGGATACGCATCCGGGAGCCGGCCTCGTCGATCAGGTCGATCGCCTTGTCCGGCAGGAAGCGGTCCGAGATGTACCGGTCGGCGAGCGTCGCGGCGGCGACCAGGGCGGAGTCCGTGATGGACACGCGGTGGTGCGCCTCGTAACGGTCGCGCAGGCCCTTGAGGATCTCGATCGTGTGCGGCAGCGACGGCTCCGCGACCTGGATGGGCTGGAAGCGGCGCTCCAGGGCCGCGTCCTTCTCCAGGTGCTTGCGGTACTCGTCGAGCGTTGTCGCACCGATGGTCTGGAGCTCGCCACGGGCCAGCATCGGCTTCAGGATGCTCGCCGCGTCGATCGCGCCCTCGGCGGCACCCGCACCCACCAGGGTGTGGAGCTCGTCGATGAACAGGATGATGTCCCCGCGGGTGCGGATCTCCTTCAGGACCTTCTTCAGCCGCTCCTCGAAGTCACCGCGGTAGCGGGAACCGGCGACGAGCGCGCCGAGGTCGAGGGTGTAGAGGTGCTTGTCCTTGAGGGTCTCGGGCACCTCGCCCTTGACGATGGCCTGGGCCAGCCCCTCGACGACCGCCGTCTTACCGACGCCGGGCTCGCCGATGAGCACGGGGTTGTTCTTCGTACGGCGGGACAGCACCTGCATGACCCGCTCGATCTCCTTCTCGCGCCCGATGACCGGGTCGAGCTTGGATTCGCGGGCCGCCTGGGTGAGGTTCCGGCCGAACTGGTCGAGGACCAGGGACGTGGAGGGCGTGCCCTCGGCAGGACCGCCCGCTGTGGCGGCCTCCTTGCCCTGGTATCCGGAGAGCAGCTGGATGACCTGCTGCCGCACCCGGTTGAGATCGGCGCCCAGCTTCACGAGGACCTGGGCGGCGACGCCCTCGCCCTCGCGGATCAGGCCGAGCAGGATGTGCTCCGTGCCGATGTAGTTGTGGCCCAGCTGAAGAGCCTCGCGGAGCGACAGCTCCAGGACCTTCTTGGCACGGGGGGTGAAGGGGATGTGGCCGGACGGGGCCTGCTGCCCCTGCCCGATGATCTCCTCCACCTGCTGGCGGACCGCCTCGAGCGAAATCCCGAGGCTCTCCAGGGCCTTAGCGGCGACACCCTCACCCTCATGGATAAGGCCCAGGAGGATGTGCTCGGTGCCGATGTAGTTGTGGTTGAGCATCCGGGCTTCTTCCTGAGCCAGGACGACAACCCGCCGCGCGCGGTCGGTGAACCTCTCGAACATCGTTAATCGCTCCTCAGAGCGGTCAGGCAGTAAAGGGGTCGGTCCCCTCCCTGTCCTTCCGCAGCTTAGTCCCGCAAGCGGGGACCGCTCATTCCAACTGCCGACTACCTGTCCCAGGCTCCCAGCCCCGAACGCCGGACAACAGCTCCAACCCGATGGTGCGAGACGATGTTCCCGCAGGCCAGGCATATACCCCCACCATCAGTACGCCGATGGCGAACGTGAGACGCCCGGATACCGCGTGTCGCCCCTTCCCACTAGGAATGTCTTACCCGCAAGCAGTGACACTCCATGCGGCGCACCCCGGTTCCCTCCGCTACGGGCGAACACCCTTGCGCTCCCGAACGCGCTCACGCGCCCCCACATCGGGAACTCTCCGCCATCGGACGCGGACCCAGCGTAACTCCGGGCGGGGTTGGGGAGTTGCCCCGGGTATGTCCCTCACCGTTCCGCTCCCCCGCGCCCCGCTCGAAGGGGGCCGCGCGCAGTCGCACGCCCAGGCGCACGACGCGAGGGCGCCCGAGGGGCCTTCCGGGGCGTCGTCCGCGGCGCCGTACGCGGGATCGTTCGCGTGGTGGTACGAGAAAGGGCTGGGCTGGGCGACCGTCGCGGGGCCGCCGGTCCAGCTGCTCACCGGGCTCCGCTTCGACGTGCTGGAGCTGCCCGCGGACGCGGGGGACGCCGTGCTGCGGCGGACGGCCGCGACGGGGCCGGTGGCGCTCCACGGGGAGCGGATGGCGTTTCTGGTGGCCGCGGGGAGCGCCGACGAGGTGCCGGGGCTGCTCGACTGGCTGGAGTGGGGCGGGATCGCCCTGGGCCTGACCGCGTTCGGCGCGGACGGACGGATGCCGGCCCCCGAACCGCCCCGGTGGCCGTGCGCCACGGGAGCCGCCGCGCAGGGGGCCGCTGTCTGGTTGCGGCCCCCCGAGCCCGGACGCGAGGTGGAGCCGACACTGCCGGCGCTCGCACCGTTCGGGTACGAAGGCGGTGACGGGGGCAGCGGTGGGGGTGCCCCCGATCTCGTACGACTCGTGGACGCGGCGGCGACTGAGTGCCACCGGGCCCGTTTGCTGCGCGGAAATACTCTTCGTACGAGAACTCAGCCGTTGGCCTTCTCGTAGGCTTCACGGATCTCGGCGGGAACACGGCCGCGGTCGTTGACGCTGTAGCCGTTCTCCTTCGCCCACTTGCGGATTTCCGCGGTGTCCTTGTTACCGCCGACGGCGACACGGCCCTTGCCACGGCTGCCCGCGGCGCGACCACCGGTGCGCCGGCCACCCTTGGTGTAGGGATCGAGCAGACCCCGCAGCTTGTCCGCATTGGCGGTCGTGAGGTCAATCTCGTAGGTCTTGCCGTCCAGAGCGAACGTCACCGTCTCGTCCGCCTCGCCGCCGTCGAGGTCATCGACAAGAAGGACCTGAACCTTCTGTGCCACCGGATTTCCTTTCATCGAAAATGCAGTACGCGGAAAGGAAACCGCTTTTCTCAGGAAAACACAAACCCCCGGCAGAGGTTCAGTGCAGCGAGAACACGGGAAACGTGCGCGATTCGGACATAGGGTCTGGTGTCTTCCCGGCGATCACAGGTGCAGAAGCATCCGGCTGTTGCCCAAGGTGTTCGGCTTCACCCGTTCGAGACCGAGGAACTCGGCAACACCCTCGTCATAGGAACGCAGCAGCTCTCTGTACACATCTCCGTCGACCGGCGTCTCGCCGATCTCCACGAAGCCGCGCTTCGCGAAGAACTCGACTTCGAAGGTGAGACAGAATACGCGCCGCACTCCGAGCCAGCGGGCGGTCTCCAGCAGCTTGTCCAGTAGTTGATGCCCGGCGCCGGTGCCCCTGACGGCGGGATCCACGGCGAGTGTGCGCACTTCGGCGAGGTCTTCCCACATCACATGCAAGGCACCGCACCCGATGACACTCGCGTCCTCGTCGCGTTCCGCGACCCAGAACTCCTGGATGTCCTCGTAAAGCGTCACCGGCGCTTTGTCGAGCAGGATGCCTTCGCTCACGTAAGGGTCCACGAGACGGCGGACCGCCGGTACATCCCTGGTCCTGGCCCGTCTGACGGTGAGGGCATTTGCTGGGGCATTGGGAAGCGGAACGGCTGACGGCATGACTGGACGCTATCGCCCCGACTCGCGCCCGGCGTCGGCGCCCTCGGCCGGCTCTTCGGACGCGTCCGGCCCTTCCCGCCCTTCCGGTTCTTCGCGGTCTTGT
The DNA here is from genome assembly GCF_004151105.1 of Streptomyces sp. L-9-10. Taxonomy (GTDB): domain Bacteria; phylum Actinomycetota; class Actinomycetes; order Streptomycetales; family Streptomycetaceae; genus Streptomyces. Next base: position 19,137 of record NZ_PHRF01000096.1, read on the forward strand.
TCCCGGTCTTGTACACCGGCCCCTTCGTTACTGACCGCTTCCGTTTCTGTACTGATCGCTTCCGAATCGGCTTCTTCGGCGGCGACTTCTTCCGCGGGGCCCTCTTCCGTACGGTCGCCTTCCGCACGGTCGCCTTCCGGCCGGTCACCTTCCGGCCGGTCCCGGTTCACCAGGTGGACCGCGTCCTCCAGTGACTGACGCTGCTCGGGCGACATCATGCCGAAGAAGGCGACAAGCGCGGCGGCGGGGTTGTCGCTCTTCGACCAGGCCTCGTTCATCAGGGCCGCGGCGTAGGCGGCGCGGGTGGAGACCGCTGTATATCGATAGGCGCGGCCGTCGACTTCCCTGCGCACCCAGCCCTTCTGATGGAGATTGTCCATTACGGTCATGACGGTGGTGTAGGCGATGGACCGCTCCTGCTGAAGGTCTTCGAGGACTTCCCGGACGGTGACCGGACGGTTCCATTGCCAGACGCGTGTCATGACGGCGTCTTCCAGGTCTCCCAATTGTCGGGGCACAGCGTCACCATAGTGCGAGATGTCCGAATGGCCGGTTATTGACGTAACAAAAAGGACGTACGACTGGAATCAGTCGTACGTCCTGGTCATATGGTGAGCGCCGCGCGTACCTCAGGCTTTGTGCGGACCCGGGGTACCGCCCTGCTGCTGGGCGGCTTCCGCGCGGGCCATCGCCGCGTCGACGGCGGCGTCCTCCTTGGACTTGTTGGGACCACCCTGGCTCTTGACGATCGTCACGACCAGGCCGGTGAAGAAGGCGGCCATCACCACGGGGGGCAGGAGCGCGGATACGTAGTCCATGCCGTCCAGAGTAGCTATCCGGCGGCGCGCTCCTCCGGCGGGGGCGAGGGTCGGCGGCGCGGCGGGAAGACCTCGGACGGCTTGGGCATCGGCCGGTCCTTCTCGGGGCGCTCCGGCCGGCCGGGCCCGCGGGGCTTCTGGGGTTTATGGGGCTCGCGGGGCTCCCGGGCCGGTTCGTCGGCGGCGCGACCGCCGGGGAGCGCGAGGAGGCGGGTGCGGGGCGCGGGGGTCCTGACGGCGGGCACACCTGTCAGTCCCGCACGCGCCGACCGGTCCACGAGCCGCCGGCAGCGGTCGAGCAGGGCCGCCGCGACCGGATTGCCGCGCAGGGCGCGCAGCGCCGCGAGATCGTCGGGCCGGGGGCGGTAGCCGGCCGCCAGGGCGTCCTGGAGCAGCTCCAGATAGCCCGTGAGAGACCCGGGAAGCGCTTCCCGGTACCTGGCGAGGTCGGCCTGGAGAAAGGCCCGCAGGCGCCCGGCCTCGCGCACCGCCTCGTCCACGGACTCGGCGAGGGCCAGGCAGGCCCGGACGTCCTCGTTCGGGAGCGGGGCGGGATGGAGGGCAACGGCGAGGGCACGTCGGAGCACACTCAGCTCGTCCGCACCGAAGGCCATGCCGCCGCGGGATCCGTATGGCGTGGGCATGCGGCGACACTACGCGCCAAAGGGACAAAATCCGCTTAATGCCCCTCTTCTGGCGCGGCCCGCCCGCCGAACGAGGGACGGGCGAACGAGGGACGGCGAACGGGCTACGACGGTGCTCACCGCCCCGTTCAGCGCCCCGCGACCGCCCCGTTCCGCCTCCGGGCGCTCACATACGCGAGACGTTGCGCTCGTACACCAGGCGCAGCCCGATCAGGGTGAGCCAGGGCTCGTGCTCGTCGATCACGGACGCCTCGCCCAGCACCATCGGGGCGAGGCCGCCGGTCGCGATCACCGTGACCTCCTCGGGGTCCTCGGCCAGCTCGCGTGCCATCCGCGCGACCACCCCGTCGACCTGGCCCGCGAAGCCGTACAGGATGCCCGCCTGCATCGCCTCGACCGTGTTCTTGCCGATCACGCTGCGCGGCCGGGCCAGCTCGATCTTGCGGAGCTGCGCGCCCTTGACGCCGAGCGCCTCCACCGAGATCTCGATGCCGGGGGCGATGACACCGCCCGCGTACTCGCCGCGCGCGCTGACCGCGTCGAAGGTCGTCGCCGTACCGAAGTCGACGACGATCGCCGGGCCGCCGTACAGCTCGACCGCCGCGACCGCGTTGATGATGCGGTCCGCGCCGACCTCCTTGGGGTTGTCCATCAGGATCGGCACGCCCGTCTTGATGCCGGGCTCCACGAGGACGGCGGGGACGTCGCCGTAGTAGCGGCGGGTCACCTCGCGCAGTTCGTGCAGGACGGACGGGACCGTCGAGCAGATCGCGATCCCCTCGATGCCGTCGCCCAGTTCGTCGCCGAGCAGCGGGTGCATCCCCATCAGTCCCTGGAGGAGCACGGCGAGTTCGTCGGCGGTGCGGCGGGCGTCGGTGGAGATGCGCCAGTGCTCGACGATCTCCTCTCCGTCGAACAGACCGAGGACGGTATGGGTGTTGCCGACGTCGATGGTGAGCAGCATCAGGCGCCGGCCTCTCGCAGGTCGAGACCGATGTCGAGGATCGGGGAGGAGTGGGTGAGCGCGCCGACCGCGAGGAAGTCGACGCCCGTCTCCGCGTAGGCGCGCGCGTTGCCGAGGACGAGCCGGCCCGAGGACTCCAGCACCGCGCGGCCCGCGACGATGCCCACGGCCTCCGCCGTCTCGGCCGGGGTGAAGTTGTCCAGCAGGATCAGGTCGGCGCCCGCGTCCAGGACTTCGCGGACCTGGTGGAGGGTGTCGACCTCGACCTCGATCGGTACGTCGGGGAACGTGTCCCGTACGGCCTTGAACGCCTCGGCGACCCCGCCCGCCGCGACGACGTGGTTGTCCTTCACCAGGGCCGCGTCGGAGAGCGACATCCGGTGGTTGACCCCGCCGCCGCAGCGCACCGCGTACTTCTCCAGGGCGCGCAGCCCGGGGGTGGTCTTGCGGGTGTCGCGGACCTTGGCGCCGGTGCCTTCGAGTACGTCGGCCCACGCGCGCGTGGCGGTCGCGATACCGGAGAGCCTGCACAGCAGGTTGAGCGCGCTGCGCTCGGCGGTGAGCAGATCGCGGGTGCGGGTGGTGACGCTGAGCAGCTTCTGGCCGGCCTCGACGCGGTCGCCGTCGGCGGCATGGCGCTCGACGGCGAACTCCTCCGTACAGACGAGGGAGAGCACGGCCTCGGCGATGTGCAGACCCGCGACCGTACCGCTCTCGCGGGCGGTGAAGTCGCCGGTGGCGACGGCGTCCTCGGGGACGGTCGCGACGGTCGTCACGTCCACGCCGTGGTCGAGGTCCTCCGCGACGGCGACATGCGCGATGTCCTCGACCTGGACGGGGTCGAGGCCCGCGTCGGCGAGCAGCTCGGCGAGGGCGGGGTCGAGGCCGCACTCCAGGTCGTCGGGGCCGTAGCCGTCCTCGCCCGCGGAGCAGCCGCAGCCGTCGCCGCAGCCGCCCTGGGGGGCCGGTGTCGCGGCCGGGGCGCCGATCTGGATGAGCGGTACGTCCACGGGCTCGGGGCGCGGACTGTCTTCGGGCGTGCTCACGGTTACGGCTCCCTGGGGGCGTCGGCGGGGGGTGGGGTTGCGGGGCTGGATACGGCGGGGGACGCGGAGCCCGGGTCCACGGGGCCGGGGTCCACGGGCGGGAACGCGGCCGTGGCCGTGCGGCGCAGTACCGGCCGGCGGTCGGGCGTCAGGCTGATGACGAGATGGCGGGCCCAGTCGGTGTCGTCGCGCTCCGGACGGTCCTCGCGCCAGTGGCAGCCGCGGGTCTCCTCGCGCTCCAGAGCGGCGGCGACCAGGACCCGGGCGACACAGAGCAGATTCGAGGTCTCCCAGGATTCGACGCCGGGGACGGCGGCCTTTCCGTGGCCGGGGCCGTCCTGGTCACGGTCCTGGGCCCGGTCCTGGTCCTGGGCCTGCTCGTACACGGTCTCCAGGGCCGCCGCGGCCGTGGACAGGGTCGCGGCGGATCTGAGTACGCCCGCGCCCTCGGACATGATCCGCTGGATCGCGGTGCGGGCTTCGGGGGCGATGAGCGGCAGCGGGACGGTGCAGTCCGGGTCGGCCGGTTCGGGCCGGAGGGCGGCGGGACCGGACGCCACCGCGGCGACGTCCTGGCTGTTCGCCGCGATGTCCGCCGCTATCCGTTCGGCGAAGACCAGGCCCTCCAGGAGGGAGTTGGAGGCCAGCCGGTTCGCGCCGTGGACTCCCGTGCAGGCCACCTCGCCGCACGCGTACAGCCCCGGTACGGTCGTCCGCCCGCGCAGGTCCGTACGGACTCCGCCCGACGCGTAGTGGGCGGCCGGCGCCACCGGGACCGGTTCCGTGACGGGGTCGATGCCGTGCGCCCGGCAGGCCGCCAGGATGGTGGGGAAGCGGGTCTCCCACATCGCGGCGCCGAAGTGCCTGGCGTCCAGGTACATGTGCTCGGCGCCCTGCTCCCGCATCCGGCGCATGATCGCCTTGGCGACGATGTCGCGCGGGGCCAGCTCCGCCAGTTCGTGCTGTCCGAGCATGAACCGGACACCGTCGGCGTCGACGAGATGGGCTCCCTCGCCCCGTACCGCCTCGGAGACCAGCGGCTGCTGGCCCTCGGCGCCGGTGCCGAGGAAGAGCACCGTCGGGTGGAACTGGACGAACTCCAGGTCGGAGACCTCCGCGCCCGCGCGCAGCGCCAGCGCCACCCCGTCGCCCGTGGAGACGGCGGGGTTGGTCGTCGCCGAGAAGACCTGGCCCATACCGCCGGTGGCCAGGATCACCGCGGGGGCGCGGACCGCGCCGACGCCGTCGTGCTGGCCCTCGCCCATCACATGGAGGGTGACACCCGACGTATGGCCGTGCTCGTCCGTCAGCAGGTCCAGGACCAGCGCGTTCTCGACCGTGCGGAGCGCGGCGTCGCGGACCGCCTCGACCAGGGCGCGGGAGATCTCGGCGCCGGTCGCGTCGCCGCCCGCGTGGGCGATACGGCGCCGGTGGTGGCCGCCCTCGCGGGTGAGCTGGAGCTCGCCGGTGGCGGAGGTGTCGAAGTGCGCGCCGGTGCCGATCAGCCGCCGTACGGCCGCGGGGCCCTCGGTGACGAGCGTGCGGACCGCTTCCTCGTCGCACAGGCCCGCGCCCGCGACGAGGGTGTCCGCCAGATGCTGTTCGGGGGTGTCGCCCTCGCCGAGCGCCGCGGCGATGCCGCCCTGCGCCCAGCGCGTGGAACCGTCGTCGAGCCGGGCCTTGGTGACGACGACCGTACGGAGCCCGGCGGCGGTGCAGCGCAGGGCCGCGGTGAGACCGGCGACGCCGGAGCCCACCACGACGACATCGGCGTCGATGGCCCACCCGGGCGCGGGGGCGGTCAGCCGTATACCGGTTCCGGTCACTGGGAGGCTCCGAAGGTCAGCGGGATGTTGTCGATCAGCCGCGTGGTCCCGACGCGCGCGGCGACGGCGAGGACCGCCTCGCCGGTGTGGTCGTCGGGGACCTCGGTGAAGTCGGCGGGGTCGACAAGGGCCAGGTAGTCGAGGGTCAGCGGCGGTACGGTCCTGGTCGCCTGGTCGAGGACGGCGCGGGCCGCCGCCCGTACGCCGTCGGCCCCGTTCCAGTCCTCGCCCGCGCTGCCCGCGGCGGCCACCGCGTGGGCGTCGGCCGCGAGCCGGGCCTCGCCGAGGGCGGAGAGGGCGGCGGCCCGCGCGCCGGGCGTGGGCGCGTACTCGGCGCGGGCGCGCAGGGCCTGCTGGGCGCCGAGCCGGTCGCGGGCGGCGAACAGGGCCCCGGACAGCGCGAGGGCGGTACGGCGCTCGGGGACGGACAGATAGCGGTTCCGGCTGGAGAGCGCGAGACCGTCGTCGTCACGGACCGTCGGTACGCCGACGATCTCGGCCGGGAAGTTCAGATCACGGGCCATCCGGCGGACCAGGGCGAGCTGCTGGGCGTCCTTCTGGCCGAAGAAGGCGGCGTCGGCGCGGGTGAGGTGGAGCAGTTTGGCGACGACGGTCAGCATCCCGTCGAAGTGTCCCGGGCGCGAGGCGCCTTCGAGGCGCGCGCCCATGGGGCCCGCCGTGACCGTGACCTGGGGGGCGCCGCCGGGGTAGACCTCGTCGGCGGACGGCGCGAAGACGGCGTCGGCGCCCGCCTCCGCCGCGGTCTTCAGATCGGCTTCGAGCGTGCGGGGGTAGCGCTCCAGGTCCTCGCCCGCGCCGAACTGGAGCGGGTTGACGAAGACGGTGACCACGACGAACCCGTCGGGCCCGGCGTGGGCGCGGGCGGCCCGTACGAGGCTCGCGTGCCCGTCGTGGAGCGCGCCCATGGTCATCACCACCGCGACACGGCCGGGGGCCGGGCGCCTCTCCAGGAGGCGGTCGAGGTCCGCGCGCGTGGGGGCGAGTTCGAGGCTCATCGGATGGTCTCCACGTCTCTCTCCACGTCTCCAGGATGCGCGTGCGCGGTCGTCTTCGGGATACGGGTCAGGACGGGGACGGGCGTCAGGACGGGGACGGGCGTCAGGACGGGGGTGCGCGTCAGGAGGTCGGGACGCGTACGCGTGGTCATCGGGTGCCCCCGGCGCCGTCCCCGCGGGCGTCCCCGAGGGTGTCGCCGTCGGCGAGGACGTCGAGGAGGTCCTCCGCCAGCTCGGGCTTGAGCAGCCCGTGCGCCAGCGCCCGGTCGGCGGTCGTACGGGCCATCGCGAGATACCCGGCCACGGCGCCGGGCGCGTGCGCGCGCAGCTCGGCGACATGCGCGGCGACCGTACCCGCGTCCCCGCGCGCGACCGGCCCGGTGAGAGCGGCGTCCCCGGAGCGCAGCGCGTTGTCCAGAGCGGCGCCGAGCAGCGGGCCGAGCATCCGGTCGGGCGCCTCGACCCCGGCGGTGCGCAGCAGCTCCATCGACTGGGCGACCAGCGTGACCAGGTGGTTCGCGCCCAGGGCCAGGGCCGCGTGGTAGAGCGGACGGGATTCCTCCGCGATCCACTCGGGCTCGCCGCCCATCTCGATGACCAGCGCCTCGGCTGCCAGGCGCAGTTCCTCGGGAGCGGTGACGCCGAAGGAGCAGCCGGCCAGCCGCTGGACGTCCACGGACGTGCCGGTGAACGTCATCGCGGGGTGGAGGGCGAGCGGCAGGGCGCCGGCGCGCAGGGCCGGGTCGAGCACCTTCGCGCCGTACCGCCCCGAGGTGTGCACGAGCAGTTGCCCCGGCCGTACGGCGCCGGTCTCGGCGAGGCCGTCGACCAGTCCGGGCAGGGCGTCGTCGGGAACGGTCAGCAGCACCAGGTCGGCGCGCGCGAGGACTTCGGCGGGGGTGACGATCGGGATGTCGGGCAGCAGCGCCGCCGCCCTCCGTACCGAGGCGTCGGATACGCCCGAGACGGCGACCGGACGGTGCCCGGCGAGCCGCAGGGACGCGGCCAGCGCGGGGCCGACACGGCCCGCTCCGACGACACCGACCGTGAGCCGCGCGGGGCGGTCCCGGGGATCGAAGGGTTCCTGTGCTGTGGAGTTCACGCGGTGGGGCCTTCCGTTCCAGTCCGCGGTGGGTACCGGACGATTTCCCGCCATGCTACGCCAGCGTCGCGCCCCGTCACTTGACTGTCCACAGGCTGTGGGCAGGGCGCCGCGCGTGGGCAATGATCGGTCCATGGGAGAGACAAGTGAGCAGGCCGGTGGAGCCGATCGGGCCGAACGGCTCCATGAGGCCGGACCGGACGGCGAGAAGCTCCGTCCGGCCGTACCGGACGGCGGGGAGCCTCATGCGCCGGGACCGGACGGCGGGACGACCGCACAAGCCGCGCGGCGGCGCAGGCTGGCCGCGTGGCGGGCGTCGGAACGCGTGCTGGTCCGTGCGCCGATGGACCGGCCGATGGGCGAACAGCTGACCGCCCTGGCCGCGGACGCCGGGTCCGTGTACGGCATGGACGGACATCCGGACGTGTACGGCGACGGGATCGTCGCGGAGCTGGAGCGGCGGGTGGCCGCGCTGCTCGGCTTCCCCGCCGCGGCCTTCTTCCCGACGGGCACGATGGCGCAACAGGTGGCGCTGCGCTGTTGGGCGGGGCGTACCGGCAACAGCACGGTGGCGCTGCATCCGCTCGCCCACCCCGAGGTGCACGAGGCCGGTGCGCTGCCGGTGGTCAGCGGGCTGCGTACGGTCCACCCGACGAAGGAACCGCGGCTGCCGACCGCCGCGGAGATCCAGGACCTGGCCGAGCCCTTCGGCACGCTGATGCTGGAACTGCCGCTGCGCGACGCGGGGTTCGTCCTGCCGTCCTGGGACGAGCTGGTGGCGGCCGTGGACGCGGCGCGGGAGCGGGACGCCGTGGTGCATGTCGACGGCGCGCGGCTGTGGGAGTGCGCCCCGCACTTCGGGCGCCCGCTCGCCGAGATCGCGGGGCTCGCGGACAGCGTCTACGTGTCCTTCTACAAGTCGCTCAACGGGCTGTCGGGCGCGGTGCTCGCCGGTCCCCCGGAGCTGGTGGAGGAGGCGCGGGTCTGGCGGCACCGCTATGGGGGCCAGGTCTTCCAGCAGTACCCGGCGGCGCTGGCGGCCCTCCTGGGGCTGGAGCGCGAACTGCCCAGGCTGCCCTCGTACGTGGAGCACGCGCGCGTGGTGGCCGCGGCGCTGGCCGAGGGCTTCGCGGCGTCGGCCGTCCCGTGGTTCCGCGTACACCCGGAGCCGCCGCACACCCATCAGTTCCAGGTGTGGCTGCCGTACACACCGGACGTGCTGAACGAGGCGGCGGTGCGGCAGGCGGAGGAGACGAAGACGGCGCTGTTCCGCGTCTGGTCGGCCCCGGCCGCCGCCCTTCCCGGTGTCTCCTACACGGAGGTCACGGTGGCGGAGCCGGGGCTGGAGTGGACGGCGGAGGAGGTACGGGCGGCGGTCGAGGAGTTCGTGACGCGGGTGCTGGAGGCGCAGTCCTGAGGGGTGCCCCCACTCAGGACACGCGAGCTCTGCCCGTGAGCTTCACCTGTTGTGCTTTACCTGTGTGCTTTACCGGCAGGCTTTACGGGCCGACCGCCGCGCCGGGCGTGCCCGTCGTACCCACCGGGCCCATCGCGTCAGCGCCGTACGGACGCGGGCCCGTCCCGGCGGGCGGGGCTCGGGCTCGGGCTTCGGGCGGAGGCGCCGGTACTCCCGGATCGTGCGCAGGGTCTCGCGGTCGTAGCGGCCCGGCGGAGGCGGGGCCTGCTCGCCCCGCCGGGCCGCGCGGTAGCTGTCGAGCAGGTGCTGCTGGAGGGCGTCCATGCGCTCACCCTGCTTCCGGCCACGCCCCGCGGTGGCACCGTTTGACGCGGGCCGTCAATCGGCGGACCGGTTGTCAGTGGCAGCGTGCACCATGGCTCCATGAGCGTGTTCATCGACATCACCGGCCTGCCGCCGGAGCGGATCGCCTTCGGCCCGTCCCCGCTGGCGGAGCTGGGTGCCGCCCTGCACACGCTCTCCGAGCCCGCCCACCACGCCCGGCTGCACGGCTGGATCACCACCACCTCCGCCGCGCTCAAGCCCGAGCTGGCCGACCGGCTGCACGAAGCGGACTTCCTGTGGCGGTCGATCCGCGCCGACATCCTGCTGCCCGCCACTCCCCGGGAAACGCTCGCCGAGGAGCTGGACGACCTCGATCTGATGGACGACGAGAAGTACGTGGCGGCGGCGCTGGAGATCTCCTGCTCCAGCCCGTACGGCGAGGGGCTGCCCTCGCCGCTCGTCGACGCGGGCGTGCGGCAGCGCGCACTGGAGCTGGCGGCGGTCCGCGGTCCACGCCAAGCCGCGTTCGTACGGCAGATGCTGGCCGATCCGCCCGGGGTCAGAGCCTGGATACGGCGGCTCCTCGAGGACTGCGACGAGGCGTTCTTCGCGGACACCTGGCGGCGCGTCCGGTTCCAGCTCGCCGCCGACGCCCGGCACAAGACCGAGATGCTGCGCCACAAGGGCCTCGCGGAGGCCGTCGCCGCCGTCTCCCCCGCCATCACGCTGGAGGAGGACGGGCCGCGTACGAGGATCGTGGTGGACAAGCTGTCCGATGCCCGTACGACCGCGACGGGACGGGGGCTGACGTTCCTGCCGACCGCCTTCGGCCGGCCCCATCTGCTGGCGCTGGCCGCGCCCGGCTGGCAGCCCGTCGTGCAGTACCCGGTCTCCACGCGGGAGCTGACGGACGCCACCCCCGTCGACACGGTCCGGCTGCGTCTGGAGGCGGTCGCGCACCCCATGCGGATGCGGCTGTGCCGGAGTCTGGCCCGCGGCTCGTACTCGACGGGCGAGCTGGCCGATACGTACGGGATCACCGCGCCCGAGGTCTCCCGGCACCTGGCGGTGCTGCGGAAGGCGGGACTGCTGACGACCCAGCGGCGCGGACGCTATGTGCTGCATCAGCTGGACGTCGCCGTGGTGGCCCGGCTCGGCAGCGACTTCCTGGAGGGAGTGCTGCGCTGACGGCACGCCACCTCCGGAAGCCTCTGAGCGGTCAGGAGCGTACGGCGGTCCTCGGCCGAAGCGGACCCGGCTCGGCCCTGCCGCCCCCGGCGGCCGTCCCGGCGACCTGAGGGACGGTCGGCCGGAGGGACGGTCGGCCGGTCTCCTTCGTCGGGATCAGGCCGGCCCGCCGCCCCCGGCCCGCACCAGTCCCGTCTCGTAGGCGAGGACGACCACCTGCACCCGGTCGCGCAGTCCGAGCTTGGTGAGGATCCGGCCGACATGCGTCTTCACGGTCGCCTCGGAGAGCACCAGCCGGCCGGCGATCTCCCCGTTCGACAGCCCCTGCGCGACCAGCATCATGACCTCGCGCTCCCGGTCGGTCAGCCGGTCCAGCTCCTTGTGCCGCGGCTTGCCCGCGCTGGGCAGCATCGGCGAGAAGCGGTCCAGCAGCCGCCGTGTGGTGGACGGGGCGACGACGGCGTCACCGCTGTGCACCGAGCGGATCGCGCTGAGCAGTTCGCTCGGCGGCACGTCCTTCAGCATGAATCCGCTCGCCCCGGCCTTGAGCCCGGAGAACGCGTACTCGTCCAGGTCGAAGGTGGTCAGGATGAGCACCTTCGGAGCGTCGGGCTCCGCGCAGATCCGGCGGGTCGCCTCGACGCCGTCCAGCCGGGGCATGCGGACGTCCATCAGGACGACGTCGACGGCGGTGGAGCGGAGGTTCTCGATCGCCTCCGCGCCGTCCCCGGCCTCCGCGACGACCTCCATGTCGGGCTGCGCGGCCAGCACCATACGGAATCCGGTGCGCAGCAGCACCTGGTCGTCGACGAGCATGACGCGGATCGACATCTGCGGGGTCCTTGTCCGGTAGTCCGATAGCGATAGAGGGGGGTGGCAGCCGGTAGAGGGAGTGGCAGCCGTTAGAGGGAGGTGGCAGGTAGAGGGAGCGGTAGCGGCCGGTGGGCGTGACGGCGGAGGCCCATGCGCCCCCGCGCGCCTCAGTTCGCCGGTTTCAGCGGCAGCAGCGCGCTGATCCGGAAGCCGCCGCCGGGTCGCGGCCCGGCGTCCAGTGTGCCGCCGACCATACCGACCCTCTCCCGCATGCCGATGAGCCCATGCCCGCGCCCGTCGGCCCCGCCATCCTCGTACAGCTCGTGGGCCGCGCCCCGCCCGTCGTCCTCGACGAGCAGTCCGAGCCCGTCGTCGAAGTAGACAAGACGCACGCTGGCGCCCACATCGGGTCCGCCGTGCTTGCGGCTGTTGGTGAGGGCCTCCTGCACGATGCGGTACGCGGTCAGCTCCACCCCGCTGGGCAGCGGACGCGGGGTGCCCTCGATCCGGAAGTCCACGGCCAGGCCGGCGTCCCGTACCTTCTCGACCAGATCCTCTATCTGCCCGACATCGGGCTGCGGTACGTACTCGCCGCTCTCCTTGCCGTCCCCGGTGCGCAGCACGCCCAGCAGTCTGCGCATCTCGGCGAGCGCCTGCCTGCCGGTGCTCGAAATGGTCTCCAGGGCCTGCTTGGCCTGGTCGGGCGCGGCGTCCAGCACATAGGCGGCGCCGTCCGCCTGGACCACCATCACCGAGACGTTGTGCGCGACGACATCGTGCAGCTCACGGGCGATCCTGGCCCGCTCGGCGGCCACCGCCACCTTGGCCTGCGCCTCGCGCTCCTTCTCCAGCCGGGTGGCGCGCTCCTCCAGCTGGTCGAAGTAGGCGCGGCGGGTACGGATGGAGTCGCCCAGCACCCAGGCGAGGGCGAACGGCACGCCCATGACGATGGCGTAGCCGACCCGGCCCGCGATGCTGATGCCCCCCTCGGGCCAGCGCACCTGCGACAAGGGCGCGGCGAGCAGCCCGCCGATCAGCGCGAGCCGCGAGGCCCAGCGCGGCCCGCCCTCCGCGGCGACGGTGTAGATGATCACCATCATCGCGAAGTCGGCCGGGTTGGGCTCCACGTCCAGGGCGAGCTGGGCGAGGCCCAGGCCCAGCATGAGCAGCAGCATCTTCTCGGGCGCGCGGCGGCGCAGCGCGACGGAGACGCTCAGGAGCAGGACCAGGGGGATGGCCACCACGCCCTGGTTCTCCTGGACCACCCACAACAGGGAAAGCCCGAAGAGCAGGACGGCCCAGAAGCCGTCGACGCCCGTCGGGTGTCCTCGGAGAAAGTCGTAGAAGCGCTGCACGTAACCCAGCGTAGTGAGGCGGAAAAGGAGGAGGGTCAACCGGAGGGCCGATCCGGTCGGCGGAATCGTACTCCCCAAGGTGGAGACTTGACGCCGTGACGGATGAGACGGGTAAGTCGCGCGGGGTGCCGGGTACGCCGCGGGGGGCGAAGGACGGCCGGTGCGACGCCGGACCGCTCCGGTGGCGTACGGCCGCGGAGCGCGCGCTGTACGGCCCGGACGGCTTCTATCTGCGCCCCGAGGGACCGGCCGGGCATTTCCGTACGTCGGTACACGCCTCGCCGCTCTTCGCCGCCGCCGTCGCCCGGCTGCTGGCCCTGACCGCCGAGCGGCTGGACACGGACGAGGTGGCGCTGGTCGATGTCGGCGCGGGCCGCGGCGAGCTGCTCTCCGGAATCCTGGCCGCGGTCCCCGACGGGCTCGCGGTGCGGCCGTACGCCGTCGAACGCGCGCCGCGCCCGGCGGGCCTGGATCCCCGTATCGAGTGGTGTACGGAGCCGCCGGCCGGGGTCAGCGGGCTGCTCTTCGCGAACGAATGGCTCGACAACGTCCCCGTCGACATCGCGGAGACCGGCCCCGACGGGGTCGTACGGTACGTCCTGGTCCGGCCGGACGGCTCCGAGGAGCCGGGCGAACCGGTCGGAGGACCCGACGCCGAGTGGCTCGCCCGCTGGTGGCCGCCGGCCGGCCCCGGCACCCGCGCGGAGATCGGCCGGCCGCGCGACGAGGCGTGGGCGGCGGCCGTCGCCACCCTGGAGCGGGGGCTCGCGGTCGCGGTCGACTACGCGCATGTACGGGACGCCCGGCCGCCCTTCGGCACCCTGACCGGCTTCCGGGCGGGCCGGGAGGTGCCTCCCGTACCGGACGGCGGCTGCGATCTCACCGCCCATGTGGCACTGGACGCCTGCGCGCTGCCCGGCGCGGAGCTACTGGCCCAGCGCGAGGCCCTGCACCGGCTGGGGGTGAGCGGCGAACGGCCGCCGCTGTCCCTCGCCACCACGGATCCGGCGGCGTACGTACGGGCGCTCGCGGCGGCCGGGGAGGCGGCGGAGCTGACGGCCCGGGGCGGCCTGGGGGACTTCCGCTGGCTCATGCAGCCCGTCGGCCTCCCGGGGCAGGGGGCCTTCCCGGCCTGAGGAGACCTTCCCGGCTTGAGGGGTCCTTCCCGGCTTGAGGGGTCCTTCCCGGCCTGAGGGGTCCTTCCCGGCCTGAGGAGGCACGGGGCCGGGGAGCACGACAGGCGCTCTGAGAGACTGTCGCCCATGACGGAGACCACCCGGACGACGGTCGGTATCGGCGGCGCGGCGGAGAGCACGGACATGGTGCTCAATATCGGCCCGCAGCACCCCTCCACCCACGGGGTGCTCCGGCTCCGCCTCGTGCTCGACGGCGAGGTGATCCAGCAGGCGGAACCGGTCATCGGCTATATGCACCGGGGCGCGGAGAAGCTCTTCGAGGCGCGCGACTACCGGCAGGTCCTGGTCCTCGCCAACCGCCACGACTGGCTCTCGGCGTTCTCCAACGAGCTGGGCGTGGTGATGGCCGTCGAGCGGATGCTCGGCATGGAGGTGCCCGAGCGCGCCGTATGGACCAGAACGCTGCTCGCCGAGCTGAACCGGGTGCTCAACCATCTGATGTTCCTCGGCTCGTACCCCCTCGAACTGGGCGGTATCACCCCGGTGTTCCACGCCTTCCGGGAGCGCGAGGAGCTTCAGGGCGTGATGGAGGAGATCTCCGGCGGCCGGATGCACTACATGTTCAACCGGGTCGGCGGCCTCAAGGAGGACCTCCCCGCGGGCTGGCAGGGGCGCGCCAGGGCCGCGATCGCCTCGGTGCGCTCGCGGATGGACGTGTACGACCGGCTGGTCCTCGGCAACGAGATCTTCCGGGGCCGTACCCGCGGGGTCGGGGTGCTGTCGCGGGAAGCGGTCCACGCGTACGGGGTGTCGGGGCCGATCGCCCGCGCCTCGGGCGTCGACTTCGATCTGCGCCGCGACGAGCCGTATCTCGCGTACGGCGAACTGCGCGACACGCTCACGGTCGTGACCCGCGAGGAGGGCGACTGCCTGGCGCGGTTCGAATGCCTGCTGGAGCAGACGCACAACGCGCTGGCCCTGGCGGACGCCTGTCTGGACCGGATCGCCGAGCTGCCTCCCGGGCCGATCAACCAGCGGCTGCCGAAGGTGCTGAAGGCGCCCGAGGGGCATACGTACGCGTGGACCGAGAACCCCCTCGGGATCAACGGCTACTACCTGGTGTCGAAGGGCGAGAAGACGCCGTACCGGCTGAAGCTGCGCTCGGCCTCGTTCAACAACATCCAGGCGCTGACGGAGCTGCTGCCCGGGACGCAGGTCGCCGACATGGTGGCGATCCTGGGCTCGCTGTTCTTCGTCGTCGGCGACATCGACAAGTAGCCGGTTCCGGGCGGCCGTTCGCGCCCGGCGAAAGCTCGGGACAGGCTCTTGGCACTGTCCGGGCAAGCCTGGCCGACTCGCGCGTCCGGCAACCGCCCGTGATCAGCCGCTGACCGCGTTGCGCAGCTCGCCCAGTTCGAGCGGCTCGGTCTCGTCGTGCGCGGTCAGATCGATGACCTGCCCGATTCCGCGCTCCTCGGCCCTGCGCCGCTCGGCGAGAGCCTCCTCGCCCACCACGTCGGCGAGGTCCTCGCGTTCGACGCGGGCCAGTTCGGCGGCCGGCGCGAGCTCGTCCGTACCGTCCTCGGCCGCCTTCCTGAGCCCGCCGCCGGCGTTCCGCGCGGCGGCCTGCGCACCGAAGAAGTCGAAGCCGCCCTCGAAACGGCGGGCGCTCCGGCCCGCCGGGGCGTACGGGACGATCGCGGACGCCGTGGGCACGCGCGTGGCGGGAAGGGCGGACGACGGGCGGCTGTGCTGCTCGGCCCCGGCGCCCGCCGCGTGCTTCCCCCGCGACTCCCCCGCCTCCGTGGCCCGTTCCGCGAGATCGCGCGCGCGGGCCGCCTCGACCGTCCGCCTCGCCTGCTGGACCGCGGCGTTGCGCGGCAGTTCGTCCAGGGCACGCGCGGCGCTGACATACGCGGCCTTGCCGGGCGCACCGCCCGCGGGCAGCGCCTTGGGCTCGGCCGCCGCCTCCAGCGCGAGCCGGCGCCGGCCCTCCAGCGCGGTGGCGCGCTCGGTCTCCGCGGTGGCGTAGCGGCGCAGCAGCGCGGCGTGCTCACCGCGCAGCCCCGCCAGCTCGATCCGCTTGGCGCGCAGCTTGGCTTCGAGCTTGAGGCGCAGCTCGCGCGACTCCTCGACGTCCGCTTCCAGTTCGGCTATGCGCTCCTCGGCCTTCCAGCCGTCGCTCTCCCGCACGCGCGTCAGCTCGGCGACCCGGCGCCCGGCGGCGCGGTCCCAGCCACGCATGAAGCCCGCGCCGGTGACCGCCGCGGCGGCCGCCACCGCGACCAGACCGCGGAGCACCACGGGCTCCGCGAGGAACCAGGCGCCCGCGGCACAGAGAACCGCGGCTCCGGCGACCGCCGTCGGCGGCAGAAGCTTGTGGAGGGGTGGGGAATGGCGGTGGCGTCCACGTGGCATGGCCTGAAATTTACCGTGCGTGGAGACCGAATGGGGGGCCGGTCGGACAATCTTTCTCGGCCCGTTGCCGGCCCTCCTCCCCTTCCACTCCTGTTTCCTCTACAGAACTCCGTTTTGCCTGGCGCCGGTTACCGAACCGATGCCGTCCGGCCGCTACTTCTTGACCAGACCTTTGGACTCCAAGTACTCCTTGGCGACATCCTCCGGCTTCGCCCTCTCGGCATCGACCTTGAGGTTCAGCCCCGCGAGATCGTCCGTCGTCAGCGCGTCGGTCAGCTTGCCCAGGACTTCGGCTATCTCCGCCGAACCGGCGTCCTTCGCATTGACCACGGGCAGTACGTTGTCGGCGTTCTGGAGCTTCTTGTCGTCTTCGAGCACGACCAGTCCGAAGCTGTCGAGCGTGCCGTCGGTGGTGCTGCTCAGGACGACCTGGTCCACACCGTCCTTGACGGCCTGCTTGGACTGCGGGGTGCCGACTCCCTTGGGGTCGATGCCCGCCACGTCGATGCCGTACGTCTTCTTCAGGCCCGGGGCGCAGAACGGCCGCACCTCGCACTCGTCGCCCGCCGCGATCTTCACCTTGAGCTTCGACTTTCCAAGATCGGAAAGGGTCTTCAGCTTGTTCTTCTCGGCGAATTCCTTGGTGACCGCGAAGGCATTCTGATCAACCGCCTGACCGGCGGGCAGCACCTTCAGTCCGCGCGGCTCGGCGAGCTTCTTCAGCTCGGCGACCGTCGCGGCGGAGTCGCTGGACGCGAGCGGCTTCTCCTCCGCCGCCTTGGCGCCGTTCACCTTGGCGTTGAGGAATTCCGTGATCGTCGCGGCGTATTCGGGCACCACGTCGATCTCGCCCTTCTCCAGGGACGGTTCGTACAGCTCACGGTTCTTCACCGTGGTGACGGACGTGGAGTAGCCGGCGTCGCCCAGGATCTGGGCGTAAAGCTCCGCCAGCACCTTGGACTCCGTGAAGGCCGCCGCGCCGATGACGAGCGAGCCCTTCTTCCCCGAGCCGGAGCCGGAGCCGGAACCGGAGTCGGCGGAGCCGCCCTTGTCCTTCTCCAGGCTGTCGCCGCCGCACGCGGCGAGCGAGGTGGTCAGGGCCACCACTCCCAGTACGGCACCCGCGAGGCGCGAGGTCTTGCTCATGAGGTTCACCATCTCCAAGAAGCCAAAAGGTCGGTCGTCACACGGGGTCGGACACACGGGGTCGGTCGTCACACGGGGTCGGTCGTCACACGGTCGTGCCGGAGGGACGGGCCGCCGGCGAGGGCGCCGGGTCGATGACCCGGTCCAGCGCCACCAGCACACCTTCGACGAGCAGCGCGAGCAGCGCGACGAGGAGCGCACCCGCGACCACCTGCGGGGTGTTGTACGTGTTGAAGCCGGCGGTGATGATCCGGCCGAGGCCGCCCTGTCCCACCATCGCCGCGATGGTGGCGGTGGCCACCACCTGCACGGAGGCCGAGCGCAGCCCGGTCATGATCAGCGGGTACGCGAGGGGCAGCTCCACCCGTACGAAGAGCTGGCGCCCGGACATACCCATCCCCCGGGCGGCCTCCACGACCGCGCTGTCCACCTCCCGCATCCCGACGTAGGCGTTGGTCAGCAGGGGCGGCACGGCGAAGAGCACCAGCGCGATGATCGTGGGCACCGAGCCCGAGTTGCGCAGGGGCGAGACCATGAACAGGGCGAGCACGGCGAACACCGGCACCGCCCGGCCCACATTGGAGATATTGATCGCGAGAGCGCCGCCCTTGCCGATATGGCCCAGATAGAGCGCTATGGGCAGGGCGATGACACACGCCAGCGCGAGCGCGACCCCGCTGACGAACACGTGCTCCTCCAGCCGCCGCCACACCCCGCTGTCGCCGGACCAGTTGGCACCGGTCGTCAGCCAGCCGACCGCTTCTCCCAGAACTCCCATGGTCAGCCCACCGCCTTCACGGCATCGGCCGGCGCGGTCCGCGCGGCTTTACGGCCTGCCGTACGCGCCGGACGTATCCGCGTCCAGGGCGTCAGCAGCCGCTGCACTCCGAGCAGCAGCAGATCGGCGACGACCGCGAGCAGCACGCACAGCACCGAGGCCGTCAGCACCTGCGCCTTGAAGAAGCTCGGCAGCGCGTCCTCGATGAGATTGCCGAGCCCGCCCCGGCCCACGATCGACCCGACCGTGGTCAGCGCGACCGTCGACACCGTCGCGATGCGCAGGCCCGCCATCAGCGCGGGCAGCGCCAGGGGCAGCTCGACCTCCCAGAGCAGCCGCCCCGGTCCGTATCCCATCCCGCGGGCCGCCTCCCGTGCCTCTTCCGGCACCGATTCGAGCCCCGCGATGATGTTCCGCACGAGAATGGTCAGTGAATAGAGCACCAGGCCGGTGATCACCAGCCCCGCGGAGAGCCCGAAGACCGGCAGCAGCAGCGAGAACATCGCCAGCGACGGAATCGTGTAGAGCAGCGTCGTCAGCCCCAGCACAGGCCCGGCGAATGACGGCCTGCTCCGCGCCAGCAGGGCCAGCGGAAATGCCACCAGCAGCCCTATGACGACCGACACCGCGGTGATCCACACATGCTGGACCGTGGCGTCGATCAACTCCTGGCTACGGGAGCGGAGATATTCCCCGCAGATCCAGTCGTTGGCCGCCAGGCACCCTTGCGTACTCATCCATCCCCGCCTCCCCCGTCTTCCCGAACGTATGTCTGGCTCTATGTCCTGGCGACCCTAACCCCGACCACTGACATTCGCGGAAGCCCGCCACATTCCAGCAACATGGCCTTCACACAACACGCCGCACAATGGGGAACCATGATCCGATTCGAGCACGTCACCAAGCGGTACCCGGACGGCACGACCGCCGTCGACGACCTCTCCTTCGAGGTCCCCCAGGGCGAACTGGTCACGCTCGTCGGACCTTCCGGCTGCGGCAAGACCACGACCATGAAAATGGTCAACCGCCTCATCGAACCGACCGAGGGACGCATATTCCTCGACGGGGACGACATATCCGCCATCGACCCGGTCCAGCTCAGGCGCCGTATCGGCTATGTCATCCAGCAGGTCGGCCTCTTCCCGCACAAGACGGTCCTGGAGAACACCGCGACCGTCCCGCATCTGCTGGGCTGGCAGCGCGGCAAGGGCCGTGAGCGCGCCGCCGAACTCCTCGACCTGGTCGGCCTCGACCCGTCCGTCTACGGGGACCGCTACCCCGAGCAGCTCTCCGGCGGCCAGCGCCAGCGCGTCGGCGTGGCCCGCGCCCTGGCGGCCGACCCGCCCGTCCTGCTGATGGACGAGCCCTTCGGCGCGGTCGACCCCGTCGTACGCGACCACCTGCAGAGCGAGTTCCTCAAGCTCCAGGCGGCGGTCCGCAAGACTGTGCTGTTCGTCACGCATGACATCGAGGAAGCGGTCCGGCTCGGCGACCGTATCGCCGTCTACGGCCAGGGCAGGATCGAACAGTTCGATGCCCCCGCCGCCGTTCTCGGCACACCCGCCACCCCGTACGTCGCCGATTTCGTCGGCGCGGACCGCGGCCTGAAGCGGCTCTCCGTCACCTCCATCGAGGAGGGCGACCTCGAACAGCCGCCCCTCGTCCATCTCGACGACTCGCTGGGGCGCGCCGCGGCGAAGCTCGCCAAGGAGGGCGCGCGCTGGGCCGTCGTCCTGGACTCCGCCGACAATCTGCACGGCTGGATCTCCACCGAGCAGACCGGCGCCTCCGGGACCGTACGGGAGCACGCCCGCCGGATGGAGGCGTGGCTGCCGGTCGGCGCCTCCCTGAAGCAGGCGTTCGCCACGATGCTCCAGCACGACGCGGGGTGGATCGCGGTGATCGACAAGGAGGAGACCGGACGCTTCCTCGGGGTCCTCACACCGGCCAGGCTGCACGAGGCGCTGCGCCGCTCGATCGACGCGGACGCGCAGGCCATCCCCCGTACGGAGGTGGAGCTGGAGACGGTCAGCAAGGTCGCCTCCGCCTGAGGGCCGCCGCCTCCGCCTGAGGGCAGCCTCCGTGCGAGGACCGCCGCCGACTTGAGGACCGCCGTCTGAGGACCGCCGCCGCCCGTGGCACGCGACCACGGCCAGGACCTGGGCCTCAGTTCGAGTAGAGCCGCCCGCTCATCCACTCCAGGGCCGGCGGGATCTCCCGGCGCCAGGTGTTGAAGTTGTGCCCGCCGCTGTCGAGGATGATCGACGACACGTGCGAGGGCGCCTTGACCTTGCTGATGAACGTCCGCGTGGCCCTGAGATTTCCCTCACCCTTCTTGGACGAGGTGACCAGGAAGGACACCCTGCCCTGCGGCCGGTTGTCCAGACTCCACAGCAGATCCGAGTCGTTCCGCAGCTGCTTGTCGCCCCGGAAGAGATCACCGGTCGTCGGGTCGACGGGCGCCTTGTAGTACGCCGAGAGCCCGACGCCCACGGAGTAGCGCTCCGGATGGTGCATGGCGATCTTCAGCGCGCAGTAGCCGCCGGTGGAGTTGCCCATGATCCCCCAGCTCTTCGGCTCACGCCCGACCCGGTACGTGCGGGACACCGCCAGCGGCAGGTCCTTGGCGAAGAACGTCTCGGTCTGCGGCCCTCGGGGGATGTCCACGCACTCGGTGTCACGCGGCGGCGCCACGGTGGGCCGCAGCATCACCAGCACCATCGGCTGCATCTTGCCGTCCTGGGCCAGCTGCCACGCGGTCTTCGGATAGTTCAGCCCCTTGATCAGGTTCTCCGCCATCCCCGGATAGCCGGTGAGCACCACGGCGACCGGGAAGGTCCGGTGCACGAACCCCGGCCGGAAGTACTCGGGCGGGAGATAGACGTACGCGGTGCTGTCGATCCCGGATTTCGGGCCGCTGACGACGATCCTCTGGACCTGGCCCGCCACCGAGGGCACCGAACCGCCCGGCGTGGGCGTCCGCTGTGTGTCCATCACCGTCACGTGATTGCCACTGGCCGAGTGGTCGACGACCGCCCCCAGGTCCTGCTTCCGCCCGAACAGGTCGGACCACGAACCGTAGAAGAGGAAGGAGTTGTTGGCGACGAGACCGACCGCCATGAACACCGCCACCTGCGTGGAGAACAGCAGTCCGACCCGGCCGAGCACGACACGCGGCGTACTCCGCGACAGCCGCGGCCAGAGCCAGATCG
Organism: Streptomyces sp. L-9-10; assembly: GCF_004151105.1. GTDB lineage: Bacteria > Actinomycetota > Actinomycetes > Streptomycetales > Streptomycetaceae > Streptomyces. The sequence goes on from NZ_PHRF01000096.1 coordinate 40,340, forward strand.
TCACGACGAACAGCGCAACAGCCAGCAGGACGGCCAAGGCCAGGACTTTACGGCTGGTAAGACCCATGTCGACCGAGCTTTCTCCTGTGAGATTTTCCGAAACGCTGATGAACCCGACCTCCGAAACCCGCGTCCTAGAGATCGCAAAATGTCCGGCCCGCGAAGAAGAAGCGGACTCGGGCACCACACTCTCTCGCGGAACCATGGGAAGCGATGTCTGTGACGCTAGATGGGGATAAATCGGGATCGGTTCCGGGCCGGTCCCAGCACAGCACGCCCATACCCCCCAAGCCACTGACACGCCGTCTGTTCCGCGGGACCCGCCGTCTGTTCCGCGGCCCGCGCCCCGAATCCGTCCCCGCGCTGGTCGGCACCGCCTGCACCCTCATCGGACTGCTGGACATCGCCGCCGGGGTCTTCCCCCGCTTCCGCCACAGCCGGATGCACGCCTTCGCCGAAGTACTGCCGGGGGCGCTCGGCCCGCTGTCCGCCGCACTCTCCATCAGCGTCGGCGTCCTCCTGCTGCTGCTCGCGCACGGCCTGAAACGCCGTAAGCGGCGCGCCTGGCGAGCCGCCGTCATCCTGCTGCCCGCGGGCGCCGTGGCGCAGTTCGGCTACCGGCACTCACTCCTCGGAGCCCTGCTCTCCGTACTGCTGCTCACCCTGCTGCTGCGCCACCGCGGGGAGTTCGCCGCCCTGCCCGACCCGCGCAGCCGCTGGAAGGCGCTGGCCAACTTCTTCCTGATGGGCGCGGGCTCCATCGGCCTCGGGCTGATCATCGTCAGCGTCCATCCGCGCCGGACCGTCGGCAACCCCGGCCTGGCCGAACGGCTCGAACACGTGCTGTACGGCCTGTTCGGCCTCGACGGCCCCATCGACTACAAGGGCATCGTCAGCGGCACCGTCGGCGACTCCCTCGGCGCGCTCGGCCTGCTCACCGCCCTGACCACCTGCTATCTCGCCTTCCGCCCCGAACACCCCGCCGCCCGCCTCACCGAGGACGACGAACAGCGGCTGCGCGCCCTGCTCGCCCGGCACGGCGGCCGCGACTCCCTCGGCCACTTCGCCCTCCGCCGCGACAAGGGCGTGGTCTTCTCCCCCAGCGGCAAGGCCGCCGTCTGCTACCGCGTCGTCTCCGGGGTGATGCTCGCCAGCGGCGACCCGATCGGCGACGTCGAGGCCTGGCCCGGCGCCATCGAACGCTTCATGGACGAGGCCAAGGCCCACTCCTGGACCCCCGCCGTCATGGGCTGCAGCGAGACGGGCGGCGAGGTCTGGACCCGCGAGACCGGACTCGACGCGCTGGAACTCGGCGACGAGGCGGTGGTGGACGTGCCGGATTTCTCCCTGCACGGACGCGCCATGCGGAACGTACGCCAGATGGTGAAGCGCATCGAGCGCGCCGGCTACGAAACGCGGGTACGGCGCGTCCGTGATCTGTCCGACGGCGAACTGGCCCGGATCCGCCGCGCCGCCGACGACTGGCGCGGCACCGACACGGAACGCGGCTTCTCCATGGCACTCGGCCGGATCGGCGACCCCGCCGACGGCGACTCCGTGCTCGCCACGGCCCACAAGCCCGGCGAGGACGCGACCGGCCCGTACGGCGATCTGAGGGCCGTCCTCCACTTCGTCCCGTGGGGTACGGACGGGATGTCCCTCGACCTGATGCGCCGCGACCGCTCCGCCGACCCCGGCATGAACGAACTGCTGATCGTCGCCTCGCTGCACGCCGCCCCCGCGCTCGGGGTGGAGCGGGTCTCCCTCAATTTCGCGATGTTCCGCTCGGCGCTCGCCCGCGGCGAACGGCTGGGCGCGGGACCCGTCCTGCGCGGCTGGCGGGGACTGCTGGTCTTTCTCTCCCGCTGGTTCCAGATCGAGTCGCTGTACCGCTTCAATGCCAAGTTCCAGCCGCGCTGGGAGCCGCGCTACGTGGTCTTCCGCAGCACCGGCGAACTGCCCAGGATCGGCTTCGCCGCGATGCGGGCCGAAGGCTTCGTCACCCTCTCGCTGCCACGCCCCCTGCGCCACCTCGCCCGCGACCGCCACCCCCGCCCCTGCGCCCACGACATCGGAACCCCGCCCGACCACGAGATCCGTACGGCCTAAACGAGCGCACCCGGTCCGTCGGAGAAGACCCTGTCCGGCGCCCGTCACGCGCCCGTCGCACGGATCCGGCCGGGCCGCCCGCCTCCGTGCGGACCCCCTAGGGTGGGCGTATGAGTACGTTGCGCGCGCGGGGCACGGTCGAGGGGCTGCCGGAGTGGGACCGCTGTGCGGTGATGGGGGTCGTCAATGTGACGCCCGACTCCTTCTCCGACGGTGGCCGCTGGTTCGACACCACCGCCGCCATCAAACACGGCCTCGACCTCGTCGCCGAGGGCGCGGACATGGTGGACGTCGGCGGTGAGTCGACCAGGCCCGGCGCCACCCGCGTCGACGAGGACGAGGAGCTCAGGCGCGTGGTCCCCGTCGTACGGGGCCTGGCGGCCGAAGGCGTCACCGTCTCCGTCGACACCATGCACGCGTCCGTCGCCGAGCAGGCGGTCGCGGCCGGCGCCGCGCTGGTCAACGATGTCAGCGGCGGACTCGCCGACCCGGCCATGGTCCCCGCCGTCGCCGCCATGGGCGTGCCCTTCGTGGTGATGCACTGGCGCGACTTCAGCGACCGGATGAACAGCCGCGCCGTCTATACGGACGTCGTCGCGGAGGTCGTCGACGAACTGCGCGCGCGGATGGACGCGGTGATAGCCGGAGGCGTCGCCCCCGAGCGGCTCGTCATCGATCCCGGCCTCGGTTTCGCCAAGCAGGCCGAGCACGACCTCGCGCTCCTCGCGCACCTCGCCGAGCTGCGCGCCCTGGGCCGGCCGCTTCTGGTCGCGGCCTCCCGTAAACGCTTCCTCGGACATGTCCTCGCCGGCGGCGACGGCTCCCCGCCGCCCGCCCGCGAGCGCGACGCGGCCACCGCCGCCGTCTCCGCGATCGCCGCCCACCAGGACGCCTGGGCGGTCCGCGTCCATGAGGTACGGGCGACCGCCGACGCGGTACGGGTGGCCCGCGCCGTCGAGGGAGCCCAGTGACCGCGCGTACGGACAACGAACAGGTCGAGGTCGCCAACACCACGTTCTACGAGGCCATGGAGCGCGGCGATTTCGACGCGCTGTCCGAGCTCTGGCTGGATGGCGACGACGACGGGATCTCCTGCGTCCACCCGGGCTGGCCCGTACTCACCGGCCGCGGCGAGGTGCTCCGCTCGTACGCGCTGATCATGGCGAACACCGAGTACATCCAGTTCTTCCTGACCGATGTCGCGGTCTCGGTCTGCGCCGACACCGCCCTCGTGACCTGCACGGAGAACATCCTCAGCGGCGGCCCCGCCGAGGAGAGCGGCGAGCTCGGACCGCTCGTCGGCCAGTTGGTCGTCGCCACCAACGTCTTCCGCCGCACACCCGAAGGGTGGAAAATCTGGTCACATCACGGCTCACCGGTTCTGACCGAAACCGATGAGGAAACGGACGACGAGACACCCGCGTGAGTGGGTAGGCAGCCCCTGCGGACCGATCGGCGGGCCCAGGGCGGGGGCGGCGGCCGGGCAACCCCGCACCTGTCCCTCACCCCCGCGCCACAGCACTGTCCGTGCCCGCGGGTAGATTCACATGAGGACACCGAGCCGCCCGCACCGGCCGGGTGCCCGACGACCAACGACAGCAGGAGTGATTCGCGTGGATCGTGTCGCGCTGCGCGGCCTCAAGGCCCGCGGGCATCATGGCGTCTTTCCCCGGGAGCGCGAGGAGGGCCAGACCTTCATCGTGGATCTGAGGCTCGGCCTCGACACCCGCCCCGCGGCCGCCGACGACGACCTGGCGAAGACCGTGCACTACGGGATCGTGGCCGAAGAGGTCGTGGAGGTCGTCCAGGGAGAGCCGGTCGACCTGATCGAGACGCTGGCGGAACGGATCGCCCAGCAGTGCCTGAAACACGACGGCGTCCAGGAGGTCGAGGTGGTCGTGCACAAACCGGACGCCCCGATCACCGTCCCCTTCGACGATGTGACCATCACCATCACCCGGAGCCGAGTATGAGTGTGTTTTCCGCCAGGGGTCCCCAGGGCGACCCGACCGTACAGCCGGTACCCGCCTCCGTGGTCGCGCAGGTCGACGCCGCGGACACGACACTGTCCAACCCGAAACGCGCCGTGGTCTCCCTCGGCTCCAACCTCGGCAACCGCCTGGAGACGATCCAGGGCGCGATCGACGCCCTGGAGGACACCCCGGGACTGCGGGTCAAAGCGGTCTCCCAGGTGTACGAGACCGAGCCCTGGGGCGTCGAGCCCGGCTCCCAGCCGTCGTACTTCAACGCGGTCGTCGTGATCAAGACGACGCTGCCGCCGTCCTCGCTGCTGGAGCGCGGCCAGGCCATCGAGGAAGCCTTCGACCGGGTCCGCGAGGAGCGCTGGGGACCGCGCACCATCGACGTGGACATCGTGGCGTACGCGGACGTCGTCTCGGACGACCCGCTGCTCACCCTCCCCCACCCCCGGGCCCATGAGCGCGCCTTCGTGCTCGCGCCGTGGCACGACGTGGACCCGGAAGCGCAGGTCCCGGGCCATGGCCCGGTCGCCGAACTGCTGGCGGACGTCGACCGCGGCGGTGTCCGGACCCGGACCGATCTGGAACTCCGCCTGCCCGAGTAGTGGTTAGGCTCACGGAGTCGGTACGGCGAAGGCCGGTACGGCGCGTGTCAGCACGGCGAGGGTCGGTACAGCGAGGCGAAGGGCTTTCTCGGTGAAGCAGTTGCGGATCGGCGTCCTCGCCGGCCTGTTCGTGGTGGCGGGCGTGCTCTCCTGGGGCGCCGCCCGGCTGTGGGACTCCGTCGGCACGCTGCCGAGCGTCCCCCTCGCGGCGCCGATCGTGCTCGCGGTGATCGCCGTCGTCCTGGCCGCGACGGCCCTCTCGCTGCGCGCCCGGCTGAAGGCCCAGCGGGAGCGCCGCCCCGGCGCGCAGGGCGTGAACCCGCTGATGGCGGCCCGCGCGGTCGTCTTCGGCCAGGCCAGCGCCCTGGTCGCGGCCCTCGTCTCCGGCATGTACGGCGGCACGGGCGTCTTCCTGCTCGGCTCCCTCGACATCCCCGCCCGCCGCGACCAGGCCATCTACGCGGCCTTCTCCGTCCTGGCGGGCATCGCGGTGATCATCGCGGCCTTCTTCCTGGAGCGGGTCTGCAAACTCCCGGAAGACCACGACAAGAACGGCACGGCCCCCGCGGGCCCGGCCGCCTGAGCGGACACGTCCCCCTGGGCGGGCGCGCCCCGGACGCCCCGGGTCAGCGCGCCATTATCAGACTCATCGCCTCCGCGCGGGTGGCCGGAACCCGCAACTGGCCGCGGACGGCCGACGTGATCGTCTTGGCGCCCGGCTTCCGTACACCCCGCATGGTCATGCACATGTGCTCGCACTCGACGACCACGATCACCCCGCGCGGGTCCAGGATCTCCATCAGCGAATCGGCGATCTGTGTGGTCAGCCGTTCCTGGACCTGCGGCCGGCGGGCGAACACATCCACCAGTCTGGCCAGCTTGGAGAGCCCGGTGATCTTCCCGTCCGAGGACGGGATGTAGCCGACATGAGCCACCCCGACAAAGGGGACAAGATGATGTTCACACGAAGACATCACTTCGATGTCCTTCACCAGGACCATCTCGTCATGGCCGAGGTCGAACGTCGTGGTCAGCACCTCTTCCGGCGTCTGCCAGAGCCCCGCGAATATCTCCCTGTACGCCCGCGCCACCCGGCCGGGAGTGGCCCGCAGACCCTCGCGGTCCGGGTCCTCCCCGACCGCGATCAGCAGCTCGCGCACGGCATTCTCGGCCCGCTTCTCATCGAATTCGCGGATGGGGCTCTCCCCGTCCAGCATCACCGGGTCGGTCATGTGTGCCTCGTTCCTGTGCCGTCCTGTGGGCGGGCAGACGAATGCCGCGCACCCACAGGCTAAAACCTGGGGGGCGCGGCATCCATTCCGGGCCAGGTGAGGCGCCGGGATCAGCTCTCGGGGCGCTCCTCGGGGACCGCCTCGGTGGGCGTCTCGCCGCTCGTCACGGCGGGCATGCCGTTCGAGCCGGAGGCGCCGTTGGTCAGTGCCAGTTCCTTGGGCGAGAGCACCGGCGGCCGCGTCGACGGTGTACGTCGCGAGGAGCCGGTCCACGCCGGACGGGACGGGCGCTTCACGATGGTCGAGAAGATCTCGGCGATCTGTTCCTTGTTCAGCGTCTCCTTCTCCAGGAGGGCCAGGACCAGATTGTCGAGCACGTCGCGGTTCTCGACGAGAATCTCCCACGCCTCGTTGTGCGCGGTCTCGATGAGCTTCTTGACCTCTTCGTCGACCAGCGCCGCGACCTCTTCCGAGTAATCGCGCTGGTGCGCCATCTCCCGGCCGAGGAACGGTTCGGTGTTGTCGCCGCCGAACTTGATCGCGCCGAGCCGCTCGGTCATGCCGTACTGCGTGACCATCGCCCGAGCCGTGGCCGTGGCCTTCTCGATGTCGTTGGCCGCGCCCGTCGTCGGGTCGTGGAAGACGAGTTCCTCGGCCGCGCGCCCGCCCATCATGTAGGCGAGCTGGTCCAGCATCTCGTTGCGCGTGGTCGAGTACTTGTCCTCGTCGGGCAGAACCATGGTGTAACCCAGGGCCCGGCCGCGCGACAGGATCGTGATCTTGTGCACCGGGTCGGAGTTCGGAGACGCCGCGGCGACCAGGGCGTGACCGCCCTCGTGGTACGCGGTGATCTTCTTTTCCTTCTCGGACATGATCCGGGTCCGCTTCTGCGGGCCCGCCACGACGCGGTCGATCGCCTCGTCCAGGGAGTGGTTGTCGACCAGCTTCTTGTCGCTGCGCGCCGTCAGGAGCGCCGCTTCGTTCAGCACGTTCGCCAGATCCGCGCCGGTGAAGCCGGGCGTACGACGGGCGACAGCGCCCAGATCGACGTCCGGGGCGACCGGCTTGCCCTTCTGGTGGACCTTCAGGATCTCCAGCCGGCCCTGCATGTCCGGGCGGTCGACGGCGATCTGCCGGTCGAAGCGCCCCGGGCGCAGCAGCGCGGGGTCGAGGATGTCGGGCCGGTTCGTGGCGGCGATCAGGATGACGCCGCCCTTCACGTCGAAGCCGTCCATCTCCACGAGCAGCTGGTTCAGCGTCTGCTCGCGCTCGTCGTGGCCGCCGCCGAGGCCCGCGCCGCGGTGCCGGCCGACGGCGTCGATCTCGTCGACGAAGACGATCGCCGGGGCGTTCGCCTTGGCCTGCTCGAAGAGGTCACGGACGCGCGAGGCGCCGACGCCGACGAACATCTCGACGAAGTCGGACCCGGAGATCGAGTAGAAGGGCACCCCGGCCTCACCCGCGACCGCGCGGGCGAGCAGCGTCTTGCCCGTACCGGGCGGGCCGTAGAGCAGCACGCCCTTCGGGATCTTGGCGCCGACGGCCTGGAACTTCGCCGGCTCCTGGAGGAACTCCTTGATCTCGTGGAGCTCCTCGACCGCCTCGTCGGACCCCGCCACATCGGCGAAGGTCGTCTTCGGGGTGTCCTTGGTGATCAGCTTGGCCTTGGACTTCCCGAACTGCATGACACGGGAGCCGCCGCCCTGCATCTGATTCATCAGGAACAGGAAGACCACGACGATCAGGACAAAGGGGAGCAGCGAGAGCAGCACCGAGACGAACGGGCTCTGCTTCGACGGCGAGACCGTATAGCCCTTGGTGATGTCGCCGTTCTGGAACTTGGTCTGGAGCGTCTTGGCCAGCGTCGCACCCTGGCTGCCGATATAGCTCGCCTGGATCTTGTCGCTGCCATTGATCTTCTGGCCGTTCTTGAGATCGACCTTGATGATCTGTTCGTCGCCGGTGGTCAGTCTGACCTGCTCGGCCTGGTTCTTGTCGATCGCCTGGACGACCTCGCCGGTGTCCACCGTCTTGTAGCCGCCCGACGAGCCGACGACCTGCATCAACACGACCACGGCGAGGACGGCCAGCACGATCCACATGACCGGCCCACGGAAGTATCGCTTCACGTCCATCCATACGGAGCGAAGTCGCCCCGTCCCTCCTGCCCGTAGGTAAATGCTGCTGTGAGAAAAGACTGTTCTTCGGACGGTACCCCAGCATTGTGGCCCGCGACCGCACGGGACGGGTGACAAACCCGTCTTCCCATGCTCCAACGGCGCGAGGGGGTCTGGGGTTCCCGGCCGCGGCGAAGCCTTTCCGTGGAACCTCGCCGCTCTTCGGAGCGCTCAGCTGCGCCGAGGCGCGCTCTAACCGCCGTACACATGCGGAGCGAGCGTCCCGACGAAAGGCATGTTGCGGTACTTTTCCGAGTAATCCAGGCCATATCCCACGACAAACTCATTGGGAATGTCGAAGCCGATCCATTTGACGTCGATCGCGACCTTTGCGGCATCCGGCTTACGGAGCAGGGTGCAGACTTCGAGCGAGGCCGGCTCCCGCGAACCGAGGTTGGAGAGCAGCCACGACAGGGTCAGACCCGAGTCGATGATGTCCTCGACGATCAGTACGTGCCTGCCCTTGATGTCGGTGTCCAGGTCCTTGAGGATCCGGACCACGCCGGAGGACTGTGTGCCCGCCCCGTACGAGGAGACGGCCATCCAGTCCATCGTCACGGGGGTGGACAGCGCCCGCGCCAGGTCCGCCATGACCATGACGGCGCCCTTGAGGACTCCGACGAGAAGCAGGTCCTTGCCCGCGTACTCCGCGTCGATCTTCGCGGCCAGATCGGCCAGCTTCGCGTCGATCTCTTCCTTGGTGATGAGCACCGACTGGAGGTCGTTGCCCATGTCCTTGTCGTCCACCCGCATCACTTTCGTCGTCGGCCGGGGGTCCGGGGCCAAGGCACTGGCGGCCCGGGAGACACAGCCGTAAGTGCATCAGCGCTTCAGCCCTGCCGGATGACCAGTCTGCCACCCTGCCTCCGGGCCTCTACGCGGCCGGGCAGGTTGATGGCTCCCTGGCCGCGCCAGCCGGTGATCAGGCGGTCGACCTCTTCGATGTGACGGGCGAACAGCGAACCCGCGGGGGCGCCCGCGGCGATGACCGCGCGGCGCAGTACGCGGCGGCGGACGGCGGCCGGGAGGACGTACAGCTTGGCGCACTGCAATTGTCCTGATTCGTCCCGTACGGACTCCTCGACGGTGGCCGCCCAGGTGTCCAGGGCGTCGGCGTCGTCGCGGGAGAGCTGTGCCGTACGGGCCAGGGCCTCGACGACGCCCTTGCCGAGCGCCTTCTCCAGGGCCGGCAGTCCTTCGTGGCGCAGTCGTGAACGGGTGTACGCGGGGTCGGTGTTGTGCGGGTCGTCCCAGACGGGGATGGACTGGACGAGGCAGGCCTTGCGGGCGGTCTGCCGGTCGAGCTGGAGGAAGGGGCGCCGGTAGCGGCCGGACGCCCCCGAGACGGCGGCCATGCCGGACAGCGAGCGCGTGCCGGAGCCGCGGGCGAGCCCGAGGAGCACCGTTTCGGCCTGGTCGTCGCGGGTGTGGCCGAGCAGGACGGCGGCGGCGCGGTGGCGCTCCGCGGCGGCGTCGAGCGCGGCGTAGCGTGCGTCGCGTGCGGCTGCCTCGGGACCGCCCTCCCGGCCGACGGTCACGGCGACGGATTCGACGGGGTCCAGGCGCATGGCGCGGAGTCGGGTGACGACTTCGGCGGCGCGGACGGCGGAGCCGGCCTGGAGTCCGTGGTCGACGGTGACGGCTCCGGCGCGGACGGAAAGTTTGGGGGCCTCGAAGGCGAGGGCGGAGGCGAGCGCCATGGAGTCGGCGCCGCCGGAGCAGGCGACGAGCACGAGCGGCGGCTCACCGAGGGGGACGGGCGGGGCGGCGGAGTAGTTCTCCGCCCGGTCGGTGAGGACGTCGTGGAGTACGCGGCGGACCGCCAGGCGTATCGCCGCGACCGCAGGATGGGGACCCATATCCGGTGCCCTTCGTGATGTTATTTGGGGGGTGCCTCGGTCGGAGTAAGGACGGAGAACGTCACTCAGAGTGCGTCGATGGTGACAGAACCGAGCCATTACCCGAGCATTGCACGCCTATCCCTCACCCACGGTCCCTCGGATGGGTGATACCTGAGGCGTACTTCTGCCGTGAGCCGCGCCCGTCTCAGGAGTCCGCCCTGCGGTGCACCCGTGCGATCCAGTCCGCCGGTTTAGCGATCTCCGCCTTGGTCGGGAGGGTGTTCGGCGAGGTCCAGACCCGGTTGAAGCCGTCCATGCCGGTCTCCTCGACCACGGCCCGTACGAACCGCTCACCGTCCCGGTACTGGCGCAGCTTGGCGTCGAGGCCGAGCAGTTTGCGCAGGGCCTGGTCGAGGCGGCCGGCGCCGCGGGCCCTGCGCTGCTGGAACTTCTCGCGGATCTCGGCGACCGACGGCACGACGGCCGGTCCCACGCCGTCCATCACATAGTCGGCGTGGCCTTCGAGCAGGGACATCACGGCGGTGAGCCGGCCGAGGATCTCGCGCTGCCCGGGGGTCTGCACCAGTTCGACGATGCTGCGGCCGTCCTCGTCCTCCTCGCCCTCCGGGCGCCCGCCCGCGAGCGACTGCGCGGCTTCGCGGAGCCGTTCGACGAGGGTCATCGGGTCGACCTCGGTCTGGTCGAGGAATGACTGGATCTCGCCCTGGAGGTGGTCGCGCAGCCAGGGCACGCCGGTGAACTGGGTGCGGTGGGTCTCCTCGTGGAGGGCGACCCAGAGCCTGAAGTCGTGGGGGTCCACGTCCAGTTCGCGTTCGACGTGGACGATGTTGGGGGCCACGAGCAGCAGCCGCCCGCCGCCGTCCGCGGCGGCGGGGAGATCGCGGGTGGCGGGGGCGAACGTCTCGTACTGGCCGAGGACGCGGGACGACATGAACGACAGGAGCATGCCCAGCTCCACGCCGGTCACCTTGCCGCCGACCGCGCCGAGCACGGCGCCACCGGGACCGCCGGGGCGGCGGTCCTGCATCTTCGACAGGAGGGGCCCCAGCAGCTCGCGGAATCCGGCGACGTTCGCCTTGACCCAGCCGGCCCGGTCCACGACCAGGACGGGGGTGTCGGGCGGCTCGTGGCCGTCGGGGACCATGCGCGTGTACGCGCGGACGTGCTCTTCCGAGGACTTCGCGTGCCGCCGCAGCTCGGCGACGATCTCTCGCGCCTCGTCGCGGGTCACTTCCGGTCCCGGCCGCACGAGGCGGGTCGCGGTCGCCACCGCGAGATTCCAGTCGACCATCTGGGCACCACCGATGCTCGTCATGCGTCAACCGTACGTGCTCAACCTGGGGAGCGGTGGGGTGTGGGTGGCCCGGTTCTTCCCCTACCGGGCCCTTAAGGGGCGCGGCGGACCCTCAGGGGGCCCGCCGGGGCGGGCCCCGGGGGCCGGCGGGGCGCTCGTTACGGGACGAGCGCCGCGGAGAGCCGGTCCAGGGCCTTCTGGGCGGTGCCGGGGGCGGGGGTGGAGCCCGCCATGAAGGCGAAGGCCAGCAGCCGGCCCCGGGCGTCGACGACCGTGCCCGCCAGGGCGTTCACCCCGGTGAGCGTGCCTGTCTTGGCGCGGATGAGTCCGGCGGCGGGCCCGGCGTCCGCGTACCGGCCGCGGAGGGTGCCGTTGAACCCGGCGACCGGCAGCCCGGTGAGCACGGGGCGCAGTTCGGGGCGCGCGGGGTCGGCCGCGCGGGCCAGCAGGGCGGTGAGCAGGGCGGCGCTGACCCTGCCCTGGCGGTTCAGGCCGCTGCCGTCGGCGAAGCGGGCGCCGGTGACGGGCAGTCCGAGCTTCTTGAGCTCGGCGCCGACGGCCCGGCCCGCGCCCTCGAAGCTCGCGGGTTCACGGGCCGCGATGGCGGTCTGCCGGGCCAGGGACTCGGCGATGTCGTTGTCGCTCTCGGTCAGCGCGCGTTCGACGAGGTCGGAGAGGGGACGGGAGTAGGTCCTGGCGACGGTCTCCGAGCCCTTGGGCGGCTTGCCGGGCTCGGGCGGGGCCGAGGTACGGATGCCGCGTTCGCGCAGCAGTCCGGCGAAGAAGCGGGCGGCGTCGCCCGCCGGGTCGCCGCTGCGGGGAGCGGGTCCGCCGCGGGATGTGTTCAGCCGGCCCTGATCGGCCATCAGGGCGACGACGGGGGCGATGTTGTCGTTGGGGCCGATCGGGTGTTCGCGGCGGCCGGAGTAGAGGGAGGTGTCGTAGCGGAACTCGACCTTGGTGACGCCGCGGTCGCGCAGCGCGCGGGCGGTGTCGTCGGCGAGGGCGCGCAGTCCCGCCCGGCCGAGGGTGGCGTCGCCGCCGCCGACCAGGGTGATCCTGCGGGCGTCCGGGGTGGAGGTGACCGTGGTGGCGATGCGGTGGTCGGGGCCGAGCGCGGAGAGCGCGGCGGCCATCGTCGCGATCTTGACCGTGGAGGCCGGGGTCATCGGGGTGCCGGCCGCCCGCCCGTAGAGCGGTTCGCCGGTGGCGACGTCGATGACGGACGCGGAGCGGGCCTTGCCGAGCGCGGGGTCGTCGAGGAGCGGTCCGAGCTTCTTCCTGAGATCCACGGAAGCCGTTCCGGCATTCGGGGGCGCGGCACCGGGTGCGGAGAGCTCGGAGAGCACGCCGGCGGCGCTGGGGGCGGGCGCGGGTGTACGGGGGGCGGACGGGCCGTGATGTGCGCCACCCGTACGGCTCTGCGCGACCGCCCACTCCCGCTCGGCCCTACGCTGACCGGAGTCCCAGGGGCCGGCCGCGGCCACCGCCGCGGCGGCGAGCGCCATGCCGACCACGACGGAACCCGCCGTGAGCTGCCACACTTTCGGCTCAAGCATGGTTGACCAGCCCCTTTCGCGATCACACTGCTGCGTGGGGGACACTTAATCACTGCGCCTTGCGACGAGCATGGCACCCCGGCCAGCAGTGGGCTCTTCGTCCGCTCCCGGACGGGGGGTCTCCTGCGTGAAGACGCAGCACCACTGACAAATGTGTTGATCATGGAGGAGCCACCCGTGGAGTTCGACGTCACCATCGAGATCCCTAAGGGTTCGCGGAACAAGTACGAGGTGGACCACGAGACCGGTCGGATCCGTCTTGACCGTCGTCTCTTCACCTCGACCAGCTACCCCGCGGACTACGGATTCGTCGAGAACACCCTCGGCGAGGACGGCGACCCGCTGGACGCGCTGGTCATCCTGGACGAGCCGACCTTCCCGGGCTGTCTCATCAAGTGCCGTGCCATCGGCATGTTCCGGATGACCGACGAGGCCGGCGGGGACGACAAGCTGCTGTGTGTCCCGGCGTCCGACCCCCGGGTGGAGCACCTGCGCGACATCCACCACGTCTCGGAGTTCGACCGCCTGGAGATCCAGCACTTCTTCGAGGTCTACAAGGACCTGGAGCCCGGCAAGTCCGTCGAGGGCGCCGACTGGGTCGGCCGCGCCGAGGCCGAGGCCGAGATCGAGGCCTCGTACAAGCGACTTGAGGCCCAGGGCGGCGCGCACTGACCAGACGCTGAACCGAACACCGGCCGCGCGCTCGCGCGTGTGACCGGCCGGCCGCCGGGCGATGACAGGCGGATGACGGGCGGCGTACCCCCGGAGGGTGCGCCGCCCGTCCGCGTGTGTGGTTACCCATGTCCATGCCCATACTGGGCAGACGTGTGGCTGCGCGGCGCCGAGATCCGGCCCCAGGAACGAGGGAGCAGAGGGTGGTGGCGGAGTCCGACGGTCCCGAGGACCGGAAGCCTCAGACGGACGAGGCGCACAGCGCCTTCACCCCGCCGTCCGGGATGGAGCAGCCGCCGTTTCCCGAGGACGACCATCCGACGTCGGAGTTCGCGCTTCCCGAGGGACTGAGTACGGAACAGCAGGCCGAGCCGGAGGGCTCGGCCTTCGATCTGCCGGGCGGTACACCGGCCGGCGCGGCCGGCGGCCGGCAGTCGTCCCCCGCGTACACCCCCGCCCGGGGCGTCCCGGTGGTCCGGCTGAGCAAGGAAGCCCCCTGGCAGGACCGGATGCGCACCCTGCTGCGGATGCCGTCCGGCGAGCGGCCCGTACCGGAGAGGGTCCAGCGCCACGACGACCAGGGGCCCGCCGTACCCCGGGTGCTCGACCTGACGCTCCGTATCGGTGAGCTGCTGCTGGCCGGCGGCGAGGGCGCCGAGGACGTCGAGGCCGCCATGTTCGCCGTCAGCCGCGCGTACGGCCTCGACCGCTGCGAGCCGACCGTCACCTTCACCCTGCTGTCCATCTCCCATCAGCCGTCGCTGGTGGACGACCCGGTGACGGCCAGCAGGACCGTACGCAGACGGGGTACCGACTACACCCGGCTGTCCGCCGTCTACACACTCATCGACGACATCACCACCGAGGACACGGACGTCACGCTGGAGGAGGCGTACCGGCGCCTCGCGGAGATCCGCCGTAACCGGCACCCGTACCCCGGCTGGGCGCTGACCGTGTCGAGCGGGCTGCTGGCCGGGGCGGCGTCCGTGCTGGTCGGTGGTGGCGTGGTGGTGTTCGCGGCGGCGGCGCTCGGCGCGATGCTCGGCGACCGGCTGGCCTGGTTGTGCGCCGGGCGCGGGCTGCCGGAGTTCTATCAGTTCGTGGTGGCCGCGATGCCGCCCGCCGCGATGGGGGTGGCGCTGACGCTGCTGGGCCCGCTCGTGTCGTGGGAGGGCCGGCCCTCGGCGGTGATCACCGGTGGTCTCTTCGCGCTGCTGCCGGGGCGGGCGCTGGTGGCGGGGGTGCAGGACGGGCTGACGGGCTATTACATCACCGCCGCCGCACGGCTCCTGGAAGTCATGTACTTCTTCATCGCGATCGTCGTCGGGGTACTGCTCGTGCTCTACCTGGGCGTGCAGCTGCACGCCCAGCTGACGCCGGAGGCGGCGCTGCACAGCGACGTACGGCCGGTGGCCCAGACGCTCGCGGCGGTGACGCTGAGCTTCGCCTTCGCGATCCTGCTCCAGCAGGACCGCTCGACCGTCCTGATGGTCGCGCTCAACGGCGGTGTGGCCTGGATCGTCTACGCGGCGATGCATGACGTGGGCGGTATCTCGCCGGTGGCCGCGACGGCGGTCGCCGCCGGTCTGGTGGGACTGTTCGGGCAGCTCTTCTCGCGCTACCAGTTCGCTTCCGCGCTGCCCTACATCACGGCGGCGATCGGACCGCTGCTGCCGGGCTCGGCGACCTACTTCGGGCTCCTGGGCTTCGCGCAGAACGAGCCGGCCCGCGGGCTCACGTCGCTGTCCCAGGCGGTGGCGCTGGCGCTGGCGATCGCCGTCGGGGTGAACCTCGGCGGGGAGATCGCCCGGCTGTTCCTCACGGTGCCGGGGGCGGGCCAGGCGTCGAGCCGCCGCGCGGCCAAGCGGACGCGCGGCTTCTGACGGGTTCCGGGGCGGGTCAGCGCTTGGCGTGACGGCCGCGGCCGCCGCTGCCGGGGGCGCCCGGCGTACCCGGGCCGCCCTGGGCGCCGGGCGGCGTCATGGGAGCGCGCCCGTCCGTCGCGGCCGTACCCGGGCCGACCGGACCGTCGTCGACGCCGGGCTGCCGCGCGGCGGCCTTCTTGGACTTGGAGCGCGCCCGCAGGAACTCGATCACGATCGGCAGCACCGAGAGCACCACGATGCCGATCAGGATCATCTCGATGTTCTTGGTCACGAACTCGATCTTGCCGAGCGCGGCCCCCAGCAGCGTGACGCCCGCGCCCCAGAGCGTGCCGCCGACGATGTTGTACGTGATGAACGAGCGGTAGTTCATCCGGCTCACACCGGCGATGATCGGCGTGAACGTACGGACGACGGGCACGAAGCGCGCGAGGACCAGCGACTTCGGGCCGTACTTCTCGAAGAACTCGTGCGCCTTCTCGACGTTCTCCTGCTTGAAGAGCTTGGAGTCCGGGCGCTTGAACAGCGCGGGACCCACCTTCCGGCCGAAGAGATAGCCGACCTGGTCACCGATGATCGCGGCGAACACGATCAGCAGGCAGACCAGCCAGAGCGGGGTCTTGAGGGTGCCGGCCGTCACCAGCAGGCCGGTGGTGAAGAGCAGCGAGTCGCCCGGCAGGAAAAAGCCGATGAGCAGGCCCGACTCGGCGAAGACGATGACCAGAACGCCGATCAGCCCGAAGGTCCCGATCAGATAATCCGGATCCAGCCAGCTGGGTCCGAGGGCAAGGGTGGTCACGGGTTCCGGACTCCTGTGTCATTAGTCGGTCGATCGTCGATTCGGCGTATTCGGCCGCGCACAAGCTATCAACGCCTACCGTCCCTCCCAGGTTCCACCCGGCCCCTTGCCCGCGCAGTCCGGATCCGGCCGGGGCCCCACACCGGACGCGCCGGTGCAGACCCGCCCAAAGCCGCGTGCCCGCCGGGCGCGACCGCGTCCCGGGAAAGGGGAGCGGAAGCGTTACGGGCGGTTACGGTGAGCGCGTGTCCCATGACGCTCCGTCCTCCTCCCCTTCCCCCGCCCCCTCTCCCTCGGCCCGCACGCTGCTGCCGCTGGTCGCGCCCTCCCTGGTGGTCGGCGCGGCCTCGGCGCTGGTACTGCTGGGCGTGGACGAGATCGCGGATCAGCTGAAGGACGTGCTGTGGGAGACGCTCCCCGACGCCCTCGGGGTCGGCCGCTACTCCACGCTCTGGATGATCGTGATGCTCACGGCCACCGGGATCGCGGTGGGGATCGTCGTCCGGCAGGTATATGGACACGCCGGACCGGACCCGGCCACCACCGGGCTGGTCGACGAGCCGATGCGCCCCGGGGTGGTCCCGGGGCTGCTGGTGGTCACGGTGCTGGCACTGGCCGGCGGGGTGAGCCTCGGCCCGGAGAATCCGATCACCGCCGCCAATGTCGCGCTCACCTACTGGCTCGGCCGCAAGGCGGCGCCCGGCACCCCTGCCGCGCTCTGGTTCTCCCTCGCCGCCGCCGGCACGATCGGGGCGCTGTTCGGTACGCCCGTGGCGGCGGCACTGGTCCTGACCGAGACGCTCGCCGGGCGGCCGGGCCCCGGCTCGCTCTGGGACAAGCTGTTCGGTCCGCTGATCGCGGCCGGCGCGGGCGCGCTCGTGACCGCCCTGGTCGCCCACCCGGCCTTCGACCTCGCCCTGCCCGCGTACACCGGCACCCGCTGGAGCGATCTGCTGGCGGCGCTCGTGATCGCCCCGGTCGCGGCGGCGCTGGGGCTGGCGGCCTGCTACGCGTTCCCGTACGTCCACGCCGCCTTCCGGCGTCTCGGTCATCCCGTCCTGGCGGTCGCCTCCGGCGGGCTGGTCCTCGGTCTGCTGGGGGCGCTCGGCGGGCCGCTGACGCTGTTCAAGGGGCTGGACGAGGTGAAGACGCTGGCCGCCGACCCGGAGGGCTGGTCGGCGGGCTCGTTCGCGGTGATGACGGTGGTGAAGCTGGCCGCGCTGCTCACCGCCGCCGCCTGCGGCTTCCGGGGCGGCCGGATCTTCCCCGCCGTCTTCGTCGGGGTCGCGCTGGGCCTCTGCGCCCACGCGCTGGTCCCGGCCGTACAGCCCGGCCTGGGGGTGGTCTGCGGGGTGCTCGGCGTCCTGCTCGCCATCACCCGGCAGGGCTGGCTCAGCCTGTTCACCGCGGCGGTCCTGGTCGCCGATCCCAATGTGCTGCCGCTGCTCTGCGTCGCCGCCCTGCCCGCCTGGCTGGTGGTCACCGGCCACCCTCTGATGCAGCTGCGCGAGGACGGCACGCCCCTGCGGTGACCCCCGGACCCGGCGGGCGGTTCACCCCTTTCGTCCGTATTCTCGCGAAGGGAACCGTACCCATCCCGAGGAGATCCGCCGATGCCACTCCACCGAGGCGCGGACCGGGCAGCCGGAATGCCCCGGAGCGAACGCGACGAGCTGCGCAGGCTGTCGATCAACCCCTTCTACGGGGAGGCCGATCCGACCAGCGAGATGACCTCGGCGCCGCCCATGCACCGGCTTCCCGACGGCCCGACCCCGCCGGACACGGCGTACCAGCTCGTCCATGACGAGCTGATGCTCGACGGCAACTCACGGCTCAACCTCGCCACCTTCGTCACCACCTGGATGGAGCCGCAGGCCACGGCGCTGATGACGGAGTGCCGGGACAAGAACATGATCGACAAGGATGAGTATCCGCGCACCGCCGAGCTGGAGCGGCGCTGTGTGGCGATGCTCGCCGACCTCTGGAACGCGCCGGACCCGGCGACGACCGTCGGCTGCTCGACGACGGGATCGAGCGAGGCCTGCATGCTGGCCGGGATGGCGCTCAAGCGCCGCTGGGCCGGGCGCAACGCCGCGCGCTACCCGGCGACGGCCCGGCCCAATCTCGTCATGGGCGTCAACGTCCAGGTCTGCTGGGACAAATTCTGCAACTTCTGGGAGGTCGAGTCGCGGCAGGTGCCCATGGAGGGCGACCGCTTCCATCTCGACCCCCAGGCCGCCGCCGAACTCTGCGACGAGAACACCATCGGGGTCGTCGCCGTCCTGGGCTCCACCTTCGACGGCTCGTACGAACCCGTCGCCGAGCTGTGCGCGGCGCTGGACGCGCTCCAGGAGCGTACGGGGCTCGACATCCCCGTCCATGTCGACGGGGCGTCGGGCGCCATGGTGGCGCCCTTCCTCGACGAGGACCTGGTCTGGGACTTCCGGCTGCCGCGCGTCTCCTCCATCAACACCTCCGGGCACAAGTACGGGCTGGTCTACCCGGGCGTCGGCTGGGCGCTGTGGCGTTCGCCCGCCGAGCTGCCCGAGGAGCTGGTCTTCCGCGTCAACTACCTGGGCGGTGACATGCCCACGTTCGCGCTGAACTTCTCCCGGCCGGGCGCGCAGGTCGTCGCGCAGTACTACACCTTCCTGCGGCTGGGCAGGGACGGCTACCGCGCCGTCCAGCAGACCGCGCGGGACATCGCCGGGAAGCTGGCCGGGCGGATCGAGGAGCTGGGCGACTTCCGGCTGCTCACGCGGGGGAACGAACTGCCCGTGTTCGCCTTCACCACCGCCCCCGGCGTGACGGCCTTCGACGTCTTCGACGTCTCGCGCCGGCTGCGCGAGCGCGGCTGGCTCGTACCGGCGTACACCTTCCCCGCCCATCGCGAGGACCTGTCCGTGCTGCGGGTGGTCTGCCGCAACGGCTTCTCGGCCGACCTGGCGACACTGCTGGTGGCCGACCTGAAGGGGGTACTGCCCGAACTCCGCGAACAGGAGCACCCATTGGGCCGGGACAAGTCCGCGGCGACGGCCTTCCACCACTGAACGCGTACGCGCCCCCGCCCCCGCCCCCGGAGCCACTCTCCGGGGGCGGGGTCCGGCCCCGTACCGGCCGTGCGCGTCCGGATCAGCGGCTGAGCCTCCCGAACCGCCGTACCGCCAGCGGGAAGAAGAGCGCGAGCAGCGCCACCGGCCAGAGGACCGCCAGCGTCCCCGCGTGCTCCGCGGCCCAGGAGCCGCCCGCCGCGGCCGGGTTGCCGAACAGGTCCCGTACCGCCGTCGCCGTCGCCGACATCGGGTTCCACTCCACGACCGCGCCCAGCCAGCCCGGCATGGACTCCGGCGTCGCGAACGCGTTGGAGAGGAAGCCGATCGGCCAGACCAGGATCTGCACCGCCTGCACCATCTCGGGACGGCCCGCCACCATCGCCAGCTGGATCCCGAGCCAGAGCATCGCGAACCGGAACAGCAGCAGCAGTCCGAGAGCGCCGAGGAAGGACGCGGTGCCTTCGTGCCAGCGCCAGCCGATGAGGTAGCCGACGCCGGTCATCACGAGCAGGCTGACCGCCGACTGGAGCATGTCCGCCACGCTCCGGCCCACCAGGACCGCCGACGAGGCCATGGGCATCGAACGGAAGCGGTCCACCACCCCCTTGTTCAGGTCCTGGGTGACGGCGAGCATCGTGGACTCCAGGCCGAAGGCCATGGTCAGGGCGAGCATGCCCGGGACGAGGAACTCGACGTACGCCCCGTCGATCCCCCGGCCGCCGCCGATCAGATAGCCGAACATCAGCAGGAGCATCACCGGGAAGACCAGCCCGACGACGACCTGGACCGGCTGCCGTGCCCAGCGGGCGAGTTCGCGCCGGGTCATGGTCCAGGAGTCCGCGAGGGCCCAGCCGAGCCCGCCGCCTCCGGGGACCGTGTCCGGATCCGTGGACGCCGATGCCGTGGCGTTCACCGTCGTCACGCCGTCACCTCCTGTCGCTCCTGAGGGACGTCCCCGTCCCTCTTCCTTCGCTCAGCGGCGTCCTCGCCCGTGAGATGGAGGAAGACCTCGTCCAGCGTCGGCCGCCGCAGCGCGATGTCCTCCGCCTCGATCCCCTCTTCGTGGAAGGCGCGTACGGTCTCGGTCAGCGCCGCCATGCGGTCCGCCACGGGCGCGCTCAGCAGCCGCCGGTCCACGTCCGTACTGACGGCGTGCGTGCCCGTGGTGCGTGCCAGCGCCCGTGCGCCGTCCGCGAGCCGGTCCGCGTCGCGCAGTACGACATCGATGCGGTCGCCGCCGGTCCGCGCCTTGAGTGCGTCCGCCGTGCCCTCCGCGATGACCCGTCCGCCGTCCACCACCGAGATACGGTCGGCCAGTTGGTCGGCCTCCTCCAGATACTGCGTGGTCAGCAGTACGGTCGTACCGCCGCCGACCAGCGAGCGCACCGCGCTCCACACCTCCGCCCGGCCGCGCGGGTCGAGTCCGGTCGTCGGCTCGTCCAGGAACAGCACCTCCGGGTCGGTGATCAGCGAGGCCGCGAGGTCGAGCCGGCGCCGCATGCCGCCGCTGTACTGCTTGACGGCCTTGCGGCCGGTGTCCGTCAGGCCGAACCGCTCCAGCAGCTCACCGGCCCGCTCCCTCGCCCGCCGGGCGCCGAGGTGGTAGAGCCGTCCGAACATCTCCAGGTTCTGCCGGCCGCTCAGGTCCTCGTCGAGGGCCGCGTGCTGCCCCAGCAGCCCGATCCTGCGCCGCACTTCGCGCGCGTGGGTCCGTACGTCGAGCCCGGCCACCCGCACCAGCCCCTCGTCGGGCCGCAGCAGCGTGGTGAGGATCCGTACGGCCGTGGTCTTGCCCGCGCCGTTCGGCCCGAGCACGCCGTGCACCGTGCCGCGTTCCACCGTCAGATCGAACCCGTCGAGGGCCCGCTTCTCTCCGTATCGCTTGCGTGCGCCCGCCACCACGATCACGTCGGTCATATCGGCCACATCGGTCAACGTCTTCGCCTCCCACCGGGTAATCAAACTTGACTACCGAGCCGGAAGAGTAACCCCGGCCCCCCAATTGGTCAAACTTGATTAGCGATGATCTCCGTCATCGGGGACACCCGTCGCGTACGGGTTCTCCTGGCCCTCGGCGAGCACCGCCACGAACGGCTCGCCCTCACCCGCGAAGGTGTACGCGCCGCCCTCGATGCGCTTGATCAGCCCCCGCGTCCACTCCGCGCCCGAATCCGCCGAGTGCACCCACAGGTTCATGATCTCGCCGATGTGCCCGAGCTGTTCCGGGCCCTCCTCCGGCACATAGTGCTCGGTCACCGCGGCCCGCCACGCCTCGATCCCCGCCACGCGCTCCTTGAGCAGCTCGATGACCTCGGCGCGCGGCAGATCGACGATGGCGCCGATCCCCGCCGACAGCACGTCCATCTTCTGGTCATAGGTGGTCAGCGCCTCGCGCAGCAGCCGCAGATACTCCTCGCGGCCCGCGTCCGTCAGCTCGTACTCGGTACGCGGCGGCCCGCCCGCCGTGCTCGGCGCGACCTCGTGCGCCAGCAGGACGCCCTGCTTCGCCATCTGCTTGAGCGCGTGGTAGATCGACCCGGGCTTGGCGTTGGACCACTCGTGGGCGCCCCAGTACTCCAGGTCATTGCGTACCTGATAGCCATGGGCCCGGCCGTGCTGGCGGACCGCGCAGAGTACGAGCAAACGGATCGCTGACATTGCTCCAGGTTATGACTCCGGAGCGCGACGCCCCCGCCGGGCCCGCGACCGCACGACCGCGCGACGCGTCGACGTCAGCGTCAGAAGACGCGCCAACGTCGGCGTCAGAAGGGGAACGCGGTACGGCCGTGCTGCACCGAGATCCACTTCTGCGTCGTGAACGCCTCCACCGTCGAGTCGCCGTTGAGCCGGCCGAGCCCCGAGAACTTCTCCCCGCCGAAGGCCACCAGCGGCTCGTCCTGCACGGTCGAGTCGTTGACATGCATCATGCCGGTGACGATCCGCTTGGCGAACGCGACGCCGCGCTCCACGTTCGAGGTGTGCACGGCACCGCTCAGCCCATACGGGGTGTTGTTGGCGAGCCGTACCGCCTCTTCCTCCCCGTCGAACGGGACCAGCAGCACCACGGGCCCGAAGATCTCCTGCCGCATCAGCGGGGAGTCCTCGCCCAGGCCCGCCAGCACCGTCGGCTCCACGAGATTGCCGCGCGTACGCCCCCGTACGAGCGCGGTCGCTCCCTCCGCCAGCGCCTGGTCCACCACCGCCGTCAGGGCGTCCGCCTGGAAGGTGTTGATGACCGGGCCGATCTGGGTCTCGGGGTCGCGCGGGTCGCCCGTCCTCAGCGACGCCACCTTCGCCACGAACTTCTCGGTGAACCGCTTCTCGACGGCGCGGTCCACGAGGATCCGGTTGGCGGCCACACAGACCTGGCCCTGGTAGATGAAGCGGCTGGCGACCGCCGCGTCCACCGCGTAGTCGAGCCCCGCCTCGTCGAGATCGTCGAGGACGACCAGCGCGCTGTTACCGCTCAGTTCGAGTATCGCCCGCTTGAAGTTGCCGCCCGCCACCGCGCCGACATGACGGCCGACCCGGTCCGAGCCGGCGAACGAGATCACCTTCGGCACGGGGTGCTCGATGAGCGCGTCCCCGACCTCCGCGATGTCCGTCACCACGACGTTGAGCAGTCCGGCCGGCAGCTCCGCGTCCTCGAAGAGCTTGGCGATCAGCCCGCCGCCGACGATGGGCGCGTTCTGGTTGGGCTTGATCACGACGGCGTTGCCGAGCGCCAGCGCGGGCGCCACCGACTTGATCGTCACCAGGAAGGGGAAGTTGAAGGGGGTGATCACGCCGATGACACCGACCGGCAGCCGGTAGACACGGTTCTCCTTGCCGTCCACCGGGGACGGCAGGATCCGGCCTTCGGGCCGCAGCGACAGCTGTATGGCATCGCGCAGGAACTCCTGCGCGGCACTGACCTCGTGCTCCGCCTTGAGCCGCGTACCGCCCAGCTCGTCGATGATCGCCTCGATGATGTCGTCCCTGCGCTCCTCGACCAGCCTGAGGACGCGCTCGAAGACCCGGCGACGGGTGTACGGACTGATCGCGGCCCAGTCGCGCTGCGCGCGTTCGGCGGCGCGGTACGCCTCGTCGATCTCCTGGACCGTGGCGATCGTGATGGCCGCGAGCTTCTCCCCGTTGTACGGATTGAAGTCGATGATGTCCCACGAGCCGCTGCCGGTCCGCCACTCGCCGTCGATGTACTGGTGGGCCAGGTCGGTGAAGTAGGACATGCGATCCCTTACTGCAGGTGCTGCAGGTGCAAACTCCTGATATGAGGTCATCGTACTGATGTCTCAGATCAGTTGGAGCAGTCCGCGCAGGACATCTCGGCTCTCTTCCGGTCCCGGGCTGTCCTGCTGTAGTCGGCCCATCACCCGTTCGTACTGGGCGACCTCCTCGCGCTTGTCCAGATACAGCGCGCTGGTCAGCTGCTCCAGGAAGACGACATCGGAGAGATCCGACTCGGGGAAGCTCAGCATGGTGAACGCGCCGCTCTCGCCTGCGTGGCCGCCGAAGCTGAAGGGCATCACCTGGAGCGTGATGTTCGGCTGCTCCGAGATCTCGATCAGATGTCTCAGCTGCCCCTGCATCACGGAGCGCTCGCCGTACGGGCGGCGCAGCGCCGCCTCGTCGAGGATGGCGTGAAAGCGCGGCGCGCGTTCGGAGACGAGGACCTTCTGCCGCTCCAGCCGGAGCGCGACCCGGCGCTCCACCTCGGCGCAGGGCGCCTCGGGCTGGCCGCGGGTGACGACGGCGTGCGCGTACGCCTCGGTCTGCAACAGACCGTGCACGAACTGCACTTCATAGATACGGATCAGTGAGGCGGCACCTTCGAGACCGATATATGTCTGGAACCAGCCGGGCAGCACGTCGCCGAAGCTGTGCCACCACCCCGCGACATTGGCCTCCCGGGCGAGGCCGAGAAGGGCAGCGCGCTCGCCCTCGTCGGCGACCCCGTAGAGGGTCAACAGGTCCTCGATGTCTCTGGCCTTGAAGCTCACCCGTCCCAACTCCATACGGCTGATCTTGGACTCGGATGCGCGGATCGAGTAGCCGGCGGCCTCACGTGTGATGCCGCGCGTCTCGCGCAGCCGCCTCAGTTGTGAGCCCAGCAGGATGCGCCGCACCACGGAACCGCCCGATTCGGCTGCGGTCACGTCTCCAACCCTCCCCATCACATGTGGATCTCCCCGGAGCACCCCCGAACTCCAAGTGCCGGATTCTGCCATCAAAACGCTTCAGCCCGTACTCATTCGATTACGGAAATAAGAAGGCTTTGCGGAGAGAGCAAAACTGGTCACGAGGAGAAATAGGACGGAACCGTCACGGGAAGGGCGAAGTCCGGCGCGTGCACGTGCATCTGCCCTTGCATCTGCCGTACGCATTCGGAACCATGGTCCCCGCGCACCTGCGTGCTCGTTCGTGATTGACGTGTTGTGACGCTGGACCTCCGCAGTATCGCTACGGCCGCGAATCCCGGGAGTGCCTCGCATGGGGACGAATGGATCGACCATGCTCGAGCCGTTAAGGCAGGGGCTTCCCCCCATCGATCCCTCGGCGGCCGCGGGCTCGGTGTCGTGTGCTCTGCCCGCCCGCTACGAAGCGGTGCGCGGGGCCAGGCAGTTCACCAGGAACACGCTGACCCAGTGGGAGCTGACCGACCGCTTCGACGATGTCGCGCTGGTCGTCTCCGAACTCGTCACCAACGCGCTGCGGCACGCCCTGCCGGCCGACACCCCGCGGGATCCCCAGGACGCCTCCGTACGGCTGCATCTGATGCGGTGGTCGTCGCGGCTGGTGTGCGCGGTACGGGATCCCAGCCACGCGAGCCCGGAGGCGCGGAAGACCGAGGAGGACTGCGCGGCGGAGTCCGGCCGGGGGCTGTTCCTGGTCGAGTCGTTCAGCGACACCTGGGGCTGGCATCCGCTGGCGGGGTCATTGCACGGCAAGGTGGTCTGGGCGCTGTTCCAGCTACGGGTGGCCGACTGACGGCGGGCCTCCGGGTGGCCGGCCGACGGCGGACGGGACCGACCGGCTGAGCCTTGCGCTCGGCCGCCCGCCGTCGGTCAACCGCTCGCTGTCAGATGGTCGAATTCCCCGTCTTTGACGCCCAGCAGCATGGCCTCGATCTCGGCGATCGTGTAGACCAGCGCGGGCCCGTCGGGGTGGCGTGAGTTGCGTACCGCCACCTCGCCGCCGGGCAGCTTGGCGAACTCCACGCAGGATCCCTGGGAGTTGCTGTGCCTGCTCTTCTGCCAGACGACTCCGTGAAGCTCTGTGGCCGTAATGCCGTTGTACACGTGGTGCACAGGTCGCTCCCCGAGTTGCAAGGTGCAGTCGTCAACTTTCTCGGATCATAGCTGTGTTTCATGTGCTGCTGCATGAGCAAATGCACGTGCACGCGGGGTGTTCCCTTGGTTACAGGCCCGCCCCCCGGCTCCGATCGCCTGCTCTGTGGATTAAGACGCGCTGAAGGGCCTTCCGGATCCCTCGGCGGACGGAATGGTGGCCGAATAGTGTCCGTGTACCCGGCGAAGACGAGAAGACTCCCCGCGCGGTCCGGCGCGGGGAGCCTCGATACGGCGGTCGTACGGCGGCGGTTCGGCGCCGCCCGGCGGCAGTTGAACGGCGCCGCCCGGCGGGCCGGGCGGTCAGCGCGGCGTCGTGCGGTACGGCAGCAGCGCCATCTCCCTGGCGTTCTTGATCGCGCGCGCCAGCTGCCGCTGCTGCCGGGCGCTGACCCGCGTCACACGGCGACCGCGGATCTTGCCGCGGTCCGAGATGAACTTCCGCAGCAGGCCGGTGTCCTTGTAGTCGACATAGGTGATGCCCGCGGCGTCCAGCGGATTGGGTCGGGGCGCGGGCGGCTCGCGGTCCCCACGGCGGGTGGACATCAGACCTCCAGGAGGGTGTCGAAGGCGGGCGGAAGGCGCTTCCAGGCGGCGCGGCCCGCGGTGTACTCGGCGTCGGTCAGCAGGCAGGAGTCCAGCAGCTGTCCGATGCCCTCCCGGTCGAGGCCGGGCGAGGTGAAGACCAGATGCTGGCAGCGGTCGCCGTGCGGGGGATGCCAGTCCAGCGAGGCGGCGGCCCGGCGCGGCGGCGGAACCGTCTCCCAGGCGGCGTCGGGCAGCGCCGCCAGCCAGGGCCCCACGCTCTCCACACAGAGCGCGCCACCGGCCGCGTCCCAGTGCAGCAGCGTGTCGGGACGGTCGGCGAGCCAGAACCGGCCGCGGCTGCGGGCGGCGGCGCAGGTCAGATCCTCCAGCGCCCGGTAGAGCCGCTCCGGGTGGAAGGGGCGCCTGCGGTGCCAGACGTACGTACCGACCCCGCACTCGTCCGCCTCCTGCGGCAGCAGCGCACAGGCCGGGTGCTGGCGGGCGGCGGCGGCCTCGACATCGAATCCGCCGAACGCGGCCTCGGCCAGTTCCCCGGCCGAGGCGCCCTCGCCGTCGACGCGCACCTGCCGCGCCGTCGGGTGCAGTTGGGCGAGCAGCGCGCGGTCCTCGTCGTCCGCGAGGGGGCTGTCCACGACGGCGAGCACCGGCGCGTACTCCAGCTGCCGCGCCCAGGTGTCGGCGATCGTCCGCTGGTCGGAGGCGGCGGCCGCGAGCCCGGCGTCGGCCAGATCGTCGCCGTTGCCGAGGTACGGCAGCAGCAGCGCCGGGTCGACCGCGGTCAGCACGGAGCTGACGACGAGACGTTCGCCGTGCGCGGCGATGACCTCGGCCATGGCCCGGGGCTCGACCGAGTCCCACAGCTCGACGATCGCGAGCCGGGTGAGGCCGCCGTCCGCGAGCCGGGTCAGCTCCGGTACGAGATCCTCCCGCAGGGCGCAGCAGGCGCAGTCGTCGACCAGCGGCGCCTCGCCCGTGGAGACCGGTCCGGTGGCGTCGCGGACGGTGCGTATGACGGTGCCGCGCGCGGCCGTCGACAGATCGTGGTGGAGCGCGACGCTGCCGGGCACGGTGGCGAGAAGCCGCCGTACGGTCGCCTCGCGGGCGTCGGAGTGCAGCCCGCAGACGATCGCGACAGGGAGTCCGTTGTCGTCGATGGGTCCCACTCAGCGAGCCCCGGGGCGGCGGCCGTAGCGGCGCTCGAAGCGCTCCACGCGGCCGGCGGTGTCGAGGACGCGCGCGGTACCCGTATAGAAGGGGTGGCTTGCCGAGGAGATCTCGACATCGATGACGGGGTAGCTCCGGCCGTCCTCCCAGACGACCGTCTTCCCGGCGGTCGCGGTCGAGCGGGTGAGGAAGGCGTAGCCGGCGGCCTTGTCGCGGAAGACGACGGGCTGGTACGCGGGGTGGATTCCGGGCTTCATATCGGCCTCTTCGTTCCTTTCTTCGTTCTCTTCTGCGTGCTCTTCATGCTGCTTCTCCCGGCTGTCGCCGCCGGTCAGCGTTCTTCGCGGAAGTCGGTGTGCCGACGGACGAGCGGGTCGTACTTGCGCAGCGTCAGGCGATCGGGGTCGTTCCTGCGGTTCTTGCGGGTGACGTACGTGTAGCCGGTCCCCGCGGTGGAGCGGAGCTTGATGACCGGGCGCAGTTCGTTGCGTGCCATGGGACTAGTATATGGAAATGGTTTCCATTTCCAAAGAGAAGGATGTGTGACGTTGTCCGCGCACTGCCAGCTGACCGGGGCCAAGCCCGGCTTCGGCAACCAGGTCTCCCACTCGCACCGGCGCACCTCCCGCCGCTTCGACCCCAACATCCAGCGCAAGCGCTACTGGCTGCCGAGCGAGGGACGGAATGTCCGGCTCACCCTCAGCGCGAAGGCGATCAAGACCATCGACGCCATCGGCATCGAGGCCGCCGTCGCCCGGATCCGCGCCCGCGGGGTGAACGTCTGATGGCGAAGAAGAGCAAGATCGTCCGCAATGAGCGGCGCAAGGAGGTCGTGGAGCGGTACGCCGTACGCCGTGCCGAGTTGAAGGAGATCATCCGGCGCCCCGGCACGCCCGACGGGGAACGGCTGGCCGCGCGCGAGGAATTGCGACGTCAGCCGCGCGACGCGAGCGCCACACGGGTGCGGAACCGGGACAGCGTGGACGGCCGGCCGCGCGGTCACCTCAGGAAGTTCGGCCTGTCCAGGGTGCGGATGCGTGAGCAGGCGCACGCCGGATTCCTGCCGGGCGTGCGTAAGTCCTCCTGGTAGTTTTGCGCGGTCCGGCCACCGGCGGGATCCAGACGACGCGCTCCAGGGGGACTTGAACGTGCAGACACTCGTACGGAGCGGCGCGGCGGCGGCCGGGCTCATGGTGACACTCGCACTCGCGCTCACGGGCTGTGGCGGTGACGGCGGCGAGGGCAGCGGCCCGGCCAAGGATGAGGGCGGCGCCACGGCGCCGAGCGCGACCGGCGGCGAGGGTTCCGGTTCGACCGCCGACTCCGACTCCGGCTCCGGCGCGGACGCGGACGCGGACGCGGCGAAGGTCGAGGGCACGTGGGCCGGGCTGAGCGACGGCAAGACCGTCGCCCTGTCGGTCAAGTCCGGCAAGGTCGCCTTGGTTGCGGACCAGCATGTCTGCCAGGGCGCGGTGGAGGACATGGGCGAGCCGATGTTCTCCCTCAAGTGCGCCGACGGCAACACCGACCGCACGATGGGGACGATCGAGTCGAACGACGGCAAGACCCTGGTGATCTCCTGGGGCAAGGGCGTGAAGGACACGTTGGCGAAGGCCGGGGACACCAAGCTGCCCAAGGGGCTGCCGAGCGATCTGCCGACGGACCAGCAGACGCCGTGATGCGCTCATGAAGCCGACAGGCCGTACCCGCCCCGACCGCTGACCGGTCGGCCGGCTGACGGGTCGAGCGGCTGACGGGTCGAGCGGCTGACGGGTCGAGCGGCCGGCCGGTTGAGCGGCCAGCCCGGTTGAGCGGGGTGGTCAGCGGGCGGAGTCGTCAGCGAGCGGAGTCGTCAGCGGGCAGGGCGAATACGGCCGCGCCGCCCCGTCCCGCCCGGCCCGTCGGCCGCGCCCGGTCCGCCCGGCACCCGCGCCGCGTCCGCCGCGGAGGTGCCGTGGGTCCAGCCCTCCGCGTCAGTCGCCCCGCGTACGCGCGTCGCCACCGTCTCCGGGAACATCCGGTCAGTACGGTCGGCCACCGCCGCCTCGCGGGCGGCGAGTACGGGCAGCAGTCCGCCGACGCCCTCTCCGCTCGCCCGCGTTGCCGTCGCCGTCTCCTGCTCCGCCGTCACCTGTTCCGTGGCCAGGGCCAGGCGTTCGCCGATGCGGTGGGCGTACGCCAGCAGGAACGACTGCCGGAATGTCTTGGTCCGCTTACGCCCGGCCGCGCGCTGGGCCGCCTCCGCACGGGTCATCGCGGCCGTGCCCTGCACCAGCAGCGAGGTATGGAGCAGCTCGACCGCCTCCAGGTCCGACTCGAAGCCGACGACCGTCGAGAAGCCGTACGCGCTGTTCCAGACGGCGCGGCAGCGGTTCGCGGAGGCCACGGCGTCGAGCAGGATCGCCTTCGCCGTCTCGTACGGAGCGTCCACCCCGATCCGGCACGCGCCGGGCACATCGCCCCGGTGCGTACGGTCGGCGAGCAGCGCCTCGTCGATGCTGTGCCGCGCCATCAGCTCCTGCGCCTTGGCGGTGAGCGCCTCCGCCTCCTGCGGGTATCCGGTCGCCTCCGCCTTGGCGAGCAGGGCGCGGATCCGGGTGAGCATGCGCGGCTCGCCGTCCGCGGGGGCGGCCAGATGGACGGGCGTACCGGGCACGGGACCGACCGGTTCGATCGCCGGCAGCCGGGCGAGCAGCAGATACAGCTCCAGTACGGCGGTGGCGTACGAGAAGCGGTCGGCCCGGTAGGGGCGCGCATCCCGCTCCTCGTCGAGATCCGCGAGCTGGGCGGCCCAGCGCGGCGGCAGCCGCTCGTGGCGCCGCGCCTCCGCCGCTGCCAGCTCGGCGAGAAGACGCAGGTGCGGGCCGTCGAGGTCGCGGCGTACGAGCCGGACGACATCGGCGGGCTGCCAGCCGCGCTCCCAGGCCAGCCGTACGAACTGCTCGCCGCGTCGGCGCAGTTCCGCGTCCGCCGCCGGATCCGCGGCGAGGAGGGAGGCGCCGGTGTCGATGCCTTCGGCGCTGCCGCCGCCCCCGGCCCGCGCGGAGAGTACGGCCGTGAGGGCGCGCTCGACGGTACGGGCCGCCGCGCCGGCGGCGTCGTCGTCGGTCATGCCGCGGCCTCGGTGTGCTCCATGATCATGCGGGGTGCCTCCTCGGAACTGCTCCTTGCCGCGTTCCGATGGTCGCAGGTCCGCTTTCCCGATCGTTGTCCACAGGCTGTGGATATCTCATCGCCGTTCCGTGCGGCGCACTACCGTGGATGCCTCCGGCGAGGGCGGGACCGACGGCGGACCGCTGGCAGAGAGGGCATGGGCATCCATGGGCGAGAACAAGCGGCGCATGCTGGCCGGGGAGTGGTACCTCCCCGATGACGAGGAGCTGGGCGCGGAGACCGAACGGCGCTTCGCGCTGTGCGCGGCGTACAACGCGAACGGCGGCGCCGCTCCGGCCGATCGCGCCAGGATCCTTGCCGAGCTGCTCGGTTCGGTGGGGGAGGGTGTCCGTATCCGGCCGCCCTTCCAGTGCGACTACGGGACGTACATCAGTATCGGCGCCCGTACGTTCATCAACTTCAACGCGGTCTTCCTCGACGCGGCGCCGATCACCGTCGGCTCCGACGTCCAGATAGGGCCGAATGTCCAACTCCTCACCCCGACCCATGAACTCGGCGCGGAGCGGCGCCGCGCGGGCTGGGAGAAGGCGTCGCCGGTGACGATCGGTGACAACGTCTGGCTGGGCGGCGGGGTGATCGTCTGCCCGGGGGTGACGATCGGCGAGAACACGGTGGTCGGCGCGGGGTCGGTGGTGACGAAGGACCTCCCGGCGGGCGTACTGGCGGTGGGCAATCCCGCGCGCGTGATCCGCGAGTTGGAAGGCTGAGCCACGAGTCGGAGGGCTGAGCCAGGGGGCCGCGGCCTCTATGCCGGGGGTGGGTCCGCGGCGGGGGCGGCGGGGTCGGTGGCGGCGCGCGGGGCGGCGGAGGCGCGCGGGGGCGCTTGGGCGGCCGGCGCGAACTCGCACCACACCACCTTCCCCCGGGTGGGCCCCGCCTGGTCGCCCCAGTCCGCCGCCAGGGCCGTGACCAGCAGCAGCCCCCTGCCCTCCTCCGCCTCCGCGTCGACCGAGTCGATCCCCGTGGGCCACCTCGGGGGTGTACGGGACGGATCGGCGACCTCGACCCGGAGGCGGCCCCCCGCCCGCAACAGGGTGAGGGAGACCGTGCCGCGGGTGCAGCCGCAGACACAGATGCCGTGCCGCACGGCGTTGGTGACGAGTTCGCTCACCGCCAGCTCGACGGTGGCGATCAGCTCACCGTCCACGCGGCGCAGCGCGAGAACCTCACGGGCGTGACGGCGGGCCTTGGGAGCCGCCTCCGGCCTGTGCGGGAGCGGGATCCGCGCGAGGGGCAGCCAGGGCGGGTCCTGGTCGTAGACGTCGTGCGCAAGTCCACTGTCAGTGAGCATCGTTACTCTCGGACATCAGTAGGTCACCGAAAGCAACCTATGTTGCCCGAGGGGAGTGCCGCCATGCCACATCACCCATACGAGGCCGTAACGGCCATTCCGGCCGCGCGCCGTGTGTTCCGCGGTTCAGGCCGTGTGTTCGGCGGTTCAGGCCGTGTGTTCCCCGGTTCAGGGCAGGATGACGAGCTTCCCGCGCGCGTGACCGTCCTCGCTCGTCTGCTGCGCCTGTGCCGCTTCCGCGAGCGGGAACGTACCGGCGATCCGCAGCCGCAGCGCGCCCTCGGCCGCCAGACGGGTGTTCTCGGCGAGGCCGGCGTGCTTCCGCTCGGCCACCGCGTCGCCGGACATGCCGGACGAGAAGGGCACGCCGAGTCCGGCCGCGGCCTGGTCGGCGATGGTGACGATCCGGTCGGTCGTCCCGCCGCGCAGCTCGATCGAGTCGGGCAGCGCGCCCATGCCCGCCGCGTCGAAGACGGCGTCCACGCCCTGCGGCGCGACCGAGCGGACGCGTTCGACCAGCCCGTCGCCGTACGTCACGGGGATGGCGCCCAGCGAGCGCACGTACTCATGGTTGGCCGGGGACGCCGTGCCGATCACGATCGCGCCGCGGGCCGCCGCGAGCTGGGCGGCCACGGATCCGACGGCGCCCGCCGCCCCGTGCAGCAGCAGGGTCTCGCCTTCGCGCAGCGCCAGTTCGTCGAGCACCCGCGCGGCCGTCTCCCCCGCGACCGGAAGGGCCGCGGCCTCGGCCCACCCCAGCGAGGCGGGTTTGCGTACGACGGTCTCGGCCAGGGCGTACTGCGCGTAGGCGCCGGTGGTGGACCACCCCAGCACGTCGTCGCCGACCGTGACGCCCGTGACCCCGGCGCCGATCTCGTCCACGACCCCGGCGATCTCCTGGCCGGGCACGGCGGGCAGCGGAGTGGGGAAGACCCCTTCCAACCATCCGTGGCGGATCTTGTAGTCCATCGGATTGACGCCGGCCGCCTTCACGGCCACCCGGATCTCGCCGGGGCCCGCGTGCGGCTCGGCGATCTCCTTGACGTGCAGGACGTCCGGGCCGCCGAACTCCTCGAAAACGATCGCTTGCATCTCGGCCTCCATAGAGTGATGACGGCGGGGGTGATGACGGTGGGGCGGGCTCCCGGTGACGGGGGCTCCGGTCCCGGTTCAGGTCCCGGTTCAGGTCCCGGCTGCGGTCCCGGCTACGGATTCGATCTTCCCGTCGTGAGGCCCGGCGCGCCTGCCGGGCGGAGCCGCCCGTCGTTGTCAGACCCCCCTGCGAGACTCGGCGGTATGACCGAACGATGGGCTCTGGCCCCGGCGGAGGGCGGCGGCGCGCTGCTCGTTCCGCTGGGCACGGACGGCCGCCCGGCCGGTCCCGTGGTGCGGGAGCCCGATCTGGTGGCGGCGGTGAGGACGCGGCTGCCGGAGGTCGGGCGCTGGGTGTGGCGCTCCACCGCCGAGGTGTATCCGAGGCTGCTCGCGGCGGGGGTGCGGGTCGAGCGGTGCTATGACATCGAGGCGGCCGAGCTGCTGCTGCTCGGCCACGAGGGGCGGCTCGGGGAGCCCCGGTCGGCCGCGGCGGCCTGGGCCAGGCTGCGGAACGGGCCGGTGCCGCCCGATCCGCCGCCCCGCTCGGCGGAGCCGGGGTCGCAGTCCTCGCTCTTCGAGCCGCACGCGGGCGCGGAGGTGCCGTTCGAGGGGCTGCTCGATGTGTACGCGGAGCAGCAGCGACGGCATATGGCCGCCGAGCACCCCGGGCGGATGCGGCTGCTCACCGCGTCCGAGTCGGCGGGGATGCTGGTGGCCGCCGAGATGCATCGCGCGGGGCTGCCCTGGCGCGCGGATGTGCACCGTGAAGTGCTGGGGGATCTGCTCGGCGAGCGGTACGCGGGCGGGGGCGAGCCCCGACGGCTGGCCGAGCTGGCGGACCAGGTGTCGGCGGCGTTCGGGCGGCGGGTGCGGCCGGATCTCCCGGCGGATGTGGTGCGGGCCTTCGGGCAGGCCGGCATCAAGGTGAGGTCCACCCGGCGCTGGGAGCTGGCGGAGATCGACCATCCGGCGGTGGAGCCGCTGATCGAGTACAAGAAGCTGTACCGGATCTGGACGGCGCACGGCTGGAGCTGGCTCCAGGACTGGGTACGGGACGGCCGGTTCAGACCCGAGTATCTGCCGGGCGGTACGGTCTCGGGCCGGTGGACGACCAATGGCGGCGGGGCACTACAGATCCCCAAGGTCATCCGGCGGGCGGTCGTCGCCGACGAGGGCTGGCGGCTGGTGGTCGCGGACGCCGACCAGATGGAGCCGCGGGTGCTGGCCGCCATCTCCCGTGACCCGGGGCTGATGGAGGTGGCGGGGCATGAAGGGGATCTGTATACGGCGCTCTCCGCCCGGGCGTTCTCGGGCGACCGGGCGCACGCGAAGCTCGCGCTGCTGGGGGCGATCTACGGCCAGACGTCCGGCGACGGGCTGAAGAACCTGGCGGCGCTGCGCCGGCGGTTCCCGCTGGCCGTGGCGTATGTGGACGACGCGGCGCGGGCGGGTGAGGAGGGCAGGCTCGTACGGACCTGGCTGGGGCGGACGAGTCCGCGCGCGGCCGGGGCCGAGGACGACGACGGCGAAGCCGGGATCCCGCAGGAGATATCCCCGGCGCCGGATGCGGACGGGGAGGGATCGCCCTCGTCCGGCGGCGAGTTCACCCCGGGATACGCGTCGTCGAACGGACGGGCGCGCGGGCGCTTCACCCGTAATTTCGTCGTCCAGGGCAGCGCGGCCGACTGGGCCCTGCTGATGCTGGCCGCGCTGCGGCGGGCGACCGCCGGGATGCGGGCGGAGCTGGTCTTCTTCCAGCACGACGAGGTGATCGTGCACTGCCCGGAGGAGGAGGCCGAGGAGGTGGCCGAGGCGATCCGCGCGGCCGGGGAGCTGGCCGGGCGGATCGCCTTCGGGGAGACGCCGGTGCGGTTCACGTTCACAACGGCGACCGTGGAGCGGTACTCCGACGCGAAGTGAGGCCCCGGCCGGCCGCCGTGGAACGACGAACGCGGACTACGGACTACGGGCGCGTCAGCCATCTCTGGCTGGTGGCGATAGCGGTGAGCTGCTTCATGCTGAGCGCGGGGTTCTCGCGGGTGGCCGGGGTGACCTGGTCGGCCGCGTTGAAGGCGGAGACGACGACGCGCAGCCCGTCGGGCCTGAGGGTGTCGGCGGTCCACATCTTGACGCCGCCGACCCCCTTGTCTCCCGCGCTCTTCTTGGTCTTGAGCAGCGTGCCGTCCGGCAGGGTGGTCGCGCCGGTGAACAGCTCCTCCGCGACATCCGACATACCGGGCTGCACATTGATCTGGACATAGCTCGGGCCCTTGCCGTCGTCCACCACCAGGTACACGAACCCCTCCTGGCCACCCTCGCCGGTCACGTCCAGCCCGGCCGGAAGCAGCGAGACCAGCGTGTCACGGATGTGTACGCCGTCCGCGTCGGCCGAGGGTCCGGGACCCCCGTCGGCGGGCGGCGTGGACGGTCGCGTGGGCAGCTCGTTCAGTGGCGCGCGCCACGCGTCCGAGGTGACCAGCGCCTTCAGCTGCGCGGGGTCCAGCGGCGGATCGGCACGGGAGACCTGGGCGCCCTTCTCGGCCGGGGCGTTGTACTCGCTCGCGTCGACCAGGAAGCCGTCGGAGGTGAGGAGGACGGCCCGCCAGTTCTTGGTGTCCTCGCGGCGGTCCGGGTACTCGTACCCCTGGAAGACCATGAGCCTGGAGCCGTCGGCCAGTTCGCTCTCCGCGCAGGAGGCCTGTCCGGTGAAGACCTTGTCGGGGCAGGTCACCTGCTGTTCCGCCTCGGTGCCGGCGGCGCGGGTGAGGCCGACCGAGATCTCGGCGTCGCCCTTTCCGTCGTCGAACACTCCGCGCACGCTCCGGAAGGCCGGACCGCCGTCGGAGCCGCTCGTCGTCGGATTCTTCAGCTCTCCGCCGGGAAGCAGCCCGGTGAGAATCGCGATGAGCTCCGCATCGGTGCCCGGCGCGGGGGCGGTGCGCGTGGAGTCGGTGCGGGCGGGGCCGGTGCGGGCGGGGTCCGGCGCGGCGAGGGAGGTCTCGCCGCCCCGGCCGCCCCCCTGTTCCCCGCCCAGCAGTCCGCCGCCGTACGCGCCGCCGAGCCCCACGGCGGCCAGCGCGAGCGCACTTCCCGTCACCACCGCCGTGCGCCGCCGGGCCACCCGACGGCGGCCCCGGGTCAGCCCGGCGTCCACCAGGGCGGCCCGGTCCGGGGGTGCGAACGTCTCGCCGGTGCGGCGCAGCGCCTCACCGAGACCTTCCTCGAAGGGTGCTTCGAATGGCTTTTCAGAGGGCATGGTCGGCCCCACTCCTTGCTCATGTACCGGACAGAATCAGCGCCGAGCCCCGTGGACGGGCGCTCAGCGGGCGGCGAACTCGGTGAATCTGCCGCCCAGTTGCTGCCGTAGCTTCGCGAGCGCCCGCACCGATCTGGTGCGTACGGCGGCGGAGCTGACATGCATGGCGTCGGCGGTCTCCTCGACGCTGCGGTCCTCCCAGTACCGCAGCACCACCACCGCACGGTCCTTGGCGGACAGCTGCCCGAGCGCGTCGAGCAGCGCGATCCGCAGGTCGGGGTCGTCGCCGGGGGCCGGGGCCGGCTCGGGGATGTCCCCGAGGGGCCGTTCGGTCGCCGAGCGGCGCCGCCGATGTGTGAGGAAGGTACGGACGAGGACGGTCTGCGCGTACCCGGCCGGGTTGTCGATCCGGTCGACGCGGCCCCATAACGTGTACATCCGGCCGAGGGTCTCCTGCACCAGATCCTCGGCGAGGTGGGTGTCGCCGCCGGTCAGCAGAGAGGCGGAACGGAAGAGCTGGTTCGTACGGCCGGCCGCGAACTCCCTGAAGTCATCGGCCCGGGAGGTCCGTCCCCGGTCACCGCCCCTACGCACCAGCGTCCCCGTGCGCCTCATCGTCCCCCGCTCCCCCGATTCCCCGTGGCGCACGGTCCCCCGTCCCGCCTCTCTCACTTCACTGACGCGGTGGCCCGGCGGAAATGTTTCACCGGATGCGGACTCGGATGCCGGCGCGCATGTGGGGAAAAAGCATCCCGGCCGGCGAACGGCGCCGGCCGGGATGTGAGGTGTCGCTTGTCGTGCGTGTCGCGTGCGTGCTGGTGCCGCGCTACCGCGTCAGTTCCGGATAGAAGTCACGCGGCTTGCCGGAGCGGTCCTTGAGGCGGCCGAGCAGACTTGACGGGTACTCGATGACCCAGTAGCTCAGCACC
Source organism: Streptomyces sp. L-9-10 (assembly GCF_004151105.1). Lineage (GTDB taxonomy): Bacteria > Actinomycetota > Actinomycetes > Streptomycetales > Streptomycetaceae > Streptomyces. The sequence goes on from NZ_PHRF01000096.1 coordinate 77,369, forward strand.
GCCGCGGGAAGGGCGACCAGCAGGACGACCAGCACCGCCGGCGGGAACCCCGACTGGCCGGCGGGGAGCAGGCCCGAGTCGTGGAGCTGGAGCATGACCGGCTCGTGCCAGATGAAGAGGCTGTAGCTGACCAGTCCGGTGTACGTCAGCCACCGGGCCCGCAACAGCCCGTGCCACCGCATCCGCTGGGCGACATGGATGGTGCCGAAGAGCATCAGCGCCCAGAGCAGGCTGGTCAGCGGGTGGTAGAAGGTGAACGTGAAGTTCTCCGGCTTCGAGTCCAGCGACAGGTAGTACGCGCCCGCCACCGCCAGCGCCGGGAGGGCCACGGCCCAGCGGGTGCGCAACTGGCCGCGCTCGCCGAGGGCGACCATCAGCACGGCCAGCCCCATCCCCGCCGCGAAGCCGCCGAAGCGGGCCTGCGGGCCGAAGTAGACGGGCCAGTTGGTGTGCGGCACCTCGAACACGTAGCGCGCGACGGCGATCCAGATGAGCGGGAGCACGAACAGCACCAGACAACCGCCCGCGCACACCGCCACCCGTGTCGCGCGCCGCCGCAGGGGCCGGCAGGTGCGTACCGCGAGCGGTCCGAGCGCGACCAGCGCCAGATAGAACGCGATCTCCAGTGACAGGGACCAGACCGGGCCCAGGGTGTAGAAGATCTGCTCGCGGTCGAACACATGAGTGAAGGTGAGGTGCTCGACGAGGTCCAGCCAGTTGCCCGGCAGGGTGGAGTTACGGCTCGACCAGACGACCAGGACCGCGATGAAGTACAGCGGCACGATCCGTATCGCCCGCCGGAACAGGAACAGTCCGGCGGGGCGCAGGGAGCCGCCGTCGATCGCGGCGCGCGCGTACGACAGCGTCAGCAGATACGCGGACATCACGAAGAAGAGGTCGATCACCTCCAGGGAGATCAGCGACCCGAGGTACGGGTTGTCGAGCGGCGGATGGGAGCCGTCCGCGTCGTACCGGTAGTACTGCTGCCATACGTGGAAGATGACCGTGCTCAGTGCGGCCAGTCCCCGGAAACCCTGGATCTCCAGGGCCTTGCTGCGGGCCGGGGCGCCCTCCGGCCCGGCACCGGCCGCCGAAGCGGACCGCGACGGCTGCCGGGGTGTCTGCGATGACGAGGATGACGGGGATGACGGGGATGACGGGGATGACGGGGACGTCCGTGACGACTGGGGCGTCCGCGCTGTCTGCGTACTCACGGCTGGTCCACCTCCGCCGCGGACGCCTTCGCCGCCGCCCGGGGTGTGACCCGCCACTGCCGGTCCCCCAGCGCCTCCTTCAGGCACGCCTGGCGCGCCAGCATGTTCTTGAAGTGGGAGTAGAAGAAGGTCGACACGAAGACGTACCGCCAGAACCAGCGCCTGCGCCGGCGCAGTTCGGGTACGGCCAGCCGCCAGGCGAACGCGGCCTGCACCACCCCGGCCGAGAGCGTGAACAGCGTCGCGAGCAGGCAGACCGGCACCATCCAGTCGAGCTGGCTCAGGCCTCCCGCCTTCCACACCGCGAACGCCAGGATGGGCAGCATCTGGAGCGTGAGCCAGGGCTGCACCTCCCGCCAGCCGAGCAGTACGAAGAGGCCCGCCTTCTGGCGGGGGGTGAAGGCGGGCGAACGCAGGCCGCGCCAGAGGTACTTCAGCGAGACCTGGAGCCAGCCCTGGGCCCAGCGCGACCGCTGGTTCCACAGCGACTTCAGTGTGGTGGGGGCCAGTTCCCGTGAGACGAGCGTACGGTCCACGGTGATCTTCGCGCCCTCGTTCAGAGCGCGCAGGGTGGAGTCGATGTCCTCGGTCAGCATCGATCCGTGCATCCGGGTCCTGGCGAGCAGGTCCGTGCGCCAGAACCCGTTGGAGCCGCCGAACACACCGAATCCGTAGAGCCGGGTGCGGCCCGGGTGGCTCACCGCGTAGATGGACTCGAACTCCACCGCGACCAGCTCGGAGACCCAGGAGCTGTCCCCGTTGCGTATGACGCAGTGGCCCTGGACGACGTCGTAACCGTTCGACAGCCAGTGCCAGGCGTGCGTGAAGGCGTGCGGCGCCGGGTGGTGGTCGGCGTCGAAGATACCGACCATCTCGCCGTGTACCCGGCTGACGGCGGCGTTGACGTTCTGCGCCTTGGAGGTGCTGCCGGGCACGGGGAGCAGGACGAGGCGCGGGTCACGGCCGGCGATCTCGCGGAGCGTGTCCTCGACGGGGAGCGGGTGCGGCGTGTTGTACGCGAGCACGATCTCCAGCTCGTTGGGGTAGTCGAGGCGCAGGAACGATTCGACGGTGTCGACGATGGTCGCGGCCTCGTTCGGCAGATACGCGGCGATGACCGCGCTGGCCGGTGGGTACGGGCGGCCGGGCGCGTCGGGACGGCTGCCGGGACGACTACCGGGGGTGGCGAGCCCGTCGGCCCGGCCCTCCTGGCCCTCCTGGCCCTCCCGACCCTCTTGCCCCTCCGTCGTGTCCAACCCGCCGGGTCCGGCGGGGCGTTGCTTCGCGTCCAGCGCGAACACGCACTCCAGCACGATCAGTACGGCGGACACCAGCAGTCCGCTCACCACGACCCAGTACATCGCCGACCCGAGGTCCCAGCCCCGTTCGTACAGCCGCTGGTACAGCAGGAACGGCAGCCCCGCGCCGAGCAGCAGCACCACGAACGGGGAGAGCGCCGACAGCGCGGCGCGGACCGCCTTGCCCAGCCGGCGCGGGCGCCGGTGGCCCGGAGCGCCGCGCATCCATGGCGCGTACATGACCGGCCGCAGATCCCGGTGGCCGATCGCCTCGGCCACCGCGTCCCGGGCCTCGCCCACGGCCTGCGTGTGGTCGGCGCATCCGGCGAGCGGGGTCCAGCCGATCGCCGGGGTCAGCCGTACGTTCTCGTCCGCGACGATGAACCGCGTACCGGCCACCGTGCTCGCGAACCGCTGGAGGCCGAGGAGCGCCGCCTCGTCGTCGACACCGGGCATCAGCATGAGCAGATGGCCGTCGTCGTCCCAGCCGAGCCGGTCGCAGGGGCTGCCCAGCTTCTCCGCCACCGCCGCGAGCCGCTCGGCGACCTCCCGGCGTACGCGCGGGCCGAGCCGGGTCTCCAGGGCGCCCATCTCGACCACCCCGACGATGGCCATCACACCGCCGCGGCGGCCGGATCCGGGCCGTTTCAGTTCCCGGCCGAGTTCCTCCTCGAAGTGCGGGCCGGAGTAGAGACCGGTGCGCGGGTCGAGGAGCAGACTCTCGACCGGGACGGGAACACGGCGCAGCTTGGCCTCTATCCGGGCCGACAGCTCGCCCGGGTCGGACTCGTCGGCCACGCAGTCGTCGGCGCCCTGCCGCAGCATGTCCACCACGTCGGCGGAACCGGGCTGGGCGGTGACCATGACCAGCGGCAGCGCGCGGCCCGCGGGGGCGGCGCGTACCTCTCTGATCACATCGAGCCCGTCAGGACCGTCACGCTCGTCGAACAGCGCGACGATCGCGTCCGGCGGGGCCTGCTGGACCTGCGGGTTCACCTGGCCGGGCGGGGCATGGCTCACCTCGTGGCCGGTCGAGCGCAGGGTACGGGTGAGCCGCTCCAGCCGTGGCCCCGGCGTACCGACCGCCAGCACGCGTCCCGCGAGGGGCGCGCGAGACGCCGGTGACTCAGCGGAGGTTTCGTGGTGGAGGCCGGTTGAGGTCATGGTCTCCTCGGTTGTGCTGGTGAGCTGGTGCGAAGTGAGCACCTGGGAATTCCTTTCCTGGCGCGAACGTGAAGCACGTGAAGAACGTGCGGAACGTGACGGGGGCCGGGCCTCCGGGACAGCTCCGCGTGGCGGTCGACGTGGGGGTCGATCGGCCGGTTCTTCGCCGGGAAAGGAAGGTGCGGTGGTGAAGCGCGGCAGACGCGTGCGGGAGCTGACCGTGCGCCGGCCGTCCGGACTGGACGGGGCGTGCGTCGGTGAGCCCCCGGAGCGACTGGGCGCGCGCCGGTGGATTCTCCATCTATGGGGGTCCCATCCTGATCGGATTGTGGGGGGAGGACCGAATGTCGTACCGCCAGTCTCAGTGGTCACTGTGACACCGCTTCAACCACGGGGTAACGCGCTGATTACACCGCGCGTCCGCGCCCGCCACCGCGCCGCCACCCCGGACCTCACCGCCCTCGGCGGCCGGCCCCCAGCGGCCCCCAGCAGTCGCCCCGTTCGCGACCGGGAAGTGACCAGTCCGGGCGGTTGAATGGGATGGGGGATGCGGTTGAAGCGGTGTGCCCGGCAGTGGGATCCTTTCGGGCATGCCGCGGACGCCCCGGCCCCGGAAACGGATGGGGTGGAGCGGGGCGCTCATCACGGGGAGAGGGCGCGGGTGAATCCGTATCGTGTGCTGGCGGCGGTGGCCGCCGACTGGGGCCGGCTCGGCCCCTACCTGCGATCGAGTACGGGAGACGCGCCGGATACGGCGGGTGCGGGAGACGCCGCCGGGACCCCGGCCGCGCTGTCGTCCGTGCTGCGGTCGCTCCGGTCGCTGCGGTCCATGGAGCGCCATGCCCCCGGCCGTGCGGCGGCGGCCGACGAGACCGCGCGCTCCGTCCTCGCCCTGCTGCCGTCCGCCGAGGCGGAGCGGCTCGTGGCCGGCCGCCCGGGACGCCTCGCCGGGACCTTGGAGAGCGGAACGCTGGAGAGCGGCGTGATGGAGGACGGGGCGCTGGAGGACGGGGCGCTGGAGGACGGAACGCCCGCGTCGGAGACGTACGCCGGTTTCACCGCCGCCGACCTCGCCTTCCTGCTGCTGGACGACAACCCCATGGTCGGCCCGCTGCTCGGCCCCGTACGGGAGCGCCTGCTCTCGTATCCGATGCTGGACGACTGGGCCGCGGAGGCGCACGCGCGCACCCCCGGGCTGATCCGGCTGCGCGGGGAGTCCGGCGCTCGGGGCGTGGACCGGATCCCGTCCTTCCAGTTCGGCGACGCGGCCACCCCCTGGCCGGTCGTCGTGACGGTGAACGGGTTGCTGGACGCCGCGCGCGATCCCTGGGGCGCGGCCGACTGGTGGCTGTCGCCGAACGGCTACCTCGGTGTCGCCCCCGCGGAACTGCTCGGCGGCGGCAGTGGCCAGGACGGCCAACTCGTCGGTACCGCACGCTATGTGGTGGAGGGGGAGTAACTCCGTGCCGAACAGCCGTCCGCCCACTGTCCTGCCCGGAACACCCACGAAGGTGCCGCTGCCCGCCGGTACGCCGCTCTTCCGGGTCCACGCGTCCGCGCGTCCGGGCACCGCGTTCAACCCCGTACCGTCCGACTGCCTGTACGACGGCGGCCGGTTCGACGCGACGCGCTGCGACGACTACCCCTTTCTCTACGCGGGGCGTACCGTGCCCGCCGCGGTCTGCGAGTCGCTGCTGCGGTCCGTCCCGTTCACCCCGGGCGGCGGGATCCGGCTGCTGCCGCGCGCTTCCGTACGGGGCAAGCGGCTGTCCTTCCTGCGGCTGACCGCCGACGTGGACGTGGTGTCGCTGGTGTCCGGGGCGGATCTCGCCTCCGTCGCGCAGGACGCGTGGCTGGTCCAGTCCGAGCCCGACCAGTACGCGTACACCCGGCACTGGGGGCACTGGATCCGGGGAAGGACCGCCCCGTGGGCCCAGGGATTCGTCTGGCCGTCGAAGCGCGAGCCCGCCGCGCACGCGGTGATCCTCTTCCAGGACCGATGCCTGGACCGGGGGCTCACCGACATCGTCGAGGAGACGGGCGAGCCGCCCGTCGACTTCGCGACGCCCGAGGGCGAACGCTGGCTCAACTCCGTCCTCGCGCCGTACCTCGCGCAGATCGCACCGTAGGAGCACCTTCTTGTCCGAGGACGGGTTTCCTGATGTCTCTCGATTGTCCGATGCCGAACTGCGGGCCTCCCGTGACGAGTTGCTCGCGATGGTCGCGCGGACACCGGACGACGACCCCGAACTCCCCTACATCTGGGGCTGGGCCGGGGAGTGGAGCTTCCATCTGCATCTGCGGCAGGGCCGTGACGACGATCTGAGCCGGGCCGCCGACGCGCTGCCGCGCGCGTTCTCGGCGAGCGCGGCACAGGACGAGGACAACGAGGACAACGAGGAGGGCGAGGAGGGCGAGGAGGGCGAGGACGACCAGGACAACCGGGGCAGCGAGGACGGCGAGGAGATCTGGTACGCCTGGCGGGTGCTGTACGGCCAGGTGCTGTTGTGCCAGTACGACCAGGAGCCCGCCCCCGCGCTCCTCCGACGGGCCGAGGAGCAACTGACCGCCGGGCTCGCGGGCCTGCCCGACAGCTCGCCGTTCGCCGCCGGGAACGCGCCGCTGGCCCGCCTCCTGCTGTCCCGTACCTCCGCCGCCCGGTACCGCGGCGCCGCGCAGGACGACCCGGGCCGCCCGGACCTCCTCACGGTGGCCGTGCGCCGGCAGCACGACGCGCTGGGCGACCATGCCGCCGGTTCCGACGAGGCCACCGAGCTGTACGGATGTCTGGGCGACCTCACCTTCGAACAGGGCGAGTTCGACGCCTCGGTGGAGCACTACCGGACCGCCCTCGCCGCGCCCGCGCCCGGCTACGACGTCCCGCTGCTCCGGTACGGGCTCGCGACCAGCCTGCTGATGAGCGGCCGGGCCGCCGCCGACCGTGAGCGACTGATCGAGGCCCGCACCGAGTTCGTCCACGCGCTCGCCGAAGCACGCGAGCGGCAGCGCCGGCAACGCGAACAGCAGAAGGGCCTGACGGACCCGGCGGATACGGAAGAGCCCTGGTGGGCGTGGCAAGCACGGGCCAGAAGCGTCTTCATCCGCGCCTGTCTGCACTTCAACTGGCACGAGCGGGCGCATCTGGCACCCGCCGTCTCCGAACTGCACACGCTGCTCGCCGAGCCCGGCGCCGAGGAGCAGCTCTCGCCGGTCTTCGCGGACGCGTTCGGCCGGCTCCTCTACGACCACGCCGCGGAACAGGACGACGACACCGCCCGCGAACAGGCCATCCCCCTGCTCAGGCGGGCCGTACGGGAGTGGCTGCCCGAGCGGGACGGCGACCCGGTGCCCGGCGCGATGCTGTTCGCCTCCCTTCAGCAGGCGCGCTACCAGGACGACCAGGACCCGGCCCGGCTGTCGGACATCGAGGACTGCGCGCGGCGCGTGCTCGCGGTCGAGGAGGCGGAGGCGGACCCGGATCTGCGGCGCATGGCGAAGCTGCTGCTCGCCTGGGTGCGGTCCCACGCGATGGCGCCAGGCCCGGAAGCCCCGGACGACCCCGACGGGGTGCTCGACGAGGGCCGGGACGCGGTCCGGGAGATGATGGCGGACATCTCCCACGGCCGGAGCTTCCTCGACTTCGACGACGACTCGTACGGCGCCATGGTCAATGACGTGGCGAGCACCGACCGGCTCACCCGTACGTTCGACCAGTTCTACGAGCGGTGGGGCTCCCTGGACCCGGGGAGCGAGGAGTACGGGGTCTACGCCGGCTACCTCCTCAGCGTGGCGCCGATGCTCGACCCGCACGGCAACCACATCACCGAGGAGCGGAAGACCGCCCTCTTCGAGGCCGCCCGCGCGAGCAGACCGGACAACGCCACCTGGCAGAGCACGGTGCACGGGGCCGCCGGGTATGTCCGGCTCCATGACGAGCTGGCGGGCGCGGGCACGGGACTGGACGAGGTCATCGCCGATCTCGACCGGGCCAGTGCCACCTTGAGCGCGTCCCGTGAACCCGGCGGCGCGTCCGGTGAAGCGCGCGGCGCCTCCGGTGGAGCGGGCGCCGGGATCAGTGGCACGGGTGCCGGGAACCGCGAAGCGGGCGCCGGGAGAAGGCTGGGGTCGGGCGACACCCAGCGCGATCTCCACGACAGCTTCGGCCTCCTGCGGTCGTTCGCCACGAACCAGCGCGGCCAGCTGCGCGGCGCCGTGGACGACCTGGACACCGCGGGGGCCGCCTGGCAGCGGCTGAGGGACAGCCCCTCCATCACCCCGTACATGCGCCGGGTCATGGACGGCCAGCAGGCGGGGTTCGAGGCGAACCGGGCCGCGCTCAGCGGCGATCTGGCCGGCGTGGACCGGGGGCGCGCCGAACTGGCGGCGCTCCACGCGGAGATGGACCCCGAGGACCCGTCACGCATCGAGGTCTGGACGCTCCTGGAGAACGTCCACTCGCAGCGCGACCAGCTCGCGGCCCGGCTCGGCGTCCCGCCGCTCCCGCCGCCGCCCGGCCGGCCCGGTACGGCCGAACTGCGGCGGCTGGCGGCCAAGCTGCCGCGCGACCACCACGCCTGGGTGCTCGGCGACAACGGCATCGCGCGCGGCTTGCGCGCGGGCGCGCGGGGCGATGCGCAGGGCGTACGGGAGTCCCTCACGCTGGTGGAAGCGGCGCTCGCGCTGGTCGACGAGGGCAGCGATGACTGGCTGCGGTACGCGAACGTCGTCGGCACCTCCCTCTGCGGGCTCGCCGCCGCCGGGCGGGACCGGCGTGATCTCGACACCGGCATCGACTGGCTGGAGCGGGCCGCGCTCCAGACCGGTGGGCCCGAGCACCGGCTGTACGGGGCGCTGGGGCTCACTCTCGGCCGTGCGTACCGGCTGCGCGCCGCCCCCGGCCGGGACGACCGGCGCACGGGCCGCCGTACCGGACTCAAGGCGCTGCGCGGCTGGACCTGGGCCGCGCTGTTGCAGTCCGGCACCTCGCACGCCGCCGAGGTCGCCGCGAACGCCACGCAGGCCGCCCTCGAAGTGGCCTCGTGGTGCCTGGAGGACAACGTCCCCGACGAGGCGGTCCAGGCGCTGGACTCCTGTCGCGGGCTGGTCCTGCACACGGCGACGACGTCGAGATCCGTCCCCGAGCGGCTGGCCGCCGCCGGGCGCCAGGACCTGGCCGACGAGTGGCGGGCGGCGGGCGGCACGGACGTACTGCCGGGGGCGGGTGCCGGCCCACTGTCGGCCACCGGCCCGCTGTCAGCGACCAGTCCGCTGGCGGCCACCGGTCCGCTGTCGGCCACCGGTCCGCTCGCGGAGGCCACTCCTCCCGCCGCGGCGCAGAGCGTCCCCAGCGAACTGCGCCGGCGCGTGCTGGCCGTACTCACCGATCCCGACGAGCCGGGACAGCCGCAGGACCTGCTCCTCGAACCGCCGTCACCCGCCCGGATCGGCGAGGCGCTCACCGCCGTACGCGCCGACTATCTGGTCTATCTCGTCCCCGGCTACGAGTCGCGCCCCGGCGCGGCCGTCGTCGTCACCGCCGCCGGGCGGGTGGGCTCGCTCCCGCTGCCCCTGCTCCGCGAGGAAGCGGCGCCGCTGCGCGCCTACGACCCGACCCCGCCGGCCGCCCGTGACATGGGCCCGGTGCCGGATGGCGGCGGCACGGGCGGTGCCGGCGGCGGCACGTACGCCAGCGGCCCGTACGTCGTCGATCCGAACGGCGGCGACCCGTACGCCACGGCCGCGCCGACCTCGCGCAAACAACTGGACCGGCTGTGCGGCTGGGCCTGGTACGCGGCGATGAAACCGCTCCTGGAGGGGCTCGGGGTGGAGCTCGGGGTAGGGCTCGGGGCGGGCGAGGCGCCCGGCGGACCCCCGCCCACGTTCGTCCTCGTCCCGATGGGCGCGCTGGGCGTGGTCCCCTGGCACGCCGCCTGGGAGTCCCGCGCGGCGGGAGGCCGCCGGTACGCGGTCGAGGCGGCCGGGATCTCGTACGCGGCCTCCGCGCGGCTGTTCTGCGAGGTCGCGGGGCGCCCCGCGGTCCCGCACACGGGCGCCGCCCTGGTCGTCGGCAACCCGACCGGGGACCTGCGGTACGCGGGCGAGGAGGCCGACGCGGTACGCCACGCCTTCTACCCGGCCGGGCGCTTCCTCGGACGCGGCCTGGCCACTCCCGACGGCCCGGCCACCCCCGACGAAGTGACCGCCTGGCTGCGCGACCCCGCGAACACCGGCGGCGTACTCCATCTCGCCTGCCACGGAACGGTCGCGGCGAACCGGCGGCACAGCGCGTATCTCTCCCTGCACGGAGGCGAGCTGGCCGCCGAGGAGCTGACCGAGGCCGCAGCCGGCGCCGGGCGGGGCGAGCTGGAACTCGTCGTGCTGGCGGCCTGCCGCAGCCATGTCTCGGGGCGCGGCCACAACGAGGCGTACAGCCTGGCCACGGCCTTCCTCGTGGCCGGGGCCCGGTCGGTCGTGGGCTCGCTGTGGCCGGTGCCGGACGACGCGACCTCCCTGCTCATGTTCATGACCCACCACTACCTGCGCGGTGAGCACCTCTCCCCCGGCGCCGCCCTGCGCCGCGCCCAGTTGTGGATGCTGGACCCCGCGCGCGTACTGCCGTCCGCCATGCCCGACGCGCTGGCGCGCCGCGCCGGGGCCCTCACCCCGGACGACCTCACCGCGTGGGCCGGCTTCACGCACCTCGGGCGCTGAACCCCCGGCACCGGGCGGAAGACCTCACTCGGGCACCACCGTCCGCAGGGGGATCGTGAGGGCGTGCCACTGGCCGGGCGCGGCACCAACACCGCCCGGCCCGCCGCCACCCGGACCCGCAGGGCCCGCGTCCCGGCCCGCGTGCGGAGGGCGGGTGAAGCGCAGGACATGATCCTCCTCGCCGCCGCGGGCGGCGGGGGGAGCGTCCGCGCTCCACGGCGCGAGACGGAACGGAACGGTGCTGAACTCGCCCTCGGCCACGATGAGTTTGAGCCAGTCGCGGACGAACGCGCCGGGCTCCGCCGTGCGGGACTCCGGCAGCGAGAGCCGCACGGGCGCGTTGCCGAGGGCGTAACCGGTGCGCCCCGGTCCGATGAAATGGCCGGAGAAAAGCCCCGAGTGGCTGGCGTAGCTGTCGGTGAGGTCGAGGAGCACACACCAGAGGGTGCGGTCGTGGGAGCGGTTGTGGATCCGTACGGAGACCAGCGGCTCGCGCCCGTCGGCGTACGCGCAGCGGATCTCGCCGTGGCCGTCCGGCAGAATCCGCTCGCCGTTCCAGACGGACACCTCGACGTCCACCAGGGAGGCGAGCGGCGACGCCGGGTTGGCGAGATCCCGCAGCTGATGCCAGCGGGTGAGATGGACCAGGCAGTCCGGCACCCGGTGGGCGGGGAGCGGGGCGGTCGCGTCCGTCCCGTCCCGGCGCAGCACACGAGCCTGTCCGTCGTCCTGGACGACGACCTTGAAGACCTGGCCGTGGCCGGTTCCGGAACCCGCGCCACCGTCCGCGAGGCGCAGCAGCGGCGCCGCGTCGATGGCGTCGAGGAGCGCGCGGTCGCCGCCGTCCACCACGACCGAGGCCGGCGGCAGGGCCAGTGCGGACAGCGCCACGGGATAGATCCGCACCGGTTCCGGGGTCCACCCCACGGGGGTGACCAGCGCCCGCAGGGGCTCGACGGCCCGTACGCGTACGACGCCTCCCGCATCCCCGTCGCGGCCGGTCCCGACCACGCTGAACTCCGTACCGCTGTCGTCCCGCGTGCCTTCCGGACCGCTCGACAGCCCGTGGGTGCCGCCGCAGTCGACCTGCCAGCCGTCCGGGCCGTGCAGCAGCAGATGCGGACTGAGCGGCCGGTCCGCCGCGCCGCCGAGAACCGCCCGGTCGGCGACGCCCCCGGGATCGGCCGGGTACAGCACCGGGTTCTGGTGCTCGGTCGCGGACCGCACCCGCGAGCCGGCCGCGGCCAGCACCTGCCGGTAGGTCGCACCCCGCCCCATGTCGCGCAGGGCGCCGAGCAGGGCGCGGGTGAACAGCCCGTGCCGCCCCGCGCCGTGCCCGTCCTCGTACGACGCCTCGTTGACGCGGCACGCCGCGAGCAGCACATGCCGCGCCGTCTCGGCGGGGGCCGGGACGTCACGGGCCCGGGGGCCGCCCGCCCGGGGCCCCGGGTCCCCGTACGCGGGCCAGGACGGGTCGTGCGGCAGCGCGCGCCTGACGAGGTCGTCGCCCAGCCGGGTGGCGCCACCGGAGAAGCAGGAGTCGAGGACGGCGGCGGTGTGCGCGCCGCCCGAGGCGACACCGTCGAGGAGCACGCCGAGATCCTTGTCGATCAGGATGCCGTCGGCGCAGACCAGCGCCTGGCAGTAGCCGGTCGGCTCGACGTACAGGTGGGCGCGTTCGGTGGCGGCGAACTCGGTGCCGTGGCCCGCGTACCAGAACAGCGCGGTGTCCCCGGGGCCCGCCTGGCCCAGATGCGTACGGAGGGCGTCGGTGACGGCGGCCACCGTCGCCTCGCCGTCGGTCAGTTCGAGGATCCGGGGCGGCGGGCCGTCGAGCCGCCCCTCCAGCCAGCCCCGCGCGGCCCGGATGTCGTTGACGCAGCCGCCGAGCGAGCCCAGCGCCGGGTCGGCGGCCGGCGACAAGGCGGCGTAGTCATTGATCCCCACCAGAAGTACGAACGCGGTCCCCATGGGGGAAGTCTGTCAGTGCACGCGGGGCACGGCGTACCCGCACCGGTCGTGAACTGGGCGCTTACCGGGCGGACTTCGGTTATCCGCTGTCGCTGCCGCCCAGCGCTTAGCACTATGGAGGTGCCGTCGCTATTGTTCTGAGCCCGCGCGGTTCGGACCGTGCGGGACGGACGCATGGCACACGGGGGATCTGGGGGATCCATGGGCTTCATCGAAGGGCCGCGCCGGGTGGTACGCCCCGCCGCGGGGCCGGGCGCCGCACCGGGCAGGAGTACCGCGCCCGCGCCGCCGGCGGGTCCCCCGGTCCTCGCACGGGACCGCTACCTGGACCGTACGCGCGAACTGATGGATTCCGTACGGCGGTTGGACGCCGGGCTCAACGAGGCGGCGGTGCGGGAGCTGTCCGGCTGGATCCGCGAGCAGTACGCCACGTCGTACGGCGACGTCCCGGTGGGCTTCGTGGCCGTATGCCGGCTCGGGCCGCCGTTCGTGGACCACCGGCTCAGCCTCTTCCACACGATCATCGACCACTTCGCCCCGGGCGATCCGATGCCGGAACCCTTCGCGGCGGCCCGGATGCTGGTGCGGTCCGGAGCCTATGAGTACGTCGAGGTCTATGCCGGCGGGACGGTACTGCCGGTCCTGGAGGACGGCTCGGTCGTTCGCCCGTAGAGCCCGACCCACCAACCTCGAAGACCCCAGAGTCATAGAGCCACAGACAACGACGGAGGATCCATGTCCGAGGTGGACCACCACCTGCGGCGCCAGGTCGATCGCGTGAACAGCCTCGTGGTGCGGCTGGGCGAACAGGTGGGAGCGGTCTCCGGCCAGGTGTCGGCCGTCGGCCAGGCCCAGCAGGAGACCCGCACCGAACTCCAGCAGCTGCGCGCCGACTTCATGACGTTCGTGCGGCAGGCCGAGCTGACGGCCAACGTCCAGCGGGCCGAGACCCGCGTCGGTGTGATCCAGGACAAGGTGGACCACGAGTTCGGCCACCACAAGGTGGTCAGGCGCTCGGCGGTCGGCATGCTCCAGGCCTTCGACACCGGTCTGGTCTCCGACGAGACCGTACGGAACGTGGGCGAGCAGCTCATGATCCAGACCCCGCGCTACTGGCTGGCCCCCGCGCTGATCGCGCTGTCCAGCTGGGCGGCGGACGACCGGTCGCTGTGCGAGCGCGCCGTGGAGGAGGCGTTCCGCCGCTCCCCCGACCGGACCTCGCTGTTCTTCGCGCTGGTACTGCGCCGCCAGGGCCGGCACGCCGGCGCGGTGCGCTGGCTGCGCCACTACCTCAATGTCCAGGACCCGGCGGCGCTCGGCCGGGAGTTCGCGGTGATCCTCGAATCGATCTCGCAGGGCGCGTTCGGCGCGGCGGGCCGCGAACTGCTGCGCGACACCCTCGCCACCTGGCGCGAGACGCTGCTCGCCGACGAGGCGACCGAGACCGCCCAGATCACCCGCTGGCGGGCGGAGATCGACTCGATGCGCGCGCCGTCCGCCCAGGCCGACTTCCCACGGCTGGCCGCGGTGTCCCCGGAGTGGGCCCAGCTGGACGCCGTACTCTCCTCGGCCCGTGCCCAGCAGGCCGTACTCGACAAGTACACGGCGATGATGGCGCGCGAGTCGGCGCCCTCGGACCGTATCGAGGACGCGGTCGACGACATCCTGGACCGGCTGGTCGGGGAGTACGACAACGAGGAGCTGCCGCTCCGCCGCGATCTGGCCTTCAACCACGCCGTCATCGACAAGAACGGCGATCTGGACGCGGCGAAGCAGGCCGTCGACGTCGATTCGGCGTCGCTGGAGGAGACCCTCGACTACCTCACCGTCCAGACCACCTCGGCGCTCAACCCGCAGGCCATCGGGGCTTCGCCGGCCACCCAGCGGCTCTCGGTGGCGGCCTGCCACAGCTGGTTCAAGCGGGCGCACGCGTCCTTCAGCCGGGACTACCGGGCGGCGATCCCGCCGGACGTGGGGGCGTACTTCGCCACGACGCACGGCGTGGGGGCGCAGACCTTCGCGCTGCCGCCGTGGTCGGGTTCGTTCACGACTCCGCTGGAGACGCTGGAGGCGTCCCTGGCGGCGCACTGGGACGGGCACGCCCGGCCGTTCATCGACTCGCTCGCCTTCCCCTGGCGGCAGAAGGCCCTGCTGCCGGGCGGGATCGTGCTGGCCGTCCTGCTGCTGTTCAGCCCGTTCAGCGTCGGCTTCGCGTTCGTGGCGGCGCTGGTCGTCGGCGGGGTGTGGGCGCTGGTCCTGCACAACCGCGCCGACGCGGCCCGCAAGCTCCAGGAGACGGCGAGGCAGTCCCTGGAGCGGGCCAAGCGGGAATCCATCGGGACCCTGCGCGCGGCCCGCGCCGAACTGACCGACTGGCAGAGCCGGTTCCAGCAGGCGGATGCCGTGGAGGCCGCCACCCGCGCCATGATCGCCTCGCTGGCGACCGCCGCGCACGCCTCGTCCCCGTACGAGGGCCGCACCGTCACCGAGCCGGCGGAGGAGCACACCTCATGATCCCCGAGCAGCAGCCCCGGCGCGTCGTCCCGCCGCCGCCGCAGTCCGCGCCGTCGCAGACCACCCCGCCGCGGGCCGCGCCGGCCGGCGCCACACCGTCCCAGGCCGCCTCGCCCTGGGCGTCCGCCCCCGCACGCCCCAAGGAGCGGGCCACCTCCCGGCTGCGCAAGGTGGTGGAGGGGCTGCCCGACTGGGAGCCTCTGCCGCCGGGCGAGATGACCGTACGACGCCCGAAGAAGGACCTGTGACCGGGAGTCTCTGGGCCCACGGGGGTACGTACGAGACCTGGGCGGCGTTCCTGACCGAGTGGGCGGCAGGCACCGACGCGGCCGCCGGCACCGAGGGGGCGTCCGGCGTCCGGTCCGACGGCGCCGGGCTGCCGGCCCTGCGCCAGGAGGACTTCGCCGCCGACACCTGGGACCGGCTGCGGCTCCGGCTCACCGACGCGCTGTCCGCACGCCTCCAGCTCTGCGCCGACGCGCTCGCCGGAGCGCTCCGGGAGGCGGCGGACGAGTTCTCGGTCGGGCGGGCCCTGGCACAGGCCCGGTCGGGACTGCATCCCGTACGGGCCCTGGCCAACCACCCCGGGCTGCCCGAGGACCTGCGGCCGCAGCTGCTGAAGATGGTGGACGACGCGACGCGCTCACTCCAGCAGGACCTCGAACGGGCGGTGGAGAGCATGGTGTCGGAGGGCGGCGACCCGCGCCACGTCGAGGCCCGGCGGCGGACGCTGCGCGACAACCCGCTCACGGCGGTGAAACGCTCGACACCCAGCGGGTCGCCTGGTGGAAGAACTTCTGGATGCGGTCGGCCGTCAGCCTGAACGACGCCGCGCTGGAGAGGTACTACTACCCCG
>NZ_PHRF01000097.1:0-23213 GCF_004151105.1 Streptomyces sp. L-9-10
AGCCCTGTTCGACGATCGCGCCGTTCTCCATCACCAGGATCACGTCCGCGTCCCGGATCGTGGAGAGCCGGTGCGCGATCACAAAGCTCGTACGGCCGGACCGCAGGGACGACATGGCCCGCTGGATGAGCACTTCGGTGCGGGTGTCCACCGAGCTGGTCGCCTCGTCCAGGATCAGGATGGCGGGTTCGGCCAGGAACGCCCGTGCGATGGTGAGGAGTTGCTTCTCGCCCGCGCTGAGTCCCGCGCCCTCCTCGTCCACGACCGTGTCGTAGCCGTCGGGGAGCGTACGGATGAACCGGTCCGCGTGCGTGGCGCGGGCCGCCTCGACGACGCGTTCGCGCGAGACGTCGCCGGGGACGCCGTACGCGATGTTGTCCGCGATCGTCCCGCCGAAGAGCCAGGTGTCCTGGAGGACCATGCCGATCCCCGACCGCAGCTCCTCCCTCGGGATCCGCGCGATGTCGACGCCGCCGAGCGTGATCCGGCCGCCCGTCACCTCGTAGAACCGCATCAGCAGATTGACCAGCGTCGTCTTGCCCGCGCCCGTCGGCCCGACGATCGCGACCGTCTGGCCCGGCTCCACGACGAGGGACACGTCCTCGATGAGCGGCTTCGCCGGCTCGTACCGGAACGACACCTTCTCGAACGAGACCGTCCCAGGACCTGGGCTTGCGCCCGTGTCTGTGCCTGTGCCCGTGCCTGTGCCCGGGTCCGTGTTTTTGTCCGCGTCCGTGTCGGCTGCCGGGGACGCCGCCTCCTCCTCCGCGTCCAGCAGCTCGAAGACCCGCTCGGCGGAGGCGATGCCCGACTGGAGGAGGTTGGCCATGGAGGCGAGCTGGGTGACCGGTCCGTTGAATTCGTACGAGTACTGCACGAAGGCCTGGACATCGCCGATGGACAGCGTCCCCGAGGCGACCCGCAGCCCGCCGGCCACCGCGATCAGCACATAGGTCAGATTGCCGACGAAGCTCAGCGCGGGCTGGATCACCCCCGAGATGAACTGCGCCCGGAAACTCGCCTCGTACAGCTCCTCGTTGTGCTCCTCGAAGGTGCGGACGGCCTCGCGCTTCCGGCCGAAGACCAGCACCTCGGCGTGACCGGTGTACATCTCCTCGACATGGCCGTTGAGCCGGCCGGTGACGGCCCACTGCGTGACGAACTGCGGCTGGGCGCGCTTCCCGATCCGTACCGCCGCCAGGACCGACACCGGCACGGTCGCCAGGACGATCAGCGCCAGAGGTGGTGAGATCCAGAACATCATCGCCAGCACGCCGACGAGCGTCAGCACTCCGCGCACCATCTGGCCCAACGCCTGCTGCATGGTCTGGACGATGTTGTCGATGTCGTTGGTGGTGCGGGAGAGGACCTCGCCGCGCGGCTGCTTGTCGATGTACGTGAGCGGCACCCGGGACAGTTTCGTCTGCGCCTCCTCGCGCAGCCGGTAACCGGCCCGCTGGACGACCTCCATCGTGAGCCGCGTCTGCGCCCAGCTGAGGGCGGCGGAGACGGCGTTCAGGGAGAGGACGACGGCGAGGACCCGTGCCACCGCCGGATAGTCGACACCGTACGGACCACCAGCACCGGAGACCACCAGATCGGTGGCGTGGCCGAGGATCTTCGGGAGGACGACGGCGAGCCCGACGGCGGCCGTCCCGGCGGCGAGCACGCCCAGCAGCAGCCCCCGTTCGGGCGCCATCGTCCGCAGCAGACGGACGGCGGACCGGCGGAAGTCCAGGGAGCGTTCGAGGGACGGTCCCGCGGCCGGACCGGGGCCACGCTGCGGCGCGGGCCCCCGGCGTTCCGGAGCGCTCATGCGGCTTCCTCCTCACTGAGCTGGGAGAGGACGATCTCCCGGTAGGTGTCGTTGTCCCGCATGAGCTGTTCGTGGGTACCGGTGCCGACGACCCGGCCCTCGTCGAGGACCACGATCCGGTCGGCGCCGCGGATGGTGGAGACGCGCTGGGCGACGATCACCACGGTCGCTCCCGCGGTCTCTCCGGCCAGCGCCGCCCTGAGCGCCGCGTCGGTGGCGTAGTCCAGCGCCGAGAACGAGTCGTCGAAGAGATAGATCTCGGGGCCGGCCACCAGCACCCGTGCGATGGCGAGGCGTTGGCGCTGTCCGCCGGAGAGATTGCCGCCGCCCTGGGCGACCGGCGCGTCGAGCCCGTCCGGCAGCCCGGCCACGAAACCGGCCGCCTGCGCGGTCTCCAGCGCCCGCCACAGCTCGTCGTCGGTCGCGTCCGGTTTCCCGTACCGAAGGTTGGACGCGACCGTTCCGGAGAAGAGGTACGGCTTCTGCGGTACGAATCCGACCGTGCGGGCGAGCAGGGCCGGATCCATGGCCCGGATGTCGGTGCCCCCGATGCGTACCTCACCCTCGGTCGTGTCGAGCAGTCTCGGCACCAGATTGAGCAGGGTGGTCTTGCCGCTGCCCGTGGAGCCGATGACGGCGGTCGTACGGCCGGGCCGCGCGGTCAGATCGACCGCGCGCAGCACGGGCTCCTCGGCTCCGGGGTAACGGAATCCGGCACCCCGGATCTCCAGCCCGGCCCGGGGCGACTGAGCCCCGGAAGGTTCAGCCCCTGACAGCTGAGCCCCTGGCGGCTGAACCCCCGACGGCTGAGCCCCTGGCGGCTGAACCCCTGGCGGCTGAACCCCGATCACGTGGGCCCCGGACGGATCCGTCTCCAGGACCTCCTGGACGCGCTCGGCGCTCACCGCCGCGCGCGGCAGCTGCATCAGCAGAAAGACCGTCATCATCACGGCCATCAGGATCTGCATCAGATAGCTGAGGAAGGCGATCAGCGAACCGGCCTGCAACGCGCCCGAGTCGAGGCGATGGCCGCCGACCCAGATGATCGTGACGGTCGCGAGCTCCCACACCAGCATGACCGTCGGCAGCATCACGGACGTGAGCCGGCCGGTCCGCAGGGCGACGGCCATCAGCTCCTGGTTGGCCCCCGCGTACCGCCGCTGCTCGTGCGTGTCGCGCACGAAGGCCCGGATGACCCGTACCCCCGTGATCTGCTCCCGCATCATCCGGTTGACCTGGTCGATACGGCGCTGCATGCCCTGGAAGAGCGGTGGCATCCGCCGGACGATCAGGCCGAGACAGCCGCCGAGCATCGGTACGAAGATCAGCAGCAGCAGCGAGAGCGGCACATCCTGCCTGACGGCCATGGCGATCCCGCCGACACAGGTCAGCGGGGCCGCGACCAGCATGGTCAGTCCGATCGCCGTCAGCGTCTGGACCTGCTGGACGTCATTGGTCGTCCGGGTGATCAGCGAGGCGGCGCCGAAGCGGCCCATCTCCCGTACGGAGAAGTCCTGCACCCGGGAGAAGACGGCGGACCGCAGATCGCGGCCGGCGCCCATCGCGACCCGTGCCCCGAAGTACACGGCCGCACCGGCGGCGAGGATCTGGAGCAGGGTGACGGCGAGCATCACACCGCCCGTCGACAGCACATGGCCGGTGTCGCCGGTCAGCACACCGTTGTTGATGATGTCGGCGTTGAGGGTGGGCAGATAGAGCGTGGACAGCGTCTGGATCAGCTGGAGCAGGACGACCAGGGCGAGCGTCCCCGCGTAGGGGCGCAGCCGGTGGCCCAGCAGGCGTGTCAGGACAGACATCTCTTGTGTCCCCCGTGTTCGACGTGGGTGGGCGGGGCGGACGGACCGTCGTCAACCGGCGTACGGGCGGGCGGACTTGGCCTCGCGCAGCGCCAGCCCCCACCAGGCGAGCCGGTCGAGCAGTGTCCGCGCGGCGGCGTCGCACTCGGCCGGGTCCCGGTGCCGGCCCTCCGTGTCGAAGTGCGCGTGGGCGTTGTGGAAGGAGACCGTGTCCCGGACGGTGACGGCGTGCATCTCGGCGAAGATCTGGCGCAGTTGCTCGACGGCGCGCAGTCCGCCGGACATCCCGCCGTAGGAGACGAAGCCGACGGGCTTGGCCTGCCATTCGATGAAGTGCCAGTCGATCAGCGCCTTGATGGCGGCGGGGAAGGAGTGGTTGTACTCGGGGGTGAGGACGACGAAGGCGTCGGCGGCGGCCAGCACCGGCGTGACCTTGTCGAGTTCGGCCCGTACGGCGGGGCCCGGCCGGGAGGAGAGAGGGGCCGACAGATCCGTGTCGGCGAGGTCGATGAACGTGGTGGTGAAGTCCTGGCGCTCGGCGGCGCGCGAGAGGAACCAGTCGGAGACGACGGGGCCGAAGCGGCCCTCGCGGTTGCTGCCCAGGATGGCGGCGAGCCGGAGCCTGCCCTCGTTCTCGGTGTGTCCGGGCATGGCGGTGATCGCGGATTCCCGCGTGGTGAGGTCCATAGGAGGAGCGTCATACTTCAACCATGGTTCAGGTCAAGCTAGGCTGGCCGTCATGACGCACCTCGCCTGGAACGCCAAGGAAGCCACCGTCGGTGAACTGGCCGAACGCAGCGGCGTCGCCCCCTCCGCGCTGCGCTTCTACGAACGCGAGGGGCTGATCAGCAGCCGCCGTACGACCGGGAACCAGCGCCGCTACAGCCGGGACACGCTCCGCCGGGTCGCCTTCATCCGTACCTCGCAGCGCCTCGGCATCCCGCTCGCCACGATCCGTGACGTCCTGGCGCTGCTGCCGGAGGACCGTACGCCCACCCCGGAGGACTGGGCGCGGATCTCCGAGTGCTGGCGGGACGACCTCGACCAGCGCATCCGTACGCTGCGACGGCTGCGCGACAACCTCGCGGAGTGCATCGGCTGCGGCTGTCTGTCGCTGGACCGGTGCGTGCTCTCCAACCCGGGCGACGAGCTGGCCGCGCACGGGCCGGGACCGCGCCGGCTGATAGAGGACTGAGCTGATAGAGGACTGAACCGGCTGATCGAGTCGCGGCGGGCGGCATACGGTGAGGCGCATGACGACTTCCCCCACCGCACCACAGCTGCTGATCGAGGTCGACGGCCGGCCCGCCACCGAGGCCGACCTGCGGCTCCGCGCGCTCGACACGTACGGGCACTTCACCGCTCTGCAGATCAGGGACGGCCGGGTTCGCGGTCTGGACCTCCATCTCGCCCGGCTGGACGCCTCGGCCCGGGAGCTGTTCGGCACGGGTCTGGACGGCGAGCGCGTACGTGCCCTGCTCCGGCACGCGCTCGGTGACGTACGGGACGCCGCCGGGCGGGTCTACGTGCACTGGCCCGACGGGGCCGCCGAGCCGAGCCTGATGGTGACGATACGGCCGCCCGCGACCCAGGACGGCCGGGCGCAGAGCCTGATGTCCGTCCCGTATGTGCGCCCGGTCGCACACGTCAAGCATCTGGGCGGCTTCGCCCAGGTCCACTACGGGCGGGTGGCCAGGAGGGCGGGGTTCGACGACGCGCTGCTGACCGGCGAGGGCGGGGTGGTGGCCGAGGCCGCGATCGCCAACATCGCTTTCTGGGACGGCGATGCGGTGGTCTGGCCCGACGCGCCGTTCCTGACGGGTGTCACCATGGCGCTGCTGGAGCCCCGCCTCCCGGCCGCCGGTCTGCCCTCGGTACGGCGTGAGGTCACCCTGGCGGACCTGCCCCGGTACCGCGCGGCCCTGGTCACCAACTCGCGCGGGATCGCCCCGGTGGGCCGGATCGACGACACGGTCTTCCCCGGGGACGCGGAGCTGGTGAAGAGGGTGACCGCGCTGTACGACGAGGTGGAGTGGGACCGCGTCTGAGCGACGGACCGGCCCCCGGAGCGGCGGAGCCGACTGCCTACCGCCCGTACCGCCTGCCGACCGCCCCGCATCGCCCGCCAACCGCCCCGCACCGCCCGCCGACTGCCCCGCACCGCGTACCTCGACCCCGTACCGCGTACCGGGACCGGAGCGAGGAGCCTCCGGGCACAGTCGCCCGCCGCGCCGGGTCACCCGTTCAGCGCGGCACGGGCAGCGCTGCCCACGGACCTCCGCCGCTCCGCCGTGACCTGCGACGACACCGGCGCGCGGGTCCGGTACACAGCCCCCACCAGGCGAATCTGATCGCCCATCAGCAGGCGTGCGCGCCCCGGGGCGCCTTATCTCGGAGGAAGACGCGTACCGCGCTGCCGCCGGCCTCGGAGGATGCCATCATGCCGACCACTGCCCGCCTGCTGACCGGAACCGCGCTGGCAGCCGCCTCGATAGCACTGACCGTCGCGGGCACCACGGCGGCCGTCGCCGTGGACCGCGACGGTAGCCGGGACGGCGTGAGTGACGGGGTCGGTGACGGAGCCCGAGACGACGGCCAGGAGGGCGGTTGGGACAGCGGGCGCGACGGAGGCCGGGACGACGGACGCGACCGGGCGAAGCCGGCCCGGCTGGAGCTGTCCCCCCGGTATGTGCGCCCCGGCACCGCCGTCATCGCCAGGACCACCGCCTGCGGGCGCGAAGGCCGCGGCCGCGGCTTCGCCGAGTCCGTCGGCGCCGGGGAGTTCCGGCTCAATCGCGTCTCCGGCAAGGACATCGTGACCGGAGGGTTCCGGGTGGCGCACCACGCCAGGACCGGAACGCACACCATCCGCGTGCGGTGCGACAACGGCAGAGAGGCCCACGGCGCGCTCTTCGTGGAGCACGGCGGGCCGCGCGGCCATGTGAGAACCGGGGTCGGCGGCAGCGTCACCCCCGACACCACCCAGATCGCGGCGGGCGTGGCCCTTCTGGCCGCGACCGCCGCCGGCGGGACCTGGCTCCTGCGTCGCCGGGCGAGCGGCACGCAGGCGAGCTGACGGGCAGGCCTCCACCGCCCCGGTCCCGCCCCGCGTCCCCGTCCCCGTCACGCTCATCGCTGACGGGGGCGGGGAACCTCCCCCTTCACAGGACCTCCCCCTTCGCAGGACCTCTCCCCTCGCAGGACCTCCCCTTCGGCAGGACCTCCCCTTCGCGGGAAAGACGAGAAGCACGGGACACGACAACAGGAGAACAGGACTGATGACCGCCAGGGCCAGGCGCAGAGGCAGAGGCGTGTACGGAGCCGGGTGCGGCACCATATGCGGAGCGGGCAGAGGCGCGTGCGCGTGCGGAGCCGGCGGCGGCCGGGCCAGAGGCGGAGGCTCGGGCTGGCTGATAGCCATTCCCGTCTGTGTCGGGATCTGGCTCGTCCAGAACGGCTCCGAGCCCGTGACCCCGCCCCAGCCGACCGCCGCGGAGGCCTTCGCCGCGGGGCCCGGCAGCCACACCGAGGCCGCCGCCGCTCCGATGCGGTCCTCGGCCCCGGTCCGTCTGAGCATCCCCGAGATCAACGTGGACGCGCAGGTCCTCGGGCTCGGGCTGGGACGCGACGGCAGTCTCGACGTACCGCCCTCCGGCATCCGGAACATCGTGGGCTGGTACAAGGACGGCGCCGCCCCGGGCGCCAAGGGGACCGCGATCGTCGCCGGTCATGTCGACAACGCGCAAGGACCCGCCGTCTTCTACGAACTGGGCACGCTCAAGAAGGGCCATCACATCGAGGTGACCCGCGCGGACGGCAGTACCGCCGTCTTCACGGTCGACGCGCTGGAGGTCTACGACAACGCCGAGTTCCCCGACCGCAGGGTGTACGGGGCCACGGACCGGGCCGAGCTACGGGTGATCACCTGCGGGGGCGGCTTCGCCAAGAAGGGCGGCTACCAGGGCAATGTCGTGGCGTACGCGCATCTCGTCGGCGCGAGATAGCACCGGGGCGAAGGCGCGGGCCGTCCGCGCGCTCAGGCCGTCCACTGGTCGAACGCGAGCTTCGCGACCAGCGAGAACACCACCACCAGCAGCACCCCGCGCACGAACTCGCTGCCCTTCCTGAGCGCCATCCGCGCACCCATCATCCCGCCCGCCAGATTGAACACCGCCATCAGCGCGGCCAGTTGCCACAGCACGGTGCCCTGGTAGGCGAACATCGCGAGCGCGCCGCCGTTGGTGCAGACGTTCACGATCTTCGCGGTGGCGGAGGCCGTCACCAGATCGAGGTGGAGCACGGCGGTGAGCGCGAGCACGAGAAACGTTCCCGTACCGGGTCCGAACAGCCCGTCGTAGAAGCCGATCCCGCCGCCGACCAGCACGATCGCGGTGACCGTACGCGCCCGGGTGACCGGGCCGCCCGCCCGCGTCCCGCCGAAGGACGGCCGCAGCAGGACGAAGGCCGCCACACCGAGCAGCACCACCATGATCACGGGCCGGAGCACATCGCTGCTGATCCCGGCCGCGAAGAAGGCGCCGGCCATCGAGCCGGCGAGGGCCGCGAGCCCGATCCGTACGGCCGTCTTCACCTCGACCGGCGCCTTGCGCAGATAGGTCACCGCCGCGCCCGAGGTGCCGACGATGGCGACCGCCTTGTTGGTGCCGAGGATGTGCGCGGCGGGTACGTGCGGCAGTCCGAGAAGCATCGCGGGCAGGAGCAGCAGTCCGCCCCCGCCCACCACGGCATCGATCCAGCCCGCCGCCCCGGCGGCGAGACAGAGCACGATGAGCATGGTCAGCGATATGTCGGGCATGATCGCGACCCTATGGACGGGACGTGTGCCCCGTCCATGGATCCAGGGAGAGTGTGAGATAGCCGGACTTCGGCCCGCACCGCGGGACGACCGGCCGGAACACAGCCGAAATGACGACTTCTCACCGGACGTTCAGACGGCGGCCATGCCTGTCCCCTAGGCTCCTGCGACGCGCGACCCCGCGACGTCGGCCGGCGCCGTGGGGCGGTCACGACACCCCCATGGAGCGACCAGTGGAACGTCGCAGTTTCCTGCGCGGAGCGGTCATCGGCACCTCGGCCGCGGCTTTCGGCGGCACCCTGTGGCGCGGCGCCGCCTACGCCGCGCCCGCCCAGCCCGGCGCGGGCCCCTACGGAGCACTCGGCACGGCGGACTCCAACAACATCCGCCTCCCCGCCGGGTTCACCAGCCGGGTCATCGCCCGGTCGGGGCAGCAGGTCACCGGCACGTCGTACAGCTGGCACAACGCCCCGGACGGTGGCGCCTGCTACGCCGACGGATCCGGCTGGATCTATGTCTCCAACTCGGAGATCGACCCGTCGGGCGGCGCGAGCGCGGTCCGCTTCTCCTCGACGGGCGCGATCACCGCCGCGTACCGGATCCTCTCCGGCACCCGGCAGAACTGCGCGGGCGGCAAGACGCCGTGGAACACCTGGCTCTCGTGCGAGGAGGTGGACCGCGGCTATGTCTACGAGACCGACCCGTGGGGCGTGAAGACGCCGGTACGACGGGACGCGATCGGCCGCTTCAAGCACGAGGCCGCCGCCGCGGACCCCGTGCGCAGGACCATCTATCTCACCGAGGACACCACCGACGGCTGCTTCTACCGCTTCACGCCCACCACGTGGGGCGATCTGTCGGCGGGCCGTCTCGAGGTGCTCGTCGCCGGTACGGGCACGAGCGGCCCGGTGAGCTGGGCGACGGTCCCCGACCCGAGCGGTGCCTCGACGGCCACCCGTAACCAGGTGTCGGGCGCCAAGCGTTTCAACGGCGGCGAGGGCTGCTACTACGCCGGCGACACCTGCTGGTTCACCACCAAGGGCGACAACCGGGTCTGGCAGTACAACGCGGCCGCGGCGACCATCGAGCTGGCCTACGACGACTCGCTCGTCTCCGGTACGGCGCCGCTGACCGGTGTCGACAATGTCACCGGCTCCTCCTCCGGCGATCTCTTCGTCGCGGAGGACGGCGGGAACATGGAGATCTGTGTGATCACCCCTGACGATGTCGTCGCGCCGTTCCTGCGGAT
Source organism: Streptomyces sp. L-9-10 (assembly GCF_004151105.1). GTDB lineage: Bacteria > Actinomycetota > Actinomycetes > Streptomycetales > Streptomycetaceae > Streptomyces. The sequence goes on from NZ_PHRF01000097.1 coordinate 9,699, forward strand.
CGGCGGCCAGTCCGGCTCGGAGATCACCGGACCGGCCTTCTCCCCCGACGGCAAGCGGCTCTACTTCTCCAGCCAGCGCGGCACCAGCGGGAGTTCGTCGGGCGGTATCACCTACGAGGTCACCGGGCCGTTCCGGGCGTAGAGCCCTTCCGAGGGTCTGCCGCCCCGCAGCAGGGCGGCGCCCAGCGGGGTGAGGGTGTGCAGGACGGCGTTGCCGTGCCGAAGGGTGACGACGAGCCCCGCCTCGCGCAGGACGCAGGCGTGCTGGCTGGCAGAGGCGAGCGACACACCGGTTCTGCGGGCCAGCTCGCTCGTCGTCGAGCCGTGCTCGATGGCGCGCAGAACGGCCGAACGCGTATGCCCGACGAGCCGGCCGAGCGTGGGTCCCCCACGCTCCGTGACGGCGGGCGCGTCGGAGTGGGTGACGGGATAGACCAGGACGGGCGGCAGCGCGGGGTCGCGGTGGACGACCGGCGTGGAGCGGCAGAAGAACGACGGCTGGAGCAGCAGCCCCCGCCCGTCCAGGCGCAGTTCGCGGTGCACCGGGTAGTCGGCCTCCAGCACCGGGGAGCGCCAGCGCAGCATCGGCGGCAGCGTGGAGAGCAGTTCGTCCGCGCCGCCGTCGAGCAGCGCCCGGCCGCGCAGCGCGCGGTCCGCCTCGGCCCTGGCCCGGATATGGGGCCAGTACGGCTCGACGGCGGCCCGGTGGTACACGCGCAGCGCCTCGACGAGCCGGCCGACGCGGTCGGAGCCGCCGTCCGCGAGCGAGGCCAGCCTTCCGCCCGGGTCCCTGCCGCGCTCATTGCCCATGACGAGCAGGGCGAGTTCGGCGCGTATTCTTTCGTGCGGCGTGGCGCGCAGTGCTTCGAGACCCGCTTCCAGGCCCGCGTCAAAGCCGAGTCTTCCCTGAGCCGGCGTCAGGAAATCCGGGAAATAGCCGCGCTGTGGAACGAGCGCGGAGAGCAGACTTGTTTCACCGTTCAACCGGGTCCGTGTTTCCCTGCGCCATTCCCCGTAGGCGAGCGGACCACGCCGGTCTCTTATTCGATGAAAGCTGAGAATCGTTTCCCACAGCGGGTCGGGCCCGGCGGCCATCCGAACCCCGCCGAGGTCCTTCCCGGTGAAATGAATACGCAGCATCAAATCTCCACCTGTTGCGTCCACTATCTCCCCAGCAGCCCCCAGCACTGAGTATGCAGGCCATCACGGGCTGTTACCACGGTGTTTCGGCCACAGTTGAAACGCTTCGCGGTGGCGCCCGCGAAGCGAAAAGCTGTACCTCGTCGGGCATGAAACCTGGACGACCGAATAGGCGTGGCGAGGGCCGTGGGGGGCTTCGCCCGCTCGGCGGCGGTCAGTCGAGGTTGCGGCTCCATGTCCGGCCCGCGTAAAAGGAGCGCGACCGGTGGGTGGGGATCCACCGGTCGCGCTCCACCCGCTGCCCGCCGTTACCCGGCGGGCAATTCAGCACTGCACTCACCACCCGCACATGACGAAGGGGCGGGCACCTCCGCACAAGGTGCCCGCCCCTTCTCTGTGCCCCGGAGCCGCCTCGCCGGTCCGGCGAGGGTCAGGGATCAACCGGCAATGCGGCTCCGGTGTTCAGAGGAAATCCCCCATCTTCTGTCGGGATTCACCAAAACCCCTCGGAAGCAATCGAACTCCGTAGCGAACTCGATCGCGGACGTCATCGCGGACGTCATCGGCAGTCACCGCGAATCGCTGCCCGCCGACGATGCCGCCGCGCGGCCCGCCTCCAGCCGCGCCACCGGGATCCGGAACGGCGAGCAGGAGACGTAGTCCAGACCCACCTCGTGGAAGAAGTGCACCGACTCCGGGTCGCCGCCGTGCTCGCCGCAGACGCCGAGCTTGAGCCCCGGCCGGGTGGCCCGGCCCGCCTCGGCCGCGCTCCGCACGAGCGCGCCGACGCCGTCCCGGTCGATCGTCTCGAACGGGGAGACCCCGAAGATGCCCTTCTCCAGGTACGCCGTGAAGAAGCTCGCCTCCACGTCGTCGCGGGAGAAGCCCCAGACGGTCTGGGTGAGGTCATTCGTACCGAACGAGAAGAACTCCGCCGCCTCCGCGATCTGCCCGGCGGTCAGCGCGGCGCGCGGCAGCTCGATCATCGTGCCGAGCGCCAGGGTGAGTTCGACCCCGGTGGCCCGCTCGACCTCGGCGATGACCTGCTCGGCCTCGTCCCTGACGATCTCCAGCTCCTGGACCGTGCCGACGAGCGGGATCATGATCTCCGGGCGCGGGTCGCCCTTGGCGTTCTTGCGCTCGGCCGCCGCCTCCGCGATGGCGCGTACCTGCATGGCGAACAGCCCGGGGATGACCAGGCCGAGCCGTACCCCGCGCAGACCGAGCATCGGGTTCTGCTCATGGAGCTTGTGCACGGCCTGGAGGAGGCGCAGATCGTTCTCGTTGTGGTCCTTGCGGGCCTCGGCGAGCGCGACCCGTACCGACAGTTCGGTGATGTCGGGCAGGAACTCGTGCAGCGGCGGGTCGAGCAGCCGGACCGTCACCGGCAGGCCGTCCATCGCCTCGAACAGCTCGATGAAGTCCTTCTTCTGGAACGGCAGCAGCGCCCCCAGCGCCTCTTCCCGCTCGTCGTCCGTGTCGGCGAGGATCAGCTTCTCGACCATCCCCCGGCGCTCGCCCAGGAACATGTGCTCCGTACGGCACAGTCCGATGCCCTGCGCCCCGAAGCGGCGGGCGCGCAGCGCGTCCTCGGCGTTGTCGGCGTTGGCACGCACCCGCAGCCTGCGGCGGCGGTCCGCGTACGCCATGATCCGGTGGACGGCCTCCACCAGTTCGTCGGCGTCGTCGGCGCCCGCGTGCATCCGTCCCTCGAAGTACTCGACGACGGGCGACGGTACGACCGGGACCTCACCGAGGTAGACCTTGCCGGTCGAGCCGTCGATGGAGACGACGTCGCCCTCCTCGATGACGGTCCCGTCGGCCGTCAGCCGGCGGGACTTGGTGTCGACCTCCAGCTCCTCGGCGCCGCAGACACAGGTCTTGCCCATGCCCCGGGCGACGACGGCGGCGTGCGAGGTCTTGCCGCCACGCGAGGTGAGGATGCCCTCGGCGGCGATCATCCCGTCCAGGTCGTCGGGGTTGGTCTCGCGGCGGATGAGGATGACCTTCTCGCCGGACCGCGACCACTTGATGGCGGTGTACGAGTCGAAGACCGCCTTGCCGACGGCCGCGCCGGGCGACGCGGCGATCCCCCGCCCGAGCAGCTGCCGCTTCGCGTTCTCGTCGAAGCGCGGGAACATCAGCTGGGCGAGCTGGGCGCCGTTGACCCGCTGGAGTGCCTCCGCCTCGTCGATCAGTCCCTGGTCGACGAGTTGGGTGGCGATCCGGAAGGCGGCGCCGGCGGTGCGCTTGCCGACCCGCGTCTGGAGCATCCACAACTGGCCGCGCTCGATGGTGAATTCGATGTCGCACAGATCCCGGTAGTGCGTCTCCAGGGTCTCCATGATGCCCATGAGCTGGTCGTACGACGTCTTGTCGATCTGCTCCAGCTCGGCGAGCGCCACCGTGTTGCGGATGCCCGCGACGACATCCTCGCCCTGCGCGTTCTGGAGGTAGTCGCCGTACACGCCCTGGTGGCCGCTGGCGGGGTCGCGGGTGAAGGCGACGCCCGTGCCCGAATCCGGGCCGAGGTTGCCGAAGACCATGGAGCAGATCGTGACGGCGGTGCCGAGGTCGCCGGGGATGCGCTCCTGACGGCGGTAGAGCTTGGCCCGGTCGGTGTTCCAGGACTCGAAGACCGCGCGGACCGCCAGATCCATCTGCTCGCGCGGGTCCTGCGGGAAGTCGCGGCCCGCCTCCCGGGAGACGATCTTCTTGAACCGCGCGACCAGCTCCTTGAGGTCGGCGGTCTCCAGATCCACGTCCGTGGCGGCGTTCTTGGCCCGCTTGGCCTCTTCCAGCGCCTCCTCGAAGAGGTCGCCGTCGACGCCGAGCACGGTCTTGCCGAACATCTGGACCAGCCGGCGGTACGAGTCCCAGGCGAAGCGCTCGTCGCCCGCCTGGGCGGCGAGTCCGGCGACGGAGGCGTCGGAGAGCCCGACGTTCAGGACGGTGTCCATCATGCCGGGCATGGAGAACTTGGCGCCGGAGCGTACGGAGACGAGCAGCGGGTCGTCGGCCTGGCCGAGCTTCTTCGCCATCTTCTGTTCGAGGGCGTCGAGATGCGCGCTCACCTCGTCGCGCAGAGCGGCCGGTTCGGCACCGCTGTCGAGATAGATGTTGCACGCCTCGGTGGTGATGGTGAAGCCCGGCGGGACAGGCAGCCCGAGGTTGGTCATCTCGGCGAGATTGGCACCTTTGCCGCCGAGGAGGTGCTTCAGATCCTTGTTGCCCTCGGTGAAGTCATAGACGAACTTCTCGCCCTGGAGCGTGGGGGTGGCTACATGGGGATCGCTGTTTTCCGACACGGGTCCGACTCCTCAAGGACGCGGTGGCTGCCCTGACGGCGAGGAACATACCCAGATCGAAGGTGCCTGGGTACGGCCACTTGCCTGTCATACGGCCTTAACCACCCGTCCGCCAGCGGATCGAAAGCGACCGTGGCGCGGCCGGGCGGACCCGCCTCCTTCACGCCTCGAAGCGGCCATGACCCGCTCATGACCGGATGCGCTCATATGAGTGATGACATCGCCGTCTGAGTTCACGTAATGAACACAGAAAGGGTGGCACCGCGTGCCACCCTTTCTGTTTCGCATTCACTCAAGATCCGCTCATCTGAGCCTTGCACACATCAAACGTGGCGAGAATCACGCTCTCGGATGGCCTATCCGAGGCCCTCGGAGGCCCCGGGTCGCAGCCGCGCAGCACCGCCAGGTCGACGTCCTCCAGACTCCGGGCGAAGTACCGCCCCACCGCCGGCTCCACCGGCAGCAGCGAGGGCACCACCAGCACCGCGCACCCCGCCGCCTGGGCCGAGGCGCTGCCGTCCGGCGAGTCCTCCACGGCGACACACACCGCGGGCCCGACACCGAGCCGCTCGGCCGCCGCCCGGTAGGGGTCGGGGTACGGCTTGGTCCGTACGGTGTCGTCGGCGGAGAGCGTGAAGGCGAACGGCACATCGGCCAGCGAACCCCCGACCACCGAGTCCACGACGGCCCGCGGCGAGGCACTGACCAGCGCGAAGGGCACCTCGGCCCGCTCCAGTTCGGCCAGCAGCCGCCGGGCGCCAGGACGCAGCGGCGCACCCGCCTCCACGCGCCGGAAGAAGGACCCGGTCAGCTCCGCGGCGACCGTGTCGGCGCACCCGCCGCCCGTGACCCGCACCAGATGAGCGGCGGTGTCGGCGACCGCCCGGCCGACCACTTCAGGGGCGTCCGCGCCGGTGAGCCGGTGGCCGAGGCTCCCGGCGATCTCGTCCGCCGTCTCCCACCACAGCACCTCGGTGTCCACGAGAGTGCCGTCCATGTCGAAGAGCACCGCCGCGGGCGTCGTCTCCGTACTCCCGCGCGGCCCCGCCGTACTCACGCGCCGCCGCCCGGGGCCGGCACCACGAGGACCGGGCGCCGCGCGGGCTCGACCGTCGCCCGTACCCCGGGGACCAGTTCGCCCGCGTCCCGGGACGGCACATCGGACTTCACCGAACCGCCGCCGGGCAGATCGAGCAGCACGCGCGTGACCGAGCCGAAGAAGGACGCGGAGACGACCGTCGCCGTGCCGGCCGGATCGGCGGTGGCGGTGATGTTCTCGGGGCGGATCAGCACCTCCACCTCGCGGCTCGCCGGCGTTTCGCCGTCCACGGGCAGCGTGACGCCCGCGACCTCGACCTGCCCGCCGTCCGTGACCCTCCCGGCCAGCCGGTTCATCGTGCCGACGAACTCGGCGACGAACGCCGTGGCGGGCCGCTCGTACAGCTCCGCGGGCGGCGCGCACTGCTCCAGCCGGCCCGCGTTGAGCACCGCCACCCGGTCGGCCATGGAGAGCGCCTCCTCCTGGTCGTGGGTGACGAAGATGGTGGTGATGCCCAGCGACAGCTGGAGCCGGCGGATCTCCTCGCGCAGCGTCAGCCGCACCTTGGCATCGAGTGCCGAGAGCGGTTCGTCCAGCAGCAGGACGCGCGGGCGCAGCGCCAGGGCGCGGGCGAGCGCCACGCGCTGCTGCTGACCGCCGGACATCTGGTGCGGGAAGCGGTCGCCGTGCTCGGGAAGGCCGACGAGATCGAGGAGTTCGGCCGCGCGGGCGCGCCGCTCGGCGGCGGACACCTTGCGCACCCGCAGTCCGAACGCCACGTTGTCACGGGCGTTGAGATGCGGGAAGAGGCTGTACGACTGGAAGACCATGCCCGCGTCGCGCCGGTTGGCCGGTACGCGGGTGATGTCCTCGCCGTCCACCAGCACCTCGCCCGAGTCCGTCTGCTCGAAGCCGGCCAGGACCCGCAGCGCCGTGGTCTTGCCGCAGCCCGAGGGGCCGAGCAGGGCGAGGAGTTCGCCGGGCCTCGCCGTCAGATCGAGCCCGTCGAGGGCGACGGTCGGGCCGAACGCCCGGCGCAGACCGCGGAATTCGACCAGGGCGCCGGTCGCGCCCGTGGTCTCCGCCGCCGGACGGTCTTCCTCCGGACGGTCTTCGGTTGCTGTCGAGGTGAGGGACATGGGAGGTCTACTCCTTGCCGGGGGCGGGAGAGGTGGGAGAGCCGGAAGAGGCCGAGGGTGCGGGCGGCGCGGGAGTCGCCGAGGCGGCCCGGGTCCCCGCACGCGACAGGAGCAGCAGCAGCGCCCAGGTGATCAGCAGGCTGAGCAGTGAGACGGCCACCGACATCCGCGCCTGCGCGCCGGAGACGGAGACGATCCACACCGCGAACGGCCGGAAGCCGAGCAGCGAGGCGATCGTGTACTCGCCGAGCACCAGCGCCAGGGTGAGGAAGGAGGCACCGGCCAGCGAGGAGCGGAGGTTGGGCAGGATGACCCGCAGGATCACATACGGCCTGCTCGCCCCGCAGTTGCGCGCGGCCTCCACCAGGGTCGGCACGTCCACGGCGCGCAGCCCGGCGTCCAGCGAGCGGTAGACGAACGGCAGCGCGAGCACGGTGTAGGCGAGCACCAGCACCACCGGGAACGACTCGTTCTGCACCGCCAGGAAGGTCTGGTAGAGCGGTGTACGGGAGAGATGGTCCGGTCCCCAGCGCAGCACGGTCGTGACGCCGGTGACCAGTGCGATCGGCGGCACCACCAGCGGCAGCATGCAGACGATCTCGATGAGCGGCCGCAGCCGCGGCGCGCCCAGCCGGACGGCGATCAGCGCCGGCACGGCCAGCAGCAGCGCCAGCGCGATGGTGGCGGCGGCCAGCCCGAGGGAGAGCAGCAGGCTCTGGGTGAAGCCCTCGGCCGACAGGATCCCGGTGTACGCGGCGAAGGAGACGCCCTGCCCCGGCGTGTGCACCGTGAAGACGAACGAGGACAGCAGCGGTACGAGGAAGTAGAGCCCGGCGAGCGCCAGCACCGCGCCGCGCCAGACGCGGGGGCGGCGGCGCGCCCGTACCCGTACGGCCTTGCCGTCCCGCGCCTGCCGCGGGGTCTGCCCGGGGGCGGGGGCGGCGGTCGGTGTCAGTGCAGCCATCGGGTGCTCCGTCGCTGGAGGGGCAGATAGACCGCCATGACCAGACCGGCGATCACGATCATGTCGAGGCTCAGCGCGAGCGCCACGTTCTCCTGTCCGACCAGGACGTTGCCGGAGAGCGCGTCCGCGATCTTCAGCGTGACCAGCGGGACCGATCCGCCCACCAGCGCGGCGGCGGTGGCGTGCGCGGCGAAGGCGCTGCCGAAGAGCAGCACGAAGCCGCCGAGCAGTGAGGGCGCGAGGACCGGCAGCCCGACATGGCGCCAGAACTGCCAGGTGGTGGCCCCGGCGTTCTGCGCGGCCTCGCGCCACTGCGGGCGCAGACCGTCCAGCGCCGGGACGCTGACGAGCACCATCAACGGCACCAGGAAGTACAGGTAGATGACGGCGAGTCCGGTGAAGGAGTACAAGTTCCAGCCGACGCTGTCGAGATGGCCGAGCCGGGTGACCACACCGGAGATGCCGAGGGTGGCGACGAACGCGAACGCCAGCGGGATCCCGCCGAAGTTGGCGAGCACACCGGAGGCGGTGAGCACGGCGTCGCGAAGCGCGCCGCCGCGCGAGGTGACGACGGCCTGGGCGATCAGCGTGCCGAGGAGGGTGGCGATCACGGCGGTCAGCGCGGAGAGTTCGACGCTGCCGGCCAGCGAGGTCAGATACGGGCCCTGGAGCGAACGCTGAAGGTGTTCACCGGTCAGGGCGGTGGCGCCGGTGACCGGGTCGTCGCGGGTGACGGCCCCGTACAGCAGCGCGCCGACCGGCAGGCCGAAGCAGAGCGCGGCGAAGACGAGCAGCGGGAGGGCGCCGAGCCAGGCGCGCGGCGCCCGCCGCCGACGGCGTGTTCCGTCGGCGGCGCCCGGTGCGGACGAGGAGGGGGTGGGCATCAGGAGACGGCCTTGTCCCAGTTCTCGGCGAGGGTGGCGTTGGCCTTGTCCAGCTCGGCGGACTCGGGGAAGCTCGGGGTGCCCTCGACCTTGGGGAGCTTGGCGACGAAGGTCTTGTCGGCGGTGCCTTCCGTGGTCATCGAGGGCAGCAGCACGGGGCGCGCGTACCCCTTCAGCCACAGGTTCTGGCCCTCGGTGCCGTACAGGAACTCCATCCACAGCCGCGCGGCGGCCGGGTGGGGCGCGTCCTTGTTGATGGCCTGCGAGTAGTACTGCGCGTACACGCCGTCGGCCGGGATGACGACCTTCCAGTCGACGCCCTTGCCGCGGAACTGGTCGGCGTAACCGGCGTTGAGGTAGTCCCAGTCGATGCTGATGGGCGTCTCGCCCTTCTCGACCGTGGCCGGGGTGGACTCGACGGGGATGAAGTTGCCGTTCTTCTTCAGCTTGCCGAAGAAGTCGATACCGGGCTGGATGTCGCCGAAGGAGCCCTTGTTGGCGAGCGACGCCGCGTACACGCCGCCGAAGGCCGAACCGGACTTGGTGGGGTTGCCGTTGAGCGCCACCTTGCCCTTGTACTCGGGCTTGAGGAGATCGGCGAAGGTCTGGGGGCAGTTCTTGATCCGGGCCGCGTCGCAGCCGATCGAGACGTAGCCGCCGTAGTCGTTGAACCAGCGGCCGTCCTTCTCCTTCTGGGCGTCCGGGATCTTGTCCCACGCCTCGACCTTGTACGGCGCGAAGAGGTTCTCGGCGGCGCCGCTGCGGGCGAAGGCGATGCCGAGGTCGAGGACGTCGGGCGCGCGCTTCTGGCCCTTGCGGGACTTGACGGCGGCGATCTCGTCGGAGCTGGAGGCGTCCGGGTTCTCGCTGCTGACCTTGATCTTGTACGTGGCCTCGAACGCCTTGATGACCTCGCCGTAGTTGGCCCAGTCCGGCGGAAGGGCGATCACATTGAGCGTGCCCTCCTTCTCGGCGGCCGTGACGAGGGCCTCCAGCCCGCCGAAGTCGGCGGCGGAGGCGGCGGTCGCGGCCTTGGCGCCCGCGGCGGAGTCCGCGGAGTCGTCGGGCGCCGCGCCACAGGCGGTGAGCGCGGTGAACGCGGTGGTGCTGAGCGCCACGGCGGCGACGAGCCGGCCGTTGGCGCGGACACGGAGTCTGGTCACGCGGTGTCTCCCGGAACGAGAAGTGAGGGTGTCGGGGGGTGTCACTTGTTCAGACAAGATGGCATCAGTTCGCCCGGCTCAGGTATCGCGGACATGAACGGACGATGACCATGGCGACAGGAACCGAGGAAGACCAAATCCGTACAACTGGCTGGCGATGCCAGTGAAGGGGGACGGAAACACCCGCGGAAACGTACGGTTAGAGTGAAGGTCAGGTTCGCGACCGTTGGACGTACCTGTGCACAGTTGGGTTTTCCGAGGGGGCAGGCGTGGCATCAGGCACGAGCGGATCGCGCTATCTGGAGATCGCCGAGGCGCTGCGGCAGTCGATCCTGAGCGGCGAGCACCCCGTCGGCGCCCGGCTGCCCTCGGAGAGCGATCTGGCGGCCCGCTGGTCGGTCTCGCGCGGCACGGTACGGCAGGCCGTCGGGCTGCTCGCCTCGGAGGGGCTGATCGGCTCCCGGCAGGGCGCGCGCCGTGTCGTCCTGCGCCAGGAGCGCCGGCACAGTTTCCAGCAGCTCAACAGCTTCGCCCAGTGGGCACAGGCCATGGGCTGCGCGGTCTCCAGCCGGATCCTCAGCCGTACCACCCGGCCCGCGACCGCCGAGGAGGCGTCCCGGCTGGGCGTGGAGCCGGGAAGCGAGGTGCTGTACGTCGTGCGGGTGCGACGGCTGGACGGGGAGCCGGTGATGGTCGAGCGCACGGCCTATACGGACTGGGTCGCGCCGGTCGTCCGCGCGCTGCCCGACGATGTCGTCTCGATCATGAACAGCATCGCGGAGAACGCCGGCATCGTCGCCCACTACGGCGAGCACCTCATCGACGCCGTCGCGGCGGGCAGCGAGGACGCCCGGCTGCTGCGGGTCCGCCGGGCCAGCCCGCTGCTGCGGCAGCGTCATCTGACGAACACGGCGGCCGGCCGGCCCATCGAGTGGACCGACGACCGCTACCGCGCGGGCAGCGTCGCGTTCAGCGTCAGCAACTCCGCCGCCGCGGCGCCGCTGGAGCGGCAGGCGGGCCCCGAGGTGACCAGAAGCCCGTCCGGGGACTGACCGTCCGGGCGCACCGGGCACACCCCGGGGGGCTTCAGCCGCCCGACGTGTCCAGTTCCGCGTCCGCGCCGATCCCCGCGCAGTCGTACGGGTCCTTCAGCCAGCCGTCCGGCAGGACGACCCGGTTGTTCCCCGACGTACGCCCGCGCGGCCCGTCCGCGCCGTCCGGCCACGGCTGGTCCAGATCGAGCCCGGCCATCAGCTCGTCGAGTTCGGCGAGCGACGAGGTGATCGCCAGCCGCTTGCGCAGCTCCGAGCCGACCGAGAAGCCCTTCAGATACCAGGCCACATGCTTACGGAAGTCGATCACCCCGCGGGCCTCGTCCCCGATCCACTCCCCCAGCAGCTCGGCGTGGCGCCGCATGACGCCCGCGACCTCGCGCAGCGTGGGCCGCGCCGGCTCGCCGTGCCCCTCGAAGGCCGCGACCAGGTCCCCGAAGAGCCACGGCCGGCCCAGGCAGCCGCGCCCCACGACCACGCCGTCGCAGCCGGTCTCGCGCACCATCCGCAGCGCGTCGTCCGCCGACCAGATGTCGCCGTTGCCGAGCACGGGAATCTCCGGGACATGCTCCTTGAGCCGCGCGATGGCGTCCCAGTCGGCGGTGCCGCCGTAGTGCTGGGCGGCGGTCCTGCCGTGCAGCGCGATCGCGGTCACGCCCTCCTCGACCGCGATCCGCCCCGCGTCGAGACAGGTGAGGTGGTCGTCGTCGATGCCCTTGCGCATCTTCATCGTGACCGGCAGATCCCCGGCGTTGGACACGGCCTCGCGCAGGATCGCCCGCAGCAGGGGCCGCTTGTACGGGAGGGCCGAGCCACCGCCCCTGCGGGTGACCTTGGGCACCGGGCAGCCGAAGTTGAGGTCGATGTGGTCGGCCAGGCCCTCGTCCACGATCATCCGGACGGCCTTGCCGACGGTGACCGGATCCACTCCGTACAGCTGGATCGAGCGCGGGGTCTCGGTCGCGTCGAAGTGGATGAGCTGCATGGTCTTCTCGTTGCGCTCCACCAGCGCCCGGGTGGTGATCATCTCGCTGACGAACAGCCCCTTGCCGCCGCTGAACTCCCGGCAGAGCGTGCGGAACGGGGCGTTGGTGATCCCGGCCATGGGGGCGAGCACCACCGGCGGCCGGACGGTATGGGGACCGATGGCCAGCGGGGCGGCCGGAGGCGCGGCGAGCGTGGAGAGTGGAGCGGTCATCCGCCCATTGTCGCGCACGACCGTGGCACACGGCGCCGGTCATTAGGTGGCCGTACCATCGATGAATGCCCGAGCTGAGCCACCGGCGGCGGATGCTGGTGCTGTCGATCTGCTGCATGAGTCTGCTGATCGTCAGCCTCGACAACACCATCCTCAACGTCGCGCTGCCCTCCATGCAGAAGGAACTGCATGCCACGGTCGCCGGGCTCCAGTGGACGATCGACGCCTACACCCTCGTCCTCGCCTCGCTGCTGATGCTCGCGGGCTCCACCGCCGACCGGATCGGCCGGCGCCGGGTCTTCAAGACCGGGCTCGTCCTGTTCACCCTCGGCTCGCTGCTCTGCTCCCTGGCACCGACCCTCGAATCGCTGGTCGCGTTCCGTATGGTGCAGGCGGTCGGCGGCTCGATGCTCAACCCGGTGGCGATGTCGATCATCACCAACACCTTCACCGACCCGCGCGAGCGCGCCCGCGCCATCGGTGCCTGGGGCGCCGTCGTCGGTATCGCGATGGCGGCGGGCCCGCTGATCGGCGGACTGCTGGTGGACTCGGTCGGCTGGCGGTCGATCTTCTGGATCAACATCCCCATCGGGATCGCCGCGTTCATCCTGACCTGGCGGTACGTCCCGGAGTCGCGCGCCCCCAAGCCACGCCGCCCCGATCCCGTGGGACAGCTGCTGGTCATCGGCGTACTCGGCGCCCTCACCTACGCGATCATCGAGGCGCCCCAGGCGGGCCTGACCTCACCGCTGATCCTGTCGTTCGCGGCCGTCGCGGTCCTCTCGTTCGCCGGGCTGCTGCTGTACGAGCCGAGACGCGCCGAACCACTGATCGACCTGCGGTTCTTCCGCAGCGCGCCGTTCAGCGGGGCGACGGTCATCGCCATCTCCGCCTTCGCCGCGCTCGGCGGCTTCCTCTTCCTCAACACGCTCTATCTGCAGAACGTACGAGGACTGTCCGCGCTGCACGCCGGGCTGTACATCCTGCCGATGGCCGCCATGACCTTCCTCTGTGCCCCGCTCTCCGGCCGGCTCGTCGGCAACCGGGGCCCGCGCATCCCGCTGCTGGTCTCGGGGACGGCGATGACGGCGAGCGGTGTGCTGTTCGCCGCGTTCGACGCGGAGGCGACCGACGCGCTGCTGTTCACCGGCTATGTGCTGTTCGGGCTCGGCTTCGGCATGGTGAACGCGCCGATCACCAACACCGCCGTCTCCGGTATGCCCCTCTCCCAGGCGGGCGTCGCCGCCGCCGTGGCCTCCACCAGCCGCCAGATCGGCCAGACGCTGGGCGTGGCCGTGATCGGCGCGGTGCTGGCGGCCGGCACGGCGGGCGCGGTGGCCTCCGCCTCGTACAAGACGGGGTTCGTGAAGGCGAGCCACCCGGCCTGGTGGATCATCACGGCCTGCGGGGTCTGCGTCCTGCTGGTCGGCGCGCTCACCAGCGGCGCCTGGGCACGGCGGACGGCACGCCGTACGGCGGAGCGCCTGGAGCCGGGAGCACCCGACAGCGGGACCGCCGTGGAGGGACCCGGCCGGTGAGCAATCGGCCTCAGTGAGCGGCGGGGACCAGCGCGGACGCCCGAGCGGACGCCTGGAGCTTCTCCAGCCGGAGCCTGGTCTCGTCGTCCA
>NZ_PHRF01000097.1:23245-209315 GCF_004151105.1 Streptomyces sp. L-9-10
CCGGCCCTCGGTATGCGAGCCGGTCACCGGCCGCCGGTGAGCAATCGGCCTCAGTGAGCGGCGGGGACCAGCGCGGACGCCCGAGCGGACGCCTGGAGCTTCTCCAGCCGGAGCCTGGTCTCGTCGTCCACCGGGACATAGCTGACCAGCCGGGGCCCCGCGGACGGCCCGAGCCAGAGGTTGGTGTGCTCCAGATTCAGCTGTCCCACCTCGGCGTTGACGAACCTCTTGGTCCTGTCCCCGACCGGAGCGACCACTTCGTGCCGCTCCCAGATCTCGCGGAACTCGGGCGAGGCCGCCCGCAGCCGTCCGAGAAGCGTCTTCCAGGGAGGCTCCGAGAGATGCTCCGCCATGGCGGACCGGAACTTGGCCGCCATGATCCGGGTCGTCTCCTCGCGGTTGCCGAGGGCGGCGCGGAAGTCCTTGTTGGTGAAGGCGAGCCAGAGGCAGTTGAGGTCCTGCGGCGGCAGCGCGTCCAGGTCGCACATCATCACGCCGTACGTGCGGTTGTACGCGAGGATGTCGTACCGGCTGTTCTGCACACACGCAGGGAACGGCTCCAGCCGCTCCAGCATCTGCCGGATCGCGGGCGTGATGGTGGGGCACGGTGTCCCGGGCGCGGGATCCAGCGCCCCGGCCAGCGCGAAGAGATGCGCGCGTTCGCTGGGGTCGAGGAGAAGGGCGCGGGCGAGCGCGTCGAGGACCTGCGCGGAGACCTGAATGGCCCGCGCCTGCTCCAACCAGGTGTACCAGGTGACACCGACGGCGGAGAGCTGGGCGACCTCCTCGCGCCGCAGTCCGGGGGTGCGCCGGCGGCTCCCCCGGTCGAGCCCGACCTGCTCGGGCGTGATCCGCTCACGGCGACTGCGCAGGAACCCCGCCAGCTCATGGCGGCGGATATCGCTCGCCTGCCCGTCCCGCGTCGTGTGCCCGGCCCCCGTCGTGTGCCCGGCCCGCGCGCTGGTGAAGGTCATGATTCAAGGGTGCCGCATGTCCCAGGCCGTTGCCAGGCAGTCCTGGTAACGGGATAAGAGCCTCCCGCTACCAGGCATCACACGGTGCTACCCGCGCTTCACTCGCTCTTCGAGTGCGGCTCCACGGCGGTGTCCGGGCCCGGCGACACGATCGATTCGTGACCGTTCTCGGCACGTACCTTGAACGGAGGCGAGCCGTTCGGCCCCAGCACCTCCACGACTTCCACGATCCGGTCGTGCTTGCCGACCACCCGGCCGTGCATCACCAGACGGTCGCCCTTGTTTGCTTTCATCATCACTCCAATGTCACTCGACGTAACCGAGAGTGTACGAAGCGGCGGACCCGGTCGCCCTCGGTGAAGGAGGGTGTCGCACGGCAGCCCATTGCCGGGTAGTCCGTGTACCAGGATAAAGACACTCTGGTACCAGGGTGAGGGATGGGCGATCGTCGATGGAGTGAGTAGAGCATTCGCGTCCCTACAGAAGACATCCACCGCCAGGGCCCCATCCGGCGGACCGTCCGTCATCCATGACCACGGGTCCGTGCTCGGCACTCTCGGCCTGTTCACCGTGCTCCTCGGTGCGGCGCTCCCTCTGATCGACTTCTTCATCGTCAATGTAGCCCTGCCCACCATCGATCACGATCTGGCCGCGGGCCCCGCCCTGCTGGAGCTGGTGGTGGCCGGGTACGGGCTGTCGTACGCCGTGCTGCTCGTTCTCGGCGGGCGGCTCGGGGACATGTTCGGCCGGAGGCGGCTCTTCCTCCTCGGCATGGCGGCCTTCGGCATCACCTCACTCGTCTGCGGCCTCGCGCCGAACGCCTGGACGCTGGTCGGCGCGCGGGTCGCGCAGGGCGCCGCGGCGGCGCTGATGCTGCCGCAGGTGCTGGCCACCATCCACTCCGCGACCGGCGGACAGCGGCGCGCGAAGGCGCTGAGCCTGTACGGCGCGACGGCCGGGCTCGCGATGGTGGCGGGCCAGATCCTGGGCGGGGTGCTGGTCGCGGCCGATATCGCGGGAAGCGGCTGGCGGGCGATCTTCCTGGTGAACGTGCCGGTGGCGCTGGTGGGACTGCTCTTCGCGGTCCGCTCGGTGCCGGAGACCCGCTCGCAGCGGCCGGCGCCCATCGACACACCGGGGACGATCCTGCTGGCCGCCGCGCTGGTGACGCTCCTGGCGCCCCTCACGGAGGGCCGGGCCGCCGGATGGCCCTGGTGGACGTGGGTCTCGCTCGCGGCCTTCCCGGTCGTGTCCTACGCCTTCGTACGGGTGGAACGGCGGGCCGACCGGCAGGGCAGGACCCCGCTGGTGCCGCCGAGCCTGCTCGCGCTGGTCACGCTCCGGCGGGGGCTGGCGCTGATCGTGCCGTTCGGAATCGGCTTCGGCGGCTTCATGTTCGTGATCGCCGTCGCTCTTCAGCAGGGGCTGCGGATGGGCGCGGTCGACGCCGGACTGACGCTGGTACCCATGGCGGTGGCGTTCTTCGGGGCGTCACTTGCGGGTCCGCGGCTGATACGGCGGTACGGCAGCCTGGTGGTCACGGCCGGCGCTGTGATCCAGACCGCCGGGGTGGCGTTGCTGGCGCTCGCCGTATGGGGCGGCTGGCCCTCGGTCGGCGGGCTGGATCTGCTGCCGGGTGTCGCGCTCGCCGGTCTCGGCCAGGGCCTCCAACTGCCCGTCATCATCCGCATCGTGCTCTCCGACATACCGGCCGAGCGGTCCGGGGTGGGCAGCGGTGTGATGGTCACGGCGCAGCAGTCCGCGCTGGCGCTGGGGGTGGCGACGCTGGGCTCGCTCTTCCTGACCCTCGCCACCACGGCGGGGATGCGGGACGCCCTGGTCGTCACACTGCTGGCGCAGCTGGGGCTGGTCGTCCTGACGGGGCTGCTGAGTCTACGGCTGCCGCGGAGGATCGGCTGAGCGGCGCGGACGCGGTCATACGCCGTGGGCCCGGATCACCTCGGTGATCCGGGCCCACGGCGTATGACGCGTGACGTGTGACGTATGGCTTGTCGCGTACGGCTGGAGTACTCAGTCCTGCGAGGCGGTGCTGTCCGTCGCGTCGCTCCGCTGCGCGCCGTCGCCCTGGGCGCCGTCGCCCTCGCCCTGTCCCGCGGCGCGCTCACGCATCTTGCGCAGCAGCTCCTGCTTGTGGTCGGCGGAGGCCTTGCGGTTGGCGTCGCGCGCGGGGGCGCTGGCCTGCGGGTCGGTGCGGGACAGCTTCTTGCGCTGTCCGCCGACACCGAGAAGGTTGTTGCGGCTCTTTGCCATGGGGTTCTCCCGAAGCGATGAGAAGTGATCTGCGGATTCGTCGGTGGGGGGCGGGTCGTCGCCGCCGCGCTCTCACTCGTAGATCTGGAAGAACATGCCCGTGACGCTACCACCGGGCGGGGCCCGGACGTAACGCGTTTTTGACGGACACCGGACACGTGACGACATGAGCGATGACAGATATTGAAATCTGTCATCGCTCATGTCATGGTTGTTCTGTCACTGGTTGTTCTGTCACTCGGCGATCCGCATGGAGGAACCCTCATGAACGCCATCCCCACCCGCTCTCTCGGCGCCTCGGGCCCCCGCACCTCCGCGCTCGGCCTCGGCTGCATGGGCATGTCCGCCCTGTACGGAGGAGATGTGGACCGCGCGGAGTCCATCGCCACCATCCACGCCGCGCTGGACGCGGGCGTCACCCTGCTCGACACGGGCGACTTCTACGGCATGGGCCACAACGAGCTGCTGATCGGCGAAGCCCTGCGCACCGCTCCCGCCGCCGCCCGCGAGCGGGCCCTCACCAGCGTCAAGTTCGGCGCCCTGCGCGACCCGGACAACGGGTGGAGCGGTTACGACGGACGCCCTGCCGCCGTGAAGAACTTCGCCGCGTACTCCCTCCAGCGCCTCGGCACCGACCACATCGACATCTACCGGATCGCCAGAATCGACCCGGACGTCCCGATCGAGGAGACGGTCGGCGCCATCGCCGAGCTGATCCGGGCCGGACATGTGCGCCACGTCGGACTCTCCGAGGTCGGCGCCGAGACCATCCGCCGGGCGGCGGCCGTCACCCCCGTCGCGGACCTCCAGATCGAGTACTCCCTGATCTCGCGCGGCATCGAGGACGAGATCCTGCCGGCCGTCCGCGAGCTGGGCATCGGCGTCACGGCGTACGGGGTGCTCTCACGCGGACTGATCAGCGGCCACTTCACCCATGACCGCGAGCTGGCCTCCACCGACTTCCGCGCCGTGAGCCCCCGGTTCCAGGGCGACAACCTCCGGCACAACCTCGGGCTGGTCGAGTCGCTGCGGAAGATCGCCGGACAGAAGGGTGTCTCGGTCGCCCAGATCGCCATCGCGTGGGTGCTCTCCCAGGGCGAGGACATCGTGCCGCTCGTCGGCGCCCGCCGCCGTGACCGGCTGACCGAGGCCCTCGGCGCGCTGGACGTCACGCTGGACGCCGGTGATCTGGCCGCCATCGAGAGCGCCGTACCGTCCGGTGCCGCCGCCGGGGACCGGTATCCGGCCGGGCAGATGGAGCATCTCGACAGCGAGCGCTGACCGGCGCGGAGGACACGAGGGAAGGGACCGTCCCCGTCGGCCGTCCTGTCGGGCCGCCGGGCCTGACAGGTAATGTCATCTGTCGCATCCGCTGTACGAACCATGAAAGGCCGGGCGCCCCCATGGCCACCGAGCCCCTGACCGCCGAGCGCATCCTCGAAGCCACCGAGGAGGTGCTGCGCCGCTACGGCCCGGCGAAGGCCACGGTGGTCGATGTGGCACGGGTGCTCGGCGTCAGCCATGGCAGTGTCTACCGGCACTTCAGCACGAAGGCGGCGCTCCGGGAGGCGGTCACCTCGCGCTGGCTGAGCCGTACGGAGACCGCGCTGGCCGCGATCATGGACGGGGAGGCGGACCCGGGCCCGGAGAAGCTCCGCGGCTGGCTGCTGGCACTGTTCGACACCAAGCGGCACAAGGCCGGGGACGACCCGGAGCTGTTCGCCACGTTCTCCGTCCTCATCGACGAGAGCAGCGATGTGGTCGACGCGCATCTGACGGAGCTGGCCCACCAGCTCACCCGGATCGTCGAAGAGGGCGTGCGCGAGGGCGAGTTCATGGCGGCGGACCCGGCGAGCACGGCCGGGGCGGTCTTCGCCGCCACGGCCCGCTTCCATGACCCGGCGTACGCGCCGGAGTGGCGGAAGCCCACGATCGACGCCGAGTTCACCGCCGTCTGCGATCTGCTGCTGCGCGGCCTGCGGGCCTGATACGGGCCCTGGGCCGGCCCAGGGCGTGTGGCGGAAGTCCCGCCTGGCCGGCCCTGTCGCGCCCGTTCAGTCCGCCGCCGGGTCCACCGTCGCCTGGTGGGCCTCGGTGAGATGTTCCTCGGCCTTGAGCCAGGGCAGGAACTGCGCCCCCTTGCGCCAGCCGCAGGTGTCGCAGATCAACGACCGCTGCACACCCGCCTTCTGGACGCGTACGACATGCTCGCGCCCATGCTGATCCCATCTCCTGACCGTGCTGGTCGTCGTGGCCGGCATGATCCGTGCCTCCCTGGTAGGTCAGCGCCCAGTCTGCAACGAAGCCCCCGGTTCCGTGAGGGAACCGGGGGCTTCGAGCTGTGAACGTAACCCGCCGTTCACTGTGGGCCGTTGTCAGGTGTCGTCAGCGATCGTCAGCAGCCGAGGAGCCGGGCGCCGAGGTAGCTCTGGATCTGGTCGAGCGACACGCGCTCCTGCTGCATCGTGTCGCGCTCGCGCACCGTCACCGCGTTGTCGTCCAGGGTGTCGAAGTCGACGGTCACACAGAACGGCGTGCCGATCTCGTCCTGGCGGCGGTAACGGCGGCCGATGGCGCCCGCGTCATCGAACTCGATGTTCCAGTTGCGCCGCAGGTCCGTCGCGAGGCCCTTGGCCTTCGGCGAGAGCTGCGGGTTGCGGGAGAGCGGCAGCACGGCCACCTTGACCGGCGCGAGGCGCGGGTCGAGACGCATCACGGTGCGCTTCTCCAGCACGCCCTTGGCGTTCGGCGCCTCGTCCTCGTTGTACGCGTCGAGGAGGAAGGCGAGCATCGAGCGGCCGACACCGGCGGCGGGCTCGATGACATACGGGGTCCAGCGCTCGCCGGCCTCCTGGTCGAAGTACGACAGGTCGTGGCCGGACGCCTTGGAGTGCGCGGAGAGGTCGTAGTCGGTGCGGTTGGCGACGCCCTCCAGCTCGCCCCACTCGCTGCCGCCGAACTGGAAGCGGTACTCGATGTCGGCCGTGCGCTTGGAGTAGTGCGAGAGCTTCTCGGCCGGGTGCTCGTACCACCGCATGTTCTCCTCACGGAGACCCAGGTCGGTGTACCAGTTCCAGCGCTGCTCCATCCAGTATTCCTGCCACTGCTCGTCCTCGCCCGGCTTGACGAAGAACTCCATCTCCATCTGCTCGAACTCGCGCGTGCGGAAGATGAAGTTGCCCGGAGTGATCTCGTTCCGGAAGGACTTGCCCATCTGCGCGATGCCGAACGGCGGCTTCTTGCGCGACGTCTGCTGCACCTGGGCGAAGTTGGTGAAGATGCCCTGCGCGGTCTCGGGCCGCAGATAGGCGACGGAGCCGGAGTCCTGCGTCGGGCCGAGGTGGGTGGAGAGCAGGCCGGAGAACTGCTTGGGGTCGGTGAACGTGCCCTTGTTGCCGCAGTTCGGGCAGTTGATGTCGGCGAGGCCGTTCTCCGGCGCCTTGCCGTGCTTCGCCTCGTACGCCTCCTCCAGGTGGTCGGCGCGGAACCGCTTGTGACAGGAGGTGCACTCGGTGAGCGGGTCACTGAAGGTCGCGACGTGGCCGGACGCCTCCCAGACCTCCGTGGCGAGGATCACCGAGGAGTCGATACCGACAACGTCCTCGCGCGAGGTGACCATGTAACGCCACCACTGACGCTTGAGGTTTTCCTTCAGCTCGACTCCGAGCGGCCCGTAGTCCCAGGCGGCGCGCTGACCACCGTAGATCTCACTGCACGGGTAGACGAAGCCACGGCGCTTGCTCAGGTTGACGATGCTGTCGATCTTGTCGGCGGCCACGGTGCTCTCTTCATTACGACGACGACGAACGGCGAATGCTTCAGATTAGCGGCGGCCGCACCCCTTCGATCAAATCGGTGCGGGGTAAGAGGCGGCTGCGACCCTTGTTGACAATCGTTTCCACTTTTGTTGAAAATGACAGTCATGAACGCACGACGCCTGATACCCACCGCCACTCTCGCCGGAGCAGTCACCCTCGGCCTGGTCGCGCTGTCCGCCTGCTCCCCCTCCGACGCCGCCGACAAGAAGAGCGGCGACCGGCTCGCGGTGACCGCGTCGTTCTACCCCATGCAGTTCCTGGCCGAGCGAATAGGCGGCGACCACGTCTCCGTCACCACGCTCACCAAGCCCGGCGTGGAGCCGCACGACCTGGAACTCGCCCCCCGGCAGGTCGCCCAGCTCGGCGAGGCCGATGTCATCCTCTATCTCAAGGGCGTCCAGCCCGCCGTGGACGAGGCCATCACGCAGTCCGGTGTGAAGAACACCGTCGACGCGACCTCCCTCACCACGCTGGAGAAGCACGGCACCGAGGTCGGCCACTCCCACGACGACGGCCACGAGGACGGCCACGCGGGCGAGGAGGGCCACGAGGAGGGCCACTCCGCCGGCGAAGAGGACGCCCTGGCCGGCAAGGACCCGCACATCTGGCTGGACCCGGTGAAGTACGCCGAGGTCGCCAAGGGTGTCGGCGCCTCCCTGGAGAAGGCAGACCCGGACAACTCCGCCGCGTACCGGAAGAACACCGACGCCCTCTTGAAGGAGCTCGGCGGCCTGGACACGGCGTTCAAGCAGGGCCTCACCGGCACCGCCACCAAGACCTTCATCACCACCCACGCCGCCTTCGGCTATCTCGCCGAGCGCTACGGTCTGACGCAGGAGGCCATCGCGGGCATCGACCCCGAGTCGGAGCCCAGCCCCGCCCGGGTGAAGGAACTGCGGACCATCGCGGAGCACGACAAGGTCAGCACCGTATTCTTCGAGACGCTCGCCAGCGACAAGACCGCCAAGACCCTCGCAGCGGACTCCGGACTGAAGACCGGCGTCCTGGACCCGCTGGAGGGAATTACGGACAAGTCCAAGGGCGATGACTACATCGAGGTCATGCAGTCGAACCTCGCCGCGTTGCGGACAGCACTCGGCGCGAAGTGAAACAGCCGGCAGCGGTATCGGAGGCGCCCGACATGGCGACGATGGAGAGCGGTCAGACCGCAGAGGCGGCGCGGCGGACGCCGGAGAGGGGCTCGGCCCCGGTCGTGACCGTCCGCGGCGCCAGGGCCACACTCGGTTCGCGGCCGGTGCTGCGCGGTATCGATCTCACCGTGCACAGCGGCGAGGTCGTCGCCCTGCTCGGCGCCAACGGCTCCGGCAAGTCCACCGCCGTACGGTCGGTGATCGGACAGGTACCGCTGACCGATGGCGAGATCACACTCTTCTCGACCCCGCTGCGCCGCTTCCGCGACTGGGCGCGCGTCGGTTACGTACCGCAGCGCACCACCGCCGCGAGCGGGGTGCCCGCGACCGTCCGCGAGGTCGTGGCCTCCGGCCGGCTGTCCCGTACGAGGTTCGGCCTGCCCGGCAAGGGCGACCGGGCCGCCGTCGAGCGGGCCATCGACCTGGTCGGGCTCACCGACCGCGCCAAGGACTCCGTGGACGCGCTCTCCGGCGGCCAGCACCAGCGCGTGCTGATAGCCAGGGCGCTCGCCGCCGGGCCCGAACTGCTGATCATGGACGAACCGATGGCGGGCGTCGACCTGGCCAGCCAGGACATCCTCGCGGCGACGCTGCGCGAACAGGTCTCGGCCGGTACGACCGTGCTGCTCGTCCTGCATGAACTGGGTCCGCTGGAGCCGCTGATCGACCGCTCCGTGGTCCTGCGCGACGGCTGTGTGGTCCACGACGGACCGCCGCCCCGGGCGGCCGGCCGGCACGCCGTACCCGGCCATGACCCCGATCCTCTGACCAATCCGGGCTGCCATCCGCACGCGGCCGGCGAGCCGCTCCGCACAGGACTGCTGACCTGACCATGGAAATCCTCCAGACCGCCTTTATGCAGCGCGCGCTGATCGCGGCCGTACTCGTCGGCATCACGGCCCCCGCCGTCGGCATCTACCTCGTACAGCGCCGCCAGGCCCTGATGGGCGACGGCATCGGCCATGTCGCCATGACCGGGGTCGGCCTCGGTTTCCTGCTCTCCACCAGCCCGGTGTGGATGGCGACGCTCGTGGCCGTCGCGGGCGCCGTCACGATGGAGCTGATCCGCGCGTACGGCCGCACACGCGGCGACATCGCGCTGGCGATGCTCTTCTACGGCGGCATGTCGGGCGGCGTCCTGCTGATCAACCTCGCGCCGAACGGCTCCAACGGCAGCCTCAGTACGTATCTGTTCGGCTCCCTGTCGACGGTCTCGCCTGCGGACGTGACCGCGATCTCGCTCCTCGCCGCCTTCGTGGTGCTGGTCACCGTGGGGCTGCGCCGGCAGCTCTTCGCGGTCAGCCAGGACGAGGAGTTCGCCCGTGTCACCGGACTGCCGGTGCGCGCGCTGAACCTGCTGATCGCGGTCACGGCCGCGATCACGGTCACCGTCGCCATGCGGGTGGTGGGGCTGCTGCTGGTCAGCGCGCTGATGGTGGTGCCGGTCGCGGCGGCCCAGCAGATCACCCGGTCCTTCGTGGTCACCTTCGTCCTCTCCGTCGTGATCGGTACGGCGGTGACACTGGCCGGCACGGTCACCTCGTACTACCAGGACGTGCCGCCCGGCGCGACGATCGTGCTGATCGCGATCGGTGTCTTCGTGGTGCTGACCGCGCTCGCCACCCCCCTCGCCAGACGCCGGGCCCGCGCGCTGCGGGCCGCCGAGGCCGCGGCCGTACCGGACGTGGAGGCGCCGGACATGGACGTGCCCGCCGCACGCCGGACCGCGGGCGATGTCACGGTCTGACTGCCGGGCGGTCACGAACTGGCACAATGGCCCGTGGGAAGCGGGCAACGCCCGAGGGATACGGGCAGAGGCAAGGAGGCACCTGTGACGACTGCGCCCAGCGGTGGATCAAGCGCGGCCCCCGTGCGCGGCCGATCGACCCGCCAGCGTGCCGCGGTGGCGGCGGCGCTCGACGAGGTGGACGAGTTCCGAAGCGCGCAGGAGCTCCACGACATGCTCAAACACCGTGGTGACTCGGTCGGTCTGACCACGGTCTATCGCACCCTGCAGTCCCTCGCCGACGCGGGCGAGGTCGATGTACTGCGCACGAACGACGGCGAGTCGGTCTACCGGCGCTGCTCGACCGGCGACCACCACCACCATCTCGTCTGCCGGGTCTGCGGAAAGGCCGTGGAGGTCGAGGGGCCCGCGGTGGAGCAGTGGGCCGAGATGATCGCCGCGCAGCACGGCTATGTGGCCGTGGCGCACACGGTGGAGATCTTCGGTACGTGTGCGGAGTGCGCGGCGGCGGTCGCGAAGAACTAGCTTCTGTATCAAGCGCCTTCTGTATCAAGCGCCTCGGGTCGCCGTACGGGCTCATCGTCCAGCCCGTACGGCGACCGAGCGCGTTTCGGCCCCGCTGCCCCGCCTACTCGGGCTGTTCCGTCTGCTCCGGCTGGTCCTCGTTGGGGAGCGCTCCGCCGAAGCGCCGGTCCCTGGACGCGTACTCAAGACAGGCCCGCCACAGATCACGGCGGTCGAAGTCCGGCCACAGCACGTCCTGGAAGACCATCTCGGCGTAACTGCTCTGCCAGATCAGATAGTTCGACGTTCGCTGCTCCCCGCTGGGACGGAGGAAGAGATCCACGTCCGGCATGTCCGGGTAGTACAGGTACTTGGCGAACGTCTTCTCGTTGACCTTGGACGGGTCGAGCTTGCCGGACGCGACATCGGCGGCGAGCGCCTGCGCGGCGTCCGCGATCTCCGCGCGGCCACCGTAGTTGACGCAGAAGTAGAGCGTCATGGCGTCGTTGTCCTTCGTCTGCTCCTGGGCGACCTGGAGCTCCTGGACGACCGACTTCCACATCTTGGGCATCCGGCCCACCCAGCGGATCCGGATCCCCAGCTCGTCCATCTCGTCGCGGCGGCGCCGGATGACATCGCGGTTGAAGTTCATCAGGAAGCGCACCTCGTCGGGGGTGCGCTTCCAGTTCTCGGTGGAGAAGGCGTACAGGGAGAGGTTCTTGACGCCCATCTCCAGACAGCCCTTGAGTACATCGAGTACGACGCCCTCGCCGACCTTGTGGCCCTCGGTGCGCGGCAGACCGCGCTCCTTGGCCCAGCGGCCGTTGCCGTCCATGACGCAGGCCACATGCTTCGGGACCAGCTCGCCGGGGATCTTCGGCGGACGCGCACCGGAGGGGTGCGGTTCCGGCGTCTTGTACTCGCGGCGGGAACGCCCCATGATTCCGCGTCGTGCCATGCGCTCTCGTCTCCTGGTTTCCTAGTTCTTCTCTACGTATCTGAGCGAGCGCAGCCCGCGCTCCAGGTGCCAGTGCAGATAGGCCGACACCAGTCCGCTGCCCTCCCTGACGTGCCGCGCCTCGCACGCGTCCGCCGTGTCCCAGTCGCCGGTCAGCAGCGCGCTGAGCAGTCCGACGGCCTCAGCCGAGGGTACGACGCTGCCGGGCACCCGGCAGTCGCCGCAGATGACTCCCCCCGCCGCGACCGAAAAGAAACGATTCGGTCCGTGGAGTCCGCACTTCGCGCAGTCGTCGAAGCTCGGCGCGTAGCCATTGACTGCGAGGGAGCGCAGCAGGAAGGCGTCCAGGATCAGATGGGGCGCGTGCTCCCCGCGCGCGAGCGTGCGCAGCCCGCCGACCAGGAGCAGATACTGCTGGACGGCCGGCTCCCCCTCGTGGTCGGTGAACCGCTCGGCGGTCTCCAGCATGGCGGTGCCCGCGGTGTAGCGGGCGTAGTCGGTGACGATGCCGCCACCGTACGGAGCGATGGTCTCGCTCTGGGTGCACAGCGGCAGTCCGCGTCCGACGAGGTCGCTGCCGCGCGCGAAGAACTGCACATCGACATGCGAGAACGGCTCCAGCCGCGCCCCGAACTTCGATTTGGTCCGCCGCACCCCCCGGGCGACGGCGCGGACGCGGCCGTGGCCGCGGGTCAGAAGCGTGATGATGCGGTCGGCCTCACCGAGCTTCTGGGTGCGCAGCACAACGCCGTCGTCCCGGAACAGACTCATGGGGCCCATTCTCCCGCATCTGCGGGCGGCCCTTCGCCCGCCGCGGGCGGCCCCTCCGCTCTCCCCCGGCCGCCGCGCTCCCCTCGTCCGGTGAGCGTCCCGAGGGGCCGGGTTCAGGAGGGCGTGCCGGACGCCGCCAGCAGCAGCCGCTCCGTATCGTCCGAGCAGAGCTGGAGCGCGCCGCCGACGATGCTCAGCACCTCGCGCTCCGGCAGGCTGTACGGTCCGTCCGCCACCGCGATCCGCGCGCCCTGGAGCACGATCGACTCCCGTCCCGCCGGGGCGAGATGTGGGGCCAGTGGCTCCAGCGCCTCGTGCAGCTCGATGGCGAGCGCCGCGCCGCACGGTCCCGGCTCGGCGAGGAACCGGCCGGTGTCCGCGGCGAGCGCGTCGACCAGATCCGTCAGCCGGTCCTCCGTGCAGTCCTCGAACCCGGCCGCCCGGACGGTGAGGACCGCGGTCTCCCTGACCGTGCGCGAGGACGTGCCCCCCGCCGCGAGGACCGCCAGCGCGACCGTGTGCACGGCGTCGCGCAGCATCGCGGAGAAGCGGACGGTGGTGGGGTGGTCGAGTACGTCCGTCCCGAAGTGGGCGTGGCAGGCGGCGCATTCGACGACCGGCCCGGCGCAGCCGCGCGGAAGCAGCGGGACCCCGAGCACCGTGAAACGGCGACGGCCGGTACGGCGGCGGAAGTTGCGGTCGCCTCCGCAGTCGGGACAGAAGAACTCCCCGTCCCCGACCGTGTTCCAGGAGGTGCGAATACCGCAGAAACGCACTTTTCGCCCACCGGGTCTCTGAGCTGGCAGCACGTCGCGCACCTCCGTGACACTCCGGCAACGCTTCGTTGCGTTGCACTCCACTTCGCCTCTGCGCCCTGGGGGAATCCGGACGCGGAGCCGCCGCGTTGACGTGATGTTAGCCACATCACGTGGGCCCCGTCAGTACCGCGGCGTGAGATCGCCACGACATGGCTGAACCCCGACCACCGTGGCTGGTGATCGGGGTCCGCGAAACGCTCAGGTCAGGCCGGGTCGGGCGGAGTCGGGGCCGGGGTCGGCGGCCGGATCAGCGGGTCGCGCGGTTCACCGCGGAAATGACCGCCTTGAGTGAAGCGCGGGTGGTGTTCGCGTCGATCCCGATGCCCCACAGCACCTTTCCGTCGATCGCGCACTCGATGTACGAGGCGGCCTGCGCGCTCGCGCCCTCACTCAGGGTGTGCTCCTGGTAGTCCAGCAGCCGGGCGTCCACCCCGACCGCCGCCAGCGCCTCGAAGAAGGCCGAAATCGGACCGTTGCCGGTACCGGTCAGCACGGTCTCCGTACCGTCCACGACGGCCTGGACGGTCAGTGTGTCCTTGCCGTCGGTGTCGGTCGTGGTCTGGCCTGAGCGGAGCTGGAGCCGGCCCCACGCGTTCTCCGGGTTGGGCAGGTACTCGTCCTGGAAGACCGACCAGATCTGGCCGGGCGTGACCTCGCCGCCCTCGGCGTCGGTCTTGGCCTGGATGATCCGGGAGAACTCGATCTGCATCCGGCGCGGCAGGTCCAGCTTGTGGTCGTTCTTCAGTACGTACGCGATCCCGCCCTTGCCGGACTGCGAGTTGACCCGGATGACCGCCTCGTACGAACGGCCCACGTCCTTCGGGTCGATCGGCAGATACGGCACGGCCCACTCGATCTCGTCGACCGGCTTGCCCTGCGCGGCGGCGTCGGCCTCACGCGCGTCGAAGCCCTTCTTGATGGCGTCCTGGTGGGAGCCGGAGAAGGACGTGTAGACCAGGTCGCCCGCGTAGGGGTGGCGCGGGTGGATCTCCATCTGGTTGCAGTACTCGCTGGTGCGACGGATCTCGTCGATCTGCGAGAAGTCGATCTGCGGGTCGACGCCCTGGGAGAAGAGGTTCATGCCGAGCGTCACCAGGTCGACATTGCCGGTGCGCTCGCCCTGCCCGAACAGACAGCCCTCGATACGGTCGGCCCCGGCCATGAGCGCCAGTTCGGCGGCGGCGACGGCCGTACCGCGGTCGTTGTGCGGATGCACGGACAGGCACACGTTCTCGCGGCGGGAGAGATGGCGCGACATCCACTCGAAGCGGTCCGCGTGCGTGGACGGGGTCGAACGCTCCACCGTGGCGGGCAGGTTGAGGATGATCTCGCGGCCGGCCTCGGGCTGCCAGACGTCCATGACTCCTTCGCAGACCTCCAGCGCGAAGTCCAGCTCGGTGTCGGTGAAGATCTCCGGGCTGTACTGGTAGCCGAAGGTCGTCTCGGGGCCCAGGATCTTCTCCGCGTACTCCATCACCAGCCGGGTGCCGTCCACGGCGATCTGCTTGACCTGCTCCTTCGTCCCGCGGAAGACGACCCGGCGGAACGTGGGGGCGGTGGCGTTGTACAGATGGACGGTCGCGCGGTGGGCGCCGCGCAGCGCCTCGACGGTGCGCTCGATCAGTTCCTCGCGGGACTGGGTCAGGACGGAGATCGTCACGTCCTCGGGGATCGCGCCCTCTTCGATGATCGACCGCACGAACGCGAAGTCGGTCTCACCGGAGGACGGGAAGCCGACCTCGATCTCCTTGTAGCCCATGCGGACCAGCAGATCGAACATCTCGCGCTTGCGGGCCGGTGACATCGGGTCGATCAGCGCCTGGTTGCCGTCGCGCAGATCGGTGGAGAGCCAGCGGGGGGCGACGGTGATCCGGTTGTCCGGCCAGGTGCGGTCGGGGATCTCCACCGCCTCGTAGCGGCCGTACTTGTGGATCGGCATCCCGGACGACCGCTGGGTGTGGGTCGCGTTGGTGATGGGCGTGGCACGGCCGACGGAAGAATCAGACATTGCGCAGGGCTCCTCGTGTGTCCGCTGGGACGGCCGACGGGCGTGAACACCGCAACACCGGACTCCGCGGGGAGGGGGTCGGCCTACGACTACAGACCCTCGCCGCGGCAGCTAAGGAGAAGCAGCCCGAAACGCATGATGTCAGGCAGCCTAGCCGAGCCGGGCCGGGTGCGCGGGTCCGTATCAGAATGCGGGATACGAGGAGCGTCCCGCGAGACGGGCGGGGACGGTCGCCGGGACGGCGGAGACAGCGGGCGCGCCCCGGGCGATACAGCGGGAGCGCCTCGGACGATACAGCGGGCGCGCCCGGGGCGATGTAAAGACCCGGCCTCCGGGAATCACTCCATCTCAGCAATTCCTGTCGCGATGAGTGACAGCGCGATGACACGCTGCCACCGTTCTCGTATGAACGACATCGCGCCCGTCTTCTGCGCCATCGTGCCGCCCCACCTCCTCGACAAGCTCGCCCAGGCCGAGGACCCCCGGCTCTCCGGGCCCGCCCGCCGCACCCTGGAGGTGGACTCCGCCCATCGCACCCGGCGCCGGATCACCGGCCTGCGCGCCCTCACCGCCCCCACCGCCGCCGCCACCGGAAACCCGCACCGCACGGTCCACGACTGCGGGCACGGCACCACGCTGCCGGGCAGGAAGGTGCGCGGCGAGGGGGACGAGCCCGGCCGCGACGCCACCGTCAACCGCGCGTACAGCGGTCTCGGCGCCACGTTCGAGCTGCTGCTGTCGGCGTACGGACGTGACTCGCTCGACGGCGCCGGGCTGCCGCTGGTGGCCAGCGTCCACTACGACGAGGGGTACGCGAACGCCTTCTGGGACGGCGAGCAGATGGTCTTCGGCGACGGTGACGGCGAGGTCTTCCTCGACTTCACGCTGCCCGTCGACGTGATCGGCCACGAGCTGGCCCACGGCCTCACCCAGTACACCGCCAACCTCGACTACCAGGGTCAGTCGGGCGCCCTCAACGAGTCCGTCTCGGACGTCTTCGGCTCGCTGGTCAAGCAGTACTCCCTGGAGCAGACCGCCGACCGGGCCGACTGGCTGATCGGCGCGGGCCTGCTCGCGCCCGGGGTCACCGGGGAGGCGCTGCGCTCCATGAAGGCGCCGGGCACCGCGTACGACGACGATGTCCTCGGCAAGGACCCGCAGCCCGGCACCATGGACGGCTTCGTACGGACGACCCAGGACAACGGCGGGGTCCACATCAACTCCGGGATCCCCAACCACGCGTTCTATCTACTGGCCGTGGCCCTCGGCGGAAAGGCGTGGGAGCGCGCGGGACAGATCTGGTTCGACGTGCTGACCGGCGGCGAGCTGGCCGCCGACGCGCAGTTCGCGGACTTCGCCCGGCTGACCGTCGCGGCGGCGCGGGCCCGCTTCGGGGACGGCGCGGAGCTGGAGGCGGTGACCAAGGCGTGGTCCCAGGTCGGCGTCCCCACGGCGTGAAGCGCCGGGGGCGGCGGGAGCGGCGGCTACCGTCGCCGCCCGTCACGTACTAGACAGGACCCATGCGTATCCAAGTACGGCGCACAGGCGGCTTCGCGGGCATCGAGCGCAGGGCCGAGATCGAGACCTCGGGCCTGCGCGATGCCGGTGACTGGCGGGAACTGGCCCAGCGGGCGATGGCGGACGGCGCGGAGACGCCGCCCGCCGGCGTACCGGACGGCTACCACTATGTGATCACCATCGACGACCGCGCGGTCCACTGCGCGGACCCGGGGCTGACCGACGACCAGCGCGCGCTGATCTCGCGCGTCCTCAAGGAGGGCGCCTAGGGCCTTCGTCCCGCCCCGCCCGGTCAGAACCCGAGCTTGCGCAGCTGCTTCGGGTCGCGCTGCCAGTCCTTGGCGACCTTGACGTGCAGATCGAGGAAGACCGGGGTGCCGAGCAGCGCCTCGATGTGCTTGCGGGACTTCGTCCCGACCTCCTTGAGCCGCTTGCCCTTCGGGCCGATGATGATGCCCTTCTGGCTGGGGCGCTCGATGTAGACGTTCGCGTGGATGTCCAGCAGCGGCTTGTCCGCCGGGCGGTCCTCGCGCGGCAGCATCTCCTCGACGACGACCGCGATCGAGTGCGGCAGCTCGTCCCGTACGCCTTCCAGCGCGGCCTCGCGGATCAGCTCGGCGACCATGACCTGCTCGGGCTCGTCGGTGAGGTCGCCCTCCGGGTAGAGCGGCGGGCTCTCCGGGAGAAGCGGGACGAGCAGATCGGCCAGCAGACCGACCTGCTGGTCGCCGACCGCCGAGACCGGGACGATCTCCGCCCACTCCAGGCCGAGTTCCTTGCCGAGCTGGTCGATCGCGATGAGCTGTTCGGCGAGCGTCTTGGAGTCGACGAGGTCCGTCTTGGTGACGACGGCGACCTTCGGGGTCTTCTTGATCGCGGCCAGTTCCTTGGCGATGAACCGGTCGCCGGGGCCGAGCTTCTGGTCGGCGGGCAGACAGAAGCCGATCACGTCGACCTCGGCCCAGGTCGTCCGTACGACATCGTTGAGGCGCTCACCGAGCAGCGTGCGCGGCTTGTGGAGGCCGGGGGTGTCGACCAGGATCAGCTGCGCCTCGGGGCGGTGCACGATGCCGCGCACGGTGTGCCGGGTGGTCTGCGGCCGATTGGAGGTGATGGCCACCTTCTGACCGACCAGAGCGTTCGTGAGGGTGGACTTGCCCGCGTTGGGGCGGCCGACGAAGCAGGCGAAGCCGGCCCGGTGGGGGGCTTCGGTTGCCTCGGGTGAAGTCTCGGGCGAAGAGGTACGAGCGCTCATGGCGCCCATTGTCCCCGATCGTTTACCCTGCGCCGACCAGACAGCCCCGCACGGGCGCCGCGCCGCCACGTTCCGCGCACGGATCGGGCCCGGTCAGCCCGCCGTGACGGTCACCCGGAGCGTGCCGTCAGGTCCTGCCACCAGCACCGGGGTCGCGGGCCCGCCGAGGTCGCGCACGGCCGCGCGGTCCTCGTCCGGCACGGTCTCCTCGGCCGTGACGACGGCCGCCGCCTCCAGCGAGGTCGCACCGCTGGCCACGGCCATCGCGACAGCCGTACGCAGCGCGCTGAGCTTGAGCGAGTCCAGCCCCACGGTGCCGGCGACATACGTACGCCCGGTCTCGTCCCGCACCGCCGCGCCCTCCGGTACGCCATTACGCGCGCGGGCGCTGCGGGCGAGCGTGATGATCTTGCGGTCCTCGGGGGAGACGCCGGTGCCGGGGTCGGTGCTCTCAGTCATATGCCGAGCATAGGCACCACGCCCACCACGCCCACCAACGGGCCGCACCCGGACGGTCTCTCGCCCGCCGGGCCGGACGGGCCCTACGCGTCGAAGTCGTACTCGAGCACGTACGACGCGGAGTCGAGAACCATCTCGTTGACCTCGACCGGCCGCCGCTCCGCGGTGAACGCCGTACGGCAGATGAGCATGACGGGCGTGCCCGCGGAGAGGCTCAGCCGGTGCGCCTCGTCCTGGGACGGCATGCGGGAGCGGACCTCTTCCCTGAAGTGCACGGGCCTGAGGCCGAGTTCGTCGAGTCGTGCGTAGATCCCGCCGGGACCGGTGTCCTCCCGCGTGATGGCCGAACCCGCGACGAGGGCGGCGGGCAGGAAGCTGGTGGCCAGCAGAACCGGCTTGCCCTCCAGGACGTAGCGCCGCTGCCGTACGCAGACGGCGTCGTCCGGGGCGATGTCCAGGACGTGTGCGATCCGTTCCCGGGCGGGCTCCTCAGCCACACCGACCTGGTCCACGACGAGCGTCCGGTCCTCGATGTCCGCCGACCAGACCGACCGCCCGGCACCCCACCGCTCACCGGCCAGCCGCTGAACACCATGCCGGCGCAGCGGCCGGAACGACCGTACGAACACGCCCGCGCCCTTGCGGGACTCGGCGATCCCCTCACTCTGCAGAACGCCCAGCGCCTGCCGCGCGGTCATACGGGCGACGCCGTGGGCGGCCATGAGGTCGTTCTCACCCGGCAGCCGCGCGCCCGGCCCGTACTCGCCCGCCCGAATCGCCTCCCGTAGCGCGTCGGCGATGCGCTGGTACTTCGGCTGACGGGCGCCGCCGCTTGTGGCCATACGTGAACGTCCTCCCTCTTCTCTAGACACCCTAGGGCACGCGTGTACCAGCGCACTTCGGGCCGCATGCCCGCACCCGCCGATGGCGCGCCCCCCGAACCCGATTGACATCTCTAGAGATGTTCGCTTCACTCAAGATGTCTAGAGATGTCGCCGGACCGAAAGGGCGAGGTGCGCCGATGGGGCGTCAAAGTGCAGCTGGGGTAAGCGGACCGCATCATTCGGATCCTGTGCCGTACATCGCCGAGTGGAGCGCGGAGCGGGCCCCCGGCCCGCGCGTCGTCACGAAGGGCCGGGGCATCGGGTACGCGGACGAGCGGCCGTACGACCGTGACACGGACGGCGTGCTGTGGACCCGTGTCCGCTCGCTGCCCGGCAGGGGATGGCCCCAGTTCGGCAAGGTCCACGCCCTGCGACAGCGGCGCGCGATGGCGCAACTCCTCTGCCAGATCTGTGCCCGGCCCGCCGACCGCGATGCGGATGGGGTGCTCTGGCTGCTGGGCGAGGATCCGGCCGACCCGGGCTCCTGGCCGCGTGATCTCATCACGGCCCATCCACCGCTCTGCCGACCGTGCGCCGTGAGGTCCATGCGGGTATGCCCGCATCTCCGTACCCGGTCTGTAGCCCTTCGTGTCCGTTCCTTCGGCCTGGCCGGGGTGCGGGGAGCGCTCTACGCTCCGGGGAATCCGTCCCCTGTCCCATTGGGCGCGGTGGGAGTGGCTTTCGACGATCCGCGCATCCGCTGGGTCCGGGCCGGACAGCTCATCATGCGGCTGCGTGAATTCACCGTCACCGGCCTGTGAGCCGGCCGCAGGCACCCCGCGCCGCCCGGCTCAGGGTCTGTCCAGTCTCAGGCGTTCCTGTTTCGGGAGGCCCGCCACCACCAGGTCGTACGAGTCCTCGATCAGCTCCCGCACCATCCTGGCGGGCAGGGGGCCGACCGTCACCGTGTTCCAGTGGCGCTTGTTGAGGTGCCAGCCCGGGACGATTTCCGGGTGGGTCTCGCGGAGGCGGATCGCTTCCTCCGGGGCGCACTTGAGGGAGACCTTCAGCGGGCGGTCCTCCAGGGCGCAGATCGCGAAGATCTTCGTGGCGACCCTGAAGACCGTGATGTCCGGGCTGCGCGGGAACGGAACGTCCGAGGACGTTCCGTTCAGGGCCAGGCAGCACGCCGTCAGTTCCGCCGGAGTCACGGGGCCGGGGCTTCCTCGCGGACCGGTTCCGCGAGGACGGTGACGATCTTGTTCCGGCGGCCGGCCGGGGATTCGGCCGTCAGCCGGAGCGTGCGGCCGTCCGGCAGGTCGACGTCGGCGGTGGCGCCGGCGATCGGGACGCGGCCCAGGGCCTTCGCCAGGAGGCCGCCGACGGTCTCCACGTCCTCGTCGTCGTACTCGTCGAGCCCGAACAGCTCCCCGAGGTCACCGATGTCCAGCCGCGCCGTGACACGGTACGAGCCGTCGCCCAGCTCCTCGACCGGCGGCAGTTCGCGGTCGTACTCGTCGGTGATCTCGCCGACGATCTCCTCCAGGATGTCCTCGATCGTGACGATGCCGGCCGTGCCGCCGTACTCGTCGATCACCACCGCGACATGGCTGCGCTCCTGCTGCATCTCACGCAGCAGATCGCCCGCGTTCTTCGTGTCGGGCACGAACGCGGCGGGCCGCATCGCCGTGGAGACCAGGTCGGCTTCGGAGTCCCGGTTGATATGCGTCTTCCTGACCAGGTCCTTGAGGTACACGATGCCGACGATGTCGTCCTCGTTCTCCCCCGTCACCGGGATACGGGAGAAGCCGGAGCGCAGCGCCAGCGTGAGCGCCTGACGGATCGTCTTGTACCGCTCGATGCACACCAGGTCCGTGCGCGGGACCATGACCTCCCGTACGAGCGTGTCGCCCAGCTCGAAGACGGAGTGCACCATCCGGCGCTCGTCGTCCTCGATGAGGGACTCCGACTCGGCGAGGTCGACCATCGCCCGCAGCTCGGCCTCGCTGGCGAACGGTCCCTTGCGGAAGCCCTTGCCGGGGGTGAGCGCGTTGCCCAGCAGGATCAGCAGCTGCGGGACCGGGCCCATGATCCTGGCGAGCGGCAGCAGGACATACGCCGAGGCCGTCGCCGTGTTCAGCGGATGCTGGCGGCCGATCGTACGGGGCGAGACACCCACCGCGACGTACGAGACGAGCACCATCACGCCGATGGCGACGACCAGCGCCGCCCAGGTCTCCTCGAACTCCTTCAGGCAGACGTACGTGACGAGTACCCCGGCCGCCATCTCACAGGCGACCCGGACCAGCAGGGCCACGTTCAGATAGCGCGTCGGGTCGGAGGCGACCTGGGCCAGCTTGGCCGCGCCCCGCCGCCCCGACCGGACGGCCTCGGCCGCCCGGAAGCTGGAGACCCGGGCGAGGCCCGCCTCGGCCGAGGCCGCCAGCCAGGCCACGACGACCAGGGCGACCGCTCCGACGATCAGTTGCGCGGTCATGAGACCGTCGGCGCGGGCGACGGACCGGTGAGCCCCTGCTCGGACCGCCAGCCGTCGACGATGGCCGCCTGGAGGCCGAACATCTCGGCCCGCTCGTCCGGCACTTCGTGGTCGTACCCGAGGAGATGCAGCACACCGTGGACGGTGAGCAGCTGGAGCTCCTCGTCCATGGTGTGCCGCGTCGGGGCTTCCTCGCCCTGCTTCTTCGCCACCTCGGGGCAGAGCACGATGTCACCGAGGAGGCCCTGCGGGGGCTCCTCGTCGTCCTTGACCGGCGGACGCAGCTCGTCCATCGGGAAGGACATGACATCCGTCGGCCCCGGCAGATCCATCCACTGGATGTGCAGCTGTTCCATGGCGGCCTCGTCCACCACGATCACCGACAGTTCGGAGAGCGGGTGGATGCGCATCCTCGTGAGCGCGTAGCGGGCGACGTCGAGGATCGCCTGCTCGTCGACCTCGGTGCCTGACTCGTTGTTGACGTCGATCGACATGGTGCGCGGTCGCTCTACTTCCCGTTTTGGCTGTCGTACTGTTCGTACGCGTCGACGATACGGCCGACGAGCTTGTGCCGTACGACATCCTGGGACGTGAGCCGGGAGAAGTGGATGTCGTCGACGCCGTCCAGGATGTCCTGCACCTGGCGCAGACCGCTCTTCGTGCCGCCCGGCAGGTCGACCTGGGTGATGTCGCCGGTGATGACGATCTTCGAGTCGAAGCCGAGCCGCGTCAGGAACATCTTCATCTGCTCGGTGCTCGTGTTCTGCGCCTCGTCGAGGATGATGAACGCGTCATTGAGCGTGCGGCCGCGCATGTAGGCCAGCGGCGCCACCTCGATCGTGCCCGCCGCCATCAGACGCGGGATCGAGTCGGGGTCGAGCATGTCGTGCAGCGCGTCGTAGAGCGGCCGCAGGTACGGGTCGATCTTCTCGTAGAGCGTGCCGGGCAGGAAGCCGAGCCGCTCGCCCGCCTCGACGGCGGGCCTGGTCAGGATGATCCGCGTGACCTGCTTGGACAGCAGGGCCTGGACCGCCTTGGCCATGGCGAGATACGTCTTGCCCGTACCGGCGGGGCCGATGCCGAAGACGATCGTGTGCTTGTCGATCGCGTCGACATAGCGCTTCTGGTTGAGCGTCTTGGGGCGGATCGTCCGGCCGCGGCTGGACAGGATGTTCTGGGTGAGCACCTCGGCGGGCGTCTCGGGACCGTCCGCTCCGCCGTTCTCGCTCGCCCTGAGCATGGCGATCGAACGTTCCACTGCGTCCTCCGTCATCGGCTGACCGGTGCGGAGCACCAGCATCATTTCGTCGAACAGGCGCTGGATCATCGCGACATCCGCCGCGTTGCCGGTCGCGCTGATCTCGTTTCCCCGGACATGGATGTCTGCGGCCGGGAACGCCTTCTCGATCACCCGCAGGAGGGTGTCTCCGGAGCCCAGGACCGTCACCATGGGGTGCTTGGCGGGGACGGTCCACTGGGCACGTGCCTGCCCCGACGCGGGGGTCTGGACTGTAGGTGTCTGAGTCATGGGCCGGCGCTGTGGCCTGCACATACCTCCCGTTGCAGGGTTCTCGCTGCTCGACAACCTCTGGGGTACCAGCGTACGACCCCGCACGGACAAGGCCCTAGGGCTTTTCCATGTATCGTCGGCAAACCCCACCGGCTGCCGCGGGCGGACTCCACCCGGCGCCGCGGGCGAACTCCACCCCGGTGCCGCCGGCCGGGCGAGATCCGTCGTCCGCGTGCCTTCCCGTCCTCAGGCCGAGCGGCCGAAGCCGATGGTCGGTACGGCCCTGCGCAGCGGCCACGGCCTGCTCGGCGCGGGCAGCAGCTCCTCCAGGAAGGCGTAGCGCCGCAGCGCCGCCGGGTCCTGGTCCGGGGAGGTCCGTACGTACTGCCACCAGGTCGCCACCTCCGACCAGCCGGGCGCGGAGAGCGAGCCGCCGAACTCCTGGACCGAGAGCGCGGCGGTCAGCCCCGCGAAGGCCAGCCGGTCCGCGAGCGGCCAGCCGGCGAGCGTGCCCGTGACGAATCCGGCCACGAAGACATCGCCCGCGCCCGTCGGGTCGAGGGCCTCCACCGCGATCGCCGGGACCTCGGCGGTCTCGCCGGTGGCGCCGTCCACCGCGTACGCGCCGTCCCCGCCCAGCGTGACGACGGCCACCGGCACCCGCTCGGCGAGCACCCGCGCGGCGGTCCTGGGGCAGTCGGTGCGGGTGTAGCGCATCGCCTCCTCGGCGTTGGGCAGGAACGCCTCGCAGTGCTCCAGATCGGCCAGTCCCTTCAGATCCCAGCGGCCGGTGTCGTCCCAGCCGACATCGGCGAAGATCCGCGCCCCGTGGCGGGCGGCGCGGGCGATCCACTCGTCGCGGCGGCCGGGGGTGAGCGCGGCGACGGCGGCGCGGGCGCGCGGCGGGCACTCGGGGAGGGCCCCCTCGGGCGGCGGGGCCTCGTGGCCGTGCGAGATCATCGTGCGCTCGTCCTCGTACGCCATGGAGACGGTGACCGGCGAGTGCCAGCCGGGGACCGTCCGTGACCGGGACAGGTCGATGCCCTCGCCCTGCTCCAGCGCGTCCCAGCAGTACTCGCCGTAGTGGTCGTCGCCGAAGGCCGCCGCGAGCGAGGTGTGCAGTCCGAGGCGGGCGAGGGCGGTGGCCATGTTGGCGATCCCGCCGGGGCTCGACCCCATCCCCCGTGCCCAGGACTCCGTGCCGCGTACGGGTGCGCTGTCCAGCCCGGTGAAGATGATGTCGAGGAAGACCGTGCCCGTCAGATACACATCGCAGTCGGGATCGTCCGGGGCGCGCAGGGCGCGCAGCGGGTCGACATGGGCGGAGTGTTCCTGCGGGTCTCCGTTGGATGTGATCACGGCGGGCTCCCGGTCGCGTGCGGATCCGGACAGTCTGCCCGATCCGCCGGGCGCGGGAAGACGGTCCGGCCGCGCCGGAGCGGATCTCAGCGGGAACGCTTGGGCAGCGGTACCCGTACGAGGTCGGCGGCGACCGTCAGTTCGCCTTCGAAGCCCGCCGCGCGCGCCTGCCGTTCGAACTCGTCCGGGTCGCTGTAGCGCTGCGAGAAGTGCGTGAGCACCAGATGCCCCACGCCCGCGTCCCGGGCCGCCCGCCCGGCCTGGCCCGCGGTGAGATGGCCGTGGTCGGTGGCCAGTCGCTCGTCCCCGTCGAGGAACGTCGACTCGATGACCAGCAGATCGCACCCCTCGGCCAGCGCGTGCACGCCGTCGCAGAGCCGGGTGTCCATGACGAAGGCGAACCGCTGTCCCCGGCGCGTCTCGCTGACATCCTCCAGCGTGACGCCGTTCAGCACGCCCTCGCGCTGGAGGCGGCCGACGTCCGGGCCCGCGATGCCGTGCGCGGCCAGCCGCGCCGGGTCCATGCGGCGCCCGTCGGGCTCGGTGAGGCGGTAGCCGTACGACTCGACGGGATGGGAGAGCTTCCGCGCCTCCAGGGTGTACGCGGGGGTACGCGCGAGCACGCCGTCGGCGGTGACCGGCGCTTCGGTCAGCTCGACGGACTCGCGGTAGGCCGTGGCGTACCGCAGCCGCTCGAAGAAGCGCTGCCCGCTCGCCGGATAGTGCGCGGTGATCTCGTGCGGCACCTGGTCGAGGTTGATCCGCTGGATGACCCCGGCCAGTCCGAGCGAGTGATCGCCGTGGAAGTGCGTGACACAGATGCGGTTGATGTCGTGCGCGGCGACCCCGGCGCGCAGCATCTGGCGCTGGGTGCCCTCGCCCGGGTCGAAGAGCAGGCCCTCGCCGTCCCAGCGCAGCAGATAGCCGTTGTGGTTGCGATGGCGGGTGGGCACCTGGCTCGCGGTGCCCAGCACGACCAGTTCCCGTACGGACAAGACGCCTACCCGGGGGGCCAGTTGAAGCCGCGTCCGCCCAGGACATGGGCGTGCGCGTGGAAGACGGTCTGGCCCGCGCCCGCGCCCGTGTTGAAGACGATCCGGTAGCCGCTGCCATCGGTCTTGTCGTCGGCGGCGACCGCGGCGGCCTCGCGCAGCACATCGGCGGCGATGGCGGGTTCGGCCGCGGCGAGGGTGCCCGCGTCCGGGTAGTGCGCCCGCGGGATGACCAGGACATGGGTCGGGGCCTGCGGGTTTATGTCACGGAAGGCGAGGGTGGTCTCCGTCTCGCGGACGACGGTGGCCGGCACCTCCCCCGCGACGATCTTGCAGAACAGGCAGTCCGCCTGCGGTTCTCCCGCCATGGTCCGGGCCTCCTCGGCACCACTGGTGATCAGTTGAGTACGTCGGCATGGTAT
The DNA here is from genome assembly GCF_004151105.1 of Streptomyces sp. L-9-10. Taxonomy (GTDB): domain Bacteria; phylum Actinomycetota; class Actinomycetes; order Streptomycetales; family Streptomycetaceae; genus Streptomyces. The sequence continues at coordinate 49,102 of NZ_PHRF01000097.1, forward strand.
CCGCTGCGGTAGGGGCGCGTGGCCGCCTGTAGACGTACGGAGGCAGTCCCGGCGCCGTCCCGGACGATGGCCCGGCGGCCCGCCGGGACCGGCTGCCCGTCAGGACCAGCGGCCGGTCCGGCCGAGCAGGAGCGCCGCGGCCGCCGTCCCCGCGGTGGAGGTGCGCAGCACGCTGCGGCCGAGCCGGTACGGCCGCGCGCCCGCCTCCGCGAAAGCCGTCAACTCCTGTGGGGACACGCCCCCTTCGGGCCCCACGACCAGCACGATCCGGCCCTCGGCGGGCAGCGGCGCGGTGGCCAGCGGCTCACTGCCCTCCTCGTGCAGTACGGCGGCGAAGTCCGCGTCCGCGAGCAGCGCCGCGACCTGCCTGGCCGACAGCGCGTCCGTGACCTCGGGGAAGCGGAGCCTGCGCGACTGCTTGCCCGCCTCGCGCGCCGTGGCCCGCCACTTGGCGAGCGCCTTGGCGCCCCGGTCGCCCTTCCACTGCGTGATGCAGCGCGCCGCCTGCCACGGCACGATCGCGTCGACGCCGGTCTCGGTCATCGTCTCGACGGCCAGTTCCCCGCGGTCGCCCTTGGGCAGCGCCTGGACGACGGTGATGCGGGGCGTGGGCTCCGGCTCGGTCCGTACCCCGGTGACGGCGACGTCCAGCCGGTCCTTGCCCTCGACCGCCGCGACCGTCCCGTACGCGCCGGTGCCCTCGCCGTCCGTCAGCACGATCTCCTCGCCGACGCGCAGCCGCCGTACGGAGACGGCGTGCCGCCCTTCCGGGCCGTCCAGGGTGACCGTACCGACCCGCAGTCCGCCGCTCTCGGTGACGAACACAGGGGCGGTCACGAGACGTTGCCCAGACCCGGCATCAACGAGGCGCGGGTCGCTTCGAGTTCACCCTTCAGCACCTCGACCAGCTGTCCTGCGGGCAGCTCGCGGGCCATGCGGTGGCCCTGTCCCGCCCAGAGCGCCATGCCCTGCGGGTCGCCCACCTTGGCGGCGGCCTTGCGCAGCCCGGAGGTGAGGTGGTGGACCTCGGGATAGGCGGGCGGGGCGTAGGGGCCGTGCTCGCGCATGAAGCGGTTCACGAGGCCGCGCGCGGGGCGCCCGGAGAACGCCCGGGTCAGCTCGGTCCGTACGAACAGCGGATTGGTCATGGCCTGCTTGTGCAGCGCGTGCGCGCCGGACTCCGGGCACACCAGGAACGCCGTGCCGAGCTGCGCCGCGTCCGCGCCCGCCGCGAGCACCCCCGCGATCTGGCCCCCGCGCATCAGCCCGCCGGCGGCGATGACCGGCAGCTGTACGGCCTCCCTGACCTGGGTCACCAGCGAGAGCAGCCCGATGCCCGCGGCGTCGGTGGCCGGATCGTCGCGGTGCGTGCCCTGGTGGCCGCCGGCCTCGACACCCTGGACGCAGACGGCGTCGGCGCCGGACCACTGCGCGGTCTGGGCCTCCTCGGGGGTGGTCACCGTGACCACGGTGTACGTCCCGGCCTGGGCGAGGGCGTCGAGTGTCGTCCTGGTCGGGCAGCCGAAGGTGAACGACACGACGGGTACCGGGTCGTCGAGCAGTATCGCCAGCTTCGCCTCGTAGCCGTCGTCCCGTCCGGCGTCGGGGTCGCCGAGCGGTGTCTCGTACCAGGTCGCCTCACCGGCGAGCTGGTTGCGGTACACCTCGACGGCCGCGTGGTCGGCGTAGCGGGGCTGCGGCATGAAGAGATTGATGCCGAAGGGCCGGGCGGTCAGCCCACGCAGCTGTTTGACCTCTTCGTACATGCCGTCCGCCGTTTTGTACCCGGCGGCGAGGAACCCGAGACCGCCGGCCTCGGAGACGGCCGCGGCCAGCTGCGGACAGGAGGCGCCGCCCGCCATGGGGGCCTGCACGATCGGATACCGGCAGAGATCGGTCAGTGCGGAGGACATGCAGGCATCGTGCCATGCCTTGTATGACAGCTACGAATCGGTGCCGCGTCGGGCATGTGACAGAGGAATGCGCGGCGGATCACGGGTGTCACGCCGGGGGACAACGCGAATGGCCCGGGGAGCGGTCCCCGGGCCATTCACCGAAACCCGTACCGTCAACGGCCGTTGAAGGCGTCCTTCAGCCGCGAGAACAGTCCCTGCTGTCCGGGCTGGAACTGGCCGGTGGGCCGCTCCTCGCCGCGCAGCTTCGCCAGCTCCCGCAGCAGGCGCTCCTGCTCCGGATCCAGCTTCGACGGGGTCATCACCTCGACGTGCACGATCAGATCGCCCCGGCCGCCGCCCCGCAGGTGCGTGATGCCCCGGCCGTGGAGCGGGATCGACTGGCCCGACTGCGTGCCAGGACGTACGTCGATCTCCTCCAGGCCGTCCAGCGTCTCCAGCGGGCACTTCGTGCCCAGCGACGCCGCGGTCATCGGGATCGTGACCGTGCAGTGCAGATCGTCGCCGCGCCGCTGGAACACCGCGTGCGGCAGCTCATGGATCTCGACGTACAGATCACCGGCGGGACCGCCGCCGGGCCCGACCTCGCCCTCGCCCGCGAGCTGGATACGCGTGCCGTTGTCGACCCCGGCCGGGATCTTGACGGTGAGCGTACGGCGGGACCGGATCCGGCCGTCGCCCGCGCACTCGGGGCACGGCGTCGGCACGACCGTACCGAAGCCCTGGCACTGCGGGCACGGCCGCGAGGTCATGACCTGGCCCAGGAAGGACCGGGTGACCTGCGAGACCTCACCGCGGCCGCGGCACATGTCACAGGTCTGCGCCGAGGTGCCCGGCGCCGCGCCCTCGCCCGAACAGGTCGTACAGACCACGGCCGTGTCGACCTGGATGTCCTTGGTCGTACCGAAGGCCGACTCGTTGAGGTCGATCTCCAGCCGGATCATCGCGTCCTGGCCGCGCCGCGTCCGCGACCGCGGGCCGCGCTGCGACGCCGTACCGAAGAACGCGTCCATGATGTCGGAGAAGTTGCCGAAGCCACCGGCTCCGAACCCGCCCGCGCCCCCGCCTCCGCTCTGCGAGAGGGGGTCGCCGCCGAGGTCGTAGACCTGCTTCTTCTGCGGGTCCGACAACACCTCGTAGGCGGCGTTGATCTCCTTGAAGCGCTCTTGCGTCTTGGGATCGGGATTGACATCCGGATGCAGCTCGCGGGCGAGTCTGCGGAATGCCTTCTTGATCTCGTCCTGAGATGCGTCGCGGCGCACGCCGAGTACGGCGTAATAGTCCGTGGCCACTTACGACTCCGCCAGGATCTGTCCGACGTAACGTGCCACTGCGCGTACCGCTCCCATCGTTCCGGGGTAGTCCATGCGGGTCGGTCCGACCACGCCGAGTTTGGCGACTGCCTCGTCGCCCGAACCGTAGCCGACCGCGACGACGGACGTGGAGTTGAGTCCCTCATGGGCGTTCTCGTGCCCGATACGTACGGTCATGCCCGGGTCCTTGGCCTCGCCGAGCAGCTTGAGGAGCACCACATGCTCCTCCAGCGCCTCCAGCACCGGCCGGATGGTCAAAGGGAAATCGTGTCCGAAGCGGGTGATGTTGGCGGTACCGCCGATCATCAGCCGCTCCTCGGTCTCCTCGACCAGGGTTTCGAGCAGGGTCGCGAGCACCGTGGTGACGGTCCCCCGGTCCTCCTGCTCGAAGGAATCGGGCAGGTCCTGCACCAGCTGCGGGACATCCGCGAAGCGACGCCCGACGACCCGGCTGTTGAGCCGGGCCCTCAGGTCCGCGAGCGAGGTCTCGCCGAAGGGCGCGGGACAGTCGATCATGCGCTGCTCGACCCGTCCGGTGTCCGTGATCAGGACGAGCATCAGCCGGGCGGGCGCCAGCGCCAGCAGCTCCACATGCCGCACCGTCGAACGGGTCAGCGAGGGGTACTGGACGACGGCGACCTGCCGGGTGAGCTGCGCCAGCAGCCGTACCGTACGGCCCACGACATCGTCGAGGTCGACGGCTCCGTCCAGGAAGTTCTGGATGGCGCGGCGCTCCGGCGAGGAAAGGGGCTTGACCCCCGCCAGCTTGTCGACGAAGAGCCGGTATCCCTTGTCCGTCGGGATACGGCCCGCGCTGGTGTGCGGCTGGGCGATGAAGCCCTCGTCCTCCAGCACCGCCATGTCGTTGCGGACGGTCGCCGGGGAGACACCGAGCCTGTGCCGCTCGGTGAGCGCCTTGGAGCCGACCGGCTCCTCCGTCCCGACATAGTCCTGGACGATGGCGCGCAGCACCTCCAGCCTGCGTTCGCTGAGCATCGCGCACACCTCCAGCTCTCGTCCGTCGTTCCGGCTTTGGCACTCGCTCTGGAGGAGTGCCAGCACTCCCCCAGCCAGTGTACGGCCGTGGGGTACACCGCTAGCAAGAGCAGCCGACCACGCTACCCCGGCATCGCGCTGGTCGTTGCCGATAGCGTCCCGTAGCGTCCCGGTATGAACGTGCCCACGAACATCCCCTGGGAAGAGTCCGGATGGGAACGTCTCGCCCCGGGGGTGGGGCGGCTGCGGCTGCCGGGGTGGGACGCGACGGCCGGACTGGCCGTCGGCACCGACGCGGCACTGCTGTACGACACGGGCTCCACGCTCCGCGAGGGCGCCGGGATCCGGGCCCGGATGCCACTGGGCGGCCGGCGTGTGACCCATATCGCGCTGAGCCACCCGCACTTCGACCATGTGCTCGGGACGGCCGCGTTCGCCGGGACCGAGGTGTACGGGGCCGCGGGCGTGGCGGAGCTGCTGACCGGCGGCACGACGGGCCTGTACGAGGACGCCGTGCGCCACGGGGTCGCCGCCGGGGAAGCCGCCGAGGCGGTCGGTCTCCTGGTGGCGCCCCGGCACGCGGTCTCCGGGGAAGTGACGCTGGACCTGGGCGGCCTCAGGGTCCTTCTCGTGAACGCCGGGCCCGGTCACACCGCCCACGATCTCGCGATGCTGGTGCCGGGCTCCCCTCCGGTGGTGTTCTGCGGCGACCTGGTGGAGGAGTCCGGCGAGCCGCAGGCGGGCCCCGACGCGCTCCCCGCGCGCTGGCCGGCGGCCCTGGACCGGCTGCTGGCACTGGGCGGCGAGGACGCGCTGTATGTGCCGGGGCACGGAGCGGTGGTGGACGCGGCGTTCGTCCGGGCGCAGCGGAACGCGCTGGCCGTGCGCGCCAAGGAGTCGTAGCGCCCGTGCCGCGCCCGGCCTATCGTCTTGCGAATGCGCAGCTACAGCCCTGATCTGACGCCCCCGTGGAAGAAGTCCGCACCCGCCCCCGAGGTGCCCGCCGAGCCGGATCTGGTGGTCGAGGAGGTGTCGACGGGCTTCTGCGGCGCGGTGATCCGCTGCGAGAAGACCGCCGAGGGGCCGACGGTCACCCTGGAGGACCGCTTCGGCAAGCACCGGGTCTTCCCGCTGCTGCCCGCCGGCTTCCTCCTGGAGGGCCGGCCGGTCACCCTGGTCCGCCCGGCGACGGCGGCCCCGTCCCGCCCGGCCCGCACCGCCTCCGGCTCGGTGGCCGTCCCCGGGGTCCGCGCACGCGTGGCCAGGGCGGGCCGCATCTACGTGGAGGGCAGGCATGACGCCGAGCTGGTCGAGAAGGTGTGGGGCGACGATCTGCGCGTCGAGGGCGTGGTCGTCGAGTACCTGGGCGGCATCGACGATCTGCCCGCCATCGTCACCGAGTTCGCCCCGGCCCCGGACGCGCGGCTCGGCGTCCTGGTCGACCATCTGGTACCGGGCTCGAAGGAGTCCCGTATCGCGTCCGCGGTGACCGGCGCGGACGTCCTGGTGGTGGGACACCCCTATATCGACGTCTGGGAGGCGGTGAAGCCCTCGTCCGTGGGGATCGCGGCGTGGCCGACGGTGCCGCGGGGGGAGGACTGGAAGACGGGCGTGTGCCGCGCGCTGGGCTGGCCGGAGAACACGGGGGCGGCGTGGCAGCACATCCTCTCGCGGGTACGGACGTACAGAGACCTGGAGCCGGCGCTGCTGGGCCGGGTGGAGGAACTGATCGACTTCGTCACCGCCGGCGGTGACGTGTGACGGGGGCGTGCTCGTCCTGGGGTCTTTCGTAGGGATCAGGGCGGATCAGGGAGCGGGGTCCGGTGCCGTGGACCGGACCCCGCGCCGCGCGCGCCGCCGTCAGTCCACCAGGTCCCTGACCACCGCGTCCGCCAGCAACCGCCCCCGCAGCGTCAGCACCGCCCGCCCCTCCTCGTACGGCCCCCGCCGCAGCAGCCCGTCCCCCACCGCACGCTCCGCCGCCGCCAGTCCCGCCGGCGCCAGCAGAGACAGATCGCAGCCGTCGGACAGCCGCAGCTCCAGGAGGATGCGCTCCACCCTGCGGTCCTCCGCCGCCAGGATCTCCCGCCCCGCGCCCGGCGACCGTCCCGACGCCAGCGCCGCCGCGTACGCGCCCGGGTGCTTCACGTTCCACCAGCGCACGCCCCCGACGTGGCTGTGGGCGCCCGGACCCGCGCCCCACCAGTCCGCGCCGCGCCAGTACAGCTCGTTGTGCAGACAGCGGGCCGCTTCCGAGGTCGCCCAGTTGGACACCTCGTACCAGGAGAAGCCCGCCTCCGCCAGCGTCTCGTCCGCGATCAGATACCGGTCCGCGTGCTCGTCGTCGTCCGTCATCGGGACCTCGCCGCGCCGGATGCGCCGGGCCAGCTGGGTGCCCTCCTCCACGATCAGCGCGTACGCGGAGACGTGGTCGGGCCCGGCCCCCACCGCCGCCGCGAGCGACGCGCGCCAGTCGTCGTCGGTCTCCCCCGGCGTGCCGTAGATCAGATCGAGGTTCACATGCTCGAAGCCCGCCGCGCGCGCCTCCGCGACGCACGCCTCGGGCCGTCCGGGGGTGTGCGTACGGTCCAGGACCTTCAGTACGTGCTGCTTCGCGCTCTGCATCCCGAAGGAGACACGGTTGAAGCCGCCCTCCCGCAGGGCCGCCAGATACGCCGGATCCACGGATTCCGGATTCGCCTCGGTGGTGATCTCGGCGTCGTCCGCGAGCCCGAACTCGTCGCGGATCACCCCCAGCATCCGTACGAGATCGGCCGCCGCGAGCAGGGTCGGCGTACCGCCGCCGACGAACACCGTACGGACCTGCCTCGGATCGTCGCCCAGCACCTTCCTGGCCAGCCGGACCTCGTCGGCGAGCGTCTCCGCGTAGTTGTCGCGGGAGGCCAGGACACCGCCCGAGCCGCGCAGCTCGGTCGCCGTGTACGTGTTGAAGTCGCAGTAGCCGCAGCGGGTCGCGCAGTACGGAACGTGCAGGTAGAAGCCGAGGGGCCGGTCCGCCGCGCCCGCGAGGGCGTGCGGGGGCAGCGCGCCGGTCTCGGGCATGGGGTCACCGTCGGGCAGTGCGGAAGGCATACCCCCAGTGTCCCGTACGCGACGGGTGGACCGGCCGGCGCCGGTCCACCCGGGTCCCGGTCGCGTACGGCCAGGTCGCGTCGGGACGCGTACGGGACGCGTCCGGCTCAGGTCGCCTGGAGCACCAGCAGCGCCACGTCGTCCTCCGGCGGTGTCTCGTCGAAGTCGTGCACGGTCTGCCGTATCCGCTCCGCGACGCCCTGCGCCGTCAGCCCCACGCACCCCGCGAGGGCCCGCGCGAGGCCGTCGCCGTCGTCGAGCATCCGCCGGCCGGAGCGGCGCTCCGTGACGCCGTCGGTGACGCAGAGCAGGGTGTCGCCCGGCTCCAGGTCGAAGGTGCTGCTCTCGTACGCGACCTTCTCCACGACCCCGAGCAGCAGCTGCGGTTCCGCCGCCGCGCGTACCGTCCCGTCCGGCCGCAGGAGCAGCGGCAGTGGATGCCCGGCGCTGGCGAGGGTGCACCGTACGGCGCCGCCCGCGCCCGGGAGCGGCATCAGTTCGCCGTACAGCAGGGACAGGAAGCGGGCCTGACCGCCCTCGGACGGTGACGACGGCGTCGCGGACGGGGAGGACGCCGCGGACGCCGGGGACACCGCAGGCGGCGAGGACGGAGAGGACGCGGCGACCCTCAGGGACGCGGACTCGGCCGCCTCCGTCGCGTCGTCCAGGAGCAGCCGGTTCAGCCGGTCGAGGACCGCGCCGACGCGGTAGCCCTCGCGGGCGAGCAGCCGCAGCCAGGGGCGCGCCAGGCCGGTGACGACGGCGGCTTCGGGACCGCTGCCCTGGACGTCGCCGAGCATGAAGCACCAGCGGTCGCCCGGCGGGCATGGGAAGACGTCGTAGAAGTCGCCGCCCGCCAGACCGTCGTCGCTCGGCTCGTACACCAGCGAGCTGGCGATGCCCGGGATGCGCGCCACCTGGGTGGGCAGCAGACCGCGTTGCAGGACCCGGCTGATGGTGACCTGACGGGTGTAGCGGCGGGCCGCGCCGATCGCGAGGCCGACGCGGCGCGCGAAGTCCTCGATGAGCGCGGTCACTTCGTCGGGGACCGCGTCCTGTCCCGGCCTGCCGAGCACCAGCGTGCCGAGCGCGCGCCCGTTCGCGACCAGCCGGCAGGCGAGCACCGCGCCGGAACCGGCGCCGGAACCGGAACCGGTCCCCGCCCCGGAACCCTCGCCCGGCCAGGGCATCCGCACCGGGCCGCCCCTCGGCGAGACCGGCAGCCGTGGCGGCTCCTTCTCCAGGATCCGGCGCAGCGGCTCGATCCCGGCCTCGTCCGCGTGCCAGACCCGCGCGAGCCGGGGCGCCGCGCCCTGCTGCCCGCCCTCGCCGTCCAGCCAGACCGCGCACCACTCCGCGAGCCGTGGCACGAGCAGCTGTCCGGCGAGCGCCGCGACGAGATCCTCGTCCAGCTGCCCGGCGAGCAGTTCGGACGCCTCGGCGAGGAACGAGAGGGCGCCCCGGCCGGTCCACTCGGGGTCGTCGCGCGCCGTGCGACGGGTCGCCGGCGCGAGGATCTCGGCGGCGCGCAGCCCGCGCCGCAGGGCGGGCTCGGTCCCCTGGTCCTGTTCCGGGTCCCGGCCCGCGAGCGGGAGGCGGGCCCAGACGGTCTTGAGCCCGGAGCGATAGGTGATGCCCCAGCGTTCGGCGAGCGAGGCGACCAGCTGGAGCCCGCGTCCGTATTCGGGGGTGCCGGCCGGTCCCTGCCCCGCCGGTTCGCTCTGTATGGCGCGCGCGGGGTGGTGGTCGGAGATTTCGAGGACCAGCGCCGCGGGTTCCTCGCCCTCTCCCGCCGGGGTCCCCGAGACGTCTTCGCCGGGGTCCTCCAGCCGGCAGAGCAGCTCGACGGTGGTGCCCGCGTGCACCACCGCGTTGGTGACGAGTTCGTCGACGATCAGCACCGCGTCGTCCGCGAGCAGATCGGTGCTGTGTTCCCCCGGGGAACAGCCCTCGTCCCCCTGGCAGAAGGTACAGGTGGTGAGCAGCCCGAGGCTGGTCCAGTCCGCGAGCGCCGCGCGGGTGAAGCGGCGTGCGGCGGACGGGGCGAGCGGGTTGCCCGGCAGGCTGGTACGTGATGTCGACCGCGTGTCCCTCCGTAACGGCACCTGGGGTGCCGGGAGATGAAGGGTCTCGCGCGGGATCGGAATGCGCCCCACTGCGGCTCCTGATCCGGTTCTGGCGTTGTGCCGCTTACGATCCCGACAGAGTGACAGACGGAGCCCGGTCATACGCGCCGAGTCATGGAAGTGGACAAGATTTGACCATGAACCGGAAGCGCGCCCGCCATATGTGCGGTGGTACGGCGGGAACACGGCCGGCTGTGGGGCGACACGAGGCCAAACCGCCGAAACGACGTGCCAAAACGCTTCGCGCAGAGCATTCTTGCCTCCCTGGCCGGAACACGGGGGGCCGGACAAGGGGAGCGGGATGAGCAGGGCAACAGCCACCACGGACCGCGCGAGCATCCTTCTCGTCGACGACCTGGAGGACAACCTCGTCGCGCTGGAAGCGGTCCTCGCCTCGCTGGACGAGCCGCTCGTACGGGCCCGTTCGGGCGAGGAGGCCGTACAGGCGCTGCTGCGGGAGCCGTTCGCGGTGATCCTGCTGGATGTCCGGATGCCCGGCATGGACGGCTTCGAGACCGCCTACCGGATCAAGCGGCTCGACCGGGCCAAGGACGTCCCGATCATCTTCCTGAACGGTCCGGAGTCCGACAGCGGTTATGCCTTCCGGGGCTACGCCACGGGGGCGGCGGACTTCCTGACCAAGCCCTTCGACCCGTGGATGCTCCGCGCCAAGGTCAGCGTGTTCCTCGATCTGTACCGCAAGAACCGCCAGTTGGAACGGCTGCTGGCCCGTGAGCAGGAGCATCTGGGGGAGATCACGGACCGGCTGGCCTCGATCGAGGACGAGTTGCGCGGGTGCGCCCCGGCCGTCCTCCACTCGGTGGGGAAGCAGCTGGCCCGTATCGGGGAGACGCTGGACGAACTGCGGCGCGGCCGGGGCCGGTAGACCCGGTGGACCGGCCGGACGGGGCCGGTAGACCCGGTGGACCCCGGCCGGACGGCCGTCCTCAGGATTCCCGGGAGCCCTGGTACATCTCCTCGATCAGGTCCTTGTACGTCCGCTCCACCACCGGCCTCTTGAGCTTGAGGCTCGGAGTCAGCTCACCGTGCTCGATGTCCAGATCGCGCGGCAGCAGCCGGAACTTCTTGATGGTCTGCCAGCGCTGGAGGCCCTCGTTGAGCCGCTTCACATAGCCGGCGATGAGCCGCTCGACCGCCGGGGAGGCGACCACCTCGGCGTATGTCCTGCCCGCCAGGCCGTTCTCGGCGGCCCAGCCGAGGATGGTCGGCTCGTCGAGCGCGATCAGCGCCGTACAGAAGTTACGGTCCGCGCCGTGCACCAGGATGTTGGAGACGAACGGGCACACCGCCTTGAACTGGCCCTCGACCTCGGCGGGGGCGATGTACTTGCCGCCCGACGTCTTGATGAGGTCCTTCTTGCGGTCGGTGATCCGCAGATAGCCGTCGGGGGACAGCTCGCCGATATCGCCGGTGTGGAACCAGCCGTCGGGCTCCAGTACCTCCGCGGTCTTCTCCGGCAGCCCGTGATATCCGGCCATGATCCCCGGGCCGCGCAGCAGGATCTCGCCGTCGTCGGCGATCCGTACCTCGGTGCCGGGCAGCGGCTTGCCGACCGTGCCGGTGCGGTACGCCTCCCCCGGGTTGACGAAGCTGGCGGCGCTGGACTCGGTCAGTCCGTAGCCCTCCAGGATGTGGATCCCGGCGCCGGAGAAGAAGTACCCGATGTCGGGCGCGAGCGCGGCGGAGCCGGAGACCGCGGCGCGCAGCCGGCCGCCGAACGCCTCGCGCAGCTTGGCGTAGACGAGCGCGTCCGCGGCCTTGTGCTTGGCGCCGAGCGCGAACGGTACGGAGGCCGTGCCCGTACGCCGGAAGTTGTCCTGGGAGACCTTGGCGTACTCGCGGGCGACCCCGGCCGCCCACTGGAAGATCTTGTACTTGGCGGCGCCGCCGGCCCGTGCCTTGGCCGCCACCCCGTTGTAGACCTTCTCGAAGATCCGCGGCACGGCCGCCATATACGTCGGCTGGACCACCGGCAGATTCTCGATGATCTTGTCGACGCGTCCGTCCACGGCGGTGACATGCCCGACCTCGATCTGTCCGGAGGTCAGCACCTTGCCGAAGACATGGGCGAGCGGCAGCCACAGGTACTGGACGTCGTCCTTGGTGATCAGCCCGGTGCCGGCGGTGGCCTTGGCCATGTACGACCAGTTGTCGTGCGGCAGCCGGACACCCTTGGGCCGGCCGGTGGTGCCCGAGGTGTAGATCAGCGTGGCGAGCTGGGTGGCCGTGATGGCACCGACGCGCTCCTTGACCGCCTCCGGACGGGTGACCAGATACTCCGTGCCGCGCGCCTCCAGATCGGCCAGGGAGAGCACCCAGCCGTCCGGATCGCCCTCGGCGGGGAGCGCGTCGGCGGCGTCGATCACGACGACATGCGCGAGACGCGGCAGCTCGGAGCGGCGTTCGCGCGCCTTGGCGAGCTGGGCGGCGTCCTCGGCGATCAGCACCCGGCTCTCGGAGTCCGCGAGGATGTACCCGGACTCCTCGGTGTTGGTCGAGGGGTAGATCGTGGTGGTCGCGGCGCCCGCGCACATCACTCCGAGGTCGGCGAGGATCCACTCGACGCGGGTGGACGAGGCGAGCGCGACGCGCTCCTCGGGCCGTACGCCCAGCGCGATCAGACCGGCGGCGATGGCGTACACCCGCTCCGCGGCCTCGCTCCAGCTCAGGGAGCGCCACTCGTCGGGGCCCTGGCCGGCCGGCGCGGGTACGGGGAAGCGGTAGGCCTCCGCGTCCGGCGTGGCGCTCACGCGCTCAATGAAGAGGGTCGCCACGGAGGGCGGCCGGTTCTCGATCAAGTTCTGTGTGTCGCTCACGACATCCTCCGGGCCCGCGGCAGCGCTGCGTGACTGACCTGATTGTGTGACTGGCGAGTAACTAACCGACGAGTAACTAGGATCAGTGATCAGACTAGAGGCCACCCGCCCGGTACGTAAGGGGCAACGGGGCGCCGCTTCAAAACGAGCCCGCCCCAGGGGGCGCGGGCGACGCGAACGGGCCCCTGCGCCACGGCGCGGGGGCCCGTCCTGTCCACGGATCGGTCTCATCCGTGGATCACGCTCGGCCACTTCTGCCGCATCTGCTTGCTTCTACTGCTTCCGCTGCCGCTTCTGCCGCATCTGCTACTTCTTCTCTGCTACTTCTTCGCCTTGCCGCCGGACTCGTCGCTGGAGAGCACCGCGATGAAGGCCTCCTGCGGGACCTCCACACTGCCGACCATCTTCATCCGCTTCTTGCCCTCCTTCTGCTTCTCCAGCAGCTTGCGCTTCCGGGAGATGTCACCGCCGTAGCACTTGGCGAGCACGTCCTTGCGGATGGCGCGGATCGTCTCGCGGGCGATGACCCTGGAGCCGATGGCCGCCTGGATGGGCACCTCGAAGGCCTGCCGCGGGATCAGCTCGCGCAGCTTGGCGACCAGCCGCACGCCGTACGCGTACGCCTGGTCCCGGTGGGTGATGGCGGAGAAGGCGTCCACCTTGTCGCCGTGGAGCAGGATGTCGACCTTGACGAGCTGGGCGGTCTGCTCGCCGGTGGGCTCGTAGTCGAGTGAGGCGTAGCCCCGGGTCTTGGACTTCAGCTGGTCGAAGAAGTCGAAGACGATCTCGGCGAGGGGCAGCGTGTAGCGGATCTCGACGCGGTCCTCGGAGAGGTAGTCCATGCCGAGCAGGGTGCCGCGACGGGCCTGGCACAGCTCCATGATCGAGCCGATGAACTCGCTCGGGGCGAGGATCGTGGCCCGTACGACCGGCTCGTGCACCGAGTCGATCTTGCCCTCGGGGAACTCGCTCGGGTTGGTGACCGTGTGCTCCTTGCCGTCCTCCATCAGCACGCGGTAGACCACGTTGGGGGCGGTGGCGATCAGGTCGAGGCCGAACTCGCGCTCCAGCCGCTCCCGGATCACATCGAGGTGCAGCAGCCCCAGGAAGCCGACGCGGAAGCCGAAGCCGAGGGCCGCGGAGGTCTCCGGCTCGTAGACCAGGGCCGCGTCGTTGAGCTGGAGCTTGTCGAGGGCGTCGCGGAGCTCGGGGTAGTCCGAGCCGTCCAGCGGATAGAGGCCGGAGAACACCATCGGCTTGGGGTCCTTGTAGCCGCCGAGCGCCTCGGTCGCCCCCTTGTTGAGGGTGGTGATCGTGTCACCGACCTTGGACTGCCGTACGTCCTTCACGCCGGTGATGATGTAGCCCACCTCACCGACGCCCAGGCCGTCGGCCGGGGTCATCTCCGGCGAGGAGACCCCGATCTCCAGCAGCTCGTGGGTGGCGCCGGTGGACATCATCCGGATCCGCTCACGCTTGTTGAGCTGGCCGTCGATGACACGTACGTACGTGACGACACCGCGGTAGGAGTCATAGACGGAGTCGAAGATCATCGCGCGGGCGGGCGCGTCCGCGACGCCGACCGGCGGCGGGACGTCCTTGACCACGCGGTCGAGCAGCACGTCCACCCCGACGCCGGTCTTCGCCGAGACCTTGAGCACGTCCTCCGGCTGGCAGCCGATGAGATTCGCCAGCTCCTCGGAGAACTTCTCCGGCTGGGCGGCCGGCAGATCGATCTTGTTGAGCACCGGGACGATGGTGAGGTCGTTCTCCATCGCCAGATAGAGGTTGGCGAGGGTCTGCGCCTCGATGCCCTGGGCGGCGTCCACCAGGAGGACCGTGCCCTCACAGGCCGCCAGCGAACGGGACACCTCATAGGTGAAGTCCACGTGGCCCGGCGTGTCGATCATATTGAGGACATGCGTCGTGCCCTCGCCCTCACCCGTACGAGGAGCCCAGGGCAGCCGGACCGCCTGGGACTTGATCGTGATGCCGCGCTCGCGCTCGATGTCCATGCGGTCGAGGTACTGAGCGCGCATCTGCCGCTGGTCGACCACTCCGGTCAGCTGGAGCATCCGGTCGGCGAGCGTCGACTTGCCGTGGTCGATGTGCGCGATGATGCAGAAGTTGCGGAGCAGCGCCGGGTCCGTACGGCTCGGCTCGGGCACGTGGAGAGGGGTCGCGGGCACGCAGGGTCCTGATTCTTGAGACGCGCGGCGTCTCGTCTCGGGTCGACTCGGATCGATACGTAGGCTCCATCGTCCCACGGGTACGGGACTGCGCCCGGTTTGGGCCGGTCGGAGGGTGACTGGTAGCCTGAACAGCTGTGTCTCGTGCCGTCTCGGCGCGGGACGGCTCAGTCAAGATTCACCGAACCTGAAAAGGCTCTTTCGTGGCGAACATCAAGTCCCAGATCAAGCGGAACAAGACCAACGAGAAGGCACGCCTGCGCAACAAGGCTGTCAAGTCGTCGCTCAAGACCGCGATCCGCAAGGCCCGTGAGGCCGCTGCCGCGGGCGACGTCGAGAAGGCCTCGCTGGCCGCTCGTGAGGCGTCCCGCAAGCTCGACAAGGCTGCCTCGAAGGGTGTCATCCACAAGAACGCCGCCGCCAACAAGAAGTCGGCGCTGGCTGCCAAGGTTGCCTCCCTCCAGGGCTGAGCGCTCTCTTGATTTGACCGCCGGACGGGACTCAGCGGGCCCTCTCTACCGCTCCTGACCGGCGTCCCCGAACTCGCACGCGACTGCGTTCGCCACGCGGGTGCGAGTTCACCAGGTTTGACGTCGAGGCCCCGGCCCCGTCCTCCCCAGGACGGGTCACCGGGGCCTTCGCCGTACCCGCTCTCGCGGCAGCGGCAGCGGCAGCGGCAGCGGCAGCGGCAGCGGCAGCGGCTAACGGTTGGAGCGGGCGGCGCGGGCGATCGCGACGACCGCCTTCTCCAGCGCGTACTCCGGGTCGTCACCGCCGCCCTTGACGCCCGCGTCGGCGGTGGCGACCGCCCGCAGCGCCGTCGCCACACCGTCGGGGGTCCAGCCGCGCATCTGCTGGCGCACCCGGTCGATCTTCCACGGCGGCATCCCCAGCTCCCGCGCGAGATCGGCGGGCCGGCCGCCGCGCGCGGAGGAGAGCTTGCCGATGGCCCGTACCCCCTGGGCGAGGGCGCTGGTGATCAGCACGGGCGCCACACCGGTCGACAGCGACCAGCGCAGGGCTTCGAGGGCCTCGGCGGTCCTGCCCTCCACGGCGCGGTCGGCGACATTGAAGCTGGACGCCTCGGCGCGGCCCGTGTAGTAGCGGCCGACGACCGCGTCATCGATCGTGCCCTCGACATCCGCCGCGAGCTGCGAGACGGCGGACGCCAGCTCGCGCAGATCGCTGCCGATCGAGTCGACCAGCGCCTGGCAGGCTTCGGGCGTGGCCGAGCGGCCCAGCGCGCGGAACTCCGAACGTACGAAGGTGAGCCGCTCCGCGGGCTTGGTCGTCCTGGGGCAGGCGACCTCACGGGCCCCCGCCTTGCGGGCGGCGTCCAGCAGGCCCTTGCCCTTGGCGCCTCCCGCGTGCAGCAGGACGAGCGTGATCTCCTCGGCCGGGGCGTCGAGATACGCCTTGACGTCCTTGATCGTGTCGGCGGAGAGGTCCTGCGCGTTCCGTACGACGACGACCTTGCGCTCGGCGAAGAGCGACGGGCTGGTCAGCTCGGCGAGGGTGCCGGGCTGGAGCTGGTCGGAGGTGAGGTCGCGTACGTCCGTGTCGGCGTCGGAGGCGCGGGCCGCCGCCACCACCTGCTGCACGGCGCGGTCGAGCAGCAGGTCCTCCTGGCCCACGGCGAGCGTGAGCGGGGCGAGCGGATCGTCGGAAGAAGTCTTTCTGGTGGCCATCGCGGTCCAGCATCGCATGGGCCACTGACAGCCGGGGCGGCCGGTGACAGCGCGCGGACGTCATGCGGTCGACGCCATGTGCCGGACAGGGACAGGATCTACGGGGCGTTCTACGGGGCTTCCCGCCAGCCGTCCCAGTCCGCCACGAACGCGTCCAGGGCCTCGGCGCCCAGCCGGGCCTCGGGGTCCTCCACGACGACCAGCCACTGGGCGTCCTCGGCGTCGTCCTCGCCGGCCAGGGCGTCCCGTACCAGCCGGGGCTCCTCGGCCACGCCGAACCGTTCGCCGAGCGCCAGCGCCACCTCCTCCGCGGCGTCGCGGTCGGGCAGCACCAGCACATGTCTCACATCGCTCACGGCCACATTCTTCCAGCCCGCCCCCGGGAGGGGCGGGGCCGGTCGTCAGCTCTTGGGGATGATCTGGATATCCATCTCGATCTTGATGCTGGAGCCGACGACCGCGATGCCGCGCGCCAGCATCGACTGCCAGTTGACGGTGTAGTCCTCGCGGTGCAGTTCGGTGGTGGCGCGGACGGCGGCGCGGGTCTCGCCCTCCATGCCGTTGCCGATGCCGAGGTACTGGGCGTCGAGTGTGACCGTGCGCGTGACGCCGTGGAGCGTGAGCGCTCCGGTGATCCCCCAGTTGTTGCCACCCCGGTGGACGAAGCGGTCGCTGTAGAACTCCAGCGTCGGGAAGTTCTCCACGTCGAGGAAGTCGGCGGAGCGCAGATGGTCGTCGCGCATCCGCACACTGGTGTCGATCGACGCGGCGCCGATGACGACATGCATCGCCGACCGGTCCATCGTCTCGCCGATCCTGATCGCCCCGGCGAAGTTGTCGAAGCGGCCGTGGACACGGGCGAGTCCGATATGACGGGCGATGAACCCGATCCGGGAATGGGCCGGTTCGATCTCCCAGTCGCCGGGAACGGGCAGCGGGAGCGACGGGGCCACCTGGAGCGTGATGTCCCCGAGACCGCTGGGCTCCGCGCCGTCGGCGATCGACACGTTGCCCCGGTACGGGGAGAAGCTCTCGGCCGAGATGGCGAGCCGGTACTCCCCGAAGGGCACCATCGTCACGATCATCCCGAAGGGGTCGGTCTCACCACTCACGACCTTGCGGCCGCCGCTGTCGCTCACCGTGAACTCGGCCTGCCCGACGGGCTCGTTGACGGGGTCGAGGACCCGGCAGGTGAGCAGCCCCGCGCCGGAGGGCACGGAGAGCCCGGCGAGCGGGTTGCTTCGCTGATGAGCGGCCGACCGTCGGCCGAGAAGGCGACTGATCATGGTGTACACGTACCCCTGTGCTTTCGGGCTTCTGCGGGGCCGCACACGGGAGACGTCATCGTCGAGGGCGGCGGCCCATGACGAATAGGCATTCGATCACTCTTGCGTTGTTCGAGGCAAACGTACCGACTGGTACAGGACGTCGTGGAGTCGATTGTCATCCGCTGTTAAACCGTCGCTCCCGCATCACCGTGCCAGGGGCGAGGCCCGCCCCCGGGGCACGGCCCGTAGCCCGGCCCCCGCTCCGACCACCGCGATCGCTCCGTCCGTGTCCGTACGGAGCACCGCCGCTCCACCGGCGCGGAGCGCGTCGACGGTACGGGGCGAGGGGTGTCCGTACGGGTTGTCCCGGCCCACCGAGATGAGGGCCAGCCGGGGGCGGACACCGCGCAGGAGGCCCGGGTGCTGGAAAGGCGAGCCGTGGTGGGCCACCTTGAGGACATCCGCCGGTGGCAGCGCCGGATGGTCACGCAGGAGGCCGCGCTGGGCGGGGGGTTCGAGATCGCCGAGGAGCAGCAGCGCCGGGCCCCGGGCGACCCGTACGAACAGCGTGACGCTGGAGTCGTTCGGCTCCCCGGCCGCCGTGGCCGTCCCGGCCCGCGGCCACAGCACCCGCCATGTCAGCGGTCCGGTCCGGCGCTGCTCGCCGGGCCGCGCGCGGACGACGGGCACCCGCGCGGCTGCCGCCGTTCTCCGTACGAACGCGGCCTGCTCCGGGGGGACTTCGGAGGCCGTTGTCTGGATCGCACCGATCGCCCGGCCCCGCAGGACACCGGGCAGCCCCGCGACGTGATCGGCGTGGAAGTGGGTGAGCACCAGCAGCGGGACGCGTGTGACACCGAGGTCCCGCAGACAGCGGTCGGCGGGCACGGGGTCGGGTCCCGCGTCCACGACCACGGCCGTGGAGTCGCCCGCCGCGAGCACGGCCGCGTCGCCCTGACCGACGTCGCACATCGCGAACGTCCATCTCGGTGGCGGCCATCCGGTGACGATCCGGGTGAGCGGCGGCGGCCGCAGGACCGCGAGCAGCAGCAGTACGGCGCAGACGGCGGCCGTCCAGGGATGGCGCGGGACACGGCGCAGGGCGAGCAGGACGAGGGCCGTCACGCCGACGAGCAGCAGCCCGCCCCGCCAGCCGCCGGGCCAGGCGGCCTCCGCGCCCGGCAGGGACGCGCCGGCGCGGGCGACGGACGCGATCCACCCCGCCGGCCAACCAGCGCAGCGGGCGAGCACCTCGGCCACGGGCATCGCCACGGGCGCCACGGCGAGCGCGGCGAAGCCGAGGACCGTGGCCGGGGCCACCGCCAGTTCGGCGAAGAGGTTGCAGGGGATCGCCACCAGCCCGACCCTGGCCGCGAACACGGCCACCACGGGCGCGCACACCGCCTGCGCCGCACCGGCCGCGGCCAGCACCTCGGCAAACCGTGGCGGCACCCCGCGCCGCACCAGCGCCGCGCTCCACCGCGGCCCGATGGTGAGCAGGGCGCCGGTGGCCAGTACGGAGAGGAGGAAGCCGTAACTCCGGGCCAGCCAGGGGTCGTAGAGCACCAGCAGCAGTACGGCGGCGGCCAGCGCCGGAAGCAGGGTTCTGCGGCGGCCCGTGCCGATGGCGAGGAGAGTGATCGCCCCGCAGGCGGCGGCCCGCAGCACGCTCGGCTCCGGACGGCAGACGATCACGAAGGCGAGCGTGAGCGCCCCGCCGAGCAGCGCCGTCCATCGCAGTGAGATCCCCAGCCGCGCGGCGAGCCCGCGCCGTTCGGCCCTGATGGCCAGCCCGGCCGGCCCGATCAGCAGAGCGAGCACAATCGTCAGATTGCTTCCGGAGACCGCCATCAGATGCAGCAGATCGGTCGCCGCGAAGGCGTCGTGCAGCTCGGGAGGAACACGTGTGGTGTCACCGACGACCAGCCCCGGCAGCAGGGCACGGGCATCGGGCGGCAGCCCGTCGGCCGCCTCACGCAACCCGGCACGCAGCTCTCCGGCCATGCGCTGGACGCGGGTCGGCGCTCCGGTGACCAGCGGCGGGCCCGTCCCCTCCACCCGTAACGCCGCGGCGTAGCGGTCGTCCTCACGCAGGGGAGGCGCGAGCTTCCCGGTCAGCCGCAGCCCCGTGGAGGGCAGCAGCCGCTGCCACCGGCCGGAGTGTTCACCGGGCGCGACGATCACCAGGACGGGCGTCCGGCCGGTGGTGGTCCCGCCCCTGGGTGTCGTCAGCCGGACGAGGTCGGCGTCCAGGACGAACCCGCCACCCGCGATCCGGTCCCCGCGGACCCTGGGACGTGCGGGCCGGGGGTCGGAGGTGACCGTCAACTCCGCCGTGACGCGGGCATATCGCTCCGCCAGGCCCGGTACGGGACCCCGCCGCGCATCGGCGCCGTGCAGCCCGGCCGACGCCGCCCCGGCGGCGGCGCACAGCAGCATCCCCGCGACGGCCACACCATTGAGCCGCCGCCTGATCCGCGGCCCGAGCGGTCGCGCGCGCCACTGCCTGGGCCGTCGTCGGGGCCGCCGCTCCGGCCCGCCACCCGACCACACCAGTAGCAGAGCGGCGGCCGACAGACAGGCGAGCACGCCAACAGCGGTCCAGTGCCCCGGGATTCCCAGCGCCAGGGCCGCCGCGCCCCACGCCGCGAGGGCGAGCGGGACCAGCCGGAGGTCGGCCGGGGCCTCCTGACGGGGGTTGGCGGACCCCAGGCGGTGGCCGGCCGTCGCGTGAACCACCGTGCGCGTCATGGCCGTACAAGGGACTGGAGGTCCGCGAACCTGCGCTCCCCGATGCCGTTGACCTCGCGCAGTTCGTCGACGGACCGGAAACCGCCGTGCCTGCCGCGGTAGTCGATGATGTGCTGGGCGAGCACCGGACCGACCCCGGGAAGCGTGTCGAGCTGTTCCGGCGTGGCGGCGTTGAGACTCACCGGCCCCACAGCGGCCCCGGCGCCGGCGGCCGCACCGGCGCCGGCGCCCGACGCCGGTGGAGCGGGGCCGCCCACCAGCACCTGTTCGCCGTCCATCAGCACCCGCGCGCGGTTGAGCCCGGTCAGGTCCGCACCGGGCTTCGCTCCCCCGGCGGCGCGCAGCGCGTCGGCGACCCGTGACCCGGCCGCCAGCCGCAGGACTCCGGGCCGCCGCACCTTCCCGCTCACATCGACGACGACACGGGCGGAGGGCGACGGCGAGGACGCGGGCGCGGACAAGGTCCCCGGCGACGCCTCGGGGAGGACGGCAGCCGCGCCCACATTCTCCGGAGCCCTGACGATCCCCGGCCGGCCACTCCAGAAGTGGTGTCCCGCCAGGATCACGCCCACCACCAGGACCACCGCGAGCGCCGCGAGTGTCCGCGGCTCCAGTCCGCATCTGAGCTGCACCCACAGGGGCAGCCGCTCAAGCAGAGCGGACCCCGCCCACGCGCGCACGCGCCCCGCCCGAGTCGTGTGCGGCGCCATGACCGCGTCCGCCACGCGCGGCGCGGTGCCGCTCCCGCCCATCCCCGGCACCACATCGCCGAAGAGCGCTTCCGCGCGGCGGCGCACATCCGTCCGGACGGTGGGCGGAGCGGTGATCGAAGGCGGCGCGCTGATCGGGGACGGGTCGGTGACCGGAGGCTGGGGGGTGATCGGAGGGTGGGGGGTGATCGGAGGCAGAGTCGTACCGTCCGCGTCGCCCACGCGCGACAGCGCCGTACGCGGGCGGGTTCGCGGGCGGCCGGGACGGCCATGACGCCCATGCCGGGCCCGGCCGTCGGAGCCCGGGGCACGGCCGGGGCCACTGGTGACGGAGATTACGGAGCGTGTTCGGAGAGCCATGCCACAAGACGGTAGGCACATCTGCCCGACCCCGCTGAGCAGGCCGAATTCCCGTGGACAACAAGCGAGTTGTGGACAACTCGGTCACCCTTACGAGTGGCCCGCCCCAGCCGGTCAGCGCGGTCAACCGATCAGCCGGTCAGCGCGATCACCCGATCAGCCGGTCAGCGCGGTGAGATCACAGCCCCCAGCAGCCCCGGCCCCGTATGCGCCCCGATCACCGCGCCCACCTCGCTGACATGCAGATCCACCAGCCCCGGCACCCGCTCACGCAGGCGCTCGGCCAGCGTCACGGCCCGTTCGGGCGCGGCCAGATGGTGCACGGCGATGTCCACCTCGCTCGTGCCCGCCCGTTCGGTGACGATCTCCTCCAGCCGCGCGATCGCCTTCGACGCCGTACGCACCTTCTCCAGCAGCTCGATACGCCCGCCGTCGAGCTGGAGCAGGGGCTTCACCGCGAGCGCGGAGCCCAGCAGCGCCTGTGCGGCGCCGATACGGCCGCCCCGGCGCAGATAGTCCAGCGTGTCCACGTAGAAGTACGCGGAGGTCCCGGCGGCCCGCTTCTCGGCGGCGGCCACCGCCTCGTCGAGCGTGCCGCCCCCTCCCGCCGCCTCGGCCGCCGCCAGCGCGCAGAACCCGAGCGCCATCGCCACCATCCCGGTGTCCACCACCCGTACCGGCACGGCCGCGTCCTTCGCCGCGAGCACGGCGGCGTCGTACGTCCCGGAGAACTCGGCCGACAGATGCAGGGAGACGATCCCGGTCGCACCGGCCTCGGCAGCCTTCCGGTACGCGGCGGCGAAGACGTCCGGACTCGGCCGTGACGTGGTCACGGAGCGTCGCTTCTGAAGCGCCAGGGCGAGCGAACGGGCCGAGATCTCCGTCCCCTCCTCCAGCGCGCGGTCACCGAGGACGACGGTCAGCGGCACCGCGGTGATGCCGTGGCGCTCCATCGTCTGCGGCGGCAGGTAGGCCGTGGAATCGGTGACGATCGCGACATGGCGGGACATGAGCGGGAGGTTACCCGTCGTCGCCCCCGGTCGGCAGCCCGCCCCCGCGTCAGTGATCGTTTCCGCCCTCGCGCACGCCGCGATCCCCCGTCGGATCGTGGTCCCGAACCGTCAAAGCCGTAAAGCCGTAAAGCCGCGGGGCGGTGGAGCCGTGAAGCCGCGGCCCGGGAACGACCGTCAAGTCGTGGTCTCGGGCCTGGTCTTCCCCGGCGCCTTCTGCCAGGGGTACGTCTGCTGCCGCCGCGGATCCGGGGGCTCGATCGCCTCGGGCCTGCCCTGGTCACCGCCCGCGGGACCCGCGTGGTCCGCACCGGCGGCCCCGGCCCCGGAACCCTCCGGCTCCGGCCATACGGACGGCTCCCGCTCCGGCTGTCCCTCCGCCGACGACCAGTGGCGCAGCGCCCCGGCCTCCATGTCGATCTGCGCGCTCAACGACGACAGATCGTCCTCCGCGAACTTCTGCGCCCGGTCCCGCGCCGCCCAGCGCAGTGAGTCCGCCGCGTGCGTGATCCGTTCCGTACGCTCACGCACATCCTGGAGCCGTTCCACGACTCTCGTGCGGTCCGGGTCCCGCTCCAGCTGCCGCAGTTCGTCGTCCAGCTCAAGGCCGTGGGCGCTCAGCCGCTGGAAGAGCTGCACCGACTCCGCCAGCGAGGCGTCCTCCGCCGCACCGGCCTGGAGCGCGTCCTGCGTGGCCCGCATCGAGGTCCGCAGCCTCAGCCGCAGCTGTGCCAGCTCTCCCGCCGCACCCGTCTGCCCGATGCTCTTGGCGCGCAGCGTGGTGTCCTCGACGGTCCGGCGGGCCTGCGAGATCGTACGGTCGACGCCCCGCTTGGCCGCGCGCACCGCCTTCACGCTCACAAACACCCCCAGCGCGACGAAGGCAACGAAGGCGGCGACAAGCAGCGCCACGACAATCACGACGTCCATGGGCGCCCCTTCGTATTCGGCCGTGTTCGGGAGCGGCTTCCCGCTCACCGCTTCTTCCACGTTAAACGGAACAGGCAGGCCGAGGGTTCCTCAGGAACCCCCAACCTGCCCGTAGGGGAAAGCCCTGTGCTTCGCGACGCGGTGCCGCACCGGGTGGGCACCACGCGACGCGCTACTACACCGTGCGGGTGCCACACAGGTCCGCACCACACCGTGCGAGCACCACACGGGGCCGCACCACAGCCCGGCGGTACGACACCACGCGAGTACTACGCCAGGCGGTACTACACGGCGCGGTACCACACAGCACGGTCCCGTGCGGCGCGGTACTACGCGACGCGGTACTACGCGGGAACGATGTTCACCAGCTTCGGCGCCCGCACGATCACCTTCCGGATGCCCCCGCCGCCCAGCGCCGCGACCACCGCCGCGTCACCCAGCGCCAGTGCCTCCAGTTCCTCGTCCGAGATCGACGGGGAGACCTCCAGCCGCGCCTTGACCTTGCCCTTGATCTGCACCACGCAGGTCACGGCCTCGTCGACCACATACGCCGGGTCCGCGACCGGGAAGTCCTGGTGCACGACCGAGTCGGAGTGGCCCAGCCGACGCCACAGTTCTTCGGCGATATGCGGGGCCAGCGGCGCGACCAGCAGCACCAGCCGCTCGGCGACCGACCGCGAGACGGGGCCGCCCGTCTTCGTCAGCTGGTTGTTCAGCTCGGTCACCTTCGCGATGGCCGTGTTGAACCGCAGCCCCGCCATGTCCTGCGTGACCCCGTCGATCGCCTTGTGCAGCGCGCGCAGCGTGTCCACGTCGGGCTCGGTGTCCACGACGGTGACCTCACCGGTCGCCTCGTCCACCACATTGCGCCACAGCCGCTGCAGCAGCCGGTACTGGCCGACGACCGCGCGGGTGTCCCACGGCCGCGAGACGTCCAGCGGGCCCATGGCCATCTCGTACAGCCGCAGCGTGTCCGCGCCGTACTCGGCGCAGATCTCGTCCGGAGTGATGGCGTTCTTCAGGGACTTGCCCATCTTGCCCAGGACGCGGCTGACCTTCGCGCCCTCGTACCAGTAGGCGCCGTCCCGCTCCTCGACCTCGACGGCCGGCACCGCGATGCCGCGGCTGTCCCGGTAGACGAACGCCTGGATCATGCCCTGGTTGTACAGCTTGTGGAACGGCTCGGCCGAGGAGATGTGCCCCAGGTCGAACAGCACCTTCGACCAGAAACGCGCGTACAGCAGGTGCAGTACGGCGTGCTCGGCGCCACCGACGTACAGATCGACACCGCCGTGCGGCTGCCCCTCGCGGGGGCCCATCCAGTACTGCTCGACGGCCGGGTCGACCAGCTTCTCGCTGTTGTGCGGGTCCAGGTAGCGCAGCTCGTACCAGCACGAACCGGCCCAGTTCGGCATGGTGTTGGTCTCCCGGCGGTAGCGCTTGACGCCCTCGCCGTCGCCCAGGTCCAGCTCGACATCGACCCAGTCCGCGTTCCGTGACAGGGGCGTCTCCGGCTGCGTGTCCGCGTCGTCCGGGTCGAACGTGCGTGGCGAGTAGTCGTCGACCTCCGGCAGCTCCAGCGGCAGCATCGACTCGGGCAGCGCGTGTGCCGTGCCGTCCTCGTCGTAGACGATCGGGAACGGCTCGCCCCAGTACCGCTGACGGCTGAACAGCCAGTCCCGCAGCCGGAAGTTGACCGTCCCCTCACCGATACCGCGCGCGGCCAGCCACTCCGTGATCCGCGCCTTGGCCTCGGTGACACCCAGGCCGTCCAGCGAGATGTCCTCGCCGGCCGAGTTGACGAGACGCGCGTCGTACGAGGCGAACGCGTCGTCCCACTCCGCGGGGTCGGTGGAGCGGCCGTCCGAGGGCTCGACCACACAGCGCATCGGCAGCTCGAAGGCGCGCGCGAACGCGAAGTCACGGCTGTCGTGCGCCGGTACGGCCATGATCGCGCCCGTGCCGTAGCCCATCAGCACATAGTCGGCGATGAAGACGGGTACGCGGTCGCCGCTGACCGGGTTGGTGGCGTACGCGCCGGTGAAGACACCGGTCTTGTCCTTCGCCTCGGCCTGCCGCTCGACGTCGGACTTCGACGCGGCCTGCTTGCGGTACGCGTCGACGGCCTCGACGGGGGACGTGTGGCCGCCCGTCCACACGTCGTGCGTGCCCTCGGGCCAGGCGGCCGGGACGATCTTCTCGACCAGGTCGTGCTCCGGCGCCAGCACCATGTACGTGGCGCCGAACAGCGTGTCCTGACGCGTGGTGAAGACGGTGATGGCGTCCGCGTGACCGTCGTCACCGACATGGACCGGGAAGTCGACGCGCGCGCCCTCGCTGCGCCCGATCCAGTTGCGCTGCTGGAGCTTGATGGCCTCGGGCCAGTCCAGCTCGTCCAGATCGCTCAGCAGCCGGTCCGCGTAGGCGGTGATCCGCATGTTCCACTGGCGCAGCTTCGCCTTGAACACGGGGAAGTTGCCGCGCTCGGAGCGGCCGTCCGCGGTGACTTCCTCGTTGGCCAGGACGGTACCCAGACCGGGAGCCCAGTTGACGGGCGCGTCGGAGGCGTACGCCAGCCGGTACTCACCCAGGACGTCGGCGCGCTCGGCGGCGTTCAGCGCACTCCACGGGCGCCCGTCGGGCGTCGCGCGCTCCCCGCTCTCGAACTGCGCCACCAGCGTCTCGATCGGACGTGCCTTGTCCGCGTCCTTGTCGTACCAGGAGTTGAAGATCTGTACGAAGATCCACTGGGTCCACTTGTAGTAGTCCGGGTCGATCGTCGCGATGGACCGGCGCTTGTCGTGGCCCAGTCCCAGCCGGCGCAGCTGGACCTTCATGTTGTCCATGGCGGCCTCGGTCGACACCCGGGGGTGTGTACCGGTGGCGACCGCGTGCTGCTCGGCCGGCAGGCCGAAGGCGTCGAAGCCCAGCGTGTGCAGCACGTTGTGCCCGGTCATGCGCTGGTGGCGGGCGAACACATCGGTGGCGATATAGCCCAGGGGATGGCCCACATGCAGACCCGTGCCCGACGGGTACGGGAACATGTCCATGATGAACTTCTTGGGCTTCGCGGCCAGCTCCGGGTCGCCGGCCAGATCGCCCGTGGGGTTCGGTGCCTCGTACGTGCCCTCGGCGTCCCAGAAGTCCTGCCAGCGTGCCTCGATGTCGGCGGCCAGGGCCGCCGTGTAGCGGTGCGGCGCCACCGGCTCGGCAGCAGCGGAATTCGTCTCGCTCATGATTCTCTGAAGCTCCATCGATCGTCTCTGCCAGCGGATTCGGCCGTGCCATTCGACGAATGGCGGCGCCGGCCGGTGAACGAAAAAGGCCCCTCACACAGGAGGGGACGCCGCGCCGATTCCGACCGGATCTCTGTCATCCGTCTCCGTCGGGACTGATCAGCGCGGCCCGCTAAGCAGAAGGCGTACGGCACGCATGGCGCCAGGGTACCGCAGCGCCCGGAGGGCCCGCACCGGCGTATCACGCGGTGCGGCATCGCCCGAGATCACATCCTTCGTCCCGTGCGTGAACACGCCCGTGAACCCGCCCGTAATCACACCCGAGGCCACCCCCGAGGCCACACCCTCGGTCACGCCCGAGGGTCGCCCGGAAGAGGAGAGTCCGGGGAGACGGCGAGGAGGAGACCGGGAGGCCTCGGGGAGAGTACGCACAGGAATGGGTGAGAGCGAGCGAAAAGGTTGACAGAAGAGCTTGACAGGGAGGCGGCATTGGGCGTGTCGGAGGCCCCCGGGGGAGCTCCGAAGGAAGCACCGCACCCGCCTTACTCCGCGTATCAGCCCCTATCCGGGCAACCGCGGAGTCGGATAACTCACCTTGCCCCGGCTAAACCTGCAAACCGGGTACTGCCCGGTATGGCGCCACCTAGCATGCGGCAACGGGACCGCTTTCCCGAGCCATTCGGAGTTGCCCCCCATGAACCCTCAACGCAAGACCAGTTCGTCGCTCAGCCTGGATCCCGCCAAGAGCCGGCAGATACAGGGCGGAGTATCCGTCGCCGCGCTGGTGCTGGTACCGCTCCTCGCCGTCGCGGGAGGCGACGATTTCCGTGCCTTCCTCGATTTCGGCGCGGGCGTGCTGTCGCTGCTGTCCCTGTCCGGGGCCGTCGTCTGGGGCCTGATAGCCACCGACCGGTTGCTGCTGTCCCCGCGGCACCGACTGCTGGCTCAAGGCGTCCACCGGGCGACGGCGGTGGCCTCGCTCGGCTTTCTGCTGCTGCACGTCACCGTCAAGGTCTCGCTCGGCCATGTGGCGCTGATCGGCGCCCTGGTGCCGTTCGGCCTGGGGATCGACGGCGCCAACGGCCTCATCGGCTTCGGTTCGCTCGCCGGACTGCTGATGATCGTCGCCGCCACGACCGGTGCGATGCGCAGCGCCTTCGCCCTCCCCGGCCGGTTCGCGGGGCGCTGGCGGGCGGTGCACATGCTGGCCTATCCGGCCTGGTGCTTCGCTCTCGTGCACGGCCTCTTCGCGGGCCGTCCCGCGGCCACGTACGTCACCACGCTGTACTGCCTGACCCTGGCCGGAGTGGCCGCCGCCGTGTCCGTACGGCTCTTCCCCCGCCCGCTCAAGCGCCGGATCGCCGACAAGATCGTGACGCTGACCGGCGCTGACGGGACGAACGGAACGAACGGCGCGGCCGGAGCCGCCCGCGAGACGGCGGAGAGCGAGCCGTCCCGGCGCGATCTCGCCTCGGACCCGCTCCCGGGCGCCATCGGCGTTCCGCCGCAGCCCCGGTACGCGGGGCGCCTCCAGCGCGAGCCCGCCATGCCCGGCCCGTCGCTGGGATCGCCGCTCGACCCGCCCCGTTCGCCGCCGCGGCTCGCCGCCCCTTCCCCTCCGCTGTACGAGGCGCCCCGGCCGTCGGCCGATCCCGCCCCGGCCGTCGACCCGCTGGCCGACACCTTCATCGCCCCCCGCGCCGACGCGTACCAGGGCCTCGGCGCCGACCCGCTGGCGGACACCGGTACGGGCCTCTCCGCCGGCTACCGCGCGGTCTCGCTCGGTACCGAGGCCACCACCCGGATGCCGATGCCGCCCCCGCCCCCCGGGCCGCCCCCGGGCGGGATACCGCTCGCCGAGCGCATACCGATGACCGAGGAGATCCCGGTCATCCCCGAAGAGCCCACGGGCAGGCAGGGCGGCTGGCCCGCCCCGTCCCCGCCCCGGCCGGGGCAGGCCTCCGCCCCGCCCACGTCGACCCCCTACGACTCCGGCGCGATCCCCGCGTACGAGAGCGGCGCGTACGCGAGCGGCGCGTACGCGAGCGGCGCGTACGCGAGCGGCGCGTACGCGAGCGGCGCGGGTTCCTCGCCGCGGTACGCCCCGGATACGCCGCCCCCGTACGACGCGGGCCCCGCCTCGGCCTACGGTCCGACGGGAACGTCCCCGTACGGCACCGGCGCCTACGACACCGGATCCGTCCCCGCGTACGGGACGGGCGCCGTCCCCCCGTACGACACGGGCTCCACCCCCGCCCACGAGAACAGGTCCTACGAGGGCGGGTCGTATGAAGGCAGGTCGTACGAAGCGCAGGCGTCGGCCTTCTCCGGCCCGGCCTTTCCCGGTACGGCCGCGCCCGGCCCGGCATCCCCGGGGCAGGCCGCGCCGCCACGGGCCACGCCCGATCCCGTCGATCCCCCGCCCGGCCCTCTCTATCCGCCCCCGGCCGGGGAACCCTGGCACGCACCCGCAGGAGACCGACCGTGAACACCCCGCTCCCCGACGTCCCCGAAGTCCGCGTCGTCGGCCTCCCCCAGCTGACCCAGGGATTCGACCTGGTCGAGCGCCTGGACCTGCCCATGCATCTCAAGGTGCACGGCCCGCTGGAGCCGATGACCGGCGAGCGGCTGGCGCAGCTCGCCGAGAACATCTCCCTGACCGGCCGCGGCGGCGCCGGCTTCCCCTTCGGCAAGAAGCTGCGGGCGGTCGCCAAGGCCGCGATCCGCCGCGGCGTACGACCGGTCGTCGTGATCAACGGCAGCGAGGGCGAGCCCCCGTGCCGCAAGGACACCGTCCTGATCAACCGCGCCCCGCACCTCATACTCGACGGCGCGCTGCTGGCCGCCGAGGCGCTCGGCGCCCGCACCCTGGTCGTCGCCGTCACCCGCAACTCCACCGAGGTCTCGATCCGCGCCGCCCTCGCCGAACGCGGCCTGTCCGACCGGCGCGGCCAGGCGCTGCGCGCCCGGGTGATCCGTACCCCCGAGCGCATGGTCTCGGGCGAGGCGTCGTCCGTGATCCGCGCCATCGGCGGCGGACCCGCCCTGCCGCCGGGCCGCCGTGAACGCGCCGCCGAGTCCGGGGTGGCCGGTCTCCCGACACTGCTGTCCAACGCCGAGACCTTCGCCCAGCTGGCCGTCGCCGCGCGTATCGGCGCCCGCCGGTACGGCCACACCGGGCTCGACAGCGAGCCGGGCACGGTCCTGCTCACCATCTCCGGCGCGGTCGCCCGTCCCATGGTGGTCGAGGCGCCGTCGGGGGTGCCGCTGCGGTACATCCTCCAGATGGCCGGCGCCCCGCCGATGCCCCAGGGTGTGCTGACCGGTGGCTACCACGGCAACTGGATCGACGCGATGGCCGCGCACGAGGCCGTCATCTCCAAGGAGTCCTTCGCCTCCTTCGGCGGCGCGCTGGGCGCGGGCGCGATCCTGCCGATCGGCCCCGAGACCTGCCCGCTGGGTGAGGCGCTACGGGTCGCCAACTGGCTCGCGGCCGAGACGGCGGGGCAGTGCGGCCCCTGCAAGCTCGGGCTGCCCGCGGCGGCGGGCGGCCTCTCCGATGTCATCAACGGCGGCGGCCAGGCCGCGCTGGAGGCGCTGCGCGCGGTGACCCAGGCGGTCAAGGGCCGGGGGGCCTGCAAGCACCCCGACGGCTCCGCGCGGTTCTTCGCCTCCACCCTGTCGGCGTTCACCGACGACCTCGCCGCGCATGTGCTGGACGGCGGCTGCGGGCGCGAGACGACGGGTGTGCTGCCGCTGCCGGGACCCGGCTACCAGGAGGCGGAGGAGTCCATTCCGAGCGGGGAGAAGCTCGCCGTGGACTGGACGCTGTGCCAGGGCCACGGTCTGTGCGCGGACATCGTCCCCGAGCTGATCCGGATGGGGCCCGACGGCTATCCGGCGCTCGCGGACGCGTCGGTTCCGATGCATCTGCGCGGGCGTGCGCAGCGCGCGGTGCGCCGCTGCCCCGCGCTCGCGCTCCGTATCGAGCAGCCCGCGCCGGCGCGCCCCGAACGGTCCCCACGCGCCGCGCTGCCGCCCAGCGGTGGCCGCAAGGCCCTGGGCCCCGGGCGCGGTTGAGACATCCGGGCCGGCGAGCGTCCACCGCGGGCGCCCACCGGCCCGCGGGCACCCATGGCACAAGACCCGCAGGCACTCATGACACAAGAAGCCATGACACAAGAAGCGGGCCACCCGATCCGGGTGGCCCGCTTCTCGTACTGAAGATGTGGAGCTAAGGAGAATTGAACTCCTGACCTCCTGCATGCCATGCAGGCGCTCTACCAACTGAGCTATAGCCCCTTGCTGTGCGCCGCCCTCCGGGCTCTCCCCTCGGCGGCATCGCCAACATTACACGGTCCCTCCGGCTCACCACCAAATCGTTTCCGGTCTGAACGGATAAGACCGATACGCCCGGTACTGTCGGCGCTCGTGACTGTCGCCACGCTCCTGCGGAACACTTCCTCAAACCCCTCCCACCGGCGCTCCCTCCTGCTCGCCGTCCCGGTCTGCCTGCTGTCCTTCGCCGCCTTCTGGGCGGCGCAGCGCGCGGCCGGGGTCTCCATGATCGACCTGATGGTCTATCGCGCCGAGGGCCGGGCGGTGCTGGACGGCCGGGATCTGTACGCGATGCGCGCGACCTCCGTTCAACTCCCGGCGACCTACCCGCCGTTCGCCGCGCTGCTGTTCACCCCGCTCACGCTGCCGGACGTCCCCGGGCTGCGTACGCTCGCCACGGCCGGGAATCTGCTGCTCCTGGTCGTGTTCGCGCAGCTCTCCCTGCGGCTGACGTTTCCCCCTGACCGGCTCCCCCGGCCATGGGTCACCGCGCTCTGGGTGGCCGCGGCGGCCGTCTGGTGCGAGCCGGTCTGGACGACCCTGCGCTACGGGCAGATCAATCTGCTGCTCGCGGTGGCGGTGATGTGGGACCTGACCCGCCGCGACGGACACCGCTGGGCGGGCGCGGGCACCGGCCTGGCCGCCGCGGTCAAGCTCACCCCCGCGCTCTTCGCCGTGCTGTTCCTGATCGTCGGGCTGGTACGGGCCGGGGAAGGGGACCGGCGCCCGTGGCTGCGCCGGGCCGCGACAGCCGCGCTGGCCTTCTGCGCGGCGACGCTGGCCGCCGCCGCCGTTCTCCCCCGCGACTCGCTCCGCTTCTGGTCCGTGACCCTCTTCGAGACGCACCGGGTGGGCAGCGCGGAGAACACCGCCAACCAGTCGCTGCGCGGGGTCCTCGCCCGGCTGCTGCACACCGGCGAGCCGGCGCTGTGGTGGACCGCCACGGCCGCCGTGGTGGCGGCGCTCGGCCTCGCGGCGGCGGCCGCCGCGGCGCTGCGCGGGGAGCGCGCCGCCGCCGTGGCCGCCTGTGCGGCGACGGCGCTGCTGGTCAGCCCGGTCTCGTGGTCGCACCACTGGGTGTGGTGCGTACCGATCGCGCTGTATCTCGGGGCGCGCGCCGGGGTCCGGTGGGCGCTCGCCGCGGCGCTGGTCTTCTGCTCGTACGCCCTGTGGTGGGTCCCGCACGGCACCGGCCGCCCCGAACTGTCCCAGGGCGCCGCCGAGATGGCGCTCTCCGCCCTCTATCCGCTGACGGCCGCCGCCGTGATCGGGTACGTGGCCGTGTCCCCGGTCAGGCCGTGGCGAACGAGTAGAACCGCTTGAGCGCGCAGTGGTCGTCGAGGAGCCGACCGTAGATCGGCTCGCCCTCCAGCTCCCGGTACGTCTCGATGGGGTCGCCCTTTATGATCAGCGCCCGCGCGCACTCCTCGCACCAGTACTGGTACTCGGGGTTGAGCGGATCCATGTCCCGGACGATCGGCGTACCACTGCCGCACCAGTCGCATTTACGCCTGTGTGCACCCATCACTCAGCTCCAGCTGTGGCCGCAGGCCGTGCACACGTAGGAAACTCCGCCATTGTCACCAAGTACTTGAGCCACATGGGACGAACCGCACGAAGGACAGCTGAGGCCGGTACGCGCCTCCGCCGCGGCGAGCAGCTCATCGGGTTCCTCGACGCTGCTGGCGGACATGTGCGCGCTCCCTCCCCATGCGGTCCGTCGCCCCCCTCCGGCGGTCCGATTCTGCCACGCCGAGGACTGGTGAGCAGCCTGAAAAGGCCTGCCTGTTAGGGCTTATACCCGGTGCGGCGCCGCCGACCGGCGAGCCCGGGGGTGAGGAAGAGGGCACGGGCGGGGACGAACGTCCCGAAACCAGAAATCCCG
The DNA here is from genome assembly GCF_004151105.1 of Streptomyces sp. L-9-10. Classification (GTDB taxonomy): domain Bacteria; phylum Actinomycetota; class Actinomycetes; order Streptomycetales; family Streptomycetaceae; genus Streptomyces. The sequence goes on from NZ_PHRF01000097.1 coordinate 81,745, forward strand.
CCCCTTGCCAGGGACGGGATCCGGAGGATGAAACCGATTGTGGAGCTAAGGAGAATTGAACTCCTGACCTCCTGCATGCCATGCAGGCGCTCTACCAACTGAGCTATAGCCCCGCGTGTTCCCCGCGCTCAGCGCCGCGAACAAGAAGAACTTTAGCCTGCGACCAGCCGGAAAGTGAAATCCGGCCCGGTCGCCTCCGAGGCCCGCTCAGTCGTCGTCACCGAGGACCGGTTCCGGGAGGGTTCCGGCGTTGTGCTCCAGGAGCCGCCAGCCGCGCGCGCCCTCGCCGAGGACCGACCAGCAGCAGTTGGAGAGCCCGCCGAGCCCTTCCCAGTGATGGGATTCCAGGCCCAGCAGATGGCCGATCGTGGTGCGGATCGTGCCGCCGTGGCTGACCACGACGAGCGTGCCGTCGTCGGGCAGCTTGTCGGCGTGGTGGAGCACCACGGGCGCGGCGCGCTCCGCCACCTCGGTCTCCAGCTCACCGCCGCCGCGCCGCACCGGCTCGCCGCGCTTCCAGACCGCGTACTGCTCGCCGAACTGCGTGATGATCTCCTCATGGGTCAGGCCCTGCCAGGCGCCCGCGAAGGTCTCACGGAGCCCGGCGTCGTACGCGATGTCGTGCCCGGTGATCGCGGCCAGCTCACGGGCCGTGGCCGCGGCCCGCCGGAGGTCGGAGGCGATGATCGCGTCCGGCTTCAGGGAGGCCAGCAGCCGGGCGGCCCGGTGTGCCTGGGCGACACCGGCTTCGGTCAGCTCGATATCCGTGGTGCCCTGGAAGCGCCGCTCCAGATTCCACGCCGTCTGGCCGTGCCGCCACAGGATGATGCGGCGGCCCCTGCCGCCCTTGGCGCCGTTCAGCTCAGCTCACCGTCCGTGTCACCGGAGATCCCGGCGCGCTCGCCGCCGTCGCCCACCGACTCGGCGTGCTCCGCGGCCTTGCCCCGGGTCTTGACGGCGTCCTCGGGAAGCGGCAGCTCGGGGCAGTCCTTCCACAGCCGCTCCAGGGCGTAGAAGACCCGCTCCTCGCTGTGCTGCACATGCACGACGATGTCGACGTAGTCGAGGAGGATCCAGCGCGCGTCGCGGTCGCCCTCACGGCGCACCGGCTTGGCGCCCAGTTCCTTCTGGAGCCTCTCCTCGATCTCGTCGACGATCGACTTGACCTGGCGGTCGTTGGGCGCCGAGGCGAGCAGGAAGGCATCGGTGATCGACAGCACATCGCTGACGTCGTACGCGATGATGTCGTGCGCGAGCCGGTCGGCGGCCGCCTGGGCGGCGGCGTTGACGAGCTCGATGGAACGGTCAGTAGCGGTCACAAGCAGGCTTCCGTCGGTGGTCATGGAGATACCAAGGATCTCACGGACCACCGACAGCCGGTGCGGCACGGGAGCAGGGCCGGGTATCGCGCCCGGCCCCGTGGGTCCTGTCCCCGCCGGACTCAGTCGACCTTGTAGTCCTGGCCGAGGACGACGGACACATCCGCGTTCGTGGCGGCCTTGCCCTTCTTCACCGCGCCGGCCGGCAGTCCGAGGGTCTTGGCGACCTCTTCCGCCTCCGGCTTCTTGGCCTCGTCGCCGTAGGTGACCTGCGAGGATGCCACCGCCTCCGCCGTGCCGGCGTCCACGAAGGCATAGCCGCCGTTGACCAGCGCGATCCGGGAGGACTCCGCCGCGTCCTGGTCGCCGGACGCGTTCCTCACCCCGACGCGCACGGCGGAACCCTGCTCCGGAGCGCTGACCGAACCGCCCAGGATGTCCTTCACCACACTCTCCGCGGCCTGCTCGCTGAGCAGGCCGTTCTGCTGGGCGGGCAGCAGCACGGTCTTGTAGTCGCCGACCTTGGCGTGCTCGGCCAGCTTGGCGAGGGAGGCACCCAGGTCCTTCTCGGGCAGTGAGGGATCGAGGATCTGCGCCAGGGTCTCGACGGTGACGGTGGCGGCCTGCGGGTCGTCCGACATCTTCCGCAGCACCCCCTGGAGGACCTGGCCGAACCGCTGGAGCTGCTTGGCCTCCAGCTCTCCGGGCGCGCTGTACGTGGCGTAGGCGACGGCCATCTTCCCGTTGAGCGTCTGGTTCTCGCCCTTCTTGACGACCGGGTCGTCGCCCTTCTTCGCCCCGGGCACCTCGACGTCGGTGGTCAGGTCGATCGTGCCGACGAGTTCGACGAGGTTCTCCAGATACGGGGTGTCGAGCCGCCAGGTACCGGTGATCTTGGTGCCGAGGAGCGTGCCGATGGCCTCGCGCGTTCCGTCCGAGCCGTCGTCGTCGACGGACTTGCCGAGCGTGGTGGAGACGCCGTCGTCATCGGCGACGGAGAGGGTGTTGGGCAGCAGGACGGTGGTGCCCCGGCCTGTCGTGGCGTTGTTGACCAGCAGCGCCGTGGAGGTGCCCTTCTCCTTGGTGTTGTGCAGATGCACCACGATCACATCGCGCTTCTGCGGTCCCGTGGCGGTGGTCTTCTTCTCGTCCGCGCCGCCGAGACCGGGCAGCTTGCCCGCGTACCAGAGATAGCCGACGCCGCCGGTGACCGCGAGGGCGAGAACGACGACGAGGGCCACGATCCGGCTGCGGCCGCGCCGCTTGGCCTCTTCGCGCCGCTCGGAGCGGCTCTCGGTGAACTTCAGCCAGTCGATGACGTCTTCGGAGTCCTCGTCCGGCTCCTCTATGAACGAGAACTGCTCGGTCCGGTAGTCACGGTCCTGCCCGTCGGGGCGCCGCTGCTCCGGTACGGGCACGGACGCGGGCGCCGGGGCGGGTGCGGGCGCCTGGGCGGGCGCGGCGGTCTGCTCGGGCGTCCGGTCCTCGGTCTGCCCCTGCTGCTGCGGGATGTTCCACTGCTGGGTGGTGTCGACGCCGACGGGCTGCTGCTGCCCGGTGTCGTAGCCGTAGCCGTAGCCGTCGTATCCGTACCCCTGCTGCTGCGACGGCTGTTGCTGCTGCTGCGGTGACGGCTGCGCGTACGGGTCGTACTGCTGCTGGGGCTGCGCGGACTGCTGGGGCTGGGACTGGGGCTGGGCGTACGGGTCGTATCCGTACCCCTGTTGCTGCTGGGGCGGCTGGTGCTGCGACGGCTGCCCGTAGGCGTCGTACTGCTGCTGCTGTGGCGGCTGGGGCTGTTGGTACACCGGCTGCCCGTACTCGTCGTAACCGACGACCCTGGGCCGCGTGTCATACGGGTCGTACGGATCGTACGGCTGCTGCTGGTCGTTCACCGGTGCCCCTCTCCGTGGCTCATGCGCCGCGGTACAACTGCCGTTTGTCGATGTAGCGCACCACACCGTCCGGCACCAGGTACCAGACCGGATCGCCCTTGGCGACCCTCCCCCGGCAGTCGGTCGACGAGATCGCCAGCGCGGGCACCTCCACCAGGGAGACCCCGCCCTTGGGCAGTCCGTCGTCCGTCAGATCATGGCCCGGCCGGGTCACTCCGATGAAGTGGGCGAGCGAGAACAGCTCTTCGTGGTCCCGCCAGCTCAGGATCTGGGAGAGCGCGTCGGCTCCGGTGATGAAGAAGAGGTCCGCGTCGCCGTGGACGGCCCGCAGATCCCGCAGCGTGTCGATCGTATAGGTCGGACCGCCGCGGTCGATGTCACTGCGGCTGACCGAGAACTGCGGATTGGACGCGGTGGCGATGACCGTCATCAGATAGCGGTCCTCGGCCGGGGAGACCGCGCGCTGGCTCTTCTGCCACGGCTGGCCCGTCGGCACGAACACCACCTCGTCGAGGTGGAACAGGGCGGCCACTTCACTGGCCGCCACCAGGTGTCCATGGTGGATCGGGTCGAATGTCCCGCCCATCACGCCGAGTCGGCGCTTGCCACGACCGGATCCGGGTTCACGACCACCGGCCGCCTGCTGCTCTCCCATGCGTCCAGAGCCTACTGGCACAAGATGACGCCCCGGTGTCAGCGGTCGCGGTTGAAGCGGGTGGTGATCCACAGCAGCAGGAGCAGCGCGAACAGGGCGCCGCCACCGACGAGGTAGGGGTTGAGGCTTTCGTGGTTGCCGCCGCGCTCGGCGCCCTCGGCGAGCGTGACCAGGTGGGCGGCGGTACCGGTGAGGCTCATCTTCTACGGGCCCTTTTCTTCGCGGGTGGGAGCGGAGACTTCGCGCACATCGTATGCGGGGGCCTCGGGCACGCTCACGCCGACTCAGTCGTTGTGGTCGTTGTCGCGGTATCCGCGCAACAGGAACCAGGCGAGCAGGACGACTCCGACCATCGAGACGACCAGCACGATCCGCAACGTATCGCCCGGTCCCTGCTGGGCCGATGCGGCGGCGAGCAGTGTGAAGGTATCCGGCATCTCGGGTGTGCTCCTCGGTCTCTTCCGGCCGGCGCCCGGGGTGACGGCTCCCGGTAACACGGCCACAGGCCCCCGTCACACGGTAGACCCACCCCCTAGGGTGGGGGCCGTCAGGGGGACGGGCTTGGGACTCGTATGAATATGAACAGGGGATATCCATATGACCGAAGACAGTCACGAGGCAGCCGCTCACGAGAACGTGCCGAGCAGGCAGCGCAAGCGCTTCCCGGGCATCTCCTCGCGAGCGTACGAACACCCCGCCGACCGCTCGGCGCTGGTGGCCCTGCGCAAGCTCACCGGCTTCGACACGGTGTTCAAGGCGATGAGCGGACTGCTGCCCGAGCGCAGCCTGCGGCTCCTCTTCCTCTCCGACTCCGTGCGGGTCGGCGACGCGCAGTTCGCCCATCTCCACGCCATGCTGCGGGACGCCTGCTACATCCTGGACCTGGAGAAGGTTCCCGCGATGTACGTGGCGCAGGACCCGAAGCCGAACGCCATGTGCATCGGCCTGGACGAGCCGATCATCGTGGTCACCACCGGGCTGGTGGAGCTGCTCGACGAGGAGGAGATGCGGGCGGTCGTCGGCCATGAGGTGGGCCACGCGCTCTCCGGTCACTCCGTCTACCGGACGATACTTCTCTTCCTCACCAACCTGGCGCTCAAGGTCGCCTGGATCCCGCTGGGCAATGTCGCGATCATGGCGATCGTGACGGCGCTGCGGGAGTGGTTCCGCAAGTCGGAGCTGTCGGCGGACCGGGCGGGACTGCTGGTCGGCCAGGATCTCCAGGCCTCGATGCGCGGTCTGATGAAGATCGCCGGTGGCAATCACCTGCACGAGATGAACGTGGACGCGTTCCTGGAGCAGGCCGCCGAGTACGAGGCGGGCGGCGATCTGCGCGACTCCGTGCTCAAGATCCTCAATGTGCTGCCGCGTACGCATCCCTTCACGACGGTGCGCGCGGCCGAGCTGAAGAAGTGGGCGGAGAGCCGCGACTACCAGCGGATCATGGACGGCCACTACCCGCGCCGCCAGGACGACAAGGACACCTCGGTCACGGACTCGTTCCGCGACTCCGCCGCGCACTACGCGGACACGGTCCGCGGCAGCAAGGACCCGCTGATGAAGCTGGTCGGCGACATCGCGGGCGGCGCGGGCGACCTGGGCGGCAAGCTGCGCGACAGGTTCACGGGCGGCGGTGGCGGCAACGGCGGGAACGGTGGCCGCGCCACGGACGGGGGCTCCGGCGGCGACGGCGGGGACCAGGGCCCCGGCAAGAGCTGATCCGTACGGGGAGCGGTCCGGGCCCGGCAGGCCACCTCAGGCGGCCGGGCTCGGTTCCGCCGCGCGGGACAGCGTCCCGCAGAGCGCCGTGTTGGCCGGGCCCGTCGCGTACGGGTCCGTGGGGGCCGGTTCGCGGACCTTCGCCCGCTGGCCCGCCAGCAGGGGCCGCAGCGTCCTCGGCGGCTCCGCCGAGCACGCCTGCGGCCCGGCCTGCACCTCACTGGTCAGCAGTCGCGCCGTATGGCGTGGCAGCGCGTCCAGGTCGAAGCGGAAGCGCAGTTCGCGCCGGACGGTGAAGAGCGAGGCGTCCCGTACGGGCTGCGCGTCGGAGCCGGCCGGGCGCAGCGCGTAGACGAAGACATGGTCCGAGACCACCTCCAGCGTCCCGGGCGAGGTCTCCTGGTAGCGCAGCGTGCCGTGCACCCGCACTCCGTCGTCGGCCTGGGCCACCTTCGCCGGGTCGAAGCGGACCAGCCAGCCGGTCGGGGCGTGCCGGCCGTCGTCGGAGGGTGCGGCGAACCCGGCGTCGAACTGGTCGAGCTGGTCGGGGTCGAGCAGCACCCGCACCGGCCGTTCCGAGCGGCCCTCGATGACGTCCGGGTCGAGCGAGGACGCCACCAGATAGTCCTTGACGGTGGTCAGCGCGGCCATCACCTGGCTCTCCGAGAAGCCTCCGGTCTCCCGGACGGCGGGCATCGTGATGCCGGCCGCCCCCACCCGGAAATGCGCGGCCGGGCTGTGCGCGAAGAGGTCCGCGGGGGTGCCGCCCGGCACGGGCCCCTCGGGAGCCAGCGGGATCACCGACATCCGCAGCTGGTCCACGGAACGGCCGGTGGCCGGCCGGTAGGGATTGCGCAGGCCCAGATAGATCGCCGTGCCGAACGCCAGGACCACTACGAGGACCAGCAGCAGAAGCTGTCTCGATCCCCGCCGGAAGAATCCGCGGCGGCTCCGTCCCTTGGCGGGTGGCGGAGGCTGTGCCGGAGGAACCCTCCGTACGGCGTCGGCGTGATCGGTCATCCGCTCCCGCGCCGAGAACTCCTTGAGGCGGGCCTCCCGGATGAAGGATTCGTCGAAGACGACGGAGCGGTACTCGTCGTCATCGCCGCCGGGCAGCCCGTCGGGTTCCCCCTCGGGTGGGTCTCCACGCCCTGCCATACCTTCAGGGTAGGTCGGCGGGGCCGAACATAAACGCTGGGCAAGCCGGGAAGTTCCGGGAGGCACGCGATCGGCCGTTCAGGTCGTACCGGCCCGTTCGTGAGGTGTTCAGGCGGCGTCCGGAGCGCGCTCAGGGTGTGCGCGGAACGGCGGAGACCGCCGGCGCCGACTGGTTCGCGGACGCCGAGGGAATGCCCGGCGCCGGCTTGTCGATCCCGGTCGTGGCGGGCTGCGGCACCTTGCCGTCGCGGCTGTTGGAGGCGCCGCGGTAGACGGCCGAGAACGCCAGCGCGACCATCCCGATCCCCATCAGCAGGGCGAGCAGCCAGGCGACGGGCCGGTGCCAGCGGGCGGCGCCGCGGTACGGCCGCAGCGAGCCGCCGTGGCGTCCGTACGGCCCGGAGAGCGCGTCGGGGTCATCGGGGTCGTACTCGCCGTTGTAGCCGGGTTCCGGCCCGTACGCGCCGTCCCGGCCGTACACCTCTTCGTACAGCTCGTCCTCGGGCCGTCCCCCGCCGGACCGCGCGCGGGCCGCCTCGGCCTCGGCGCGCGCCTGGGCGGCGGCCAGCAGCCGTTCCACGGCGGAGGGTTCATGGATGGTGGCGGCACTGACGAAGTCCTCGTCGAAGACCACGGGGGCGAAGTCCTTGTCCGCGCCACCGCGGTCGTCGTCGGGCTCCCAGCCGTCCGGGAACGGCCTGCCCCCCACGTCGTCCGGCACCCCTTCAGGGTAGACCTGGCGGGTCGTTTTGGGCAGGCGGAGTCCGAACTCTCCCGACTCCGTCTTCGTCACATCGCGGTTCCGGCGCCCGTGCGTCGCGACGGGCGCCCCTGCCGTATCAGTGGCCCCACCGCTATCGCGTGTGGCCGTCGCCGATCACGATGTACTTCGTCGAGGTCAGCTCCGGCAGCCCCATCGGCCCCCGCGCGTGCAGCTTCTGCGTGGAGATTCCGATCTCCGCGCCGAAGCCGAACTGGCCCCCGTCGGTGAAGCGGGTGGACGCGTTCACGGCGACTGTCGTGGAATCGACCAACTGGGTGAATCGGCGGGCGGCGGCCTGCGAGGTGGTGACGATCGCCTCCGTGTGACCGGACGACCAGAGCCGGATATGGGCCACGGCGGCGTCCAGCGAGTCGACGACCGCGGCGGCGATGTCGTACGAGAGGTACTCGGTCTCCCAGTCCTCCGCGGTCGCCGGCACGATCTCCGCCTTCGAACCGGCGCCGTACGCGAGCACCCGCTCGTCGGCGTGGACCGTGACCCCGGCGTCGGCCAGCGCGTCCAGCGCGCGCGGCAGGAACACGCCCGCGATGTCCTGGTGGACGAGGAGCGTCTCGGCGGCGTTGCAGACGCTGGGCCGCTGCGCCTTGGAGTTGATCAGGATCTCGACGGCCATGTCGAGATCGGTCTCGGCGTCCACATAGACATGGCAGTTGCCGGTGCCGGTCTCGATGACGGGGACGGTGGATCCCTCGATGACGGTACGGATCAGGGAGGCGCCGCCGCGCGGGATCAGCACGTCGACCAGGCCGCGGGCGCGCATCAGCTCCTGTACGGCGTCCCGGCCCTCGCCGGGCACGAGCTGTACGGCGTCGGCGGGCAGCCCGGCCCCGCCGACGGCGTCGCGCAGCACCCGTACGAGGGCGGTGTTCGAGGAGATCGCCGAGGAGGAGCCTCGCAGCAGCACGGCGTTGCCCGACTTCAGACAGAGCGCGGCGGCGTCCACGGTGACATTGGGGCGGGCCTCGTAGATGATCCCGACCACGCCGAGCGGCACCCGCACCTGGCGCAGGTCGATGCCGTTGGGCAGCGTCGAACCGCGGACGACCTCACCGACCGGATCGGGCAGCGCCGCCACGTCCCGTACGTCCGCGGCGATGGCCCGCACCCGTTCCGGTGTCAGCGTCAGGCGGTCGATGATCGCCTCGCCGGTCCCGGCCTCCCGGGCCCGCGCGATGTCCTCGGCGTTGGCCGTGACGATCTCGTGGGTACGGACTTCCAGCGCGTCCGCGATCGCCAGCAGCGCGTCGTCCTTGGCCGCGCGCGGCAGCGGCGCGATATCGGCGGCCGCGGCGCGGGACCGGTAGGCGGCCCTGGCGACCGGGGAGAGGTTGTCGTACGGCGAGAGCGAGGTCATGCCCGCAGGGTAGTGCGCGTCCTGCGGGCATTCCGCACGTATTCCGGACTCCGAGACACTTCCGGAGGGAGATCAGAACGGATGAACGCCCACCGGGGCCGCCGGCGGCGGGCCGTAGCCCTCGGCGATCCGCTGGTGATACGTCTCACGGTCGATGACCTCGAGCCCGACGATCTTCCACGGCGGCAGCTTGGCGCTCGACCGGTGCTCGCCCCAGAGACGCAGCGCGACGGCGGCGGCGTCGTGCAGGTCCTGGGCCTCCTCCCAGTACCGGATCTCCGCGTGATCGCCGGCGTATCTGCTGGTCAGGAGGAAGGGGTGGTCATGGGCCAGCTGCTCAAGGCCGCGCCGGACCTCCGGCAGCGGAGCCTCGGCGCCCGAGACGCTGAGCGTGATGTGCCAGAGCTTCGACAGCGCACGGCCCTCCGCGCGTGCGTCCGTTCCCGATACGGCCTCCCGCTGTTGCTCGTCGTCGAAGTCGTCCCCCGCTTCGACGCTGGTCAGGGCTCGTTCCTCGCCCGCGGCCCTCCGGGCGTGGGCGCTCCTCCCGGTCCCTCGGGGCACCGCCCCCGGGCGCGCTCGTCTCACCAGCGGCCTCCTGTTGATGCGTTGTCGTGCTGTACCCCGTCTGTACCCCTGGGACAAAGTTGACCAGTCCCGGGGAGGGCATGGGGCGGTTTTGGTAAAGGTCCCTGTTCAAAGACCTGAGTTTCAGCCGATTCAGGGGTGGGTCAGGGATTGAGGATGACCAAATCGTCTCTGTGTACGACCTCACGCTCGTAGGCGGGGCCCAGTTCGCGGGCCAGTTCACGGGTGGAGCGGCCCAGGAGCTGGGGGATCTCCTTGGCGTCGAAGTTGACGAGTCCGCGGGCGACGGGACGGCCCGCCGCGTCCCGCAGTTCCACCGGGTCACCGGCGCTGAACTCGCCCTCGACGGCGGCGATCCCGGCCGGCAGCAGTGAGGTGCGCCGCTCGACGACGGCCCGCACCGCCCCGTCGTCCAGGGTGAGCGCGCCCTGCGGGGTGGAGGCGTGGGCGAGCCACAGCAGCCGGCCGGCGGAGCGCCGTCCGGTGCGGTGGAAGTACGTACCGGTGTCCCTGCCCGCGAGTCCGTCGGCGGCGTGGCTCGCGGAGGTCAGCACCACCGGGACGCCGGCCGCCGCGGCGATCCTGGCGGCCTCGACCTTGGTGACCATGCCGCCGGTGCCCACCCCCGCCCTGCCCGCGCTGCCGAGGGAGACGCCCGCCAGATCGCCGGGGCCGCGCACCTCCGCGATCCGGGAGGTGCCCGGGGTGCGGGGGTCGCCGTCGTACAGCCCGTCGACGTCGGAGAGCAGGACGAGCAGATCGGCCCGTACGAGATGGGCGACGAGCGCGGCGAGCCGGTCGTTGTCGCCGAAGCGGATCTCGTCCGTGGCGACGGTGTCGTTCTCGTTGACGACGGGGACGGCGCCCATGCCGAGCAGCTGGTCCAGGGTGCGGTAGGCGTTGCGGTAGTGGGCGCGGCGGCTGGTGTCGTCGGTGGTGAGGAGCACCTGTCCGACACGTACGCCGTAGCGGGCGAAGGAGGCGGTGTAGCGGGCGACCAGCAGCCCCTGTCCGACGCTGGCGGCGGCCTGCTGGCGGGCCAGGTCCCGGGGGCGGCGCTCCAGTCCGAGGGGGGCGAGCCCGGCGGCGATGGCGCCGCTGGAGACGAGCAGGACCTCCTTCTCGTCGCCGCTCCCGGCACCACGTCTGACCTGGGCGAGTACATCGACGAGGGCGTCCACCCGGTCGGCGTCGAGCCCGCCGGACGCGGTGGTGAGCGAGGAGGAGCCGACCTTGACGACGATCCTGCGGGCCTGTGCCACCGCGTCCTGCCGTACCGTCGCGCTCTGCCGTGCCGCTGCCACGTGCTGTGCCTCTGCTCTCACTGTCGGCCACACCTCACCGGCCGACCTCGCGCCGGCTGGTCGTCCGCCGGTCGCTCAGCGTACGCGGGCGGCTTCCCGGCCGACGAGGCATTTCAGTGGGTGGGACGGTGCTGGTGGGCCCGTCACCGGCGGCCGATGGGCCCGTCACCGGCGCCCGGTGGGCCCATCCTCACGTCAAATCCGCGCCTCCGGCACAACCGGAAGCCGGTGAAGACAGTCTGTCAGGTGTAACAACAGTCGGGAAACATCCCCGCCCGCGCAGCGATAAGCTGGCCTCCACGGCGCCCGCACGCTCGCCGATGGCGGCGACTCCCCCCACTTGTACCCCCCGCGCAACCACACACGAGATGGGCCAATCAGTAATGGCAGTAAAAGTGAGCGTCGTCATTCCGGTGTACAACCCGGGAAAGTACATCGACCCCTGCATCGATTCACTGCTGGCCCAGACACTGCCGGCCGCGGACTTCGAAGTGCTCTTCGTGGACGACGGGTCGACCGACGACAGCCCGGCCCGCCTCGACAAGCTGGCGGCCGAGCATCCTCATTTCCGGGTGATCCACATCCCCAACTCGGGCTGGCCCGGCAAGCCGAGGAACATCGGCGTCGCCGAGGCGAAGGGCGAGTACGTCCAGTTCGTGGACCAGGACGACCACATGGCGTCCGACGCGCTGCGACGGCTGTATGAGATGGGTCACCGCAACGGGTCCGACATCGTGATCGGCAAGGTCGCGTCCAATTTCCGCGGCGTCCCGCACGGTGTGTTCAAGAAGAACCGCGAGAAGTGCGACCTGAGCAATGCGCCGCTGTACGACAGCCTCACCCCGCACAAGATGTTCCGTACGGAGTTCCTGCGCGAGAACGGCATCGCGTACCCCGAGGGCAAGCGGCGCCTGGAGGACCAGCTCTACATGATGGAGGCGTATTTCCCCGCCAAGGTCGTATCGATCCTGGGGAATTACACCTGCTACTACTACTCGAAGCGGGACGACGGCCAGAACGCCGGCTCCGCCAAGATCGTGCCGGCCGGCTACTACGGCAACCTGCGCGAGGTCCTCAAGGTCGTCGTGAAGAACACCGAACCGGGTGAATTCCGGGACCGGCTGCTGCGGCGCTTCTACCGGGTCGAGATGCTCGGCCGGCTGAGCGAGCCGTCCGTGCTCAACTACACGCCCGAGTACCTCGACGAGATGTGCGACGCGATCCGTCCGCTCGCCGACGAGTTCATGCACGACGGCGTGCACGACGGCCTCGGCTCGCTGGTCAGACTCCGCTCCACCCTGCTGCGTGCCGACGACCGCCAGGGGCTGCTGAAGATCGCCCGCTTCGCCAAGTCGGTGAAGGGCGCGGCCCGGCTGGAGGACTTCGACTGGCAGCCGGACGGCAAGGCCGCGGTGAGCGTGACCGGCCGTCTGGTGCACGGGGAGGACAAGGAGCCGCTGCGGCTGGTCCGCCGTGACAAGCGCTACTTCCTGCACCCGGACATCACCGAGGGCCTGCTGCCGGACGGTGAACTCTTCGACGTCACCGACGACATGGACAGCTTCAAGGGCGAGATGTCGCTGCGCAACCGCGAGACCGCCGTCGAGTGGCCGTGCGTCGCGGAGTTCACCGCCACGATCGAGGCGCTGGGCGAGGACACGTACGAGGTCGTCCTGCGCGGCACCGGCGAGGTCACGAGCGAGGCGGTCAAGGGCCGCGGCCGGGTCTCCCGCGGCTTCTGGGACGTCTGGGTGCCGCTGCGCGGGCTCGGGCTGGTGCGGAAGGCCAGGCTCGGCGCGGACCGCGCCGCGTCGGTCGACGCCAAGTGCCTTCCCGCGCTGCTCGGTTCGCCCGCGCGCCCGGTGATCCCGTACTTCACCGACCCGCACGGCAACCTCACCCTCGATGTCGCGGGCCGCGCCAAGAAGATGGCCACGTATCTCGCGGACCGGCCCGCGCGGCGGATGCCCGGCAACCGTCCCGAGCTGCGTCTCGATGTGTTCACCGGCACCAAGTCCGGTTCGCAGGCGGTCGAGTTGGTGCTGACCCCGGCGGACGGCAACGCGCTGACCGCGCCGTCCACGCTCCGTCCCGACCAGGGCCGGGCCCATCTCGGCGTCCCCGCCCGGGTGCCGGACCTGCCGGCGGGACCGGCGCAGCTCTCGGTGCGGCTGGACGGGCCGAAGGGCCCCGTGCTGCCGCTCTGCGAGGTGCCCGTGGGCCAGGGCGGCCGGATCCGGCTGGACCAGAGCGGTCTGGACACGGTCGATCCGCTTCTCGTCCGTGAGGTGACGGTGAAGCGCCGCCGGGCGACGCTGCGCCGGGTGCTCCGCTCGGCCGGCGGTCCGATCGTGCGCCGGCTCCCCTCCTCGGCGCGCAAGAAGGTGCGCCGTCTCGCCGCCCGTCTCTGACCGGCCGCGCCCTCATCTCCCGAGCAATGAGCGACAAGTACGGCAAGTAACAGAACAAGGACGTGATCACATGCGGCAGCTCTCGGTCGAAGGCGCCTGGGTACATGAGCCGAAGATCTTCCCGGACAGCCGTGGCAGCTTCCACGAGTGGTTCAAGGCCCCGGACTTCACCGAGGCGGCCGGCCACCCGCTGCGTCTCGCCCAGGCGAACTGCTCCGTGTCCAGCCGCGGCACGCTGCGCGGGATCCACTTCGCCGATGTGCCGCCCAGCCAGGCCAAGTACGTGAAGTGTGTGCGCGGCGCGGTCCTCGACGTCATCGTGGACATCCGGGTCGGCTCCCCCACGTACCGGCAGTGGGAGGCGGTACGGCTGGACGATGTGGATCACCACGCCGTCTATCTCGCCGAGGGGCTCGGCCACGCGTTCATGGCGCTGACGGACGACGCGACGGTGGTCTATCTGTGCTCCGAGGGGTACGCCCCCGGGCGCGAGCACGGCATCACCCCGCTGGACCCGGAGCTCGGTATCGAGTGGCCCGAGGGCATCACCCCGCTGCTCTCCGACAAGGACGCGGCGGCGCCGACCCTCGCGGAGGCCGAGGCCCAGGGCCTGCTCCCGTCGTACGAGGACTGCGCGGCGTACTACGCCGAGCTGGCCGCCCGCGGCTGAGCAGCACCGGCGCGACAGGCGCATACGGAAGGGGCCCGAGCGATCGCATCGCTCGGGCCCCTTCCGTACGGTCCGCCGGATCAGCCGGTGACCGCCTCGATCTGCCGGCGCAGCGGCGCGAAGGCCGACCGCGAGCGGCGCAGATTCCGGGCGCGGGCCAGACCGGGCCAGAACCCGGCCCCGAGCAGCGCTTCGGGCCGTACCGCGTTCTTACGGACCAGCACCTCTTCGGGCACGTCCTGCGGGTCCGGTACGACGTACTCCTCGATGATCTTGTCGTACGCGTCCTTCAGCACCGTGCTCTCGGGGTTCGCGCCGAAGATGGCCACCACCCCGGTCGGCTCGGTGTCGACATCGACGACCAGCAGGTCGGGGCGGTACCGCCGCAGGACCGTGGCCACCTTGTAGACGTCTCCGGCCCAGAACTTGGTGTGCCGGTCGCGCGCCGCCTCGTCGACATCGCGCGGCAGCATGTCGTCCAGGACGATCACGCTGGACCAGCGGGAGTGCTTCTCGACGTTCATGAAGTCGCGCAGCGCGAACTCGAAGAGATGCATGCCGTCGATGAACGACAGCTCCAGCTTCGGATCACCGCCGAAGAGGTTGACCGGGTCACGCCGGGCGAGCGCGCGGAACGGATTGCGGCCGTTGCGCAGATGGATCAGCGGATCCTTGCGGGCGAAGAAATCGTCGCTGGTGGCCTTGACCAGATGGACATCGCAGCTGATGTCCGTGACGACCCGGAACGCCGGGTCGACCGCGACCGACGGAACGCGGGACAGAGCCAGGCTGCGGCCGTCATTGACCCCGATTTCCAAGTAGGTGCGGGGTTTGTACACACGGTGCAGTTGGCGCAGGAAGCCGTGGCGATCCACGTAAGGGGCCCTTCACTGAGAATCAACAACCAGGGATTGATTCTCAGTGAACTTAGTGTGCCTCCTGGTTGTACGTAAACATCTACTGGCCAGTAACACCCATTTGGCGCTCAGCCCCGCTCGGCACGCACCAGTGCGGGGAAGGCCTCGTCGAGCGCCGCACGCCAGTCACGGATCGGGTCGATCCCCGCGGCCTTCCACCGTTCGTGTCCCAGCACGCTGTACGCGGGCCGGGGCGCGGGGCGCACGAACGCCTCGCTGGTGGTCGGACGGACCCGCTCCGGGTCGGCGCCGAGCAGCCGGAAGATCTCCCTGGTGAACCCGAACCAGGTCGTCTCGCCGCCGCTGGTGCCGTGGTAGACCCCGGCCGGAGCCGTCCCCGCGAGCGCCGCCAGGCCCAGCAGGACCAGCCGGTCCGCGAGGTCGCCGGTCCAGGTGGGCTGGCCGAGCTGGTCGTCGACCACGTCGAGGGTGTCCTTGATCCCCTCCAGCTTGATCATCGTCCGGACGAAGTTGCCGCCGCCCGCGCCGTACAGCCAGGCCGTACGGACCACGAAACCGGTCTCCGGCAGGGTGTCCAGGACCGCGCGCTCCCCGGCCAGCTTGGTGCGGCCGTAGGCGCTGCGCGGGGCGGTGGGATCGTCCTCGCCGTACGGGGTGCTGGCGTCCCCGGCGAAGACGTAGTCCGTGGAGACCTGGACCAGGACGGCGCCGGACGCCGCGCACGCCTCGGCGAGGACGCGGGGTCCTGTGCCGTTGACGGCGAGCGCCTCGGCCTCCTTGGTCTCGGCGTCGTCCACGGCCGTCCAGGCTGCGCAGTTGACCACGACGTCCGGCGTGTGGGCCGCCAGGGCGGCGCGCACCGCACCGGGGTCCGTGATGTCCAGCGCGGTACGGTCCAGGCCCGCCGCGCTCTCCCCGGCCCCGGCGAGCCGGGCCAGCAGGTCCTGGCCGAGCATGCCGCCGGCGCCGGTGACGAGCCAGCGGCTCACAGCGCGGCCCGCCCCTTCAGCGGCTCCCACCAGGCGCGGTTCTCGCGGTACCACGCCACGGTCTCCGCGAGGCCCGTGGCGAAGTCCTTGCGGGGCTCGTACCCCAGCTCCGTACGGATCTTGGAGCAGTCCACGGAGTAGCGGCGGTCATGGCCCTTGCGGTCGGTGACGTACTCGACGCTGGTGTCCCAGTCCGCTCCGCACGCCTCCAGCAGAAGCCCGGTCAGCTCCTTGTTGGACAGCTCCGTGCCGCCGCCGATGTTGTAGACCTCACCGGCGCGGCCCTTCGTGCGGACCAGCTCGATGCCCTGCACGTGGTCGTTGATGTGCAGCCAGTCGCGGATGTTGCCGCCGTCGCCGTACAGCGGGACCTTCTTGCCGTCCAGCAGGTTCGTGATGAACAGCGGGATGACCTTCTCGGGGAAGTGGTGGTGCCCGTAGTTGTTGGAGCAGCGGGTCACCCGCACATCGAGGCCGTGCGTGCGGTGGTACGAGAGCGCGATCAGGTCGCTGGACGCCTTCGCCGAGGAGTAGGGCGAGTTGGGCTCCAGCGGGTGGGTCTCCGGCCAGGAGCCCTCGTCGATCGAGCCGTAGACCTCGTCGGTGGAGATGTGCACGAAGGTCTTCACACCGGCGCGGTGCGCGGCGTCGATCAGCGTGTGCGTGCCCACGACGTTCGTACGGACGAACTCCGCACCGCCGTCGATCGAGCGGTCCACGTGCGACTCCGCGGCGAAGTGCACCACCTGGTCGTGCTCGGCCATCAGCTTGGCGACCAGCTCGGGGTCGCAGATGTCGCCCTGGACGAAGGAGAACCCGGGGTGGTCGCGGACCTCGTCGAGGTTGGCCGGGTTGCCCGCGTAGGTGAGCTTGTCGAGCACGGTCAGCTCGACATCGCCGGGACCCTGGGGGCCCAGGACCGTACGGACGTAGTGCGAGCCGATGAAACCGGCACCGCCGGTCACGAGAATCCTGTCGGTCATGAAGAGATCTGCACCTTGCTGTGGTCACCGAGGACGAGTCGGTGGGCGGACGGGTTTCGGGGCGCGGGGGTGATCTCGACATCGCGGCCGATCAGCGACGCCTCCACCCGGCGCACGCCGGTGAGCGAGGAACCCCGCAGAACGATGGAGTACTCGATCTCGCTGTCCTCGATCCTGCATCCTTCGGAGACCGAGGTGAAGGGACCGATGTAGGCGTCGCTGACCACCGTGTCCGCGCCGATGATCGCGGGGCCGACGATCCGGCTGCCGGTGACCCGCGCGCCCTTCTCGATCCTGACCCGCCCTATGATCTCCGTCGCCTCGTCGACGCTGCCGTCGCGGCACGGCTCGACGGTCTCCAGCACCGAGCGGTTGACCTCCAGCATGTCGGCGACATTGCCGGTGTCCTTCCAGTAACCGGAGATGGTCGTGGAGCGGACGTCGCGCTTCTGGTCGATCAGCCACTGGATGGCGTGTGTGATCTCCAGCTCACCGCGCCAGGAGGGCTCGATCGAGCGCACGGCCTCATGGATGGCCGGGGTGAAGAGATAGACGCCGACGAGCGCGAGATCGCTCTTCGGCTCCTTGGGCTTCTCCTCCAGGGCCACCACCCTGCCCGCGCCGTCGAGTTCGGCCACGCCGAAGGAGGTGGGATTGGGGACCTTCGTGAGCAGGATCTGCGCCTCGGGGCGGTCCTCGCGGAAGCCGTCGACCAGGCCCGTGATGCCACCGACGATGAAGTTGTCACCGAGGTACATCACGAAATCCTCCTCGCCCAGGAACTCACGGGCGATCAGGACCGCGTGCGCCAGCCCGAGAGGGGCGTCCTGCTGGAGGTAGGTGACCTTTATGCCGAATTGCGAGCCGTCGCCGACCGCCTCGCGGATCTCCGCCGCGGTGTCGCCGACGATCACGCCGACCTCGGTGATCCCCGCTTCGGCGATGGCCTCGAGCCCGTAGAAGAGCACGGGCTTGTTCGCCACGGGGACCAGCTGTTTCGCGGAGGTATGTGTGATGGGGCGCAGACGGGTACCCGCCCCGCCGGACAGTACGAGAGCCTTCACTATCCCTATCCCTGCTGAGATTCCGATGCTGTCCGGGCGTCGCCCGACAGTCCGATTTTACCTACGATTTCCTGTGCGGCCCGCCGCCGGTCACCTCAGGAGAGTGAACCGGTGCATACGGGGTGCGCGGAAGGGCGCTCAGGCGTGCGCGGATGCGCGCTCGTGGGCCCCGCGCGGGCGGGCGCGCGGGATCGTGCCGCCGTACCACCCGGGCACGACTCCCCCGCACCGCCTCCGGGCCTTCCAACTCCTCATGATCCGAGCCTGGTTGGCAGCGAACCGTGCGACCGCTGCACGGCCAGGGCCCGTACCTGCGTCCGCACCCGGCGCGCCACTCTGCGCGCCAGCGACTTGCGCCGGCGTACGGCCTTGGGCGCCTCTATGCGCCGCAGCCCCGGCTTGCCGAGCCAGTCGGGCACGGTCACCTCGTACGAGGCGTCCCGGAGGCCGCTCCCTTTGTCGCCGAAGTGCGGGAAGACGAGGTAGGGCGTACGGCCCCGGCCCCGGTGGACCACCTCGGGCACGGTCTCCGCCCTGATGAAGGCCAGCATGTCCGCCAGCAGATCGAGCCGGCCGAGCGCGACGCACTCCAGCCGGAGTCGTTCGTTGACCTTGATGCGCGCGGCCACGCCGGGCGTCCAGTACCGCTCCATCAGCGGCGCCGCCAGCTCCAGCTTGTGCTGTCGGATCCGCTCCGGCTGCTTGAGCATCCCGTGGCCGAACTGCTGGATCAGTCCGACCGTGAAGGGTCTGACCATGAGCCGGTCGCGCTTCGGGCCGGCCGGCACCAGCGCGGTGATGAGCGCCATGAGGGCGCCCGTGGCCTCGAAGCGGAGCGTGTAGTCACCGGTCTTGGTCGCGTGCTTGCCGTCGTCGCGGCCGACCAGGTAGTAGCAGGTGTAGTCGGCGATCACCGAGACGCCGTTGCCCCGGATGTACGCCTCCATCGTGAACAGGGCGTCCTCACCGGTCCTCAGGCTCTCGTCGAAGCGCAGCCCCAGCCGCTCGATCAGTTCGCGGCGGAAGAGCTTCTGCGCGCTCAGCGTGTAGACGACCTGGGAGCCGTAGACGTCGACGCGCTCGGCCGTACGGCTCCACATCGAGCCGGGAGCGCCCCGGTTCACCCCCTCGACTTTGCCGAGCACCACGTCGGTGCCGGCGCGGTCGGCCATGGCGACCAGGCGCTCCAGCGACTCGGCGCCGAAGTAGTCATCGGCGTCGAGGAAGAAGACGTAGCGTCCGCGCGCCATGCCGATGCCGACGTTGCGCGGCCCGCTGGGGCCGCCCGAGTTGGCCTGGCGCACCACTCTGGTCGGGATCGCCGTCCGCGCGGCGAACTCCTCCAGGTACTCACCCGTGCCGTCGGTCGAGCCGTCGTCGATGGCGACGATCTCGATGCGGTCGGAGCCCAGTGTCTGGGCCTCGACCGACTCCAGGCAGCGGACCAGATAGGGCATCGCCTCATATGCGCCGACGATCACACTGACGTCAGGAACAGACATAATGTTCATCGCAATTCAAGACAAGAGACGTCGAATGTTGGTTGTCTCGTCGCGATGACCGGCATATGTGATGCCCGTCACGACCGGTGTTCCGGGCTGGGCCATGGCAAAGGCCCGGCAGTACGCCCCTAAGGCGTGTCCGTGCCGGGCCCGATAGCCTCTATGGCCTGTCCTCAGCCCCCTACGGGCGAATCCTCGGCCCGGGGCTCGGACGGCGCGGAGTCGTCCGGCGCGGGGGCCGCCTCCGGCTCCGCGAGCCGCTGCTCGACCCCCACGTTGCGGGCCAGCGACTTCGCCGCCAGTGCCCGCGTCGCCGCGTCGAACTGCTCGATCGAGGTCGGCTCGTCCGGACCCAGCAGATAGCGCTTCAGCTCACGACGGGCCTCGGCCAGCGGGTCGGCGGACGGGTCCGTGACCGCCGCGAGCAACTGGTCAAGCTCCTTCGCGCTGTTGGAGAGGATCACGGCGGCCCGTACCGCGGTGTTCTGCCGCTTGAACTCCTCCGCGCCCAGCTCCGCCGAGTCGGTGACCGCGTACGGCTTGCCGCTCGCGATGAAGTCCGACACGACGCTGGAGATGTCGGAGACCATGGCGTCCGACTCGTTGAAGCAGTCGTACAGGGCGGGCTCCGAGCCACTGATGACCCGGTGCTCCCACCAGCCGAAGGAACGCCAGTACGCGCCGTTCCACTCGCGCCGCAGCCGCGTCAGCTCCGCCTGCCTGGCCGGGTCGGCCTTGGAGTCGCGCGACTCCTCCGCCTCGTCCCTGCTCGCGTCGGCCCCGCCGGACAGCTCGGTCAGCCGGGCGCCGAGCCGGGCCAGCTCGGTCCGCGCCGCGTTCTGCTCCTCGCGGAGTCCGGCCGCGTCCTCGGCCCAGCGGGCGTCGGTGGCGCGCTCTGCGGCGGCCTTCCCGACCAGCGCGATGATCCGCTCGTGCACGGCCTTCGCCTTGGCGCTGCGCGTACCGGTGAAGGGGTGCGGCTTGTACAGGACCCGGACAGGGCGCTCGGCCTTCAGCAGCCGCTTGACGATGTTCTCGCCGGCCAGCAGGAGCGAGGTGTTGCCGGGGCTGTCGTCCCAGCCCTCCCAGGTGGGCGCGTACAGCACCGTGGGGACGGGGTTCCTGGTCGAGCCGCTCGCCGGCTCGATCGGGGCCAGCTGCGGGCGGCCCACCTCGACGATGTCCTCGTCCCGGACCCCGACATCGGCCAGCGCGTAACGGTCGCGTCCGGCCCGGCCCGCGGTCCACACCTCGTCGTACGCCTTGCTGTACGGGTTGACGGAGGCCAGCTTGTCGCTGTCGCCGTGCCCGATGAAGACATGCTTCATGGTCGGGACGCGCAGCATATGGATGTTCTTGCCGACGTTGGCCGCGTAGAGCGCGACCCGGACCGTCGAGAGATCCAGATTCATCAGATGCACACCGCCGGGGACGCACAGCACCGGCACGGCCGTCGGGCCCAGCTGCTGCGCGATGACGCGCTCGCGCAGGACGATCAGCGGCCGCCCGTTGAGCTGCCCCATGGTCTCCAGCCACATGTTGACCTGGTACGCGGACTCCTTGGAGCCGGAGAAGTACAGCATCACGGTCGGCCGGTAGTCGGCCAGCCAGCCGTCCACCGCCTTGAGCACCTTCTCGGCGTTGGGCACGAGCCGGCTCGGCCGCAGATACGGCAGCAGCGCGAGGATGTAGCCGACGGCGAGGAGCACGCTCAGGCCGAGCCCGGCGAAGCCGTAGAGGTTGTCGCGGGTCTGGAGCGTGATGATCACGCCGACCATGGCGAAGAGGTCCAGGTGGAGCATCTTCTCCGCGGAGCGGCTGAGCAGCCAGCGCGGCGGGGCGTCCGGGATCCGGATGGCGCCGAGGTCGATATTGCGGGTGACCACGGGCAGCCTGCGGCGCAGCCTGAGCAGGGTGACGATCGCGCCGTGCGGCGCCTGGAGCCCGTAGAACACGAGCACGGCGACGACGGTCACATAGAAGATCCGGTCCTCACCGAGGCCCGAGCGCGCGACCAGGAGCACCAGCAGCATCTGCCGGATCAGGAAGCGGATCGACAGACCGGCCCGCACTTTGGCGAGCCGGTTCACCAGATAGCTGCCGCGCTGGTGCAGAAACGTGTCCGCGAGATAGGTCACCGCCGCGGCCGCGGCGAAGAACCAGATATTGGGAATTATCGCGGCGAGCATGACGCACGGGAAACTCAGAACCAGAAGAAGTGCGGCTGCCAGCTCTGATCCGCTGCCCACCCGGGCCAGGCGAATAGCTGTCGAAATCACGGAATACCTGCTCCAGACCGTGCCGGCTGATAGGACCTTGCGACGAAAATGTGAAGAGAGAACTTCACGAACTCGGGCCTCCGTGATTCGCGCGTCGGCGACCACAGAGGCCCGTGTCAAAGATTGTCAAGAATTATTACACATCTTCCTGACGGTCCAGGACAGCGGCCAGAGCCTGCTCGAAGTCCGAGGCCTCGGAGGCACCGCGGGTCGGGTCCTGCTGCCGTACGTCGATGACGTGGCCGGTCAGCTCGGAGAGCAGCACATCGAGGGACGTCCTGGCGACCGCCTCGGAGGAAAGCAGCGAGCCCTCGGGCTCCTGGCCGAACGCCTTGGTGCGCATCGGGGTCGCGGTGCGCTCCGGATTCACGCAATTCACTCGGATTCCCTCGCCGGCCCATTCGTCGGAGAGCGCCTGGGTGAGATTCACCATGGCCGCCTTCGTGGACGAGTAGAGGCTGTACTCCGCGCGGCCCCGGGTGTAACTGCTGGAGGTGTAGAGCAGCAGCTGGCCCTTGGTCTCCACCAGGTACTTGTACGAGGCGCGCGCGATCTGCACCGGCGCCAGGTAGTTGACGTTCAGCGCTTCCTGGATGGTGGTGTTGTCCGTCTCGGCCAGCTTGCCGATGCGCAGTACGCCCGCGGTGTTGATCACGTAGTCGATACGGCCGGTCTCGGCGTAGGCGCGCGACAGCGCGTCGTCGACGTGCTCGGGGTTCTCGACATGCGTACCGGTGGTGGAGCGGCCCAGCGCGTACACCGTGGCGCCGAAGGACTCGGCGAGCTGCGCGATGTCCGCGCCGATGCCGTACGAGCCGCCGAAGACGACCAGGGTCCTGCCGGCCAGCAGCTCACGGTAGGAGTCGTCGGAGGACTGCTGCGGAGCGGCGGCGGACGCCAGCTGGAAGAGCTTGTCGGCGATGAACACATCGACCGGCTGCGTGACCTTCATGTTGTACTCGTCGCCCGCGACGACGTAGATCGGCACGTCCGGCAGGTACCTCAGCACCACGGAACAGTCGTCGGTGGCCTGGAAGTTGGGGTCGCCGGCGGCGATCTCGTACGCCCTGCGGATGGTGGAGAGCTTGAACGCCTGCGGGGTCTGGCCGCGCCGCAGCCGCGACCGGTCGGGGACGTCCGTGATGAACTCGCCGTCGCCGCCGTGCGTACGGGTCACGATGATCGTGTCCGCGGACGGGATGGCGACGTCCACGGCCTGGTAGCGCTCCAGCGCGTCCACACAGTCCTTGATCACGCGGTGCGACAGCAGCGGGCGCACGGCGTCGTGGAACAGGACGTTGCGGTCCTCGCCCGTCGCGAGGCCCTCGCCCAGGGCGGCGATGGCGCGCTCGGTGGTCTCGTTCCGGGTCGTGCCGCCCTCGATGATCCGGGTGACCTTGGCCAGCCCGGCCTTCGCGACGATCTTCTCCACGTCGGGCACATAGCCCGGTGCCATCAGCACGATCACATCGTCGATCGAGTCACTCCGCTCGAAGATCGACAGCGTGTGCTCGATGACCGCCTTCCCCGCGATCTTCAGCAGCTGCTTCGGGATCGACAGGCCCACACGCTGGCCGGTTCCGCCCGCCAGGACGACAGCGGTGGTGCGGGACTTCGTGGGCGACGCGGATGTTGCAGACACAGGACTGACCTACCTTGCGGGCTCAGAGGATGTAGCGATGGTCCCACCCGCGGCAATCCTCGTGCAAGGTGGACCACAACCCCGCGACACCGGTACGCAACCCCTGATTCACCTGCGAAGACCGATGCGCCAGTGGTTCGGCGCCGGGAGTCGTACGTGAAGGACACCACACAAGTTTCACGTCGGAGCACGGCGACTCCCATATGAGAGCCTACGCGACGCACCCCCGCGGTCACCCAGCGCGACAACGGCCCGGGTGACCACGGAGAACAGCCGTGATCACCCGGGCCGGCGAAGATCGGCCGGACAGGGCCCAGGGCTCCCTAGAAGGGGTCGAACTCGTCGTACGCGCGCTGTGCCTCGTCGCGTTCGGCGTCCCGGTCCCTGCGCCGCTGCGCCGCCGGACGGGGCGCTTCGAGACGGTGGTCCTCACCACGGCGGCCGAGCATCTCCGCGCCCGCCATCATCGTCGGCTCCCAGTCGAAGACGACCGCGTCGTCCTCGGGTCCGATGGCCACCCCGTCGCCCGACCGCGCGCCGGCCTTCATCAGCTGCTCCTCGACCCCGAGGCGGCTCAGCCGGTCCGCGAGATAGCCGACGGCCTCGTCGTTGCTGAAGTCGGTCTGGCGCACCCAGCGTTCGGGCTTGTCGCCGCGCACCCGGTAGAGCCCGTCCTCCTCCAGGGAGACGGTGAAGCCCGCGTCGTCGACGGCCTTCGGGCGGATGACGATCCGGGTCGCCTCCTCCTTGGGCTTGTCCGCGCGGGCCTTGGCGATGATCCCGGCGAGCGCGAAGGACAGTTCCTTGAGGCCCAGGTGGGCCACGGCCGAGGCCTCGAAGACGCGGTAGCCGCGCTTCTCCAGGTCGGGACGGATCATCTCGGCGAGATCCTTGCCGTCCGGGATGTCGATCTTGTTGAGGACGACGATCCGCGGCCGGTTGTCCAGGCCGCCGTACTGGGACAGCTCCTCCTCGATCACATCGAGGTCGGTCACCGGGTCGCGGTCGGACTCCAGCGTGGCCGTGTCCAGCACATGCACGAGGACGGAGCAGCGCTCGACATGGCGCAGGAACTCCAGGCCCAGACCGCGGCCCTGGCTGGCGCCCGGGATCAGACCGGGGACGTCCGCGATGGTGTAGACGGTGGAACCCGCCGTCACCACACCCAGGTTGGGGACGAGCGTGGTGAACGGGTAGTCCGCGATCTTCGGCTTGGCCGCGGAGAGCACGGAGATCAGCGAGGACTTGCCGGCGCTCGGGTAGCCGACGAGCGCCACATCGGCGACCGTCTTCAGCTCCAGCACGACATCGCCGCTGCGGCCCGGCTCACCGAGCAGCGCGAAGCCGGGGGCCTTGCGGCGGGCCGAGGCCAGCGCCGCGTTGCCGAGACCGCCACGGCCGCCGTCGGCGGCGACGAACGTGGTGCCCTCGCCGACCAGGTCGGCCAGGACGTTGCCCCTGCGGTCGAGGACGACCGTGCCGTCGGGCACCGGCAGGACCAGGTCCTGGCCGTCCTTGCCGGAGCGGTTGCCGCCCTCGCCGGGCTTGCCGTTGGTGGCCTTGCGGTGCGGGGAGTGGTGGTAGTCGAGCAGCGTCGTCACCGACTGGTCGACGACGAGGACGACATCGCCGCCACGGCCGCCGTTGCCGCCGTCGGGTCCGCCCAGCGGCTTGAACTTCTCACGGTGTACGGAGGCGCAGCCGTGGCCTCCGTTACCCGCGGCGACATGCAGCTCGACGCGGTCCACGAAGGTGGTCATGGGGATTGCCTCCAGTACATACGGAAATGTCATACATGCAACACGCGAAGGGCGGACCCGCTTCCCGTCACCGGGAAGTGAGGTCCGCCCTCGCGAAGAACCGTGCTACAGGCGCCTGATGCTCAGTGCTCAGGCGACCGGAACGATGTTCACGACCTTGCGGCCGCGGCTGGTGCCGAACTCCACCGCGCCCGCGTTCAGCGCGAACAGCGTGTCGTCGCCGCCACGGCCGACGCCGGAGCCCGGGTGGAAGTGCGTGCCGCGCTGGCGGACCAGGATCTCACCGGCGTTGACGACCTGACCGCCGAAGCGCTTCACGCCGAGCCGCTGAGCATTGGAATCGCGCCCGTTCCGAGTGGACGATGCGCCCTTCTTGTGTGCCATGTCTCCTCAGTCCCTTACTTCGCAGCCGCGGGGATACCGGTGACCTTGATCGCCGTGTACTGCTGGCGGTGACCCTGGCGACGGCGGTAGCCCGTCTTGTTCTTGTAGCGAAGGATGTCGATCTTCGCACCCTTGTGGTGGTCCACGATCTCCGCCGTGACCTTGATGCCGTCCAGCACCCACGGGTCGCTGGTGACGGCCTCGCCGTCGACCACGAGCAGGGTCGAGAGCTCGACCGTGTCGCCAACCTTGGCCGTGGGAATCTTGTCAACCTCAACGATGTCGCCGACAGCAACCTTGTGCTGGCGACCACCGCTGCGCACGATGGCGTACACGCGGATCTCACTCTCGCTCGGAACGGAACCTCTGATGCCAGCCGCACGCACGGGCCGGGGCCCGTGACGATTCCTGACAGGACGAGCGGCCTCCCCCGGAAATCCGGGAGGTGGGTGCTCAGAGGTGGGCGCGCATAGGAACACACCGAAGGTTTAGAGTACGGGGCCCCTGTACAGGGGGTCAAACCAGCTCCCCCCGTCCCCGGTCGCCGTATGGGCTCACGCTCGGCCCGTACGGCGACCGGGGACGACGGCGTCAGTCCTCCGTGGAGGCGGTGACGCCGGAGGGCGTCGTACGCTCGGCCGCCGCGGTCTTCTTCGTCGTCGACTTGGCCGTCTTCTTGGCCGTCGTCTTCTTCGCCGCGGTCTTCTTCGCCGTCGTCGTCTTCTTCGCGGCCGTCTTCTTGGCCGTCGTTGTCTTCTTGGCCGTCGTGGCCTTCTTGCGGACCGCCTTCTTGGCCGGGGCCGCGGGCTCCTCGGCGGCCGGTTCCCCCGCCGTGGCGGGCTCCTCGGCCGCGACCGGCTCCTCGGCCCTGGCGGACTCCACCACGACGATCGCCGCGTCCTCGGCACCCGAGGGCGAACCGGCCGGAGCGGTGACCTTGCGGGTCGCCCTGCGGCGCGCCCTGGGCGGTGCCGCGACCGGCGCCTCTTCGGCGACGGACGCCTCCGCCACCACCGGTACGACCGGCTCGGGCACGGTCTCGGGCTCGGCGGACACGGGGAGGACCACCTCGGCGGCGGCCTCCGCGTCGGCGGCCTTCGGCGAACCGGCCGGGGCCGTCGCCTTGCGCGTGGCCCGGCGGCGCGTACGCCCCTTGGGGGCCGCCTCCTCGGCGGGCGCCTCGGGCCCGGCGGCCGGAGCCACGTCCGCCGCCGCGGCCGGAGCCGGCGTCTCGACGCGCGTCCCGGCGGCCGGGGCCTCGGTCCCGGGCGCCTGTGCAGGCGCCGCCTCCGGCTCCGGCACCGACTCGGCGGTCCTCGGCGAACCCGCCGGGGCGGACGCCTTGCGGGACGCCCGGCGGCGCGAACGGCCGCGTACGGACGCCTCCGCCTCCGCCACGCTGCTGAACAGCTCCTCGTCCGGCGCGAACGTGTCGGACAGCGGCTCGGCCAGCGCGACCGGAGCCGCCACCTCCGCCGCTACCTCGGCCTCTGTCTCGGTCTCGGCGCTCTCGACGTGCTCATGCTCGTGCTCGTGCTCCGTACCGGCGGCGCCGCCGCGACCGCGCTTCTTGGAGCGCTTGCCGTTGCCACCGCCACCGGCCGCCGTGGGCTGCTCCATGTGCACGATCACACCGCGCCCGTTGCAGTGGACACAGGTCTCGGAGAAGGACTCCAGCAGCCCCTGGCCGACCCGCTTACGGGTCATCTGCACCAGACCCAGCGAGGTGACCTCGGCGACCTGGTGCTTCGTACGGTCCCGGCCCAGGCACTCCAGCAGGCGCCGCAGCACCAGGTCCCGGTTGGATTCGAGCACCATGTCGATGAAGTCGATGACGACGATGCCGCCCAGGTCGCGCAGCCGCAACTGGCGCACGATCTCCTCGGCCGCCTCCAGGTTGTTCCTGGTGACGGTCTCTTCGAGGTTGCCGCCCTGGCCCGTGAACTTCCCGGTGTTGACGTCGACCACGATCATGGCCTCGGTCTTGTCGATCACCAGCGAGCCACCGCTGGGCAGCCAGACCTTGCGGTCGAGCGCCTTCATCAGCTGCTCGTCGATGCGGTACGTCGCGAAGACGTCGACCTCGCTCGTCCAGCGCGACAGCCGGTCGGAGAGGTCGGGCGCGACATGCTCGACATAGCCGTGGATGGTCTGCCACGCCTCGTCACCGCTGACGATGACCTTCGAGAAGTCCTCGTTGAAGATGTCGCGGACGACCCGGACGGTCATGTCGGGCTCACCGTAGAGAAGCGTCGGGGCGTTGCCGCTCTTCGACTTCTTCTTGATGTCCTCCCACTGCGACTGGAGCCGCTCGACGTCGCGGCGCAGCTCGTCCTCGCTGGCGCCCTCCGCGGCCGTACGGACGATGACGCCCGCGTCCTCGGGGACGATCTTCTTGAGGATGGTCTTCAGCCGGGACCGCTCGGTGTCGGGCAGCTTGCGGCTGATGCCGGTCATCGAGCCCTCGGGCACATAGACCAGGTAGCGGCCGGGCAGCGACACCTGGCTGGTCAGACGCGCGCCCTTGTGGCCGATCGGGTCCTTCGTGACCTGCACGAGCACCGACTGGCCGGACTTGAGGGCGGTCTCGATCCGGCGCGGGCCGTTGGCCATGCCCAGCGCCTCGAAGTTGACCTCACCGGCGTAGAGGACGGCGTTGCGTCCCTTGCCGATGTCGACGAAGGCGGCCTCCATCGACGGCAGTACGTTCTGGACCTTGCCCAGATACACGTTGCCGACGTAGCTGGTGGCCTGCTCCTTGTTGACGTAGTGCTCGACGAGCACGTTGTCCTCGAGAACGCCGATCTGCGTGCGCTCGCCGTTCTGGCGGACGACCATCACGCGCTCGACGGCCTCACGGCGCGCCAGGAACTCCGCCTCGGTGATGATCGGCACCCTGCGGCGGCCCTGCTCGCGGCCCTCGCGGCGGCGCTGCTTCTTGGCCTCCAGACGGGTCGAGCCCTTGATGGACTGCACCTCGTCGGAGCTGGTGCTCGGCTCGCGCTCTTCCTTCTTGCGCGGCTCGCGGACCTTGACGACCGTACGCTCCGGGTCGTCCCCGCCGGACTCCGCCTCGGAACCGCCGTCACCACTGCGACGGCGCCTGCGACGGCGGCGCCGGCTGCTGGAGGAGCCGCCGCCCGAGGAGGCCTCGGACTCGTCGTGGTCCTCGTCCGCCTCTTCGTGCTCGGCCGTGTCCTCGTCCTCGGCGTGGGCCCCGGAGTCGTCCTGCTCGTCGGTGGTGTCCTCGGCGTCCGCGGACTCGCCGCGACGACGGCGACGGCCGCCCCGGCGGCGGCGCCGCGAAGGACGGTCCTCGTACTCGTCGGAGTCGTCGCCCTCGGCGGACTGCTCCGTGTCGGGCTCGGCCGCCGGCTCCTCGGCGTGCTCCTGTGCCGACTCCGCGGCGGCCCGGGGGGCGGGTGCCTCCACGGGCTCGGCGGGCTCGCCGCGACGGCGGCGCCTGCGGCGGCCCGAGGGCTCAGGAGCGGTGGCGGGCTCGGGCACCGCCGCGGTCTGTGTCTCTTCCTCGGTCTCGTCGAGGTCCTCGGCGTCGTCCACCGGCGGGACGGCGGCGGCCATGGCGGCGGCCGTCTCCGGGGTCTGGAACATCGGCTCGGTGAAGACGGGCGCGCGGAAGACGGCCACGGCGGGCCGGGTGGCGCGGCGACGCGAGCGCTCGGGCGCCTCGGTCTCGCTCTGCGCGGCCTTCGGCGCGGGCTTCTCCTCCGCCGTGGTCTCCGGAGCGGCGGCGCGGCGGCGCGTACGGCCACGCGTGGCGGCCTTCTCGGCGGCCACGACCTCGGTCTCGTCCGCGGTGATCTGCGTGACGGCGCCCTGCGGCAGGCTCTCGCCCGCCGCGGCTCCGTTGCCGTTGTCGTTCGCCGCGCTCGCGGTCGCGGTCGCCTCGGGCGCACCGGCGGGGGCGGTGGCCCTGCGGGTGGCGCGGCGGCGCGTACGGCCGGCCGCCGGGGCGGTCTCCTCGGCGGGGCTCTCCTCACGCGCCACGACCTCGGGAGCCGTGACGTCAGTGACCTCAGCGACCTCGGGAACCGTGACCTCAGGAGTCTCGGCGGCGACGGGCGCGGGAGCGGCGGTCTTACGGGTGGCACGACGGCGCGCACGCGGAGCGGCCACCGGCTCCGGCTCCGGCTCCGGCACAGCGGACTCGGGCGTCTCAGCCGCCTCGACGGTCACCTCAGGAGCAGGGGCAGCGGTCTTACGAGTCGCACGACGGCGCGCACGCGGAGCGGCGACCGGCTCCGGCTCCGGCTCCGACACGGCGGGCTCCACGGCCTCGGGCGTCGCGGCGGTCTCCACCGGCTCGACGGTCACCTCAGGAGCGGGAGCGGCGGTCTTACGGGTCGCCCGGCGACGCGCACGCGGCGCGGCCACCGGCTCCTCCGTCACACCCGTACCGTCGTTCGCGACCGCCCCCGCGGCCTCGGCGGCCGGCGCGGCCTGCGCCTGCGCGACGGTCTCCGTGACGCTCGTGGCGTCCTCGGTTCCCGCGGCAGCGGCGGGCGGTCCCGCCGGGCGGGACGCGGCGCGGCGCCTGCGGCGCGGCGGCAGCGTGTCGCTGGGCGAGTTGTTGTCTTCGTTGGTGTCCCCGGGGGTGCCGGGTTCAGTGGGCTCAAGCATGCGGGCGGTTCTCCCGTCACGCTCCCGGGCGCCACGCCTGATTCCGGTCCGGCCGCGGCTCGCGCGCTGCGCGATTGCCGCCGTCCGGGGCGCGGGCGCCGCACGGGAGCTGTTATGTCTGGCTCGCCGGTTCCCTACGCGATGTACGTACGGCCTGGCGAAAGTCTTCTGGTCAGTGCGCCGCCCGACCCAGGTGGCTCCCGAGTCCCAGGGCTGCGCTACAACGACCGCCCTACGCGGTACCCGCACCTTCCGGCGCCTTCGCGGCGGCGGGTCCGGCGGCCTTGGGTGGGGCGGGCCGGACTGCCTCGCGGTCGGGCGCGAGCGGATCGGTCACCGTTCCGGACTCCTCGTCGAAGAGCCCCTGCGCCAGCCTGGTCACCGCTGCGGGGACCGGCGGCGCCAGGTCGGCCACAGCTCGGAGACCGGACAGGACGTCGTCGGGTCGCACGGCAGGTGTCACGTGCCGAACAACCAGCCGCAGTATCGCACAGGGCCCGTCCCCCGGCCTATCAGGCCGGGACCGAGCCCCCTCCGCACCCGCCTCGGGGACCGCTTCAAGACCGGCCACGGCCGCCCGTGCGTCGAAGGTCCGCAGACCGTTCTTCGTACGGCGTTCGACCTCGACCGACTCGGCCGCAAGAAAGGCGGCCACGGCCTCTTCCGCCGCGCGTGGCTCGACGCCGTCCAGCCGCAGCTCCCATACGGAAGCGGTCAGCCGGTCGGCGAACCCCGTCGTACGGACCTCGACAGCGTCGATGATGTCCAGGCCGGCCGGCAGCGACTCGTCGAGCAGCTCACGCAGCTTGTCCGGGTCGCACACCTCCACCAGGGCGATCTCCAGGAACTCGGCCTCGCTGCCCGTGCCGGTGGGTGCGGCATTGGCGTACGACACCTTCGGATGCGGGGTGAAGCCCGCCGAGTACGCCATGGGCACCTCGGCGCGGCGCAGCGCCCGCTCGAAGGCGCGCTGGAAGTCACGGTGGCTGGTGAACCGGAGGCGGCCGCGCTTGGTGTAGCGCAGTCGCATGCGCTGCACCGCCGGTGCGGGCGGCGGGCCTTCGGGCTGTCGCTTGCCCAGTGGTTCTTCTCCTCGGTGCGGGCGGTACGCGGTGACGCGCCGCCCTCGGACGTGGGGGTGGCCCCGGGTCCCGGTTCCGTCCCGCTTTCGCGGGGAGATCTCGGGTGCGGGGTCCGCGCCGGGGACGATCGTTGTACTACCCAGAGTACGCGTACGGCCCTCCCGCGGTTCCCCGCCCTCGGGCGGACGGGGCCGCGCACCGCTGCCCGCGGGGCCCGGGTGCCTCAGCCGTCCGTCCGGACCCAGTAGCGGAGCTTCCCGCCGCGCTGGTCCTCCAGCACCCCGCCGGCCGCCTCGATCACCTTCCGCGACGGAACGTTCGTGGTGTCGCAGGTGACCAGCACCGATGCGAGGCCGATGGCACGGGCGACGGGCAGGGACGCGACGAGCATGGCGGTCGCGTGGCCCTGCCGCCGCGCGGTGGGGCGTACGGCGTAGCCGATATGGCCGCCCAGCTCACGCAGGAACGGGTTGAGCCGGTGGCGGATGGCGAGACGTCCCAGGAACGTCTCGCCCTCGACGTACCAGAGGGTGGTGTTGGGCACCCACCCCTCGATCCGCGGGGTCTCCTCCAGCGGCTCGGCGTTGAGCCGCTCCACATACGCGGCGAAGACCTCGGGCCGGTGCCAGGTCCCGCCGAACTCCTCCATCTCGTGCAGGAGCAACGAGCGCTCGTCCGCGCCCTCTTCGACGAACTCCTTCATGGCGTCCAGGAAGGAGGAATGGACCTTGACGTCAGGGGCGATGAACCGCGGCATCAGCCCATTGTGCGGGCGAGCGGGGCGGAACCCGGCCACGGACAGGCTCTGCCCGTGGCCGGGCGCGCCCCGGCACTCCGTCTCGCCCGCCGCTACTTGACGACGGTGAGCGGCAGCAGCTTCTTGCCCGTGGGGCCGATCTGGATCTCGGTGTCCATCTGCGGGCAGACCCCGCAGTCGAAGCACGGCGTCCAGCGGCAGTCCTCGACCTCGGTCTCGTCGAGCGCGTCCTGCCAGTCCTCCCAGAGCCAGTCCTTGTCGAGACCGGAGTCCAGGTGGTCCCAGGGCAGGACCTCCTCGTACGTACGCTCGCGCGTCGTGTACCAGGCGACGTCCACGCCGAACTCCGGCAGCGTCTTCTCCGCGCCGGCCATCCAGCGGTCGTACGAGAAGTGCTCACGCCAGCCGTCGAACCGGCCGCCGTCCTCGTACACCGCGCGGATGACCGCGCCGATGCGCCGGTCGCCGCGCGAGAGCAGGCCCTCGACGATGCCGGGCTTGCCGTCGTGGTAGCGGAAGCCGATGGAGCGGCCGTACTTCTTGTCGCCCCGGATCTTGTCGCGGAGCTTCTCCAGCCGGGCGTCGGTCTCCTCGGCGCTGAGCTGGGGCGCCCACTGGAACGGGGTGTGCGGCTTGGGTACGAACCCGCCGATCGAGACCGTGCAGCGGATGTCGTTCTGGCCGGACACCTTGCGGCCCTCGGCGATGACGTTGACCGCCATGTCGCCGATCTGGAGGACGTCCTCGTCGGTCTCGGTGGGCAGACCGCACATGAAGTACAGCTTCACCTGCCGCCAGCCGTTGCCGTACGCGGTGGAGACCGTACGGATCAGGTCCTCCTCCGAGACCATCTTGTTGATGACCTTGCGCAGCCGCTCGGAGCCGCCCTCGGGGGCGAAGGTCAGACCGGACCTGCGGCCGTTCCTGGTCAGCTCGTTGGCCAGGTCGACGTTGAACGCGTCGACGCGGGTGGACGGGAGGGACAGGCCGATCTTGTCCTCCTCGTAGCGGTCCGCGAGCCCCTTGGCGATGTCGCCGATCTCGCTGTGGTCGGCGGAGGAGAGCGAGAGCAGACCGACCTCCTCGAAGCCGGTCGCCTTCAGCCCCTTCTCGACCATCTCGCCGACCCCGGTGATGCTGCGCTCGCGCACCGGGCGGGTGATCATGCCCGCCTGGCAGAACCGGCAGCCGCGCGTGCAGCCGCGGAAGATCTCCACGGACATCCGCTCGTGAACGGTCTCGGCGAGCGGGACGAGCGGCTGCTTCGGGTACGGCCACTCGTCGAGGTCCATCACGGTGTGCTTGGACACCCGCCACGGCACACCGGACTTGTTCGGTACGACGCGCGCGATGCGGCCGTCCGGGAGGTACTCGACGTCGTAGAAGCCGGGGACGTACACCCCGCCGGTCTTCGCGAGCCGGAAGAGGACCTCCTCGCGCCCGCCGGGGCGGCCCTCCGCCTTCCAGGCCCGGATGATCTCGGTGATCTCCAGTACGGCCTGCTCGCCGTCGCCGATGACCGCGCAGTCGATGAACTCCGCGATCGGCTCGGGGTTGAAGGCGGCGTGGCCGCCGGCGAGCACGATGGGGTGGTCGACGGTACGGTCCCTCGCCGCCAGCGGGATGCCCGCGAGGTCCAGGGCGGTGAGCATGTTCGTGTAGCCCAGCTCGGTGGAGAAGCTCAGGCCGAAGACGTCGAAGGCACCGACCGGCCGGTGGCTGTCCACCGTGAACTGCGGGACGTTGTGCTCGCGCATCAGCTCTTCGAGATCCGGCCAGACGCTGTACGTACGCTCGGCGAGCACGCCCTCGCGCTCGTTCAGTACCTCGTAAAGGATCATGACGCCCTGGTTGGGCAGCCCGACCTCGTAGGCGTCCGGGTACATCAGCGCCCAGCGGACGTCGGTGGAGTCCCACGGCTTGACCGTGGAGTTGAGTTCACCACCGACGTATTGGATCGGCTTCTGCACATGCGGGAGCAGGGCTTCGAGCTGCGGGAAGACCGATTCTGCAGACATCACGGCGATCTTTCGTGGACTGACAGGGGTGACCATTCAGCCTACCCCGGTGGTCAGCCCGTCAGATCCGCCCGCAGCCGGGGGTCCGACGCCTCCTCCCACAGGCCCGGCACCTCCTGCTCACGGCGCTCGCCCCGGGCCTCCTCCTGGCCGTACAGCAGGCCCCAGGTGAACGCGGACTCGCCCGCCGCGTGGGCCCTGACCGCGAGATCGCGGAGGGCCTCACGGGCCACCACGCTGTCCTGGTGGTCGCCGAGCGCGGTCTGGAGGGCCTTCATGCGCTTGGCGAAGCGCTTGGCCGGCTTGCCCAGGGCGGGGTGGGCCGCCTCGGCGGCGTAGCGGGCGCGCTTGGCGGCCTTGCGGGCGTCGTGCATCGCCAGGTCGCGCTCCTCGCCGGGGGCGAGCGCCAGCGCGTGCCCGACCCGGCCGGCCAGCCGCTCGTAGTTCTTGAGGATCGCCCGGGGCAGCGCCTTGCCGGCGGGCTGCGCGGCGTCCGGCCGCAGCGGCGGCGAGGTGAACAGTCCGTCGAGCGTCTCCAGCAGGGTCAGATACCGCTCGCTGTCGAGTACGGCGACGGTCCTGCTCCGGGACCCGGCCCGCTGGGCGGCGTCCCAGGTCCGGAGCCGGGCGCGCACCGGCCCGAGGAGCAGTGTCACGGGCAGCGCGTCGATCCGGGCGCTCAGCCGCTCGTCGAGGACCTCGTGGTCGCGGTCGACGCCCAGCTCCGCCGCGACCCACTTGAGCTCCTCGGCCACCGGGTCGGTGACGGTCCGGTCGAGGATCTTCCGGTACGTACGGAAGGCGGAGCGCATCCGGCGGGTGGCGACGCGCAGCTGGTGCACGGAGTCCGGCAGGTCGCGGCGTACGGCCGGGTCCTGGGCGATGATCGCGTCGGCCTGGTCGCGCAGATAGGCCAGGATGTGGTCCCCTGCGCTGCGCTGCCCGCCCTTCGCCGCCCGTGTGCCGGCCCTGCCCGGCTCGTCGGGCGCCGTCCCACCGTCGGTTGCCGTCTCGGCCAGTGCCCTGCCGAGCTTCGACGCGGCGGACGCCGGGCGCAGTCCGGCCTTGCGGAGCTTCTTCTCCACCGCGTCGAGGATCGCGGGATCGGCGTCGTCGCCCAGTTCCACCTCGACCTCGGTCCAGGAGGCGGTCCCGCCGTCCTTTCCGCCGGCGCCCCCGGCGAGGCGTCGCGCGCGTACGGCGTCCACGCTCGCCTCGGCGAGCAGCGTGCCCTCGGCGTCGAGCAGCTGGAGGATGTCGCGCGAGGTCGTGAGCCGTACGAGGGGGCTGAGCCCGGCGCCGCGCACGCGCGAGCGGACCAGCGCGGCGAGTTCGTCCGGAAGGGTGTCGGCGAGCGGTGCCCTGATCTCGTCGCGGACACCGGCGGAGACCGGGAACTTCAGATGCCAGCCCTCGTCACCGCCGCCCGTGCGGCGCCGCAGTGTGACGTGGTCCCCGGTGAGGCGCAGATCCGCGGTGTCGTA
Source organism: Streptomyces sp. L-9-10 (assembly GCF_004151105.1). GTDB lineage: Bacteria > Actinomycetota > Actinomycetes > Streptomycetales > Streptomycetaceae > Streptomyces. Next base: position 117,065 of record NZ_PHRF01000097.1, read on the forward strand.
GTAGACGGCGTCCAGTTCCACCACGCCTCTGGCGCGGACGGTCGCGACTCCCTTGACCCCGGTGAGATCCGGCAGTCCGGAGGACTCATCGCCGTCGGAGGGCGCGGGAAGCTCGTATTTGCGCTCGATCTCTCGCTTTGTGTCCGCCATGTACCGAATTTAGTCCCAGGGGTCGCCCTTGGGCAGCCCCTGGGACCTTTCGAGGACATGGCTCACGCCGTTATCGGCCGCTGCGCCCGGATCGACTGGAGCAGTCCGACGGCGATCCACGCCGCGAACATGGCGGTACCGCCGTAGGACACGAACGGCAGCGGCAGACCCGCCACCGGCATGATCCCGAGCGTCATCCCGATGTTCTCGAAGGACTGGAACGCGAACCAGGCGATGATCCCCGCGGCGACGATCGTGCCGTACAGCTCGGTCGTCTCCCGGGCGATCCGGCAGGCGCGCCACAGGACCACGCCGAGCAGCAGCAGTATCAGCCCCGCGCCGACGAAGCCCAGTTCCTCGCCCGCGACCGTGAAGACGAAGTCGGTCTGCTGCTCGGGCACGAACTGGCCGGTGGTCTGGGAGCCGTGGAAGAGCCCGGTGCCGGTGAGGCCGCCGGAACCGATGGCGATCCGCGCCTGGTTGGTGTTGTAGCCGACGCCCGCCGGGTCCAGCTCCGGGTTGGCGAAGGCCGCGAAGCGGTTGATCTGGTACTCGTCGAGCACGCCGAGCGCCGCGACCGTGATGGCGCCCGCCACTCCCGCGCCCACCAGGCCGATGATCCAGCGGTTGGAGGCGCCGGAGGCGAGCAGTACGCCGAGCACGATGACGGCCATGACCATCACCGAGCCGAGGTCCGGCATCAGCATGACGATGGCCATCGGGACGACCGCGAGGACGAGGGACTTCGCGACCGTGCGATGGTCCGGATGGATCTGATCCCCGGCGTCCACCCGGGCCGCCAGCATCACGGCCATGCCCAGGATGATCGTGACCTTCACGAACTCGGAGGGCTGGAGGGTGAAGCCGCCGCCGATCACGATCCAGGCGTGGGCGCCGTTGATGGTCGCGCCGAGCGGGGTGAGGACCAGCAGGACCAGGACGACCGAGAGCCCGTAGAGCGCCGGCACCGCCCCGCGCAGGGTGCGGTGTCCGAGCCAGATCGTGCCGACCATCAGGGCGAACCCGATGCCGGTGTTGAGCAGATGGCGCACGAGGAAGTAGTACGGATCGCCCTGGTTCAGCTGGGTGCGGTTACGGGTCGCCGACCACACCAGCAGCGAGCCGATCAGCGACAGGGCCAGCGCCGAGAACATCAGCGGCCAGTCGAGCCGGCGCGCCATCGAGTCACGGGCCACGAGTCTGGCCCAGGTCCCGCGCTCCGGACCGTATCCGGAGACCGAGAAGCCACTTGTGCCGGCCATCGCTCAGTCCCTCCCGATCGGCGTGTCGGAGTCGTCGGGGTCGTCGGGCGGGCCCGCCAGCGTCTGCTCGTCCGGGTCCGCCTTCTCCGGCTCGTACGGCCTGATCTTCGGCGCGTCGATCGAACCGTCCGGCTGGATCGCCGGCAGTGCCTTGCGCGGCTCGGGCATCAGCGCCTTGCCGAGGTCCTGGTCGCCCTTGGCGTTCAGCCCGTACATCGCCTCGTAGATCTTTCGTACGGCGGGCCCCGAGGCCCCGGAGCCGGTACCACCCTGGGAGATCGTCATGACGATCGTGTAGTCCTCGGTGTACGAGGCGAACCACGAGGTCGTCTGCTTGCCGTAGACCTCGGCCGTACCCGTCTTGGCGTGCATCGGGATCTTGTCCTGCGGCCAGCCGCCGAATCGCCAGGCGGCGGAGCCGGTGGTCGTGACCGCCGCGAGAGCTTCGTTGATCTGCTCCAGTGTCTTCCCCCGCGTCGGCAGCTTGCCGTGCGACGTGGGCGCGATCTCCTCGATCTGCTTGCCGTCGGCGCTGACGATCGCCTTGCCGACCGCGGGGTTGTAGAGGGTGCCGCCGTTGGCGATGGCCGAGTAGATGGTGGCCATCTGGATCGGGGTGACGAGCGTGTCGCCCTGGCCGATCGAGTAGTTGACGGAGTCACCGGCGCGCATCCGGTTTCCTTCGAGGCAGCCCTCGTAGGCGATCTTCTCGACGTATGTTCCGTCCTTTTTGCCCTGCTTGCACCAACTGACCTTGTTGGCCTCCCAGAAGCTCTGCTTCCACTGACGGTCCGGGACGCGTCCGGTGACCTCGTTGGGGAGATCGATACCGGTCTCCTTGCCGAGGCCGAACTGGTGGGCCGTCTTGTAGAACCAGTCGTTGGGGTGCTTCGGCTTCATGCCGCCGTCTTTCTGCCACTCCTTGTGCGCGATGCCGTAGAAGACGGTGTCGCAGGAGACTTCGAGGGCCTTGCCGAGGGTGATGCTGCCGTAGCCCCTGGACTCGAAGTTCTGGAAGACCTGGCCGCCGACGCTGTACGAACTGGGGCAGGGGTAGTTGCCGTTGAACTTGTATCCGGCGTTGACCGCGGCGGTCGATGAGATGACCTTGAAGATGGAGCCGGGGGCGGCCTGGCCCTGGATGGCCCGGTTCAGCAGCGGGAAGTTGGACTTCTTTCCGGTGAGCCTGGCGTACTCCTTGGCGGAGATGCCGCCGACCCAGGAGTTGGGGTCGTACGTCGGCAGGGAGGCCATCGCGACGACCCGGCCGGTCTTCGCCTCCATGACCACCGCGGCGCCGGAGTCCGCCTTGTAGTGCACGCCGGTGTTGCGGTCCATCTCCTTGCGCGCGGCCTTCATCGCCTCGTTCAGCTCGTACTCGGTGACGGCCTGCACACGCGCGTCTATCGAGGTGACGACATGAGCGCCGGGCTCGGCCTCGTCGTTGCGCGCCTGCCCGATGACACGGCCGAGGTTGTCGACCTCGTACCGGGTGACTCCCGCCTTGCCGCGCAGCTGCTTGTCGTAGGTGCGCTCCAGGCCGGACCTGCCGACCTGGTCGGAGCGGAGGTACGGCGACTCGCTGTTCTGGGCCTTGGTGATCTCCTCGTCGGTGACGGGCGAGAGATAACCGAGTACCTGAGCGGTGTTGGCGAGCCCCGGCGCGGCGTAGCGGCGTACGGCGGTGGGCTCGGCGGTGACGCCGGGGAAGTCCTCGGCGCGCTCACGGATCTGGAGGGCCTGCTGGGTGGTGGCCTCGTCGGTGACCGGGATCGGCTGATAGGGCGAACCGTTCCAGCAGGGCTTGGGGGTCTTCGAGTCGCAGAGCCTGACCTTGTCCATGACGTCCTTGGGCTTCATGTCGAGGACGTCGGCGAGCCGGGTCAGGACGGCCACGCCCTTGTCCGGCATCTTCATCAGCTCGGTACGGCTGGTGGAGACGACGAGCCGGGTCTCGTTGTCGGCGAGCGGAATTCCGCGGGAGTCGAGGATCGAGCCGCGGACGGCCGGCTGGACGACCTGCTGTACGTGGTTGTTCTTGGCCTCGTCCGTGTACTCCTGGCCGTTGCGGACCTGGAGGTACCAGAGCCGGCCGCCGAGGGTGAGGAGAAGCGAGAAGACGAGGACTTGAATGATGACGAGCCGGATCTGGACCCGCGGTGTCCGCCCGGTCTCCGGAATATTGCTCACTGCGATCCCCCACGGACGGTACGGGCGGACGGTGCGCGGCCGGCCGTACGCGCGGGCGTCCGCGCGACGGCCACCGGGTGATGCGGTGTCACAGTCGCTTGACCCCCTTGATACGTCCGGCCCGCGCGGCGCGGTTACGGGCGGCCCTGAGCCGCAGGACGCCACGCTGGCTGCCGATCCGCAGACCGGTGCCGGTGGAGGACCAGCCGGCCGCGACATCGGCGCCGCCGCTGCTCTGGGTCTCGGCGAGCGGATCGTTCTCGGCGCGTCTGGCCAGGAACATGATCAGCGGAACGGTGAACGGCGCCAGCAGCAGATCGTAGACCGCGGCGGTGAACAGCAGGCCGGCCAGACCGACATGGCGGGCCGCGGTGTCCCCGACGAGCGCGCCGACCCCGGCGTACAGCAGGGTCGAGCCGAGCGCCGCGGCGACGACCACGGCCATCGGCGCGAACGCCGATCGCATCTGGCCCTTCTCGGGGCGGGCGAGTCCGGCCAGATAGCCGATCACGCAGAGCACCAGGGCGTAGCGGCCGGCCGCGTGGTCGGCGGGCGGCGCCAGGTCGGACAGCAGTCCGGCGCCGAAGCCGATGAGCGCGCCGCCCACATGGCCGTACACGAAGGCCAGGGCGAGGACGACGAGGAGGATCAGATCGGGGACGGCGCCGGGGAGCTGGAGTCTGGCGAGTACGGACACCTGGATGACGAGGGCGACCACGACCAGCGTGGCCGAGAGCAGAATCCGGTTGAAGCGCATGGGGATCAGCCCTACTCCTGGTCGTCTGCTTGGGCGTCGGCATTGGGAACCGGATCGGCGTTGCTGCTGGCGTTGGGATCCGGATTGCCGGTGTCCGCCTCGCCGTTCGCCTCCGTCTCGCCGTTGGGCGACGGGGTGACCGTGACGGTGACGGTGGGCGTCGGGGTGGGCCGCGACTTGGGCGGCAGCACCGTGTCGCGCGGATCCTGCCGGGGAGCCACGACGACGACACCGACGAGGTCGAGCTTCGTGAACCCGACGAAGGGGCGTACGTACAGGGTCCGGGTCAGATCGCCGCCGGACGGGTCGACCCGGACCACCTCGCCGACCGGGACGCCGGGCACGAACGGCCGGTCCTTGCTGGACCCGAAGGTGACCAGCCGGTCGCCCTTCTTGATCTTGGCCTTGCCGTTGAGCAGTTGGACGGAGAGCGGGCGGTCGCCCTGGCCGGTGGCGAAGCCCAGTTCGTCGTTGCCCTCCATCCGGGTACCGACGGTGAAGTCCGGGTCATTGGCGAGCAGTACGGTCGCGGTGTCCGGGCCGACGGTCGTGACCCGCCCGACGAGTCCGTCACCATTGAGCACGGTCATATCGCGCCTGATGCCGTCTTTGGCACCGATATCGATGGTGACCGTCCAGGAGAATCCCTGGGCCGCTCCTATGGCGATGACCTCGGCGCCCTTGATTCCGTACTGACCGGCGCCGGCCTTCGCGAGCATCTTGTCCAGTTCGCGTACCCGGCTGCGATTGCGGTCGTCACTGCCGAGCCGCTGTTTCAGCTCGGTGTTCTGTTTCTGGAGCACGGCGATGCGATTGTGCCGCGCACCGGAATCCCGTACCGCTCCTATGGCATTGCCCACCGGATTGACCGCGGACGCGACACCGTTCTCCACCGGGCCGAAGACCGTCGCGGCGGCGTGCCGCGCGCCGTCGACCGGGGAATCCTCGCCACCGCGGATATCCACCGTGATCAGTGCGAACGCGATGGCGATCAGCAGCACCAGGAGCAAACGGCTCTCTCGTGTGTCCCTCACGTGCGGCGGCCGTGCCTTCCTCGTAGGAATGATTCTGCGGGTATATCAACGATCCGCCGCGCGGGAGGCCGGGACCCCTGCCGGGGGTCCCCCTGGACCCGGGGGCCAGGGGGACGGGGACTCTTCCGTCACCGGCGGGGCTGGGCGTCCAGCACCTGCTGGAGCGCCTCGAACTCCTCGACACACTTGCCGGATCCGAGTGCCACGGAATCCAGCGGATCCTCGGCGATGTGGATCGGCATCCCCGTCTCGCGACGCAGCCTCTCGTCGAGACCGCGCAGCAGGGCGCCGCCGCCGGTGAGCACGATCCCCCGGTCCATCACATCGCCGGACAGCTCGGGCGGGCACTTGTCGAGCGTGGTCTTGACCGCGTCGACGATCGCGTTGACCGGCTCCTCGATGGCCTTGCGCACCTCGGCGGCGGAGATGACCACGGTCTTCGGCAGTCCGGAGACCAGGTCGCGCCCGCGGATCTCGGTGTGCTCGTCCTTGTCGAGGTCGTACGCGGAACCGATGGTGATCTTGATGCTCTCGGCGGTCCGCTCGCCCAGGAGAAGTGAGTACTCCTTCTTGATGTGCTGGATGATCGCGTTGTCCAGCTCGTCACCGGCGACGCGGATGGACTGTGCTGTGACGATTCCGCCGAGCGAGATCACGGCGACCTCGGTCGTACCGCCGCCGATGTCCACGACCATGTTGCCGGTGGCCTCGTGGACGGGGAGCCCCGAGCCGATGGCCGCGGCCATCGGCTCCTCGATGATGTGGACCTGGCGCGCACCCGCCTGGGTGGACGCCTCGATGACGGCGCGGCGCTCAACGCCCGTGATACCGGAGGGCACACAGACGACGACCCGCGGACGCGCCAGATAGCGGCGTTTGTGGATCTTCAGGATGAAGTAGCGCAGCATGCGCTCGGTGATTTCGAAGTCGGCGATAACACCGTCCTTCAGTGGCCGGACGGCAACGATGTTGCCCGGTGTCCGGCCGATCATCTTCTTAGCCTCGGCGCCGACCGCGAGAATACCGCCGGTGTTGGTGTTGATGGCGACGACGGACGGCTCGTTGAGTACGATCCCCCGGCCTCTGACGTACACCAGCGTGTTGGCGGTCCCGAGGTCGACAGCCATGTCACGGCCGATGAACGACATGTTGTTCCCCATGAGGATGCGTCTGGCCTTCCCAAGCGTTGATGGCTTTTCAGGATGGCGAGGTGGGTGCTGTGGCTTGGAGGTTTCCATCGTAGTGCCGACGCAAGGACGACGGCGCGGTGGCCCACCTCAGTAAGGGTGACGAAGTGTCGGTCCGATGCGTTCCCGAAAGTGGCTTAGATATGCCCAAAGGCGACCGAATTCCTTCGGTCGCCCCAGGGCATCAGCGCCGTTTGGCTGACACGTGGTCAGGAAAGACCAGGGAAGAAGATTTTAAGTTCCCGAATGGCGGACTCCTCGGAGTCCGAAGCGTGGATCAGGTTCTCCCGGACGATGGTTCCGAAGTCCCCCCGGATGGACCCCGGCGCTGCGGCGATCGGGTCAGTCGGACCGGCGAGCGCGCGGACGCCCTCGATGACCCGCTCGCCGTCGACGACCAGAGCGACGACCGGTCCTGAGGCCATGAACTCGACCAGCGGCTCGTAGAAGGGCTTCCCCTTGTGCTCGCCGTAGTGCTGCTCCAGCGTGTCCTGGTCGAGCGTGCGCAGCTCCATGGCGCTGATGGTCCAGCCGGCCTTGCGCTCGATACGGCCGACGATCTCGCCGACCAGGCCGCGGCGTACGGCATCGGGCTTGAGCAGGACAAGCGTGCGCTGGCTCACTGTGCGGGCTCCTTCTACTACGGGATGCGGGCCCTCAGAGGCTACAGGGCATACCACACCATCGATCACACAGCGTCAGCCTCTGCCGATGCCTGCTCGGCCCAGCGTGCCTTCGCCGCGTCGATCTCCCGCCCGAAGTGGACCGAGGCCCCCCAGAGGGCCGCGAAGATCACGCCGAGGACGAACATCGCGGGCACCACGAAACCGCTGGCGACCAGCGCGACCTGGAGCGCCCAGCCGAGCTGGACGCCGCCGGGGCGGGTGATCATCCCGCAGAGCAGCACGGACAGCAGCATCGCGATGCCGCAGACCGTCCAGACCGTCCCCACCGTCAGATCGTCGGACTTCATGGCGACGAGACCGGCGAAGCCGATCACGAAGAACTCACCGATCAGTGTGGACGCACAGAGCGTACGCATGGGATTCAGCGCCTCCTCAGCAGCAGCCGGGCCTCGCCGACCGTGATCACCGAACCGGTGACCAGGACCCCGGCGCCCGCGAACTCGGACTCCTCCTCGGCGAGCGTGATCGCCGCCTCCAGCGCGTCGTCGAGCCGCGGCTCGACCTGGACCCGGTCCTCCCCGAAGACCTCGACGGCGACGGCCGCCAGCTCGTCCACGCCCATCGCCCGGAAGCTGGAGTTCTGCGTGACGACGATCTCCGTGCAGATCGGCTCCAGGGCCTCCAGCACGCCGCGGACATCCTTGTCGTCGCTGGAACCCACCACACCGATCAGCCTGCTGAAGCCGAACGACTCGGTGAGGGCCTCGGCCGCGGCGCGGGCCCCGGCCGGGTTGTGCGCCGCGTCCAGCACGACCGTCGGCGAGCGCCGTACGACCTCCAGCCGGCCGGGCGAGGAGACCGCGGCGAACGCCTTGCGGACCGTGTCCATGTCGAGGCGGCGGGCGTGCTGCGCGCCGATCCCGAAGAACGCCTCGACGGCGGCGAGCGCCACCGACGCGTTCTGCGCCTGATGCGCGCCGTACAGCGGGAGGAAGATCTGCTCGTACTCACCGCCGAGCCCGCGCAGGGTCAACAGCTGGCCGCCGACCGCGATCTCGCGGGCGACCACGCCGAACTCCATGCCCGCGCGGGCGACCGTCGCGTCCGCGTCGACGGCCTTCTTCAGCATCACCTGCGCGGCGTCCACCGGCTGCTGCGCCAGGATGACCGTCGCGCCCGGCTTGATGATCCCGGACTTCTCCACGGCGATCTCGCCGGGGGTGGAGCCGAGCCGGTCCGTGTGGTCCAGATCGATCGGCATGACGACGGCGACGGAGGCGTCGATGACGTTCGTCGCGTCCCAGGTGCCGCCCATGCCGACCTCGACCACGGCGACGTCCACCGGCGCGTCCGCGAAGGCGGCGTAGGCCATGCCGGTCAGCACCTCGAAGAAGGAGAGCCGGTGCTCCTGCGCGCCGTCGACCATCTCGACGTACGGCTTGATGTCCTCGTACGTCTCGATGAACCGCTCGGCGGAGATCGGGGCGCCGTCCAGACTGATCCGCTCGGTGACGGACTGGACGTGCGGGCTCGTATACCGGCCGGTACGCAGATCGAACGCGCCGAGCAGCGCCTCGATCATGCGGGCCGTGGAGGTCTTGCCGTTGGTGCCGGTGATGTGGACCGACGGATAGGCGCTCTGGGGATCGCCCAGCACATCCATCAGACCCTTGATCCTGGCGACCGACGGGTCGAGTTTCGTCTCGCCCCAGCGGCCCGCCAGCTCCTGCTCGACGGCGCGCAGCGCCTTGTCCACCTCCGGGTCCTCGGGGCGTGCCGGAACGCCGTCACCCTGCGCGGGCCCTGCCTGGGCGCGCAGTGTGCGGCTCCCGGCCTCGATCACCGCGAGGTCGGGGTCTCGGTCGGTCGCGGCGTCGACGATCTCATCGAATTCGTCGTACTCGCCGGGCTGGTCGGAAGGACGGTGCTCGCTCACGCGACCAGTCTACGGAGCGCCACCGACACCGGTCGCCCCGCGCCCCGGCCCGGAACGACGGCGAGGCCCCCGGCCGGGTGGCCGGGGGCCTCGCTGAGCGGGTGGCGGGTGCCCGGGTCAGCCCTGGGGCAGGCCCGCCAGCTGTGCGGTCAGCCGCTCGATGTCCGTCTCCGCCTTGGTGAGCCGGCCGCGGATCTTGTCGACCACGTTGTCGGGGGCCTTGGCGAGGAACGCCTCGTTGCCGAGCTTCGCCGTCGCCTGCGCCTTCTCCTTCTCCGCCGCGCCGAGGTCCTTCGTCAGACGCTTGCGCTCCGCCTCGATGTCGATCGTGCCCGACAGGTCGAGCGCGACCGTCGCCCCCTCGACCGGCAGCGTCGCGGTGGCGTGGAAGCCCTCGCCCTCCGGCTGGAGGCGCAGCAGCTGCCGGATGGCCGCCTCGTGCGCGGCCAGCGGCGTACCCGTGAGATCCAGCCGCGCCGGGACCTTCTGGCCGGGCTGGAGCCCCTGGTCGGAGCGGAACCGGCGGACCTCGGTGATCACCTGCTGGAGGTGCTCGATCTCCCGCTCGGCCGCCACGTCGCGGAACCCGCTGTCGGCCGGCCAGTCGGCGACGACGACCGACTCCTTGCCGGTGAGCGTGGTCCAGAGCGTCTCGGTGACGAACGGGACGATCGGGTGCAGCAGGCGCAGGGTGACGTCGAGGACCTCGCCGAGGACCCGGCCGGAGACCTTCGCCGCCGCGCCGCCGTCGATGAACGTGGTCTTGGACAGCTCCACGTACCAGTCGAAGACCTCGTCCCAGGCGAAGTGGAAGAGGGAGTCCGACAACTTCGCGAACTGGTAGTCCTCGTAGTACGCGTCGACCTCCGCGACCACGGCGTTCAGCCGCGACAGGATCCACCGGTCGGTGGCGGACATGTCGGCCGCGTCGGGCAGCGGGCCCTCGACGGTCGCGCCGTTCATCATCGCGAAGCGCGTGGCGTTCCAGACCTTGTTGGCGAAGTTCCGGGAGCCCTGGACCCAGTCCTCGCCGATCGGCACGTCGATGCCCGGGTTGGCGCCGCGGGCGAGGGTGAACCGGACCGCGTCGGAGCCGTACCTGTCCATCCAGTCCAGCGGGTTGACCGCGTTGCCGAAGGACTTCGACATCTTCTTGCCGAACTGGTCACGGACCATGCCGTGCAGCACGATCGTGCTGAACGGCGGTGTGCCGTCCATCGCGTAGAGACCGAACATCATCATCCGGGCGACCCAGAAGAAGAGGATGTCGTAGCCGGTGATCATGATCGAGTTCGGATAGAACTTCTCGACGCTCGGGGTCTGTTCGGGCCAGCCCAGCGTGGAGAACGGCCACAGCCCGGACGAGAACCACGTGTCCAGGACGTCCGTGTCCTGCGTCCAGCCCTCGCCGGTCGGCGCCTCGTCGTCGGGACCGACGCAGACGGTCTCGCCGTTGGGCCCGTACCAGACGGGGATGCGGTGGCCCCACCACAGCTGCCGGGAGATGCACCAGTCGTGGAGGTTGTCGACCCAGCCGAAGTAGCGGGACTCCATCTCCTTCGGGTGGATCGTGACGCGGTCGTCGCGGACGGCGTCACCGGCGGCCTTGGCCAGCGGTCCGACCTTGACCCACCACTGGAGCGAGAGGCGCGGCTCGATGGTCGTCTTGCAGCGCGAGCAGTGTCCGACGGAGTGCGTGTACGGGCGCTTCTCGGCGACGATACGGCCCTCGGCGCGCAGCGCGGCGACGATGGCGCTGCGCGCCTCCATCCGGTCGAGTCCCTCGAAGGGGCCGGGGACGGTGATCACGGCGCGCTCGTCCATGACCGTGATGTTCGGCAGATCGTGCCGCCGGCCGATCTCGAAGTCGTTCGGGTCGTGCGCGGGCGTCACCTTGACGGCGCCCGTACCGAACTCCGGGTCGACATGGGTGTCCGCGACGACCGGGATCGTACGGTCGGTGAGCGGCAGCTTGATGCGCTTGCCGACGAGATGCGCGTACCGCTCGTCGTCGGGGTGGACGGCGACGGCCGTGTCGCCGAGCATCGTCTCGGCGCGGGTGGTCGCGACGACGACGGAGTCCTCGCCCTCGCCGTACTTCAGCGAGACCAGCTCGCCGTCGTCGTCCTGGTACTCCACCTCGATGTCGGAGATCGCCGTGAGACAGCGCGGACACCAGTTGATGATGCGCTCGGCGCGGTAGATCAGCTCGTCGTCGTAGAGCTTCTTGAAGATCGTCTGGACGGCCTTGGACAGCCCCTCGTCCATGGTGAACCGCTCGCGCGACCAGGCGACGCCGTCGCCGAGCCGGCGCATCTGTCCGGAGATCTGCCCGCCGGACTCGCCCTTCCACTTCCAGACGCGCTCGACGAACGCCTCGCGCCCCAGGTCGTGCCGGGACTTGCCCTCCTTGGCGAGCTCGCGCTCGACGACGTTCTGGGTGGCGATGCCCGCGTGGTCCATGCCGGGCTGCCACAGCGTCTCGTAACCCTGCATGCGCTTGCGGCGGGTGACGGCGTCGATGAGCGTGTGTTCGAAGGCGTGCCCGAGGTGGAGGCTGCCGGTGACGTTCGGCGGCGGGATGACGACGGTGAACGGGGGCTTCTCGCTCTTCTCGTCGGCCTCGAAGTAACCGCGCTCTACCCAGCGCTCGTACAGCTTCCCCTCCACCTCGGCCGGAACGTACTGGGTCGGCAGTTCGGGGTTGCTGGCTGGCTGCTGCTGAGTGTTCTCGGTCACGGGCACAGTTTAGAGGTGTCACCGCCCCGTACTGAAACGGGATAGTTCGGTAACGGTGCGGCCCCGGGTGGCCTCGGTCACTGTCCCGTCCGCCAGGATGTTCGGAACGCATAAGCGACTAACAGGGGACAGCGCATGAGTTACCACCAGCCGGGACCGTACGGCGGGCAGCCTCAGCAGCCCGGACCGTACGGCCAGCCAGGCCCTTACGGCCAGCAGCCGCCGCAGGGGCCGCCGGGGCCCGGTTACGGTTACCCGCAGCAGCCCCCGCAGGGTGTCCCCCCTCAGCCGCCGCAGGGATACGGCTACCCGCAGCAGCCAGGACCGTACGGCCAGCCGCCCCAGCAGCCCCCTTACGGTCAGCAGTCCCCGTACGGACAGCAGCCTCCCTATGGCGGCGGCCAGTACCCGCCTCCGCCGGGCCAGGCCCCCCAGAAGAAGACGGGCCTCATAGTCGGCGCGTCCGTGCTGGCGCTCGCGGTGATCGCGGGCGGCGCGTACTTCCTGGTGGGCGGCGGCTCGGTCCCGGACGACGGCAAGAAGTACAAGCTGGCGATGCCGGCGTCGGTGCTCGGCGGCGAGTACAAGAAGGCCGGGGACACCGGTTCCAGCGGCGGCAGCTTGACCAAGAGCGACGTCAAGGAAGCCGAGAAGTGGGGGATCAGCAACCCCCGGGAAGTGGCCGGCAGCTACTCCACGGGCGCGGGCCCCACACAGAAGGTGATCGACTTCAGCGGCGTCTACGGCGAGATCGAAGACCCCGAGAAGGTGGTCGACGCGATGTTCACCGAGTCGCGGAAGAACGCCGACAAGGCGGAGAGCGGCGGCCCGAGCCTCGAATTCATCGGCGAGGCGCGGGAGTTCACGCCGGACGGCTTCGACAACGGCGTCATGAAGTGCCAGGAAGCCAAGTTCACCTTGGGACAGGCCGCCGGTGCCGGCTCCGGTCCCGGCAGCTACACGATGCCGATGTGCGTCTGGGGCGACCACAGCACCATGGGCTATGTCATATCGACCGACGCCGCGGCCGGTGTCACCGGCAAGAGCAGCCTGTCCCTGGACGAGGCCGCCGCGCAGGCCGCGAAGCTGCGCGACGAGGTCCGCGTCGAGATCAAGTAACGGGCTCCCGCGCGTACGGCACAGGGGCGCCCGGCCGGCTGGACCGGCCGGGCGCCCCTGTCTGTCGCGTACGTCTCGGCGTGACCGCTACGCGGACTTCTCGTGACGGCCGTCGTTCTTCACGATGCGCGGCTCGCGCGGGACCAGCGTCGGGTTCACGTTGTCGCGGACGACCTCCGCCGTGATGACGACCCGGGCGACGTCCTTGCGGGACGGCACCTCGTACATCACCGACTGGAGCACCTCTTCGAGGATGGCGCGCAGACCGCGCGCGCCCGTGCCGCGCAGGATCGCCTGGTCGGCGATGGCCTCCAGGGACGGACGGTCGAAGTCCAGCTCCACACCGTCGAGTTCGAAGAGCCGCTGGTACTGCTTCACCAGCGCGTTGCGCGGCTCGACGAGGATCTGGAGGAGCGCCTCGCGGTCCAGGTTGTGGACGGAGGTGAGGACCGGCAGGCGGCCGATGAACTCCGGGATCATCCCGAACTTCACCAGGTCCTCCGGCATGACCTCCTGGAACTGGTCGCTCGCCTCGATCTCGCGCTTCGAGCGGATCGTCGCGCCGAAGCCGATGCCCTTCGCTCCCGCGCGCGACTCGATGATCTTCTCCAGGCCGGCGAAGGCGCCGCCCACGATGAAGAGCACGTTCGTCGTGTCGATCTGGATGAACTCCTGGTGCGGGTGCTTCCGGCCGCCCTGGGGCGGTACGGAGGCGGTGGTGCCCTCCAGGATCTTCAGCAGGGCCTGCTGGACGCCCTCGCCGGAGACATCGCGGGTGATCGACGGGTTCTCGCTCTTGCGGGCGACCTTGTCGATCTCGTCGATGTAGATGATCCCTGTCTCGGCCTTCTTGACGTCGTAGTCGGCCGCCTGGATCAGCTTCAGCAGGATGTTCTCGACGTCCTCGCCCACATACCCGGCCTCGGTGAGCGCGGTGGCGTCGGCGATCGCGAACGGCACGTTCAGCATGCGCGCCAGCGTCTGGGCGAGGAGGGTCTTGCCGGAGCCGGTCGGGCCCAGCAGGAGGATGTTGGACTTGGCGAGTTCGATCGCGTCCTCGCGCCCGGACACCCCGCCGTTCTCGCCGGCCTGAACACGCTTGTAGTGGTTGTAGACCGCCACGGAGAGGGCCTTCTTCGCGGGCTCCTGCCCGACGACGTACCCCTCCAGGAACTCGTAGATCTCGCGAGGCTTCGGCAGTTCCTCCCACCGCACCTCGGAGGTCTCCGCGAGCTCCTCCTCGATGATCTCGTTGCAGAGGTCGATGCACTCGTCGCAGATGTACACACCGGGACCTGCGATGAGCTTCTTCACCTGCTTCTGGCTCTTCCCGCAGAACGAGCACTTGAGCAGGTCGCCGCCATCACCGATGCGTGCCACGAGGTGCTTCCCCTTCGCCTGGGAGCAGCCTGGTTCAGCGGCTCCTGTGCCTCATATCCGACGGTACCTTGCCCGGGCCCCCGTTCGGGCCCCCCTTGGCGCGGTTCACGTGGTCGTGGGACCGCGCCAAGGGCGCCGGGTGTGTCAGGCGGCCGCAGCGGCCGTGGTCTTGCGGGTCGACACGATCTGGTCGACCAGGCCGTACGCGAGCGCGTCCTCGGCGGTCAGGATCTTGTCGCGCTCGATGTCGTCGCGGACCTTCTCGATCGGCGTCGTCGAGTGCTTCGCCAGCATCTCTTCGAGCTGGGCGCGCATCCGCAGGATCTCGTTGGCCGCGATCTCCAGGTCGGAGAGCTGCTCCCGGCCGGTCTGGCTGGACGGCTGGTGGATGAGCACGCGCGCGTTCGGCAGCGCCAGTCGCTTGCCGGCGGTGCCGGCGGCGAGCAGCACGGCGGCGGCGGAGGCGGCCTGGCCCATGCACACGGTCTGGATGTCCGGCTTCACGAACTGCATCGTGTCGTAGATGGCGGTGAGCGCCGTCATCGAGCCGCCGGGGCTGTTGATGTAGATCGAGATGTCGCGGTCCGGGTCCATCGACTCCAGGCAGAGCAGCTGCGCCATGACGTCGTTGGCGGAGGCGTCGTCGATCTGCACCCCGAGGAAGATCACGCGCTCCTCGAAGAGCTTCGCGTACGGGTCGTACTCGCGCACGCCCTGCGAGGTGCGCTCCACGAAGCGCGGGACGACGTAACGGTTGTCCACCTGCGGGCCGGTGTAGAGGCCGCTCGCGGAGTAGTTGTTCATATGGGTGTTCACCATCCTGTGGCGTTCGGTGGGCTGGGCCGGCTGGTCGGGGCTGGTGATCTCAGGCCCCGGTACCGCCGCCGCCCGGAACACCCGAAGCAGCGGAGATGATCTCGTCGATGATGCCGTAGGCCTTGGCCTCCTCGGCGGTGAACCAGCGGTCGCGGTCACCGTCGCGGATGATCGCCTCTTCCGTCTGGCCGGTGTGGCGCGCGGTGATCTCGGCCATGCGCTTCTTCGTGCGGAGCAGCTGCTCGGCCTGGATCTTGATGTCGGAGGCGGTGCCGCCGAGGCCCGCGGAGCCCTGGTGCATGAGGATGTCGGTGTGCGGCAGCGCGAAGCGCTTGCCCGCGGTACCGCCGGTCAGCAGGAACTGACCCATCGAAGCGGCGAGGCCCATACCGATGGTGACCACGTCGTTCGGGATGTACTGCATGGTGTCGTAGACGGCCATACCGGCTGTCACCGAGCCACCGGGGCTGTTGATGTAGAGGAAGATGTCCTTCTCGGGCTCGGCCGCGAGGAGGAGGAGCTGCGCCGTGATCTTGTTGGCGATGTCGTCGTCGACCTGCTGGCCGAGGAAGATGATCCGCTCTCCGAGCAGCCGGCTGTAGACCTGGTCGCCGAGGCCACCACCGAGGGACGGCTCACCGGCGGCGTAAGGCATCAGATTCGTCACGTATACACCTGCTCGTCTCTGACGGCTGCGGCCGTCTCAGCGTCTTCGTACCGGGGACGGGAGACTCTCCTGCCCTCGTATTCATGGACCCTAACGCGCTGGTCGGCGCGGGCCATCCTGCTTCCGTGGCTGTTCGCTGGGAGCGCAAGGCAGTTGAGGCTCCGTACGGCCCTGAGCGGGCCTGTCGGTCCTCTCCCGGCCCCCCGTGCCACCCCCGGCACCGTCGGCGCCCAGCGGGTCCCGCAGGGCTCCGGGGCGGACGGGACGGGCCCCGGTCGCGTGATGCGTCCGGGGCCCGTCCTGACGTTCGGAGCGAGACGGTCAGGCCTCGTTCTTGTCGGCCTTCTCCTCGGCCTTCTCCTCAGCCTTGTCCTCGGCCTTGGTGTCCGCCGCGGCGGCCTCGGTGGAGTCGGCGGCCTCGACCGCCTCGGCGGCCTCGTCGTCGTCCTCGTCGTCCAGGTCGACGATCTCACCGTTCGTGTCGATCACCTTGGCGGCCTCGACGACCACCGCGAGCGCCTTGCCGCGGGCGACCTCGCCGACCAGCATCGGCACCTGGCCACCCTCGACGACCGCCTGGGCGAACTGGTCGGGGGACATGCCGGAGGACTGCGCGCGCCGCATGAGGTGCTCGGTGAGCTCCTCCTGGTTGACGTTCAGCTTCTCCTTGTTGACCAGCTCATCGAGGATGAACTGGGTCTTGATGCCCTTCTCCGCCTGCTCCTTGGTCTCGGCGTCGAACTCTTCCTCGGTCTTGCCCTGGATCTCCAGGTACTTCGCGAGGTCGAGGCCCATCTGACCGAGCTGGTGGTGCTCCAGGTTGTGCTTGCGGGTGTTGATCTCCTCCGCGAGCAGCTTCTCGGGGATCGGCACCTCGGCCAGCTTCAGCAGCTCGTCGAGGACGCGCTCCTGGGCCTGGGTGGCCTGGTCGTACTGCTTGCTGCTCTCCAGGCGCTTGCGGCTGTCCGCCTTCAGCTCGTCGAGCGTGTCGAACTCGCTCGCCATCTGCGCGAACTCGTCGTCCAGCTCGGGCACCTCACGGGCGGCGACCTGGGTGACCTTGACGGCGACCTCGGCGGTCTTGCCCTCGGCGGCGCCGCCCTTCAGCTCGGAGGTGAAGGTGGCCTCGCCGCCGGCCTCCAGGCCGGTGACGGCCTCGTCGATGCCGTCGAGCAGCTCGCCGGAGCCGATGGTGTACTGCACGCCGGTGGCCACACCGTCGGGCAGGACCTCGCCGTCGACCTTGGCCTCCAGGTCGATCGTCACGACGTCGCCCTCGGCGGCGGCGCGCTCGACCGGGTTGGTGGACGCGAAGCGGTCGCGCAGCTGCTCCAGCGACTTCTCGACGTCCTCGTCGCTGACTTCGATGGAGTCGACGGTGACCTCGATACCGGAGTAGTCCGGGATCTCGATGACCGGGCGGATGTCCACCTCGGCGGTGAAGGCCAGCAGCTCGCCGTCCTTGAGCTCGGTGATGTCGACCTCGGGCTGGCCGAGGACGTTGAGCTCACCCTCGTTGACCGCGTCGGTGTAGAACTTCGGGAGGGCGTCGTTGACGGCCTCCTCCAGCACAGCACCACGCCCGAACCGCTGGTCGATGACCCGGGCCGGGATCTTGCCCTTGCGGAAGCCCTTCACCGTGACCTGCTGGTTGATCTTCTTGTACGCCGCGTCGAGGCTGTCCTTGAGCTCCTCGAAGGGCACCTCGACAGTGAGCCGAACCCGAGTCGGGTTCAGGGTCTCCACGGCGCTCTTCACGGTTCGGTCTCCTTGGTGGCTGATTCTTGGGTTCTGCCGGTCCGCCGCGGTGCGGCGCGATCCAGCGGATCGGCCCGGTTCCTCAGAGACTCTTCAGACACACGGGCACGCAGCTTGCATAGTAACCGCAAGCGGGTAGAGCCCCCAATGTGATCTTGCGAGGCGATCGTGGAAATGGTCGGGGTGGCCGGATTCGAACCGACGACCTTCCGCTCCCAAAGCGGACGCGCTACCAAGCTGCGCCACACCCCGTCGGTGCGACACGTAGGGTACATGCCCGTGAGCATGCGGCCGACCGCTTTGACTGGTGCTTTGACCGCCGCTTTACCGGTGTGCGGCGAGCGCCCCGGACCCGCTACGATGTGGTCCGTGCCGAGGCCGCATGACCTGCGGCACGACATGTGCGGGCGTAGCTCAATGGTAGAGCCCTAGTCTTCCAAACTAGCTACGCGGGTTCGATTCCCGTCGCCCGCTCTTGAGCAGGAACATACGGGTCGGAGCCGGTTTCCGTAGGACACGGAGACCGGCTCTGCTCGTTTCCGTTCGTTTCCGCGCCCGCGCCGACCGCTGCCGACGGCCGGCCGCTCCCGGCGGCGACGGAACGCTAGAAGCGGATCTGGTTGACCGTCTCGGCTATCGAGTTGAGGAACCTGTTCACCGACGGAGCGATGTTGGTGGAGGCGAGGAAGAAGCCGAACAGGATCGCGACTATCGCGGGGCCTCCCTTGAGCGAGCCGCTGCGGAAGAGCACCACAAGGATGACCGCCAACAGAACCACCACAGACAGCGAAATGGCCACACTGATCACACCCTCGGTCGGTCGCCTGGCCCAGCCCCGGGAAGCGCGCACGCCACACCCCCGCTCCGACCATCGTGCCATCAACCTCCGCACGGATGTTGGCCGGTGACGAATCAGCGACATCACGATCTCGCCAATCGCGCTCCCGGCGCGCCGGGTTACGCGCGACCGCGGCGCGCGCGGGCCGTCCGCGCGTGAACAGCGCGTGGACGTGAATTCGCATCAATCACCTCCCCATGCGCACACGTCATTCACAACCCATTCCCTTCCTTTCGAATGAGCGGCCGACGGACGCGTCGGACGGGGTCGACCCTGCGCGATAAATCCCGACGATATGCCCGAATTAATGCTGTTTAACCAGGGCATATCGCCCGGTTGTCGTCGGTTTCAGATTCGAATGGGTCACCTGACGAGGAGGTTTTACGAAGGGGTTTGAGCGCCGCTAGGGTGCCTCAAATGTTCCAGGCGCCGCATAGTTATGAGACGTCCCCGCTCGCCCGCTCCTTCCCGGCCGCGGAGGTGGATCCCGCCGCCGGAAGCAGATCGTCCGCGGTGGCCGACACGCCGGTGCCGACCGGGCAGCGGGCCGCCGGTCCGGCCGCGGATCCGCACGCGACGTCCCCCAGGCGGGACCCGTTCTTCGACAACGCCAAGTACCTGGCGATCGTGCTCGTGGCGGTGGCGCACTTCTGGGAACCGGTCATGGACGGCAGCCGGGCGACGCGCGCGCTCTATCTGCTCGTCTACGCCTTCCACATGCCGGCCTTCATCCTCGTCTCCGGCTACTTCTCCCGGGGTTTCACAGCGAGCCCGCAGCAGATCAGGCGCCTGGTGACCGGGGTCGCGGTGCCCTACGTGGTCTTCGAGGTGGCGTACTCGCTCTTCAAGCGGTACACGGACGACAGCCCGGACCTGCCCATCAGCCTGCTCGACCCCTGGTATCTCACCTGGTTCCTGGCCGCGTTGTTCGTCTGGCGGCTGACCACCCCGCTCTGGCGCGCGCTGCGGCACCCGATGACGGTGGCGCTCGGCGTCGCCTCGCTGGCCTCGCTCACCCCGGGCATCGGCGAGGACCTCGGCCTCCAGCGCGTACTCCAGTTCGCGCCCTACTTCGTCCTGGGACTGCTGCTCAAGCCCGAACACTTCCAGCTGGTGCGGCGGCGCGAGGTCCGGCTGCTGGCGGTGCCGCTGTTCGCGGGCGCGCTGGTCTTCTCGTACTGGGCGGCCACCCGGATGCCGCCCGGCTGGCTCTACCACAATACCAGCGCCCAGCAGCTGGACGCCCCGTGGTGGGCCGGGCCCGTGATGACGTTCGCGCTCTTCGGCTGCTCACTGCTGCTGACGGCCGGTTTCCTGGCGTGGGTGCCCCGCCGGAGGACCTGGTTCACGGCCCTGGGCGCGGGCACGATCTGCGGGTATCTGCTGCACGGGTTCCTGGTCAAGGGAGCGGTGTACGGCGGCCTCTTCGACGCGTACCCCTGGCTGGCCGGTCCCGCCGGGAAGGTCGCGCTGACCGTCACGGCCGCCGCCGCGGTGACGCTGCTGTGCACACCTCCGGTACGACGACTCCTGCGCGGTGTCACCGAGCCCGAGATGCGGTGGGCGTTCAGGCGCGAGGCGCGGTCTTCTCGGTAACCGGCCGCGCCGGCCCGTCGCGCTCCCTCCCGCTCCATGCCTCCCCCGTCCCAGGTCAAAGTTGCTCAGTAAACCGTTTGGTAAACTAATTACTGACGATTCCTTGACGCTTCTTTGACTTGACGGAGGAACGATCCCATCGGACACGCAGAGACCCTCATAGCCATGGGCGGCGCCTTCCTCGCCGCCGCCGTACTCGCCCGTCTGGGCAGCCGTATCGAGCTGCCCACCATTCCCCTGTTCATCCTCGCCGGGATCCTGCTCGGCCCGCACACCCCCGGCATCGTGCTGGTCAAAGACCCGCACGAGCTGGAGATGCTCTCCGCCCTCGGGCTGGTGCTGCTGCTCTTCTATCTCGGTCTGGAATTCCATCTGGACGACCTCAAGGCGGGCGGCCGGAAGATGGCCCTCGCCGGCGGCGCGTATCTCGCGCTGAACGTGGGCGCCGGTCTCGGCTTCGGCTTCGCGCTCGGCTGGGGGACGTCGGAGGCGCTGGTGCTCGCCGGTGTGCTCGGTATCTCCTCGTCCGCGATCGTCACCAAGGTCCTGGTCGACATGGGCCGGATCGGTAACCCGGAGACCAAACCGATCCTCGGCATCATCGTGGTCGAGGACATCTTCCTGGCCCTCTATCTCGCCGCGCTCCAGCCCATCCTGTCCGGTGCGGACAGCGCCTCGGCCGCCGTGATGGACGGTGCGAAGGCGTTCGGCTTCCTGCTGCTGCTGGCGCTCGCGGCCCGGTTCGGCACGAAGGTCGTCGGACGGCTCATGAACACCAGGGACGACGAGCTGCTCGTCATCTCCTTCCTCGGCGCGGCGGTCCTCGTGGCCGGTGTCTCCGAGTGGTTCGGGGTCGCGGACGCCATCGGCGCGTTCATGGTCGGTCTGATGCTCGGCGGCACCACCTCGGGGCCCCGGATCCGCAAGCTCGTCCACCCGCTGCGGGACGCGTTCGGCGCGATCTTCTTCTTCGCCTTCGGCCTGTCGATCAACCCGGGCGATCTGCCGACCGTGCTCTGGCCCGTACTCATCGCCGCGGCGGTGACCCTGGTGATGAACGTCGCGGCGGGGCTCACGGCGGCCAGGATCTTCGGTTTCGGTGCCGGGCCGGCGGCGAACATCTCCACGACCCTGCTGGCCCGGGGCGAGTTCGCGCTGATCCTCGCCACGATGGCGGCGGCCGCGGGCCTCGACAGCCGGCTCGCGCCGTTCATCGCCGGATACGTCCTGGTCCTCGCGGTCCTCGGCCCGCTGGCGGCCGGCAGGTCACACTGGCTGGCCCGGATCCTGCCCGGTGGCGGGAGGGACGGCGGCAACAGCGGACCCGGCAGCGGGCCCGAGGGGAACGAACGCCCGTACACCAAGGACGCGGGCGACAGGGGGGCACCGGTGACGAGCTGACGCCCATGCCCTTACCACCACCCGCGACGGCCCCCGGTACCCACAGAACTCCCCTCCGCCCGTGACGGCGGAGGGGAGTTCTGTCTGCGGGTCAGCGCCTGCCGGGATACGGGTCGGTACCTGCCGGCGGGCCCGGCTCGCGGCAGATCAGCAGCAGCGCGCGGTCGTCGTTGACGTCCTTCGCGACCGCCTCGATCAGATGCCAGGCCGCGCCCTCGAAGCCCGGGACGACATAGCGGTCGGCCTCGCCCGTGAGGCGGTCGATGCCCTCGCCCAGATCGCGGCCCGGGGCCTCGACCAGCCCGTCCGTGAAGAGCATCAGCACGTCACCGGGGCGCAGTGAGCCCTTGACCGGGTCGAACTGTGCCCCGTCGTACACCCCGAGCAGCGGGCCCTCGCCCGACTTCTCCTCCCAGCGGCCACTGCCCGCGTGCAGCTGGAGAGCGGGCAGATGGCCCGCCGACAGCAGTTCGAAGTCTCCCGAGTCCAGATCGAGGACGAGATGGATGGAGGTGGCGAACCCCTCGTCCCAGTCCTGCCGGAGAAGATAGCCGTTGGCCGCGGGAAGGAAGCTGTGCGGCGGGAGCGAGCCGAGGAGTCCACCGAAGGCGCCCGAGAGCAGCAGGGCGCGGGAGCCCGCGTCCATGCCCTTGCCCGAGACATCGGTCAGGACGACTTCGAGCGTCCGGCCGCCGTTCGTACGGGCGGCCACCACGAAGTCGCCGGAGAAGGACTGGCCGCCGGCCGGGCGCAGCGCCATCTCGCGGTGCCAGCCCTTGGGGAGCCGGGGCAGGGCGCTCTGCACCCTGATCCGTTCCCGCAGGTCGAAGAGCATCGTCCCGCCGCGCCGCCAGGGCACCCCGACTCGCGCCCTGAACTGGGCGATCAGCAGTCCGAAGAGTCCGCAGGCGGCGACCACGAGCACCGTGCCGGGGGTGACCCGCGCCGGGCCGTCCGGATACGGGCCGAGGACCATCGACTCGACGATCAGCGCGGCGGCCGCGGCCGCGTACAGACTGAGCAGGCTCGCGGGCCGCAGCAGCAGCCCGCCGGCCACGATCGGGAGGACGAGCGCGGAGGGCGCGCACCAGACGGGGACGGCGATCGTGGTGAGCGTGATGGCCGGGACGGTGAGCAGCAGACCGACGAGGGCGACCCAGTCCGAGCCGTCTCCGCGGAAGTAGTCGACCCCGGATTTGCGCACGCCGTTGCGGACCCGGTGCAGCTTCCTGCGCATCCGGGCCGAGTACGACTCCGCTCCCGCGACACCGGCCATTGTTGTGGACCCTATCGATCCGTCCGCCCGGCGTGCAGGGGGACCCCTGTGACATTGCGTTCGAAATCGGGTCGCCTCGTTGTCGTACCCCTGGTACTGATGGCATATGACTATCGACCTACGGGTACTGGAACCGGCCGAATGGGACACCTGGTTCGGGGCGTTGGAGCTCGCGTTCGGCGGTGTCCCGGAGACCATCGGGGAGACCCGGCTGATGAGAGATCTCACCGAGTTCGACCGTTCGATCGGGGTCTGGGACGGCGACGAGTGCGTGGGCACGGCGGGGGCGTTCAGCTTCCGGCTCTCGGTACCGGGCGGTGCCCAGGTGCCCGCGGCGGGCGTGACGATGGTGAGCGTGGCGGCGACGCACCGCCGGCGCGGGGTGCTGACGTCGATGATGCGGCGCCAGCTCGATGACGTCAGGTCGTGGGGCGAGCCGCTCGCCGTGTTGACGGCGTCCGAGCCGGTGATCTACGGACGGTACGGCTACAGCGCCGCGACCGAGCAGCTCTCGGCGGAGATAGACACCTCCCGGGTGCGGATCGCGATTCCCGAAGGTTCGGGTGATGTACGTCTTCGTCGGGTGAAACCGGATGACCCGGCTGTACGTGACGCGTGCGAGGCGGTGTACGCCGCGGAGGTCGCGGAGCGGCCGGGCATGCTCGCCCGCCGGCCGGGCTGGGAGCGGCATCCGGTCGTCGACGCCGGGAAGGTGCGGGACGGGAAGTCGGCGCTCCAGTGCGTGCTGGCGGAGCGGGACGGCGAGGTGGTGGGGTTCACGCTCTTCCACAACAAGCCGGAGTGGGACGGGGCAGGCCCCAAGGGCACGATCGAGCTGCGGGATCTGTACGCCCTGGACCCGGTGGCGTACGCGTCGCTCTGGAACTTCCTCTTCTCGATCGATCTGACGTCGGCGATCCAGGCGGGCAACCGGCCCGCGGACGATCCGTTCCAGTATCTGGTCTCCGACATCCGGCGGTGCCAGGTGCGGCTGCGGGACTCGCTGTATCTGCGGCCGGTGGAGGTCGGGGCCGCGCTGGAGGCCCGTACGTACCGGACGCCGGTGGATGTGGTGGTGGAGGTGACGGACGCGTTCTGCCCGTGGAACGAGGGGCGTTGGCGGCTGTCCGGCGACTCCAAGGGCGCGTCCTGCGAGCGCACCGCCGATCAGGCCGAGCTGGCGCTGTCCGTCAACGAGTTGAGCGCCGCGTATCTGGGCGGCGTCTCCCTGGCCGCGCTGGCGCGCGCCGGGCGGGTACGGGAGATACGGTCCGGAGCGCTGAGCGAGGCGTCGGCCGGGTTCTCGTCGGAGATCGCGCCCTGGCTGCCCCACGGGTTCTGAGCCGGCGGAGCCGAGGGGGCCGGAGGGGCCGCAGGGCCGGAGGAGCGGGTGTTCAGCGCTGCTGGCAGCCCGGACACCAGAACAGGTTGCGGGCGGCGAGGGTCGCGGTGCGGATCTCGTCGCCGCACAGCAGGCAGGGCATCCGTGCCCTGCGGTAGACGTACACCTCGCCGCCGTGATCGTCGACGCGCGGCGGGCGGCCCATCGCCTCGGGGGTGTGCTCGGGACGGACGGTGTCGATCCGGTTGTGCCGTACGCCCTCCCGCATCAGCGCCACCAGATCCGCCCAGATCGCGTCCCACTCGCGGCGGGTGAGGTCCTTGCCCGCGCGGTACGGGTCGATGCCGTGCCGGAAGAGGACCTCGGCGCGGTAGACGTTGCCCACGCCCGCGATCACCTTCTGGTCCATGAGCAGGGCGGCGACGGTCGTACGGGACCGGGAGATCCGTTCCCACGCCTTCTCGCCGTCGTCCGCGCGGCGCAGCGGGTCCGGGCCGAGGCGGTCGTGTATCGCGTCCTTCTCGGGGACGGTGATCAGGGCGCAGGTGGTGGGGCCGCGCAGATCCATGTACGCCGTGTCGGAGGCGAGCCGCAGCCTGACGGTGTCGGTGGGCGGCGGGGCGGGCGCGTCACCGAAGCCGACCTTGCCGAACAGGCCGAGGTGGATATGGACCCAGCCCTGGTCGCCGAAGCCGAGGAAGAGATGCTTGCCGTGGGCGTCGACGGCGTCGAGGACCCGGCCGTCGAGGAGCGCCGCGCTGTCGGAGAACTTGCCCTGGGGGCTGCTGACCCGGGCGGGCCGGCCGCCGAAGCGGTCGAGATGGTCCTCGGCGAGGCGGTGGATCGTATGCCCCTCGGGCACGGGGGACTCCTCTGTGACGAGTGGGGTGAATCGTCCTCGGTGAACGGACGGGCCGTGCGCCGTGGCATGGCTGTGCCGCCGGGGCGGCACCCGGCGGCACGTGGTGAGTCCGGACAGTGCTAGTCCTGCTGCGGGTGGTGGGCCGGGACGGGCGGCAGCTCGTGGGTCGACTCGTAGTCGGTGAGCATCTTGATACGGCGCGCGTGACGCTCCAGGCCCGAGTACGGGGTGGCGAGGAAGATCTCGACGAACTTCGTCGCCT
This sequence comes from Streptomyces sp. L-9-10, assembly GCF_004151105.1. Classification (GTDB taxonomy): domain Bacteria; phylum Actinomycetota; class Actinomycetes; order Streptomycetales; family Streptomycetaceae; genus Streptomyces. Next base: position 142,263 of record NZ_PHRF01000097.1, read on the forward strand.
CGTCCTGCGTATGCATCCGGCCGCCGACGGAGATGACGTTGGCGTCGTTGTGCTCGCGTCCGAGAGCCGCTGTCTGCTCGCTCCAGGCGAGGACGGCGCGGACGCCCTTGACCTTGTTCGCGGCGATCTGCTCGCCGTTGCCGGAGCCGCCGATCACCACGCCGAGACTGTCCGGGTCCGCCGCCGTGCGCTCCGCGGCGCGCAGGCAGAACGGCGGATAGTCGTCCTCGGCGTCGTAGATGTGGGGTCCGCAGTCGACGGGCTCGTGGCCGTGGGCCGTGAGCCACTCGACGAGGTGGTTCTTGAGTTCGTAGCCGGCATGGTCGGAACCGAGATACACGCGCATGGACCGAAGTGTGGCACGCGGGGTGTGGCTCGCGCTCCGCTGGGTAGCGGTCAGCGGGATCAACGCTCCGGTAACCCGGGCGTCGGCGCCCGCCCCCCGGGTAACGAAACGGAGTCGCCACTTCCAACATCGGGTGGCCGGACGCTTGAATGCCGGGACTCATTACTTGAGTGGACCGTAGACGTAAGGATTGCCGCATGACCTCCCTGCCGTCCCCCACGAAGGAAGGCGGAACTCCCAACGAACCTGGGAATCCGCAGTCCTCCGACGGCCTGAAAGCCGGTCTCAAGAACCGCCATCTGTCCATGATCGCGATCGGCGGTGTGATCGGCGCCGGGCTGTTCGTCGGCTCCGCTTCCGGTATCGCCGCCGCGGGCCCCGGCATCCTGCTGTCGTACGCGCTGGTCGGCCTGATGGTCGTGCTCGTGATGCGCATGCTCGGCGAGATGGCCGCGGCGCGGCCCAGCTCCGGATCCTTCTCCGCCTACGCGGACCAGGCGCTCGGCCGCTGGGCCGGGTTCTCCATCGGCTGGCTCTACTGGTTCTTCTGGGTGGTGGTGCTGGCGGTCGAGGCGACCGCGGGCGCCCAGATCCTGGAGGGCTGGATACCGGCGGTGCCGCAGTGGGCGTGGGCGCTGATCGTGATGGTCGTACTGACCGCCACGAACCTCGCGTCGGTCGCCTCGTACGGTGAGTTCGAGTTCTGGTTCGCCGGCATCAAGGTCGTGGCGATCGGGGCGTTCGTCGTCGTCGGTCTGCTCGCCGTCTTCGGGCTGCTGCCGGGGTCCGACAATCCGGGCGCGGGTCTCTCGCATCTCTCGGACACCGGCGGATTCCTGCCCAACGGGGCCGGCGCGATCCTGACCGGTGTGCTGATGGTCGTCTTCTCCTTCATGGGAAGCGAGATCGTCACGCTCGCCGCCGGAGAGTCCTCTGACCCGCAGCGGGCCGTCGCCAAGGCGACCAACAGCGTGATCTGGCGGATCGCCGTCTTCTACCTGGGGTCCATCTTCGTCGTGCTGACGCTGCTGCCCTGGAACGATCCGTCGATCGTCAAGGACGGCTCGTACGTCGCGGCGCTGAACTCGATCGGGATCCCGCACGCCGGGCAGGTGATGGACTTCATCGTGCTGACGGCCGTGCTGTCCTGTCTGAACTCCGGTCTCTACACGGCGTCCCGGATGGCCTTCTCGCTCGGCCTGCGCGGGGACGCGCCCAAGGCGTTCGCCCGGACGAACGCGCGCGGTGTCCCCACGGCCGCGATCCTGTCGTCCGTCCTCTTCGGGTTCGTCGCCGTCTTCTTCAACTACCAGTGGCCCGACTCGGTCTTCGCGTTCCTGCTCAACTCGTCCGGCGCGGTGGCGCTGTTCGTATGGCTGGTCATCTGTTTCACGCAGCTGAGGATGCGCGGGATCATCCTGCGCGAGGAGCCGGAGAAGCTGGTCGTACGGATGTGGCTCTTCCCGTATCTGACCTGGGCGACGATCGCGATGATCTCGTTCGTGCTGGTCTACATGCTCACCGACGACGCGGCGCGCGAGCAGGTGCTGCTGTCCCTGCTGGTGGCGGCGCTCGTGGTGGGGATCGCGCTGGTCAAGGAGGCGCGTGGGCGGCGGGAGAAGGCGGCGGAGGCCGACGGCCGGGGCTGAGCCGCACGCCGGGAGGAACCTGTTCCGCCGCAACCACGCCCCGGATCCGCCGGAACCACGCCCCGGAACCCGGAATGACCCTGGAAGCTCGTCAGCCGCGGCGGCCGGCGAGCTTCCAGGCGGCGGGCAGCGCGCCCATCGCCAGGGCCGCCTTGAGCGCGTCCCCGAGCAGGAAGGGCACCAGACCGGCACTGACGGCGGCACTCAGTGACATGCCGGTGTACAGCGCCAGGTAGGGCACGCCCACCGCGTAGACGAGCGCCGAGCCGAGCACCATCGTCCCGGCCGTACGCGGTACGGAGCGGTCGCCGCCACGGCGGGCCAGCGCGCCCACCACCGTGGCGGCGAGCAGCATGCCGAGGACATAGCCGAAGGAAGCGAAGCTCAGACCCGAGCGGCCCTCCGCGAACCACGGCACCCCGGCCATGCCGACCACGGCGTAGAGCGCGAGGGAGAGGAAGCCGCGGCGGGCACCCAGGGCGGTGCCGACGAGCAGCGCGGCGAAGGTCTGGCCGGTCACCGGTACGGGGGAGCCCGGGACCGGGACGGCTATCTGCGCCGCCACTCCGGTGAGCACCGCTCCCCCGACGACCAGGGCGATGTCCCGGGTGCGGGTGGCGGGGAGCAGATCGGCGAGTACCGCTCCGGTACGGGGGGCGGCGGCAGCAGTGCTCATGGGGTCTCCGCGGTCGTGGGGCGTCGGTCTCCCGACGTCGGGTTACGGGCTTCGGGATCAGGCGTCGAACAGCCCGACGGTAGCCGACGGCCCCGCGCCGAATCACCGTCAGTCGCCCACAAAGCGGACGTCAGCGCGTTGTCGGAGATGGCACAAAGTGCCGCTCCAAACAACGCGCGCCGCGTTACGGGCACACCCCGGCACGGCACGGAAGACCTAGGACCACGGCCTGATCAGCACCCGGCCATGTTGCTGTTAGCGTGCAGTTGCATAGGATGTGCAATAAGAGGCCGGAGGGTTTGACCATGGCGGTATACACGCTTCCTGAACTTCCGTACGACTACGCGGCGCTCGAACCGGTCATCAATCCGCAGATCATCGAGCTGCACCACGACAAGCACCACGCGGCCTACGTCAAGGGCGCCAACGACACCCTCGACCAGCTCGCGGAAGCGCGCGACAAGGAGTCCTGGGGAGCGATCAACGGGCTGGAGAAGAACCTCGCGTTCCATCTCTCCGGCCATATCCTCCACTCGATCTACTGGCACAACATGACCGGTGACGGGGGCGGCGAGCCGCTCGCCGCGGACGGCGTCGGCGACCTGGCGGACGCGATCGCCGAGTCCTTCGGCTCCTTCGCCGGCTTCAAGTCCCAGCTGACCAAGGCCGCCGCGACCACCCAGGGCTCGGGCTGGGGCGTGCTCGCGTACGAGCCGGTCAGCGGCCGGCTGATCGTCGAGCAGGTCTACGACCACCAGGGCAATGTCGGCCAGGGCTCGGTGCCCGTCCTGGTCTTCGACGCCTGGGAGCACGCCTTCTACCTCCAGTACAAGAACCAGAAGGTGGACTTCATCGAGGCCATGTGGCGCGTCGTCAACTGGCAGGACGTGGCGAAGCGTTACGCGTCCGCCAAGGAGCGGGCCAACAACCTGCTGCTCGCCCCGTAGGCCCGGCGGACCGGCGGGCCCGGCCCCCGGCCGTACGCGTCCTGCTCGTGATCGTCTTCTCACCTTTCACGTGCGGGCGGAATGAGGAAGGACCCCCGCGAGGACGTGACTCGCGGGGGTCCCTCTGTGACATCGGGCTGTGACATCGGGCAGCCGGCAATGACAGACAAAGGTCAGTCGAAGATGGGGCCCTGCGTCCTCGTCCTCTTGATCTCGTAGAAGCCCGGGATCGACGCGACCATCAGCGTGCCGTCCCAGAGCTTCGCGGCCTCCTCGCCCTTGGGGGCCGGGGTGACGACCGGGCCGAAGAAGGCGATCTGCTCGCCGTCGGCGCCGGGGACGGCGATGACCGGCGTACCGACCTCCTGGCCGACCTTGTCGATGCCCTCCTTGTGGGAGGCGCGCAGCTCCTTGTCGTAGGTGTCGGAATCGGCGTAGTCGATCAGATCGGCGGGCAGGTCCACGTCCGCCAGGGCGGCGGCGATCGCCTCGCGGGTCGCGCCCTCGCCCTGGTTGTGGAAACGGGTGCCGAGCGCGGTGTACAGCGGTCCCACGACCTTGTCACCGTGCTTCTGCTGGGCGGCGATGACCACACGGACCGGGGCCCAGGCCTTCGCGAGGCCCTCGCGGTACTCCTCGGGGATGTCCTTGTCCTCATTGAGGACGGCCAGGCTCATCACATGCCAGCGGACCTCGATATCGCGGACCTTCTCCACTTCGAGGACCCAGCGGGAGGTCATCCAGGCCCAGGGGCACAGCGGGTCGAACCAGAAGTCGACGGGGGTCTTCTCGGACATGTCTCTCCTCATGAACGGCTGCGGACGCACCTGCCAACGGGAACACCACGGGCCGCCGGGAGCATTCCCGTATGCGGCGCGTCAGTGGCGCGTGCGAGGATCGTTCCTGTTTCGGACGAGCCACGAAGGCGAGCCACAAAGGAGTGACCGTGCCCGGTGAGAACCTGTCCCGCGAAGAGGCCCGCGAGCGGGCCGACCTGCTGACCGTAGACGGGTACGAGGTGGACCTCGACCTGCGCTCGGCGGTCGGCGAGGTGCCGGGCTCGGGCGAACCGGGCGCCGAGGCACCGGGCGCGGGGGCACCGGACAGGGAAGCACCGGACAGGGAAGCACCGGGCGCGGACAGCCCGCCGCGGACCTTCCGCTCCGTGACGACGATCCGGTTCCGCTGCTCCGAGCCGGGTGCCGCCACCTTCGCCGATCTGATCGCCCCGGGCGTGACCGCCGTGACGCTCAACGGGACGGAGCTGGACCCGGCCGCCGTCTTCGACGGCGCGCGGATCGCGCTGGACGGCCTGCTGGCGGAGAACGTCCTGGTGGTGGACGCGCAGTGCGCGTACAGCCGCACCGGCGAGGGCATGCACCGCTTCGTCGACCCGGAGGACGGCGAGGTCTATCTCTACACGCAGTACGAGCCGGCCGACGCGCGCCGGGTCTTCGCCAACTTCGAGCAGCCCGACCTCAAGGCCCCGTACCGCTTCCGGGTGACCGCGCCCGAGGGCTGGACCGCGTGGAGCAACGGCGAGGGCACGCTCATCGACGGGGTCTGGCACTTCGCGGAGACGAAGCCGATCTCGACATACATCACGGCGGTTCTGGCCGGTCCGTACCACTATGTGACCGATTCCTATCGCCGTACGTTCGACGACGGCACGGTCCTGGAGATCCCGCTCGGCGCGATGTGCCGCAAGGGGCTCGCCCGGCACTTCGACGCGGACGACATCTTCCTGATCACCAAGCAGGGCCTGGACTTCTTCCACGACCACTTCGACTACCCGTATCCGTTCGGGAAGTACGACCAGGCGTTCGTGCCCGAGTACAACCTCGGCGCGATGGAGAACCCCGGTCTGGTGACGTTCCGCGAGGAGTACATCTTCCGCGGCCAGGTGACCCAGGCGTCGTACGAGCGCCGGGCGAACACCACCCTGCACGAGATGGCGCACATGTGGTTCGGCGATCTGGTGACCATGCGGTGGTGGGACGACCTGTGGCTGAAGGAGTCGTTCGCGGACTTCATGGGCTCGTTCGCGCAGGTGGGGGCGACCCGCTTCAGCCATGCCTGGACGACCTTCGCCAACAACCGCAAGGCGTGGGCGTACCGCGCGGACCAGCTGCCGTCCACCCATCCGATCACGGCCGACATCCGTGATCTGGAGGACGCCAAGCTGAACTTCGACGGCATCACCTACGCCAAGGGCGCGTCGGTGCTGAAGCAACTGGTGGCGTACGTCGGCCAGGACGCGTTCCTGGAGGGTGCCCGGCGCTACTTCAAGCGGAACGCGTACGGCAACACGCGCCTGGCCGATCTGCTCTCCGTACTGGAGGAGACCTCCGGGCGCGACCTCACGGGCTGGTCCCGGTCGTGGCTGGAAACCGCCGGGCTCAACTCCCTCACCCCACAGGTGATCTTCGACGCCGAGGGACGCGTCACCGAGCTGGCCGTGGTGCAGGACGCGGCGGAGTCGCATCCGGAACTCCGGCCGCACCGCGTGGCCATCGGGCTCTACCGGCGTACGCCGCAGGGCGAGCTCGTACGGTTCGCCCGTGCCGAGACGGATGTGGCCGGGCCGCGTACGGTCGTCACCGAACTGGCCGGCGCGGAGCGGCCGGAGCTGATCCTCGTCAACGACGACGATCTGACGTACTGCAAGATCCGCTTCGACGCGGGCTCGCTCGACACCCTGCGCGCGCATCTCGGGGACCTCACCGACCCGCTCGCCCGTGCCCTGTGCTGGTCCGCGCTCTGGAACCTCACGCGCGACGGGCTCATGCCGGCCCGGGACTTCATCGGTCTGGTACTGACCCACGCGGGCCGCGAGACGAGCATCGGCGTGCTCCAGATGCTGCACGCCTGGGCCGAGTCGGCGCTCACCCACTACGCGGCGCCGGCGTGGCGCGAGGAGGGCGGGCGGCTGCTGGCCGAGGGCGCGCTGCGCGAGCTGCGGCTGTCCGAGCCGGGCAGTGAGCACCAGCTGACCTGGGCCCGTTTCTTCGCCGCCGTCGCCGCTTCCGACGCGGACTTCCAGCTGCTGCAAGGGCTGTTGGACGGTACGGCGAAGATCGACGGACTCGATGTCGACCAGGAGCTGCGCTGGGCCTTCCTGGGACCGCTGGCCGCGCACGGGCGGGCGGACGAGTCCGTCATCGACGCCGAACTGGCCCGGGACGACACGGCGTCGGGCAAGCGCCACCAGGTGCGCTGTCTGGCGGCCCGGCCGTCGGCCGCCGTCAAGGCGCAGGCGTGGGCACAGGTCGTCGAGTCCGACGCGCTGTCGAACGCGCTGGCCGAGGCGACGATCGCCGGTTTCTCCCGGCCGGACCAGCGGGAGTTGCTCGCGCCGTACGCCGCGAAGTACTTCGCGGTGATCGAGCGGGTGTGGGCCGAGCGCTCGATCCAGATCGGCATGGATGTGGTGCGCGGGCTGTTCCCGGGGCTCCAGGGAGACCGCAGGACCCTGGACGCGGCGACGGCCTGGCTGGACACGCACCGGGACGCGGCCCCCGCCCTGCGCAGGCTGGTGCTGGAGGCGACGGACGATCTGGCGCGCGCGCTGCGCGGCCAGGAATGCGACGCGGCCTGCGGTACGGCGGCGGCCGGCTGACGGCATATGAGCGTATGGGCGGGCCCCTGATCGGCAGTCGAACGCCCTTACTTTAGGACGATCTTGTCCTGTTTTGCCGACAAACGGGTAACGGGGGTTAGAGGGACGCCTGAGTAGGGGGAGACACCGGGACATGAACAACAACACCCCGGTCTCCCCCCGCCCCCTCAGCCACCTCTCCGACGACGCCCGGAGTCGTGTGCTCTCGCTCGCGCAGCTGCGTGAGCGCGGTGTCCCCGGTGGCCGGGCCACCGCTCAGTGCCGGCCCGGCGGCCCCTGGCAGCAACCGCTGCCGGGGGTCTTCCTGTTGCACGCCGGGCCGCCGACCGCCGACGAGCGGCTCCGGGCGGTACTGCTGTACGCGGGGCGGCCGAGCGCGGAGAGCTCCCGGGGTGTACCGGCCCAGCCCACCTCCGCGTCCTCGCCCTCGTCCTCGTCCGGGTCGGGGACCGGGTCCGGGTCCGCGGCGTCCGTGTCTCCGTACGGGGCGGTGATGATCACGGGGCTGGCGGCGCTGGCGCTGTACGGATTCTCGTCCACTCCCCCGCTGCTCTCGCTGGACCGGATCGATGTGCTCGTACCGCGCACCCGGCGGCTGCGGTCCACGGGGTACGCCCGGCTGATCCGTGCCCACTCCCTGCCGCGCCCCGAGCGGATCGACGGGATGCCGGTGGCGCCCGTGGGACGCGCGCTGGCCGACGCGGTGGCGGAACTGTCCGACGCGGACACCGTCGTCGCGCTGCTGACCGAGGCGGTCCGCGCCGGGCACTGCGAACCGGCCCTGGTGGTACGGGAGCTGAGCCGGTCCGGGCTGCTCGCGCGGCGGCATGTGGTGGACGCGGTGGACTCCCTGCTCGCCGAGGGGCGGACCCTGGCCGAGGGCCGGCTGTACGAACTGGTGCGGGTGTACGGGCTCCAGGAGCCGCTGTGGAACGTGGATCTGCGGCTGCCAGGCGGGCCGTACCTGGGCGGCGTGGACGCCTACTGGCCGGACCAGGCGGTCGCCGTCGAACTGGACACCAGGGCACCGAGGCCGGGCGGCCGGGAGGAGGACCGGACGGACGACGAGGACGAGTTGTGGTCGGCGGCCGTCCGTAAGCGCGAGCATCTGGAGCGGCTCGGGATCACGGTCGTCCATCTCACGCCCAGAAAGCTGCGGGAGGCGCTGGATCAGCAGGCGACGGTGGTCCGTACGGCCCTGATGGCGGCGAACGACCGGGATCCGGCCGCGCAGGTGGTCATCCTGCCGAGATGAACGACGCGGCGAGGGGACCTGCGGGCCGGGGCGTGCGCGCCGGAGCCGGCCGAGGGCACCGGCGCGCGGTGACCGGCGCGCGGTGCCGGGGAGCCGGTGCCCGGCCACCGACTCCCCGGCACCCGGCCCGTGGCCCCGGCCTGCGGTCCTCAACCCCGGCCCGCCCCTCCAGCTCCCCGGTATCGGCCCGGATTTCGCCCCATTGGTCCCCGGTGGCGCAGGCGCACCACTGGCGGGTGTCCGCCATGACTGAAACTCGCCCCTGACAACCCTCCACAAAACCCTGTCACTTACGAAAAGCTGAGCGGTCATCCGGTACCGAATTCCGGACTGTCTCTTTCACGACGCAGGGATGCTGATGACCTCCGAATCCGAGAGCTCCATATCCGGGGCGAGACGCGTGGCCAGGGTCGCGGCGGCCGCCGGTCTGGTGGCCGCGCTGATAGCCACCGGCGCGGTGCCCGCCTTCTCCGCGACGGGCGCCGATGACCCGGCCGCCCCCGTCAAGTCGTCCTCCGGTTCCGACGCCTCCGACAAGCTCGGGGCGGCCGACGCCGGTCTGCTCGCCAAGGCGAAGGCCAAGGGCGAGAAGAACATCACCATGATGGTCGCCACCGCACCGGGGGCGACCGAGCAGGTCGCCGGTCAACTGGACGCCGTCGCGGGCGCCGTGGTCGGCAAGACGAACGACAAGCTCGGCTACGTACGGGCCACGCTCCCCACCGCCAAGGCGGACGCCGCGATCAGGGCGGCCCAGAAGCTCTCCTCCGTCCACGGCATCGATCTCAACCAGGAGATCGCGCTGGACGACCCGAGGCCCGCCGCGGACACGGCGAAGGCCGCGAAGGGCGCGGGCGGTTCGGCCGCCAGGAAGTACCCGGCGCCGAGCAGCGAGACCCCGGCGAAGAACCCGTACAACCCGTCCTTCGAGACCGGCGCGGTGGACTTCGTCAAGAAGAACCCGAAGGCCGACGGCCGCGGTGTCACCATCGGCATCCTGGACTCGGGTGTCGACCTGGGCCACCCCGCGCTCCAGAAGACCACCACCGGCGAGCGCAAGATCGTCGACTGGGTGACCGCCACGGACCCGGTGTCCGACGGCGACGGCACCTGGCGCCGGATGGACACCGCGGTGTCCGGTCCGTCCTTCACGGCCGACGGCCGTACGTGGAAGGCCCCGGCGGGCTCGTTCAAGTACCGCGCGTTCCGCGAGGACGCCACCCTCGGCGGCGAGATGGCGGGCGACCTCAACCGTGACGGTGACACCACCGACACCTGGGGCGTGCTCTACGACCCGGCCAAGGGGACCGTACGCGTCGACCTGAACAACGACGGCAACTTCACCAACGACACCGCCATGAAGCCGTACAAGAACGGCTTCCAGATCGGCTACTTCGGCAAGGACGATCCGGCCACCTCCGTGGTCGAGCGCATCCCGTTCGTGGTCGAGATCCGCAAGGACGTCGTCTACAACGCCGAGGGCGCGAAGTCCGACTTCGTCAACATCGGTGTCATCGAGGGCGCGCACGGCTCGCACGTCGCCGGGATCACCGCCGCCAACGGCCTGTTCGGCGGCAAGATGAACGGCGCCGCCCCCGGCGCCAAGCTGGTGTCCTCGCGCGCCTGCTCCTGGAGCGGCGGCTGCACCAGCGTCGCGCTGACCGAGGGCATGATCGACCTCGTCGCCAACCGCGGTGTGGACATCGTCAACATGTCGATCGGCGGCCTGCCGCCGCTCAACGACGGCAACAACGCCCGTGCCCAGCTGTACACACGGCTCATCGACACGTACGGCGTGCAGATCGTGATCTCGGCCGGCAACGACGGTCCGGGCACCAACACCATCAGCGACCCGGCCCTGGCCGACAAGGTCATCTCCGTCGCCGCGTCGATCTCCAAGGAGACCTGGGCCGCCAACTACGGCTCCGGTGTGACGACGAAGTACGCGCTGCTGCCGTTCTCGGCCCGCGGCCCCCGCGAGGACGGCGGCTTCACGCCGACCCTCACCGCTCCCGGCGCGGCCATCAACAGCACCCAGACCTGGGCCCCCGGCGGTCCGGTCGCCGAGGCGGGCTACCAGCTGCCGCCCGGCTACTCCATGCTCCAGGGCACCTCGATGGCCTCCCCGCAGGCCGCGGGCGCGAGCGCGCTGCTGCTCTCCGCCGCCAAGCAGAAGCGGATCAGCCTCACCCCCGCCACCCTGCGGACGGCGCTCACCAGCAGCGCCACCAAGATCGCCGGTCTCCAGGCGCATGAGCAGGGCGCCGGTCTGATCGATGTCGAGGGCGCGTGGAAGTCCATCCAGAAGGGCGCCACCGCCCATGAGTACACGGTCAAGGCCCCCGTCGACACGGCCCTCGACCAGCTCCTGAAGACGCCGGGCTTCGGCACCGGTCTGTACGACCGCGAGGGCGGTCTGAAGGCCGGCAAGAGCCGGACGTACGACATCACCCTCACCCGGACCACCGGCGCCAAGGGCGCGCTGGAGCACCGGCTGAAGTGGAAGTACGACGACAAGACCTTCCGGCTGCTCGGCAGCGACCGGATCAAGCTGCCGCTGAACCAGCCGGTGACCGTGACCGTGCAGGCCAGGCCCGGTTCCGCCGGGGTGCACAGCGCGATCCTGGAGGTCGATGACCGCCGTACGGAGGGGGTGGACAAGCAGGTCCTCACCACCGTGGTCGTCTCGAAGGAGCTGGCCAAGCCCGCGTACGCGTTCTCGGCGTCGGGCTCGGTGCAGCGCAACGCGTCGAAGTCGTACTTCGTGACGGTGCCCGAGGGCGCGAAGACCCTTGAGGTGGCGCTCGGCGGACTGGCCAAGGACAGCCAGACCCGGTTCATCGCCATCAGCCCGTACGGCGTGCAGATGGAGGACAGCTCCACGATCTTCTGCTACCCGAACTACCCGAACCCGGCCAACACCTGCCGCCCGGACGTGCGGTCGTACCCGGACCCGCAGCCCGGCGTCTGGGAGATCGAGGTCGAGTCGCGCCGTACGTCGCCGCTGCTCGACAACAAGTACAAGCTGGACACGACGCTGATGGGCACGGTCTTCGACCCGGCGGTCACCACGATCCCCGAGGCGAAGATCGGCACCCCGGCGCCGGTGTCCTGGAAGGTCACCAACGGCTACGCGGCCATCGACGGCACGCTCGGCGGCGGCTCGCTGGGCTCGGCGAAGGTCTCCCGTCCGACGATCGCGGACGGCGACCAGCAGGTGACGACCGTCACCATCGGTGCGGGCGTCGAGCGGCTCGACGTGGCGATCGGCGGCACCAGCGACACGGGCGCCGACCTCGACCTCTTCGTCGAGAAGGACGGCCGGACCCTCGGCCAGTCCACGACGGCCGGCTCGGCGGAGTCCGTCAGCCTGGCCAACCCGGCGGCCGGTACGTACACGATCACCGTCGACGCCTACGCGGTCCCGGCCGGGTCCACGGCGTACGACTACCGCGACGTGTACTACTCGGACTCGCTCGGCTCGGTCGAGGCGGACGGTCCCGTCAAGCTCGCCAGCGGTGCTTCGGCGCAGGTCGCGGCCGAGGTGCTGGTGAAGAGCGCGGCCCCGGCGGGCCGGCAGTTCTTCGGTGAGGTCCAGCTGCTCAACGCGCGCGGCACGGCCGCGGGCACCGGCAGTGTGATCATCGAGAGCGTTACCCCGTAACGGGACGTAACGTAGGAAGCCGAGAGGCAGCACCAGGGGGCGGGCGTCCGTACGGGCGCCCGCCCCTTCTGCCCGCCTCTCCCGCGTCCTCCGCCTGTACGCCCCGGCTTGTCCGCCCCCTGGACAATGGATTGGACAAGCCGCCCCGGGACAGACGCATGATGAAGCGGGACATGTGCCCGGGACAGTCGCGAATGAAGGAGCCCCAGTGAAGGTCGGAATCGTCGGAGCCACCGGTCAGGTCGGCACAGTCATGCGCAGGGTCCTGGCCGAGCGGAGCTTCCCGGTCACCGAGCTGCGGCTCTTCGCCTCCGCGCGGTCCGCGGGCTCCGTCGTCGAGTGGCAGGGCACGGCGATCACGGTCGAGGACGCGTCCGCCGCCGACTACTCCGGGCTCGACATCGTGCTCTTCTCCGCCGGGGGCGCCACCTCGAAGGCGCTCGCGGAGAAGGTCGCCGGCCAGGGCGCCGTCGTGATCGACAACTCCTCCGCCTGGCGGCGTGACCCCGAGGTCCCGCTGGTCGTCTCCGAGGTCAACCCGCACGCGATCAAGAACCGGCCCAAGGGCATCATCGCCAACCCGAACTGCACCACGATGGCCGCCATGCCCGTGCTGCGCCCGCTGCACGCCGAGGCCGGGCTGACCGCGCTGGTCGCCACCACCTACCAGGCCGTGTCCGGCTCCGGCCTGTCCGGTGTGGCCGAGCTGCACGGCCAGGCGCAGAAGGTCATCGCCGAGGCCGACCGGCTCACCCACGACGGCGGGGCCGTCGACTTCCCCGAGCCCGGCGTCTACCAGCGCCCCATCGCCTTCAACGTGCTGCCGCTCGCGGGCTCCGTCGTGGACGACGGCTCCTTCGAGACCGACGAGGAGCAGAAGCTCCGCAACGAGTCCCGGAAGATCCTGGAGATCCCGGAGCTGAAGGTCTCCGGGACCTGTGTCCGGGTGCCGGTCTTCACCGGCCACTCCCTCCAGGTCAATGCCCGCTTCACCCGCCCGATCAGCGTGGAGCGCGCCTATGAGCTGCTGAAGGACGCGCCGGGGGTGGAGCTGTCCGAGATCCCGACGCCCCTCCAGGCGGCCGGCAAGGACGCCTCGTACGTGGGCCGGATCCGGAACGACGAGACCGCGGAGAACGGTCTGGCGCTGTTCCTCTCCAACGACAATCTGCGCAAGGGCGCGGCGCTCAACGCCGTCCAGATCGCGGAGCTGGTCGCGGCCGAGCTCACGGGCTGAGCGGTCCGCTCAGCCCGGCGTGGCGGGATTCCCTGCGTACGAGCCGTACGGGCCGTACAGGCGGTACGGGGATCCCGCCGCGCCGGATCCGGTGCCGGGGATGGTGGGGCGCCGGTCTGGCGATCAGACGGTCAGTGGCCGGGCGATCGGACGGTCAGGCGGTCAGGCGGTCAGGTGCGGCGAACCTCGAAGTGGAAGCAGCCGAACTCCACCGCGCGCACATGCACCAGCGCGACCTCGGGATCGGCGAAGGCTTCGTCGAATGCCTTGTCGAAGGCCGCGTCGAGCCCCGCGTCGGCGTTCTCCGGAAGCTCCAGAAGCCGGCCACCGAGGATCCGGCCCTCGGCGCTGTAGCGCCGCACGGTGCGCAGCGCGCCGGGCCTGGCATACGGATAGCCCCCGCCGGCCGGCCCCCCGCACTCCTCGGCGTGGATGAAGACCGGTCCCTGTTCGTCGTACGCGCCCGGCTGGGCCCAGCTCTCGGCGGCCCAGCGGCGCAGCGGGGCGTACGAGACGAGCAGCAGCCTCTCCCCGCTCCGGCTCGGCCGCAGACAGCAGCGCAGCGGCGCGCCGCCCTCCTCGTCGGTGAACGGGGCACGGGTGTGGCCCGAGTCGTCGGTGTCGCGCAGTTCCTTGAGCGCGGCGGGGGTGATGGGGCGTGCGAGATGGTTCGTCATGGGTTCAGCGTCGCGTGGCCACCCGCCCGTGACCGGCGGTTTCCGGACCTCGCGCTGACCGCCGCGCACGCCGGTTACTGCCGGGCGTCGAGCCCCGTCCGCGTGGAAGGATGGGCCCAAACGTCACGAACCGAGGAGATGACCCGGGTGCCTGGCACAAATCTGACCCGCGAAGAGGCGCAGCTGCGCGCACGCCTCCTCACCGTGGACTCGTACGAGATCGATCTCGATCTCAGCGGCGCACAGGAGGGCGGCACCTACCGGTCCGTGACCACGGTGCGCTTCCGGAGCGCGGAGGCCGGGGCGGAGACCTTCATCGATCTGGTGGCGCCCGCGGTGCACGAGGTCGTGCTGAACGGCACATCCCTGGACGTCGCCGCCGTCTTCCGGGACTCGCGGATCGCGCTGACGCATCTGCACGAGGGCCCCAACGAACTGACGGTCGTCGCGGACTGCGCCTACACGAACACCGGCGAGGGGCTGCACCGCTTCGTCGACCCGGTCGACGAACAGGCGTACCTGTACACGCAGTTCGAGGTGCCGGACGCGCGGCGGGTGTTCGCCTCGTTCGAGCAGCCCGACCTGAAGGCGACCTTCCAGTTCACCGTGAAGGCACCCGAGGGCTGGACCGTCGTCTCCAACTCGCCGACGCCGGAGCCCAGGGACCACATCTGGGTCTTCGAGCCGACGCCGCGCATCTCGTCGTACATCACCGCGCTGATCGTCGGTCCGTACCACTCGGTGCACAGCTCGTACGAGAAGGACGGGCAGTCCGTGCCGCTGGGCATCTACTGCCGGCCCTCGCTCGCCGAGTATCTGGACTCGGACGCGATCTTCGAGGTCACCCGGCAGGGCTTCGACTGGTTCCAGGAGAAGTTCGCCTACGACTACCCCTTCGCCAAGTACGACCAGCTGTTCGTGCCGGAGTTCAACGCGGGCGCGATGGAGAACGCGGGCGCGGTGACGATCCGCGACCAGTACGTCTTCCGTTCGAAGGTGACGGACGCGGCGTACGAGACGCGGGCCGAGACGATCCTGCACGAGCTGGCGCACATGTGGTTCGGCGATCTGGTCACCATGGAGTGGTGGAACGATCTGTGGCTGAACGAGTCGTTCGCCACGTACACCTCGATCGCCTGCCAGGCGTACGCGCCGGGCTCGAAGTGGCCGCACTCCTGGACCACGTTCGCCAACTCCATGAAGACCTGGGCCTACCGGCAGGACCAGCTGCCCTCCACCCACCCGATCATGGCGGACATCCGTGATCTGGACGATGTGCTCGTCAACTTCGACGGCATCACGTACGCCAAGGGCGCGTCCGTGCTGAAGCAACTGGTCGCGTACGTCGGCCAGGACGAGTTCTTCAGCGGCGTGCAGGCGTACTTCAAGGCGCACGCGTTCGGGAACACCCGGCTGTCCGATCTGCTGGGCGCGCTGGAGGAGACGTCCGGGCGCGATCTGAAGACCTGGTCGACGGCGTGGCTGGAGACGGCCGGCATCAATGTCCTGCGCCCGGAGATCGAGCTGGACGCCTCGGGCCGGGTGACCTCGCTCGCCGTACGGCAGGAGGCGCCGGCGCTGCCGGCCGGGGCCAAGGGCGAGCCGGTGCTGCGCCCGCACCGGATCGCGATCGGCTGCTACGACCTGGACGGGAACGGCAAGCTGGTCCGTACGAGCCGGATCGAGCTGGACGTGGAGGGCGAACGCACGGAGGTGCCGTTCCCGGCGGACACGCCGCGCCCGGCCGTGATCCTGCTGAACGACGACGACCTGTCGTACGCGAAGGTCCGTCTCGACGAGGAGTCGCTGCGGGTCGTCACCGAACACCTCGGCGACTTCGAGGAGTCGCTGCCGCGCGCGCTGTGCTGGGCGTCGGCCTGGGACATGACCCGCGACGGCGAGCTGGCCACGCGCGACTATCTGGAGCTGGTGCTCTCGGGCATCGCGAAGGAGTCGGACATCGGGGTGGTGCAGTCGCTGCACCGCCAGGTGAAGCTGGCGCTCGACCTGTACGCGGCGCCCGCGTGGCGCGAGGCGGGACTGACCCGGTGGACGGACGCCACGCTGGCGCATCTGCGGGCGGCCGAGCCGGGCGGCGACCACCAGCTGGCGTGGGCACGCGCGTTCGCGGCGACGGCGCGTACGCCGCAGCAGCTCGACCTGTTGCAGGGCCTGCTCGACGGTACGGAGACGATCGAGGGCCTGGCCGTCGACACCGAGCTGCGCTGGGCGTTCGTCCAGCGGCTCGCGGCGGTGGGGCTGCACGACGAGGAGGAAATCTCGGCGGAGTACGACCGCGACCGTACGGCGGCGGGCGAACGTCACGCCGCCGCGGCCCGTTCGGCGCGTCCGCTGGCCGAGGCGAAGGCGGAGGCATGGGCGTCGGTGGTGGAGAGCGACAAGCTGCCGAACGCCCTCCAGGAGGCGGTGATCAGCGGGTTCGTCCAGACCGACCAGCGTGAGCTGCTGGCCCCGTACGCGGAGAAGTTCTTCGCGGTGGTCGGAGAGGTCTGGGAGTCGCGCTCGCACGAGATGGCCCAGCAGATCGCGGTCGGTCTGTACCCGGCGCTCCAGGTCTCCCGCGCCACGCTGGACGCGACGGACGCCTGGCTCGCCTCGGCGGGCCCGAACGCGGCGCTGCACCGGCTGGTCTCGGAGTCGAGGTCGGGCGTCGAGCGCGCGCTGAAGGCGCAGGAGGCGGACGCGGCGGCATAACGTCTGGGGCGCGCGCCTCGGTGGCGCGCGCCCCACGTGTCCCTCGTCACAGGGAACCCTCCACACACACATCTCCCGCACGGCCGTGTCGCACGGCCAGGTGACGCCAGAGGAACACCTGGCAGTCAGCAGCCTCGCTCAACTCATCCGCGTCCGTGGCGTATCGCTCCGCCCACCACCAGTCGGCGCACTCATCGCACTCGGCGACCGGCTCGGGGGCCACGTAGGGAGCGGAACCGCTCAGCGAGATTCTGATCTCTTCCGTCAGCCAGACATCTTCGGGCCGCACCTCCCACTCGGCTCCGCCCAGCACGGGACGCAGACGCCAGCAATCGGCCGTACGACCGGTGAACTCGGCCAGTCTGCCCGTTGTCCTGTCCAGGACCGGCGAACCCTCATCGGGCGGCGCCTTGTCGGTCATGGCTTGCTCCTCTGTTCGCACACTCATGGCGATACGCAACCGGCGCGGGAGCAGCCCCCTGGACTCCTGCCGGCTGCGCCTCATGGCGTTGAGTGGACCATAGGGCACACCATCTCGGTTTCTCAACAGTGAGAAACCGCACCAGGCTCGAACGAGTGGTCACGCTGTGGCACAGTGGTGCCCGAGCATCAGGGCTGGAGAAAGGAGCGCGATGGCATCCGCAAAACGGCCAACCTCGCGTCAGGTACGGCTGGGCTCCGAGTTGCGCAAGCTACGGGAAGCCGTGCCCATGTCCGGCGCGAAGGCGGCTTCATTTCTCGGCGGCGAGCGCTCCCTGATCAGCCACGTAGAGGCCGGTCGATGGGGAATCAAGCCCGAACGGGTTCAGTTCCTTGCTTCACACTATGGCGCGACTGATAAAGACCTCGTTGACGCGCTCGTCGCGATGGCACGGGAACGCGGCGACGGATGGTGGGAAAGATTTCACGGATTGCTCCCTCCGATACTGCTGGAGCTGTCGGAGATCGAACATCACGCCACGTTTCTGCGCACCGCCCAAGCACTCATCGTTCCGGGCATTTTCCAGACCGAGGAGTATGCGCATGCGGTCTTCTCAACAGCCAATCCCGGCGCTTCGGCTGATGAACTGAGCGCACGGATCCAGCATCGCCAGGCCCGGCGTGAAATTTTCGACCGAGAGCGCCCGACGCCGTACGAGGCAATCGTTCATGAGGCCGCGCTTCGGATCAACTACGGCAGCCGCAGAATCTCACGCGATCAGTTGACCTTCCTGCTCGAAGCCTCCGACTGGCCGGGCGTGTCCATCCGCGTGATCCCGTTCACCGCAGAATCCTTCATCGGATTCGTGCCACAGATGTTTTATGCGGGCGGGTCCGTACCTCAACTGGACACCGTCATCATTGAAAGTGTTCTTGGGCTTGCATTCATGAGCGAAGAGGATCAGTTGAGGAAATACCGATCCCTGTTTGATGCGTTCACGGATCTCTCGCTGGACATCGATGAGTCGAAGACCATGATTAACCGCATCCTCAAGGAGGGGTAGTAGTCGTGCCCAAAGAGATCACATGGCAGAAGTCGTCATTCTCTCAGGGAGCCGGGGAGTGCGTAGAAATTGCCGCCGCCTCCGGAAAAATCCTTATACGCGAGAGCGACAGCCCGGAGAATATTGTGGCCACAAGCCATGAAAGGCTCGGGGCGTTTATTCTGGCCATCAAAGCCGGGGAGTTCGACGACCTGCTCTGACGGGCCCTTTCGGCGCACAAAGGCAGTTTTCCGCTACTCGTCCTCAGCCACGCGGTCGGCGTGAGGTTCCGCTGCCCACACCTGGGCGGAGCGGAGATCGGGAGCGGTGCCGACCGATTCGTAAGCGAAACCGTTCCACTCCTCCAGGACTCTCACGGCCTGCGGATCCAGGTGCCTGGCGCCGCCGTGCAGGGGGCGGTGGCGGCGCGGCCCGTCCAGTGGTGCGCGGCGTCGTTTCTCGTACGCGGCGAGTGGGGCGGCAGGATCGATACGCGGAATAGCGCGGGATGACTGGTTCGGTGGTCCGGGTCGGCGATGCCTGCTCATGACTCCCCCTTCTGCTCAGGCAGCGATCGTGGTCGGCCGGGACCGTGCGAGGTCCTTCGCTCGGGCCCTCACCTCGTCGGCCAAGGCGCTTCGGTAGGAACTGGTCGCGTCGACCAGGGTGTTCAGTCGGGCGACCACAAGTGTGGAGTCGACACAGGCCGCATCGTCCAGCGCCTGCTGGGCAGCGTGTGCCGCCTGCTCAGCCTCGCCCTCGTCGAACAACGCGGCGGCAAGTCCGATGCGGTCCATGATCCGGACACGATCGAATCCGGACGCACGGAGTCTCAGCGCATCCCGGAAGTGGCCGCTGGCTCGCTGACGACCGCCCTGTCCTGCCAGGTCACGAGCGGATACCGCGCGGGCGCCGGCATGTTCGGCGGCGTCGAAGTACGCCACCCAGTCGGGTACATCGCCAAGTCCGCCGGAAAGAATCTCATCAGCGGTTCCCATGTACCTGTCGGCCTGGCGCTCGTTGCCGAGGGCCGCGTACACCCGTCCGGTCTGCGAAGCGACCAAGGCATTCACTACTGGCCGCCGGGCTTTAGCCGCAGCAACACCGAGGAGGCCGAGAGCGTCATCCGGGCGGCCAAGGTAGATCATTTGGTGTGACATTCGAGTGACGATCTCGACCCCGCGATCACGCTGTCCCGCCTCGCCTGCCGCATAGATGCCATAGCTCCAGTACCGCTGAGCGGTCGCGAATCTACCGGAGTCATGGCTTACCCATCCCGCGAGCGCCGCCAGGTCGGCGGCCGCAGCGAAGACCCGAGCCCGAATGCCGGCCGGGACCCCGTCCTGAATACGGCGGGCGACTTCTGCGAGCTGGGCAACGATGGCAGACCTGTACAGGCCGCTGCCCTTGGCCGCGTCGGCCCGGGTAAAGAACGCGGTCACTTCTTCCAGCGCTGTGACGCTGTCGAGGTCGAAGCCTCGGTGACCGCGGTTCAAGGGGCGGGCTGTGCCACCGAGCATCCGCTCCGCAGCCAGGATCAGCGGTGTTCCGACAGCGAGCATGAGAGTTTCGCGGCGGTCCATAAACAGGTCCATCTGCGTCCATCCGGCCAGAGTCCGAGCGGCCGCCTCAGTCAGAAGCGGAAGCTGAATCGTATCCAGCACCGTTCCGGCGGACGTCAGGCCGAGGTCACCCGGGGTGAGCGGCTGGCCGACCGCCTCGGTCAGTACGGCCGCGAGCAGGACCGGAACCGGGGGACGGGGACGTTCGCCCTCAGTCCAGCGCCGGATACGGGTGGTGTCCGGCGCGATCTGGCGATGGCCTCGGCGGCTTCCTTCGGAGGCGACACGGCGGGCAATCTCACCGAGGGACAACCCGGACGCGGTGATCCACAGCGAGAGATGCGGGTTACTGGTTCTGCCGGTCATCGGCGCCTTCACTCCCCAGCTCGATAACGGAACGTGACATATTCGCCACGATTCGCGGTACCCACGCTACTGGTCAAGGCCTGCCACATGGACAGATTCTGCTTGTGCGGGCAGCCGTCGGCCGTTCGCCGGACACAGACGAAAGGTACTTCGCATGGCAACGCTTGCATCTCAGAGCCCCTGGGCGATGCGGTTGGTCACCGACCGACTGCCGGTGGGCCCATCGTCGTACACCACGGTGATCCTCGACGAGGCCACGCAAACCGCGCGCTACACCAACGCCATCGGCCAAGTGATCGAGATGGGCAAGCACGGCACGTCCAAGGCCAAGGGCACCGCTTCGGTCTCCGGCGGTGGGGACGGACAGACACCGCAGCCGCAGACCCAGGACGACAACACCACCGACTACGAGTCGGACTGACCGATGGCTCCCCTCGTCATGGTCGTCACGTCTCTGGAGGACGTCACCGCCGACCTGGTCATCAACGCGCTGAACGAGCGCGAGGTGCCCCTTGTCCGCGTCGACCCGGCCGACATCGGTTCCGGATTACGCTTCAGCGCCCGCATCGACGTCAGATCGTCGGTGTGGGGCGGGCTACTGCGCACCGCCGGCCGCGAGGTGGAGCTTGGGGAGGTGGCGGCGGTGTACTACCGCCGCCCCACCCCGTACTCCTCCCGGTTCGCACATCTCCCTGCCCAGCAGCGCGACTTCGCCACCGCAGAAGCCCGCCATGGCCTCGGCGGCGTCCTGAACAATCTGCACAACGCCCTGTACGTCAACCACCCGGCCGCCGTCACTCGTGCAGACTTCAAGCCCGCCCAGCTCCAGCTGGCCGCTCGGCTCGGGCTCGCCATCCCTCCGACCCTGGTGACCAACAACCTTGAGGACGCAAGGGAGTTCGCCGCCGAACACAGCCCAGTCATCTACAAGACCTTCCGTGGCCTGCCTCCTGACGAGGAAGGCCATACCGGGGCGATCTGGGCCCAGCGAGTCGACTCGAACACCTTCGACGACACCCTGTCCGTGACCGCACACCTCTTCCAGTCCGAGGTGCCCAAGACGGGAGATGTTCGGGTGACCGTGGTCGGTCATCGCGTCTTCGCCAGTCGGATCACGACACCGGACGGCGCGCTGGACTGGCGCCGAGGGGACTGGAACGACCTCGGATACGCAACCGCTGACGTGCCTGCTTCGATTGAGGCGGCGCTGCACGGCTACCTGGCATTCTTTGGACTGGCTTTCGGCTGTTTCGACTTCGCCCTCACCGGCCCCGAGGACGACCCAGGGCACTGGACCTGGATCGAGTGCAATCCGAACGGCCAGTGGGGCTGGCTTCCCGACTCGCCTGCCATCACCGAGGCGTTCGCGGATCTTCTGAGCAGAAAGGAGGCCGGTCATCCATGACT
This sequence comes from Streptomyces sp. L-9-10, assembly GCF_004151105.1. Classification (GTDB taxonomy): domain Bacteria; phylum Actinomycetota; class Actinomycetes; order Streptomycetales; family Streptomycetaceae; genus Streptomyces. Next base: position 163,846 of record NZ_PHRF01000097.1, read on the forward strand.
GTGCCCGTCGACTGTGAGAACGACGCGGCCCGCCTGCGCGGGAAGCTGGCCAGGACACTCGCTGAAGAGGGCGCCCTCGCGGACCCGGCCTGGCGAGACGCGGTGGCCACGGTGCCCCGACACCGATTTGTGCCGGGCTTCTACTTGCCCGCCGATCAGCCGGGGGACCATGGGCTGACGGTGTGGGAGCCCGTCACCCGGAAGCTCGACTACGGCCGGTGGCTGGCAGCCGCGTACTCCGACACCACACTGATCACGCAGTTCGATGGCGATGAACCCGACTGGGAAGGGCCTGCGATCCGGCGCGGTGGGGCGCCGACCTCCTCCTCCACCCTGCCGTCCCTGGTCGTGAGGATGTGGGCAGACGCCGATGTGCGACAAGGGCATACGGTTCTGGAGCTGGGCACGGGATCCGGCTACTCGACGGCGCTCGCGTGTGAACGACTCGGCTCCGACGCAGTTACATCCATCGAGGTGGATGGCCGTCGACTGGAACAAGCCGCTACGGCGCTGCACGACTGCGGCTACACACCCACGCTCGCGGTAGCCGACGGCTTGTACGGCTACTGGCCCGAAGCCCGGTTCGACCGCATCGTGGCAGCCTGCTCCTTCCGCTCCGTACCGCCGGCCCTGGTCTCCCAGGCCAGGCCCGGTGGAAAGATCCTGCTCACCCTCAGCGGCTGGCTCTACGGGTACGCCCGCGTGCTGCTGACTGTCGATGACGACGGCGGTGCCGAAGGGACGCTGCTCGGCGGCACTGTCTCCTTCATGTCCGCTCGTACCCATGCCGCACCTGCGTTCGGAAACCCCACCCACTGGGCCGCCGACCTCCCCAAGAGCGGGCGCCCGGCCCGGCACAGTCCGCAGCGGATCACAGACGCCACTGAAGAAGCGTTCCACTTGCGATTCCTTGCCCAGAGCGCCGTCCCGGACGCGCAGATGATCACGATGGGCGAAGTGGTGCACCTGATCGATGTTGTCACGGGCTCTGCGGCCACCCTCACTCCCGAGGGGGACAACTGGCTGGTGCGCGAGAGCGGGACCGTCGCACTGTGGGAGCGGATCGAAGCCGTCCTGACCGCCTATGATGCGGCGGGCCGACCGGGCCCTGACACTTTTCGCCTTCACGTGGACGGCGGAGAAGAGCGCGTGCTGCACCCACAGATGCCCGACCTACGGCTGAGGAGGCCCTGACTCGCGTCAGGCCTGCTTGCGCGACTTGTCGAGCACCATCACCAGACCGGCGATGATGCCGAAGATCACCAGCGGCGCGACCACGAACAGGCCGAGGGTCTCGCCCACACTCAGGCCCGGACCCGGGTCGTCGCCGTCGTCACGGGTCAGCGCGAGCGCCGGGGACGACATGAGCAGCATCATCAGCGTCGTACCGGTCGCCAGGGCGCCGGCGCGCAGAGCGTTCTTCTTGTCCACGGTGCAAACGTAGCGAACCCGTCCGCGGGCCGCGCGCCCGGGGTGCCTTAGGGCCTGTCCGGAGGCCGCCCCTCCGCCGGTGCGCGCGGCCTTCACCAGCGCCTCAGTGGCCTCGCAGGGTCTCCATCAGTCCGTGCAGCCGGGGCGAGGCGGCCAGTTCCTCCAGGCTCATCGGGCGGCCCTCGGCATCGGCCACCGGCAGCCGCCAGTTCGGGTACTGGTTCCAGGTGCCCGGCAGGTTCTGCGGCCTGCGGTCGCCGACCGCGTCCGGCAGCCAGACGCCGGTCATCCGCGCCGGTGTGAGCGTCAGGAAGCGGTAGAAGGCACGGATCTCCTCCTCCTCGTCCCCGTCGCCCCCGGGCAGGAGCCCCAGGCGCGCGAGCGTGCCCAGCCACTCCGCGATCTCCGCCTGCTCCTCCGACCGCTCCTGCTCCAGCGGGCGGGTGAGCAGACCGAGCCGGTGGCGCAGCTCCGCGTACTCACCGGTGAGCCGGGCCGCCGTGGGCGGCAGATCGTGGGTGGTGACCGTGGCCACACAGCCCTCGCGCCAGCTCTCGGGCGGCAGCGGCCGTCCCGTACCGTCCCAGTCGCGCTCGAACCAGAGCACGGACGTGCCGAGCACCCCGCGCCGCTGGAGCGCCTCGCGTACGCCGGGCTCGACCGTGCCCAGGTCCTCCCCTATGACGACGGTGCCCGCGCGGTGCGCCTCCAGGGCGAGGACCGCGAGCATCGCCTCCGCGTCGTAGCGGACATACGTTCCCCGGGTGGGGTCCTGCCCCTGGGGCACCCACCAGAGCCGGAACAGCCCCATCACATGGTCGATCCGCAATGCCCCCGCGTGCCGCAGCAGGCCCTGGAGCAGCCCGCGGAACGGCGCGTACCCGGACGCGGCCAGCACATCGGGGCGCCACGGCGGCAGGCCCCAGTCCTGGCCGAGCGCGTTGAAGGCGTCCGGCGGCGCGCCGATCGAGATGCCCGCGGCGAAGGCGTCCTGCTGGGCCCAGGCATCGGCGCCGCCCGGGTGCACCCCGACGGCGAGGTCATGGACGATCCCGACGGACATCCCGGCGTCCCGCGCCGCCTGGGACGCCGCCGCCAGCTGCTCGTCCGTCAGCCAGGCCAGCCGGCAGTGGTAGTCGATCCGGTCGAGCAGCTCCCGGCGGGCCGCGGCCGTCTCGGCGGAACGCGGATCCCGCAGCGCCTCCGGCCAGTCGTGCCACTCCGGGCCGTGCACCTCGGCGAGGGCGTACCAGGTGGCGTGGTCCTCCAGGGCGCGGCCCTGCGCGGCCAGGAAGTCCCAGTAGGCGGCGCGCCGCCCGGGGCCGAGCGGGACGGTGTCCAGGATGTCCAGGGCCGCGCGCTTGAGCGCCCACACGGCGTCGCGGTCGATCAGCGCGCCCGTGCCCGGGGTCTTGTCGAGGACGGACTCCCGCAGGGCCGCGGCCCGTTCCACCAGCGCGTCGAGGCGCGCGCGGTCGGATCCCCGCACATACGCGTACTCCGGGACGTCCTCGATCCGCAGATGCACCGGGTCCGGGAAGCGGCGCGAGGAGGGGCGGTACGGGGAGGGGTCGGTCGGATCGCCCGGTACGGCGGCGTGCAGCGGGTTGATCTGGACGAATCCGGCTCCCAGGGTCCGGCCCGACCAGCCGGCCAGCTCGGCGAGGTCGCCCAGGTCGCCCATGCCCCAGGAGCGGGCGGAGAGCAGGGAGTAGAGCTGCACCAGGAAGCCGTGGGTACGGGCGGGCGGGCGCGGCACCAGAGCGGGGGCGACGATCAGCACCACCCAGGCCGTACGCCCGTCGGGCGCCTCGACGGCCAGCCGGTGCACCCCGAGCGGGAGCCCCGCCCAGGCGGCGGGCTCCTCGGGGGCGGAGTGCGGCAGCTCCACCGACTCGCCCTCCTCCGTCTCCACCCGGAGCACCGAGCCCGGCGGAAGCGCGGTCAGGGCGGGCGGCAGATCGGGGGGTGGCGGGGCGGCGGCATGAAGGGGGCTCGCGAACTCTCCGTGGGCGTCCTGAGCGTCTTGGGCGTCCTGGGCGTCCGGAGCGCTCGGGGCGCCGTCCCGGGTGGTCCACAGGACCAGCGTCGCGGGCAGCAGCCGCCTCGCCTCGGCGGACTCGGCGTCCCCGAGCGCGTCGGCCACCGCCTCGGGCGTGGACGCGTCGACGCCCAGCGCGGCGAGCACCGAGACCACGGTGTCGTCGGGGACCGGGACGGTGACGCCCGGGGAAGGTGAGTACGCGGTGGCGACACCGTGCAGCTCGGCGAGCCTGGCCAGACCCATACGCACTCCGTTCGGAAGGTCAGACTCCGGGGTACTCCGTGCCACCCGCCGTGCCGGGAGCGGTCGGCTCGCTGGTCAGCGGGGCGGCGCCGGCGAGCGGGGGCTCGCTGGTGAGGGGTGCCGCGTCGGCGAGCGGCGGCTCGCTGGTCAGGGGTCCCGCACCGACGCCGCCGAGCGGGGGCTCGCTGGTCAGCGGGGCGGGCTCCGCCTGTTTGGAGAGGGCGGAGAGCAGAAGCTGTGCGGATGCGGCCATGACGGCGCCTCCAAGGAACAGGGAACAGGTCACAGCAGCCCTACCCAGCGGGCGGAGCCGCAGACGTGTACGCCCTGTAAACGTGTGTCGAGTCACGATCCGTTCCCCGTGCGGCAGTTGAAGGTCCTGCCTATCACAAACGGGCATTTGCGACACAACGGCCACGCGCATTGACACCTTCACCACGGGGTGGTGGGCTCGGTGCCGCTCGACGGCTCGCTTGTCGGGACTCCGGCGGGACGTGGGCGGTGCCAAGAAGCGAAACCAGTGAGCATGAGGGGACGAGGCATGCAGCTCGGGCGCAGGAAGCGGACCGCGACCGCTGTCACGGTCGCCGTGATCGGCGGACTCCTCGGCACCACGCCGAGCGCGCTCGCCGCCCCTCAGGACCCCCGGTCGCCCACGGCCACCACCCCGGACCGCGAGGCCGGGACGGCGGTGCCCGCGGTCTGGCCACGGCCCCAGACGATCAGGGCGGCCGGGAGCGCGGTCACGCTCGGGGACGAGGTGACCGTCGTCGCCGGCGCGGAAGCCGACACCTACGCCGTACAGGCACTGGCGGATCTGCTGCGCGCGGCCGGCGTCCGTACCGTCCGCGTCACCGCGCCCGCCGCGTCCGCCGGGCCCTCCGGAGCGCCGCCCGCCGGCCGCGGGCCCGTGGTACTCGCCGGGGGCAGCGGCGCGCGGAACGCGTTGCGCGCCCTCCGCGCGCCCGAACGCGCCGACCTTCCGTCCGGCGGCTACCGGATCGCCGTGGGCACCGTCGCGGGCCGCGGCACGGTCGCTCTGGACGGCGTCGGCGAGGACGGCCTCTTCCACGCGGCGCAGACCCTGCGCCAGCTGATCGCGCGTCGGACGGCGGACCGGCCGGCCGTGCCCGGCGTGGTCGTACGCGACTGGCCCGGCACCGCCTTGCGCGGCACGACGGAAGGGTTCTACGGGCGGCCCTGGGACCACGGACAGCGGCTGGCGCAGCTCGACTTCATGGGGCGCACCAAGCAGAACCGGTACCTCTACGCGCCGGGCGACGACCCGTACCGCCAGGCACGCTGGCGTGATCCCTATCCGGCGGCGCAGCGCGCCGAGTTCCGCGAGCTGGCGGAGCGCGCCCGGCGCAACCACGTGACGCTCGCCTGGGCCGTCTCCCCCGCCCAGTCGATGTGCATGACCTCGGACGCGGACCTCAAGGCGCTCATCCGCAAGATCGACGCGATGTGGGCGCTGGGCGTGCGCGCGTTCCAGCTCCAGTTCCAGGACGTCAGTTACAGCGAGTGGCACTGCGACCAGGACGCGGAGACCTTCGGCTCGGGGCCGGGCGCCGCGGCCGAGGCGCAGACCCGGGTCGCGAACGCGGTGGCCGGGCATCTGGCGGACCGGTACGGCGGCGCCGAACCGCTCACGGTCATGCCGACCGAGTACTACCAGGACGGCGCCACGGACTACCGCACGGCGCTCGCCGGCGCGCTCGACGCGCGGGTGCGGGTGGCGTGGACGGGCGTCGGGGTGGTGCCGCGCACCATCACGGGCCGCGAACTGATGGGCGCGCGTGCGGCGTTCAAGCACCCGCTGGTCACCATGGACAACTACCCGGTCAACGACTACGAACAGGGCCGGCTCTTCCTCGGCCCGTACACCGGCAGGCAACCCGCCGTGGCGAGCGGCTCCGTCGGGCTGCTCGCCAACGCGATGGAGCAGGCGTCGGCGTCCCGTATCCCGCTGTTCACGGCGGCCGACTACGCCTGGAACCCGCGTGGCTACCAGCCTCAGGAGTCCTGGCGTGCCGCGATCGACGATCTCGCGGGCGAGGACGAGAAAGCCCGCGAGGCGCTGGGCGTGCTCGCGGGCAATGACGCCTCGTCGATCCTCAGCCCGTCGGAGTCGGCGTATCTGAAGCCGCTGCTGGACGCGTTCTGGCGGTCCCGTACGACCACGGACACGACGGCCAGAACCGCCGCGGCGAGCAGGCTGAGGGCCGCGTTCTCGGCGATGCGCGAGGCCCCGCGGCACCTCTCGGGGACCGCCGGCGGGCAGCTGGACGACGAGGTGCGGCCCTGGCTCGACCAGCTCGCGCGGTACGGCACCGCGGGCGAACTGGCCGTCGACATGCTCCGGGCCCAGGACCGCGGCGACGGCGCGGCGGCGTGGCGGGCCTCGGTGGACCTGGAGCCACTGCGCGAGGCCGCGGAGGCGAGCCGCGTGACGGTCGGCGAGGGCGTGCTGGGGCCGTTCCTGGAGCGGGCGGCCAAGGAGTCGTCGGCCTGGACGGGAGCGGACCGCGCGGCGGGACGCACCGAGGCGACGAGCGGCACGAGCGGGGGCGTCGCCCAGGACGCGCGGACCTACACGGTCGAGCTGGGGCGGGCCAGGCCCCTGGAGGCGGTCAACACGATGGCCGAGCCCGGCACAGGCGCCGGCGCGACCGTCGAGGCCCGGATCCCCGGCCAGGGCTGGCGCGCCCTGGGGCCGCTCTCGACGAGCGGCTGGACCGAGTCGGACGCGGAAGGGCTGAAGGGGCAGCGGGTCGACGCGGTACGGATCGCCTGGTCCGGTGTGGGCGCCGGGCCCGGCGGACCCGGCGGGTCCACGCCGTCCATACGGCATGTCGTGCCCTGGTTCGCCGACGAACCGCGGGCCAGCCTCGACCTGCCGCGCGGCGAGGCGAACGCCCAGATCGGCGGGGAGCCGAAGACGGTCGAGGCACGTGTCGCCGCGCAGCGCCCCGGCGAGGTGCGCGGCGCGCTCACGGCGAAGCCGCCTTCCGGCATTCGGGTGACGGTGCCCGAGGAGACGACGGTTCCGCGAGGCTCCCGCACGAAGATCCCCGTCCAGGTGAGTGTCCCCGCAGGCACCCCGGCCGGTGCGTACGAGGTGCCGCTCGCCTTCGCCGGCGAGGAGCGCACACTCACGGTGCGTGCCTCCCCCGTCACGGGCGGCCCGGATCTGGCGCGTACGGGCACGGCCTCGTCGTCCGGGGACGAGACCCCCGACTTCCCGGCCGCCGCCGCGGCCGACGGCGATCCGGCCAGCCGCTGGTCCTCCCCCGCGGAGGACGGCGCCTGGTGGCAGGTGGAGCTGGCGCGGCCGGCCAGGGTGGGCCAGGTGGTGCTGCACTGGCAGGAGGCGTACGCGACCCGCTACCGGATCCAGGTCTCGGCGGACGGGCGCACATGGCGGACGGCGGCGGTGGTGTCGGACGGCGGGGGCGGGCGGGAGGCGCTCGGGATGGACGCGAGGGACGCGCGGTTCGTACGGGTGCAGGGGGAGGGACGGGGGACGCGGTTCGGGTACTCGCTGTTCGCGGTGGAGGTCTACGCGGTGGCGCCTCCCGGCTAGGGGTCGTGGGTGCGGTGCGGTGCGCCGTCCGGCAGGGGTGCGGGTACGCCTCCGGCGGGGTGCGGGTGCGGTACGCCTGCGGCGCGGGGTGCGTCGTGGTGCCGGGGGCCGGCCCCCACTCTCCGCCCGGCTGGGGGTTGGGGTGCCGGTGCGTTCCGGGTGCCGTCTTTCCGGCGGCGGGTGAGCCGAAGGGCGCGCCGCTGTCGAAAGGGAGGCTGTGCTCGATATACGGCTCCGCCGCGCGGGCGGAGGTTCCCGAGGTACGAGGGAATCGAGCACGGTCGACCGTCGACAGGGGCTCAAAGCGCCCGGAGGCGAACCGAGCCCTAAGAAAGGCGGGGCGCGTCGATGCGGGCCACCGCGTCTTCCGCGCCGTAGGGCTGGAGGTAGGGCATCCAGCGTGGGTCGCGGTGGCCCGTGCCGATGATGCGCCAGGCCAGGCCCGACGGCGGGGCGGGCTGGTGGTTGAGGCGCCAGCCCAGTTCCCGCAGGTGCCGGTCCGCCTTGACGTGGTTGCAGCGGCGGCAGGCCGCCACCACGTTGTCCCACCGGTGCTGTCCGCCGCGGCTGCGCGGGATGACGTGGTCGACGCTGGTTGCGACGCCACCGCAGTACATACAGCGACCGCCGTCACGGGCGAAGAGCGCGCGGCGGGTCAGCGGAACGGGCCCCCGGTAGGGGACCCGCACGAAACGCTTCAGCCGTACGACGCTGGGGGCCGGGATGACACGGGTTTCGCTGTGCATGAAGGCGCCGGATTCCTCGAGGCAGAGTGCCTTGTTCTCCAGGACGAGGACGAGCGCGCGGCGGAGCGGTACGACGCCGAGCGGCTCGTACGACGCGTTGAGGACCAGGACATGCGGCACGGATGCCTCCTTGTACGCCGGCGGCACGTGGCTCGCGCCGGGACGATCTGTTCTCAGTCTCTCCTCATGCCTGGTCGAAACGCCACCACGTGCAGGTAACGGGCTATGAGTGTTTTCGACCACAAGACGGCCCCCGCCCCGCGCACAGGCCCGCGCGGGGCCGCTGGACGGGCCGTGGGCGGCATACGTGAGGCGCGTCTCTCCGGCCGCCGGAGCGCCGGTCGGGCCGGACTGCCCCGTTAGTGTGGTGGGACCGCCCCGGCAACACCTGGAGGTTTCCGCCGTGTCCTGGTCCGCCCCGTTGGCCGCCGGCCCGTCGTCCGACTCCGTCACGCTCGACGAGGCCGCGGACCGCGCCAACAACGCCGCGAGCTGGGTGCAGGAGAACTGGGCCACCTGGCTGGGCACCGGGCTGCGGATCGTGCTGATCCTGGTCATCGCGCTCGTGCTGCGTCATGTGATCCGCCGGGCGCTGACCAAGCTGATAGACCGCATGAACCGCAGTGTGCAGGCGGTGGAGGGCAGCGCGCTCGGCGGGCTGCTGGTGAACGCGGAGCGGCGCAGGCAGCGTTCCGAGGCGATCGGGTCGGTGCTCCGGTCCGTCACGTCGTTCCTGATCCTGGGCACGGCGGCGCTGATGATGCTGGGCGCGCTCAACATCAATCTGGCCCCGCTGCTCGCCTCGGCGGGCGTCGCGGGCGTCGCGCTGGGGTTCGGTGCCCGCAATCTTGTGACGGACTTCCTGTCGGGGGTCTTCATGATCCTGGAGGACCAGTACGGCGTCGGGGACACCATCGACGCGGGGGTGGCGTCCGGCGAGGTGATCGAGGTCGGTCTGCGGGTCACCAAGCTGCGGGGCGACAACGGCGAGATCTGGTACGTGCGCAACGGCGAGGTGAAGCGGATCGGCAACCTCAGCCAGGGCTGGGCGACGGCGGGTGTCGATGTGATGGTGCGGCCGACGGAGGACCTGGAGAACGTCCGTACGGTCATCGCGGGGGTCGCGGAGAAGATGGCCAAGGACGACCCGTGGAACGAGCGGCTGTGGGGCCCTGTCGAGGTGCTGGGGCTGGACGCCGTCCTGCTGGACTCGATGACGGTGCGGCTCTCGGCGAAGACCATGCCGGGCCAGGCGCTGGGGGTGGAGCGCGAGCTGCGCTGGCGGATCAAGCGCGCGTTCGACGAGGCGGGCATCCAGATCGTCGGCGGCCTTCTCCCGGCGGCGGAGGCTCCTGCCGCGACGGCGGACCCCTCGGCGGGGGTCTCCGCTCCCTCGGCGCTGGCGAGCCCGACGTCCCCGCAGTCCCTGGCGGCGGCCCCGATCACGCCGCCCGCGAACCTCGCGAAGTAGCTCCTTTCCCACCCGCCCCCGCAGGTAACGCTTTGGTTGCCGCGGGGGTGTCTTGTGCCGGAGAGTATTGACGCCTTCGTGGCGTCCGGCCTACTTTCCTCCCACCCGATAGGAAACTTTCCTAACAGTGTCGGGAGTGAGCAGGGGAAGGGCAGGTGTCGAGTCCGTGACCGATGTGACCGGATCACCCACTCCGTCACCGGGGACACCCCGTGTGCTGCGGGCCATGAACGACCGGGCCGCGCTCGATCTGCTGCTGGCCCACGGCCCGCTCTCGCGGACCCGGATAGGCAAGCTCACCGGCCTCTCGAAGCCGACCGCCTCCCAGTTGCTCGCCCGTCTCGAAGCGGCCGGTCTGGTCGTCGCCACCGGGACCACCGAGGGGCGGCCGGGGCCCAACGCCCAGCTGTACGCGGTCAACGCGCGCGCCGCGTACGCCGCCGGGCTCGATGTGAGCCCGCGGCGGATCCTGGCCGCCGTCGCCGATATCACCGGAACGACCGTCGGGGAGTTCGAACTGCCCACCCCTGGGCGCCGCGCCGACAGTGTCGTCCGTCAGGTCACGGACGCGCTGGAGGGAGCCGTGAAGGCCGCCGGTCTCGCCGTCGCCGACGTGCGGCGGGTGGTGATCGGTACGCCCGGCGCGTTCGATCCGTCCACCGGCCGGCTGCGCTACGCGTCCCATCTGCCCGGCTGGCACTCCACCACGCTCCTCGACGAGCTGGCCGCGGCCCTGCCGATGCCCGTCGAGTACGAGAACGACGTGAACCTCGCGGCGGTCGCCGAGCAGCGCCTCGGGGTGGCCCGCGGCGACGAGGACTTCGTCCTGCTGTGGAACGAGGACGGCCTCGGCGCCGCCCTGTTCATCGGCGGGCGGCTGCACCGCGGCTTCACCGGCGGCGCCGGCGAGGTCGGCTTCCTGCCGGTTCCCGGCACCCCGCTGGTACGCCAGGTGGTCCGGGCGAACAGCGGTGGTTTCCAGGAGCTCGCGGGTGCCCAGTCCGTGCCGCGGCTCGCGAAGTCCCTCGGCATCGACACCCCGGAGACGCCGTACGCCGAGGTCGCGGCCGGGCTGCTGACCCGGGCCGCCGCCGGACACGAGCGGGACGACCGGCTGGCCGAGCTGCTGCGGCTGTACGCCCAGCGGCTCGCCACCGGTCTCGCCTCGGTGACCGCCGTACTCGACCCCGAGCTGATCGTCCTCGCGGGCGGGGTGACCGCCGCCGGCGGTGAGCCGCTGCGCGCCCTCGTCCAGGCGGAGCTGGCCGAACTGGCCGCGTCCCGCCCCCGGCTCCTCATCGGTGGGGTCCCGCACCGTCCCGTCCTGCGGGGCGCGCTGGAGAGCGCCTTGTCGACCACGCGCGACGAGGTCTTCGACACCGCCCGCTGATCGCCGCCCGCTGAACACCGACTGCTGAACACCGACCGGTGTTCACCGACCGCCGAAGACCGCCTGCCGAAGACCGCCCGCCCGTTCCCTTCCGCCGCCCCCGCACCCTCCGTATCTCCCTTTCCGACCCCCGTACCCATCACCGGGAGTACCGCCATGCTCAGAAACCGTCGTCTCGCCGTCTCCGCCGTCGCGGTGGCCGCGATATCCGTTCTCGCCACCTCGTGTACCGGGCAGTCCGGCGCCGACGCCTCCGACGATCCGAACGCCAAGACCTCCATCACCTTCTGGCACGGCTGGAGCGCGCCCGCCGAGGTGAAGGCCATCCAGGCGAACATCGACCGGTTCGAGAAGGCCCATCCGAACATCACGGTGAACGTCGTCGGCAACATCAATGACGACAAGCTCAACCAGGCGCTGCGCGCGGGCGGTTCCAAGGGGCCGGACGTGGTGTCCTCCTTCACCACCTCGAACGTCGGCAAGTTCTGCTCGTCGGGCGCCTTCGCCGATCTGGACCCGTTCATCCAGAAGTCCGAACTGGACCTGGAGAAGACGTTCCCCAAGGTGCTGCTGGAGTACACGCAGTTCGAGGGCAAGCGCTGCGCGCTGCCGCTGCTCAGCGACGCGTACGGGCTCTACTACAACAAGGACGCCTTCGAGAAGGCCGGGATCGCCTCCCCGCCGAAGACGATGTCGGAGCTGGCCGCCGTCGCCAAGAAGCTGACGAAGACCAAGGGCGACAGCTACGAGCAGGTCGGTCTGATGCCGACCTACCACGGCTACGAGACGGTCGTCGACCACTACATGTCGAGCTGGGACCACGCGTACTTCGACAAGGACGGCAAGTCCAACATCGCGAAGGACCCGGCCTTCGCCAAGATGTTCACGTACCAGAAGAAGCTGGTCGAGGACCTCGGCGGCTACGCGAAGCTGGAGAAGTTCCGCTCCACGTTCGGTGACGAGTGGGGCGCCAAGCACCCGTTCCACACCGGCCAGGTCGCCATGCAGCTGGACGGCGAGTGGCGGCTCGGCATGGCCGAGGACGCCAAGGTGCCGTTCGAGATCGGTGTCGCGCCGATGCCGGTGGCGGACGACGAGGCGGACAGCTACGGCAAGGGCTTCCTCTCCGGCACGATCATGGGGATCGCGCCGCAGAGCACGAAGCAGAACGCCGCGTGGGAGCTGGTGAAGTACATGACGACCGACACCGACGCGGTCGTCCAGTTCGCCAACGGCATCCGCAATGTGCCCTCGACGCTGGAGGCGCTGAAGTCCCCGGGGCTGAAGTTCGACCCGCGCTTCAAGACCTTCCTCGACATCGCGCAGCACCCGAGGTCCAACACCCCGCCGGCCGCCATCAACGGCTCGACGTACCAGCAGACGCTCCAGGACTTCGGGTACCAGTACGAGCAGGGCAAGGTGAAGGATCTTCAGGCGGGTCTGGAGAAGACCGCCGAGCAGATCGACCGTGACATCGAGCAGGCCAAGTAGCGGGCCGGGAAGCCACCGATGTCCACGCACACGCTCCGTTCGAAGCGCCGCAGGTCGGCGCTTCGGACGGCGGCGTTCATGTCGCCCTGGTTGATCGGCTTCACCGTCTTCTTCGCGTATCCGCTGATCTCGACCGTCTACTTCTCCTTCATGAAGTACGACGGCTTCAACTCGCCCGTCTGGAACGGTCTGGGGAACTGGTCGTACGTCTTCAATGACTACCCGATGTTCTGGCCGTCCCTGCGCAACACCCTCTGGCTCGTCGTGATCATGGTGACGTGCCGGGTGGTCTTCGGACTCGGCGTCGGCCTGCTGATCACGAAGATCAAGACGGGTACGGGGATCTTCCGCACCCTCTTCTATCTGCCGTATCTGGCGCCGCCGGTCGCCGCGACGCTCGCGTTCGTCTTCCTGCTCAACCCGGGTACGGGACCGGTCAACACCATTCTCGGGGACCTCGGCCTGCCGACCCCCGGCTGGTTCAACGACCCCGGCTGGTCCAAGCCCGCGCTCACCCTGCTGGCCGTCTGGGGCATCGGCGACCTGATGGTGATCTTCATGGCCGCGCTGCTCGACGTGCCGAAGGAGCAGTACGAGGCGGCCGAGCTGGACGGCGCGTCGGCCTGGCACCGCTTCCGGTTCGTGACCCTGCCGAACATCTCGCCGATCGTGATGTTCGCCGTGGTCACCGGTGTCATCTCGGCGATGCAGTACTACTCCCAGCCGCTGGTGGCGGGCAAGGTCGCCTCCGGCGTCATCGGCGGCTCCGGGCAGCAGTTCGAGCCCGGGTACCCGGACAAGTCCACGCTGACCCTGCCGCAGCTGGTCTACAACCTGGGCTTCCAGCGCTTCGACTACGGAGCCGCGTGTGTGGTCGCGCTCGTGCTGTTCGCGCTGGCCATGGCCTTCACGGCGCTGCTGATGCGGCGGCGCGGCGGACTGATCGGATCGGGTGACTGAGATGACACAACTCCTCGGCCGGCCCGGCTCGCCGACGACGACCGCGCCCGACGCGCCCGACCGCACGCCGGCCGCCCGCACCGCGCGCCGCAAGGCGCTGCTGCACTGGATCGCCGTGCACTCGCTGGGGGTCGCGGCCGCGCTCTTCTTCGTGCTGCCGTTCGTCTTCCTCTTCCTGACCTCGGTGATGAGCGACCAGCAGGCGCTCACCCGTGATCTGACCCCCAACTCCTGGGAGTGGGGCAACTACGCGAAGGTGTTCGACACCCCGGGCTTTCTGACCTGGTGGAAGAACACCCTGCTGTACGCGGGGCTCGGCACCGTCCTGTCGGTGCTCTCCTCGATCCCGGTGGCGTACGCGCTCGCGAAGTTCCGCTTCCGGGGGCGGCAGTTGTCGCTGATGCTCGTCATCTCGATGATGATGCTGCCGCCCCAGGTGATCATCATTCCGATGTATCTGTTCTGGGCGAAGCAGCTCGATCTGTCGGGCTCGCTCTGGCCGCTGATCATCCCGATGGCGTTCGGTGACGCGTTCTCGATCTTCCTGCTGCGCCAGTTCCTGCTGACGATCCCCAACGAGTACCTGGACGCGGCGAAGGTCGACGGCTGCGGTGAGTTCCGTACGCTGATCAGGGTCGTCCTGCCGATGGCCAGGCCCGGGATCGCGGCCGTCGCGCTGTTCCAGTTCTTCTACGCCTGGAACGACTACTTCGGCCCGCAGATCTACGCCTCGGAGAACCCGGCCGCCTGGACGCTCAGTTACGGCCTGGAGTCCTTCAAGGGCGCGCACCATACCGACTGGAACCTGACCATGGCCGCGACCGTACTGGTCATGGCCCCTGTGATCCTCGTGTTCTTCTTCGCCCAGAAGGCGTTCGTCGAGGGAGTCACACTGACCGGAGTGAAGGGCTGAGAACCATGAAGCTCGCCGTGGTAGGCGGAGGATCGACCTACACACCCGAACTCATCGACGGATTCTCTCGGTTGAGGGACACCCTGCCGATCGAGGAACTCGTACTGGTCGACCCCGCGGCCGACCGTCTTGACCTGGTCGGGGGGCTGGCCCGGCGCATCTTCGCCAAGCAGGGCCATCCCGGCCGTATCACCACCACCTCGGACGTGGACGCGGGCGTCGCCGGCGCCGACGCGGTACTGCTCCAGCTGCGGGTCGGCGGACAGGCCGCGCGCAACCAGGACGAGACCTGGCCGCTGGAGTGCGGCTGCGTCGGACAGGAGACGACGGGCGCGGGCGGTCTCGCCAAGGCGCTGCGTACGGTCCCGGTGGTCCTCGACATCGCCGAGCGGGTGCGGCGCGCCAACCCCGACGCGTGGATCATCGACTTCACCAACCCGGTGGGGATCGTGACCCGGGCGCTGCTCCAGGCCGGCCACAAGGCCGTGGGACTGTGCAATGTGGCGATCGGTTTCCAGCGCAGGTTCGCGAAGCTGCTGGACGTCGCGCCCTCCGACGTCTACTTGGAGCATGTGGGGCTGAACCATCTGACCTGGGAGCGCGGTGTACGGCTCGGCGGCCCCGACGGCGCCGATCTGCTGCCCAGGCTGCTGGCGGAGCACGGCGACTCGCTCGCCGCCGATCTGCGGCTGCCGCGCGCGGTGCTGGACCGGCTCGGGGTCGTGCCCTCGTACTATCTGCGCTACTTCTACGCGCACGACGAGGTCGTACGGGAGCTGCGGACCAAGCCGTCCCGCGCCGCCGAGGTGGCCGAGATGGAGAAGCAGCTGCTGGAGATGTACGGCGACCCCACGCTGGACGAGAAGCCCGAGCTGCTGTCCAAGCGCGGCGGCGCCTTCTACTCGGAGGCCGCGGTGGATCTGGCCGCTTCGCTGCTGCGCGGCGGCGGCAGCCCGGTCCAGGTGGTGAACACGTACAACAACGGCACGCTGCCGTTCCTGGCGGACGACGCGGTGATCGAGGTCCAGGCGCGGGTGGACACGTCGGGCGCGGCGCCGCTCCCGGTGTCCGAGCTGGATCCGCTGTACGCGGGCCTGATCGCGAATGTCACGGCGTATGAGGACCTGGCGCTGGAGGCCGCGCTGCACGGCGGCCGGGACCGGGTCTTCAAGGCGCTGCTCGCGCACCCGCTGATCGGTCAGTACGAGTACGCCGAGGCGCTCACCGACCAGCTGATCGCCCACAACCGGGAGCATCTCGCGTGGGTGTGAGCGTGGCGGTGAGCACAGCCGGCGGGACGGTGGGGCGCGCGAGCGTCCTGGCCGTCGACGCCGGGAACAGCAAGACCGATGTGGCCGTGATCGGCGCCGACGGCTCGGTGCTCGGCACGGCCCGCGGGGGCGGCTTCCAGCCGCCGGTCGTCGGGATCGAGGCTGCGGTCGACGTGCTGGCGGCGGCGGTCGCCGAGGCCGCCTCGGCGGCGGGGCTGCCGCAGCGCGATCTCGTCGGCCATGTGTCGGCCTGTCTCGCCAACGCCGATCTCCCGGTCGAGGAGCGGGAGTTGGCCGAGGCCGTGCAGGCGCGCGGCTGGGGGCGTACGACAGAGGTGCGCAACGACACCTTCGCGATACTGCGCGCCGGGCTGCCGAGCGGCGCGGAGCCGCGGGGCGTGGCCGTCGTCTGTGGCGCGGGCATCAACTGCGTGGGAATGCTGCCGGACGGCCGTACCGCGCGGTTCCCCGCGATCGGACGGATCTCCGGTGACTGGGGCGGCGGTTCGGGCCTCGCGGAGGAGGCCCTGTGGTTCGCGGCGCGGGCCGAGGACGGCCGCGGCGAGCCGACGGAGCTGGTGCGGACGCTGCCCGGCCACTTCGGGCTCGGCTCGATGTACGAGCTGATCGAGGCGCTGCATCTGGGTCATATCCCGTTCACGCGCCGGCATGAGCTGACGCCGGTGCTGTTCGCGACGAGCGCGGCGGGCGACGCGGTGGCCCACTCCGTGGTCGACCGGCTGGCCGAGGAGGTCGTCGTCCTGGCCGCGGTGGCGCTCGGCAAGCTCGGGCTGCTCGACGAGGAGGTGCCGGTGCTGCTGGGCGGGAGTGTCCTGGCGGCCCGTCATCCGCAACTGGACGACCGGATCGCGGAGTTGCTGGCGGCCAGGGCGCCCAAGGCGGTCATCGGTGTGGTGACGGCGCCGCCGGTGCTGGGGGCCGCGCTGCTCGGTCTCGACCAGGTGGGGGCGGGCGCGGAGGCGCACGCCAGGCTCGGGGCGCACTACGCCTGACCCGGGCCGCCCCATGAGGCGCGGACGGCCACGCGGATTCCGGGCCGTCCCATCCGTACGAAAGCCCCGTGAACGGGAACCGCTCACGGGGCTCCGGCGTATTCATGGAGGGGAGACGGCAGGAAGACGGCGGGGGACCGTCCCGGCCGCGGCCGACGCGAGAAGGACAAGATCCAGTCAATCCTGGTGTAGTTGTCAGTACCTCCGGCCATACTGCTGACCTGGAGTTGTCCCCCGGCCCGCAGGGGGCGGGCCGCCGTCGTCCATGACCAAGGGGGAGGTCACGTGACAAACCCGTCGAATGTGCGCTCCGCGCCACCGTCGGCTCCGCCGCACGCGCCCACGCGGCCGCCGTCGGCTCCGCCGCCCGGCCAGCTGCCCGTGCGCCGGGCGGCATGGGCCGAGACCGCGGAGCGGCTGCGCGCTGCCGCGACGACCGAGCCCGGCCGGCTGCGGATCATCGGCGCGGCTCTGGCCCTGCTGGTCGTGGCCTTCGGGGCGGTGACGGCCTGGGAGGCGTCGGACCGGTTCACCGCCGCCGATGACGTGGTGAACCGCAGTCAGCCGCTGAGCGTGGACGCGGCGGACATCTACCGCTCGCTGGCCGACGCCGACACGGCCGCGGCGAGCGGCTTCCTGGCGGGCGCGCCGGAGCCCGCGGATGTGCGCAAGACGTACAGCACGGACATCACGACGGCGTCGGGACTGCTGATCACGGCCGCCACGCACACGGACGACACCGGCGAGTCGGGCCGCCAGATCGCCACGCTCAACGAGGGACTGCCGCGCTATACCGGCCTGATCGAGCAGGCCCGCGCCTACAACCGGCAGGGGCTGCCGCTGGGCGGCGCCTATCTGCGGTACGCGAACCAGCTGATGAGCAACGAACTGCTGCCCGCCGCCGAGAAGCTGTACGCGGCGGAGACCGACCGGCTCGCGACGGACAACGACGACGCGCGGCTGTGGCCGTTCCTCTCGACGGCGCTGGGCGTGCTGGCGTTCGGCGCTCTCTTCTGGGCACAGCGGCGCAACTACCTGCGGACGAACCGCGTGTTCAACCACGGCCTGCTCGCCGCCACAGCCGCCGCCACGGTCCTGCTGCTCTGGCTGGCCGCCGCGCAGACCGTCGCGCGCGCGGAGCTGGACAACGCGAAGACGCACGGCCAGGCGTCGCTGGAGGTCCTCAACGACGCGCGGATCAACTCGCTCAAGGCCCGCGCGAATGAGAACCTCACCCTGGTCGCGAGGGGCGCCGTCCTCAACGAGGACAACAAGGACAAGTACGAGACGGATTACAACACGGGCATGGACAAGCTCAGCGTCGCGCTCGGCAGGGCCGAGGGGCTCGCCGACAACAGCGACGGCCGTACGCCGGTGAAGGACGCGATCGCCTCGGTCGCGGAATGGCGCGAGCGCCACGCCCTGGCCAGCAAGGCGGACAAGACCGGTGACTACAAGACCGCGCTGGCGCTGGTGATCGGGTCGAAGGACCCCGCGGCGACCGGGGCGAAGGGCTCCACCGGCGAGTCCTTCCGCCAGGTGGACTCGTCACTGAAGCTGGCGATCGATCTGGAGCAGAAGGAGTTCGACACCTACGCCTCGGACGGTCTCGGCGCGCTGAACGGTCTGGCGATCGGGGCCGGCGCGCTGGCGCTGGTGGCCGCGGTGGGCGCGATCCTGGGGATCGGCCGCAGGCTTTCGGAGTACCGGTGAGAGGGGGAGGGATGACCTCGACGGACAGGCCGCGCCGTTCCCGCGGCCCCGGCCCGTTCCGGCGGCTCCGCGGCTGGGGCGGTGTCTCGGCCATGGCGGGCGCCTGTGTGCTGACGGCCTCGGTCACCCTGCTGCCGCTGACCCGTACGACCTCGGAGGAAACGGAGCGCTCCGAGCAGCGCATCGCCACGGCCGTGCCCGCGAAGGCCGACGACTGCCCCTCCCCCGAGGCCAGTCTCCGGCCCGTCGACGACAACAACGCCGCCGGCGTCAAGGCGATCAGAGACCGTACGGGTGATGACCGCAAGCTGATCGTGGGAGTCGACCAGAACAGCTACCGCTGGGGCGCCCGCAACCCCGACACCGGCGATCTGGAGGGCTTCGACATCGATCTGGCGAAGGCCATAGCGGCGGACATACTGGGCAGTCCGGACGCCATCGTCTTCCGTACCATCCCCACCAACCAGCGGACCGAGGCGCTGAAGAGTGGCACGGTGGACCTGGTCGTCCGGACGATGACGATCACCTGCGACCGGCTCAAGGACGTCTCCTTCTCCACCGCCTACTTCCAGACGGGCCAGCAGATACTGGTCCCGAAGGGGTCGGCCATCAAGGGATACGACACGTCCCTGGCCGGAAAGCGGGTCTGCACGGCCGAGGGTTCGATCGCGAACGAGACACTGAAGAGCGAGTCGTTCGGCGCGATATACGAGGACGCGAATGAGGGGAAGCCTTCGGACAAGGACCAGTTGACGGTGCCCAACCAGCTCGACTGCCTGGTCCGGCTCCAGTTGGGCGAGGTCGACGCGCTGATGACGGACAACGCCCTCGCGGCCGGCCAGGCGGCCCAGGACCCGGCGGTCGAGCTGCGCGGGAAGCCGCTCAAGCCGGAGTACTACGGTGTCGCCGCCAAGCTCGGCAACGACGATCTGGTGCGCCGGGTGAACCACGTGCTGGAGGAGTACCGCGCGGGCGGACCCAACAGCCCCTGGATGACGTCGTACACGCGATGGCTGGCGGCGGGGCTGCCGGGCATCACGAAGCCGCCCACAGCCACCTACAAAGACTGACGGGCCGAAAGCCGAGGGCCGCGGCCGAGCGCCGATGACCCGCGGACACGCGGTGCGCCGGCCGGCGTTCCGGCAGGGCCGAAGAGACGAGCGGAGAGGTGAGCGATGGGCGTCACGGGTTCCTTCCCCGACTCGACGGGGAAGCCACCGGGACCGGTGATGGACCGGGACGAGGTGGACCGCGCCCTGTCACGCCTCGAAGCGGAGTACGAGGCGATCGAGACCTCGCTGCTCGCCCTCCAGGACCACGCGGGCCGCAGACTCCTCGAAGGCGCCGACCTGACCGGCGTCACCAAGGACCGCTGGGCCGCCGCCGAACTGTCGATCACGCTCCTGTGGACGTACTTCGACAGCTACACCGCGGCGCTGAACAGGGCCCGTGAGGCACGCGCCAGACGCCGCTGGCCCAATCGCGACGACCTGCTGGAGCTGACGGAGACGCTGCGCGGCCGCGATGTCGTGGTCGCGGGCGCCGCGGGACAGCTGCCCGCGTCCCTCACCGGCCCGGCGAAGCTCTCCGAGCGCTTCACGCTCGCGGAGCTGGTGGCCAGGATGAACGAGCTGTACGCGTCGTCCCTGGACATGGTCGTGGCCGCGGACTCGGTGTGGTCGGCGCTGCCCGCACGCATCGATCTGCTCTCCGCGGAGCTGCGGCGCACCCGCTCGCTGGCGCACTCCGTCGGCGTACGGCCCGGCGAGCATCCGGCCGGCGACGACCTGGAGTCGATCACCCAGGAACTGAGCACGCTGCGCGAGCAGGTGATCTCCGATCCGCTGGCGTTCTGGCGGCCCGGCCCCGGCAGTTCGGCGCCCGGCGGCGGCCGTCCCGACACCGAGCGCTACGACAGGGCCGCCCGCGCGCTGGAGGACGTACGGCGCGAGATCGAGGCGGTCCTGCGGGTGCGCCAGGACTCCGAGGAACGGCTGATGCGGCTGCGGGACGTACTGTCGCGCGCGGACCGTACGCTCACCGAGGCCCGATCGGCCCGCAGCGAGGTGCTGGCGAAGATCGCCGCCACCGAGGTGCCCGCGGTGAGCGGTCCGCCGACGGCCCTCCAGGAACGGCTCTCGACCGCCGCCGAGTACCGCAGACACGCGCAGTGGCACCGGCTCTCGCCGCTCCTGGAGTCGCTGGAGCGGGACGCCGAGGACGAACTGCTGCGGGCCCGCGAATCCTTGACGGCGGTCACCGCGCCGCTCGCGGTCCGCGCGGAGCTGCGCGGCCGGCTGGACGCGTACAAGGCGAAGGTCGCCCGGCACGGACTGGCCGAGGACCCGGTGCTGATCGAGCGGTACGACGCGGCGCGCCGGATGCTGTGGAGCGCGCCCTGCGATCTGCGGGTGGCCGAGGAGGCGGTGCTGCGCTACCAGCGGGCGGCGGCGGACGTGCTGGTCCCCCGCGGGCCCGGCGCCGCCGACCACAGGGGGGACACATGACGGAGCGAGGCGCGACGGGCATGCCGGCGTCAACGGGTCAACGGGGGGACAGATGAGCGGGACGAACGCATGCCAGCGCCCCGGCTGCGAGGGTTCGTACGAGGACATGGGCGGCGGTGAGCTGTACTGCGACACCTGCGGCCTGGCGCCCGTCGTCTCGCCCAACGGCTCGCTGTCCTCGCCGCCCACCGGCATCACGGGCGGCGGCCGGAGCAGCGGTTCCGGCCGTGGCGCGTCCTCGCGCTCGTCGTCCGGCTCCTCCGCACGGGCCTCCTCGCGGAGTTCCTCACGTTCGTCCACGTCCCGGCGCTCGGTCTCGGGCCGCCTCTCGCGCACGCTGTCCGGGCGGCTGTCGACCCAGTCGGTGTCGGTACGCAGCTCCGGCTCGTCCACGGCGGCGTCGGGCCGTAACCGCCTCGGCGCGGGCCTCGTCTCCGTACCGGACGTGCCGCGCCCCGACCCGCGCTCCGCGGTGATGGAGCATCCGGAAGTGCCCGAGCGCAAGCGCTTCTGCTCGCGCTCGGACTGCGGTGCGCCGGTTGGCCGTGCGCGCGGGGACCGGCCGGGGCGGACGGAAGGGTTCTGCACCAAGTGCGGGCACCCGTACTCGTTCGTACCGAAGCTGCACGAGGGCAATATCGTGCACGGCCAGTACGAGGTGGTGGGCTGTCTGGCCCACGGCGGCCTCGGCTGGGTCTATCTCGCGATCGACCGCGCGGTCTCGGACCGCTGGGTGGTGCTCAAGGGCCTGCTGGACACCGGCGACCAGGACGCCATGGAGGCCGCGATCTCCGAGCGCCGCTTCCTCGCGGAGATCGAGCACTCCAACATCGTCCGTATCTACAACTTCGTGGAACATCTCGACCAGCGGACCGGCTCCATGGACGGCTACATAGTCATGGAGTACGTCGGCGGCAAATCGCTGAAGGAGATCGCCAACGATCGGCGCACCGCCGCGGGAAGGCGCGATCCGCTGCCGGTGGAGCAGGCGTGCGCGTACGGGATCGAGGCGCTGGAGGCGCTCGGCCATCTGCACAGCCGCAATCTGCTCTACTGCGACTTCAAGGTCGACAACGCGATCCAGACCGAGGACCAGCTCAAGCTCATCGACATGGGCGCGGTCCGCAGGACGGACGACAACGAGTCGGCGATCTACGGCACCGTCGGCTACCAGGCGCCCGAGGTCGCGGAGGTCGGCCCGTCGGTGGCCTCCGATCTCTACACGGTCGCCCGCACCCTGGCGGTGCTGACCTTCGATTTCCAGGGCTACACCAACGTGTTCGCGGACTCGCTCCCGGACCCGGACCACATCGAGGTCTTCCGGACGTACGAGTCCTTCTACCGGCTGCTGGTCCGCGCGACGGACCCGGATCCGGCGCGCCGGTTCTCGTCGGCGCAGGAGATGGCGGAGCAGCTGACGGGCGTGCTGCGGGAGGTGGTGGCGCTGCAGACGGGGCGTCCGCGCCCGTCGCTGTCGACGCTGTTCGGTCCCGAGCTGCGGGTCACGGACACGGAGCTGTTCGCGGAGCTGACCGAGGAGGTCTCACGGCTGGGGGCGCGTCCCGAACGGGCCCGGGGAGGCGGTCTGTTCGGCCGGCGCGCCGGAACGGAGGGGTCGGGGCCCGCTCTCGCGGGCGGCGACGGAACGGGAGCCGCGCCGGTCCTGCCGCCGGGTGCCGGGGCCGGAGCGGTCGCGCTCCCCGCGCCCGGCGCACGGCCCGGCGTTGCAGGGGCCAGTGGGCTCGCCCCGGCGGTCCCGCCGTATCTGCCGGCGCCCCGCGCGGAGGCGGCCCCGGGCGCGGCGGCGGGCGTCCTGGGCACGAGCGGCTCCGGTACGAGCGCCTCGGGTACGACGGCGGGCGCCGCGGGCACCCCGGGCCCCGGTGTGCCCCGGCTCGCGCCGCTCGACACCCGGGCGATCGCGCTGGCGCTGCCCGTACCGAGAGTCGATCCGAACGATCCGAACGCCGGATTCCTCGCCGGTCTGCTGGCCTCGGCCCCCGCCGAGCTGATCACCGCGCTGGCCGCCGCCCCCGCCGACTCCGTCGAGCGCGGACTGCGCGAGCTGCGCGCCCGGCTGGAGATGGGGGAACTGGCCACGGCCGCCGCGTCGTTGGCCGCCCTGGAGGAGCGGCGTCCGGATGACTGGCGGGTCGTCTGGTACCGGGGCGTCGCCTCGCTCTCCACGGGCGACCACGAGACCGCGGCGCTCTCCTTCGACGCGATATACGACGCGTTCCCCGGCGAGCCGGCCCCGAAGCTGGCGCTGGGCGTCTGCGCCGAGGTGCTCGGTCAGCTGGACAACGCCGCCGAGTACTACCGTCTCGTCTGGACGACCGACCCGAGCTATGTCAGCGCGGCGTTCGGTCTCGCCCGGGTGCAGCTGGCCGCCGGTGACCGGGCCGGTGCCGTACGGTCCCTGGAGTCCGTGCCCGAGGCGTCGATCCACTACACGGCGGCGCGGGTGGCGGCCGTACGGGCCAGACTGCGGCAGCGCGGAGCGCGGACGGCGGCCGTCGGCCCCGGCCAGGAGCGCCCGCTGATCGACGATCTGACGGCTGCCGCCCATCAGGTGTCCGCGCTCCAGCAGTTCGGTCTGGACGCGGTGCGGCGCGAGCGGTTGTCGACAGAGGTACTGGGGACGGCCCTGGACTGGGTACTCTCCGGTAGTCCCGGCTCCCGTCCGGTGCGGGCCGTACTGCTCGGCAGCGAACTGGACGAGCGTGGGCTGCGTTTCGGACTGGAACGCTCCTACCGGGTACTCGCCCGGCTCGCTCAGCGCGGCGAGGAAAGGATCGAACTGGTGGAGCGGGCCAACCGTTTCCGCCCCCGGACGTGGGTGTGATTGATGTCCCAGAAGCCCAAGTCGGCGCAGCTGCCGACCTGCCCCAGCTGCGAGGAGCCGCTGGAGTCCGGCGACCTGTTCTGCGGCGCGTGCGGCTACGACCTGTCGGTCGTGCCACCGCGCCCGGACGACAGACCCACCCTCGTGATGAAGGGCGTGGGACCGGCGGAGCCCGATGCCCGGGTGCCCGACAGCACGGTGCCCGACGCCGCGGCGGCGGGTGCTCCGGCGGCGGGTGCTCCCGTGACCGGTGTGGAGTGGCCCACGGTCACCGGAACCGACAGCTCCGGCACACCCGCGCCGCTGCATCTGCCGGAAGAACTGGTGGGGCTGGAGTCGAGCGGCTCACGGCTGCCCGCCCATCCAGGTGATTTCGAGCTGCCCGCGCCCGCCGCGCCCGCCGCGCCCGCCGCACCCGCGGCCGTGGTCCGGGACAGCTCGGCGCGCGACTACGCGAACCAGGAGAACACGGGCCAGGGGGCCGCGGGCCCGGCGAGCACGAACGAGGAGAGCGCCCGCCCGGAGAGCCCGAACCCGGACGCCGCCGATCCGCGCACCGTGGACCCCGGCGCCGTGCTCCCGCCCGGCGGCAAGCTCTGTGTCGCCTGCCGGGCCGGACGGGTCGACACGGACGGCTACTGCGAGAACTGCGGACACGCCCAGCCGCGTGAACGCGACCATGTGGAGCAGGAGTTGGGCGCGGTGGCGGCCGTCAGCGACCGCGGGCTGCGTCATCACCGCAACGAGGACGCGTTCGCCGTGTCGTCGGCCGCCCTGCCGGACGGCTCCCCCGCCGTGGTCGCGGTCGTCTGCGACGGTGTGTCGTCCGCGACCCGTCCCGACGAGGCGTCGGCCGCGGCGGCCTCCTCGGCGAACGAGTCCCTGCTGGCCGCGCTGGAGCGCGGGACGCATCCGCAGCAGTCGATGCACGACGCGATCGTCGTCGCGGCCGAGGCGGTCAACGCCCTCGCCACGACCCCGGGCGGCGGGATGGAGCACGACCCGCACCGCCACCAGAACGCCCCCGCGTGCACCATCGTCGGCGCGGTGGTCGCGGGCGGCCTGCTGGTCGTCGGCTGGATCGGCGACAGCCGGGCGTACTGGATCCCGGACGACCGCGGCGGCCCGCCCGCCCGGCTCACCGAGGACGACTCCTGGGCCGCGCAGATGGTCGCGGCGGGCCTGATGAACGAGGCGGAGGCGTACGCGGACGCCCGCGCCCACGCCATCACCGGCTGGCTCGGCGCCGACGCGTACGAACTGGAGCCGCACACCGCCTCGTTCAAGCCGGACCGCCCCGGTGTGGTGGTGGTCTGCACGGACGGTCTGTGGAACTACGCGGAGGGCGCCGACGAGATGGCCAGGGCCCTGCCGGCCGACGCGGCGCGACGGCCGCTGCACGCCGCCCAGGTACTGGTCGGGCACGCGCTCGACGGTGGGGGCCACGACAACGTAACAGTGGCGGTGCTGCCGTTCGCCCTGCCACCGCAAGGGGCAGGATCCGCCTACAACTCGGCGTGATTCCCGCTCTGCCCGCTCTCGATCACGCATGCCCCTGAACTGACCGATTACTGATCAATTGAAGATCTTTTACTGCCCTTTCACTGACTTGTCTCTGCTGTGTGGAGCGTCAAGGAGCCGATACAGATGGCGAACTTCTCCAAGTCGAACGTGCCGCAGTTCTCCGTCGACGTGTACCAGAACGAATACCTGCCGGAAGGCGGGCGCGAGGTCAGCGCGATCGTCACGGTCACCTCGACAGGGGGCGGCACCACCGGCGGAGTGCCACTGGCGGGAGCCTCGTCCACACCCTCCGTCCTTCCCGGGTACAGCCCGAACGCGGCCGTGGTGATCATGGTCGACTGTTCGGGGTCCATGGACTACCCGCCGACGAAGATGCGCAACGCGCGCGACGCCACGGCCGCGGCCGTCGACACCCTGCGCGACGGGGTCGCCTTCGCGATCGTCGGCGGTACGCATGTGGCGAAGGAGGTCTACCCGGGCAACGGCAGACTCGCGGTCGCCGACAGACAGACCAGAGCCCAGGCCAAGGAGGCGCTGCGCCGGCTGAGCGCGGGCGGCGGTACGGCGATCGGGACCTGGCTCCGGCTCGCCGACCGGCTGCTGGCCACGGCCGATGTCCCCATCCGGCACGGCATCCTGCTCACCGACGGGCGTAACGAGCACGAGGCGCCGGAGGATCTGAGGGCCGCGCTCGACTCCTGCGCGGGACGGTTCACTTGTGACGCCCGCGGTGTCGGCACGGACTGGGAGGTGAAGGAGGTCACGGGCATCGCCTCCGCGCTGCTCGGGAGCGCCGACATCGTCGCCGATCCGGCCGGCCTGGCCGCGGACTTCACCACCATGATGGAGAACGCGATGGGCAAGGAGATCGCGGATGTGGCGCTGCGGATGTGGACACCCGTCGGCGTGGAGATCACCTTCGTCAAGCAGGTGGCGCCCACGGTCGAGGACTTGACCGGCCGGCGCACGGAGGCAGGACCGCGGGCCGGGGACTATCCCACCGGGTCCTGGGGCGACGAATCGCGCGATTACCACGTGTCTGTACGGGTTCCGGAGGCCGGCATCGGCCAGGAGATGCTGGCCGCGCGGGTCTCGCTGATCCTCCCCACGCAGGGCGGCGGAGCCCCCGAGGTGCTGTCGCAAGGGCTGGTACGGGCGGTGTGGACGGACGACATGGCGGCCTCCACGACGATAAACCCCCAGGTCGCGCACTACACGGGTCAAGCCGAACTGGCGCAAGTCATCCAACAGGGTCTGGATGCGCGTAAGTCGGGCGATTTCGACGGCGCGACCGCGAAACTGGGACGTGCGGTGCAGCTCGCCGCGTCGTCGGGGAACGCCGATACCGCGAAATTGCTTTCGAAGGTGGTGGACGTCGTCGACGCGGCGACAGGTACTGTGCGACTGAAGGCGAAGGTCGCGGACGCGGACGAGATGACCCTCGAAACGCGTTCCACCAAGACCGTTCGCGTCAAGAGGTAACCGCGTAACGAAGCACCGGCGTCACGAAGGACCGGCGTCACCAAGCATCCGCGTAGCGACGAGTCCGCGGCACGGAGACACAGAGAACGGCGGCCTGCGGGCCGGACGAGGAGAGGGGGAAGCGCCGACATGCCGACCTGCCCGAACGGACACCAGTCGGGTTCCGACGACTGGTGCGAGGTCTGCGGCCATCGCATGGCCGGTCCTGGCGCTCCCACGGGTGCCGTACCACCACCGCCTCCCCCGCCGCCGCCCGCGCCCGGCTACGGCTATCCGCCGGGGCCCGGCCCCGGTGCCACCGCCCAGTCCGAGCTGTGCCCGCAGTGCCGCACTCCACGCGAGCCGATGGCTCCGTTCTGCGAGGAGTGCCGCTGGAACTTCCTGACGAACACGGCGACGTCGTACACCCCGCTGGCCCCGCAGCCGGGCCCCGGCAGCCCCGGTGGCACCAGCAGTCCCATTCCCGGGCTGAACCTGCCGCCGGGCTTCCAGGCCCAGCAGCCGCCCCGGCCGCACGATCCGTACGAGTACCAGAGCTCGCGGCCCTCGCAGCTGAACCGGCCCGCAGAACCGCTGTCGCCCGAGCCCGCGTCGCCGCACTCGTCGCACTCGCCACCCCCGCCTCCCTCGCCGCAGAACCCGCACCAGCAGGGACCGCCGCCCCCGCCGTCGTATCAGCAGCAGGGACCGCCGCCCCCGCCCGCCTTCCAGCAGCAGTCCGCCGCCCCGCGGTCGCCCTCGCCCGCGCGGCCGGCCGGTGACGACGACTGGATGCTGCCGCCGCCCTCGGGTATGTCGGCCCCGGCCCAGCCTCAGGCTCCCCAGGTCCCTCAGGCTCCTCAGGCCCTCCAGGCTCCGCACTCACAGCAGCAGTCGCATTCGTCACAGCAGTCGCAGCAGTCGCAGCCGCACGCACCGGCGCAGGTGCCCCAGCAGCACGACCCGATGCGGCAGTACCAGCAGGCGCCGGCCGGCTGGACGGCGGTCATCGGCCCCGACCGTGAGTACTTCATGGCGATGATGCAGCGCAGCGGCCCCGAGGCCACCGGCCTGAATCTGCCGGCGTACTCCCCCGAGCAGCGTCTGCCGCTGGCCGGGAACCAGGTCTCGATCGGCCGCCGCAGACACTCCACCGGTGAGTCGCCGGAGATCGACCTGTCCGTCCCGCCGGAGGACCCGGGCGTCTCGCACCAGCACGCGGTCCTGGTCCACCAGCCGGACGGCAGCTGGGCCGTGGTCGACCAGAACTCGACCAACGGCACCACGCTCAACGGAGCCGAGGATCCGATACAGCCCTATGTCCCCGTCCCGCTCAAGGACGGTGACCGGGTGCATGTCGGCGCCTGGACGACGATCACGATCCGCCGGGGCTGACGCCACCCGCGCTCAGGGGCCATACGTACGGCCCCGCCGGGTCGTCCAGCCAGGCCCACTGGCGCCCGCCGGTGAGAGTGACGCCGAACCGCTCCCGCTCCGGGTGGCGCTCGCGCTCCCAGAGGGAGAGCGCCTCGTGCGGATCCAGGCTGCCCGCGGTCAGGGTCAGCAGGAAGCGGAAGAGTTCGTTCTCGCTCGCGCGCCTCGGCAGTCCGCCGAGGGGCCGGCGTGCCAGGGCCGTGCTCCCCGGCACGCCCCGCAGCGGTACGAAGTAGGCGGCGGTGTTCAGGAAGTGCCCCTCCGCGCAGCTGCCGCGCTCTCCTTCGCCGCGCCCTCTCCCGCCACCACCCTGTGCGCCGTTCCCGTGGGCCGCCTTCCCGACACGGAGGCTGATCAGTCCGGTGGCGAGCGGCGCCAGGATCCGTGCCCCCGGCCTGCACTGCGACAACCAGGCCGTCGGCACCGACGGCAGGGTGCAGGTCGCGATGATCCGGTCGAACGGAGCGCGCTCCGGGCAGCCGCGTCCGCCGTCACCGGTGATGACGGCGGGCCGGTAGCCGGCCGCGGCGAGATGGCTGCGGGCGCACTCGGTGATCTCCGGGTCGACATCGACGGTGGTGACGAGTTCGTCGCCCAGCCGGTGACTGAGCAGGGCCGCGTTGTAGCCGCTGCCCGCGCCGATCTCCAGGACGCGGTCCCCGTCCCGTACATCCAGCTCCACCAGCATCCGGGCCATCAGCGAGGGCTGGCTGCTGGACGAGATCAGCTCGCCGTCGCGTACCCGGGTCGCGAGCGGCCCGTCCACGTACGCCCCGCGCAGCCAGCGCCGGCGCCGCACCGGGTCGGGGTCACCCCTCCACAGCCGGTCGTAGCCACCGGGGCGGCCGACGAAGTAGTACGGCACGAAGAGATGGCGCGGAACCGCCTCGAACGCCTCGCGCCAGGCCGGGTCGTCGAGCGCCCCGGTCACCGCGATCTCCCGGATCAGTCCGGCGCGTGCGTCGGCGACGTCCGCCTCGTCCGGCCCGTACACGTCCTCCCGGTGTGCACCCATCCCCCCACTGTCCTGGGTGAGCGGCCGGGAAGCGAGTGGGCCTTGGCATCTGCGCGCCAGTATTCGGACAGCCTCCGGACAGGGGATGGTCCTAGGGCCGAGGTCCTCCGCCGGTCCGTCTGAGACCATGGACAGGTGAACGAGATTCCGCGGGGCACGCTTCAGGAGCAGACCTTCTACGAGCAGGTCGGCGGCGAGGAGACCTTCCGGCGCCTGGTCCACCGGTTCTACCAGGGGGTGGCCGAGGATCCGCTGCTGCGGCCGATGTACCCGGAGGAGGATCTGGGCCCCGCCGAGGAGCGGCTCGCGCTCTTCCTGATGCAGTACTGGGGCGGTCCCCGCACCTACAGCGACAACCGGGGCCACCCCCGGCTGCGGATGCGCCACGCTCCGTTCACGGTGGACAGCGCCGCGCACGACGCCTGGCTCAGGCACATGCGGGTGGCCGTCGAGGAACTGGGGCTCTCCGAGGCGCACCAGCGGCAGCTGTGGGACTACCTCACCTACGCCGCCGCCTCCATGGTGAACGCCGCGGGCTGATCTCCTCCCCGGTCCCCCGACGCCCGGTCCCGTGCCGGTCCTCAGACGTTCGGTTCAGGTCCTCAGGCGTTCGGTTCAGACCGGGGTGACCGTGAGACCGCCGATCCCCGCGCGCCGTACCGCGATCGAGCCGTACGGTGTGCGGAGCCGGAGCCAGCCGCCCGACTCCAGCAGCGCCACCGGCTGTTCCTCGACGGGTGCGGCGGCCGGCACCATGGCGCGGACGGGTCGCAGGAACCCCAGCGCCTGCGCGGCGTGCACGGCCCGCAGCGGCAGACGCGTGTCTCCGAGGGTCCGGGACCAGATCTCCCGGCCTATCCGGTCGCGTTCCGTACGGGTCCTGTCGCCGGGCGTCAACCGCTCGTCGCGGGAACGGAATTCGGCGACCGCGGCGGCCAGCGCACGGCGCATGGCGTCCGTGCCCGGCAGCCCCGGCACCTGCCGCCAGCCGCCGCGCGGTGGCAGCACCCCGGCCCACGGCGGGCCGGTGACGGCCGCCGGGACGGCCGCGCTGCCCGCCGCCTCGTCGATCGCCTCGAGGAATTCCCCGGCGGAGACGGTGACATCGAGCGCGTACGGCGCTGCGAGCCTGGCCGTACGGATGGCGAGCACCTCGAAGGACGCCGGCCGGCCGAAGACGGCGAGCGCGCCGCCCCCGGCCTGGAGCCGTACCGCGGCGGCGCGGTCGTAGTGGATCAGCCGGCCGAGGAAGGCGCCGAGATCGGCCGCCTCCCGCGCGTCGGCGAACTCCACTGTCTGCTCGGGCGCCGTCATGCCGCGAGCGCGTCCTTGTCCCCGGCGTCCCGCGGGCTCTCGCCCCTGCCGGTGGCGGCCTCGTCGTCGAGGTACTTCCGGAGATACATCTTCTCCTCCTCGGTGATCCGCCGGGGCCGCCCGGCCGCCAGGTCGTACGGCACGACGACCGTCGAGGCCCGTACGTACACCTGGCCCTCGTCCTTGATCTCGTACGCGATCGTCAGCGACGCGGCGTTGATCTTCGTCACCCATGACTCGATGGTCACCGGCTCGTGCCGGTGGACCAGCGGCCGCTTGTAGTCGATCTCGTGCCGGGCCACCACGGACCCGCCGGAGAAGGACGGCGAGCCGTCCCCCGGCGCCAGCCGGAACATGAAGTCGATACGGGCCTCTTCCAGATAACTGATGAAGACCGCGTTGTTGACGTGCCCGAAGGCGTCCATGTCCGACCAGCGCAGCGGGCAGTTGTAGTAGTGGCGGGCCATCTCAGCCTCGCGTCAGCTTCTTGTAGGTGGCGCGGTGCGGACGGGCGGCGTCCGCGCCGAGCCGCTCGACCTTGTTCTTCTCGTACGACTCGAAGTTGCCCTCGAACCAGAACCACTTGGACTCGCCCTCGTACGCCAGGATGTGCGTGGCGACCCTGTCCAGGAACCACCGGTCGTGGGAGACGACCACGGCCGCGCCGGGGAACTCCAGCAGCGCGTTCTCCAGCGAGGACAGTGTCTCGACGTCCAGGTCGTTCGTCGGCTCGTCGAGGAGCAGCAGGTTGCCGCCCTGCTTGAGGGTCAGCGCCAGGTTCAGCCGGTTGCGCTCACCGCCGGAGAGCACACCGGCCGGCTTCTGCTGGTCCGGGCCCTTGAAGCCGAACGCGGAGACGTAGGCGCGCGAGGGCATCTCGACCTGGCCGACGTTGATGTAGTCCAGCTCGTCCGAGACGACCGCCCACAGCGTCTTCTTCGGGTCGATGTTGTCACGGCCCTGGTCGGCATAGCTGATCTTGACGGTGTCGCCGACCTTGATGCTGCCGGAGTCCGGCTCCTCCAGGCCCTGGATCATCTTGAAGAGCGTGGTCTTGCCGGCGCCGTTCGGGCCGATGACCCCGACGATGCCGTTGCGCGGGAGCGAGAACGACAGGTCGTCGATCAGGACCTTCTCGCCGAACGCCTTGGAGAGGTTCTCCACCTCGACGACGACGCTGCCGAGCCGGGGGCCCGGCGGGATCTGGATCTCCTCGAAGTCCAGCTTCCGCATCTTGTCGGCCTCGGCGGCCATCTCCTCGTAACGGGCCAGTCGCGCCTTGGACTTGGCCTGGCGCCCCTTGGCGTTCGACCGCACCCACTCCAGCTCGTCCTTGAGCCGCTTGGCGCGCTTGGCGTCCTTCTGGCCCTCGACCTTGAGACGGGCCTGCTTGGTCTCCAGGTACTTGGAGTAGTTGCCCTCGTAGCCGTGGAGACGGCCGCGGTCGACCTCGCAGATCCACCCGGCGACGTTGTCGAGGAAGTACCGGTCGTGGGTGACGGCGACGACGGTGCCGGGGTACTTGGCGAGGTGCTGCTCCAGCCACTGCACGGACTCGGCGTCCAGGTGGTTGGTGGGCTCGTCGAGGAGCAGCAGGTCGGGGGCTTCGAGCAGCAGCTTGCAGAGCGCGACGCGACGGCGCTCACCACCGGAGAGGTTGGTGACGGGCCAGTCGCCGGGCGGGCAGCCGAGCGCGTCCATGGCCTGTTCGAGCTGGGTGTCCAGGTCCCACGCGTTGGCGTGGTCGAGGTCCTCCTGGAGCTTGCCCATCTCCTCCATCAGCGCGTCGGAGTAGTCGGTCGCCATCAGCTCGGCCACTTCGTTGAAGCGGTTGAGCTTGCCCATGATCTCGGCGGCGCCGTCCTGGACGTTCTGCAGCACGGTCTTGGACTCGTCCAGCGGCGGCTCCTGGAGGAGCATGCCGACGGTGTATCCCGGGGAGAGGAACGCGTCGCCGTTGGACGGCTGCTCCAGACCCGCCATGATCTTCAGCACGGTGGACTTACCGGCGCCGTTCGGACCCACCACACCGATCTTCGCGCCCGGCAGGAAGCTCAGCGTCACATCATCGAGGATGACCTTGTCGCCGTGCGCCTTACGCGTCTTGCGCATCGTGTAGATGTACTCAGCCAAGAGAAACCGTCCGGCAATCGAGAAGGGCCAATGTGCGGCTCCGCCGCGTGAGGGCAGATACACGCCATCTTGCCGCATGTCCATCCCCCGATGGAAACCAGTACCGCTCCCCGGACCGTTCTCAGGCCCTTCTCACGGCCGTGGCCCCCGGCACGCGGGTGCGTGCCGGGGGCCACGGGCTGCGAGGTCTCACTCAGCGCGAGACGTCCCTCACTCTCCGGGAGTCGAGGACGTGGCGGCGTTCTTCTTACGGAGAAGGAACACGGCACCGCCGCCGAGCACCACGAGCGCAATCGCGACGCCCGCGATGACCGGGGTCGCACTGGAGGAGCCGGTCGCCGCGAGGTTGTCCGTGGCGGCCGCGGAGGAGCCGCCGGCCGAGGCCGGGAGCGGCTGCGAGGACTCCTGCTGGGTCACGGGGCCCGAGTCGCTGGTGGTCAGGCAGTCCAGGACGCCCTTGAAGTTCTGCGTGAACCCCGCGGGTCCGGTGATGGTGAAGTCGTACGCCTCGTCCTCGCCGACCGGGACGGTGACGGTCTTGGACTCACCCGCCGGGACCGAGTACTCGGTGCCCTTGAGGTCGAAGACGAACGGTTCGTCGCCCTTGTTGGCGGCGGTGATGTCGACGCCGCCCGCGGCGCAGTTCTTCTGAGCGGTGACGGCGGGGATCGCGCCCTGCTCCGCCCAGGTCCCGGTCGCCGTCGCCGAGACCGTGGACTCGCTGGACCCGGCCAGGATCTGCGTCTGGCTCTTGGTCACCCCGGCGAAGGCGCGGCCGACCGGTACGGAGGTGGTGGCCTGCACGCCGAGCGAGGCGGTGCCGTCGGAGGCGTCGGACGGGACGTCGAAGTACAGCTGCGTCCCGTTGGCGGCGGTGGTGACCGGGGCGCCGTCCTTGTCGGTGATCCTGACGCCGCTGGCGGCGGCGTCGGCGGGCGGCGTGACGGTGACACCGGCGGCGTCGGTGCGGACCGTGATCGGGCCGAGCTTCTCACCGGCCTTGCCGGAGACGGCACCGGGTTCGAGCGTGAGGGACGCCTTGGGCTCGGCGGCGTCCTGGGCGCTCTTCTCCAGCCAGTCGGCGAGCTTCTCGGCCGCCGGGTCGCTGGCGTCGACATCGGCGCTGTCCGAGTAGCGCCAGATCGCGACCTGGGTGCCCGCCGCCGCCGTCTTCTCGGTGAGGGGCCCGGTCTCCGCGCTCTGGGCAAGTGCCGAGAGGTCGTCTATCTGCGGGTAGGAGTGCTCCAGGATCCAGCGGATCTTGCCGGCGTTCTTGTTGGCGCCCAGCGAGGTCTGGTTCCAGGGGGTCTCCAGGTATTTCGCCTGGTCCTGTGTGGGGTTGTGGATATCGATGCAGTACGTCTTGAGCTTGCCGCCGCCGTCCACGGTCATCTCGAACAGTCCGGCGGGGAGTTGCTGGTCCTTGCCGTCGCTGTGGAGCACGGCGCCGTCGTAGGTCTTCAGTCCGTCGAGGGTGGCCGCGGCGCCGCCCTGGTGCTGGGGTACCTCGTCGGCGGTGGCCGCGCCGGCGCCGGCCACCGAGCCCATGGCCACCAGTCCCGAGACGAGTACCGCGGCGGCGAGACGGGCGGCGCCCCGCTTCCGTACGGATGACGCTGATATCGCAGAAAACACAGAATTCCCCTTCGGGCGAGATTCTTCCGCGTTGAACGCGTGGGGGGATGCCTCGCCAGCAGACTCAAGTGCCCCGTGGGTACTCGCGAATCCTATGGACGGCGCGAACCGCCGGAGTCCACTCAAGCACTCTGATAACCGTTCCGAATCGGAATCGTTATCGACACTCCGGCAGAACTATGCAATGCACACGAGTATATCGACATGTCTCCACAACCCACGCTCAGGGAACGGCAGTCGACGCCGTGACGAGCGGGCGGGCGGGTGCCGCGCCCGGCGCGCGAGCAGGTGCCGCGCCCGGCGTCCCGTCAAGGGCCGTGCCCGGCGTCGCCTCCGCCGTCCCGTCCCGCGTCTCCTCCGGCACGGGGAACCGCCCCTGGTCCGGCCCCTGAATCCGCCCCCGCCCCTCCCCCTCCGTCGCCGGCCTGTGACGCTCCGTCAGGGAGGGAGTCGCCCTGGTCACACGTCTGAACGCAGCCGTCCCGCGCGTCAGATCGTGACCGACCGCGACCGCGTCGATCTCCACGGACGTCCGGCGCTGCCCTTCCCGTTCGTCCTCCCGCACCCGCAGTCGGCCGTGCACGACGAGCGGCTCACCGACGGAGACCGAGGCGGCCAGATTCGCTCCCAGCGTGCGCCACGCCCATACCGTGTAGAAGCTCGTGGGCCCGTCCGTCCAGCTGTTCTTCTGCCGGTCCCAGCGGCGC
This sequence comes from Streptomyces sp. L-9-10, assembly GCF_004151105.1. Taxonomy (GTDB): domain Bacteria; phylum Actinomycetota; class Actinomycetes; order Streptomycetales; family Streptomycetaceae; genus Streptomyces. Next base: position 198,693 of record NZ_PHRF01000097.1, read on the forward strand.
CCGGTCACCGCGAACCGGAACCGGGCCACCCCGCCCGTGACCGTCTCCCTGAATTCCACACCCGTCGCGACGTTCCCCACCACGGTTACCACGGTGTCGCTCATAACGGCCCTCCCCGTCCGGCTGCATTGACTGATCCCATGCTGGACCGGATGGAAAGAATGCGCTGTCGGCTGTGGATTACCCGTGAGTTGTGGAAAACCCCGTCACCCGTTTCATCCGCCCGTGCGCGACACGGTCACGTACTGCTCCCGCACCTCCCGGTAGCGCATCAGCTCCCCCGAGATCGGATCCAGCACCCTCGCCCTCCCGCAGGCCGCCGCGGCCTCGCGCAGCCGCCGTTCGGCGTCCTGCCCGTACCGTCGCGCCGGCCCCATCGCGGCTGCCCCGCACGCCCACTCCACGAACGGCCCGCCGATGATCCCGGCGAGCATCACCAGCACCGGCGGCAGCAGCCCCGGTTCCAGTACGCCGACGATCTGCCCCACCAGCCACAGCGCACCGAAGATCTGAAGCAGCGTCATGGACGCCTGCGCCAGCACGGCGGCGGGCCACCAGGCGGGCCGCGGCGGCCGGCTGCTCGGGGCCGCCGCCGTCACCGCCAGCTCGTCCAGCGCCTCCGGCAGCCCCTCCGCGCCCCGCGCCGCCGCCTCGCGCACGGAGTGCGCCCAGGGCGCGGGCAGCCCGGCGGACGCCTCCTCCGCCACCGTACGTACGGCCTGTTCGACCCGCTGCCGTGCCGTCAGCTCCTCCTCCACGACCGCCGGGGGCCGCTGCGTCTGGCCGCCGGGCATCCGCGTCGACTCGTACCACCGCCACAGCCGCAGCCAGGGCGTCCCGCACGCGCGCCCCGCGTTCCTGCGCCAGGCGCGCTCCGCCGCCTCGCCCGCGGCCACCGCGCCGACCGCCCAGGCCAGCCGGTCGGCGAACTGCTCACGGGAACGCTCGCCGAGTCCGGCACGCCCCTCGGCGACATACGCGGACCGCAGCCGCCACGCCGCCGCGTCCACATCGGCGGAGAGCCGCCGTTCCGCCGCGCTCCGCTCCTGTACGAACCGCCCCAGCAGCTCGCGCAGTTCGCCCACGCCGTGCCCGCTGAGCGCGGAGACCGCGAGGACCGTGGCGCCGGGCTCGCCGTGTTCGCCGAGGGCCATCCCGTCCTCGTCGAGCAGCCGGCGCAGATCGTCGAGCACCTGGTCGGCGGCGTCGCCGGGGAGCCGGTCGATCTGGTTGAGCACGACGAAGGTGATCTCGGCGTGGCCGGCGAGCGGCCGCAGATAGCGCTCGTGCAGCGCGGCGTCCGCGTACTTCTCGGGATCGACGACCCAGATCACCGCGTCCACGAGCGCGAGCACCCGGTCCACCTGCTCGCGGTGGCGGACGACGGCCGAGTCGTGGTCGGGGAGGTCGACGAGGACCAGGCCGTGCAGTTCCTCGTCGCCGTCCCCGCCCGCCAGCGGCTTGCGCCGCAGCCGCCCCGGGATGGCCAGCCGGTCGAGCAGCCCCGCGGCGCCGTCGGACCAGACGCAGGCGATGGGGGCGGAGGTGGTGGGCCTGCGCAGGCCCGTCTCCGAGATCGGCACCTCGGCCAGGGCGTTGAACAGCGTCGATTTGCCGCTGCCCGTCGCTCCCGCGATGGCGACGACGGTATGGCGCGAGGAGAGCCGCTGACGGGCGGACGCCTCGTCCAGGACGCGCCCGGCCTCGGCGAGTACGGACCCTTCGAGCCGGGTCCTGGACAGGCCCACCAGCTCGCCCAGGGCGTCGAGACGTACCCGCAGAGAGCCGCCGTACGCGCCCCCGATCGGTGTGTGGGCCTCGGAGTCGTCGGAACCGGCCCCCAGCGTGCCGTCGAGGCCGTCCAGACCGCTGAAGCCGTCCAGGCCGCCGAGGCCGTCCGGGGAGCCCTTCCCGGTGGCACGGCGGGCGATCAGCCCGTCGTCCCAGCTGCCGCCGGAGGGGTCCGTCCCGTCGGGGGCGGACGCGAAGGCGTCGGACTCGGACTCGGATTCGGAGGCGGCGAACGCGAGGCCCTCATCGGCCCTCAGGGGCTCCACGGTCTCGTCGCCGGGCCCCACGGTCCCGACGGGCTCCCCGGTCTCGTCGGGCTCCCCGGATTCAGCGGATTCCCTGGATTCACCGGATTCCATCGATTTAGCTGATTTCATGAATTTCACGGGCTTCATGAATTTCGAGAGCTTCGCGGACTTCCCGGGCTCGGTGACTTTCTCGGCCCCCTCCACTCCATTCTCAGGAGTCCTGGAAGCCTTATCTGTCTTGACGGCCCTTTCAGCCTCATCAACCTCATTGGCTTCGCTGGCCTCACCAGCAACACCAGTCACCTGAGACACATCGCTCACCTTTTTTCCCTCTGGAGTACGGACAGCGCGGCGATCAACTCGGCCTGCGGCTCGGGGGTCACCTCAAGCGCGTCGAGGGGCGCCAGCCGCCGGTCGCGCTCCCCGTGCAGCACGCGATCGATGTACGTCGTCACCAGCTCGCCGCCCCGGTCGCGCAGCCGCAGCGCCGCGTGCGCCCCGACCCGTTCCGCGAGCCGCTCCCCCGCGAGCCGGGCCCGTCTGCCGCCCAGCAGGGCCGCCGCGAGCAGCGCCGCGACCGTCTCGGCGTCGGGCGCGGGGGTCCGTTCGAGCTGGCGCACCTCCTCCTCGGCCAGTTCCTCGAGGACACGGCGCCAGCGGCGTACGGCCATCCCGACCCGTTCCGCCGCCTCCCCGTCCGGGCCCGGCACCGGCAGCACCCCGGCGGCCGGCTCGCGCTGCCATGCCTCCTCCACCCGCTCCTCGGCGGCGGCCACCGCGCACTGGAGGAGGGCGCCCAGGCTCTCCACCAGCGAGTCGAGCAGTTCGCGCGCCGAGCTGTCCCGGGGATAGCCGCGCCAGCGCGTGCGCGCGTCCCCGGCGAGCACGGCCCCGCGCTGGAGTTGTCTGCGCACCCGCTCGCCCTCGGCCGCGTAGGCGTCCTCCACCGCGCCCGTCAGCCGCACGGCGGCGGCGTACTGCGCGGCCACCGCCCCCGCCAGCTCCGGCATACGCGCGTTCAGGGAGTCGATGACCCCGGCCGCCGTACGCACCAGGGCCTGCTGACGGGCCGCCGGGTCCTGCACCCGGTGCGCGAGCCAGGCGAGCAGCGGCGCGACGGCGGTGGTGGGCAGCAGACCCCGCCCCGCGCCCGCGGACTCGGGCAGTTCGGGGATGGTGAACCGCGGTACGTCACCGAGCCCGGCCCGGGTCAGCAGCGCCGCGTACTGCCGCGAGACCTCCTCGACCACCTGGTGCGGCACCCGATCGAGGACGGTCACCAGCGACGCGTCGTACTCCTTCGCGGTACGAAGCAGATGCCAGGGCACGGCGTCCGCGTACCGGGAGGCGGTGGTCACCATGACCCACACGTCCGCGGCGCAGATCAACTCGGCGGCCAGCAGCCGGTTGTCCACCACGAGCGAGTCGATGTCGGGCGCGTCGAGCAGCGCGAGCCCGCGGGGCAGAGCGGCGGCGGTGTCGATACGCAGCGCGCTCTGCTCCACGGGCACCGTCCCGTCCGCGCCGACTCCCGCGTCGTCCTCCTGCTGCGGCAGCCATACGCGCGTCAGATGCGGCAACACCCGCATCCCGGCGAACCAGTGGTGGTCCTCGGGGTGGCAGACCAGTACGGGGGTACGCGTGGTGGGCCGCAGCACCCCCGCCTCACTGACCCGCCGTCCCACAAGGGAGTTGACGAGCGTGGACTTCCCGGCGCCTGTGGACCCCCCGACGACCACGAGCAGGGGTGCTTCGGGGTCCCTGAGCCTGGGCAGCAGATAGTCGTCGAGCTGCGCGAGCAGCTCGGCCCTGGTCTGCCGGGCACGCGGCGCCCCGGTGAGAGGCAGTGGAAGACGCACGGCGGCGACACGGTCGCGCAGTGCGGAAAGTGCGTCGAGCAGCTGGGGCCGTACGTCCAAGGTCACCACATGCGAAGAATGCCCAATTTTGGAGCCTTTTTGAAGCGTATGGACATCTCTGCGCGCCGATCACACCTCGGGACAGACGGGACGAGTGGGGCACAGGCATAACGACTGCACAACACCCGGGGCGCCGAGGGCCAAAAGCGATGCGTGAATCGCACCTGCCTGCGATTATCGGTTCGCTTCACTGAACCTCCACAACGTGCCACGGGCGTGAAGCAACCGGGTCAAGGGGATCGGAGCCCTATCCTTGTCCCGGCAAGGTCATGGAACTACCCAACCGGGGCTCCAGGTCACCGAGGCCACCACCCGGCCCCCGTAGCTCAGTGGATAGAGCAGGTGCCTTCTAAGCACTTGGCCGCAGGTTCGAGTCCTGCCGGGGGCGCTTTTCTACGCGCGGTGCACGGCCCTCCCTCAGGGAGGGCCTTTGCGCAGGTCAGCGCAAATGTAGCGGGCACGCTGTAGCGACGCCGTAAACGTCGACGGCGCCGGTGCGGGGCACGGGCGCGGGGGACACGGGCGTTCGGGGCGAACAGCGCGCCGCGGTCAATTGCTCCCGGCGGGCAGGGCGCTTGGCCCGGGAAGCAGGTCGCTGTGGAGCCGGGAGAAGATCCGTTCGTGGGCCGGGGTGAAGTGCCGGCGCCAGACGCCCACCTCCAGCTCGTCGCCGTCGCCGGAGCGCGGGGCGGGCAGATCCGGAGAGAGGGAATCCGAGGAGAGGGAGTCCGGGGAGAGCGAGGGGTGTCCGGTGGCGTGCAGCAGGCGGGTCACGGCCTCTTCGCGGGCTTCGGTGGTTCCGCCGTGGGCGGGGCCCGCGAGTTCCTCATGGGTGATCACGGTCACCGCCGGGTGGCGCGCCAGCCATTGGCAGCGGCGGGCCTCCTCCATGCCGGGGAAGGCGGGATCGGTCAGCGCGAGGGTGATTCTGGCGTCCATGGTGGGCAGGGCGCTGACGATGTCCCGGTAGATGAGGTGGTCGGGCAGGGAGCCGACGCGCTCCGCGGGTCCGGAGAGCAGCTGGATCTGGCTGATGATCCGGTCCCGTACATCGCGGTGATGAAAGATGACCGGCGGCTGCCTGTCCGCGTGCCAGGCGCGCAGGAAACCGGCCTCGGCCCGCTGGAGGTCGAGGCCCGTGACGTACCAGCAGCCCCGGCCCGGCAGAAGACGGTGCAGTTCGCTGTCCGGTACCCGGGCCAGACGTCCTTCGAGCGCGGGATCCAGGGGTGAGGTGAGGGTGACCGGCTGGCCCAGGCGCGTCCACCACACCCGCCACAGGGCGCTGACCGCCTCCTGGAAGGCCGACTTCAGTTCGTCCCGCTCTTCGTCCCGCCGACGCAGCAGCCGTACGGCGCGGTCCTGTCCGTAGGAGGCCACCAGCAGGGGGTAGACCTCACCGGGGCCGGGGCCGGGACCTTGACCAGGGCCGGTACCCGGACCGGGGCGCGCGTCGCCCGCGGGCCGGACACCGCTCATGGTCCCGTAGGAGGAGTAGCCGAGAGCGGCCGTGAACTCCGTCAGCAGTGGAGTCCCACTGCCACGCGGCGAGACGACGATCAGTTGGGGCGCGGCCATGGAACATCTCCGGGGAAGGACGAGGGGCGGAAGTCTCAGACGACCGTGAGTGCGGCCACGGGTGTCGTGCGAGCGAGCAGGAGGTCCTCGTAGGTGTGGTGCGCCCGCGTGCTGATACGGGGGTGCAGGAGCGCGGCGGCCCGGGTGTGCTCGCCGGTGTCCACGAGGGCGCGGGCGAGGGTGTCGTGAACGATCTCGCGCTCCACCCGGACACCACCGAGCCGTTCCGTCCGCGCGCTCAGGCCGGTCAGGAGATCCACGGCCGCCGCCGTCCGGCCGGCGGTGATCTCGGCCAGCGCCTGGACGACCGGGGCCAGTACGTGCCGGAAGTCCGGCCGTTCGTCGCGCGCCGCCCGGCGGGCCAGAGCGCGCAGATCGTCGGTGGCCGCCTCGACCGCCAGCGCCAGGGCGAGGTTGAACGTATGGAAGACCTCGGCCATCCCGCCAGAAGCCGCCAGCAACTCCCGTACGTGCGCGAGGTCGCAGCGGCCGGCCGGGGTCTGCCCGGCCAGCAGCAGCCGCCAGTTGGTCGCCGCGCGCATGCCCACGTCGGCGCGGCCCAGCACCTCGTCCGCCCGACGGCGCGCGTCCGCGAAATCGCCGCAGGCCAGCGACTGCAACGCGGCATGCCAGTTGAGGTGCTTGAACTGCACGGCCTCCGGGTGGGCCGCCAGCCACTCGTCAAGAAAGGCGGTGGAGGCGGGGCCGGCGCCCCGTTCGTGTTCGGCGTGGGCGCGGGCATGGGCCGCCAGCCCCGAGCGCGGGAACAGGGCCAGCGCCCGGTCGGCCAGCTCGTGCGCTTCCCCGGCGCGGCCCTGCTCCGCCCGTACCCAGGCCAGCCGGCTCGTCCAGGTCCAACTCTCCGGGCCGGACAGCGCGTACTGCTCCTCGGCCAGGGCATCGCCCCGTACCCGGTACCCGTCCTCGCCGCAGGCGTGGAAGGCGTCCAGCATCAGTCCGGCCACCTCGTCACCGGGCCACCGCGCGAAGTGCGTGAGCAGATGGTCGGCCGTCATCCGGTACTGGCGATGCGTGTGGAGGAACACGCCGTACACCAGACTCATCGACCGCGCGTCCGCACTCCGCGCGTCCTCGTGGGCGACCGTCAGTTCGTCCCTCAGTTCCGCGTCGCTCAGCGCGTCGCCGGTGGCCAGCACCAGCAACGCCCGTGCCACACCGAGCCGGGGGCGTTCGGCCACCCACCGCCGCAGCGACGGCATGGCACGCCCGCTGAGCGCCGCCAGCTCCCGCACCGGAATGTCCCGCATCGACACGCCTGCCACCGAACGCCTCACACGCACCCCTCCTCATTCGGTCAGGAGTCAGTAGGCTGCCGGGAACAGAGCGGTGCAGATGATGCCGCTGTTACCGCAGTGATTACGCGGCAGATCCAGCGGAAGAGCGACGTGATTCCCGCTCACCGCACCGCTCCCGGCCACCGTGCCGGCGGCCGTGTGCGCTCCGCCGCCCTGGTTGGCGCACGTATTGCCGAACGTCGCGTTCCCGATACCGATCACGTTGGCGTGCGCCGCCCCGGCCGGCACCAGCGCGGCCCCCAGCACCGCTCCCACCGCGGCCGCCCGCCGTCCCACTCGGCGGGCGCCGCCGTTTCCGTCCCCCACGCCCTCGTTCACCGGACGCTCTTCGATCAATCGCGTATTCACAGCGCTCCGTCCTCGCAGCGGCGTTCGGCCACAGCCGGCACCCGCTCAGGTCACACCCGGGGGTCAACCGGGCCTTTCCCGGTAAACGATGTTCAATCCATCAGGGCACGTACCGTGGAAGGCCCTTCTCAGGACGTACGGGACGCACAGGACGTACGTGACGTCGCCGAGGAGGCCGCTCCCGGACCCGCCGGCACGCCCCAGGGCCCGCCCACCTCCGCGGCGCAACCCCGTAGCCCGCTGTCCGGCTGACAGCGGGCTACGAGGAACCGTCCAGTGCGCCGAGCCGACGCGGGTGGGGGGAGTCGGGCTCGCGCACTGTCACGGGTCGTCAGAGACTGAGCGACCGAGAGGCACTAGACACCGACGTTGAAGCTTCCCTTGGCCTCGGTGGAGTAGTAGGTGCGGCTGCCCTTGAACTCGGCGATGTAGCCGGACAGAGCCGCGGTGGCCATGAGTTGGGGGTCGCTGATCTGGGTACCGGTGTCGAACGACGCCTTGCCCTGGTCATTGGTCCGCGCGGAGCCGAGCTCCTGTCCGCCGGTGGCGACATAGAAGTGGATCAGCTGATCCGGGATTCCCTGGCCGTCGCCGTCGGTGAGGATCGCCTCGACCTTCGCCCTCGCCTTGCCCTGGAGCGCGCTGCCCTTCACCGTGTGCGCTTCGAGGAACGTGGACTTCTTCTGCCGCGGGGCCTCGGGGTCGACCGGCTGCTGCGGGGGGTAGTACCCCGGCTGCGGCTGGTAGTAGCCGGGCGGCGGCTGCTGGGGCGGGTAGTACCCGGGCTGCGGCTGGTAGTAGCCCGGGGGCGGCGGCTGCTGCGGCTGGTAGTAGCCGGGCGGCGGGGGCTGCTGCGGCGGGTAGTAGCCAGGCGGCGGCTGCTGGGGAGGGTAGTAGCCGGGCGTCGGCTGCGACATGGGAAAACTCCTCATGATCAGGTGCGGTGGATCTTCAGCTGAGCTGTCACACGAAGGCCGGTTTCGGCCTGCCCGCACAGACTGCCCCTAAAAATCCGCCACCAGCCGCAAACCGTCGCGCACCCCCCGGACGAGTGGCGTCGTTCGATTGCGTGCGCGGAACGCTCGCGAGGATGATCGGCGATCGTGGACCATATCTCGTTGAATGTTCATGAACTAACCGAAAACTGGACGCTGTTGGAGGACGAGCGGAAACTCGTGTCCGGCAAACGCGGCCCGACGCGGCTGGGGTTCGCCGTGCTGCTCAAGTTTCATACGCGCTACGGCCGGTTTCCCCGTGGCCGGTCCGAACTGCCCGACCGGGCGGTGGACTTCCTCGCCCGGCAGGTACGGGTACCCGCCGCCGAACTGGACTCCTACGACTGGACGGGCCGCACGATCGAGTACCACCGCGCCCAGATCCGGCGGCACTTCGGCTTTCGCGAATGCACCGTCGCGGACGCGGAGGAGGTGACGGCGTACCTGGCCGAGCATGTCGCGCGCGAGGAACGCCGGCCGGAGCGGGTGCGGGCGGAACTGCTCGCGCGCTTACGCGCACAGAGCATCGAGCCGCCCACGCCCGGCCGGTGCGACCGGATCGTCAAAGCCGCTCTGCGGGCGGCCGAGGAGTCCCTGACGGCGGGGATCTCCTCACGACTGGCCGCGGCGAGTATCAGGCGGATCGTTTCCCTGGTGGGCGACGGCGACCCGGTGGGCGGCGACGCGGCGGACAGCAGGAACGAATCGCCTCCGTCGACAGGAATCAGACTGGCGGAGATCAGGCTGAGGGAAACCGGGCCGGGGGAATTCGGGCCGAGGAGGATCAAAGGGGCTCCGGCTCCGGCTGCGGCTGCGGCTCCGGCTCCGGCTCCGGCTCCGGCTCCGGGCGATCTCAACCTGCGGACGATGCTCGTGGAGATAGACAAGCTGCTCGCGATCCGGGCGGTAGGGCTGCCGCCGGACCTGTTCAGTGATATCGCCCCGGCCGTGCTGGCCGGGTGGCGGGCGCGGGCCGAGGCGGAGTCCCCCTCTCATCTGCGGACGCACCCCTTGCCACTGCGGGTGACACTGCTGGCCGCCCTGCTGCACCAGCGCGGACGGGAGATCGCCGACTCGCTGGTGGAGCTGCTGATCTCCATATCGGGACGCGGACCGGGCCGGAGGAGAGCGCCGGGAGACGCCGGGAGAGGCTGATCGGGTGACATGCCCTTTGACGGAGCGACGCCGGTGGGCGCGCGGCCCCGTCTCGCCGCCCGAGCCCCGTCCCTGGTGACGGCGCGTACGGGCAGGGCCGGGGAGCCGGCCCGGTCGTATCGTGGAGAACGTGGCGGGCCGCCCCGGGGGGCACAAGGGGGCCTCGCGACACGCCCCGGTCGCCGCGCTCGCGTCGGTACGTCCGCTCTGGTGGGTGGTGTCCGCCCTGCTGGTGGCGGCCGCCGTGGTGGTCGCCGTCACCCGGCGCCACGAGCTGGTCACCGCCGTTCATCTCATCGATGACGTACGGCTGCCCCGGCTGCTGGTCGCCGCCGGGTTCGAGGCCGCTTCCCTGGCCTGTCTGGCCGCTGTGCAGCACTGGCTGCTGCGCGCGGGCGGTGCGCGGATCCGGCTCCGGGTCGTCGGTGCCGTCGTGCTGGCGGCCAATGCCATCGCGGGGGCGCTGCCCGGTGGGGCGGCGTTCGCGGCGGCGTGGGTATTCCGGCAGTTCCGGCGCCGGGGCGCGGGGCAGGTCCTCGCCGGGACCGTACTGGTGATCGCGGGACTGCTGTCCGGGCTGAGCCTCTTCGTACTCCTGATGGCCGGCGTACTGGCGGCCGGTTCATCGGGCCCGGTGGCCGGGGCGCGGCCCGTGGTCGTCGGGCTCGCCGCCGTGGGGGTCCTGGTGGGGGGTGTGGCGGCCGGACTGTTCCGGTTTCCCCGGGTAAGGCGACGGGCCCGGCGCCTGTGGCAGCGGATCGGACTGCGTTCCCGGCGGCTGTGGGACATCGAGCGGGCACTGACGCATCTGGGCCGTCAGATCCGTACCACCAGGCCGGGGATACGCCCGTGGCTGTGGCCGTCGTCACTGGCCGTGCTCAACTGGGGCTTCGACCTTGCGTGTCTGGTCGCGTGCGTATGGAGTCTCGGGATCGCCGTACCGTGGCACGGCATTCTCGCGGTCTACGCGCTGACGCAGTTCGCGGGAAGTCTGCGGCTCACGCCGGGCGGTCTCGGCGTGGTCGAGACGAGCCTCACGGCGCTGCTCGTGCTGTACGGACTGAGCGCCGAGCAGGCGATCGCCGTCACCCTCCTGTACCGGGTGCTGAGTTACTGGGCGCTCCAGCCGGTGGGCTGGGCGAGCGGGCTGGGACTGACGCTGAGTCGCGGCCACGCCGGAGCCGGTCCCGAGGCCGGTACCGGAGCCGGTCCCGAGGCCGGTACCGGAGCCGGTCCCGAGGCCGGTACCGGAGCCGGTCCCGAGGCCGGTACC
>NZ_PHRF01000098.1 GCF_004151105.1 Streptomyces sp. L-9-10
CTAGTAGGGCTTTGTTACGTCTCTGGGCAAGTGGTCGTCTTGGTGGTTTCCTGATGGTATGAGGGCGAATGAACTTGCTTCGTGTAGGGGCCGGTTGGAGGAGTTCGCTGGGGAGGTGTTCGCGCCTTTGGCGCGTGCTGACCAGCGGGTGAAGGGCGGGCTGTATCTGCGGGGACTGCTGCTGGACGGGCGTCGGAAGTCGATGCAGCCGATGGCGGGGCGCCTCGGGGTGGACCACCAGCAGTTGCAGCAGTTCATGACGTCGTCGACCTGGCCGGTGGACACCGTGCGCAACAGGTTGGCCCGCCGGGCGGTGGCGGTGGTTCGGCCGCAGGTATGGGTGGTGGACGACACCGGATTCCCGAAGGACGGCACGTCCTCGCCCGGGGTGGCCAGGCAGTACTCCGGCACCCTGGGCAAGGTCGGGAACTGCCAGATAGGGGTCAGTGTCCACGCCGCGTCCGACGCCACGTCGTGCCCGCTGTCCTGGCGGCTGTTCCTGCCCAGCAGCTGGGACGAGAACGAGGCCGCTGGCCGTCGGGCCCGCTGCCGGATCCCCGAGGAAGAGCATCACCGGCCGAAGTGGCAGCTCGCGCTGGACATGCTCGACGAACTGGCTACGGTCGGGCTGCGGCCCGCGGTGCTGGTCGCGGACACCGGCTACGGAGCGAACGCCGACTTCCGCCGCGGCCTGGAAGACCGGGGCCTGGCCTATGCGCTGCAGGTCAAGGGCGAGATGACTGCCCATGCCGGGTCGGCCCTGCCGCACCAGCCGCCCTACAGCGGGCTCGGACCGCGTCCGCTGCCCCGCTACCGGACCCGACCGGTCAGCCTGCGCGAACATGTCCTGGCCGCCGGACGTGCCCGAGCGGTCACGGTCACCTGGCGCAAGGGCTCCAAAGCAGCGATGTCCGCCCGCTTCGTGTTCCTGCGCGTCCGCCTCGCCGGCCGCCGCCCCCAACCCGCCCCGGACGGTGTCATCGCACTGCGGTGGCTGATCGCCCAGTGGCCAGAAGGGGAGAACGAGCCGGTCAAGTACTGGATCTCCAACCTGCCGGCCGACATCCCGGCCCGGGATCTTGTCCGGCTCGCGAAGCTACGGTGGCGCATCGAACACGACTACCGCGAGCTGAAGACGACGCTCGGCCTCGACCATTTCGAGGGCCGATCGTTCACCGGCTGGCATCGCCACGTCACCCTCGTGACCGCCGCCCATCTCTTCCTGACCGAGCAGCGGTCCTGCCCAAAAGTCCCTGCCAGGGCCTGACTCTCCACCAGGCCCTGGCACTCCTCCAACACCT
>NZ_PHRF01000099.1 GCF_004151105.1 Streptomyces sp. L-9-10
CACCCCCCGGGCCATACCTTCAACAGGGGGGAGCAGTCATGCCGGTCCCGGAGGCCGGGAGCCCCATTGCGGAACCACGAAAAAGGTAATGGGGGGGGCGGTCCGACGGCGGCCTTCGCGCCGTGAACCGTCCGGACCCCTCGGCCGGATCCCGTGCTTCTGTGTGTGCTCCCGCGCTCGCGCTCGCGCGCGTCAGCTCGCGGTGGGCCGGCGCCTGCGGGTCGCGGAGACCAGGCTCGCCCCCGCGATGACGGCGGCTCCGGCGACCCCGACGACGACGGACGGGGTGGGGCCCGTGGCGGCCAGCGTTCCGTCGGGCTCACCGCCCGCCGCCCGGGACCGGGCGGCATCGAGGATCAGGTCGGTGACGGCCCTGGGATGGGCGAGCATGGCGAGGTGCGGGGCATTGATCTCGACGGTATGAGATCCGGCCCGCTTGGCCTCGAAGCGCTCCAGCTCGGGGGAGATGGTCTTGTCCTGGCTGGAGACGAGGGCCCAGGAGGGGATGGTCTTCCAGGCGGCGGGTCCGGCCGTGTCGGCGAACGCCTGGGCGGCGATGGGGCGTTGCGTCGCCGCCAGTACCGCGGTGGTGGCCTCGGGCAGCGAGGCGGCGAACACCGGCCGGAACCGCTCGGGCTTGATGTAGAGATCGATGGCGGTGGAGCCGTCCGGCTGCGTGAACGGTACGGAGTTCGTGGCCGTACCGAGTTCGCTGCCCGGGAACTTCGCCGACAGGACGGAGAGGACCTCGCCCTTGTCGGGCATCAGCGCGTTGATGTAGACGAGCGCCTTGACGTGCGGATTGCCGACCGCGGCGCCGCTGATCACCGCGCCGGCGTAGGAGTGGGCGACCAGGACGATGGGGCCCTTGATGCTTCTGAGGACGCTGGCTATGTAGGCCGCGTCGCTGTGCAGGCCCCGCAGCGGATTGGCGGGCGCCATGACGCGGTAGCCGTCGTTCTGGAGGTTCGGGACGACCTCGCCCCAGCTCGACGCGTCGGCGAAGGCGCCGTGCACCAGCACGATCGTCGGTTTGGCGGCGGTGACGCCACGGGACGCCGAGTGGTCGGCGGCAGCGGCGGCGTCGGCGGCGGGTATGGCGTTGACGAGCGCCGTCGCGGTGAACATCGCGGCGAGGGCGCACGCGTGGTGCGAACGTATCCGGGGGCCGGAACGTGAACCTCTCCTCGGGCCCGGACGCGAACGAGTCCGCCGCCCGGGAGTGGATGGCATGGCCATGTCTCTCTCCTCTGCTGAAACGGGTGAGGGCGAGTCGACATCAGTGTGTTCACGCCCTGCCGAGGGGGCGCGCGGTGACGGGCATGCGGGTGAACGGGGCGCGGGCGGGCGCGATCACGCTCCCGACGTCAGTTCGTGGGCCAGGGCCACGAGATGGGGGATCGCCGGATGCGCGGCGCCCTCGCGCCAGACCAGGAAGACCTGGAGCGGCGGGGCGTCGGGCAGGGGGAGGTAGGCGACCCCGGGGTGGGGGTGCACGGCGGCCGTCGAGGCGCCCGTGACGCCGATGCCGCGCGCCGCCGCGATGGTCGTCAGCCAGTCGTCGGTGTTGGAGACCGTGACGGTGGCCGAGGGACCCGCGCCCGGCGGCCACAGCGCCGGACTCGTCGTGCCCGAGACCCGGTTGACGATCAGCGGTTCCGCCACCAGGTCCGCGAGCGTCAGGGACGGGCGCGCGGCCAGCGGTCCGTCGGCCGGGACCGCCGCGATCCGGGCCTCGGTGAAGAGCAGCTCCGTGACCAGTCCCGGGGTCTCCACCGGGCCGCGCAGCAGCGCCGCGTCGACCTCGCCCCGCGCCAGCCCGGCCGTACGGTCGTCGATCCGCAGCAGTTCGAGCGGGGTCCCGGGCCGCTCCCGCTCCCAGCGACGCAGCAGCGGCGTGGTGTACGGGCCGAAGGCCGACCACGCGTGGCCGAGCCTGAGCGGCCTGCGGCGCAGCCGCTCGGCGTCGAGGGCGTCGTCGAACGCGGCGACGGCCGAGGCCGCCCGCTCGCGGAAGGCGCGCCCCTCGGCGGTGAGGGCGAGATGGTGGGTGGAGCGCTCCGCGAGCCGTACGCCGAGATGCTTCTCCAGAGCGGCGAGGGTGCGGGAGACGGCGGGCTGCGTGAGATGCAGCCGGGCCGCCGCCCGGGTCACGCTGGACTCCTCGGCGATGGCGAGGAAGCAGCGGAGATGGCGCAGCTCGATGCTCATGCGCCCGGAGCATAACGGCAGTCCAATCGGTATTTCACGGGGTGGACTCCAGGGCCGTAGCGTGACTGCGGGACATGGCTCGAATGGGCGTCACCAAAGTGCAGTATGTTGGACCGCGAGTGCATTGAAGCGAACTGAGGGAGGGATCCGGTGGAAGAGCCGCGTACCGCTGCCGCCGCCGACGCCGCCGGCGCCACTGACGCCGCAGCGGTCGACACCGCGGCCGTCGAGGCCGCCGCCGCTGTCTCGCTGCCGGAAGCCACCGGGTCCGTCCAGGCGGCACACCCCGGCGACTCGACCGGATCCGGCCGACCCGCGCGCGGCAAGCGCGCCCTCGGACCCGTCGCCCTGGTCGTGGCGGGCGGGCTCTCCGTACAGTTCGGTGCCGCCGTCGCCGTTCTGCTGATGCCCAGGACCGGCGCCCTCGGTGTCGTCTCGCTGCGGCTCGCGCTCGCCGCGATCGTGCTGCTCGCGGTCTGCCGGCCCGCCCTGCGCGGCCATTCGCGCGCCGACTGGGGCACGGTGATCGCCTTCGGTGCCGTCATGGCCGCCATGAACTGCCTCTTCTACCAGGCGGCCGACCGTATCCCGCTGGGCGCGGCCGTCACCCTGGAAGTCATCGGGCCGCTCGCGCTGTCCGTGATCGTCTCGCGGCGGCTGGTCAACCTCCTGTGGGCGGGGCTCGCGCTCGGCGGTGTGCTGCTGCTCAGTGGCGGCGGGTTCGACCGGCTCGACCCGTTGGGCACGGCGTTCGCGCTCGGGGCGGGCGCCATGTGGGCCGCGTACATAGTCTTCAGCGCGCGTACCGGCCGGCGCTTCCCGCAGGCCGACGGGCTGGCGCTGGCGATGGCGGTCGGCGCGCTGCTCGCCCTCCCGCTGGGCATCGTGGAGTCCGGCTCGAAACTGCTGGTGCCCTCCACGCTCGGGCTCGCTCTCGCGGTCGCGGTGATGTCCTCCGTCCTCCCGTACACCCTCGAACTGCTCGCCCTGCGGCGGCTGCCCGCCCCGACGTTCGCCGTGCTGATGAGTCTGGAACCGGCCATCGCGGCGACCGCCGGTTTCCTCGTCCTGGACCAGGCGCTCGCCGCCACCGACGCGCTGGCGATCGCGCTGGTCATCGTGGCGAGCATGGGTGCCGTACGGACCCAGATCGGCCGCGGGAACCCGAAGCCCGGCCCGAAGCCCGGCCCGAAGCCCGGCCCGAAGCCCGGCCCGAAGCCCGCGCCGACGCAGACCACGACCTCGGCCCGGGGCGAGGCCGGGGAAGAGACCCTGTAACAGCAAAGCAAGCACGCTTGATTGTTTCTCCGGGCGCTGCCATGCTCCGGGGCACGCACACCGCCGTGTCCCGAGGGGAGCGCATCCGTGTCCGACTCCGGCTCTGCCGCAGTGCACGACGATCCGCCCGGCGATCCGCACGAGGATCCGCACAGTGATCTGCTCGGCGATCTGCACAGCGAGAGCGAGGAACTCGACCGGCTGGTCGCCCCGCTGGAGCCCGGACGATGGCAACTCGCGACCCCGTCACCCGGCTGGTCCCTCGCCCACCAGATCGCTCATCTCACCTGGACCGACTCCGCCGCGCTGCTCGCCGTGACCGACCCGGGGGCCTTCGCCGCCGAATCCGGCAAGGCCGCCGCCGCCCCCGACACCTTCGTCGACGAGGGCGCGGCCGCCGGCGCCTTGCTCCCGCCCGCCGAACTGCTCGCCCGGTGGCGCGACGGCCGCGCGCGGCTGCACCGGGCCCTGCGCGGGGCGCCGCCCGGCGCGCGTTTCCCCTGGTACGGGCCACCGATGAGCGCCGCCTCCATGGCCACCGCACGGCTGATGGAGACCTGGGCACACGGGCAGGACATCGCGGACGCGCTCGGCGTACGGCGCGAACCGACCGCGCGGCTGCGGCATGTGGCGTGGATCGGCGTACGGGCCCGTGACTACGCCTATCTCGTCCGGGGCGCGCAGCCGCCCGCCGAACC
This sequence comes from Streptomyces sp. L-9-10, assembly GCF_004151105.1. Classification (GTDB taxonomy): domain Bacteria; phylum Actinomycetota; class Actinomycetes; order Streptomycetales; family Streptomycetaceae; genus Streptomyces. The sequence goes on from NZ_PHRF01000099.1 coordinate 4,188, forward strand.
CTTCCGCGTCGAACTGACCGGTCCTGGCGGGGAGGTGTGGACGTACGGCCCCGAGGACGCCGTCCAGCGGGTGACCGGGCCCGCGCTCGACTTCTGTCTGCTGGTGACCCAGCGGGCGCACCGCGCCGATCTCGCCGTACGGGCCGAAGGCGCCGACGCCGACGCGTGGCTGGACATCGCGCAGGCTTTCGCCGGACCGGCGGGCCCCGGCCGCGCGCCCAAGGGGGCCCGATGACGCCCCCGCCCACGCCCACGTCCACGCCCGCGCACCCGCCCGCTTCCTCGCCCGCGCAGCCGCCCGCGCCCCCGCCCGCTTCCCCGCCCGGAGTGCTGCGGATCGGGAACGCCTCCGGCTTCTACGGCGACCGCTTCGACGCGCTGCGCGAGATGCTCACGGACGGCCCGCTCGATGTCCTCACCGGTGACTATCTCGCCGAGCTGACCATGCTCATCCTCGGCAGGGACCGGCTGAAGAACCCGGACGCCGGCTATGCGAAGACATTCCTCCGGCAGCTGGAGGAGGCTCTCGGACTCGCCCACGAACGGGGCGTCAGGATCGTCACCAACGCGGGCGGGCTGAACCCGGCCGGACTCGCCGCCGCCGTACGCGCGCTGGCCGAGCGGGTGGGCGTGCCGGTACGGGTCGCCCATGTCGAGGGGGACGATCTCCTCGCCCGTGGCGGCTGGGGCAAAGGCGTCCTCACCGCCAACGCCTACCTCGGCGGCGCCGGGATCACCGCCTGCCTGCGCGCCGGAGCCGATGTCGTGGTCACCGGACGCGTGACGGACGCGGCGCTGGTGACCGGGCCCGCCGCCGCGCACTTCGGCTGGGACGCAGGCGACCCCGACCGCCCCGGCGATCTCGACGCGCTCGCGGGCGCGGTCGTCGCCGGGCATGTGCTGGAGTGCGGTACGCAGGCGACCGGCGGGAACTACTCCTTCTTCACCCGGCACGACGTTCGGCGGCCCGGCTTCCCGCTCGCCGAGATCCACGCCGACGGCTCGGCGGTCATCACCAAGCACGACGGCACGGGCGGGGTGGTCGACCTCGGTACGGTCACCGCGCAGCTGCTGTACGAGACCGGCGGCGCCCGGTACGCGGGACCCGACGTCACCGCGCGCCTCGACACCGTACGGCTGGACCAGGAAGGCCCCGACCGCGTCAGGATCTCCGGCGTACGGGGCGAGCCGCCGCCCCCGGCCCTCAAGGTCGGCCTCAACCGGCTCGGCGGCCTGCGCAACGAGATCGTCTTCGTCCTCACCGGCCTCGACATCGACGCCAAGGCCCGGCTGGTGCGCGGTCAGGTGGAGGACGCGCTCGCCGGACGGCGCCCCGCCGAGGTCCGCTGGGAGCTGGCCCGTACGGACCGGCCGGACGCGGACACCGAGGAGACCGCCAGCGCCCTGCTGCGTCTCGTCGTGCGCGACAGCGATCCGGAGGTGGTGGGCCGGGCGGTCAGCGGGGCGGCGGTCGAGCTGGCGCTCGGCAGCTACCCCGGGTTCCATGTGACCGCCCCGCCGGGCAAGGGCGTGCCGTACGGGGTCTTCGAGGCGGCGTACGTGGACGCGTCCGAGGTCGCCCACACGGCCGTGCTCCCCGACGGGCGGCACGTGGCCGTGCCCGCTCCGTCACCTACGGCGGCAGGTGAGCCGGGCACCACGGCACGCGAGCCCGTCCCCGTCCCCGCGCCTCTGCCCCCGCCCCCGCTGCCCGAGCCGCTGCCCGCCGGCCTGCCCACCCGTCGCGCGCCCCTCGGCCTCGTCGTGGGCGCCCGCAGCGGCGACAAGGGCGGCGACGCCAATGTCGGTGTCTGGGCGCGGAGCGAGGACGGCTGGCGCTGGCTCGCCCATGCGCTGACGACCGACAGATTCCGTGAACTGATCCCGGAAAGCCGGGAGCTGACCGTCGTCCGCCATCTTCTGCCCCGGCTGCGGGCCGTCAACTTCACCGTCGAGGGGCTGCTCGGTGAGGGCGTCGCCGCGCAGGCCCGCTTCGATCCCCAGGCGAAGGCGCTCGGCGAGTGGCTGCGCGCCCGGCACGCCGATATCCCGGAGGTCCTGCTGTGACCGTGCTCCCCTCGGCCCTCGACACCGCGTCCCCCGACTACGGCGCCCACCGCGCCGCCATGCTCGGCAAACTCGACGAACTGGCCGCGGAGCACGCCAAAGCCCTGGCGGGCGGCGGGGAGAAGTACGTCGCCCGGCACCGGAAGCGCGGCAAGCTGCTCGCGCGCGAGCGGGTCGAGCTGCTGCTCGACCCCGACACCCCGTTCCTCGAACTGTCCCCGCTCGCCGCCTGGGGCAGCGACTACCCCGTCGGCGCGTCCATGGTCACCGGCATCGGTGTGGTCGAGGGCGTCGAGTGCCTGATCACCGCCAACGACCCGACCGTACGCGGCGGCGCCTCCAACCCGTGGACGCTGAAGAAGGCCCTGCGCGCCAACGAGATCGCCTTCGCCAACCGGCTGCCCGTCATCAGCCTGGTCGAGTCGGGCGGCGCCGATCTCCCCTCCCAGAAGGAGATCTTCATCCCCGGCGGCGCGCTCTTCCGCGACCTCACCCGGCTCTCCGCCGCCGGTATCCCCACCGTCGCGGTCGTCTTCGGCAACTCCACGGCGGGCGGCGCGTACGTCCCCGGGATGTCCGACCACACCGTCATGATCAAGGAGCGGTCGAAGGTCTTCCTCGGCGGACCGCCCCTGGTGAAGATGGCCACCGGCGAGGAGAGCGACGACGAGTCGCTCGGCGGCGCCGAGATGCACGCCCGTACGTCCGGGCTCGCGGACCACTACGCGCTGGACGAGCAGGACGCGATCCGGCGCGCGCGGCGGATCGTCGCCCGGCTCAACTGGCGCAAGGCGCAACCCGATCCCGGCCCGGCCGAGCCGCCGAAGTACGACGAGGACGAGCTGCTCGGCATCGTCCCCGGCGATCTGAAGATCCCCTTCGACCCGCGCGAGGTCATCGCCCGGATCGTGGACGGCTCGGACTTCGACGAGTTCAAACCGCTGTACGGGCCGAGCCTGGTGACCGGCTGGGCGCGGCTGCACGGTTATCCGGTGGGGGTGCTCGCCAACGCGCAGGGCGTGCTGTTCTCCGCCGAGTCGCAGAAGGCGGCGCAGTTCATCCAGCTCGCCAATCAGCGCGACATCCCGCTCGTCTTCCTGCACAACACCACCGGCTACATGGTCGGCAGGGAGTACGAGCAGGGCGGCATCATCAAGCACGGCGCGATGATGATCAACGCGGTCTCGAACTCCCGTGTCCCGCACCTGTCCGTGCTGATGGGCGCCTCGTACGGTGCCGGGCACTACGGCATGTGCGGTCGCGCGTACGACCCGCGCTTCCTGTTCGCCTGGCCGGGCGCCAAGTCGGCGGTCATGGGCCCGCAGCAGCTCGCCGGGGTCCTGTCGATCGTGGCGCGGGCCTCGGCGGCGGTGAAGGGGCAGCCGTACGACGAGGAGGGCGACGCCGCGCTGCGCGCCATGGTGGAGCGGCAGATCGAGTCCGAGTCGCTGCCGGTGTTCCTGTCGGGGCGGCTGTACGACGACGGGGTCATCGACCCGCGTGACACCCGTACCGTCCTCGGCCTGTGCCTGTCCGCCGTCCACACCGCCCCGGTCGAGGGTGTGCGGGGCGGCTTCGGCGTCTTCCGGATGTGAGGTCGAGGTCCAGATGGTTCAGGCCCGGACGTTTCAGGCTCAGATGGTTGAGGTCCAGATGATCGAGTCCTTGCTCGTCGCCAACCGGGGCGAGATCGCCTGCCGGGTCTTCCGGACCTGCCGCGAACGGGGGATCGCCACCGTCGCGGTCCACTCGGACGCCGACGCGGGCGCGCTGCACGTACGGGAGGCGGACGCGGCCGTACGGCTGCCGGGGGCCGCGCCCGCCGACACCTATCTGCGCGGCGATCTGATCGTGAAGGCGGCGCTCGCGGCGGGCGCCGACGCGGTGCATCCCGGGTACGGCTTCCTCTCCGAGAACGCGGAGTTCGCGCGGGCCGTGCTGGACGCGGGCCTCGTCTGGGTCGGGCCGCCGCCGGGCGCGATCGAGGCGATGGCGTCCAAGACCCGGGCGAAGGAACTGATGGCGGCGGCGGGCGTACCGGTGCCGGCGCCGGTGGATCCGGCCACCGCGACCGGGGCCGATCTGCCGCTGCTGCTGAAGGCGGCGGCGGGCGGCGGTGGCCGCGGTATGCGGATCGTGCGCGAACTCGCCGCGCTGGAAGAGGAGATGAAGGCCGCCTCGGCGGAGGCGGCGTCCGCGTTCGGGGACGGAGAGGTCTTCGCCGAACCGTATGTGGAACGCGGCAGGCATGTGGAGGTGCAGATCCTGGCGGACGCGCACGGCACGGTGTGGGCGCTGGGCACCCGGGACTGCTCCCTCCAGCGCCGCCACCAGAAGGTGATCGAGGAGTCCCCGGCGCCCGGTCTCCCGGACGAGCTGCGTGCCGTACTGCGCGAGGCGGCCGTGACTGCGGCCCGAGCCGTCGGTTACCGGGGCGCGGGCACGGTCGAGTTCCTGCTCTCGCCCCAGGGGCGGCCGTACTTCCTGGAGATGAACACCCGCCTCCAGGTCGAACACCCGGTGACGGAAGAGGTGTTCGGACTTGATCTGGTGGCCCTGCAACTCGCCGTCGCGGAGGGCGCGGCGCTTCCTGCGGAGCCGCCGGCCGCCCAGGGGCACGCGGTGGAGGCACGGCTCTACGCGGAGGATCCGGCGGCGGGATGGGCGCCCCAGACGGGGCGGCTGCACGCGCTGGAGGTGCCGGGGGCCAGGGTCGGCGAGATGCCGGGGGCCGCGTCCGGGCTCGCGCCGGTGGGCCCCTCCGCGCCACGTCTGCGCGTCGACACCGGTTACACGCACGGCGACACCATCGGCGTGCACTACGACGCCCTGCTCGCCAAGGTCATCGTCTGGGCCCCCACCCGCGCCGAGGCGCTGCGCGCGCTGCGGCACACGCTGCGGCGCGCCCGGGTGCACGGCCCCGGCACCAACCGGGAACTGCTCGTACGGTCGCTCGCCCACCCCGATGTCACCGGCGGGCGGTTCGACACCGGGTTCTACGAACGCCATCTGGACGCGCTGACCGCCCCCGCCCCGGGCGAGCGGCACGCGGCCGTCGCCGCCGCGCTCGCCGACGCGGCGGCGCGTACCACCGGCGACACGCTCCCCGCGCGGCTCGGCGGCTGGCGCAACATGGCCGCCCCCGCGCAGCGCAAGACGTACGGGGAGCACGAGGTGCGCTACCGGGCCACCCGGGACGGGTTCGTCGTGGAGGCCGAGGAAGGCGAAGAAGGCGACGAGGTGCGGGCGGTCGCCCTCTCCCCTCACCGCGTCAGCCTCGAAATCGGCGGTGTCGTACGCCACTTCGACGTCCGTAGGTACGGCGACGAGGTCCATGTGGACAGCGCCGGCGGCGCGTACCGGCTGATCGCCCGGCCTCGGTTCAGCGAGACCGGCCACCGCACCCCGCCCGGATCGCTGCTCGCGCCGATGCCCGGGACCGTCGTACGGCTCGCCGCCGGGCTGGCCGAAGGCGCCCGGGTCACCGCCGGGCAGCCGCTCATCTGGCTGGAGGCCATGAAGATGGAGCACCGCGTCACCGCTCCCGCCTCCGGCACGCTCACCGCGCTCCATGCCGCCCCCGGCCACCAGGTCGAGGTCGGCGCCCTGCTCGCCGTCGTCACCGACACAGACGCACAGGACGCCCAGGAGGAATCCTCAGAATGAGCCGAAGCACCCGAAGCACCGGCAGTGGCCACAGCAGCATCATCGAGAGCGAAGAGCACACCGCACTGCGCGCCGCCGTCGCCGCCCTCGGCCGGCGCCACGGACGCGGATACGACCGCGAAACCCTCTGGCGCGAGGCGGGCAAGCTCGGCTATCTCGGCGTGAACCTCCCCGAGGAGTACGGCGGCGGAGGCGGCGGGATCACCGAACTCTCCCTCGTACTGGAGGAGTTGGGAGGAGCAGGCTGTCCGCTGCTGATGATGGTCGTCTCGCCCGCCATCTGCGGCACCGTGATCTCCCGCTTCGGTACGGACGAGCAGAAGCGGCAGTGGCTGCCCGGTCTCGCCGACGGCTCCCGCACCATGGCCTTCGGCATCACCGAACCCGACGCCGGCTCCAACTCCCACCGGATCACGACCACGGCGCGCAGGGACGGCGACGACTGGGTGCTGAACGGCCGCAAGGTCTTCATCTCCGGTGTCGACCTCGCCGACGCGACGCTCATCGTCGGCCGCACCGAGGACGCGCGGACCGGCAGCCTCAAGCCGTGCCTGTTCATCGTCCCCCGCGACACCGAGGGCTTCCACCGCTCCCCGATCGAGATGGAACTCCAGGCCGTGGAGAAGCAGTTCGAGCTGGTCCTCGACGACGTACGGCTGCCCGCCGGCGCACTCGTCGGCGACGAGGACGCCGGGCTGCTCCAGCTCTTCGCCGGGCTCAACCCCGAGCGCGTCATGACCGCCGCCTTCGCCCTCGGCATGGGCCGCTACGCGCTGGACCGGGCCGTCGAGTACGCCAGGACCCGCCAGGTGTGGAAGGAGCCGATCGGCGCCCACCAGGCCATCGCGCACCCGCTCGCCCAGGCCCATATCGAACTCGAACTCGCGCGCCTCATGATGCGGAAGGCCGCCCACCTGTACGACGCGGGCGACGACACCGGCGCGGGCGAGGCCGCCAACATGGCCAAGTACGCCGCCGGGGAAGCCTGTGTCAGGGCCGTCGACCAGGCCGTACACACCCTCGGCGGCAACGGGCTCACCCGTGAGTACGGTCTGGCGTCCCTCATCACCGCCGCCCGCGTGGCCCGGATCGCGCCCGTCAGCCGGGAAATGATCCTGAACTACGTATCCCATCAGTCCCTGGGTCTCCCCAAGTCCTACTGACGCGGAGGATCCTGTCCCTCCCAGTACGTCCAGTACGTCCACGCGTCGAAGGGGCCGTCATGGTGTTCCACAGCGAGTACGCGGATGTCCAGGCCGTCGAACGTCCCATCCACGAGGCCGTGCTCGGCCGCGCCGCCGAGTACGGCGACGCCGTCGCCCTCGTCGACGGCGCGACCGGCACGAGCATGACCTACGCCGAGCTGGACGCCTTCCACCGCCGGATCGCCGCCGCGTTCACCGACGCCGGGGTGCGCAAGGGGGACGTCCTCGCCCTGCACAGCCCGAACACCGTGGCGTATCCCGCCGTCTTCTACGCCGCCACCCGCGCCGGCGCCTCCGTCACCACCGTCCATCCCCTCGCCACGCCCGAGGAACTCGCCACCCAGCTGCGCGACTGCTCCGCCCGCTGGATCGTCACCGTCTCGCCGCTGCTCGACGCGGCCCGCCGGTCGGCCGAACTCGTCGGCGGCATCGAGGAGATCTTCGTCTGCGACCGGGCGGAGGGGCACCGCTCGATCCTGGACCTGGCGCGGTCGACGGCCCCCGAACCCGAGATCGCCATCGACCCGGCCGAGGACATCGCGGCCCTGCCGTACTCCTCGGGCACCACCGGCGTCCCCAAGGGCGTCATGCTGACCCACCGCTCGATCGCCACCAATCTCGCGCAGCTCGCACCGGTCGTGCCGATGGGGCCTGGCGACCGCATCCTCGCCGTCCTGCCGTTCTTCCACATCTACGGCCTGACCGCCCTGATGAACGCGCCGCTGCGGTACGGCGCGACGGTCGTCGTCCTGCCCCGCTTCGACCTCGACCAGTTCCTCGCCGCCATCGAGAAGCACCGCATCAACGGCCTCTACGTCGCCCCGCCCATCGTCCTCGCGCTGGCCAAACACCCGGCCGTCGCCCGGTACGACCTGTCCTCGCTCGACTACATCCTGAGCGCCGCCGCCCCGCTGGACGCCCGGCTCGCCGCCGCCTGTTCGGCCCGGCTGGGGCTCCCGCCCGTGCGCCAGGCGTACGGCATGACGGAGCTGTCGCCCGGCACGCATGCCGTGCCGCTGACCGCCCAGGACCCGCCGCCGGGCGCCGTCGGCAAGCTCCTGCCCAGTACGGAGATGCGCGTCGTCGACCTGGACGACCCGGAGAAGGACCTCGACCCCGGCGCCGAGGGCGAGATCCTCCTGCGCGGCCCGCAGGTCATGAAGGGGTATCTGGGACGGCCCGACGCCACCGCAGGACTGATCGACGGCGCGGGCTGGGTGCACACCGGCGATGTCGGCCGGGTGGACGCCGACGGCTGGCTCTTCGTCGTCGACCGGGTCAAGGAGCTGATCAAGTACAAGGGGTTCCAGGTCGCCCCCGCCGATCTGGAGGCGCTGCTGCTCACCCATGAGCGCATCGCGGACGCGGCGGTGATCGGTGTCCTCGACGAGGACGGCAACGAGGTGCCCAAGGCATACATTGTTCGCCAGTCGGGTGCGGACGTGCTCACGCAGGAGGACGTCATGGCGTTCGTCGCCGAACGCGTCGCCCCGTACAAGAAGGTCCGCCGGGTCGAATTCGTCGGAGGCGTACCCCGCGCCGCCTCCGGAAAGATCCTCAGACGTGAACTGAGAGACCGGGAAGCGCGGGACCGCGAGAGGAAGAACACGTGACGCAGACGCAGCCACCGGCGTCCAAGCCCGTGCTGGTCACCACGGCGCACGAACGGGGCATCACCACCCTGACCCTGGACTCACCGGCGAACCGCAACGCCCTGTCGGCGCGGCTCGTCGACGCGCTCGGCGACGCCCTCACGGCCTGCGCCGAGGACCCCGCCGTACGGGCCGTGCTGCTCACCCACACCGGCACCACCTTCAGCGCGGGCGCCGACCTGAAGGAACCGGCCAACCCGTACACCTTCATCGCCCTCATGCGGCAGATCGTCGAGCTGCCCAAGCCCGTCGTCGCGCGCGTCAGCGGCCATGTCAGGGCCGGCGGCATCGGGCTGCTCGGCGCGTGCGACATCGCCGTCGCCGACCGTACGTCCGACTTCGCCTTCACGGAGGTACGGATCGGAGTCGCCCCGGCCGTGATCTCGCTGCCGCTCCTGCCCCGCGTCGAACCGCGCGCCGCGGCCCGCTACTACCTCACCGGCGAGCGCTTCGATGCCGAGCGCGCCGCCACCGCAGGGGTGATCACCGAGGCCGCGGACGATGTGGACGCCGCGCTCGCGCCCGTACTCGACGGACTGCGCAGGGCCTCGCCGCAAGGGCTCGCCGAGTCCAAGAAGCTGCTGACGGTGGGCGTGCTGGACGCCTTCGAGCGGTACGCCGAGGACCTCGTCCAGCGCTCCGCCTCGCTCTTCGTGACGGCGGAGGCGCGCGAGGGCATCACCGCGTTCCTCGAACGGCGGGACGCCTCGTGGGTGCGATAGGGCCCGCCGGCACCACACCCCAACCCGCCGGCACCACGCCCCGATCCACCGGCACCGGTCCCAGACCCGCAGGGACCGCGCCCAAGCAGGACCGTAGCCGCGCCACCCGGCGCGGACTGCTGGAGGCCGCCGTGGCCTGCCTCGCCGAGTACGGCTGGGCGGGCTCCACCGTCGCCGTCGTCGCCGAGCGCGCGGGCGTCTCGCGCGGGGCGGCGCAGCACCACTTCCCGACCCGTGAGGACCTGTTCACGGCGGCCGTCGAGTATGTGGCCGAGGAACGGTCCACGGCGCTGCGCGCCCTGGTCCCGGCCGGGCCCGCGCACCGCCGCGCGGCGGTCGAGGGCATCGTCACGCTCTATACGGGCCCGCTGTTCCGCGCGGCGCTGCACCTTTGGGTCGCGGCCTCCGACGAGGAGCAACTGCGGCCCCGCGTCACCGAACTGGAGGCCCGGGTCGGCCGTGAGTCCCACCGGATCGCGGTCGAACTGCTGGGCGCCGACGAGTCCGTGCCCGGCGTGCGCGAGACCGTGCAGGGGCTGCTCGACATGGCGCGCGGCCTGGGCCTGGCGACGCTGCTGACGGACGACGCGCGGCGGCGGGAGCGGGTGGTGGCGCAGTGGGCGCGGATCCTGGACGGCGTGCTCGGCTGAGGGGCGCGTACAGCCCCCGTCCCGGCGGGGCTGTACGCGACGGGGGCCGCATCGCGACGGGGTGGACGGTCCCGCTCAGCGCGCGGCACGCGATCCGCTCGGAGCGTGATCCGCTCAGCGCGTGATCCGCCCGGTGCGTGATCCGCTCAGCGCGTGATCGCGTCGAACCCCTCGATCTCACGCGGGCTGCGCGTCCCCGGCCCGACGTAGCGCGCCGAAGGCCGCACCAGCCGGCCCGTGCGCTTCTGCTCCAGGATGTGCGCCGACCAGCCGGCCGTACGGGCACAGGTGAACATCGACGTGAACATGTGCGCCGGGACCTCCGCGAAGTCCAGCACGATCGCCGCCCAGAACTCGACGTTCGTCGCCAGCACCCGGTCGGGCCTGCGCGCGTGCAGCTCGTCCAGCGCGGCCTTCTCCAGCGCCTCCGCCACCTCGAACCGCGGCGCGGCCAGCTCGCGCGCCGTACGCCGCAGCACCCGGGCCCGCGGGTCCTCGGCCCGGTAGACCCGGTGCCCGAAGCCCATCAGCCGCTCGCCCCGGTCCAGGGCCCGCTTGACGTACGCCGTCGCGTCGCCCGTGCGCTCGATCTCCTCGATCATGCCGAGGACCCGCGAGGGCGCGCCGCCGTGCAGCGGTCCCGACATCGCGCCGACGGCACCCGACAGGGCGGCCGCGACATCGGCGCCGGTGGACGCGATGACCCGGGCGGTGAAGGTGGAGGCGTTCATTCCGTGCTCGGCGGCCGATGTCCAGTAGGCGTCCACGGCCCGCACATGCCGCGGGTCGGGCTCACCGCGCCAGCGGATCATGAAGCGTTCGACGACGGACTCGGCCTTGTCGATCTCCCGCTGCGGCACCATCGGCAGCCCCTGGCCGCGGGCCGACTGGGCGACGTACGAGAGCGCCATCACCGCGGCACGCGCCAGATCGTCACGGGCCGTCCGCTCATCGATGTCGAGAAGCGGTTTCAGTCCCCACACGGGCGCGAGCATGGCCAGCGCGGACTGCACATCGACCCGGATGTCACCGGAGTGGACCGGGATCGGGAACGGCTCGGCGGGCGGCAGACCGGGCGCGAACGCCCCGTCGACCAGCAGCCCCCACACATTGCCGAAGGAGACCTGGCCGACCAGGTCCTCGATATCGACGCCGCGGTAGCGGAGCGAGCCGCCCTCCTTGTCCGGTTCGGCGATCTCCGTCTCGAACGCGACGACCCCTTCGAGTCCGGGGACGAACGAGGGGTCCAAGGAGGTGTCGGAAGCGGACATCAGGCGGCTCCTCTGAGGTGGGGGTGGACTTCGGCGGCTCGGTCACCCCGGTGGATGCCCCCCGAGGCAGCGGTCAGGGAGGCGGGAACGTCCGGGAGGCAGGAACGATAGCCCCTGGTGTACGAAGGCCACAGTGGTCTGCCCCAAGATTTTGGCGGGTTCCTCCGATGCGGGGAAGCGTGATAACCGGCACACTGCCAGACTTTCTTCCCGGTGGATTAGCGGCACCCGGTGCCGGGGAAACTGGCCCTGCGGCAGGATGACCGCGTGCCCTACGAGACCCCGGATCACGTCGATCCCGCCGACCCTGACGACCCCGCCGCCATGCGTGAGCAGTACCGCACCACTCCGCTTCTGGAGCAGGACCTCGCACCCGCTCCGGCCGACCAGTTCGCCCGCTGGTTCAAGGAGGCCGTGGCCGGCGACCTGCACGAGCCGAACGCGATGGTCGTCTCGACGGCCACCCCCGACGGCCGGCCCTCCGCGCGCACGGTGCTGCTGAAGGCGTACGACGACCGGGGCTTCGTCTTCTTCACGAACTACACGTCCCGCAAGAGCGGCGAGATCGAGGCGAACCCCTCCGTCTCCCTGCTCTTCCCGTGGCACCCCATGGCCCGCCAGATCATCATCACGGGCACCGCCGCGCGCACCGGCCGCGACGAGACAGCGGCGTACTTCCGCACCCGCCCCCACGGCTCCCAGCTGGGCGCCTGGGCCAGCGACCAGTCCAGCCCGATCGCCTCCCGTGAGGAACTGCTCCACCGCTACGACGAGCTGGCGTCCCGCTATCCGGAGGGCGAGAGCGTACCGGTGCCTCCGCACTGGGGCGGCTACCGCGTCACACCGGAGACCGTCGAGTTCTGGCAGGGCCACGAGAACAGGCTCCACGACCGGCTGCGCTACGTACGCGACGGGGACGGCTGGCGGGTGGAGCGGCTCTGCCCGTAGATCTCGCGGGATCCGCGGGACCTCTACGGGTCCCGCGGACCGGGCACCGGCCGGAGAACCGGCGGGAAAAGCAGAACCCCGCGGGCTCGGGTTCCTCCGAAGAGGAGCCGGCCGGACGTACCGGCGAGCCCGCGGGGCGGTGACTGCTGTGGATTGGGCCGGCGGTTACCGGCTCCGCACTGAGTGCGACAACGGGCCGTCAGCCCGCAGCCACCTCACGAGTCCGGAAAGAAATCACTTCCGAATCACCTCCTTTCAGTGTGTGTCACACCTTAGGAGGGCCCCCGGAGACTCTCAAGCGAATTTCGTGGGGGAGTTTCCCGGGGGATTTCCGCTACGCGCTCAAAGGAAGCCGGGTACGCTCGTATGCGTGTCCCTCGTCGAAACCCTGATCGATGGCCCATGGCGTGTGGTGGCCGGTGTGCGGGACTGCTTTTGGGGTGCGACGATTTCGGGGAACCTTGTGTGTGCTGAGTCACGTTCGAGTTGAATGATCGGGCGTGCGTCAGCACAGGCGGAGACGCCCTGCAGGGGGTGCCAGGATGAGTGCTTCTCGGAGTGAGACCACCGATCCGCGCGGGCCGGACGAACCGGAGCCCGATCACGAATCGGACAGCGGTGCCGGAGTCGGCACCGGTGCGGACAGCGGGGGCGGGGCGGAGCGGGACGGGGCCGGGGCCGATCTGCTCGCGGCGCTGCTCGACGGTATGGACGCGGCCCTGTGCGCCTTCGACGCGCACGGCGTGATCACCCACTGGAACCGCGAGGCCGAGCGGATACTCGGCTGGTCCGCCGAGGAAGCCGTCGGGCGGCAGGGCTTCGCCGGATGGGCCGTGCGGACCGCCGACGCGGACGAGGTGCAGGCGCGGCTGATGGCCGTGATGGAAACGCCGGGGCGGCAGGTGGACGAGTTCGCCCTGCTGCGCAAGGACGGCGGCAGGGTGCTGATACGGACCCAGTCGTCCGGGATGCGCGGGGCGGACGGCAAGCCCGCCGGGGTCTACAGCGCCTTCAGCGAGGTTCATGAGCAGATCGATCTGGAGCGGTCCATCGCGCTCAGTGAGGCGCTCTTCGACGACGCGTCCTGGGGTGTCGTCCTCGTGGACGTCGATCTGCGGCCGACCGTCGTCAATGGCTATGCGGCGCGCGCGCTCGGTTCCGGGCGCGGCTCGGTCCTGGGCAGGCCGCTGGGCGAGCTGGTCGTCCAGGGTGTCGAGGAGCTGGAGGCCGCGCTCCACCATGTGCTCGCGGAAGGGGCGCCGAAGTCGGCCGCCGAGCTGTGGGTGTCGGTCCACGCGCCGGACGGGGAGCGGCGGCGCTGCTGGCGCAGCGGCTTTCTGCGGCTGGCGTCCCCACTGGCGGAGGAACCGGTGCCGCTGGGTGTGGGATGGATGTTCCAGGACGTGACCGAGTCGAAGCTGGCGGCGCAGGAGGCGGACCGGTTGCGGTTCCGGTCGAGCCAGCTGTACCGGGCGGGGCGCGCGGCGGCGGAGTGCGAGGACCCGATGGAGGCGGCGACGGTCTATCTGGATTTCGCGCTGGCCGGGTTCGCGGATCACGCGCTGATCGATCTGGTGGCGGAGGAGCGGCCGGACGGGGCGGCGGCTCCCGTACGGCTGGTGAGGGTGGCGGAGACGCCGTCCGGTGGCGGGTCGGGGCCGAGCATGACCGTCGAGACGGGCGGGATACCGGTGCGGTACATGACCGGGCATCCGGCGCTTCAGGCGATGGACCGCAACGGTGCGGTCCGGGCGAGCGCTCCTGGCGCGTCCGCCGCCTCCGCCGGAGCCGGTTCCGCCGCCTCCGCCGGGTCTGCGGGTTCTGCCGGGTCCGCGCCGGGTGCCGTCCCCTCCCCGGCCTGGGCGACCGCGCGGCAGTGGCCGCCTGACTCGGTGCACGCCCTGTGCACGGTGCTGCGCAGCCGGGGCCGGTCGCTGGGTGTGGTGACATTCCTGCGGGGAGCGAGCCGGGCCGCCTTCGAACGGCCGGACGCGGTGTACGCGGAGGATGTGACGATCCGCGTGGCGGCGGCCCTGGATCTCTCCGGGGTGCTGTCCGACTGACGCCCTCACGTCTGACGCCTGACGATCCGAAGCCTGACGGTGTCACCGAGGACAGACGCCCTGCCGCACGGACAGCACAGGCGGCACAGGCAGCACGGGCGGCACCGGCGACTTTCCGCACACGCCGCCGCGTGCCGCCCGCTACTGGCACATCGTCAGGACGCGCCCGCCTTGGGGCCCGTCGCCGGGCCGCCCTCCCGGAGGGACGCCGCCTCCGGGGGCAGCATCCTGACCGGTTCCGTCTCCGCGTCGTTGTGCCGCATCGCCCAGTTCTCCAGGGCGATCCGGCATGCGTGGTCGACATGGCGCAGGCCGGACAGGTCCAGC
>NZ_PHRF01000100.1 GCF_004151105.1 Streptomyces sp. L-9-10
TCGTGCTCGTCCGTGGAAGCGCCGGCCGGCAGACCGGCGTCGCAGAACGCGATGATGCGCTCCGTCACCTGGTGCGCGAACCGGCTGTTCGTCAGCACCGTGTCGTGGTCCGCGCCCTCGATCACCACCACCTCCGTACGGCGGCCCTCACCGCTGTGCGCCCCGGCCAGCTCGTTGTGCATCAGCAGCTGGTCGGGATCACGGTCGACGGTCTGCTGCGCGGAGACCACCAGCGCATGGGAGTCCACCGGCTCCAGCTCGCCCTCGAAGGCACGGAAGTCCGCCTCCACCGCCGCCCACTCACGGCGCCCGGCCTCCCACATCCGCACGTCCGTGTACTGCGCGAACGCCTTCTTCCGATACGCCTCCGGCAGCGCGTCCACCCAGATCGGACGCGACATCAGAATCCCCGTGCCGGCCCGCAGGAACCACACCATCTGCGTCAGCGACTCGCTCAGCCGCTTCGCCGTATCACTCTGCTGCTTGGAACGGTTCAGCTCATCGGGATGCGAGGAGTCGAGATAGACGACACCCTCCACCCGGTCACCGAGCAGGAGCGCGGCGCGGCGGGCGAGTTCACCGCCGAGCGAGTGCCCGACGAGTATGACCCGGCGCCGCGGCGAGACGCTCCCCACGAGATCGACCAGGTCGTCGACGGACTCGGCGAGCGTGTAGGGCGCGCCGGAGGCGCGGCGGCTGCCCGCGTATCCGGCGCGGGCGTAGGTCACCACGCCGTAGCCGGTCTCCTTGGCCAGCTTCTCCGTCACCCAGGAGAAGTGCTCGGAGGTGGCGACCATCCCGGCGGCGAACACCATCACGGGCTTGTCGGCATCGCCCTGCGACATGACCTCGTACTGGAGTTCGCTGCCGTTGCGGGTCGTCAGGGTCCGGGTGGTGTGCCAGCCCTCCAGCGTGCGCAGGCGGCGCTG
>NZ_PHRF01000101.1 GCF_004151105.1 Streptomyces sp. L-9-10
GAACAGCGCGGGCTGAGTGAAGCCCGTGTCATTCAGCAGATCAGCGTCCTCGCCCCACATCACCTCACGCAAAGACCTCCCCAACTCGGCATCCAGCATCGCGAGTACGGAATCCAGCGCCTCCGCGAACACCGGGAACCGCCCGTACAACTCACGGCCCATCCCCAACCGCTGACTGCTCTGCCCCGAGAACAGCACCGCCGTCTTCCCACCAACCACCGAACCCGACACCACCGACGAATCCACGTCACCGGACGCCAGAGCCCCAAGAGCCCGCACCGCATCTGCGGAATCGCCCGCCAACACCACCGCCCGGTGATCGAACACCGACCGGCCCGTCGCCAGCGAGAACCCGACATCCACCGGCCGCAGCAGCTCCGGACCGGACTCGACATAGGAGAGCAGCCGCTCCGCTTGGCCGCGCAACGCCTCCGGGGACTTGCCGGAGAGCACCCACGGCACCACACCCGGCTCCACCACGGGAGCCTCCGGCCTGGCGACCACCGTTCCCTGGATCACCGTGGTCGGCTGTTCCAGGATGACGTGCGCGTTCGTCCCGCTGATCCCGAACGACGACACAGCCGCGCGCCGCGCACGACCGACCTCCGGCCACCGCGCCTGCTCGGTGAGCAGCTCCACCGCGCCTTCCGACCAGTCCACATGCGACGACGGAGCATCGACGTGCAGCGTCTGCGGCAGCACCCCATGACGCATCGCCATGATCATCTTGATCACACCCGCCACACCCGCAGCCGCCTGCGTATGACCGATGTTCGACTTCACCGAGCCCAGCAGCAGCGGACGCTCCGGGTCGCGATCGCGCCCGTACGTCGCCAGCAGCGCCTGGGCCTCGATCGGATCGCCGAGCGTCGTCCCCGTACCGTGCGCCTCCACCACATCGACATCGTCGGCCGCGAGTCCGCCACTGGCGAGCGCCTGACGGATCACGCGCTGCTGCGACGGACCGTTCGGCGCCGTCAGCCCGTTCGACGCACCGTCCTGGTTGACGGCCGAACCCCGGACCACCGCCAGCACCTGGTGGCCGTTGCGCCGCGCGTCGGACAGCCGCTCAAGCACCAGCATGCCGACACCCTCCGACCAGCCCACACCATCGGCCGACTCCGAGAACGCCTTGCACCGGCCATCCGGCGACAGACCCCGCTGGCGCGAGAAGTCCACGAACACCGTCGGCGTGGCCATCACGGTCACGCCGCCTGCCAGCGCCAGCGAGCATTCACCACTGCGCAGCGCCTGCATGGCCCAGTGCATCGCGACGAGCGACGACGAGCACGCCGTGTCCACCGTCACCGCCGGCCCCTCCAGACCCAGCGTGTAGGACACCCGGCCCGACGCCAGACTCGTGCTGCCACCTCCCTGGAAGCCCTCGAACTCCGGGCCGCCCAGCAGAGTGGTGTAGTCGCTGTACATGACACCGGCGAACACACCGGTCGCGCTGCCCTTCAGCGACACCGGGTCGATACCTGCCCGTTCGATCGCCTCCCAGGACGCTTCGAGCAGCAACCGCTGCTGCGAGTCCGTCGCGAGCGCCTCACGCGGCGACATCCCGAAGAACGCCGGGTCGAACTCGTCGGCGGTATGCAGGAAGCCGCCTTCCCGCGTGTACGAGGTGCCCATGTGGTCGGGGTCCGGGTTGAAGAGACCGTCCACGTCCCAGCCACGGTTCGTCGGGAATCCCGAGATCGCGTCGGCGCCCTCGGTGACCAGCCGCCACAGGTCCTCCGGCGAGGCCACCCCACCCGGATAGCGGCAGCTCATCCCCACGACCACAATCGGATCGTCGGCCACCGCGGCGGTCCGCCCGGCCACAGGCAGGGCCACGTCCGCATCGGCGCCGAGCAGTTCATCGAGCAGATGATCGACGAGTGTCTGAACCGTCGGGTAGTCGAAGGCCATCGTGGCGGGGAGCCGCAGCCCACTGGCGGTGTTGAGCCGGTTACGCAGCTCCACTGCCGTGAGGGAGTCGAAGCCCAGGTCGCGGAAGGCGCGGCCCGGGTTGACCGCGTCACCGTCGGCGTGCCCCAGGACCAGAGCGACCTGTCCGCGTACGAGGTCCAG
>NZ_PHRF01000102.1 GCF_004151105.1 Streptomyces sp. L-9-10
CCCCTGCCGGCTCCGGAAGCCGGCTGCCGCGCCCTGCACGGCCACGGCTAGCAACCAATCCCCGGACCATTCCGCCGGACCGATCTTCCGGTCCCGCTCGTTCCGGTCTCTCCTGACAGGGCCCTGCCGCTCGGCTCGTGCACGCGGCTCTGCCGCTCGGCTCTTCGGCTCTGCCCGTTGCCCATGCCCGCTCGCTCCCGGCCTGTTCCCCGCTCCCCCCGCTCGCGAGAGCGCGCATCCCCGTACGCACCACCCCCTTCCGCGACGCCACGGCGTGCCGTCGGTGCCCACTCGGCGACCGCCGGAGACCTGTCGCGTCGCATCTTCGAGAGGACCCCTGTGAAGTTGAGCGCACTGCTCGCCGGGCATGACCACGAGATTCTGCGGGGCGATCCGGAGACGGCGATCACCGCGGGCACGTGTTTCGACGCGCACCGGGTCACGCCGGGTTCGCTGTTCATCGCGGTTCCGGATCATCGTGAGGGCGGCCCGGAGTCCGTGGGCCCGGCCCTCGCGCGCGGGGCGGCGGCGGTCCTGCTCGACGCGGGGGCACCGGAGCCGCCGGCGTCGGTGTGGGCGGACACGGAGGTGTGCGTGGTACGGGTGCGGGACACGCGGATCACCGCGTCCCTCGTCGCCTCCCGCTACTACGGGGAGCCCGGACGGGCCATGGACATGGTGGCCGTCACCGGTACCAACGGCAAGACCTCGGTGTCGTACATGGTCGAGTCCGTGTTGCGCCTCGCCGAGGGCGTGGCGGTCGGGGTCATCGGGACGGCGGGCAGCCGGATCGGCGACGAACCGATCCCCATGCCGAGGTCGGTGCTCACCACCCCCGAGGCGCCGGACTTCCAGTATCTGCTGGGGCGCATGCGCGACCGCGGGGTCGGTACCGTGGTCCTGGAGGCCACCTCCATGGGCCTGTTGACCCACCGGGTGGACCACGCCCACACCGACATCGGGATCTTCACCAACCTGACGCAGGATCATCTGGATGACCACGGCACCATGGAGAACTACCGGGACGCCAAACTCCGGCTGTTCCAGGGGCTTTGCCGTCGCGCCGTGGTCAACGCGGACGATCCGGTGGGCGCCGCCATCGGCGCGCTGATGCCCGGGGCCGTGACGACCTACGGGATCGATTCCGAGGCGGACTTCCGGGCGACGGACCTCGCCATGGACGCGTTCGGTACGCGGTTCACGCTGCACCACGAGGGGCGCAAGTACCCGGCGGCGATCCCCGTACCCGGTCGCTTCTCGGTGGCCAACGCCCTTGCCACCGTGGCCGCCTGCCATCTGCTGGGGCACGATCTGGACGGCCTGGTCGGCGCGCTCGACCGGATGCCGCCGGTACCGGGACGGTTCGAGCGCTTCGAGACCCCGGCGGGCACCTCGGTCATCGTCGACTACGCGCACTCGCCCGACTCACTGGAGAAGGTGCTCACCACCATCCGCGACTTCGCGCGCGGCCGGATCGTCACCGTCTTCGGCTGTGGCGGCGACCGTGACATCACCAAGCGCGCGCGGATGGGGGAGATCGCCGGAACCCACTCCGATCTGTGCGTTCTCACCTCGGACAATCCGCGTGGCGAGGACCCCGGGGCGATCATGGACCAGATCACCCCGGGACTCACCGCCACCGGCACCCCGTTCGAGCGGCTCGCCGACCGGCGCCGCGCCATCGCCTTCGCCCTGGCGGACGCGGGCCCCGACGACATCGTCCTGATCGCGGGGAAGGGCAGCGAGCCGTACCAGATCGTCGGTGACCGGCTGCTGCCGTTCAGCGACATGGCGACCGTGCGCGAACTCGCCCTGTAGGAGCGGCGCGAGGCCGGGGCGCGGGGCGGGCCGGCCGCGGGGCGTACGTCGTGATCACCGCACCGGGGACCCGCACCGGGGATCTGACGCCGACCCGCCACCCACGGTGTCACTCTCTTGATGTTCACTGTTCAGCTCTCCGACACCCGGTCTGTGTGAAAACGACCGTATGTGCCTGTGGCGTGAGTCACGGCAATGCAGGACCGACGTCGGACTGAGAGAGATGTGAACCCTTCCTCCCGCGCCCGCATACGAGCCGGAGACACGGCTGCGTTCGGGCAGTTATTCGAAGACTATGCCGGAATCGTCTATCGCTATGCCGTGCGCGTCACCGGCAATTGGGCCACCGCCGAGGACGTCGTGTCGCTGACCTTTCTGGAGGCGTGGCGGCTGCGCGAGAAGGTGCACGCGGAGGGGGAAAGCCTCCGTCCCTGGCTGCTCGGGATCGCCACGAACGTCATGCGCAATATCGTGCGCTCGGCCAGACGCCATGACCTCGCGCTCGCCCGGCTCCCGGAACCGGAAGCCGAACCGGACTTCGCGGACGGTGTGGCCGCCCGGCTGGCCGACACCGAGGAACTGGCCGCCGCCCGGGTGGCGCTGAGCGGACTGCGGCGTGCGGAACGGGAGGTCTTCACGCTCTGTGTCTGGGAAGGTCTCGACCACGCGGCGGCCGCCGAGGCCCTGGGTGTGGCGGTCGGCACTGTACGCTCCCGGCTGTCCCGGGCCCGCGGGCGGCTCCGTAAACTCACCGAAGCGGAACTGCGCCGCGGCCGAGGCGAAGACGGCAGGGAAGACACGCAACGCCCCTCTTCCCGCGGACAGTTCATAGGCAGCCGCACTTCGGCGGTCACGTCGGTACAGGAAGGAAACCGATGAGCTTCTTCTCGCGACGGCAGTCCCGCGCCGGGCATGAGGAATCGGCTCCGGTTCCCCCGGCGCCGCAATGCGAGGACCTGTCCGCCGACCGGCAGAGTTTCCTCAAAGAGCGCTTTATGGAGCAGATCGCCCGGGAATCCGCGCCCGCGTCCACGCCCGTACGGCCGGCCCGTCCCGGCTGGAGGCGGCGGACCGCACTCGTCGCGGTCCCGGCACTGCTCGTGGCCGCCGTGGCCACGGCGACGAGCCTCACGGGCGCGTTCGGCGACTCGGCGCCGTCCGAGGTGAGCGCGGCCGACCACCGCGAGGCGGTGCGGCTGCTGGACCGTATCGCCCTGGCAGCCGCGGGGCGCCCGGCCAGGACGGTACGCGACGATCAGTACGTCTACACCAAGATCAAAGTCTCGCGGCCGGTGTCGGACGAGGGTACGGATGTCTTCGTCCGTGAGGACTGGATCGCGGTG
Organism: Streptomyces sp. L-9-10; assembly: GCF_004151105.1. Classification (GTDB taxonomy): domain Bacteria; phylum Actinomycetota; class Actinomycetes; order Streptomycetales; family Streptomycetaceae; genus Streptomyces. The sequence continues at coordinate 3,162 of NZ_PHRF01000102.1, forward strand.
GACGGCGAACGGAACGGCCTCGCGCGGCAGGTGTTCGACAAGGGAAGCCCTTCGCTGGACCCCCGGAGGGCGGAGGGGAAGATGCTGCTCTACAAGGACCCCAACATGACCACGTACCGTGAGCTCGAGGCCCTTCCCACCGACCCCGACACCCTGCTGAAGACGATCGAGAGGGACACCCAGGGCCAGGGGCCGGCCCACGGCGAGGCGGTTTTCGAGGCCATCGCCGAGATGCTCCCGCAGGCGACCCTCCGGCCCGAGCTGAACGCGGCGCTGTACCGGGCGACCGCCAAGATACCCGGAGTCGTCGTCAGGCAGGACGCCGTCGACGCCTCGGGGCGGCGCGGCGTCGGCCTCACCTTCCCCGCGGACAGGGACAACGCCGTCTGGGTCTTCGACAAGGACCGGCTGAGCTACCTCGGTACGAACGAGGTCGCCCTCCTCGACGTGGGCATCGCCGACGCGACGGACCAGCGGCCCCTCTCCCGCTGAGGGACGGGTCCACGCCGCCGTCGGCCCCTCCCCGGGGCCGGTGGGCCCAGTTCTCAGGACGCGGCGCCCGCACCGGTCACGACGGTGCCGACAGCCGTGCCCAGTGTCTCCGGCCCGCTGGCGTAGGGCAGTTCGTCCAGTGACCGGTCGGTGCAGAACCGCGCCATCAGATCCGCGAAGTCCGCGATCCGCTCCACCGGGGCCAGATGGTCGGTCTCGTCGATGGTCAGGAATCGCGCCTCGGGCAGCTGTGCGGCCACCTCACGTCCCATCGCGGGCGTGCACAGCGTGTCGTGCTCACCGGTCACCACCAGGCTCGGCACGGCGGGTACCGGTTCCGGCCGGTACCACTCGTGCCGCATCAGCCGGGTGTTGTGCTCGGCGGACTTCTTCAGCTGCTCGGGGTCCTGCCCGGCGATCTGCTGGTACACCAGCCGGGACACGGCGGCGTGCTTGCGCACCCGGCCCGTACCGGGCGGCGACATGAAGCGGTCGGCCAGCTCGCGGGCGATGGTCTCCGTCTCACCGCGGTCGATCATGACGGACCAGCGCTCCATCGCCGCCGCGTAGTCCGCGGGGATCCGGGTGGTCATACCGACCAGCAGCAGCCGGGCGAGCATCCCCGGGTAGTGCTGGGCGAAGCGCAGGCCGACCGCGCCGCCGTAGCAGGCGGCGACCAGATTGACGCGCGGTACGTCGAGTTCGGTGAGCAGATGCCGGACGGCCGCCGCGAGAAAGTCGACGCCGTAGTGCGCGGGCAGGAAGTCGGCCGTACCGTATCCCGGCAGATCCACGGTGATCACCCGGCCCAGCGGAGCCAGCCACTTCTCGTGCCGCACCCAGGAGTTGCGGTCCTGGGAGGAGCCGCCCAGCACGAGAAGGGGCTCGGTCAGCGCGGTGCCGTGGTCGACGACGCGACAGGTGTAGCGGAAGCCGTCGAACGTCATGTCACGTTCCTCGACCGGACCGTCCGGCCCGCCCTCCTCGGCAGGCTGCTCCGGGATCAGCGGAGTGACCATGGGCGAGTCATGCTCCTGGGCGAGAACGGCATCGATGGGCATGGGTGACTCCAGAGCTACGGAACGGACACGAACGTCCCTGCCTAGCAGCTGACCCGGCCCGACCGCGCATCGCTGACCCGATCGTGGGCGGTTCGCGCCCGGCGACCCGCTGGTGGATTCGACTCTCGCTCAGCAGCACGGCGGATCGGTGCCCCACGGCGTACATCCACGGCCCGTCGTGGCGTCCCGGCATCGCCGACTTCCCGGACAAACCCGTCACCAGGGTGAACCTTACGAGGCCGGGCCGGTGCGCTTGACTTCGAGTGCGCTCCAATTCGTAGCCTTTCGGTCATGACAACCCCACAGCACAGGATCGGATCCGGTTTCGGAGCCCGCAGCACCACACAGGACGTGCTGCGCGGTATCGACCTCAGCGGCGCGCTCGCCGTCGTCACCGGCGGATACTCGGGCCTCGGCCTGGAGACCACCCGCGCTCTCACCGGCGCCGGCGCGCATGTCGTGGTGCCCGCCCGGCGCCGCGAGACCGCCGAGAAGGCGCTCGACGGCATCGACGGCGTCGAGGTCGACGAACTCGACCTCGCCGATCTCGACAGCGTCCGCCGGTTCGCCGAGCGCTTCCTCGCCTCGGACCGCACCATCGACATCGTCATCAACAACGCGGCGGTCATGGCCTGCCCCGAGACCCGGGTCGGCCCCGGCTGGGAGGCGCAGTTCGCGACCAACCACCTCGGCCACTTCGCGCTAGTGAACAGGCTCTGGCCGGCGATCGTGCCCGGCGGGGCCCGGGTCATCTCGCTCTCCTCGTCCGGCCACCGCAACTCGCCCATCCGCTGGGACGACATGTGGTTCGCGCACGACTACGACAAGTGGCAGGCCTACGGCCAGGCGAAGACCGCCAACGCGCTCTTCGCCGTGGAACTCGACGCGCTCGGCCGCGACTCCGGTGTACGGGCCTTCTCGGTGCACCCCGGTGGCATCCTCACCCCGTTGCAGCGCCACCTCGCCAAGGAGGAGATGGTCGCCGCCGGCTGGATCGACGAGGAGGGCAACGGCCTGAACCCCGCGTTCAAGACGCTGGAGCAGGGTGCGGCCACCCAGGTGTGGGCGGCGACATCGCCCCGGCTGGCGGGCGCGGGCGGGGTGTACTGCGAGGACTGCGACATCGCGGAGCCCGCCTCCCAGGACACCTCGGTGGCCGGCGGCGTACGCGCCTACGCGACCGACCCCGAGCAGGCCGCGCGCCTGTGGCGGCTCTCGGCCGAGCTGACCGGAGTCAACGCGTTCGCGGCGACCGCGTGAGCGGACTCCTCCGCCGCAGGGACCCGCTCCGCCTCACCGGCCGGCCGCGTCGGCCGGTGCGCCCCGGCAGCCCGTCCGGACACGGAACCGGCACGCCGGACAGCCTGCGGGTCATGAACTACACGGATCTCGTCCAGGGCGCGGCCCACGCGCCGTTCGAGGGCTGGGACTTCGGGGTGTTCGCCGGACGCTTCACAGAAGAGAACACCTCCTGGGACTTCGCGGAGCTGGTGCGGTCACGGCTGACCGACGGGGAGGCGCTGCTCGATCTGGGCACCGGCGGCGGCGAGTTCCTCTCCGGACTCGCCCCGCTCCCGCCGGGCACCACCGCGACGGAGTCCTACCCGCCCAATGTCCCCGTCGCCGGCCGCCGGCTCGCACCGCTGGGGGTACGGGTCATCGACACCGGCGAGGAGGACGACGATCTGCTCCCGCTGCCCGACGCGGCGTTCGGACTGGTCACCAGCCGGCACGAGAGTTACGCGCCGGCCGAGATCGCGCGGGTGCTGCGCGGCGGCGGGGTGTTCGTCACCCAACAGGTCGGCGGGCGCGATCTGGCGGAGCTGAACGAGGCGCTCGGCGCGCCCGGACACGGCTACAGCCACTGGGATCTGGCCTCCGCGCGTGCCGGGCTGGCCGGCGCCGGGTTCGAGATCTTGGACGCGCGCGAGGAGTTGGTGCCCGCGGCCTTCCACGACATCGGAGCCGTACTGCTCTTCCTGCGCATCACGCCCTGGCAGATCCCCGGCTTCGACGTCGACCGCTATGACGCCCGGCTCCGCGCGCTGCACGCGCGGCTGAGCTCCGGCAGCCCGCTGACCGTACGCTGCCACCGCTTCGTGATCACGGCCCGACGGGCGCTCACGCCGTGAGCCGGTGGACGAGGGTGGTCGGCAGTGTGAGCTGACGCCGCGGCCGGGACGGGTCGTCGATCTCGTCGAGGAGCAGCCGGGTGATGGCCCGTCCGATGTCCTCGCTCGGCTGATTGACACTGCTCAGGGGCGGGACGGTGTGCCGCGCGACGATCGAGTCGTCGAAGCCGATGACCGCGACGTCCGACGGGACACGCCGTCCCCGCTCCCGCAGCTCCGTCAGCGCGCCCGCCGCCATGACGTCGGACGCGGCGAAGACGGCGTCCAGGTCCGGATGCCGTTCGAGAAGTTCACGCATGGCGGCCCGGCCGCCCTCCTCGGTGAAGTCTCCCGACACGGCCAGTGACTCGTCCGGCTGCCGCCCGGCCGCTTCGAGATGCGCGTCCCGCCACCCCTGAAGGCGGCTCCGGCCGACGTCCATGTCGAGCGGCCCGGTGATCGTGGCGACGGCGCCGCGTCCCTGGCCGATCAGATGACGTACCGCCTGCGCCGCCCCGCCGGCGTTGTCGGCGCGGACATGGCTGAGCGGCTCGACGGGTGAGCGCCGGCCCGCGAGGACCGTCGGTATCTGCATCTTCTCCAGGAACGCGGGCAGCGGATCGTCCTGGTGCACCGAGACCAGCAGCACCCCGTCCACCCGCTGTGCCTCCACGAACCGGGTCAGCCGGTCGAGTTCGCGCTGATTCCGCACCAGGATCAGCAGCAACTGCATCTCGGTGTCGGCGAGTTCGGTACTCACTCCGCGGATGACCGCCGAGAAGTACGGCTCCGCCGCCAGCCGGCTCTCCGACTCGGGGATCACCAGCGCGATGCTGTCGGTGCGGCTGGTGACCAGGCTGCGGGCGGCGGGGTTCGGTACGTAGTTCAGCTCCGCGATGGCCGCCTCGACGGCGGCGCGCGCCTTCGCGCTCACGCCCGGGGAGCCGTTGACCACACGCGAGACCGTCCCGCGGCCCACGCCCGCCAACCGGGCGACGGCTTCAAGAGTTGGCCTCTGGCCTGGCCGTTTACGGCTGCTCATCACGTCTCCTCAACTCTGCTCCCGGCGCGGTGCCACGGCGCTCACCAGGAGATTGTGCGGGGCCGCCGGTCCGCCGAGGGCCCTGGGCCCGGAGCGGGACACATTCCGGCAACGGAACCGACTTCGACTCTTGACAGGGCCCGGTCTCTACGGAGAGTCTTCCACAACCCGTTGGGAGCGCTCCCAGTTTTCTCCCGGCACGGGTTTTCGATCCCACTCGACCGTGAGCCGCAGCAGGCGCGCGCCTGAGCGCCGCTGCTAGGAGGAAGCACATGGGCACTGCCCGGAAGCGCTTCGGTTCGACCCTCGCCACCGTTACGGCGGCTGCCGTGTCCCTCGTTCTCGTCGCCGGCTGCGGAGGCGGCGGCGACTCGGGCGAGGCACGTACCAAGGACGGCAAGACCGTCATCAGCATGGGCCTGTTCGGGGTCATGGGGTTCAAGGAGACCGATCTCCTGGACCGCTATATGAAGGAGAACCCGGACATTCTCATCGAGGCCGATGTGGCCGGTGACGAGCAGACGTACTACACCGCCCTCCAGACGCACCTCGCCGCCGGCAGCGGGCTGAAGGACATCCAGGGCATAGAGATAGGCCGGGCCAAGGAACTGGTCGACACCCAGGCGGACAAGTTCGCGGATCTGTCCGGGACGGCCGGTCTCGATCACTTCCTGCCGTGGAAGTCCAACCAGGTCACCACCGAGGACGGCAAGCTGCTCGGCCTGGGCACGGACATCGGCCCGATGGCGGTGTGCTACCGCAAGGACCTGTTCGAGCAGGCCGGGCTGCCCACGGACCGCGCGGAGGTGGCGAAGCTCTGGGAGGGGGACTGGTCCAAGTACGTCCAGACGGGCCGCGACTTCAAGCAGCGTTCCAAGGACGACGACGTCTCCTTCATGGACAGCTCGACCGGTCTGTTCAACGCGATGATCTACGGCGATGAGAAGCAGTTCTACGACAAGGACGGCACACTCATCTACCAGGACAACCCCGCCGTCAAGGACGCCTGGGCCCTCGCGTCGGACGCGGCGAAGTCCGGACTCACCGCCAAGCTGCGCCAGTTCCAGCCGGGCTGGGACCCGGGGCTGGCCAACGGCACCTTCGCCAGCGCGGTCTGCCCCGCCTGGATGCTCGCCCACATCAGCGAGAAGGCCGGTCCCGCGAACAAGGGCAAGTGGGATGTCGCCAAGGCCCCCAAGGGCGCCAACTGGGGCGGCTCGTTCCTCGGCGTGATGGACAAGAGCCCGGTCAAGGAGGAGGCCAAGAAGCTGGTCGCCTGGCTGAGCGCGCCGGAGCAGCAGGCGTACATCTTCGAGAAGCTCGGCAACTTCCCGTCCTCGAAGACGGCGCTCGACCTGCCGGAGGTCGCGGGTGGCACGTCCGCGTACTTCAGCGACGCGCCGATCGGCCAGATCTTCGGCGCCGCGGCGAAGGAGATCCCCGACGAGCAGGTCCTCGGACGCAAGGACGGCACGATCAAGGACACCTTCTCGGCGGGCCTCCAGCTGATCGAGTCGCAGGGCAAGAGCCCGGACGAGGCGTGGAAGACCACGGACGAGCGCATCCAGAAACTGGCGCGCTGACCGTCGCGGCCCGACCGCGCGGCCGGGGGCCCGACGCCCCGGCCGCGCGCCCCGCCCGGTTTCTCCGTCCCGGTTTCTCCGTCCCACCGCCTTCTTGGTCTTGAGCCCCCTCGGTCCCCGGGCCTCTCGTCCCTGTGTCCCCTCCGCTCTGTGTCCCCTCCTCCCCGTGTCCCCGCCTCGCCGTCCCACCGCATCACTCCACGGAAGGAAGCCCGCGTGGCCACCTCCACCCCGGCTGCCCCCTCGGGCGGGCAGCCGCACCCCGCGCCGGCCCGGCCGCCCGGAAAGGGCGCCGGCTCGGAGCCGTCCCGTCAGGCGCGGCGCACTCTCCTGCACCGCCTGGACCTCGGCACGGTGCCGTACGCCTTCATCGCCCCGTTCTTCCTGATCTTCGCCGCCTTCGGCCTCTATCCGCTCCTCTACACCTTCTGGATCTCGCTGCACCGCGTCGAGCTGTCCTCGATGGACACCCGGGAATGGCGGGGCCTCGCCAACTTCACGGAACTCTTCGAGGACGACCGGTTCTGGAACGCGCTGACCAACACCTTCACGCTCGGCGTCATCTCCACCGTCCCGCAGCTCCTGATGGCCCTCGGCCTGGCCCATCTGCTCAACTACCGGCTTCGTGGCTCGACGTTCTTCCGGGTCGCCGTCCTGACCCCGTACGCGACCTCCATCGGCGCAGCCGCCCTCGTCTTCACCATGCTGTTCGAGCGCGACTTCGGCATGATCAACTGGGGGCTCGGCCTCTTCGGTGTCGACAACGTCGACTGGGAGAGCCAGAAGTGGCCCGCCCAGCTCGCCATCTCCCTCATCGTGATCTGGCGCTGGACCGGCTACAACGCCCTGCTCTATCTGGCCGCCATGCAGGCGATACCCAGAGACCTCTACGAGGCCGCGGCCATCGACGGGGCTTCGCGCTGGCAGCAGTTCCGCACCGTGACCGTCCCGGGCATCAGCGCCACGATCATCTTCACGATCGTGCTCTCCACCATCGGCGCGACCCAGCTCTTCGGCGAACCGCTGATCTTCGGACAGGGCCCCAACGGCATCAGCGGCGGCGCCGACAACCAGTACCAGACGCTCGGTCTGCTGCTCTACGAAGAGGGCTGGAAGAACTACCAGATGGGGCGGGCCTCGGCGATCGCCTGGGCCATGTTCCTCATCCTCCTCCTCGTCTTCGTCCTCCAGCGCGTCCTCGCGCGCGTCACGTCCCGTACGTCCCGTACTCCTCGTACACCCCGTACGTCCTGACCAGGGAGCAGCAGGCCCCATGACCACCGATATCGCACAGGTACGGGCGGACACCCGCGACCGGGCGCCCCATCCGCCGCCGCCCGTACAGTGCCGGTTCGGCCGCGTACTGCGTCCGGGCGCCGGCCGTCAGCACCACGCGGGACCCCTCGCGTATCTCCTGCTCGGCTTCGCCGCGCTGGTCTCCCTCTTCCCGCTCTACTGGACGATGGTGGCCGCCTCCACCGACAACACCCGTGTCTCCCAGACCCCGCCGCCGTTCCTGCCCGGCCCGAACCTGTTCACGAACCTCGCCAAGGCGTGGCAGGACGCGGCGATGGGCCGGGCGATGGTCAACAGCCTGATCGTGGCCGGGGTGATCGCCCTCGCGACCGTCTTCTTCGCGACCCTCGCCGGCTTCGCCTTCGCCAAACTCCGCTTCAGGGGCCGCAACCTCCTGCTGATGCTGGTCATCGGCACGATGCTGGTGCCGCCGCAGCTCGGAGTCGTCCCGCTGTTCATGATGATGGCCGACCTCGGCTGGGGACAGTCACTGCCCTCCGTCATCTTCCCGACGCTGGTCAGCGCGGTCGGGGTGTTCTTCATGCGGCAGTATCTGAAGGAAGCCCTGCCGGACGAACTCATCGAGGCGGGACGGCTGGACGGGGCACACTCCCTGCGGATCTTCTGGAGCATCGTCCTGCCCATCGCCCGGCCCCCGATGGCCGTGCTGTTCATGATCACGTTCGTCCACGCCTGGAACGACTTCTTCTGGCCCTTCATCGCGCTGGACATGACGAACCCCACGGTCCCGGTGGCTCTCACCCAGCTCAGCGCCGGCTATGTCCGCGACCAGTCGGTGATCATGGCGGGCGCGCTGCTCGGCACGCTGCCGCTGCTGGCGATGTTCCTCGTCTTCGGCCGCCAGATCGTCGGCGGCATCATGCAGGGGGCCGTGAAGGGCTGACGGCCCGCCACCCCTCACCGCTGTACGCGCACACAACGAGCGCGCACATGTCGTGCGCACACACTCCACGCGCACACGCTCCACGCACCACACCGTTCGATCTCTGCGGAAGGACCCTTCGTGGCCACCTCAGCACTTGACCCCGGGCGCGCCCTGGACCCCGCGGCCCCCCTGGTCTTCCCGCCCGGCTTCCTCTGGGGCACCGCGACCGCCGCGTACCAGATCGAGGGCGCCGTCGCGGAGGACGGCCGCACGCCCTCCATCTGGGACGTGTACTCCCACACCCCGGGCAGGGTGCGCAACGGCGACACCGGCGACATCGCCACCGACCACTACCACCGCTGGCGCGAGGACATCGAGATCATGTCCGGTCTGGGCGTCGGCGCGTACCGCTTCTCGGTGTCCTGGCCGCGGATCCGGCCGACCGGCGCCGGGCCCGCGTCACGGAAGGGGCTCGACTTCTACCGGCGGCTGGCCGACGGCCTGCTGGAGAAGGGGATCCAGCCCGTCGTCACGCTCTACCACTGGGATCTGCCGCAGGAGTTGGAGGACGCCGGCGGCTGGCCCGAGCGCGACACGGCCCACCGCTTCGCCGAGTACGCGGGGATCGTGGCCGACGCCCTGGGCGACCGGGTGACGACCTGGACCACCCTCAACGAGCCGTGGTGCAGCGCGTTCCTCGGATACGGCTCCGGCGTCCACGCCCCCGGCCGTACCGACCCGGCCGACTCCCTGCGGGCCGCGCACCATCTCAACCTCGGTCACGGTCTCGCCGTGCAGGCGCTGCGCGCGCGGCTGCCCGCCACCGCGCAGGTGTCCGTCACGCTCAATCTGCACCACGTAAGGCCGTTGACGGAGAGCGCGGCCGACGCGGACGCCGTCCGCCGTATCGACGGCACCGCCAACCGGATCTTCACCGGCCCCATGCTGTCCGGGGCCTACCCGGCCGATGTCATGGAGGACACCGCGGGGATCACGGACTGGTCGTTCGTCCGGGACGGTGACACCGCGCTCATCCACCAGCCGCTCGACTTCCTCGGCGTCAACTACTACTCACCGACCCTGGTCTCCCACCACTCCGGCCCCGCCGTCCACGGGTCGGACGGACACGGCGCGAGCGACCACAGCCCCTGGCCCGGCGCGGACCACGTCGCCTTCCACCAGACACCGGGCGGCAGGACCGCCATGGGCTGGACGATCGACCCGGACGGCCTCTACGAACTGCTGATGCGGGTGCGCCGTGACCATCCGGACCTGCCGGTGATGATCACCGAGAACGGCGCGGCCTTCGACGACTACGCGCGCCCGGAGGGCGACGTACGCGACCCGGAACGCATCGCCTATCTGCGCGGGCATCTCGCGGCCGTGCACCGCGCCATCGGGTCGGGGGCGGACATCCGCGGCTACTTCCTCTGGTCGCTGCTCGACAACTTCGAGTGGGGATACGGCTACAGCAGGCGCTTCGGCATGGTGTACGTGGACTACGCGACCCAGCGCCGCGTCCTCAAGTCCAGCGCACGCTGGTACGCGGAGCTGACGCGCACCGGCACCCTCCCCGCGGGGCAGTAGCCCACCGCACCCGGACGGGCCGCGGCCGCCGCCGGCGGTGACCGGCCGCGGCCCGCCGGGTCCGGCGGCCGGTCCCGTTCTACGCTGGACGGACCGGTACGCGCGAGGAAAGCGAGAGATCCGTGACCAGTACTCCGGTCCACACGCTCAACGACGGCACCGCCCTGCCCGCCGTCGGTCTGGGCACCTATCCGCTCGACGACGACGCGTGCGAGAAGGCCGTCGCCGGCGCGCTGGCACTCGGCTACCGGCTGGTCGACAGCGCGCTCAACTACCGCAACGAGACCGGCACCGGACGGGGTGTCGCGCGCGCCGGGGTGCCGCGCGAGGACATCGTCATCACCACCAAACTGCCGGGCAGGCACCACGGTTACGACGAGACCCTCGCCTCCTTCGAGGAGTCCCGCGCCAGGCTCGGCCTCGACTACGTGGACCTCTATCTCATCCACTGGCCGCTGCCGCGCGTGGACAAGTACGTCGATTCCTGGAAGGCCATGATCAAGCTCCGGGAGGACGGGCTCGTCCGGTCCATCGGAGTCTCCAACTTCACTCCGGCGCACATCGAGCGGCTGGAGGCGGAGACCGGTGTCCTGCCCTCGGTCAACCAGATCGAGATGCATCCGGACCTCCCCCAGGAGGAACTGCGCGCCGTGCACGCGGCCAAGGGGATCCGTACCGAGAGCTGGAGCCCGCTCGGACGGGGCAGCCGGCTGCTGAAGGACCCCGAGACCGTGTCGATCGCCGAAGCGCACGGCGTCACCCCGGGGCAGGTGGTGCTCCGCTGGCACACCCAGCTCGGCGCCGTGCCCATCCCGAAGTCGGCCGATCCCGGCCGTCAGCGGGAGAATCTCGACATCTTCGGGTTCGAGCTGACGGCCGGTGAACTGGACAGGATCTCGGCGGGTCCGCACCGCAGGCTCGGCGGCGACCCGGAACACCACGAGGAGTTCTGACCGGCGGCGCGGGCCGGGCGGGACTTTCGCGACACGCCCTGGTCCCGCCGTGTCCGGGCCGACCGGTTCCGCCGTGTCCGGGCCGTGGCGCGCGTCGGCGGACCCGGGGCGCGTCAGCAGATACGGGGGAGCTGCTCACCCAGTGGCATGTCCACCACCCGGGTGCCGCCCAGACCGGTGTTCGCCACGACCATGCCGGGGTGGTCCGTCGTGCACGTGCCGATCACCACGGCCCCACGGCCCCGCGGATGCGCCCGCATGGCCGCCAGCACCTCGTCGGCGTGATCCGGCGGTAAGAACGCCACCAGCTTGCCCTCATTGGCGACATAGAGCGGATCGAGGCCGAGGAAGGCACACGCGTTGGCGACGGAGTCGGGGACCGGAAGCGCCTGCTCCCGCAGGGTGATCCCCACCCCCGCCGCCGACGCGATCTCGTTGAGCGAGGTCGCGAGCCCGCCGCGGGTCGGATCCCGCAGCACATGCAGATCGCGGCAGACGTTCAGCATGGCCTGGACGAGCGAGGCGAGCGGCGCCGTGTCGCTCACGATCTCCACCCCGAACTCCAGCCCCTCGCGGACGCTCATGATCGCCACGCCGTGCTCACCGATCGGACCGCTGACGATGACCACATCGCCGGGCGCGGCGCGTCGCGGGCGGATGTCGATCCCGTCCGGGATCAGCCCGATGCCCGCCGTGTTGATGAAGATCCCGTCGCCGTGTCCGGCGTCCACGACCTTGGTGTCACCCGTGGCGACGACCACCCCCGCCGCCCTGGCGGCCGCTCCGAGCGCCTCGGCCACCCGGCCGACCGTGGCGAGTTCGACACCCTCCTCCAGGATGAACCCGCAGGACAGGTAGGCGGGCGTGGCGCCCATCATGGCCAGGTCGTTGACCGTTCCGTTGACCGCGAGATCCCCGATGCTGCCGCCCGGGAAGAACAGCGGGCGGACGACGTACGAGTCGGTGGAGAACGCGAGCCGCGCCCCGCCGAGGGTGACGGTCGCCGCATCGCCCAGCTCCGCGAGGACATCGCCGCCGAACGCCGGAGCGAAGAGATGCTCGACCAGTTCGGCGGAGAGCTGTCCGCCGCCGCCGTGTCCCATCACGACCTTCGCGTGGTCACGGAGCGGGGCGGGACAGGTCCACCCGGAGAAGTCGGCGGTGGCGGGCGGCGCTTCGGGCAGGACGGCGTCCGCCTCGGTCACCCGGACCCCGGTCGTCTCAGCCAAGGGAAGTCACCTCTTCGCGCGTACCGGCGGTGCCCGCCGCGTCCGGTGTCGCCAGCCTGCGGTACAGGTAGTACGCGGCGCAGGCGCCCTCGCTCGACACCATCGTGGCGCCGAGCGGATTGCGCGGGGTGCAGGTCGTCCCGAACGCCTCGCACTGATGCGGTTTGATCAGCCCCTGGAGCACCTCGCCACTGCGGCACTCCGTGGACTCCTCCGTATGCATCCCCGTCACCGAGAAGCGGTGCTCCGCGTCGTACTGCCGGTACGCGGGCGACAGCCGCCAGCCGCTGGCCGGGATCATGCCGATACCGCGCCAGGCCCGGTCGGTGACCTCGAAGACATCGGCCAGCATGGCCTGCGCGGCCGGGCTCCCCTCCGCCTGGACCGCGCGCGGGTAGGCGTTCTCGACGGTGTGCTCGCCCGCCTCCAACTGCCGTACGGCACGCCGGATGCCCTCCAGGATGTCCAGCGGTTCGAAGCCCGTGACGACGATGGGGACGCGGTGCCGCTCGGCGAGTTCGGGGTACTCACCGATCCCCATCACCGTGCACACGTGTCCGGCGGCGAGGAACGCCTGCACGCGGCAGTCGGGCGAGTTCATGATCGCGTCGATCGCCGGGGGCACGCGTACGTGCGAGACCAGCAGGCTGAAGTTCGCGATGCCCAGCTTCTTGGCCTGGTAGACCGTCATGGCGTTGGGCGGGGCCGTGGTCTCGAACCCGATCCCGAAGAAGACCACCTGACGGTCCGGATTCCGCTGGGCGATCCTGAGCGCGTCGAGCGGGGAGTACACGACCCGAACGTCCCCGCCCTCGCTCTTCACCTTGAACAGATCACGGCCACTGCCGGGCACCCGCAGCATGTCGCCGAAGGAACAGAAGATCACATCGGGGCGGGAAGCGATCTCCAGCGCCTTGTCGATGGTGTCCAGCGGGGTCACACAGACCGGGCAGCCGGGGCCGTGGATGAGTTCGACGCCCTCGGGGAGCAGTTGGTCGATGCCATGGCGGATGATCGAATGGGTCTGGCCGCCGCAGACCTCCATCAGGGCCCAGGGCCGGGTGACGGTGGCGCGGATCTCGTCGAAAAGGCGCCGGGCCAGCTCGGGATCGCTGAACTCGTCGAGATACTTCATCGATGGGTCTCCTCCTTCGGGACGGGGGACGCCGCACGCGGGACGTGGGGCTCGGGGTACGGGGTACGGGACTCGGGGTACGGGCGCTCAGGGCCGGGGGCTGAGGGGATCGGGGCCGGGGGCGGCGGGACCGGTCCGCGCCGGCCCGGGGGACGGCGGCGTGCCGGCCGGACGCTCGGCGCCCGCCTCCCGCGCGGCCCGCCCCCACGCGTCGCCGAACTCCTCCTCCAGAACGCCCAGACTCTCGAAGAGCCGCAGCGTCTGCTTCGCGGACTCCTCGTCGAGCCGCTGGAGCGCGAAGCCGACATGGACGATCGCGTAGTCACCGACCTTCATCTCCGGCACGTACTCCAGGCAGACGTCCTTGATGACGCCGCCGAAGTCGACCTGGGCCATCCGGGTCCCGTCGCGCTCCTCGATCTCCAGCACTCTGCCGGGCACGGCAAGGCACATCGCTCCTCCTTCACGTCAAGCGGTGGTCAACGGGTGGTCGGTCCGGCCGGAACCCGGCCGGTGGATCAGCTCTGCCTCGTCCTGGCGGCGACCATCAACTGGCCGAGCGCCAGCCCGCCGTCGTTCGGCGGTACCGTGCGGTGCCGCAGCACGGTGAATCCGTCGCGCTCCAGCCGCTGCGCACAGCCGCTGGTCAGCAGGGCGTTGCAGAACACGCCGCCGGTGAGCGCGACGGTGGCCAGGCCGGTACGGTCACGGGCCGCCCGGCACAGTTCGTGCACCAGTGAGACGACCGCGCCATGGAACCGGGCGGCCACCGTGCTCGCGTCCGCGCCCGCCCGCAGATCCTCGACGGCGGCGGCCAGTACCGGCGCGGGGTCGGCCGGCAGCGGCGCCTCTCCCGGCCTCGGGGCGGCGGGCAGCCCGAACCGGTAGCCGGAGGACCGTATGTCCCCGGCCGCCGTCAGTGCCGCGTGCTCCAGCTCCATGGCCGCCTGGGCCTCGTACTCCACGCGATGGCACACCCCGGCGAGCGACGCGACGGCGTCGAACAGCCGTCCCATGCTGGAGGTGGGCACGCAGTTGATGCCCCGGTCGAGCTGACGCTCCAGCAGCCGCCGTTCGGCGGGCGGGCACGCGGCGACACACGGCAGCTCCTCGGACCAGGGCAGACCCGCCGCCCGCAGCTGGGAGAGCGCCATCCGGTACGGGTTGCGCACGGCCGCGTCGCCGCCCGGCAGCGGCACATACGCGAGATGGGCGAACCGCCGGAAGCCGTCGTAGTCCGCGAGCAGCACCTCACCGCCCCACACCGCGCCGTCGTCGCCGTAGCCGGTGCCGTCGAAGGCCACACCGATCACCGGCGCCGAGCCGTCCAGGCCGTGTTCGGCCATCGCGGACGCCACGTGCGCGTGGTGGTGCTGGACGCGGCGCACCGGGCGGCCTTCCGCGTGGCGGTCCGCCCACTGGCCCGAGCGGTAGCCGGGATGGCGGTCCGCGACGAGCACCCGGGGGGTGACCGAGGCCAGTTCGGAGAGCTGGCCCACCGCGTCCTCGAAGGCGGTCAGCGTCGCCAGGTCGTCCATGTCGCCGACATGCGCGGACAGCCACGCGTACCGGCCCTCCGCGACACAGAAGGTGTTCTTCAGATCCCCGCCGACGGCGAGCGCGGGCTCCACAGCGACGGGCAGGGCGACCGGCAGCGGCGCGTAGCCGCGGGAGCGCCGTACCGGCAACTCCTGCCGCGCGCACACCCGTACCACCGAGTCGTCGCACGGCACCCGCACCGGCCGGTCGTGCGTCAGCCAGGCGTCCGCGAGACCGTCCAGCCGGACCAGCGCCTCCTCGTCATCGGTGACGATGGGTTCGCCGGAACGGTTTCCGCTGGTCATCACGAGCACGGGCGGGCCGGCCGGATCACCGGGCAGGCCCAGCAGCAGATGATGCACGGGCGTGTACGGCATCAGCACCCCGAGATCGGGACTGCCGGGCGCGACACCGTCCGTGACGAGGGACCGCGATCCGTATCCGGCCCTGCTCCGCGACCCGGACCCGGCCCCAGAGCCGGAACCGTCACGGCGTCGCAGCAGGACGACGGGTCTGCGCCGGCCGAGCAGCAGATCACGCTCCAGCGGGCTGGTGAAGACGAGGCGCTCCACCGTCTCCAGCGAACCGGCCATCACGGCGAACGGCTTCGCGCCACGGTTCTTGCGCGTACGCAGCGTCTGTACGGCGGCGGGGTCGGAGGCGTCGCAGGCCAGGTGATAGCCGCCGAGCCCCTTCACCGCGACGACCGCTCCCGCGGCCAGCAGCCGGCGCGCCCCGGCCAGGGCGTCCTCACCGGTCGGACGCGGCCCGGCTGACCCCCGGGTGACCAGCGTGAGCCGGGGACCGCAGGCGTGGCAGGCGACGGGCTGGGCATGGAAGCGCCGGTCGGCGGGGTCCGCGTACTCGCGCGCGCAGTCGGCGCAGAGCGGGAAGCCGGCCATGGTGGTCAGCGCCCGGTCGTACGGCAGTCCGGTCACCACGGTGAACCGCGGGCCGCAGTGGGTGCAGCTGATGAACGGATGGCGGTAGCGGCGGTCGCCCGGGTCGGCCAGCTCCGACAGACAGTCGTCACAGGTCGCGATGTCGGGGGAGACGAGGGTACGGCCACTGCCGCCCGCCGAGGGGCGGATGGTGAACCCGCTGCCGCCCGCGGTCGGTACGGTCCGGAGCTGGACGGATTCGACGACGGCCAGCGGGGGAGCGTCGGAGGTGAGCCGCCGGCAGAACGCCGCCACGTCGGGGAGCGCCCCCTCCACCTCCGTCTCGACCCCGTCGGCGTTGTTCGTGACCCAGCCGGTCAGGCCCAGTTCGGCGGCGAGCGCGTACACGAACGGGCGGAAGCCGACGCCCTGGACGACCCCGCGTACGACGGCACTCCGGCGTTCGAGGGAGGCGCGCCGCTCCCCCGGGGGAGCGGCGGCGCTGTCGGTGTCGGTGCCCGCGTCGGTGTCGGTGCCCGCGTCGGTGTCGGTCACGGGTCGGCTCATGGTGCGTCTGCCGCTCCGGGGACGGGGACGGGGGACGCGGCCGGGTGTTCATGGGGATGCCGGTCCTCGGGCCCCTCGTGCGTATGGCCGTCCGCGTGCTCCCCGTGGGAATGGCCGTCCTCGTCGCCGTGATCGTGGTGCAGATACCGCTCGTGCTGATGCGCGAGCACCGGCCGGTGGACGGGGGCCCCGTCGGCGACCGCGAGGATCAGGGCGAGCAGTTCGTCCACCCCCGCGCCGGTTCGCGCCGAGGTCTCCAGCACCGGCACTCCCGGATTCACCTGCCGCACATTGCGGTGGAACGCCGCCGCGTCGAACTCGACGGCCTCCGCGATGTCCGTCTTGGTGATGACCACGAGATGGGCGAGGCCGAACGCCGTCGGGTACTTGAGCGGTTTGTCCTCGCCCTCGGTCACCGAGCCCAGCACGATCCGCAGGCTCTCCCCGAGGTCGTAGGAGGCGGGGCACACCAGGTTGCCGACGTTCTCCACGAAGAGCACCCGGGTGTCCCGGGGCAGCCAGCCGTCCAGATGTGCCCGGAGCATCCCGGCCTCCAGATGGCACAGCCCGTCCGTGAGCACCTGCTTGACCGGCGCACCGGCGCGGGCGAGCCGCCGCGCGTCGTTCTCGGTGGCCAGGTCGGCGGTCACCGCGGCGACGGCGGTGCCCCCGGCGACGGCCCGCGCGAGCAGCACCTCCAGCAGCGCCGTCTTGCCGCTGCCGGGACTGGACAGCAGATTCACCTCCGTCGTTCCACGGGCGGCGAGATGTTCGCGCAACTCCACGGCACTGGCGTCGTTCTTGGCCAGCACGGCTTGACGCAGATCAACCACTCGGCACATGGGTTGCCTCCTCGGGCGTATCCCGATCGTCACCGCTGACCGGGTCCGGCGCATCCGAGGGATCCGTGAGGACGACCTCGGCGATCTCCAGCTCCCGCCCCGACAGCAGTTCGCCGAGCGGGCGCGCGCAGTCGGCGCACCACAGCATCGGCGGCACTCCGGTGTCACTCTCCCGGCCGCAGCCTCCGCAGCGGGCGCGGCCGGGGACGGTCTCCACCTCCAGCCGGGCCCCGGCGAGGGCCGTTCCCTCGCTCGCCAGCCCGAAGGAGAACCGGAGCGCCTCAGGCACCACACCCGCCAGCTCGCCGATCCGCAGCCGCAGCGAGAGGACGCGACCGCCGCCGTTGGTACGGACGGCTTCCTCCACCTGGGCGACCACGGCGGTGGCGATGGACAGTTCATGCACGGCTCTCACCTCGTCGAGGAGTCCTGTCGGGTCCGGCGGTCCGCTGCCGCGCCGACGGATGACGGCTGGCCCGGGCGGACCGGGCTGGTTAGCGTGGGAGAGGGCCACTGACCGCACCGTCGCACGGTCACCCGCAGGAGATCGCCGCTATGACGACGCACGACACAGAACGACGGGCGCTGATGACCCCCGTCATCCTGCTGCTGCTCTCCGAACGGCCAGGACACGGATACGAGCTGACGCAGCGCCTGGCCGCGTTCGGCTGGGCCGAGGCCGAGTCCGCGCATGTCTACCGGCTGCTGCGCGGCATGGAGAAGTGCGGCCAGATCTCCTCCCAATGGCGTGCGTCCGCCTCCGGACCGGCCCGCCGGGAGTACGAGATCACCGCGGCCGGGGCGATGAGCCTGGCGCTGTGGTTCGTCCGGCTGGGGGAGCTGCACAGCACGCTGCACCTGTTCCTGGAGCGCTATGTGCAGCTGAACGGTCCGGACCTGGCGGGGGGCGACGCCGACGCACAGCCGCTGTTCGGGCATCGGCCCGCCACCTGATCCGGCCGGCACCCGGCCCGGCGGCCGATCCGTCCGCCATCCGATCCGCCGGCGACCTCCCACCTCTGCGTCACCGCTCACATGCGCCGCATGCGCAGATAGCGGCGCAGGTCGGGCACGGATTTCGCCGTCTCGTACGCCACTCCGGCCATGACCACCCCGGCACAGACCCACAACCAGGTCAGATCCGTGTCCCTGGCGTGGTCCATCCCCTTCATCGGACGTGTCGTGTGCATGGAACTCATCTCCTTCGGTGTGCCGTGCCGTCGACCGCGCCCGGCGGGCGCCGTACGAGGTCGAGTACGAGGTCCGCCGCCGGTCCGACGGCGGCGGCCACCGGCTCGCTCAGCCCGATGCCCTCCTCGGCGGAGAGCGGCTGGCAGCCGACCACCTGGACGTGTTCGGGGAGCGTGCCGCCCGCCCCGGCGTGCAGATCGCCGACCAGCCGGAGCACCGCCGCCGGGTCCATGCCGTGCCCGTCCAGCCGGGCGGGCGGCGCCCCTTCCGGCGGGGCGCCCGCCGGGTCCACCTCGATCACGTAGACCGTGCCCGGGGGCGCGCCGCGGTCGACGGTGTCGACCAGGACGAGCCTGCGGTAGCCGTCCAGCAGCCGGTAGGCGAGATGGACACCCCGGATGCCCGCGTCCATCAGATCGACCCCGGGCGGCAACGGCCGGCCGGTCAGCCTGCGGACGGCCTCGACGCCGAAGCCGTCGTCGCCGAGGAAGATGTTGCCGATGCCCGCGATCAGGGTCCTGCCGTGCGAACTGTCCGGCAGCGGTACGGAGACGGAGTCCGTGGTGGCCATGTCACACCCCTCCTTCGCCGTCCCGAGCGGGAGCCCGCGCGGGCTCCGGCAGGGGATCCACCTCGTCGGGGCGGAAGTAGAGGAACCGGCCCTGCTCGCGCCGTACATCGATGCCGGGATCCCCGTCCACGGTGACCGCGATATGGGTCTCGCCGTCGAAGTCCTCCAGCACCGCCTCGACCGTCGCCGCGCGGCCCGTGAGGAAGATGTCCTGGGCGTCGGACCTGCGCGGTCCCGGCTGGAGCAGCACTCTGCTTCCGGCACCGAGCACCTGCCCGTCGACGGTGACCGTTCCCCCGCCGGGCGCGGGTGCCGGGTCCTGGGCGGGGTCCCACCAGGGCAGTCCCGGGCCGGTGGGCAGCCGGAGCCCGGCCGAGGGGGGAGCGGCGGACGGCTCCACGACGTCGTCGGACGACGGCCGCGCGCCGTCCGAGTCCGAGGACCGTGCCCCGTCCGGGGCGTCACCGGCCGTCGTACGGCGGCCTGCCCGCCCGCCCGTCGACCCGCCCGTCGACTCGCCGGTCACCTCGCGCAGCCCGCGGATCGCGCCGTGCAGCCGCTCCATCACCTCGGCCGGCATGCCGTCCACCAGATCGATCACTTCGGCGGCACGGGCGTCCGTCCCGCGCGCCTCGCGCTTCTCCCGTTCGGTGAGCGCGGCCGTACGCAGCGAGAGGATCTCGTCGATCTCGGTGGCGTCGTACAGCGGTCCCGGGCTCTCCGCCGCGACCTCGGGGTGGTCGTCGAGGATGATCGGCGAGGACAGCATGACCTCGTCCCGGCCCTCCCCGCAGGCCAGCACCGGCCAGGTGTGTTCGTTGCGGCAGGTGCGCGCCGCCGGGCCGGCCCACTCCGGCGGATCCGCCATCGACAGGAACCGCCCGCCGGGCAGCCCCAGCAGCAGATGCGCCCCGATCAGGCTGTGCGGCAGGGCGCGTTCGCGGTCGCCGGCCTCCTCCGGACCGGGCGTCCAGGCCGACACATTGCGCACGGTCGCGGTCAGCCGCAGCGCCCCGTACGGACCGGGCAGCGGCTCGGTGGTGAGCCGGATCTCGCCCGTCAGCGGCCGGGTGTGGCGTACCAGACGTCCGACGACCCCGGCCGCACCGTCGTACACCGGCTCGTGCTCCACCCCGCCGGGCAGTTCGAACCGCCGCGTGTGCCCCTCCCCGGTGAGCCGGGCGAGCGGCACGTCGAGTTCGACGCGCTCCTCCTCGCCCTCGTCCCAGGGCACCAGCACCCGGTCGGGCAGGTCGAGTTCGGCCACCTCGGTCCAGCTCGCGCCGTCCGGCGACAGACGCTCGACCGTACGGCGGCGCACCTGGAGGAACCGCAGCTCCACGAGGAGCCGGTCGGCGCGACGGGGCTCCAGGAGGCATTCCGTACGCTGCCAGGTGTGCTCGCCGCCCGCGTCCTGCCAGGCCGGCGGCACCAATACGCCGAACTGCCAGCGCAGTTGGTTCTTCCGCGCGGAGGCACGGTAGGGATACAGCACATACCCCTCGAACAGCAGCGCGTCCGCGACCCGGCGGGCCTCGGTGAAGCCCGCCGTCACCCGTTCCACGGTGTCCCCGGTCATGGCTGCCCTCCTTCGGCGGTGCGCAGCAGCTCCTCGAAGACCCGCTCCCAGGAGGGCAGGGCCCGCTCCGAGCGGTAACGGCGCAGGGATTCCAGACAGTCGTCGCGTACCCGCAGCCAGCCGGAGCCGGGGAAGTACTGCTCGATCATGTTCTGCCAGACCTTGACCGGCATCCGGAAGCCGGTCTCCTTGTGCCAGGGGACCGGTTCCGCCGTGAAGCCGCGCTCACCGCTGAAGACCGTGCCGGAGAACAGCAGCAGGAGCGGGACCTCACCGTCCGCGAGGGCGCGGAAGTACTTGGCGGACGCCACCTCCATGTCGTACGTACAGGGCACCGGCAGCTCGATCTCGGTGGCGCCCGTGAAACCGGGCACGGTCACCGAGGCATGGGCGAACTGGAGCGGTTTGAGTGTGCTGCTCCACCGGTCGGGCTCCCCGAAGAGATCGCCGAGCATCTCCATCTCGACCGGGGTGTAACGACGTTGGACGGGTTCGATCCGTAGCTGGCAGCGCAGCGCCAGGGCGTGCACCCGCGCGCCGCCGGCCGCCTCGATCCGCAGCCGGAACAGCAGGGTCGGGCCGGTGCCGTACGGCTCCGGCCGTACGTCGAGACAGGAGAACTCCAGCTCGGTCATGGGCCGTCCTCCTCCGCCGGGGGGCGTGCCGCGGCCCGGACCCGGGCGAAGAAGTCCGCCAGATCCGCGCGCGCCTCGGCGCCGCCGTCGAACCCCTGCCAGTGCAGCCGCATCCGGCCCACCAGCTCGTAACAGGCGTCGACCGGCACCAGATAGCACTCACCCGTGCCCGGTCCCTCCGCCTCGCGCTCGCGCCGGATCAGCAGCGCCTCGGTGTCGGGCCGCAGCAGCGCCGCCAGCCGGCTGTGGCCGAGGACGTCGCGCCAGGTGTCCGGGTCCAGCTCGCTCTCCGTGGCGCCCGCCGGGCTGGGGTAGAACGCGGCCAGCCGGTCCAGCTCGGAGTTGCGGAAGAAGAAGGCGAGGCCGACCGGGATCTGGAGCCGGTTCCAGCTCTCCTCGTCCAGGGTGAAGTCCGGGTCCGCCAGATACCGGTCGGGCACCGCGCGGAAGTGGCCCGCGCCCGCGCCCGGACGGGTGAACAGCAGATAGCAGCCGGTGCAGGCGCACATCAGCGACCGCTTACGGGTGTCGACCAGATGCCGGTGCTCACCGGACAGCGGCTCGGCGCACAGCTCGCACCGTTCCCGCGCGGGCGGCGGGCGGCGGGTGAAGCCGCGCAGCCCGGACGGGCCCGATACGGCGTTCGGTCCGGTCGGTGCGTTCCGTCCGGTCGGTCCGCCCGAGGAGTGCTCCGCTGTGACAGGGACGCCCCCCGCCGGGGCGGGCCGCGCCGTCATGGCCCCGTCCCCAGCAGGATGCCCGGCAGCGCCACCCGTACGGAGCCGTTCTCCTCCAGCAGGGGGACGGGCTCCAGATGGCCGCGCTCGCCCTGGCCGGCCCGGCGGATGTCGTACTCGGCCGCGCAGGACGGACAGCGCAGCCGCTCGCCGTCGACCGCCGCCTCGCCCAGCCGGCCCGCACAGCCCGGACAGTGGTCGCGGTACGCGTACAGATTGCCGGGCAGCCGGACCAGCAGCAGCGGGGTGCCCGCGCCCCCGTACACGGCGGACTCGCCGTCGGCGAGCACCGGCAGCCCCGTCAGCGGCTGCCACTCGACCGGAGCGCCCGCCGGCCTGTCGAGGGCACCGGCGGCTGCCTCACCGGCCGGCGTGTCCGGGGGGCCGGACATGATCTGGAGAAGCTTCGGTTCCGGCCGCTCCTCCGTCACGCCCTCGACCTCCACCTTCGAGATCTCGGGCACGCGCCGGGCCACGGCCTCCTCGATCGTCCAGCGCACGGTCTGCGCGGAGGACGGACAGCCGTCGCAGCTGCCCCGCAGCCGCAGCCGGAGGGTGAGTCCGTCCGCTCCCTCGCCGTCCTCCGGATCGAGCCCGGCGATGTCCACATCGCCCGCGTGCGACCCCAGATACGGGCGGACCTCGTCCAGCGCCCGGCCCACCCGGGTCAGGGTGTCCTCGGGGTGGAGGTCGTGCAGCACCAGCAGTCCGCCGACGAGTTCGTCGCCGCCGAGCAGGGTCAGCGGGTCGGCGCCGTCCGGTGCGTCGCGCAGCAGCTCCACCACCCGGGCCAGACCGCTCCCGTAGAACTCGACGATGCTGTGCACGAGTTCGTCCGCGAGATCGCGCCCCGCGGGCCCCATCGATCTTCCGAGATCATCGAGCAGCGCGGCGATGTGCTCACCCGCCTGCTGCTCCTTGGCCGTTGCTGCCATGTCACGGTGCCTTTCCTCCGGTGGGGACGGCCCCGGGCGGGCCCGCGCCTGCGCGGATCAGCCGGCGAACCCGCTGAGCCCGGTGGGCATATGGGTCTCCTGGATGGTCCTGCCACCGCCGACGTACATATGGACGCCGCACGGCAGACACGGGTCGAAGCTGCGCACCGCCCGCATGATGTCGATGCCCTTGAAGGAGTCCGGGGGGTTCTCCTCGAAGATCGGTGTGTTCTGCACCGCGTCCTCGTACGGGCCCGGCGTGCCGTAGGAGTCACGCACACTGGCGTTCCACGGAGTGGGCGGGTACGGATGGTAGTTGGCGATCTTGCCGTCCCTGATCACCATGTGGTGGGAGAGCACACCGCGTACCGCCTCGGTGAAGCCGACGCCGATCGACTCGTCCGGCACCTCGAAGCTCTCCCAGGTCTGGGTGCGGCCCGTGCGGACCTCCTCCATCGCCCGCTCCGCGAAGTGCAGCGCGCAGGCGGCGGCGTACGCCTGGAAGTAGGTGCGCGCGCGGTTGCGCTCCAGGGCGTTGCTCCACCGGGGGATGCGCCACTCGAAGCGGGTCTCCGGCTTGGTCATGGTGCGCGGGAGGTTGATCTCGACGCTGTGCCCGGTCGAGCGCACATAGCCGAAGTCGACCAGCCCCGACAGCGCGGTGGACCAGAGCCGGGCGAGGGGGCCGCCGCCGGTGTCCAGCGCGAGATGGTCCGTACCGTCGAACCAGCGCGGGGACATCACCCAGCTGTACTTGTCCTCGAAGTTCCGCTTCTGCGGAGCCGGGATGGTGTGCTGGTTCCACGGATGACGCCCGTCCACCGGGTTGCCCAGCGGGTCGCGCTCGACGAACTTCTCCTGGCCCGCCCAGTCGTCGTAGTACGAGCTGCCGAGCAGGATCCGGATGCCGAGGTTGATGTCGACGAGGTCGTTGGTGATGAGCTTGCCGTCGACGATGATGCCCGGCGTGACGAACATGCGCCGTCCCCAGTCGGACATGTTCCGGTACGTGAAGTCGCAGTGCTCGGGGTCGTTGAAGGCGCCCCAGCAGCCCAGCAGCACCCGGCGCCGGCCGACCTCCTCGTACCCGGGCAGCGCCTCGTAGAAGAAGTCGAACAGATCGTCGTGGAGCGGGACGACGCGCTTCATGAACTCCACGTAGCGCGTCAGCCGGGTCAGGTAGTCCGTGAACAGCTGGATGGTGGCCACGGTTCCGACGCCGCCGGGGTAGAGCGTGGAGGGATGGACATGCCGCCCCTCCATCAGACAGAACATCTCCCGGGTCTCCCGGCTGACCTGGAGCGCCTCGCGGTAGAACTCGCCCTCCAGCGGGTTGAGCGAGCGCATGATGTCCGCGATGGTGCGGTAGCCGTGGTCGCCCGCGTGGGGGGCCTCGGTGCGCTCGGCCAGGTCCAGGACGCCGGGGTTGGTCTCGCGGACCATCTTCTCGCAGTAGTCCACCCCGACCAGGTTCTCCTGGAAGATGTTGTGGTCGAACATGTACTCCGCGGCCTCGCCGAGGTTGATGATCCACTCGCCGAGGTGCGGGGGCTTCACGCCGTACGCCATGTTCTGCGTGTACACCGAACAGGTCGCGTGGTTGTCACCGCAGATGCCGCAGATGCGGCTGGTGATGAAGTGCGCGTCCCGGGGGTCCTTGCCCCGCATGAAGACGCTGTAGCCGCGGAAGACGGACGAGGTGCTGTAGCACTCCGCCACCCGCTTCTGCTTGAAGTCGATCTTCGTGTGGATCCCGAGGCTGCCCACGATCCGGGTGATCGGATCCCAGGACATCTCCATCAGGCCGTTGCTGTCCTCGGCTCGCTTCGTCGGCGCCATGGGGTGCGCACCTTTCCTCAACGGTGGGGGGACCGGATCACCAGGGGATGGGACCACGGGGTGGGACACGAGGCGGGGCGGTTCACCAGGGGCCGGTTCACCGCGCGGGGCGGTTCACCACGGGGGGTGGTAGCCGGTCAGGACCGTGTCGCCCTTGCGCCGCCACTTCGGTTCCTTGTCGACGGTCCTGGCCGTGACACCGCGCAGTTTGCGGATGACCTTGCCGTAGGCCCCGCTGGCCGCCGCCGACACATGACCGCCCGGCGGCTCGTCCATGAAGGGCATGAACTTGTCCGGGAAGCCGGGCATCGTGCAGGCGATACAGATGCCGCCGACGTTGGGGCAGCCGCCGACGCCGTTGATCCAGCCGCGCTTGGGGACGTTGCACTTGACGACCGGACCCCAGCAGCCCAGCTTCACCAGACACTGCGGCGAGCCGTACTCGGTCGCGAACTGGCCCTGCTCGTAGTAGCCGGCCCGGTCGCAGCCCTCGTGGACGGTCGCGCCGAACAGCCAGGTCGGCCGGAGCTGTTCGTCGAGCGGGATCATCGGCGCGGATCCGGCGGCCTGGTAGAGCAGATACAGCAGCGTCTCCGACGCGTTGTCCGGGTGGACCGGACAGCCGGGGATGCAGACGATCGGGATGCCCGCCTTGGACTTCCAGTCCCAGCCCAGATAGTCGGGTACGCCCATCGCGCCGGTCGGGTTGCCCTCCATGGCGTGGATCCCGCCGTACGTCGCGCAGGTACCGATGGCCACGACGGCCAGTGCCTTGGGGGCGAGCCGGTCGATCCACTCGCTGGTGGTGATCGGCTGCCCGGTCTCGGGATCGTCGCCGAATCCGCACCAATAGCCTTCGCTCTTGATCGATTCATTCGGAATGGATCCCTCGACGACCAGCACGAAGGGTTCGATCTCTCCGCGATCCGCCTTGAAGAACCATTCGACGAAATTGTCGGCGCCCTGTACCGGGCCGCATTCGAAATCGATCAGGGGCCAGTGCACCGCCACTTTGGGCAGTCCTGGAAGGGCTCCGAGGGCTATTTCCTCGATGCTCGGCTGGGTGGCCGCGGTGAGTGATACGGAGTCTCCGTCGCAGCTCAGACCCGCGTTGATCCAGAGAATATGGACCGTCGGGTCTTCTTTCTCATTCTCTCCGCCGGGCGTCGCGCCGCTCTCGGAGACCGGTGTGGCGGTATCCATCATCCCCTCCTCGCGGGAATCGGGGCGAGGCTTTCCGGGAGGGTACGCACACGAGTGGCGAGCCTCTCCCACGAGCCTCCCTACCTGGATAGCGGAGGCGGGCCGCTTTCGGTAAGTGCGGGATGGTCCTATGAACCGGCCCACGGGTGGCGCCGCCTGGAACCCGGGTCCCGCCCGAGCCCCGCTGAACCTTTGGCGAACAGCAGAGCACGGAGCGGCGAAGTCGGCGACCCGTCGCCCAAGGCGACCGTACGGTGACCGGACGATTTCGCTATCGGTCGCTTGTTCGAGTCCGTTTTCGAGGGGGGCGCACGGCCATGGAATGGCTCAGCGCGGAGAACATCATCGCCGTCGGTACCGCGGTCCTCGGTGTCGTCGCTTCACTGGGGGTGCTCTGGTACGAGCGGCGCGTACCGCGGCGCACCCGCATCGGCTACCGGGTCCAGCTGGACACCCCGGTGAGCAACGCGGAGCGCACCGGCCGTGCCGGGGTCAGGCTCGGCCTCTTCCAGGACAACCCGCATCTCTCCGATGCCACGCTCGTACTGCTGCGCATCGAGAACGACGGCTCCCAGAGCATCGCCGACGCCGACTACACGGGACGTGAACTCCACGGTCTGACGGTGGAGTTCAGCTCCCGCACCATCCGGGGCATCGCCGTCACCGCGCCGGGCGGCGCCGACCATCTGCTCGACCACTTCACCCCCTCCGCCGGGCTGCGCCACGCCGACGACAGCGTCTACCTGCCCCGGGTGCCGCTCAACCAGGGCCAGTACTTCAAGCTGCTCGTCCTGCTCACCGGGGGGCGGGTCGGCGACGCGATACGGGTGACCGGTGGCATCAGGGACGGCGGGGTCTTCCCGAACCGCGGTACGACCCCCGACGACACCCCGCCCCTGTTCAGCAGGGCGTCCCGGCTGATCATCGTCCTGCTGACCGTCTGCGTGGTCACACTCGCCTCGATCATCGTCGTACGCGACGACGCCCGGCCGCCGATGGGCTGCGCGAGGGGCGTGCTGACCATCACGGGCTCCACCGCCTTCAACCCGGTCGCCCGGGAACTCGCGGACAAGTACGAGAAGGACTGCGCCGGTTCGACCGTGCACGTCGACGCGCGCAGCAGCCGCGAGGGCATCCAGGAGTTGGACGAGCGCGGCGCCGCCGCGAAGGACGGCTCACCCGCGCTGATCGCGCTGTCCGACGGCCCCAAGTCCGACGGCTTCCCCCGGCTGCGGGAGAACCCGGTCGCCGTCTCCGTCTACACCCTGGTCGTCAATGACTCCGTCGCGCTGCCCGGTCTGACGATCGATCAGGTCCGCCGGATCTACCGGGGTGACCTCACGCGGTGGAACGCGCCCGAACTCGGCGGCCCCGATCTGCCCATCATCCTCGCCAGCCGGAAATCCGGCTCGGGGACCCGCGACATCTTCCAGCGCAGGGTGCTCGGCGGCGAGTTCGAGGAGGCCGACTCCTCGGCCGACTGCCGCGGCAAGGACGACCCGCGCGCCCGGGTCTTCCGCTGCGAACTCGACAGGACGGACCGGGTCCTGGCCACCGTCGCCGGCATCCCGGGGGCCATCGGATACACCGAGCTGCGCTCCGGCAGCATGCCGAAGGGGCTGCATCCGCTGAGTCTGGACGGACTGTCCGCCTCCGCCGACACCATCACCGGGAGCGCCTATCCGTTCCGGGAGGTCGAGTACGCGTACACCTACGGGAATCCGCCCGCCGACTCCCTCGTCTCCAGCTTCCTCAGCTATCTGCTGCGCGGCAGCGGGCAGGACGTGGTCCGTACGCATGGTCATCTGCCGTGCTCCTCGCCGAAGGGGCAGAGCGTCTGCGCCGGCGGGGCCGCCGGTGAGAGCCCGGGTGCGCCCGCAGGCGGGGCCGCTCAGTGAAACTGCGGGACGATCAGATACAGGCCGTACGCGACCGCCGCCGCGCAGGCGAGGAAACAGACCGCCGCGACGGCCTTCGCCCCCGCGGTCGGCGGACGGACCCGGGCTCCGTCCCTGCGCCGGACGCCGTTCACGTCCCGCGGCGCCAGGGCGCGTACGCCCAGCGAGAAGACGATCACGACCCCCACGGTGGCCCCGATGCTGACGAGGGCCACCTCCCCGAAGTCGTTCCAGTGCACAGCCATGCGGTCTGCTCCTCTCACGCGTTCGCCTTGGCGCTTCCCGAGCGGACGGTGACGGTGCGTTCGTCGTTGACGTTGACCCGTGTGACGGGATGGCGCCGGGAGACGATCACGATGAAGACGGCCACGGCCGCGGCGGCCAGGGCGATGACGACGGTGCCGATGGTCCCGCCGTAGACGACCATCACGGCGGCGAGCGCGCCGACGGCCGCCGCCGCGGGCAGGGTGACGCACCAGGCGATGAGCATCCGTCCCGCGATTCCCCAGCGCACCTCCGCCAGCTTCCGGCCCAGCCCCGCGCCGAGGATGGCGCCGGAGCAGACCTGGGTGGTGGAGAGGGCGAAGCCCAGATGGGCGGAGGTGAGGATCACGGTCGTGGCGGACGACTCGGCGGCGAACCCCTGGGGGGCGCGGATATCGGTGAGACCCCGGCCCATGGTCCTGATGATCCGCCAGCCGCCGATATAGGTACCGAGGGCGATGGCCAGCCCGGCCGAGCCGATGACCCAGAGCGGCGGTCCCGAGTTCGGCGCCAGCGCGCCCACGGAGATCAGGGTGAGGGTGATGACGCCCATGGTCTTCTGGGCGTCGTTGGTGCCGTGCGCCAGGGAGACCAGTGAGGCGGAGACGACCTGCCCCAGCCGGAAACCCCGGTCGACCGAGGCGCCCCGGCCCCGGACGGTCAGCCGGTAGGCGAAGTAGGTGGCCGCCAGCGCGGCGAGCCCGGCCACCACCGGAGAGGCGATCGCCGGAAGGATGATCTTCTCGATCACCTGGTCGAAATGTACGCCGTGCCGCCCCGCGCCCACCCACACGGCGCCGATCAGGCCCCCGAACAGCGCGTGCGAGGAACTGGAGGGCAGGCCGAGCAGCCAGGTCGTCAGATTCCACAGGATGGCACCGATCAGACCGGCGAAGACCATACCCGGCGTGACCAGGGTGTCGTTCACGATGCCACCGGAGATCGTTCTGGCGACCTCGGTGGAGAGGAACGCGCCCGCGAGGTTCAGTACACCGCTGATCAGCACGGCGACCCTGGGGCGTAGCGCTCCGGTGGCGATCGATGTCGCCATCGCGTTCGCGGTGTCATGGAATCCGTTGGTGAAGTCGAACGCCAGGGCGGTCAAGATCACCACTGTCACCAGAAACGTGATGTGGTCCATTCGCCTCATACAAGCGCAGGTACCGGTGTCCGGGCGCCGGGCGGAGCGGGGACACCAGGTGCTTCCTCCCAAAGGATGAGTGGATCAGCCACTTCACGTCGTGCGCCGACGAGGGCCGTCGCGGGACGTGCCCGAACGGGCTCCGGGGGTGCGCACCGGAATTTTGACACGGCCTTGACAAATTAGGGTGGCCGTTGCCAGCATGCAAAACTCTCGCGAGTTTCCGCAATACGTTGATGCCGCATCGAAAGCCCTCCGCCAATACGGTTCCACTGCACCGCAGGTGACGGGACATCACCCGTGGACGCAGGCTTCGCCCCTCAGTGAGACGGCAGCGCGGTTTCGCGTGCCCGCATGCCTGGCTCACGCCCCCCACCAGGTCAGGAAGGAAGCTCCATGTCTGGACCGTCAGGACTGTCAGGGCCGCCGAAACGGAAGCGGTCATGGTCGAGGTGGCTCACCGTTCTCGCGCTGGTCGTCGCGGGTGGTGTGGTCACCGGGCCGGCGACCGGCGCCCCCGCCGCCGGCTCCGTGGCCGCGGCGCCCGCCGCGCCCGCCGCCCCTGCGGCCATTCCGGCCGGCGACTACCAGCAGGTGCAACTTGCCCTCGGATCCGCCGAGTTGGGCGAGGCCATGTCGCTCGCGGTGCTGCCCGACCGTGCGGTCGTGCATACCGCCCGTGACGGCACGGTGCGTTTCACCGACGCCGCCGGCAACACCAAGACGGCAGGGAAGCTCGACGTCTACACCCATGACGAGGAAGGGCTTCAGGGCATAGCCGCCGACCCCGGCTTCGCCTCCAACCGGTATCTCTACCTGTACTACTCACCCAAGCTGAACACCCCGGGCGGCGACGCCCCGGTCACCGGCTCGGCCGCCTCCTTCGAACCGTGGAAGGGCCATCTCAACCTCTCCCGGTTCACGCTGAAGACCGACGGCACGCTCGACATGGCGAGCGAGAAGGTCGTCCTCGAAGTGCCCAACGACCGCGGCCAGTGCTGCCACGTCGGCGGGGACATCGACTTCGACGCCGCCGGGAACCTCTATCTGACCACCGGTGACGACACCAACCCGTTCGAGTCGAGCGGTTACGCACCGATCGACGAACGGACCGACCGCAACCCGCAGTTCGACGCCCAGCGCTCCTCCGGCAACACCAACGACCTGCGCGGCAAGGTCCTCAGGATCAAGCCGACGGCCGCCGGCGGCTACACCGTCCCGGCGGGGAACCTCTTCGCCCCCGGTACGGCGCAGACCCGTCCGGAGATCTACGCGATGGGCTTCCGCAACCCCTTCCGGATGTCGGTCGACAAGGCCACCGGCATCGTCTACCTCGGTGACTACGGACCCGACGCCGGGGGCACCGACGGGGGCGGGCGCGGACCCAGCGGCCAGGTCGAGTTCAACCGCATCACCGGACCCGGCAACTACGGCTGGCCGTACTGCACCGGCACGAACACCGCGGCCGAGACCTACGGTGAGTACACCTTCCCGAGCGGTCCCACCGGGGCGAAGTACAACTGCGCCGGCGGCCCGGCCAACAACTCCTTCCGCAACACCGGCCAGGCCACGCTGCCCGCGGCCAAGGCGAGCTGGATCAGGTACGGCGGCGACGCCGGCTCCCCGCCCGAGTTCGGCGGCGGCTCCGAATCCCCCATGGGCGGACCGGTCTACCGCTACGACGCGAACCTGAACTCGAACGTGAAGTTCCCGGAGTCCCTCAACGGCCGCTTCTTCGCCGCCGAGTACGGCCGGAAGTGGATCAAGGCCATCGAGGTGAAGGCCGACGGCGCTCCCGGCGTCATCGAGGCCTTCCCCTGGACCGGCACCCAGGTCATGGACCAGGCATTCGGCCCGGACGGCGCGCTGTACGTGCTCGACTACGGCACCGGCGCCAACAACCAGGCCCTCTACCGGGTCGAGTACGTCGGCGGCAGCAACCGCAACCCGGTCGCCGCCGCGGCGGCCGACAAGACCTCGGGACCGGTCCCGCTCACTGTCGCGTTCTCCTCGGCGGGCAGCTCCGACCCCGAGGGCCAGGCCCTGACCTACTCCTGGAACTTCGGTGACGGCTCCACGTCCACCGCGGCCAACCCGTCGCACACCTACACCACCACGGGCACCTTCCGGCCGACCCTGACGGTCAGGGATCCGCAGGGCCTCACCGGCACGGCGAGCCTGGTGGTGACGGCGGGCAACACGGCGCCGACCGTCAATCTCACCGGCCCCAAGGACGGTGAGCTGTTCTCCTTCGGTGACACCGTGCCCTTCGCGGTCAGCGTCACCGACCCCGAGGACGGGGCCATCGACTGCGCCAAGGTGAAGGTCACCTATCTCCTGGGCCACGACGAGCACCGTCACGCGATCACCTCGAAGAACGGCTGCACCGGAACGATCGCCGTGCCGACCGACGGTGAGCACGACAGCGCCGCCAATCTCTACGGTGTCTTCGACGCCGAGTACACCGACGGCGCCGGACTGACCTCGCACAGCATCCGTATCCTCCAGCCCCGCCACCGGCAGGCCGAGCACTTCTCGGCCCAGTCCGGCATAGAGGTGGCGGCACACGGTCCCGCCGAGGGAGGCAGCACGGTCGGCTTCACCGACAACGGTGACTGGATCTCCTTCAAGCCCTACGCGGTGGGGAACGCCAACAAGATCACGGCCCGGGTCTCCTCCGGCGGCCCCGGCGGCACGATCGAGGTACGCACGGGATCGGCCACCGGCACCCTGCTCGGCACGCTGACCGTACCGACGACCGGCGGCTGGGAGACCTTCACCGACGTCTCCGCCAACCTCACCAACGCGCCCGCCGCCTCGACGGAGTTGTTCCTCGTCTTCAAGGGCGCCACGGGACAGGGCAACCTCTTCGACGTGGACGCCTTCACCTTCACCACCGGCAGCGGAGCCACCGGCCAGACGGTGGAGGGGGAGTCGTACTCCTCGTCCCAGGGCGTCCAGATCGCCGACCACGCCCCGGCCAGCGGCGGCAAGACGCTCGGCTACATCGAGAACGGTGACTGGGCGGGGTACGCGTCCGTGCCCACGGCCGGGACCAAGACCTTCAGCGCGAAGGTCTCCTCGGGCGGCGCCGGCGGCACCATCCAGGTCCGGTCGGGATCGGCGACCGGCGCCCTGCTCGGCTCCGTCGCCGTCCAGCCCACCGGCGGCTGGGAGACCTTCACCACCGTCTCCACCGCCCTGACGGGCACAGCCTCCTCCGGACCGCTGTTCCTCTCCTTCACCGGCGGCGCCGGCTCCCTGTTCGACATCGACACCCTCACCCTCACCAAGTGAAGCGCGGGAAAGGGACCATGATGACGCATCAGACCCCGCACCGGCCTTCCGCACGCCGGCGCCGAATACCGTCGGCGCTGGCCGCGGCCCTCGTGACCGCCCTCGCCCTCATCGGGGCGTTCCTGACACCGGCCGTGACCGCGCAGGCCGCCGACCCCGCCTACAAGGTGCTCGTCTTCTCCAAGACGGCGGGCTTCCGGCACGACTCCATTCCGGCCGGTACCCAGGCCATCCGTGATCTCGGTGCGGCCAACAACTTCACCGTCACGGCCACCGAGGACAGCGCGGCCTTCACCACGGCCAACCTGGCCCAGTTCAAGACGGTGGTGTTCCTCAGCACCACCGGCGATGTGCTCAACGACTCCCAGCAGTCGGCCCTCCAGTCGTATCTCGACGGTGGCGGCGGCTATGTCGGCGTGCACGCGGCGGCCGACACCGAGTACGGCTGGCCGCAGTACGAGGGGATCGTCGGCGCCTGGTTCAAGAGCCACCCGGCGATCCAGCAGGCCACGCTGAAGACCGAGGACCGGTCCCACGCGGCCACCGCCCACCTCGGCCAGACCTGGTCCAGGACCGATGAGTGGTACAACTACCGGACCAATCCGCGCAACAACGTGCGCGTGCTGCAGAGTCTCGACGAAAGCAGCTACAGCGGCGGGGAGATGAGCGGCGACCACCCCATCACCTGGTGCCACGCCCAGGGCAGCGGCCGGTCGTTCTACACCGGCCTCGGCCACACCGCCGAGTCGTACACCGACCCGGCCTTCCGCTCCCTGCTCCTCGGCGGAATCCGGTACGCGGCTGGCTTCGCCAAGGCCGACTGCCGGCCGGAGAGCGGCTACACCACGCTCTACAACGGCTCGACCACCGGCTGGTCGCAGGCCGGTCCCGGCAGCTTCACCAACACCGACGCCACCCTCACCTCGCAGGGCGGCATGGGGCTGTTCTGGTACCGCGCGAAGGAGTACAAGGCGTACTCCCTCAAGCTCGACTGGAAGGCGCAGGGAGACGACAACTCCGGTGTCTTCGTGGGCTTCCCCGCCTCCGACGACCCCAACTCGGCGGTGAACCAGGGCTACGAGATCCAGATCGACGCCACCGATGCCGCCGACAGGACCACCGGCGCGGTCTACGGCTTCAAGTCGGCCGACCTCGCCGCCCGGGACGGCGCCCTCAACCCGCCGGGGGAGTGGAACGGATACGAGATCCGGGTGGAGGGGGAGCGGCTCCAGGTCTTCCTCAACGGGGTGAAGATCAATGACTTCACCAACACCGACCCCGCCCGGTCCCTGGCGCAGGGACATATCGGCATCCAGAACCACGGCACCGGCGACGACGTGTCGTTCCGCAACATCCGGATCAAGGAGCTCGGCGGCACCGGCACGCCGTCATCGACCTTCGAGGGCGAGTCGTACACCTCGTCCTCCGGGGTGCAGCCCGCCGACCACGCCTCCGCCAGCGGTGGCAGGACCCTCGGCTACATCGAGAACGGTGACTGGGCCGGCTACTCCCAGACCTCGCTCGCCGGGACCAGGACCTTCACCGCCAAGGTCTCCTCGGGCGGTTCCGGCGGCACCATCCAGGTCCGCTCCGGATCAGCCACCGGACCAGTGCTCGGTTCACTGGCCGTACCGAACACCGGCGGCTGGGAGAACTTCCGTTCCCTCTCCACCGCGCTGACCGGCACGCCGACGGGACCGGTCTTCCTCACCTTCACCGGCGGGGCCGGCTCCCTCTTCGACATCGACACCTTCACCCTGGAGAAGCAGGCGGCGACCGCCGCCCTGTCGTCGAACGTGCATCTCTTCTACTACCCGTGGTACGGCAGCCCGGT
This sequence comes from Streptomyces sp. L-9-10, assembly GCF_004151105.1. GTDB lineage: Bacteria > Actinomycetota > Actinomycetes > Streptomycetales > Streptomycetaceae > Streptomyces. Next base: position 37,490 of record NZ_PHRF01000102.1, read on the forward strand.
GAAGAACGGCAGCTACCGCCACTGGCAGCAGGGCGGCCGCACCCCACCGCGGGACGTCGGCGCCGACCTGTACCCGAAGCTGGGGGCGTACGACTCCGGTGACTTCGCCGGAGCCGTCGCCCAGCACATGCAATGGGTCAAGCAGTCGGGCGCCGGTGTCATCGTCTACAGCTGGTGGGGCAGGGGTGGTTACGAGGACACCCTGGCCAAGGGCGTGCTGGACGCGGCCCAGCAGCAGGGCGTCAAGGTGGCCTGGCACATCGAGCCGTACGCGGGGCGCACCGCTGCCTCCGTCGTCTCCGACATCCAGTACCTCAACTCCACCTACGGCAGCCACCCGGCGTACTACCGCGACGCCGAACACAACAACCGTCCGGCCTTCTACATCTTCGAGAGCCTGAAGATCACGGACTGGGCCGCCCTGGACCAGGTCACCCAGAACAACACGGTCCTGGCGCAGACCACCGACACCTCCAAGATCGCGCACTTCTCGGGTCTCTACACCTACGACGGCATCGCGGGCGCCACCGCCCCGGGCTGGAAGCAGGCCGGCGACTACGCCAAGGCCAACGGTCTGATCTGGGCGCCCTCGGTGGCACCCGGATACATCGACGACCGCGCGGTGCCGGGCAACACCACCCCCACGCTCGGCCGGGACAACGGCGCCACCTATGACAAGGAGTGGAACAACGCGCTCGACCCGGCCATCGGCGGATCGCCCACCTGGGTCTCCGTCACCTCCTTCAACGAGTGGCACGAGGGCAGTTCGATCGAGCCCGCCGCCGCCAACCCGCCCGCCGGTTTCGGCTACCAGACCTTCTCCGGCGCGTACGGGAAGACCGGCACCGAGGCGGAGACCGTCTATCTCGACCGCACGAAGTACTGGGTGGGCCAGTTCGACGCACGGCGCGTGCGCTGACGCCCTGATCAGCTGATCTGTCACCAGGGGCCGCGGAACGGCGGCCACCGGACGGGCCCCGGCTCACCGCCGGGGCCCGTTCCGGTTTAAGACGGCGGCTATGCGCCTGCCACCCGGCCGTGGTGATCACGTCGTCTTCCGGCCACCCCCTCCTGCGAGCCTCCACGAATGCTCGCCCTGAACGCTGATGTGGACCCGAACCGATGCCGGACGCTGGGGCTCGCGGGATCCGTCGCGCTCACCGTCGGCGGGCTGACCGCGGGCGCGCTGCCGGTACGCGACGCGCCGCTGCCCTCCTCGGGCCGGGCCGCCCTGGGCGTGCTCTGCGCGTACTTCGGGCTCGTCCTGCTGATCGCCGCCTGGTGGTGGCTCGGCCGCGCGGTCCGCCGCCCCCGCCCGCCCTCGCCCCGCGAACTGCTGGTGACGCTCGCCATCTGGGCGGCGCCCCTGCTGATCGGACCGCCCCTGTTCAGCCGGGACGTGTACAGCTATCTCGCGCAGGGGGCGATGGTCGACGCCCGGATCGATGTCTACAGCCATGGGCCCGCGCAGCTGGGCGGCCCCCTCGCCACCGAGGTCGCGCCCGTATGGCAGCACACGCCCGCCCCGTACGGCCCGGTCTTTCTCGCCGTCGCCGCCAGGGCGTCCGGTCTCGCCCATACCGACCTGTCCGCCGGGGTGTTCGGCATGCGGCTGGTCGCGCTGCTCGGCGTCGCGCTGATGATCGTCTTTCTGCCGCTGCTCGCCGACCGCTGCGGCGTCGACCGTTCCGCCGCCCTCTGGCTCGGCGCGCTCAACCCCCTCGTACTGCTGCACCTCATCGCGGGAGCCCACAATGACGCCCTCATGCTGGGCCTGCTCGGCGCCGGACTCGTGGCGGCCCTCGCCGGCCGGCCGGTCACGGCCACGGTCGTCGTCGCGCTGGCGGCGCTGGTGAAGGCGCCCGCGGCGCTGGGGCTGCTCGCGGTGGCGGCGCTGTGGGCGGGCCGGCTCACCGGCCGCGCGCGTACGGTCAGAGCCACCGCGCTGACCTGCGCCGTCGCCCTGGCCACCACCGCCCTCGTCACGGCCGCGACCGGCACCGGCTACGGCTGGCTCGGCACGCTCTCCACCCCCGTGTCGCCCGACAACTGGTCGCTGACCAGCGCGCTCGGTCGGCTCACCGGCACCCTGCTGGACACCGTGGGCAGCGGACTCGCCGACCGGGCCATACCGGCGTGGCGGTGGTTCGGCCTCTTGGCCACAGCGGGTGCCGTGGCGGTGCTCTGGCTGCGCCGGGTGCCGTTGGGACCGGTCTACGCACTGGCGCTGAGTCTGCTCGCGGTCTTCGCGCTCGGTCCGGCCTTCCGGCCGTGGTACGCGCTGTGGGGGCTGTTCCTGATCGCCGCCGCCGCGCCCGACGGGCGGGTACGGCGCTGGGCCGCGGCCGGCAGCGGCGTACTCGCGCCGGCCCTGTTGCCCAGCGGCTATCCACCGGACGCCATGCAGGTGACCCTCGCCGTCGGCGGCGCCGCGTTCGGCCTGATCGCGCTCTACTGGATGTTCGAGATGTCCGACCCCGGCACGGTCCACTCCCGGGCGCGGGTGGCGTCATGAGACGAGTACGCGACGCGCTGACGATGCCGGCGACCACCCGACGACGGCCGGCCATCGCGGCGGCCCTCGTCGTGGCCACCGCGGTCTTCCTGGCGACCGTCCCCCTGCACCGGGGCTTCTTCGACGTCGGCGTCTACTACGGCACGGTCAACGACTGGATCCACCACGACGGCCGGATCTACGACTATCTCCGCCCCGGCACGCAGTACGGCTTCACGTACCCGCCCTTCGCCGCCGTGGTCATGCTGCCGATGGCGCTGGTCTCCTGGCATGTGGCCATCGGCATCAGCGCCGTGCTGAGCGCCGTGGCCTCGGCGCTGCTGCTGCGCTGGCTGGCCGGTCCGGCCGTGCGGCGGCTGGTCGCCCGGCGCACGGACCCGGGCACCGGTACGGAGCGGAGCGGGGACCGGCGGCCGTGGTTCGTGTTCGTCGTGGCCGGGTGTCTGTTCGCCCTGTTCGAGCCGGTCCGCGACACCTTCAGCTTCGGCCAGGTCAATCTGCTGCTCGTCGCGCTCGTCTTCGCCGACGCGCGGCTGCTCGCCACCGGGCGCGGCCGGTACGCGGGCATCGGCATCGGGCTGGCCACCGCGATCAAGCTCACGCCCGCGCTGTTCATCGGCTATCTGCTGATCACCGGCCGCCGGCGGCAGGCCGCGGTGGCTACGGGTACGGCGGGCGCGGCCACCCTGCTCGCCGCCCTGATCGATCCCGGCGCCTCCCGGACCTTCTGGACCGGCGCCCTGTGGGACACCGACCGGGTCGGGGCGCTCGGCTATGTCTCCAACCAGTCGCTGCAAGGCGTCCTGGCCCGGCTCCAGCCGGGGGACCATCCGAGCCGGCTGGTGTGGCTGGTGTGCGTCCTGGCCGTTCTCGCAGTCTGGGCGTACCGCGCCCGCGCCGCCGTCCGCGACGGTGACGACAGGACCGGGTTCGCCCTCACCGGCCTTGCCGCCTGCCTGGTCAGCCCCGTCACCTGGGTGCATCACCTGGTCTGGCTGATCCCGGCCCTGCTCGTCCTGACGGACTCCGCGCTGAGCCGGGAGCCCGGCGCGCGCCGGCGGTCGCTGGTCGTGTGCGCCGCGCTGTACGTCGTCCTGTGCAGCAGTGTCGTCTGGCTGTGGCGCTGGGACTCGACCGGACCGGCCGCCTTCCTCGGCGCGAACGCCTACGTCTGGATCACCCTCGGTCTGCTGCTCGTACCCCCGGGTCCCGAGGAGACGACACGATCCGTGCCCGGACCGGGTCCTGGACCCCGCGTCCGGCGGCTGCCCGGGGCGGAGACCACCGCCGTCACGGACGGGGTGGCCGCCACTCGGTCAGCGGGAGCGTGGCGTCGTCGCGCGGTCGATCCTTCCGGTGGTCCGGAACCGAGCGGATGATCCCCGGCCGCGCCTCGGGGCCGGCTCACCGGCCGCTGTGCTCCGCCGCGGGTCCGAGCGCTCCTCGCTTTTGCGGGTATACGTACGACGGGCATACGTACGACGCGAGGGGCAGGTGGGCAGAGTGTCCGGTCACTTCCAGACCTTCAGGACGTCATCCCAGGAACAGGCCCGGGGCCCGGGGCGGCACCGGGGCCCTGTCGGGGACCAGGAAGCGGGCAGGCCACGGCAGGCACGGGCCGGGCGGGTGTGGCGGAGGGGCGCCATGGCGGCGTCCATGACGCTGCTGGCCGTCGCGACCGCGGCGTGCGGAGGCGGTGGCGGCTCGGGCGGCTCCGCGGCGTCCGCCCCCGACGGTTCCGGCGGATCCGCCTCCTCGGCCCCGTCCGCTTCCTCCTCCACCTCCACGGAGAGCGGCGGCGACGGGGCCCCCGGCGCGTCCAGCGCGCCGCCCTCGTCCGCGGCGGCGGTACGGTCGGCGCCCTCGGCGCGGCCCAGCGGTACCGGGCAGGCAGCCGCCGCGTCACCGCGGTGCACGGCGGACCAGCTGGGGCTGAGCCTGAGCGCCCCGAACGCGGGCGCCGGCAATATCCGCTACGACCTGCGGCTCGTCAACAACGGTGCGGGCGCGTGCGTGCTGCGCGGCTTCCCCGGTGTCTCGCTGCTCGCGGGCGACGGCGCCACCATAGGCAGGCCGGCCAGTCGCGAGGGCGAGCAGCTGCCCGCGGTGACCCTCGCTCCCGGAGGCACCGCGGACGTCACCCTGCACACCCTGAACAAGGGCATCAAGGGTTCCTCCTGCTGGGCCGCGCCCAGCCTCCTCAAGATCTATCCGCCCGGCTCCAGGGACGCCATGACGCTGCGGACTTCGACGCCGGTCGTCTGCGGTGACACCTTCACCGTGACCGCGGTGCGATCCGGCTGAGCGGTCCCGGGAACTGGCCGAGCGGCCATGGCGGTCAGGTCTGGCCGAAGAGCTGCGTCCAGTACGTCCCGGCCGGTCCGCCGCCCGCGAAACCGACTCCCAGGTGGGTGAAACCGGGCTTGAGGATATTGGCCCGATGCCCGGGGCTGTCCATCCAGCCCCGGACCACCTCGCGCGGGTCGCGCTGACCGCAGGCGATGTTCTCACCGATGCCGCGGTGCGCGGCCCCCGCGGCGGCGGCGCGGTCCCATGGCGCGAGCCCTTCGGGCGAGGTGTGTGAGTAGAAGGCGCGCGCGGCCATGTCGGCGCTGTACGCCTGCGCGGCCGTCGCCAGCCGGGTGTCACCGGCCAGCGGACGGAGTCCGGCGCGGGTCCGCTCGGTGTTGGTGAGGGAGAGGACCTCCGCCGCTGTCCGCAGCAGACCGTCCGCGGTGAACGGCGCCGCCCACAGCGCCGTCCAGTAGACGTCACCGGAGCGGGAGTCGTGGTGCCGGGCGATGCCCGCGTCCGTCAGGGCCGCGTCGTGGAGCGGGCGCCGGGTCGCCCCGTCGGTGAGGCAGTAGTCGAGGAACTCGGCGGCGGTACGCGGACCGGAGACCAGCTGCTGGTCGATACGGAGATAGCGGTAGCCGCCCGCGGTGATCCGCTGGAAGACCGAGAGACCGTCCGGGCCGTCCGCGCTCAGCCGCCGCTGTCCCGCCATCACCGCCACGTGGGCCCGCGCGGCGGCCGAGAGCCGCCCGTCCAGGGTCACGGGCGTGACCCCCGCCCCGGTCCGGGCGGCCCGGACGAGCCCCTCGAACTCCGCCTCCGTACCGCTCGCCGGAGGCACCGCGACGGCCGGCGCCGCGAAGGGGGACGGCGATACGGGGCCGGGCGCCTCCTCCGCGACCTCGACCCCGAAGTCACGGGCGATTCCGGCCAGTCCGTCCGCGTACCCCTGGCCGAGCGCGCGCAGCTTCCACGTGGCGCCGCGCCGGTAGATCTCCGCCAGCAGCAGCACCGTCTCCTGTGCCGGGCGCGCGGGGGTGAACCGGGCCAGGACGCGTGCGCCGGCCCCGGTGACCGTCAGCGCCGGGGCGGGCAGCCGGCCGAGAGGAGTGCCGGGCCCGGCCGGGCTGACGACCACGGTGACCCGGCTCGCGCCGGCCCGCAGCCGCCGGGGATCCAGCCCGATGCCGTCGGCGCGCAGCCGGGCACCGGGGGCCGACGGCTGGTTGTAGAACACGAAATCGCCGTCCCCTGCGACCTTCCCGCTGTCGCCGGTGATCAGTGCGGAGAGATCGTAGGGGCCGGTGACGCGGAACCACAGCTCCGTGTCCGGCAGGGGCATGTTACCGCCGGGAACCAACTCGCTCATCGGTACCGTCCGTCCGGCTCGGGGCCGCGTCACCTCGGTCCGGTGGTGACACTGCCCGGGAAACGTCGCGGGAGGGCACGACGGTTCCGCGGGGGCGCCGCGGTCCGCACGGGCACGACGGTCGGGTACGGAGGAGAATGGGAGCGGAAGACGGGGCTCCGCCGATGCCGGGCCATGGGAACGAACCCGTCGGCTCCTCGCGTTGCCCCCGGGTAACTCAACGTGTAGTCCGATCAGGAGCTGATCATGACCGTCACCCAGCAGCCCGCTCACGCGTCCGGCACGTTCCTCCTCGGCGGCGATCTGCCCGTCACGCGGCTCGGCTACGGCACCATGCAGCTGACCGGCCCCGGCATCTGGGGAGACCCGGAGGATCCGGCGGAGGCCGTGCGGGTCCTGCACCGCGCCGTCGAACTGGGTATCAACTTCTTCGACACGGCCGACTCGTACGGCCCCTTCACGGCGGAATTGCTGCTCAAGAAGGCGCTGCACCCGTACCCCGGCGATCTGGTGATCGCCACCAAGGCGGGGCTCACCCGCACCGGCCCCGACGAGTGGGTACCGGTGGGGCGTCCGGAGTATCTGCGCCAGCAGGTCGAGCTGAGCCTGCGTCATCTCGGAGTGGAGCGTATCGATCTGCTCCAGCTGCACCGCATCGATCCGCAGGTGCCGCTCGCGGAGCAGCTCGGGGCGCTGGTGGCGCTGCAGAGCGAGGGCAAGATCCGGCACCTCGGCCTGAGCGAGGTCTCCGTCGCGGAGCTGGAGGAAGCGGGGAAGACCGCGCGGATCGTGTCCGTGCAGAACCGCTTCAATCTCGCCGACCGCGCGGCCGAGGACGTGCTCGAGTACGCGCAGGCCCAGGGTGTGGCGTTCATCCCCTGGTTCCCGCTGGCGACCGGCGCGCTCACGGGTGCCGACAGCCCGCTGACGAAGATCGCGGCCGACCGCGGGGTGGCTCCGGCGCAGCTGGCCCTGGCCTGGCTGCTGCGGCGTTCGCCGGTCGTCCTCCCGATACCGGGCACCTCCTCGGTGGCGCATCTGGAGGAGAACACCATCGGCGCCACCCTCCAACTGACCGACGACGAGTTCGAGGCGCTCTCCCGCGCGGCGGGCTGACGCGGGAGCGGGCCGGCCCGGAGCCGGGTACGGTACCGGCCCGGCCCCGCTCCCAGCCGCTCAGTCGTGATTGTGGGTGGAGGACGTATCGGCGGGCGGGATGGTGCGACCGCCGTCCCTCCCGCTGAGCACGACCGCCAGGATCGCGACGACGACACCGGCCACGGCGACGCGCCCGACGAGCCGCAGGGACCAGCCGGACCAGGTCCGCCAGCCCGCGCCCCCGGTGCCGGTTCCGCCGCCGGGGCGCGCCAGCTGCTCGGAGCGGCGGGCCGGACGCAGCAGCCGTACGAGCAGCAGGGCCGCGATCGGCAGTTGCAGCAGCCAGACCGAGGTGCGGAACCACCCGTCGTACCAGACGTTCGTTCCGTACAGCAGGGTGTGCCAGACACTCAGGATGTAGACGACGATCACGAAGCGGTGCAGTACGCGCCAGGTCTTGGGGCCGATGCGGTGTCTGACGTAGAAGAGCAGCCCCAGCGGGACCGCCAGATAGAGCGCGGCCTGGCCGACCGGCATCGCGATCTGCCCCGTGCCCGAGTCGTAGCCGCCCGGCACGAACGCCTCGATGAAGGCCGTCCACAGCCGCGAGTTCCACCGCGCGGTGTCGTGCCGTACCAACTCGGCGGCGAACAGCAGGGCGTGTGCGGCGATCAGCGCGATCGTGTTGAGGCTCGTCGTACGGTGCAGCCGTTCCAGCCGGGGGCCTGACAACGGCAGCCGCTTCGGGCGGGGCCCGGAGAGCAGCAGACCGAGAATCACGGTGCCCCACGCCCAGAGCAGCGCCGCCCAGCCGAACGCCTGGCTGAGGAAGTACATCCAGAAGCCGCCCGCGTCCGCCATGAAGGGCATGACGGTTACGGTCGACGACGTCTTCGCCCGGATCCGGGCGTAGAGCAGCGCGAAGACGGCGGCGGTCACCACCAGCGCGATCAGACCGTCGGGGACCGACGCCCTGAGGTCGGACCGGAGTGTGGGCCGGGGAGGCCGTCGGCCCGGGGCGGCGACGGGCTCTTCGGCCGGTTCGGCCGGCTCGCTCGGCTCGGGGACGGCGGACGCGGGGGACGACTTCATACCGGAGCAGTCGGCCGCCGGGCCGGGAAAGTTCCCGGCGGCTTCCTGTGACATGGATCACATCTCTTGGTGTCGTTCTATAACGGGCGAACCATCGACGTATCCGTATCAGCGGCTCTGTTCCGAAGCCCGGCCCCGGGTGACACGATGTCAGCCATGGGAGCCGGGCCCGCATTCCGCCTCACACGTGCCGCGATCTTCGCGGTCGTGTGCGTAGCGGTGTCCGGTCTCGGACATGCCCTGCGCTCCGAAGTCCCGCTGCCCAGGCCTGCGTTGGCCCTCGCCCTGCTCGTGGCGGGCGGCGCCGGATGGTGGCTGGCCGGGCGGGAGCGCGGGGTTCTGGCCATCGCCGGGGCGAGCGCCGCGGGGCAGCTGATCCTGCACGCGCTGTTCAGCTGGACCCATACGTTTCCGCCACCCGCCGGGACGGCGGCGCCCGCCGTCGGGGTGCCGGGGGAGGGCCGCTCCGCCACTGCGATGGCGCACGCCCACTCCGGGATGGGTGAGGCGCCGCAGGATCTCCTGGCGCTCGTCCTGGCCTACGACGGCCATTCCCTGACCTCGGGCATGGCGGCGGCCCACTTCGTCGCCGGGCTGCTGTGCGGCTGGTGGCTGTGGCGCGGCGAGTCGGCGGTCCTCCAACTGGGCCGCACGCTCACGCTGTTCGTGGCCGCACCGCTGCTGCTCGCCTGGCGGGTGCTGACCGGCGAGGGGTTCGCCGCGCCGCGTACGCCGGTCCGCACCCCGGGCAGGCCGCGGCGCGGGCCGCGCCCGCTCGTCCTCCTGCGGAGCATCACCCGCCGGGGTCCGCCGGTCCTTCCGTCCCTTCGCTGACCCTTCGTCCGTCCGCGCTGTGCCGCGCGTGCAGGCCGAGGGTCCTTCCAGGCACGTACGCGTGCCTGTTCACAGGCATGCCGGTCGCCAGCGGCGCCACCGCGGGGGACCGGCCACCGATGGAGCCGCGCGGACGACCGCGTCCGGCGTGGCTCCGCGAGGACACGAAGGACCATCTGCGATGTGCCCTGCTCCGACGATGAATCCCCCTGCCCGCGGCGCGAGACGCGCCGTCCCCGGCGCCGTTCCCCACACTCCCGCCGCCACGGCCCGCGCCCCGGAAAGCGGCTCACCGGGCGTCAGATCCGCCCACCGCGATCGGCAGATCACCGCCTGGGCGCTGGCAGCGGGCAGTGGCGACCGCGAGGCCGCCGAGCGGTTCGTCCACGCGACGTACGACGACGTACGCCGGTTCGTCGCTCATCTCACAGCCGATGTGCCCGGGGCCGACGATCTGGCCCAGGAGACCTATCTGCGGGCCCTGACCAGCCTGGCGAAGTTCGCGGGCCGCTCCTGCGCGCGCACATGGCTGCTGTCGATAGCGCGGTGTGTGGTCATCGACCGGTACCGGGGCGCCGCCGCCCGGCCCCGGCTCGCCGACACCACCGACTGGCAGAGCGCCGCCGAGCGAGCGCAGCCGCGCCAACTGCCCGGCTTCGACGAGGGCGTCGCGGTGTTCGACGCGCTGGGCGCGCTGGACCCGGCGCGGCGGCAGGCGTTCGTGCTGACCCAGGTGCTGGGGCTCTCGTACGCCGAGGCCGCCGACGCCGCGGGCTGCCCCGTCGGTACGGTGCGCTCACGGGTCGCGCGGGCGCGGCGCGACCTCACCGCCGTATGGCTGGCGGACCGTGACCCCGGGCTGCTGCTCGTCCGGGCGGCGTCCAGGTAACGGGCGTCCCGGTCCGCGCCGTCCTCGGGCTCAGGTGCGGCGCGGACCGCCGTCGGCCGGTTCAGGTGCGGCGCGGACCGCCGTCGGCCGTCGTGCGCTTCTCCGGCCGGGAGCCGGCGTACCGGCGGCGCACCGCACCGGCCAGCGGGACCAGCAGCACCGGCAGGACCAGGGCCTGGAGCGAGACCGCGAACCAGAAGCCGCGCGCCGTCCCCATGTCCTCGGCCGCGCCGTACAACTGACCGCCCGCCACCCCACTGGCGAACGCGCCGATCCCCGCCGCCAGCCGCTGCCGGCCGAACACCACGGCGGGGACGGCGGACGAGCGGTCCAGTGCCTCCAGATCGTTCTTGAGGAAGAGCACGATCTCGCCCAGACAGATCAGCGCGGCCCCCACGCCGATCCCCGTCCGCCCACCGGCACCGATGACCGCGGTCCCGGCGGCCATCGCGCCGAAGCCCACGCGCACCGCACGCCGGTAGGAGAGCCCGGCGATCCACTCCGACAACAGGGGCTGCGCGACCACCAGCAGACACGCGTACCCCATCAGCACGGCGCCGTAGAACGACGCCGACGTACGGGGGACGGCGTAGAGCGCCAGATAGTGCTGGAAGAACATGAAGACATACACGCTCAGTACGGTCACCACGAACGGCAGTCCGTCCCCGCCCGGACTCCCCGCCCGTACGGCGCGATCCTCGTCCGCCCGCGGATCGCTCGCGCCGGGCACGGAGGAGGACGCGGCCGGCAGCAGCGCGTGCCCGAGCCCGACCACCGCGAACAGCGCGGTGACACCGGCGAACAGGGCGCCCGGCGAGGTCAGTACGAACGGCGCCGCGGCCGGCGGGCCCAGCGCGATGCCCGCGTTGAACGCCGAACCGCTCGCCGACAGCAGCCGGGGCCGCTCCCACTCCGCCGCCCCCTCCACCAGATACGCCTTGTTCGCGGGGAGATACAGCGCCGCCCCGCACGACACCAGGAACAGCGCGCCGATCGCGGCCGACGGACTGCTCAGCCCCGGCACGAACGCGGCGAACCCCGCCGTCCGCACGGCCAGCGCCACCAGCATCGTGGCGCGCAGCCCGATCCGCCGGGCCAGAGCGCCCCCGACCACCCCGCCGGAGAACTGCACCAGCGAGGCGACGGCGAGCACGAACCCGACCGTGCCCAGGCCGAGCCCCAGCCGCTGGTGCAGCAGCACCGACATGTACGGCAGTACGGCGAAGCTGCCCAGCGTGATCAGGAACGAGCAGACCAGCAGGAACGACCGCGGACCGCTCGGCCGCCACCTCCCGCCGGCTCGCTCGTGCCCGGCCTCGCCACCACTTCTCCGGCCGCCGGCCGCGTGTGCGGGCCCGCGCTCACGTCCCGCCATCGGCGACCCGGGCAGGAGCCAGGACGGGACGCACACGCGCCGCGGCGCTCGCCGCCCGGTGCAGCGCCAGCTCGGCGGTGGCCGCTTCGGCCAGCACCATGCCGGTGCAGCCGCGCTGATCGGCCACGGTATGGATCTCGTCCCCCGGTGCCCTGACCGGGTACCAGCCCACGTCACCCGGATAGGCACCCAGCTCATCGAGCCCCTGCCAGCCCACGAGGGTCCCCGGCCGGTCCGGATAGACGAGCACGAAACCGCACGCGGCGCCGGAGTGGTCGAGTGGCTCATCCATGAGCCGGGGCCGGCGCCCGAGCGCGGCCTCGATCATCGCCTCGTACACATTCGTCCGCAGGGACCGGCACAGCGCCTCCCCGACCAGGGCGCCGCCGATCCGCCGGTTGATCTCGACCAGCTCGGGCCCCTGGCCGGTGAGGATGAACTCCACATGGGCGAAGCCGCCGTCGTGCCCCGCCGTGCGCAGCACCCGGCCCACCCACGCCTCGATCTCGCCCCGCTCGGCCGGCGGCAGCGCGACGGGAAAGGCGGCGGCCTCCTCCCGTACGGCGATGTCCCGCGAGGTCTGCCGGCTGAGCACCCCCAGCAGCCGGGTCTCCCCGGCCCAGCTGAGCGTCTCCGCGCTGTAGAGCGGCCCGGCGAGGAACGACTCCGCGAACAGCCTGCCCGTGAGGGCCTGTTGGGCCGACTCGCGAAGCGCGGAGCGCAGCTCCTCCTCGTCCCTGACCACCCAGACGTTACGGGACGACGTGCCCGCCGAGTCCTTGAGGACGAGCGGCGGCGCGAGCGTACGGAGCACCTCGTCCGCGCTGTCCGGATCCGGCGCCACCGGCACGGCGGGGCTCTTGCTCAGCCCGTGGCGGTGCAGCAGTTCGCGGACCCGTGCCTTGTCACGGAGCAGCCGTACCGCCTCGGGATCGGGCCCCGGCAGGCCGAACTCGGCCGCGAGAGCGGCGGCCGGCACACTCCACGTGTCCGTGGTGTTGAGAAGGCCGGCCAGTCCGGGCAGGGCGGCGAGCGCCCGCCGGGTCGCGGCCGGGTCGAAGGTGTCGACGTCGACGACGGACAGCGGCGCGTCGTCCGGCAGTGTGTCCAGCTCGTGCCGGTACACCGACCGGTCGCGGGTGAGCAGGGTCAGCCGGTGCCCCGCTCCGTCGGCCGCGGCGGCCATCCGGGCCAGTCCGAACGACAGTGACTCCAGCGCGGCGATGGTCACAGCGCGTCCCCTTCCGAACCGACTTCCGCCACCACGGGCTCCTTGTGCGGGCGGCGCGCCCACTCCATCACCGACCACGGCGGACCGAGGTCGTCGAGGGCGTGGATCCTGCGCGGCCGCAGCGTACGCAGCTCCAGGGCCTCGGCGTGCCGGGCGAACACCCGCTCCACGTACCGGTGTCCGGTGTCCGCGCCGATGACGAGATGCTGCCGTCCCGGGTCGCGCTCCGCCTCCCACGACGCGACCAGATGCGCGGCGCCCGTCGACAGCCCGGCGAAGACGGCGTGTTCGCGCAGCAGACCCACCGCGCCCGCCATGGCATGCCGGAAGTCCACCCAGTGCATCGTGTCGTACAGCTCGTGCCGGACGTTGCCGAACGGGATCGAGCTGCCGATCCCCGCGATGATCGCCTCCGGATCGCTGAAGCGCTCGCTGCCGAACGTCACACTCCCGAACGGCTGGATACCCACCAGCCGCACCGCGCGTCCGGAGCCGTGCCCCGGCTCCCGCAGCGCCCGGACCAGACCGCCGGTGGAGGCGCCGGTGCCGACGGCGCCCACGACGGTCAGCGACCGGTCCGGCAGCGCCGCCGTGACCAGCTCGGCGAACTCCTGGTAACCCGCGTAGTGCACCGCGTCGTGGTACTGCCGCATCCAGTGGAAGTCCGGCCTGCGGGCCAGCAGTTCACGTACGTGCCGCACCCGCCGCTCCTGATCGAGCCGCAGACTCTCCGACGGGGGCATCTGGTCGACCGTCGCGCCCAGTACCTCCAACTGCGCCCGCATCACCGCGTCGACCGTGGTGGACGCCACGATGTGACACCGCAGTCCGTACCGGTGGCAGGCCATCGCCAGCGCCAGCGCGTAGATACCGCTCGAACTGTCGATGAGTGTCTGTCCGGGCACGATACGGCCGCGCCGCAGCAGCGTACGGACCGCACCGAGCGCCGCGTAGACCTTCATCGTCTCGAAGCGCGCGAGCACCACATTGGGGCTCAGCCGGATCAGGTCCGGGGCCTTCATCGCGTCGGTGACATGCTCGTGTACGCGTACGCCCGTCACTTCCGTACCCCTCTGACGATCAGCCGGCGGGAGTTCTGGTCGTAGGCGCCGCCGTCGAAGCCCCCGAAGCACTCGACATCCGTGAACCCGGCCGCCACGAAGAGATCGTGCAGTTCGGCGGCGCTGTAGAGAAAGGAGGTGAGGGACGCCGTACGGGCCGAAGTGCCGCGTACCAGCGTCCAGTCGGTGCGCAGCCGGCGCCAGCTGTCGAGCACCACATCACGCTGCACCACATAGGAGCCGTCGGGCAGATCCACGGCCTGGGGCCGCCCGATCCAGCCGGCGAGCACCTCCTTGCCCATCACATCCACCACGAGCCGGCCGCCGGGGGCGAGGGACGCGTGGGCGTTGCGCAGGACCCGCAGGTTGTCGTCGGGATCGTCGAAGTAGCCGAAGGAGGTGAAGACGTTCAGCACGACATCGAAGGAGCCCGGTTCGGCGTAGTCGAGCATGTCGGCCCGCACCAGCCGGACGTCCGCGCCGGCCTCCGCGCAGGCGGCCCGCGCCCGGTCCAGCATGGACGGACTGAGATCGACACCGGTGACGGTGTAGCCGCGCCGCGCCAGCGGCACCAGGAACAGCCCGGGTCCACAGCACAGATCGAGCACCCGCGAGCCGGGCGGGAAGTCGAGGAGCGGTGAACTCGCCACGATATCGGCGGCCTGCTCGGCGCGGCCGGGAGAGAACATCGTGGGCGCGAAGTCGGACCAGAGGGAGTCGTCCTCGTACCACTGCAAACCGGCTGTCCTCCTCCGGAGCTCAACGGCTCCTGACATGAGCGCTGGTACTCGCTTTCGTGTCAGTAGTCGGCCGTCGCGCCCGGCTGGTTCCCGGCGAGTTCGTGAACCCGCACACTGGAGCGATGGAGACAGTGGTGTTCATGACGCTTCCCGGCCTGGTCATCGTGCTGACCGCGGTGGCCTTCGCCGATCAGCTGCTGCTGCGCGCGGGGCGCGCGGGCATGCTGCCGTGGCGCAACAGCGCGCGGCAGGGGCAGATCTCGGCCACCGGGTTCGAGCAGCTGCACGCGAGTTTCTCGCCGGGCAAGCAGAACGAACTGAAGGAGCGGCAGTCGGCGCTGCTGCTCAGGGACGACGAGGAGGACGGCGCCCCGCCGCACCGGACCACGGTGGATCTGGACGGCGGGACGGCGGTCATACGGATGCCGGACGCGCGGCCGTAGCGAACCCCGGCGGGTAACCCCGGCCGGGGTTACCCGCCGGGGTCACCGGGCTCAGCCGCGGGTGGCGGCGGCGAGCGCCGTGCGGAGCGTCGCGGCGTCCGCGCTCCTGCCCGGGTCGTCGGCGATGGCGAGACCCTCCGGGTCCTGCGCGTACGGGATGCCATACGCCGGTGTGCCGGGCTGGAAGCGCCAGCTGTCGGCGAGCGTCCCCCCGTCGACGGCGTCGAACCCGAGAAGATCGAGCAGCCGGGTCGCGGACGCCTTCGCCCCGGGATCGTCGCCGGCGATCGGGAGGGCCGTGCGGTCGGCCGCGCCCGTGGGCCGGGCGAGTACGGTCAGATGCAGGAAGAAGATGTTGTTGAACGCCTTGACGACGTGGGCGTCGGGCAGATGCCGCTGGAGGAGTTCGCTGCTGGTGGTCTTCTCCGTGTCCAGCTCGGCGATCTGTCCGTCGCGCTCGGGGTAGTAGTTGTTCGTGTCGAGAACGACCTTCCCCGCCAGCGGTGCCACC
>NZ_PHRF01000103.1:0-10518 GCF_004151105.1 Streptomyces sp. L-9-10
TGGCACTGGAGGCGCCGCTCGTCCTGCCGGAGAACGGCTCGGTGCGGGTGCAGGTGTGGGTCGGTGCCGAGGACGAGTCCGGCCGACGTGAGCTGACCCTCTACTCAAGCGCGGGTGACGCGGAGGACGGCCGTTCGTGGACCCGGCACGCCACCGGTGTGCTGCGCGAGGGCGGCCGGTCCGTCGAGCCTGTCCTGGTCGAGTGGCCGCCCGTAAGCGCGGAGGTCCTGGACCTGGACGAGTTCTACGGCCGCGTGACCAGTGACGGTTTCGCCTATGGACCGGTGTTCCAGGGCCTGCGGTCGGTGTGGCGCAAGGGCGATGAGGTGTTCGCCGAGGTGGCCCTGCCGGACGGGGTGGGGGCGGACGGGTTCGGTCTGCACCCGGCGCTGCTGGACGCGGCGTTGCATGCCGTCCCGCTGATGGGTGATGCCGATGCGTTCGGCGGGCTGCCGTTCGCGTGGTCGGGTGTGCGGCTGCACGCTTCGGGCGCGACCGTTCTGCGGGTGCGGTTGTCGCCCGCCGGGGCGGACGGTGTGGCGTTGGCGGTCGCGGACGGTACCGGCGCTCCGGTGGCCACGATCGACTCGCTGGAACTGCGCCCCGTGTCGGCGACGCTGACGCGCCAGGACTGGGACTCGCTGTTCGGCATCGACTGGGTGTCGGTGTCGGTGCCGGTGTCCGACGGCGATGTCCCGACGACCGAGTGGAGCGACCTGGAGGCGTTGGCGGGGTCTGCGGAACTGCCCGACTTCGTCGTTCTGCCGTGCCCGGTCACTTCCGCGTCCGACCCGGTCGCGGGCGCCCACGCGGCGGCGCACTGGGCGCTGAACGTGGTGCAGAGCTGGCTCGCCGACGGGCGGTTCGACGCTTCACGTCTGGCCATCGTGACCAGCGGCGCGATCGCGACCACGGCCGAAGAGGACGTACGGGACGTCGCGCAGGCGGCGGTGTGGGGCCTGGTGCGGTCGGCCCAGTCGGAGAACCCGGACAGGATCGTCCTGGTCGACATCGACGACGAGGCGGCCTCGCTCGACGCGCTGCCGTCGGTGCTGGCCATGGGAGAGCCGCAACTCACCGTACGGTCCGGTGACATCCGAGTACCCCGCCTGGCGAGGGTTCGGCAGTCCGTGGTGGACGATCCCGGCTTCGGCTCGGGCGCGGTGCTGGTCACCGGCGCGACGGGCACGCTGGGCGGCCTCGTCGCCCGGCACCTGGTCGTGGAGCGCGGCGTGCGGAACCTGCTGCTGGTCAGCAGGCGCGGCGCCGCGGCGGAAGGTGCCGAGGAACTGCGCGACGAACTCGTCGCTCTGGGCGCCGAGGTGGCGTTCGCGGCGTGTGACGTGGCCGACCGGCAGGCCGTCGCCGGCCTGCTGGCCGAGCATCCCGTGTCCGCTGTCGTACACACGGCGGGTGTCCTGGACGATGCCACGATCGGCTCGCTGACGCCTGAGCGGATCGACGGGGTGTTCCGGCCGAAGGTCGACGCGGCCTGGCACCTGCACGAACTGACCCGCGACCTGGACCTCTCCGCGTTCGTCCTGTTCTCCTCGGCCGCCGGCACTCTCGGTGGCCCTGGCCAGGGCAACTACGCGGCGGCCAACACATTCCTGGACGCGCTGGCCCACCATCGCCGGGCCACCGGTCTGCCTGCCACGTCGCTGGCGTGGGGTCTGTGGGCGGATGCCGACGGCATGGCCGGTGGGCTTGACGAGGCGGACGTACGCCGGATGGCCAGGGGCGGTGTGATCCCGCTCGGTTCGGCCGAAGGTCTGGCGCTGTTCGACGCGGCGAACTCCACGGGGCGTGCCGCGCTGGTGCCGGTGCCTCTGGACCTGGCCGTGTTGCAGCGGCAGGCGCGTTCCGCCCCCGTACCGCACCTCCTGCGTGGTCTGGTACGCGGTACGGCACGCAGGACCGCCGAGTCCGGCTCCGCCGCGGCCGGGTCCGCGCTGGCGCAGTCGCTGGCCGGCATGAGCGCCGGAGAGCGGGAGAAGGCGCTGCTGGATCTGGTGCTCGGCCATGTGGCCGTGGTGCTCGGTCACGGCTCGGCGCATGCCGTCGCGCCCGACCGGGCCTTCAAGGAACTGGGCTTCGACTCACTGACCGCCGTCGAGTTCCGCAACCGTCTCAACGCGGCGACCGAACTGCGTCTGCCGGCCACGCTGGTCTTCGACTACCCGACACCCGCCGCGCTCGTGGCGCACCTCGGCGCCGAGTTCGCGGGGGCGCCCGTCGTCGCGGCGCCCACCCGCACGACCGTGGCCACGGCCGTGACCGACGATCCGATCGCGCTCGTGAGCATGAGCTGCCGCTTCCCCGGCGGGGTGAATTCGCCCGAGGACCTGTGGCGGCTGGTGCTGGACGGTGTCGACGCCATCAGCGAGTTCCCCGGCAACCGCGGCTGGGACCTGGACGGGCTGTACGACCCGGACCCCGACCACGCGGGCACCTCTTACGCCCGTGAAGGCGGTTTCCTGCACGATGTCGACCAGTTCGACCCGGCGTTCTTCGGGATCTCGCCGCGCGAGGCGCTGTCGATGGACCCCCAGCAGCGACTGCTGCTGGAGACGTCGTGGGAGGCCTTCGAGCGGGCCGGTATCGACCCGAACTCGTTGCGGGGGCACGACGTCGGCGTCTTCACCGGCTCCAACACACAGGACTACGCCACACTGCTGGCGGCGAGCGAGGAGAGTTTCGAGGGGCACATCGGCACCGGCAACGCGGCGAGCGTCGTGTCCGGCCGGATCGCCTACACGTTCGGTCTTGAGGGGCCGGCGGTGACAGTCGACACCGCGTGCTCGTCGTCGCTGGTGGCACTGCACCTGGCCGCGCAGGCGCTGCGGGCGGGCGAGTGCTCGCTGGCGCTGGCGGGCGGCGTGACGGTGATGTCGACGCCGGGCGCGTTCATGGAGTTCAGCCGCCAGCGGGGCCTCGCCACCGACGGCCGGTGCAGGCCGTTCTCGTCGGACGCGGACGGCACCGGCTGGGGTGAGGGTGTCGGCATGCTGGTGCTGGAGCGGCTGTCCGACGCGCAGCGCAACGGGCACCGGGTGCTGGCGGTCGTGCGGGGTTCGGCGATCAACCAGGACGGTGCGTCCAACGGGCTCACCGCTCCGAACGGTCCGTCGCAACAGCGGGTGATCCGGCAGGCGTTGGCGAGCGCGGGCCTGGCCCCGTCCGACGTGGACGCCATGGAGGCGCACGGCACCGGCACCAAGCTCGGCGACCCGATCGAGGCACAGGCACTTCTCGCCACCTACGGCCAGGACCGCGGCGGTGAGCCGCTGTGGCTCGGCTCGATCAAGTCGAACATCGGACACACCCAGGCAGCGGCCGGTGTCGCCGGTGTGATCAAGATGGTCATGGCGATGCGGAACGGTGTGCTGCCGCAGACGCTGCACGTGGACGAGCCCACTCCGCAGGTCGACTGGTCGGCCGGCGATGTCGCGCTCCTCACCGAGGCCCGCTCCTGGCCGGACACCGACCGGCCGCGCCGGTTCGGTGTGTCGGCGTTCGGGTTCAGCGGCACCAACGCGCACGCCATCATCGAGCAGGCACCCGTCACCGAGGCCGCCGTAAGGAAGGCCGCACCGCAGGCCGCACCGGGCACGCCCGTACTGCCGCCGCCGTTGCTGGTGTCGGGCCGAGGCGACGACGCGCTGCGGGCGCAGGCCGACCGGCTGCGCGCCCACCTCGTGGCGCACCCCGAGCTGAACCCGCTCGACGTCGCCACCACGCTCGCGGTGGCGCGACCCGCCCTCGACCACCGGGCGGTCGTCGTCGGGCAGGACCGCGACGGACTGCTCACGGCCCTCAAGGCACTCGCCGAGGGGCGGACCGCGGGCGGGCTGGTCTCCGGCGTCACTGCGGGGCACAGGCTGGCGTTCCTCTTCTCCGGTCAGGGCTCGCAGCGACTCGGAATGGGCCGTGAACTGTCCGAGCGTTTCCCGGTGTTCGCGGAAGCCCTGGACACGGTGCTGGACGAGTTCGGCCCGCGGGTGCGTGAGGTGCTGTTCGGTGAGGACGCCGACGCGCTGAACGAGACGGGGGTGACGCAGCCGGCGCTGTTCGCGGTCGAGGTCGCCCTGTTCCGCCTGCTGGGGTCATGGGGCGTCCGGCCGGATCTGCTGGCCGGGCACTCGATCGGCGAGCTGGCCGCGGCCCATGTGGCGGGCGTGTGGTCGCTGGCCGACGCCGCCGCCGTGGTGTCGGCCCGGGGCCGGCTGATGCAGGCGCTGCCGTCCGGTGGCGCGATGGTAGCGATCCAGGCGACCGAGGCCGAGATCCTGCCGGAGCTGACCGACACCGTGGGCATCGCCGCGGTGAACGGCCCGACATCGGTGGTCGTCTCGGGCGTCGACGCCGATGTCGAGGCCCTCGCCGAGCGCTGGCGTGAGGCGGGGCGCAAGGTGACGCGGCTCCGCGTCAGCCACGCGTTCCACTCGCCGCTGATGGAGCCGATGCTGGACGAGTTCCGCCGCGTACTGGAAGCGGTGTCGTACGAGGCGCCCGCGATCCCGATCGTGTCGACGCTGACCGGTGCGCGGGCCACCGTGGAGGAGTTGGCCTCGCCGGAGTACTGGATGCGGCACGTACGCGATTCGGTACGGTTCGCCGACGCCGTCTCCACACTGCGGGACCAGGGCGCGGACGTGTTCCTGGAGATCGGTCCCGGCGGGGTGCTCACCGCGCTGGGCCGGGAGAACGCGCCGGACGCCGAGTTCGTACCCGCGCTGCGCGGCGACCGGTCCGAGACGCTCGCGCTGGCGACGGCCGCGGGCAGCCTGCACGTGCTTGGCGTCGCCGTCGACTGGACCGACCTGACCGCCGGTGGCACCCACGTCGACCTGCCCACCTACGCCTTCCGGCGGCAGAGGTTCTGGCCGACCCTGGCCAAGGCCTCCTCGGGCGACATCGCCGGGACCGTCGACGCGCGGTTCTGGGCGGCCGTGGCGGAAGGCGACCTCGGTGAGCTGGCGGACGAGCTGGCCGTGTCCCCCGACGACCCGATCGGCGCGGTGCTGCCCCGGCTGTCGTCGTGGCGGCGGGAACAGGCCGAGAACTCCGCGGCCGACGGCTGGCGCTACCGCGTCACCTGGCTGCCGGTGAGCGAGCCCACCGCCGCGCTCTCGGGCACCTGGCTCGTGGTCAGCCGGGACGGCACCGGTGAGGAATCCGTCGCCGCCGCGCTGAGCAAGCACGGTGCGCGGGTGCTGCCGGTACACACCGGCGGGGCAGTGGACCGGGACTCGCTGGCGGCCCGTGTGGCGATCGACGAGCCCGTCGCGGGCGTGCTGTCGCTGTACGCACTCGACCCCGAACTGCCCTCCGGCGGCCTGGCCGCGACCCTCGCCCTCGTCCAGGCCCTCGGTGACACCGGCCTCGCCGCGAAGCTGTGGTGCGCGACGCGGGGCGGGGTCGCGACCGGTGGCTCCGACACGCCCGCCAGCCCCGACCAGGCGATGGTGTGGGGACTCGGCAGGGTCGTCGGGCTGGAGCACCCCGAGCGCTGGGGCGGCCTCGTCGACCTGCCCGGCACACTGGACGAGCGCACCGGAGCCCGCCTCGCGGGCGTCCTGTCCGGCGCGCAGGAAGAGGACCAGGTCGCGCTCCGCGCCGGCGGGGTGTACGGCCGGAGGCTCGTACCGGTGACCTCCGGGCGCGCCGGTGACTGGGATCCCACCGGTACGGTGCTGGTCACCGGCGGTACCGGCGCTCTTGGCGCGCACGTCGCCAGGTGGCTGGTCGCGAGGGGGGCCGAGCATCTGCTGCTGACCAGCAGGCGCGGGCCGGACGCCGAGGGCGCCGAGGAGTTGCGCGCGGAACTGACCGCGCTGGGCGCCCGCGTCACGATCGCGGCCTGTGACGCCGCCGACCGGGACGCGCTGGCGGACCTGCTGGCCTCGGTGCCCGACGAGTTCCCGCTCACCGCGGTCGTGCACGCGGCGGGCGTCCTGGACGACGGCGTGCTGTCCGCGCTCACCCCGGACCGGCTCCACGCCGTACTGCGGCCGAAGGTCGACGCCGCGGTCAACCTGGACGAACTGACCAGGGACCGGGACCTCACGGCGTTCGTCATGTTCTCCTCGGTGTCGGGCACGTTCGGCGCGGCGGGCCAGGGGAACTACGCGGCCGCCAACGCCTTCCTCGACGCGCTCGCGGAACGGCGCGTGGCGGCGGGCCTGCCCGCCACCGCGGTCGCGTGGGGGCCGTGGGGCGGCGGCGGCATGGTCGAGGGGCAGCTCGGCGACCACCTGCGCCGCCGCGGCCTGGCCCCGATGGCGCCCGAGCGGGCGGTTGCCGCGCTGGACCGGTCCATCCGCCAGGGTGACCCGACGGCGCTGGTGGCGGACGTCGACTGGGACGTGTTCGCCCCGGCCTTCACGACGGTGCGGCCGAGCCCGCTGCTGCGGGAACTGGCCGGCGCACAGCGCGCCCCGGCGGCAGCCGAGGCGGCGATGCCGCTCGACCTGGCGGCCAGGCTCGCCACGCTGTCCGGTCCCGAGCGCGAACGGGCCGTCGTGGAGCTGGTACGGGAGCAGGCGGCCGCGGTCCTCGGCCACGAGGACACCAAGCTGGTGGAACCCGGCCGGGCGTTCAAGGAACTGGGCTTCGACTCGCTGACCTCGGTCGAGTTCCGCAACCTCCTCAACGCGGCCACCGGACTGAGCCTGCCCGCGACGCTCGTCTTCGACCACCCCACGCCGTCCGCGCTCGCCGCGCAGGTGCTCGACGAACTGCCGGGAGGCGGGGCGCCGGCCATCGACGCGGAGCTGGACCGCCTGGAGTCCGCACTGTCCCTCCTGACGCCGGACGATCAGCAGAGCGCCGCCGTCAGTGCCCGCCTCCGCGCTCTGCTGTCCATGTGGGACGAAGCGAACACCCGCACGGAACCCGCCGAGTCCGGACCGGACGTGCGCACCGCGTCGGCGGACGAACTGCTCGCGCTGCTCGACGAAGAACTCGGTAGGTCTTGAGCCAATGAACTCGCCTGAAGGGTCGGAACACATGTCGAACGAGGAGAAGTACCTCGACTACCTCCGGCGGGCCACCGTGGACCTGCAGGAGGCGCGCGGCAAGCTGCGCGAGTACGAGGAGCGGGATGTCGAGCCGATCGCCATCGTCGGCATGAGCTGCCGGTTCCCCGGTGGCGTAAGGTCGCCGGAGGACCTGTGGCGGCTCGTGCTGGACGGCAGGGACACCGTCTCCGAGTTCCCCACCAACCGGGGGTGGGACCTGGAGGCACTCTTCGACGACGACCCCGACCGGCAGGGGACCTGCTACACCCGTGAGGGCGCCTTCATCTACGACGTCCCGGACTTCGACCCGGCGTTCTTCGGGATCTCGCCGCGTGAGGCCGCGGCGATGGACCCGCAGCAGCGGTTACTGCTGGAGACGTCGTGGGAGGCGTTCGAGCGGGCGGGCATCGACCCGCACGCGTTGCGCGGCAGCAGGACGGGCGTGTTCGTCGGCACCAACGGCCAGGACTACGCGGCACGTGTGTTCACCGGTGTGCCGGACGGCTATGAGGGCTACATCGGCACCGGCAACGCGGCGAGCGTCATCTCGGGGCGCATCTCCTACACGTTCGGCTTCGAAGGCCCCGCGCTGACCATCGACACCGCCTGCTCGTCGTCCCTGGTCGCCCTGCACCTCGCCGTGCACGCACTGCGGCACGAGGAGTCCCCGATCGCCATCGCGGGCGGCGTCACCGTGATGTCGACGCCGGGCGTGTTCATCGACTTCAGCCGCCAGCGGGGCCTGGCCCCGAACGGCCGGTGCAAGGCGTTCGCCGACGGCGCCGACGGCACCGGCTGGGGCGAGGGCGTCGGGATGCTGGTGCTGGAGCGGCTGTCGGACGCGCAGCGCAACGGGCACCCCGTACTGGCGGTGATCCGCGGCTCGGCGGTGAACCAGGACGGCGCTTCCAACGGCCTGACGGCGCCGAACGGGCCGTCCCAGCGGCGGGTGATCCGTCAGGCGCTGGCGAGCGCCCGGCTCTCCGCGGCGCAGGTCGACGCGGTCGAGGCGCACGGCACCGGTACGAAGCTGGGTGACCCGATCGAGGCGCAGGCGCTGCTGGCGACCTACGGCCAGGGCCGGCCCGCCGACCGGCCGTTGTGGCTGGGCTCGGTGAAGTCGAACATCGGACACACGCAGGCCGCGGCCGGTGTCGCGGGTGTGATCAAGATGGTGATGGCGATGCGGCACGGTGTGCTGCCGCAGACACTGCATGTGGACGAGCCGTCGTCGCACGTGGACTGGTCCGCCGGTGCCGTGGAACTGCTGACGGAGGCGCGGCCGTGGCCGGAGACGGGCCAGCCGTGGCGGGCCGGTGTGTCGTCGTTCGGTGTCAGTGGCACGAACGCCCACGTCATCTTCGAGCAGGCCCCCGTGGTGGAGCGGGAGGAGGCCCCCGAACAGACCCCCGGACAGGCCCGCGACGGGCTGATGCCGTGGGTGCTGTCGGCCAGGAGCGCGGAAGCGCTGCGGGAGCAGGCCGCGCGGCTCACGTCCTTCGTGGACGAAGCGCCCGATCTCACCATGGCCGACGTGGGCCGCACACTGGTGTCCTCACGGGCGGTACTGGAACACCGTGCGGTGCTGGTCGCCGCCGACCGGTCCGAGTTCCTGGCCGCTCTGGCGGCCGTGGCCGAGGGCCGGGCGAGTGGCGCCGTGGTCAGGGGAGTCGCCGACGAACCCGGCCAGGTGGGTTTCCTGTTCTCGGGTCAGGGGGCGCAGAAGCTCGGGATGGGCCGTGAACTGTCCGCCCGTTTCCCGGTGTTCGCGGAAGCCTTGGACGAGGTCCTGCGTCAGTTCGATCCGCGGGTGCGTGAGGTCCTGTGGGGCGAGGATGCCGACGCGCTGAACGAGACGGGGGTGACGCAGCCGGCGTTGTTCGCGGTCGAGGTGGCGTTGTTCCGTCTGCTGGAGTCGTGGGGTGTGCGGCCGGATGTGCTGGCCGGGCACTCGATCGGTGAGCTGGCCGCCGCCCACGTGTCGGGTGTGTGGTCGCTGGCTGACGCCGTGAAGGTGGTGTCGGCGCGTGGTGCGCTGATGCAGGCGCTGCCCGAGGGCGGTGCGATGGTGGCGGTCCAGGCGTCCGAGGCCGAGGTCGCGCCTGAGCTGCCGGAGACCGTGGGTATCGCGGCGGTGAACGGTCCGACGTCGGTGGTCGTCTCCGGTGTCGCCGCCGATGTGGAGGCGGTCGCTGAGCGCTGGCGTGACGCGGGGCGGAAGGTGTCCCGGCTGCGGGTGAGCCATGCGTTCCACTCGCCCCTGATGGAACCGATGCTCGGTGAGTTCCGCCGGGTGCTGGAGTCGGTGGCCTTCCAGGCGCCGACCGTCCCGATCGTGTCGACGCTGACCGGTGCGCGGGCGAGCGCGGAGGAGTTGGCGTCGCCGGAGTACTGGGTGCGGCACGTACGCGAGTCCGTACGGTTCGCCGACGCCGTCGGCACGCTCGTGGGCGAGGGTGTGGGCACGTTCGTCGAGGTCGGTCCTGGCGGGACGCTGTCGGCGCTGGGTCAGGAGTCCGCGCCGGACGCGGTCTTCGTGCCGGTGCTGCGCGGTGACCGGCCCGAGGCGGTGGCCGCCACCACGGCCGCGGGGCAGCTGCACGTACGCGGTGTCCGGGTGGACTGGGAGCCCTTCTTCGACGGCCGTGGCGCCCGGTGGCTGGACCTGCCGACGTACGCGTTCCAGCGCGAGCGCTACTGGCTCGACCCCGTGCCGCAGACCGGTGACGTCACCGCGGCCGGGCTCGGTCCCGCCGAGCATCCGCTGCTGGGCGCCGCCGTCGCCCTCGGTGGCATGGACGGTGTGCTGCTCACCGGTCGCCTGT
Source organism: Streptomyces sp. L-9-10 (assembly GCF_004151105.1). Classification (GTDB taxonomy): domain Bacteria; phylum Actinomycetota; class Actinomycetes; order Streptomycetales; family Streptomycetaceae; genus Streptomyces. The sequence goes on from NZ_PHRF01000103.1 coordinate 9,848, forward strand.
CGGTCCAGACCCACCCGTGGCTCGCCGACCACGCGATCATGGGTTCGGTGCTGCTGCCCGGTACGGCGTTCGTCGAGCTGGCGGTGCGCGCGGGTGACCAGGTCGGCTGCGACCTGGTCGAGGAACTGACGCTGGAAGCGCCGCTCGTCCTGCCCGAGAACGGCTCGATGCGGGTACAGGTATGGGTCGGTGCCCAGGACTCGTCGGGCCGGCGCGAACTGACCTTCCACTCCAGTGCGGGTGACGCGGAGGACGGCCGCACGTGGACCCGGCACGCCACCGGTGTGCTGCGCGAGGGCGGCCGGTCCGTCGAGCCCGTCCTGGTCGAGTGGCCGCCGGCGGGCGCCGAGGCCGTGGACCTGGACGGCTACTACGACCGTATGGCCGCGGGCGGTTTCGGCTACGGGCCGGTGTTCCAGGGCCTGCGGTCGCTGTGGCGCAGCGGGGACGAGATGTTCGCCGAGGTGGCCCTGCCGGACGGGGTGGGGGCGGACGGATTCGGTCTGCACCCGGCACTGCTGGACGCGACGCTGCACGCCATTGGGCTGATGGGCGACGCCGACGCTCCCGGCAGGCTGCCGTTCGCGTGGTCGGGTGTGCGGCTGCACGCCTCGGGTGCGACCGTTCTGCGGGTGCGGTTGTCGCCCGCCGGGGCGGACGGTGTGGCGTTG
>NZ_PHRF01000103.1:10528-13837 GCF_004151105.1 Streptomyces sp. L-9-10
TACCGGAGCTCCGGTGGCCACGATCGACTCGCTGGTACTGCGCCCGGCCGCGCCGGACCAGGTCGCCGGCGACGACCGGGGCGACGCGCTGTTCGGCGTCGACTGGGCGCCGGTTCCCCTGCCCGACGGTGACGCTCCGACGACCGAGTGGAGCGACCTGGAGGCGTTGGCGGGGTCTGCGGAACTGCCCGACTTCGTCGTTCTGCCGTGCCCGGTCACTTCCGCGTCCGACCCGGTCGCGGGCGCCCACGCGGCGGCGCACTGGGCGCTGAGCGCGGTGCAGACCTGGCTCGCCGAGGAACGGTTCGACGCGTCACGCCTGGCCATCGTGACCAGCGGCGCTGTCGCGGCCACGGCCGAAGAGGACGTACGGAACCTCGCGCACGCCACGGTGTGGGGCCTGGTGCGGTCGGCCCAGTCGGAGAACCCGGACAGGATCGTCCTGGTCGACATCGACGATGAATCGGCCTCGCTCGACGCGCTGCCGTCCGTGCTGGCCACGGGAGAGCCGCAACTCGCCGTACGGTCCGGCTCCGCCAGCGCGCCGCGCCTGGCCAGGGTCCGGCGCTCCGTGGTGGACGATCCCGGCTTCGGTTCGGATGCGGTGCTGGTCACCGGCGCGACGGGCACGCTCGGCGGTCTCGTCGCCCGGCACCTGGTCGCGGAGCGGGGTGTACGGAATCTGCTGCTGGTCAGCAGGCGTGGTGCCGCGGCCGAGGGCGCGGAGGAGCTGCGCGCTGAACTGGTCGCGCTGGGCGCCGAGGTGGCGTTCGCGGCGTGTGACGTGGCCGACCGGGAGGCCGTCGCCGGCCTGCTGGCCGGCCATCGGATCTCCGCCGTGGTGCACACCGCCGGTGTTCTGGACGACGCCACGATCGGCTCGCTGACGGCGGAGCGGATCGATGGTGTGTTCCGGCCGAAGGTCGACGCGGCCTGGCATCTGCACGAGCTGACCCGCGACCTGGACCTCTCCGCGTTCGTCCTGTTCTCGTCCGCCGCCGGTGTGTTCGGCGGCCCCGGCCAGGGCAACTACGCCTCGGCGAACACCTTCCTGGACGCGCTGGCACAGCACCGCCGGGCCACCGGTCTGCCTGCCACGTCGCTGGCATGGGGTCTGTGGGCCACGGCCAGCGGTATCACCGGCCAACTCGACGAGGCCGACGTACGACGGATCACCAGCGGCGGCATGATCCCGCTCGGCTCCGCCGAGGGCCTCGCGCTGTTCGACGCGGCGAACTCCACGGGGCGCGCCGCACTGGTGCCGATCCCCATGGACCTGGCCGTACTGCACCGGCAGGCGCGCTCCCACCCCGTACCGCACCTCCTGCGTGGTCTGGTGCGCGGCACGGTACGCAGGACCGCCGAATCCGGGTCCGCGGCGGCCGGGTCCGCGCTCGCGCAGTCACTGGCGGGCCTGACCGAGGCCGAACGCGAGAAGGCTCTGCTCGACCTCGTCCGCACGCACGCCGCCACGGTGCTCGGTCACAGCTCGGCGCATGCCGTCGCGCCCGACCGCGCGTTCAGGGAGCTGGGCTTCGACTCGCTCAGCTCCGTCGAACTGCGCAACCACCTGAACGCGGCGACCGAGCTGCGGCTGCCCGCGACGCTGGTCTTCGACTACCCGACACCCGCCGCGCTCGCCGCCTTCGTCGGCACCGAGCTGGCGGGGGCGCCCGTCGTCGCGGCGCCCACCCGTACGGCCGTGACCGTGACCGACGAGCCGATCGCGCTCGTCGGTATGAGCTGCCGCTTCCCCGGCGGGGTGAGCTCGCCCGAGGACCTGTGGCGGCTCGTGCTGGACGGTGCCGACGCCATCAGCGAGTTCCCCGGCAACCGTGGCTGGGACCTGGACGCGCTGTACGACCCGGACCCCGACCACACCGGCACCTCCTACACCCGCGAGGGCGGTTTCCTGCACGACGCCGACCAGTTCGACCCGGCGTTCTTCGGGATCTCGCCGCGCGAGGCACTGGCCATGGACCCGCAGCAGCGACTGCTGCTGGAGACCTCCTGGGAAGCCTTCGAGCGGGCCGGCATCGACCCGGATTCGGTACGGGGCAGTGCGATCGGCGTGTTCGCGGGCGTGATGTACCACGACTACGTGTCGCGGCTGCGCTCCGTCCCGGAGGGCGTCGAGGGCTACCTCGGCACCGGCGGGTCCGGCAGCGTCGCGTCCGGCCGTGTCGCCTACGCGCTGGGCCTGGAGGGGCCCGCCGTCACCGTCGACACCGCGTGTTCCTCGTCGCTGGTCGCCCTGCACTGGGCGGTGCAGGCGCTGCGCCAGGGAGAGTGCACGATGGCGCTGGCCGGCGGTGTCGCCGTGATGGCGACCCCCGGTACCTTCGTCGACTTCAGCCGCCAGCGCGGCCTCGCCGCCGACGGACGGTGCAAGTCGTTCTCCGACAGCGCCGACGGCACCGGCTGGGGTGAGGGCGCCGGCATGCTGCTGGTGGAACGGCTGTCGGACGCCCGCCGCAACGGGCACCCGGTCCTGGCGGTGATCCGTGGTTCCGCGGTGAACCAGGACGGCGCCTCGAACGGTCTGACCGCGCCGAACGGCCCCTCGCAGCAGCGGGTCATCCGCCAGGCTCTGGCGAGCGCGGGCCTGGCCCCGTCCGATGTGGACGCGGTCGAGGCACACGGCACCGGCACCACGCTCGGTGACCCGATCGAGGCGCAGGCGCTGCTGGCCACGTACGGCAAGGACCGCGAGGGCGAGCCGCTGTGGCTCGGTTCGATCAAGTCGAACATCGGCCACACCCAGGCCGCGGCCGGTGTCGCCGGTGTGATCAAGATGGTCATGGCGATGCGACACGGTGTGCTGCCGCGGACCCTGCACGTCGGCGAGCCCTCGACGAAGGTGGACTGGTCCTCGAACGCCGTCGAGCTGCTGACGGAGGCCCGGCCGTGGCCGGAGAGCGGTCGCCTGCGTCGGGCGGGTGTGTCGTCGTTCGGTGTGAGCGGGACGAACGCGCACACCATCATCGAGTACGTGCCGGGCGAGGACCATCTCCCGGCCCCCGTCGACGGTGTCGTGCCGTGGCTGCTGTCCGCGCGGAGCGCCGAGGCGTTGCGGGATCAGGCGATCCGGCTGCGGGAGCATGTCGCGGGCGAGCCGGGTACCGGTCTGCTGGACGTCGGCTACTCGCTGGCGACAACGCGATCGGCCTTCGGCCACAGGGCTGTCGTCCTCGGCGACGACCGGGAGACGCTGCTGGACGGGCTCACCGCTCTGGCCGAGGGGCGGCCGTCCTCCGGCCTGGTCGCTGGATCCGTCGCCGTGGGCGGTGTGGGTTTCCTGTTCTCGGG
>NZ_PHRF01000104.1 GCF_004151105.1 Streptomyces sp. L-9-10
TGACCGGTTCCGTCTCCGCGTCGTTGTGCCGCATCGCCCAGTTCTCCAGGGCGATCCGGCATGCGTGGTCGACATGGCGCAGGCCGGACAGGTCCAGCTCGATGGGACGGTCCTTCGGCAGCGCCTCCAATTGCTCCATGATGCGCGGCAGTCGAAGGAACGTCGCGTTGCCGGTGACCGAGACCACCATGCGGCCGCCGGTGAGTTCGTGGACGTCGACGTGGAGGTGGGAGATCTCCCACGCGGTCTTGACCACCGCGAGCAGCAGTCCGAGGACCACACCCTCGAAGAGGTTCGTGACCAGGACCGCCAGCGCCGTGATGGCGAGGATCACCGCTTCGCCGCGGTGCTCCCGCCACAGCGGGCGCAGGTCCTTGACCGGTACGAGCTTGCAGCCCGCGTGCACCAGGACGCCGGCGAGTGCCGCGAGCGGGATGACGCCGATCGCCGCCGGCAGCAGCGCGGCGAACAGCAGCAGCCACAGGCCGTGCAGGATCCGGGAGAGCGGAGTCCGCGCACCCGCCTGGACGTTGGCGGCGCTGCGCACGATGACCGCGGTCATCGGCAGCGCGCCGAGCGCCCCGCAGACCGTGTTCCCCACGCCCTGCGCCATGAGTTCCTTGTTGTAGTCCGTGCGCGGACCGTC
>NZ_PHRF01000105.1 GCF_004151105.1 Streptomyces sp. L-9-10
CAGGTGGTCAGGTAGAGAATACCGAGGCGTTCGGGTGAACTATGGTTAAGGAACTCGGCAAAATGCCCCCGTAACTTCGGGAGAAGGGGGGCCACACTGGGTGATGGGATTTACTCCTTGAGCTTGGGGTGGCCGCAGAGACCAGCGAGAAGCGACTGTTTACTAAAAACACAGGTCCGTGCGAAGCCGTAAGGCGATGTATACGGACTGACGCCT
>NZ_PHRF01000106.1 GCF_004151105.1 Streptomyces sp. L-9-10
GGCCAGCATCTCCTCGGAGGAGTCCACCCCGGTCACCCGCCCGACGTGCCCCGAGAGGGGGACGGCGATACGGCCGGTGCCGACGCCGAACTCCAGGGTGCCGGTGGAGTGGTCGGGGTGGAGGTCCGCGATCTTCTTGGCGACCCCGGCCGCGGCGCCGTCCTTGGGGAACAGCCGGTCGTACCAGCCGTCGAACTGGCGGCCGTATCCTATGTCGGCTATCTCGTTCACTGGTGACTCCTCTTCCTGTTCCTGTGCAGTTCCAGGCCGGCGGCGAGAACGAGAGCCGTGCCGATCCCGGCGGCGAACGG
>NZ_PHRF01000107.1 GCF_004151105.1 Streptomyces sp. L-9-10
AGCTTTGTGATCGCGCACCGGCTCTCCACGATCCGGGACGCGGACGTGATCCTGGTGATGGAGAACGGCGCGATCGTCGAACAGGGCTCGCACGACGAGCTGCTGGCGGCCGAGGGCGCGTACGCGCGGCTGTACGCGGCCCAGTTCGCGCAGGCGGTCGCCGAAGTGGACTGACCGGCGCGGCTGGTGGGTCGCGGGCACGCGCCGAACGTCATGCGTTCCGCGTCATGCGTTCCGCGTCATGCGTTCCGCGTCACGGGCGCCGCGTCCGTTTCCGCCTTCGGGTGGGTACGGGCGCGGCGCCCGTGTCAGGTCTCGGCGCCCGGGGACCCGGGCTCGTCGCTCGCGGCCTCAGTCCAGGTAGCCGCGGAGCTGGTCGGCATAGGCGTGGTCGCGGAGTTTGCCGAGCGTCTTGGACTCGATCTGGCGTATGCGCTCGCGGGTCACGCCGAAGAGCCGGCCGATCTCCTCCAGGGTGCGGGGCCTGCCGTCGGCCAGTCCGTACCGCAGCTGGATGACCTTGCGCTCACGCTCGCCGAGGGTGGAGAGCACGGCGTCCAGATGCTGGCGCAGCAGCAGGAAGGCCGCCGATTCGACGGGGGACGCGGCGTCGCCGTCCTCGATCAGATCGCCGAGCGCGACATCTTCCTCCTCCCCCACCGGGGCGTGCAGGGAGACCGGCTCCAGGGAGAGCCGCAGCACCTCCCTGACCCGGTCGGGGGCCAGCTCCAGCTGGGCGCCCACCTCGTCGGGGGTCGGCTCGTAGCCGCGCTCCTGGAGCAGTCTGCGCTGGACGCGTACGACGCGGTTGATCAGCTCGACCACATGGACCGGGACGCGGATGGTGCGCGCCTGGTCGGCGAGCGCCCGTGACATCGCCTGGCGGATCCACCAGGTCGCGTACGTCGAGAACTTGTAGCCGCGGGCGTAGTCGAACTTCTCGACTGCCCTGATCAGGCCGAGGTTTCCCTCCTGGACGAGATCGAGCATGGTCAGTCCGCGGCCGACATAGCGCTTGGCGACGGAGACGACCAGCCGCAGATTCGCCTCGATGAGACGGCGCTTGGCCATCCGGCCCAGCACGACCAGCCGGTCGAGGTCCAGCGCCAGCTGGGAGTCCAGATCGGGGGTGGTGCTCAGCTTCTCCTCGGCGAAGAGGCCGGCTTCGACCCGGCGGGCGAGGTCCACTTCGTCGAAGGCGGTGAGCAGCGGTATCCGCCCGATCTCCCGCAGATACTGGCGGAAGAGGTCGGAGGAGGGGCCGCCGGTGTCGGCACGGCTGCCCGGCCGGCCCGTGGGCTCGGGCACGAGAGGCACCTCCACGGGGTGCTCGGTGAGCGGCTCTTCGGCGGTCCCGGGAGGTCTCGCCTCCGCCTCCGCCGCCGGTACGGCCGTCTCGGGGTGGTGCGCGGCGCGGCTCTGCGAGGGGACGGCGGGCGCGAGGCCGGCCGGGGGCGCGGGCGCCGTGGGGGCCTCGGGGGCCGCGGCGGACGGTGCGGATGGCACGGATGGGGCGTGCGCGGGCGCCGGCGGAGGCGCGGAGGGAGGCGCGGCTAACGTCTCGGTGAGGGTCTGGGTCTGGGTCTGCACGGGGGGCGACCTCCAGGTGATCGCTGCCGGTTCGGGGCGGGGGCGTACGGCAGCGGGACGAGGACGGCCGGGCCGCCTTCCGTCCCGTACACGATGAGCGGATCCGCGGGGATGAGACGCCCACCGTCGGTAGGCCGGCCGCGCTCCGGTGAACTCAGGCACCGACCCCAGTGTGGGGTACGACATATCGCTGCCACGAGGGGCGTGCGGTGACTTTTTGCGCCCTGTACGTAACCGCGCCGTTACCGCGCGGAGCCCGGGAGGCCCTCTACAGGGCGGCTGCGCCGTCGTTGCGCAGCGACTGGCCGTACTGCTGAAGCACCCACAGTTCCCTCTGGACGGCCGCGTAATGGTCCGGATCGGACTGCGTACCCAGCCGGGTGAGCGTGCCGGTCACCTCGCGGACGCGGCGGTCGACGGCGCGCAGTCTGACCTGGACGAGTTGCTGGCCCGCGTAGACCTCGTCGATCGTCTTGCCGTGGAAGACCTCCACCGCCAGCTCGGTGACCATGGCGCGCACCGCGTCGTTCGGCGCGGCGTCGCGGACCCCGGCCAGATACTCGGGGGCGGACTCCAGGCCCTGCTCGGCGCCGCCCGCGTCTTCTATGGCGCGGCGTACGGCGGCGTACGGCGGGGCCGTGAACTCGTCCTCGCCATAGGCGTCGAAGGCCGGGGAGACCAGCTCGGGCCGCTGGAGGGCGAGCTTCAGCAGCTCGCGCTCGGTGCGGTGGGCGGGGCTGCGGAGGTTGAGCGCGGGGCCCGTGGGACCCTGCGGGGCCTGCGTCCCATACGACTGCGACTGCTGCGAGCGGCGCTCGGGGGCGGGGGCCGGGCCCCGGCCGCCGCGGTCGCGCGCCCAGCGCGCCATCTGCGCGACGCGCTTGACCACGAACTGGGTGTCGAGGATGCCGAGGATGCCGGCGAGCTGGACCGCGACCTCGTGCTGCGAGGAGCCGTTCTTGATCCGGGCGACGATCGGCGCCGCCTCGTCCAGCGCCGCCGCCCGGCCCGCCGGGGTCTCCAGGTCGTACCGGGAGACGATCTGGCGGATCGCGAACTCGAAGAGCGGCGTACGCGGGTGCACCAGGTCCTGGACGGCCTCGTCGCCCTTGGCGAGCCGCAGCTCGCACGGGTCCATCCCGTCGGGGGCGATGGCGATATAGGTCTCGGCGGCGAACTTCTGGTCGTCCTCGAAGGCGCGCAGCGCGGCCTTCTGGCCCGCCGCGTCCCCGTCGAAGGTGAAGATCACCCGGGCGCTGCCGTTGTCCATCAGCAACCGCCGGAGGATCTTGATGTGGTCGCCGCCGAAGGCCGTGCCGCAGGTGGCGATGGCGGTGGTCACCCCGGCCAGATGACAGGCCATCACATCGGTGTATCCCTCGACGACCACCGCGCGGCTGGCCTTGGCGATGTCCTTCTTGGCCAGGTCGACGCCGTACAGCACCTGGGACTTCTTGTAGATCGACGTCTCGGGGGTGTTGAGGTACTTCGGGCCGTTGTCGTCCTCGCGCAGCTTGCGTGCGCCGAAGCCGACGACCTCGCCCGAGATGTCGCGGATGGGCCACATCAGCCGGCCGCGGAAGCGGTCGATGGGGCCGCGGCGGCCGTCCTGGGAGAGGCCCGAGAGCAGCAACTCCTTGTCGGTGAAGCCCTTGCCACGGAGAAAGCGGGTGAGGTGGTCCCAGCCGACGGGGCTGTAACCGACGCCGAAATGCTCGGCCGCGGCCTGGTCGAAACCACGCTCGGCGAGGAACTTCCGGCCGGTCTCCGCCTCGGGTCCCGAGAGCTGCTCGACATAGAACTCGGCGGCGATCTTGTGCGCCTCGACCAGGCGGGTGCGCTCGCCTCGCTGGCTCGCCGGGTTGTACCCGCCCTCTTCGTAGCGGAGGGTGATGCCGGCCTTGGCGGCGAGCCGCTCGACCGTCTCGGAGAAGGAGAGATGGTCGATCTTCATCACGAAGGCGATGGTGTCCCCGCCCTCCTGGCAGCCGAAGCAGTGGAAGAGACCCTTGCTCGGACTGACCTGGAAGGACGGGGACTTCTCGTCGTGGAACGGGCAGAGCCCCTTGAGGTTGCCACCGCCCGCGCTGCGCAGCTGAAGGTAGTCGGACACGACGGCGTCGATCGGGACCGCGTCCCGAACCGCCTTCACGTCGTCATCGTTGATCCTGCCGGCCACGCGTGAATTCTACGGGGACGTACTGACACCCATGGACCGTCCGGTACGCGGCCGGGGCCGCCGTGTCCGGCGGGACCTGGCCGGATGCTCAGGCGCGGGCGGTGCTCAGGCGGGGTCGGTGCTCAGGCAGGCAGGGCCGGCTCAGGCGGGGCCGGTGCTCAGCGAGCCGAGCGGGACACCCGGATCCGCGAGGGCGTCCAGATCCTGCCGGGCGCCGGAACGGATGAGGCGCTGGATGTCCTCGGTGACGTCCCACACGTTGACGTTCATCCCGGCGAGCATCCTGCGGTCCTTCAGCCAGAACGCGCAGAACTCCCTCTTTCCGGCGTCGCCCCGCACGACCACCTGGTCGTACGAGCCGGGCGGGGCCCAGCCGGAGTACTCCAGGCCGAGGTCGTACTGATCGGAGAAGAAATATGGGATCCGGTCGTAGACGACGTCCTTGCCGAGCATGGCGCGGGCGGCGGCCGGGCCGCCGTTGAGGGCGTTGGCCCAGTGCTCGACGCGTACCCGGCCGGTGGCGAGCGTGGCGCCCCGGCCGGAGACCGGGAAGGAGGCCACGTCCCCGGCCGCGAAGATATCGGGGTCGGAGGTGCGCAGTGCGGCGTCCACGGCGATGCCGCCGCCGTCCGCGCGGTCGGCGAGAGCGAGACCGGCGGCTTCGGCGAGGGCTGTGCGCGGGGCGGCGCCGATCGCGGCGAGCACATCGTGGGCGGGGTGTTCCTCGCCGTCGTCCGTACGGGCCGAGAGGACCATGCCGTCCTGGCCGGTGATCTCGGTGAGCCGGACACCGAAGTGGAACCGTACGCCGTGCTCCCGGTGGAGGTCGGTGAAGAGCTGGCCCAGCTCGGGGCCGATGACCCGCAGGAGCGGGGTCTCCTCGGGCTCGATGACGGTGACCTCGGCGCCGTAGCCACGGGCCGCCGCCGCGACCTCCAGACCAATCCAGCCCGCGCCCGCGATCACCAGATGGCCGTTGTCGCGGCCGAGGGCGACGAGCACCTGGCGCAGCCGGTCGGAGTGCGCGAGGCGGCGCAGGTGGTGGACGCCCGCCAGGTCCGTGCCGGGGATGTCGAGGCGGCGCGGTTCCGCGCCGGTGGCCAGCAGCAGCTTGTCGTACCGTACGGAGGCGCCGTCGCCGAGATGTACGCACCGGGTGTCCCGGTCGATGGAGGTGACGGTCTGGCCGAGATGCAGTTCCACCTGGGCCTGGGCGTACCAGGCGGGCTCGTGCACGAAGACGCTGTCCCGCTCCTCGGAACCGGTCAGATAGCCCTTGGACAACGGCGGGCGTTCATAAGGATGGTCGCGCTCGTCACCGATGAGGATCACCCGGCCGGTGAACCCTTCCGCGCGCAGGGTCTCGGCCGCCTTGGCCCCGGCGAGTCCACCGCCGACGATGACAAATGTCCGATGTGCGTCGACCACTTGATGCCTCCTCTTCGCGCTGCCGCCATCTGCGAGCGTCCCGCACGGAGCGTGATGGCGAAAGAGGGAGCGCTCCACGGGCATGTCTCACTGCTGTGATCCGGCTACTCTCGTGCAACCGATGATCAGGAGTCGTGAGGCATGAGGGGCGCATGTCACCCATTCATTGCACCACCTTCATCGGAGCACCACTCATTGGAGCACCCACGGGTCCGCGCGGGCCGCACGTGTGCGCGGTGATCGCGCAGTGGTGTCAGGGCTGGGCGGGGTCAGGGCCCAGTGGGATCAGGGCTCAGCGGGTCGGGCTCAGCGGGTCAGAGCGATGCCGAGCGGCGGCCCGTGAGCCCCGCGTGCAGGGAAAGGGCCGCCGCGTCGGTGAGGGACGCGATCTGGTCGACGATGACGCGTTTGCGCGCCTGGTCGTCCCGGGCGGCGTCGAACAGCACGCGGAACTGCGGATCCAGCCCCTCGGGGGCGCGGGCCGTGAGCGCGTCCGCCAGCTCGGCGAGGATGATCCGCTGGTCGGCGCGGAGCACCTCCTGTTCGGCGCGCTGCATGACATAGCGGTCGGCGACGGCCTTGAGGACCGCGCACTCGTACCGGGCCTCGCGGGGGACGACCAGTTCGGCGGCGTACCGGGTGAGCGGGCCCGTACCGTACGCCCGGCGCGTGGCGCCCTCGGCGGCTTCGCAGAACCGGCCGATGAGCTGGCTGGTGGCGTCCTTCAGCCGGGACTGCGCGACGGCGGAACCGTCATAGGCGTGCGGCCACCACTCCTGCGCCATCAGCCGGTCGAGGGCGGCCGACAACTCCCGCGGGTCCGTGCCGGCCGGTACGTAGCGGCCGATGGCCACCTCCCAGATCGCGCTCCGTTCGGACGCGGAGGTGAGCGCGGCGGGGTCGACATGGCCCGCGTGCAGCCCGTCCTCGACGTCGTGGACGCAGTAGGCCACATCGTCGGACCAGTCCATGACCTGCGCCTCGAAGCAGATGCGGTCCACCGGCGCGCCCTTGCGGGCCCAGGTGAAGACCGGCAGATCGTCCTCGTACACGCCGAATTTCACCGAGCCGGGCTCGGTGGGGTGTGCGCCGCGCGGCCAGGGGTATTTGGTGGCGGCGTCCAGGGCGGCCCGGGTGAGGTTGAGGCCGACGCTGACCAGGCCGCCATCGCTCGGGCCGCCGGTCCCGGCTCCGGTGCCGGCGCCGGCGCCGGCGGCCACCGACGCGTGTGTGGCCGGGGCCACCGCCTCGGACCGTACGAAACGTTTCGGCTCGATACGGGTCAGCAGCCTCAGCGACTGGGCGTTGCCCTCGAAGCCGCCGCAGTCGGCGGCGAAGTCGTTGAGCGCCTGCTCGCCGTTGTGGCCGAAGGGCGGATGGCCCATGTCGTGGGAGAGACACGCGGCCTCGACGAGATCCGGGTCGCAGCCGAGGGCCGCGCCGAGCTCGCGGCCGACCTGGGCGCACTCCAGGGAGTGGGTCAGCCGGGTCCGGGGGCTGGCGTCCCACTCCTGGCCACGGGATCCGGGGGTCACCACCTGGGTCTTGCCCGCGAGCCTGCGCAGCGCGGAGGAGTGCAGTACGCGCGCGCGGTCGCGCTGGAACGCGGTGCGGCCCGGACGCTTGTCGGGTTCGGGTGCCCAGCGCTCGGTGGCCGCGTCGTCGTAACCTCGTGCTGGTTCCGGGGGGTGCGGCGTGGTGGTGCCGGTGGTGCCTGTCATGCACCGAAGGTAACCGGCGGGGGTGACGAGCGCGGGTGACGGGCGTGGATTCCCGCTATGGCTCCCGGTCCGTCTCGCGGCGCGTCCCGCGATCCGTCCCGCGATCCGTCCTGCGATCCGTCCTGCGGCGAGTCTCCCGGCCGGCGTCGCGAGACTCGCCGGAACCGCTGGGCGATTCGTCGCATCTTTACCAGGAAGATCGAATGCGTGACCACGTGCGCATGCGTGGAGACGACCGCGCGGGTGCGTGGGAGAGGAGAGAGAGCTCGATGAACAAGCCGCTGAGGCGTATCGCCATCTTCTGCGGGGTGCTCGTACTGGCCCTGCTGGTGCGGGCCAACTGGCTTCAGTTCGTCCAGAGCGACAGTCTCGCCAACCACGAGAACAACCGCCGGGTGAAGATCGCCCAGTTCTCGCAGCCGCGCGGGGACATCATCGTGGGAGACCGGCCGGTCACCGGCTCGCGTGAGGTCACGGACGCGGAGTTCGCGTACCGGCGGACCTTCGCCGAGGGGCCGCTGTACGCCCCCGTCACCGGCTACGCCTCGCAGGCCCAGGGCATGTCCCTGCTGGAGAAGACCTACGACGAGGTGCTGAGCGGACAGGACGACCGGTTCGCCTTCGGGCGCGCCCTGGACGTCCTCACCGGCGAGAAGCCACGCGGCGGCGATGTGATCACCACCATCGACGCGAAGGCGCAGAAAGCCGCGTACAAGGGACTGACCGACCTCGGCGCCCGGGGCGCGGTCGTCGCCCTCGATCCGCGGACCGGCAAGGTCCTCTCGCTCGTCTCCACGCCCTCCTACGATCCTTCCGTCTTCGCGGGGCTGTCCTTCAAGGAGGGCGACAAGTTCAAGGCGCTCGACGCCGACAAGAGCAAGCCGATGGCCAACCGCGCGCTGCGGGAGACCTATCCGCCCGGCTCCACGTTCAAGATCCTGACGGCCGCCGCGGCCCTGGAGCACGGGGTCATCACGGACATCGACGCCCCTTCCGACGCCGTCTCCCCGTATCCCCTGCCGCTCTCCAGCAACAGGATCAGCAGTGAGGCGGGCGACGAGGTGTGCGACAGGGCCTCGCTGAAGACCGCCATGCAGTACTCCTGCAACAACGTCTTCCTCGACGCGGCGGCCAAGGTCGGCGCGGACAAGATGCGCGAGACGGCGGAGAAGTTCGGGTTCAACTCCGACGTCTACTCCCAGGACTTCGGGGACATGCTGGCCACGAAGAGCCTCTACCCCGAGAAGCTGGACCGGCCGGGGACCGCGCTGACAGGTATGGGCCAGGGCAGTCTCACCAGTACCCCGATGCAGATGGCCATGGTGACCGCGGCCCTCGCCAACGGCGGCAAGCTGATGCAGCCCTACATCGTGGACGAGCTGCGCGGCCCCGATCTCTCCACCCTGGAGAAGCACGAGCCCGCGCTGAAGAGCCAGGCCGTCTCCGAGGACACCGCCGAACAGGTGCGGGAGATGATGGAGTTCACCGCCGAGGAGGGCAGCGCGAAGCGGGCGCTGATCGACGGTGTCACGGTCGGCGGGAAGACCGGCACCGCGCAGCGCGGGGTCGATGTCAGCAAGGAGGTGCCGTACGGCTGGTTCGTCTCCTACGGCCAGAAGGGTGACGCCTCCGTCGCGGTCGCGGTCTTCATCGACCCCACGGACATGGACATCTCGCGTGCGGACATCTCCGGCGGCAGGCTCGGCGCTCCGATCGCGAAGAGCGTCATGAAGGCCGTGCTCGACGAGTGAGCACCGCTCGCCCCGGGGCTCGCGGGAGCAGGAGAGGAAGTGGGCGCGGGCGCTTGCGCGTTGGTGGGAGCGGGAGCGTTGGTGGGCGCGGGAGCGGGGCAGGTGGGTGTGGTGCCGCACGTGTCTCTGCGGGTTCCGTCCCGTGCGACGTGGCTGAGCTGGTGACCGAGTCGCTCGGTGATCCGGGTGAGGAGCTGCCCCGCGGTGTCGAAGGGGAACGGCTGCTCGTCGGCCCATAACTCCCGTAACTCCCGCGCGGCCGGGGCGGGGGGTTGTGGGGGTATGGGGGGTTGTGGGAGTGACATGCGGTGGTGTGCCGGCTCCGTCATGAACCGATCGTGACGGTTCCTGATTGCCGTGGGGTTGCGCGGTGGTGACGGTGGCTTTCCACGACCTCGCCGTCGGCGCGAGGGCGTTGTCAGACCCCTCACTTACTGTGATGGCAGTTCGGAACCAGAAGGTCGGGGAGGGGTCCTGCCATGGGCTGGATCGAGACAACGGGCGGGTATGCCGTCGCGCTGGACGGCACACGCGTGCTGTGCCGGAACGCCGCGGGGCGCACGCTGAAGCAGGTGCCGCCGAAGCTCAAGGACGACGCGGAAGTCGTGCGGCTGCGGCAGTTGGCGGAGTGGCTGGAGCGGCACGAACGGGAGTGCCGGGAGCAGGTGGACACCTGGCTGGTGCGCTCGCTGCCGGTGCCGGTGGCGCTGCTGGCGCGGGTGTGGCCGGACGCGGCGTGGCAGTCGGCGCTGCGGGATCTCGTGGTGGCCCCGGTGGCGGCGGACGGCTCGGCGGATACCGAACACGCCGGATTTCTGCGGGACGCCGATCCGGCGCGGGGGCTGGGAATCGTCGATCTGGACGGTGACTCGGTGTGGCTGGACGCGGCGGCCGTGGAGACGGTGCTGATCCCGCATCCGGTGCTGCTCGAAGAGCTGGCGGAGCTGCGGGAGTTCGCGGCGGAGCTGGGGGTCGAGCAGGGCGCCGAGCAGCTGTTCCGCGAGGTGTGGCGGCGGCCGGAGCCGGACGGGGACGCCGGTGGGGGCGGCACGGCCCAGGACTGGCGGGCGTACGCCGACGGGAAGTTCGCGCAGCTGCGGCACGCCACGGCCCGCGCGGTCTCGCTCGGGTACCGCGTGCGCGGCGGCCAGGCGGTGTGCCCGCTGGTGGAGGACGGCCGGCAGCTGGAGGCGGCGTACTGGCTGGGGGACGACTACCCGGACTCGGAGACGCTGACCGGCTCGCTGGAGTGGCGTGACACGGCGGGGCGGCGGCTGCCGCTCGCCGAAGTGGGGCCGGTCGCCTGGTCGGAGGGCGAGCGGATGGCCGCGCTGGTGTACGCGGGCCGTGTGGTCGAGAGCGACGAGGAGAAGGCGCTGTGAGCGACATGCGACCCCTGAGCGGGACACCGGCGGACGGGCGGCCGGTGGACGGAACACCGGCGGGCGGGACAACCACGGCAGACGGGCCCACGGCCGGGAAGTCCGCGCGCGCGAGCCTCACGGAGCGGGAGCGGCTGGAGAGGGACCTGCTGGAGGCGGGCGCGGTGCTGCCGCTCGGCGGTGCCGGGGGCGATGTGCTGACGGCGCGTTCGTACGGCCATCCCGCGCTGGACGAGCGCGCAGTGGTCCGGCTGGTCCCCGGGGCGATCGGGGCGGCCGAGGATCTCGCCCTGGAGTATCTGGGGTTCGGCGCGGCCGAGGTCACCGAGGTCGGGCGGGTGAAGCGGCAGTCGCTGGGATTCCCGGCCTGGGCGCTGGTGAACGACCCCGCCAACGGCCATCACGCGCTGGCCGTCGTCAAGGAGATGGAGCGGCTCACGCGACTCGTCGCCACCAAGCCGGGGCTGGCGAAGGAGGGGTTCGACGAGATCGGCGAGCGCCTCGACCGGTCCGTCCCGCATTTCCTGCCGACCTACTACGAGCAGGTGGCACGGCTCTTCCTGGCCGTCGAATCCCGCCAGCAGGCCTCGGTGTTCTTCGGCAAGGCGCGGGCGGCCGAGCAGCGGCACGCGCTGGAGGTGGACGAGGAGCGGTTGCGCGAGGTCTTCCTGGAGTTCGCCGGAGCGGGCGCTCTGACCGGCAAGGCGCTGCGTGAACACGCCAAGGCGCTGACGGTCCGGCTGTCGGCGGCCGAGGCGTACGCACAGTTCAGGGCGGTGTCGCTGGAGCGGTGCGCGGCCGGGCTCGCCCCGTACGCGGGCATGCTGGAGGACCTGCGGCGCCTCGCGAAGGGCGCCGGGCTGGACGCGGACGCCGAGGAGCGGTCGCTGCTCGCCGAGATCGTCCACACCGGTCCGATGAACCGCGCGGCGGGGAGCTTCTGGAAGACCGCGCTGCCCTCCCTGGCCGCCATCGCGGCCGAGGACCGCTCCGTGCGGGAGCGGCTGCTGACGCTGCTGCCCGCCACGGGCGGTGACAGGCCCGAGGAGTTCGACGCGTCCTGGCTGGCGCTGCTCGACCGGTGCGGAGCGGTCGAGCTGCTGGCGGACGGGACGGTTCCGGCCGCCGAGTGGCTGTCGTCCTGGGCCGGGCACCGGCAGCGCGGCTGGCGGACCACCGTACGTCTCGAAGCCGAACTGGCCCTGGTGGAACGGCTGGTGGAGCGGCTGGTGGCCGACGGCACGCCGGTACGGCTGCTCAGGGGCCACGGCCGGCGTATGACGGCGGACCTGGACCTGCTCGACGCGTGTCTCGCGTGGGGCGTACCGGTCGCCGGCCCCCCGGAGGGCGCGTCGAAGATCGATCTGTCCGACTGGCTGACGGACGAACGCGAGGGGCGCAGGGATCTGGTCGCGCTGACCGCCGATCCCCGGTTCACGCATCTGCTGCGCGCGGGTGTGGAGGCGGTGGCCGACAGCGGTGACGCCACGGAGCTGCTCGGCAGGATCGCGGACCATCCCGCTCTGCGCACCGCGCTCGTGGGCTGGCTGGCCGACCGCGCCGACGATCTGTCACAGCCCTTCGGACTGCCCGGTCTGGACGCCCTGCTGCGGCGGCTGAGCCGCTTCTCCTCGCCGTCCGTGCTGGCGACGGCTCCGGACGCGGTGCGCCGCATCACGGCGGTCTCGCCCGCTCCCGCCCTGGCCAGGACCCTGCGGGCGGGCATTCTCGACGAGCTGGGCTGGCCCGCTCTTGAGGAGGCGCTGCCGGGGCTCGGCACGGTCGACGTGGAGGCGTCGGGACAGCGTTACGGCCACCGCGCCGACGCGTGGTACCAGATGCGGGACTCCTGGCCCGCCCTGCTGGTCCGGGTCGGTACGCAGGTCGCGGCGGTCGGGCCGACGGCTGTGCTCGACCAGCGCCCGCTGACTCCCCCGACGGCCTCGGCCCGCTCCTGGGACGCGATGACGATCCGTTACGCCGGGGGTCAGTGGCTGATCGCCAACGGGTACGGCGACGACCGGCGGGCCGTGTGGTCGGGCCGTCCCGCCGAGGTGTTCACGCCCAAGGGCGAGCTGAGCGACCACTGGACGGACGCCCAGACGCCGTCGTTCGAGCTGCCCGACGGCGGGCGCTGCTATGGCGGGCGGCCGGTGTACGCGGGCGACACCTCGTTCGCGGCGGAGCGCCGTCCGGTCGCCTCGGACGGTATCTCCGTATGGGTGCTGCACGAGAACCAGTGGTGGGAGTACGACCCGGAATCGGCCCGCAGGGGCCGGGTCTCGGTGCCCGCGTTCTTCGACTCGGCCCTGGCCGGGGGCGGCGTACGGCTGCTGGAGCGGGCCTGCCGGCTGCTGCCCGTACAGCCCGGTCTGGAGTCCTCCCCGTTCGGCACGAAGGACGGGCTGCTGGGCTGGTGGGTGACGTACGACCCCAAGGAGGGGACGCTCACGGCCTGTTCGGTGGACGGAAGCCGGAGCCCCGCCGTGCCGGTGCCGGCCGGCGCGCGCGTCGAGCATCTCTCCGACGGCATTCCCGTACCGCCGCTGCGGCTGCCGGGCGGCACCTCGCTGTATCCGCGCGAGAGCCGCGGTTACGGCGCGTCGGTCTCCCTGTACGACGCCGACGGTGTCCAGGTCGCGCGCTTCGAGGACGGGGGCTGGGGTGGCGCGTACGCGGCGGGCACCGCGCTGGTGGCGCCGCTGGCGCACTGGCACGCGCTGCGGACGCGTGACGAGCGGGGTTCGGCCGCGCTGCGCGCGGTGACGGAGGCGGACGCGCGGGCGCTGCTGGCCTCGGTCGCCGAGGGGACGAAGGCGGAGGCGGCCGTGCGCCGGCTGCTGCCGGACATCACCCACCCCGGGCTGGTGGCGGGTGTGGCCGGGCTGGTGGACGAGGCGGCGCGCCACAGCGGGCGTATCGCCACGCTCGCCGAGCGCGCGGCGAGCGGACCGGGCTCCGAGAGCCGGGAGGAGAAGGTCCTGCACGCCCACGACACCGTTCTGGGCAAGGCGTTCCAGGGCTTCGCCGTGTCGACGTACCCGTACTTCTACCACTATGTGTCCAACGAGACCGCGACGGTCCTCGAACAGCTCCGGCTGCTGGAGAAGGCGCTGGCACCGGCCGCGCCCCCGGGGCGCACGCCGCTGGAGCGGACGAGGCAGGGGTGGGTGACGCTGGCCGGAGCCGGGATGGCGGCGCTCGCGCTGCGTGCCGCCTCGCCCGCCACCTCCGACGAACACCGGGCCGCGCTGCTGGAGTTCCTCGACGCGGCGCTGACCGTCGAGGCGGACGGTGACGCGCCGCTGATCGATCCGCGCGGACGGCTGCGCGCCGTGGAGCTGCGGATCCCCGGCAGCGACGAGAGCGAGCTCGCCGGTGACATACGGCACGCGGGGGCACGACGGCTGGTGATCCTCGGCCGGCTGCGGTCCGAGGACAAGGACGCCTACTGGCACTGCGTGGAGTACGACCCGGCCGGGGCCTTCGGCGGCTGGGACGGGTGCGCGCTCATCGAGTCCGAGGTGCTGGGCGCGGCGGACGATCCGGTACGGGCGCCGGTGGTGCGCCGGGTCCTGGAGCTGATACGGGAGCGCGGCCCGCTGCCGTACCGCCCCGAACAGGCCGTGGAGTTCGCCGAGCGGGTCGGGATCGTCACGACCGCGGGCGCCCTGCTCCAGCTCGGCTCGCCGGGGATGAGCGGTTATCGGGGCCACGGCGTGCTGCCTGCCGCGTATGTGGAGGCGCTGAGCGCGAAGAACGCCGAGGTGGAGGTGGGGCTCTCCCTGCTCGACGCGCTGAGCGTCGGCGAGCGGCGGACCTTCAGCGGGCTGCTGCTGCCCGCCGGTCCTGAGCGGGTGGAGGACCTGTGGACCACCGGGTTCGCGCTGGAACCGCTGGTGGAGGCGTGGATCGCGGCGCGAGGCAGGCGACGGCCCCTGCCGCCCTCGCTGATCAGGCGGCTGGTGGCCGAGCTGGGCGGCGGCACCTCGGCGCTGGACGCGCTGAACCCCGAGTGGCGGGAGGAGCTGACCGGCCGTACCGAACTGCGCATGGTCGACGGCGAGTTGGAGCCGGTGGAGCCGGGGCGGCTGCTGACCGGGTCCGCGCTCGACGGCACGGTCGACGCACTGCGCTGGCTCGCGTACCGGCTGCCGTACGGCGACCCGCTGCGCGCGTTCCTGCCGGTCACCGCGCGCATGCTGCGGGAGCGGCTGGCGGACCCCGGTCTGCTGCTGCATCTGGGGGTCGACCGGGACTCCGCCTATGACCCCGTGTCCGGGCGGCTGCGCGAGGCCCATGGCCTGGCGCCGGAGCGTGGCGCCGGCGACAAGGACCTGTTCGAGCTGTCCCCGGTGCTGGTACTCACGCCCTCGCGGTACGGAAACCGCTGGGAGACCGTGTGGGTGCGGCCCTCCGCCGTACTGCCCGCGGAGGGGACGGACGGTCAGGACCGGGGCGAGGGTGGTCCCGACCATCCGGATCTGAAGTTGCTGGCGGCGACGGCGGGCGCGGCGCCGCAGTTGCGGGCGCTGCGGATGCTGCTCAGCGCGGAGTTCATGGAGCTGGTCACGGCGGACGGCCCGCCGGGTCACCCGCAGGATCCGCGGCTCGGCGCGCCGGAGCTGGTGGGCGAGGCGGTGGAGCGGTTCGGGCTCTCGGAGGACGCCGCCGTGCTCTATCTGATGCTGCTCGCGCTGCCCGATCCCACCGACCGCCATCAGGCCGAGTGGACGGGGTGGAAGCCGGCCCGGCTGAAGAAGGCGCGGGCCGAACTGGCCGCCACGGATCTGGTGGTGGAGGCCAAGCGCGCGCGGGCGGGCCGCTCGCTGTTCCTGCCGGGCGGCTGGCTGGAGCAGAAGACGCCGCGGTTGCCGGCGGAGAGCTGGAAGACGGCGCTGCTGCCGTGGGACCAGCCGCTTTACGTGGTGCCCGACCGGCCGGTGCCGGAGCTGTACAGGGCCGCCTGGCGGCGGGTCGTCGAGGGCGATGTGCCGGGGTTCGAGGAGTTCCAGGGCCGGAGCGGCCGGGGAGGCAGACGATGACGGTGACGGAGATGACGGCGGAAGAGCGGGAGCCGGGGCGGGAACCGGGGCGGCAGCTGGAGCTGCCGGAGGACCGGTACGCGGCGGAGCTGGCGTTCCTCGCGTCGTACGACGAGGGCCCGCGCCCGCCGAGATGGCGGCTGACGCCGCGCGCGGTGGTGCTGTTCGTCTGTGGTTCCGACGGCGAGGCGCTGCGGTCGGCCGGCGGTGAACAGCTGGTCGTGTCACGGAAGTTCGTGGGCGACCGGGCACTGGTGGAGCGGTGTGTGGTGACGCTGGCGGGCGAGCGCGGACTGCTGCTCGTCGGTGAGCCGGGCACCGCCAAGTCGATGCTCTCCGAGCTGCTCTCCGCCGCGGTGTGCGGCAGCAGCACGCTCACGGTGCAGGGCACCGCGGGCACCACCGAGGACCAGCTCCGCTACGGCTGGAACTACGCGCTGCTGCTGGCCAAGGGGCCGAGCCGGGAGGCCCTGGTGCCCTCCCCCGTCCTCACGGCCATGACACGTGGCGCGGTGGCCCGGGTCGAGGAGGTCACGCGCTGTCTGCCCGAGGTGCAGGACGCGCTGGTCTCGATCCTGTCGGAGCGCCGCATGTCCGTGCCCGAACTGGCGGGCGGGGAGGGCGGGGACAGCACGGTGCACGCCGTGCCCGGCTTCACGCTGATCGCCACCGCCAACCTCCGCGACAAGGGCGTCTCCGAGATGTCCGCCGCCCTGAAGCGCCGGTTCAACTTCGAGACGGTCGGACCGATCGGCGATCTCGACGCGGAGACCGAGCTGGTGCGCGGCCAGGCGACGGCGGCGCTGGCGCGCGGCGGTGCGGCGTTCTCCGTGGACGACACGGTGCTGGAGGCGCTGGTCACCGCGTTCCGTGATCTGCGGACGGGACGGAGCGCGGAGGGGTGGGAGATCGAGCGCCCCTCGACGGTCATGTCGACGGCGGAGGCGGTGCATGTGGCGACGTCGATGGGGCTCGGCGCGGCGTACCTCGGCGACGGCCGCGATGTCCTGCGTACGCTGCCGGGCCATCTGCTCGGGACGGTACGCAAGGACGATCCGGCGGACCACGCACGGCTGTTGGGGTACTGGGACGGCCCGGTGCGCCGCCGGGCGGAGGCGGGCGCTCCGCTGTGGCGGACGCTGTGGGGGCTGCGCGATGAGCTGGGATGAGCCGGGGGACGGCGCGGGTGGCACGTCGGGGGGCGGCACGGGTGGTACATCGGGGGGCGGCACGGGTGGTACATCGGCGGGAGGCAGTTCGGCGGGCGGCGCGGGTGATGTCTCGGCCGGCGGCGACGGGGGGCCTGCCGGGGCGCTGGCCGTACTGGCCGGGTGCCGGGAGCCGTATCTGATCGGGGTGCGGCACCACTCCCCGGCGCTGGCGGCGGCCGTACCGGCGATGCTCGCGGAGGCGGCGCCGGAGGTGCTGTTCGTCGAGCTGCCCGAGGAGTTCGCCCCCTGGCTGCCGTATCTCGCCGATCCGGCGACGGTGCCCCCGGTCGCCCTGGCGGGCGGCCGGGGCGAGGCGGCGGGCGGTGGGCTGGTGTTCCTGCCGTTCGCGGAGTTCTCACCGGAGCTGGCGGCGATCCGCTGGGCGCGGGAGGCGGGGGTGGAGGTCGTTCCTTTCGACCTGCCGCTGACCGCGCGCGCTCCCGCCCCGGAAGCGGATGCCGGGGCGGACGGGTCCGGTGAGTCCGGTGGATCGGGCGGGCCCGGTGAGCCCGGTGGATCGGCCGCGGCCGGTGAGTCCGGTGGATCGGCCTGGGCCGGTGGGGCGTTGGCCGCCGCGCTGCGGGCGCGGGCCGGGGGGCGGCCCGGGGACGATCTGTGGGACCGGCTTGTCGAGGCGGAGGCGCCCGGTTCCGGCCCCGAGGCGCTGCGGCGGGCCGCGCTGCTGGTCGGCTGGGCCCTGCGGTCGGACACCGGCGCGGTCGATCCGTACGATCTGCGGCGCGAGGCGAACATGCGGCGCCGGCTGGCCGAGCGCGGGGACCGCCGGGCAGCGGCCGTGATCGGTGCCTTCCACGCGCCCGCGCTGCTGCCGGGCGCCGCCGGGAACGTGCCGCCGGACCCGGCGGACGTGCCCGCCGCCACGGCCGGAGCCACGGCCAGGGCCGCTGCCGGGGCCGCTGCCGGTGCCGCCGTCGTCACCTCGCTCGTGCCGTACTCGTACGCGCTGCTGGACGAGCGGTCCGGCTATCCGGCCGGGATCCGCGACCCGGAGTGGCAGCGCGGTGTGCATCTCGCGGCGGGCGATCCGGCACTGCTGGACGATCTGCTGACGTCGACGGCCGTACGGATCTGCGCGGCCGTACGGGACGCCGGGCATCCGAGCGGGCCCGCCGACGCCCGCGAGGTGGTCCGGGTCGCGCGCGATCTGGCGGCGCTGCGCGGGCTGCCCGCCGCCGGGCGCGGTGAGCTGGCCGAGGCGGCACAGACAGTACTGACGCAGGGGCGGTTGTTCGGGCGGGGCCGGGTGGTGGCCGCCGCCATGGAACGGGTGCTGGTCGGGACGCGGCAGGGCAGGCTCGCGCCGGGCACGCCGCGTTCGGGGCTCGGCCCGGCCGTGGAGGCGCTGCTCGGCGGCCTGTCGCTGCCCACCCCGGCCGCGCCGGGCCGCCGGGAGCTGCGTCTCGACGCGCACCGCGGCGATCTGGACCGGCGCCGTGAGCTGTGTCTGCGCCGGCTCGCCGTCTGCCGGGTCCCGTACGGGGAGGAGGGCGAGGTGGCGGGCGTGGGCGACGCCGCCCCGCTGACCACCCGCTGGGCCGTGGCCTGGTCTCCGTCGACCGCCGCGATGCTCGATGTGGCGGGCGTTCACGGAGTGACGCTCGAACAGGCTGCGGCCGGGATGCTGCGCAGGAGGCGCGCGTCGGAGCGCGAGCGCGGCGGGCCGACCGCGGCCGAGGTGCTGTCAGGCCTGGAGGACGCGGCGCGGTGCGGACTGCCCGCGCTCGCCGCTGAGCGGCTCTCCGAGGCCGCCGGACTGCTGCCCGCGTCCGGCACCCTGCCCGAACTGCTCGCCGGTCTCGCCCTGTTGGACCGGATCGGATCGGGCCATCTGCCGGGGCTGCCCGCCGGGTGGGAACGGGACGCGCTCGGCGCGGCGTACGAGGAGCTGGCCACGGCCGGGGTCCGGGCGCTGGACGGGCTCGCCGGTTCCACCGACCCGGCCGACGCGCGCGCCCTGGTCTCGCTGGCCGACCGGGCGGCCACGGCACCGGGCGGGTTCCGGCTCGACGCCGCGCTGAAGCATCTCGACGCCGGGGCGACGCCGCTGATCCGGGGCGCGGCGGGGGCGGCCCGGGTGCTGCTGGGGCTGCGGGAGGCGGCGGAGTTCGGCACGCGTCTGGCGTCCCGCGTGGACAGCGCGACGACCCCCACGCTCCGCACCGACCTGGCCGGATTCCTGCGCGGGACGCTGCTCGCGGCGGGCCCGCTGCTGGAGACCGGCCGCGCGCTCGATCCGTTGCTGGAGCGGATCGAGGCGCTGCCCGACCGGGGCTTCCTGGACCGGCTGCCGTCGCTGCGCGCCGGTTTCGACACGCTCTCCCCGGCGGCCCGCTCCCGGCTGCTCGCCATGGTGGAGGACCGCACGGGCCTCGCCGCGGGCGCCCTCCCCGGGGCGCTGTCGGATCCGGCGGCACTGGCGCTGCTGGCCGCGGCCGATCTGGCGGGCCGCGAGGCCCTGGCGGCGCGGGGGCTGGACGCCGCTGCTCCGGCGCACACGGCTGCTCCGGCGCACGCGGCTGACGTGGCGCGTGCGGCTGACATGGCGCGTGCGGCTGACATGGCGCGTGCGGCTGACATGGCGCGTGCGGCTGACATGGCGCGTGCGCGTGGCGTCGCCCACGCGGCGGACGCGGCGCCGGGGGGCTCCGGCGCGCCCGGCCACGGCTCCCCCGGCCACGGCTCCCTCGGCGGGGGCGACGACCCGGCGGGAGCCATCGCGCTCACCCCCGGTGAGCGGTGGCGGCTGCTGCTCGGGCGCGGGCGGCAGCTCACCGGTGGAGCCGCCCGGATCGCCGGTGCGCTCGATGAGCTGTACGGGTACGGGCGGGGCGAGGGAGAGCGCGGTGAGGAGCGTGACGCGGGCGGCTCCCGGGGCGGGGACGGGGCGTCGTATCCCGATGTCCGTTCCTGGTCCGAGGAGTTGTCCGCGCTGTTCGGGCCCGGCGTACGGGAAGAGGTGCTCGCCGCCGCGGCGGACACGGGACGGCTCGACGCCGCCCTGGAGCTGGACCCGGCCTCGGCGCGGCCGTCGGTGGAGCTGCTGCGTACCGTCCTCTCGTACGCCGGCGGGCTTCCCGAGCATCAGCTCGCCCGGCTGCGGCCCCTGGTGGCCCGGCTGGTGGCCGAGTTGACCGAGGCGCTGGCCAACCGGCTGCGCCCCGCCCTCACCGGCCTCTCCCATCCGCGCCCGACCCGCCGCCCCGGCGGGCCGCTGGATCTCGCCCGTACGCTGCGCGCGAATCTGGCGACCGCGCGCCGCGATCCGGACACCGGCGCGGTGACGGTCCTGCCCGAACAGCCCGTCTTCCGCACGCGCGCCCGTAAGGCGGCCGACTGGCGGCTGGTGCTCGTCGTGGATGTCTCGGGCTCGATGGAGGCGTCGACGGTCTGGGCCGCGCTCACCGCCTCCGTACTGGCCGGTGTCCCGGCGGTGAGTACGCACTTCGTCGCGTTCTCCACCGAGGTGCTCGACCTCACCGACCAGGTCGATGATCCCTTGAGTCTGCTGCTGGAGGTCCGGGTCGGCGGTGGCACGAACATCGCGCGCGGGCTGCGCCACGCCCGTGAGCTGGTGACGGTGCCGTCCCGCACGCTGGTCGTGCTGATCAGCGACTTCGAGGAGGGCGGCCCGGTCTCCCCGTTGCTCACGGAGGTACGGGCGCTGGTCGACGCGGGCTGTCATGTCCTGGGCTGCGCCTCACTCGACGACGAGGGCCGGCCACGGTATTCGGCCGGTGTGGCGGGCCAGTTGGTGGGGGCGGGGATGCCGGTGGCGGCGCTCAGCCCTCTGGAGCTGGCCCGCTGGGTCGGCGAACGCGTAGGAGGTGCGCGCCGATGATGACGGATTCCGCGGCGGATTCCGCGACCGTACTGCCGCCGGTGACGGCCGAAGTGGCGGCCGGGGCGCTCGATCTGCTGCCCGCGCGGCTACGCAAACGCGTGGACGGGGCGGTGGCGAAGGCCGCCGGCTGGCCGGTGGAAGCGGCGGAGGACGGTGTCCTGGTGCGGGTCGCGGAGGACACGGCCGTGACGTTGAGGGTCACGGCCGGGGTCGTGGCCGCCCCGGAGGACGCGGTGTGCAGTTGTCTGCTGGCACCGGCCTGTCTGCACCGCGCGGCGGTCCTGTCCTTCGCCCCTCTCGCGGTCGAGCAGGAGGAAGCGAAAGAGAAAGACGGGAAAGAAGAGACCGCAGGGGAGGGAGAGAAGGCAGGGGAGGGAAAAAAGGCAGGGGAGCACGGGGAGCGACGGGAGACAGCGGGGGGACAGAGCGAAACCGGGGCACCCGCACCGGCGTCGACAGCCGCGGTCGCGGCCGAACCCGCCCTCACCCCGGCCCGGTCCAAGGCCCTCGACGCGCTCCGGGACGCCGTGACCACCATCCTGGTCGCGGGCGTCTCCGGCTCCGGCGTGGTCCACCGCGCCGAGCTGCTCCATGCCGCCCATTCGGCGCGCCTGGCCGGGCTGTACCGGCCCGCCGGTACGGCGGTCCGTATCGCGCGGCTGCTGGGCGAGGCCCGTTCCGATGACCCGGCGTTCCGGCTGTCCGGGCTGTCGGGCGAGCTGGCGGAGCTGCTGGATCTGGTGCGCCGCCCGGCCGCCGCGCTCTCCCCGGCCCGCCGCGACTACCGGCCGGAAGGGCCGCTCCGGTTGTACGGGCTGTTCACCGAGCCGGTGGTGACCGCGTCCGGATACGCGGGCGCCACGGTCTACGCGCTCGCCCCCGACGGCACGCTCCGTACGCTCTCGGACGTCGCTCCCGGCGGACCGGAGCGCGCGCTCCAGGCCTCGGGATCACCGGTGCCCGGCGGCTGCGCGCTCGGGCTGCGGGAGTTGGGCGACGGCGGCGGGGTGATCCTCACGGCGCCCACGGTCTCGCCGGACGGCCGGATCGGCGGCGGCGGGGCCGTACGGTCCGTACGGGCCGCCGGCGCGGGCTGGCGGGAAGCGCCGCTCGCCGCCCTCTGGGAGCGGCCACCCGCCGAACAACTGGCGTCGGCGCTCGCCTGGTTGTCCGAGCCCGCCGACGCCCGTGCGGCGGGCGGCGATCTGCTCTTCCTCGACGGCGTCGTCACGGGCACGGGCTTCGCCGTGGCCGCGGGTCCCACACTGCGGCTGGCGGCGCCGGACGAGCGGCCGGAACTCCCCTACGCCGAGAACCTCTCGCTGTTCGCGGGCCGCCGTGGGCTCGCGCTGCGGCTGATCGCCCGGGTCGTGCCCGACCGGCCCGACCGGGTGCGGGTGCTCGCCGCGTCCTGGTCCGGCCACGACGGGGAGCCCGTCCGCGCGGATCTGGGGCTGCGCCTGCTCAACCGCTCGCACATCCCGGCGGGACCGGCGGGACGGGAGGGGCGGGCGGGACGGGCGGGACCGGCCGTACCGTCAGGGCCAGCCGTACCGTCAGGACCGGCCGTACCGGCGGGGCTCACAGGGCCGGCGGAGGGCGAGGCGCCACCCGCGCTCCCCGTCGAACTGGACCTGCTGCGCAGGACCGTGGACCGCACGGTCGCGGGCGGTCGCGCGGTGACGGCCGCGTCCGCGGACGACGAACTGCCGCGTCGGCTGCGGGCGGTGGGCCTCACCACCGGCGCGCGGCGGGTCGAGGCGCTGACGGAAGCGGCGGCGGACCGACGCCATGACGTCCTGGGCCGGCTGCTGCCCGCCGACCCCGGCGGCTTCGCCCTGGCCTGGCTGTCCGCGGCGGTCTACGCGTCGGCGGCGACCGAATCGCTGCTGGTGGCCGCCTGGACACCAGCGCCACCGGACATATCCGCGAACTGATCGGCACCGTCGATCGTCGTACTGAGCAGAGAGCGGGCCGAACGAGGAGTCCAGGACCACCCAGGGGGGACCATGCCACTGCCGAAGCTGTCACGCCCGCGTACGCCACGCCCGCGTACGCCAAGGCCGGGTGCGTCACGGCTGCGTACGCCACGCCTCCGTGTGCCAAGGCTGCGCGCTCTGCGGCTGAAACGCCGGCCATGGCGGCCGGGAGAGGCCCGGCCGTGGCGTTTCCGGCTCACCCAGCGCCGCAGGAGACACCTCGTGCAGGCCGTCATGCTCGGGTGCGTGCTCGGGCTGGCGCCCGCGACGTGGATGCACGCGGTCGCGGACAGCCGGATCCGTACGGTGGCGGAGGCGCCGGAGCGGGACGTGGCCGTGGTCTTCGGGGCCGGGCTGCGGTCCGGCCGGCCGGCACCGTATCTCGCGCACCGCCTCGACGCGGCGGCGGAGCTGTACCACGCGGGCAAGGTGAAGGTCGTGCTGGTGACCGGGGACAACAGCCGGGAGGAGTACGACGAGCCGGACGCGATGCGGACGTATCTGGTCGGGCTCGGAGTGCCGGACGACCGGATCGTCAGCGACTACGCGGGGTTCGACACCTGGGACTCCTGCGTGCGGGCCAAGAAGATATTCGGGGTCGACCGGGCGGTGCTGGTGACACAGGGGTTCCATGTCCGGCGCGCGGTGGCGCTCTGCGGGGCGGCGGGCGTCGAGTCGTACGGCGTCGGTGTCGCGGAGCCGCGGAACGCGACCTGGTACTACGGCGGGATACGGGAGGTGTTCGCCTCGGGGAAGGCGGCGGCGGAGGCGGTGCTCCGGCCGGATCCCATGTTTCTCGGACCGGCCGAGACGGGGGTGACCGAGGCACTGGCGGCCGGCGGCGGCGCCCGCTGACGCCCGCCGCGCCGGCCACCACCCGGGCCAGGTCAGCGCGGGCGGACGTGGGCGAGCCAGTCGCCGTCCGCGATCAGCCGTCCGCGTGCCCGTAGCGCGCGGGCGACGCGTGGCGCCGCGAAGTACACCCATGCCCTGGCCGGGGTGCCGTCCGCCCGCAGGACGTCGCGGGCCACCCGTACGTACAGGTTGCGCGGATCGCCGGGGGCCTCGTACTCCTCCAACTCGTCGAGTACGGCCAGCAGTTCGGCGTACTCCTCCGGCTTCGCCGTGACAAGCTCGCCGACGACCCCACGGACGGTGACCGCTCCGGGGGCGGCCGTACCGGGGCCCACCCCACCGGAGCCCACCCCACCGGAGCCCACCTCATCGGGGCCGACCGCGCCGGGGCCGACCGCGCCGGGGACAGCCGTACCGGCGGCCTCGATCGCGTACGGATAACCGGGGCCGTCGTACAGCAGCGCTCCCGCCAGCGTGGCGGGTTCCTCCGCCGCCACGCGTCCGCGCAGGTACAGGTCGTGATTGTGCTCGCCGGGCCGCAGCGTGCCGTACACGAAGAACGGAAGCCTCACGGCGCGACGGTCTCCTCGGCGATCCACGCCAGATACTCCGCGCTCCCCCGTACCACCGGCGTGGCGATGATCTCCGGTGTCTCGTAGTCGTGGGCCTCCTTCAGATGGGCCTCCAGCGCGTCATAACGGGCAGCGGTGGTCTTGAAGAGGATCTGCCACTCCTCGCCGGTCTCGATCGCGCTCCGCCAGCGGTACACGGAGGTGACCGGCGCGGAGATCTGGGCGCAGGCGGCGAGCCCCGCCTCGATCACGCCCCGGGCGAGCCGCTCCGCCTTGTCGGCACTGTCGGTCGTGGTCAGCACGGTCAGACACTCGGCGAGCGGCACGAGGGGACTCCTTCGGGTTCCGGATGATCGGTGGAGGGCCGGGGGACATTACACCGCGAGGGCGGCGAACTGCGAGGCGTACAGCCGCGCGTACGCGCCCTCGGCCGCCAGCAGATCGTCGTGCGAGCCCTGTTCGACGATCGCGCCGTTCTCCATCACCAGGATCACGTCCGCGTCCCGGATCGTGGAGAGCCGGTGCGCGATCACAAAGCT
>NZ_PHRF01000108.1 GCF_004151105.1 Streptomyces sp. L-9-10
CTGCCGCTGCTGGTCGTGGCGATCCAGCGCGGCGGGCCTTCCACCGGGCTGCCGACGAAGACGGAGCAGGCCGATCTCCTCCAGGCGATGTACGGGCGCAACGGCGAGGCGCCGGTGCCGGTGGTGGCGCCGCGGACCCCGGCGGACTGCTTCGACGCCGCCCTGGAAGCCGCACGGATCGCGCTGACGTACCGCACCCCGGTCTTCCTGCTCTCCGACGGCTACCTCGCCAACGGCTCCGAGCCCTGGCGAATCCCTGCAACAGATGAACTGCCCGACCTGCGCGTCGAGTTCGCGGCCGGACCCAACCACACCCTGCCGGACGGCACCGAGGTGTTCTGGCCCTACAAACGCGACCCGCAGACCCTGGCACGGCCCTGGGCGGTACCCGGCACACCCGGCCTGGAACACCGCATCGGCGGCATCGAGAAACAGGACGGCACCGGCAACATCTCCTACGACCCGGCCAACCACGACTTCATGGTGCGCACCCGCCAGGCCAAAATCGACAACATCGCCGTGCCCGACCTGGCCGTCGACGACCCCGACCACGCCCGCACCCTCGTCCTGGGCTGGGGCTCCACCTACGGCCCCATCACCGCGGCCGTCCGCCGCCTGCGCAAGACCGGCACCCCCATCGCCCAGGCACACCTGCGCCACATCAACCCCTTCCCCCGCAACCTCGCCGACATCCTCACCCGCTACGACAAAGTCGTCGTACCGGAGATGAACCTCGGCCAGCTCGCCACCCTCCTGCGCGCCAGATACCTTGTGGACGCCCACTCCTACAACCAGGTCAACGGCATGCCGTTCAAGGCCGAGCAGCTGGCCACGGCCCTCAAGGAGGCCATCGATGCCTGACGTCAACGAGCTGCTGACCCTGGTCCCCAAGGCCGAAGCCAGGCAGACCATGAAGGACTTCAAGTCCGACCAGGAAGTCCGCTGGTGCCCCGGCTGCGGCGACTACGCCGTCCTCGCCGCCGTCCAGGGCTTCATGCCCGAACTCGGCCTCGCCAAAGAAAACATCGTCTTCGTCTCCGGCATCGGCTGCTCCTCCCGCTTCCCGTACTACATGAACACCTACGGGATGCACTCCATCCACGGCCGCGCCCCCGCCATCGCCACCGGCCTGGCCACCTCGCGCCGCGACCTGTCGGTCTGGGTCGTCACCGGCGACGGCGACGCCCTGTCCATCGGCGGCAACCACCTCATCCACGCCCTGCGCCGCAACGTCAACCTCAAGATCCTCCTGTTCAACAACCGGATCTACGGGCTGACCAAGGGCCAGTACTCACCCACCTCCGAGGTCGGCAAGATCACCAAGTCGACCCCGATGGGCTCCCTGGACGCCCCCTTCAACCCGGTGTCCCTCGCCATCGGCGCCGAAGCCTCCTTCGTGGCCCGCACCGTCGACTCCGACCGCAAACACCTCACCGAGGTACTGCGCCAGGCCGCCGACCATCCCGGTACCGCGCTGGTGGAGATCTACCAGAACTGCAACATCTTCAACGACGGCGCCTTCGACGTCCTCAAGGACAAGGAGAAGGCCGC
>NZ_PHRF01000109.1 GCF_004151105.1 Streptomyces sp. L-9-10
GTCGGATAGTCGAAGACCAGCGTGGCCGGGAGAGTCAGCTCGGTCGCCGCGTTGAGACGGTTGCGCAGCTCGACCGAGCTGAGCGAGTCGAAACCAAGCTCCCTGAACGCCCGGTCGGGCGCGACGGCATGCGCCGAGCTGTGACCGAGCACCACGGCCACATGACCGAGCACCAGATCCAGCAGCGCCTTCTCCCGCTCCCCGGCGCTCATGCCGGCCAGCGACCGCGCCAGCGCGGACCCGGCCGCGGCGGAGCCGGACTCGGCGGTCCTGCGCACCGTGCCACGCACCAGACCACGCAGCATGTGGGGCACAGGGGCGGAACGCGCCTGACGCTGCAACACGGCCAGGTCCAGAGGCACCGGCACCAGCGCGGCACGCCCTGTCGAACCCGCCGCGTCGAACAGCGCCAGACCCTCGGCCGAACCGAGCGG
>NZ_PHRF01000110.1 GCF_004151105.1 Streptomyces sp. L-9-10
TTCCCGTCGTGTTCCCAAAGTTCTGGGAACGACGAAGGCCCGACCTGTTTCCACAGGTCGGGCCTTGATCAATCAGGGTGAGTAACGGGACTTGAACCCGCGACATCCTGGACCACAACCAGGTGCTCTACCAGCTGAGCTATACCCACCAAGGGCCGGTCTTCGTTCCCTACCGGCCGAGAAAAAGTGTACAGGGTCCGCGAGGGTGCTCGCGCCCGGATTCCGGGGCCGTGACCGGGGGCCGGTCAGGGGCCGGGGCAGGGCGTCGGCCCGGGGGTGGTCAGGCCCCGGGCAGTACGTGCTTCGCGGCGATCTGCTTGGCCGTGTCCGAGTCCGGGCCCGGCTGGGGTACGAAGACCGCTTCGCGGTAGTAGCGCAGCTCCGCGATGGACTCGCGGATGTCCGCCAGCGCGCGGTGGTTGCCGCTCTTCTCCGGGCTGTTGAAGTAGGCCCGCGGGTACCAGCGGCGGGCCAGCTCCTTGATCGAGGAGACATCGACGATGCGGTAGTGGAGGTAGCCCTCCAGCGTCGGCATGTCACGGAGCAGGAACCCCCGGTCGGTGCCGACCGTGTTTCCGCACAGCGGGGCCTTGCCGGCCTCCTTCACGTGCTTGCGTACGTACGCGAGGACCTGCTCCTCGGCGGCGGCGAGCGTGGTCCCGCCCGCCAGCTCGTCGAGGAGGCCCGAGGCGGTGTGCATCTGCCGCACCACCTCGGGCATGGTCTCCAGCGCCGAGTCCGGCGGGCGGATCACGATGTCCACCCCTTCGCCGAGCACGTTCAGCTCCGAGTCGGTGACCAGCGCGGCCACCTCGATGAGTGCGTCGTCCGTCAGCGAGAGCCCGGTCATCTCGCAGTCGATCCACACCATTCGATCGTTCATGCGCCTTACCCTACGGGGCGCTCCGCTGGCCGGGCAGACTCGGACGGCCCGGACCTGTCGCGTACATGTCGGAACCTGTCCGGCTGTGGTCCGTCACCGTCGCCGACGCCGACGCCTGGCCGGGCGTACTGGCCGCTGCCGCCGCCCGCCTGGAGTGCGGGGACGCCTGGGCGGGGACCACCGACTCCATGACCCCGTGGGGCATGGACTCGCCCTGCGGTCTGCGGGCCCGGTAGGCGGACCGGTAGGCCGCCGGGGAGGAGCCCAGCTGGCGCCGGAAGTGGCCGCGCAGTGCCACCGGCGAGCGGAATCCGCAGCGGCCCGCGACCTCGTCGACCGAGTAGTCGGAGGTCTCCAGCAGCCGCTGTGCCTGGAGCACCCGCTGGGTGATCAGCCACTGCAGCGGCGCGCTTCCGGTGAGCGAGCGGAACCGCCGGTCGAACGTACGGCGGCTCATGTACGCGCGGGCCGCGAGCGTCTCCACGTCGAACTGCTCGTGCAGATGCTCCAGCGCCCAGGCCACGACCTCGGCGAGCGGGTCGGAGCCGATCTCCTCTGGTAAAGACCTGTCCAGATAGCGCTCCTGGCCGCCGCTGCGCCGTGGTGGTACGACCAGTCTGCGGGCGAGCGCGCCCGCCGCCTCCGCGCCGTGATCCGTCCGGACTATGTGCAGGCACAGGTCGATTCCGGCCGCTGTCCCCGCGGATGTGAGCACATCGCCGTCATCGACGAACAGCTCTCTCGGATCCACATGGACGGACGGATAACGCTTGGCGAGCGTCGGTGCGTACATCCAGTGCGTGGTGGCCGGCCGGCCGTCCAGCAGACCGGCCGCGGCGAGCACGAACGCGCCGGTGCACAGACCGACGATCCGCGCGCCCTCTTCATGGGCACGGCGCAACGCGTCCAGTGCCTCCGGCGGTGGCGGTGACGTGATCGACCGCCAGGCCGGTACCACCACCGTGCCCGCCCTGCTGATCGCCTCCAGCCCGTACGGCGCGGTGAGTTCGAGGCCGCCGGTGGTGCGCAGCGGCCCGTCCTCCCCGCCGCAGACGAGCAGGCGATAGCGGGGAACCCCGGCGTCCTGGCGGTCGATTCCGAACACGGAGAGCGGGATGGAGCTCTCGAAGATGGGGCCACCGCTGAAGAGCAGCACAGCGACGACTTCCCGGCGACGTCTTCCGGAAAGTTTACGTGCTGACTCCGGTGCGGTAGTGGAGTCCTGGCTCATGGTGCTAAGCCCCCCTCGGTGTTCGCGTCTCCCCGTTCTTGTCGGGCCTTTCGCTCCTGCACGATTCCCCTCGGTTTTGCACGGGTCCCCAGCCTTCGATACTCATGATCGAATCTACTGTGTCCCGTGGTGCCGGCGTGACAAGTTCTCCAACCGGCGCTATGTCGACAAGGCAACTTGGCGCGAAGCATTCGATCACGAAGCGTTCCACTCGGAAGCCGAGAGTGGAAGTGGGCCTCGCGTGCATGGCCCATCCCCGTAGGGTGCCCAGGACCGCTGCGGTCCTTTCTTCCCTGGTGGCAAGGGGGTTGGCAGGCCATTTCACCAAAGGTTCTACTCGTATGTGAAGTTGGCTGAAAAGTGATGGGTGTGTCGATGTGATGCACTCAGTATCCCGGCGCACACCCTTCGCGTACGCGCGAGCCCCAGTGCGCCCCTTGGGAGCCTCGGGAGAGACGGCTTCCGGACGTTGCGTACGTAACGTACGTCCTGGCGTCCTCCGCGTGCCGCGGTGCGGCGGCGCGCCCGGACCGCCGCGGCGGTGGCCGGCGTACCGCGGTCACCGCGACGGGACCGTGCACGGCCGCCGCCGTACCGCCCGGGGAAGCGCCGTACGCCGCGCGGACCACCGGGACCGGCCCGCAGGCCACCGGGACCGGCCCGCGGCGGAGCGCCGCCCGGCGGACCCGCCCTCCACCGGCTCCGCGGCGGACCGTGCGGCGGGTGCGGCGGAGACCGGCGTCGGCCGGTGCGGCCCCGCGCGGTGCGCCCCATGATGCGCCCCGGAGCGCGCTCCGGGGCGTGCGGGCCCTGCGGTGGCGGCGGGGGCCCGAGCGGTGGGTGAGGCGGGTACGGGGCTCCACGGGGGCCGGGGACATGGCCGACGGCCAACGAGGAGCGGAGTCGTCCGGTCACTGCGGGGCCGCGCCACGACAGCTGTAGAGACCATCCGGCATTGCCATCCGGGACGCCCTCGTGCATGCTCCCTGGAACGCCGCGTGTGGGGCGCCGGTCTCTGGGCAGGAGAGGAGTGCCGCCGTACCCTTTGGGGTATGGGGTTGGGAAGATGATTCCCGGACACAGCTCCCCCCGACACGCCACTTGTTGATCCTTCTCAAGAGGACCTCTTTCGCCGAGACACTCATGGCCGGTCACGAAATCCCAGAACCCGCAGACCGCGAGCAGGTAGCCGACCCACTGTCGGACCTGCAAGCGGCGGAACAGACGCGCGCTTCCTGCGATCCCGCCTTCCGGCACGGAGTCGTCGTCGGCTTCGACGGCTCGATGTCGAGTGAACGGGCCCTCGCGTATGCCATCGGCATGGCCAGACGGCTGGGCTCGGGCCTGATCATCGTCCATGTCGCCAACCGGCTGCCCACCACGGTCTGGGCGGGCTGTGAGCCCCCCGTGTTCGTGGACGTGCCGGACCACCGCACCGAGGTGCTCGGCCTCGAACTGGCCTGCGCGGACTATCTCGCCGAGGTGCCGTGGATCCTGGTCGAGCGCGGTGGCGACATCTGCCATGAACTCGAAGAGGTCGGCCAGGAGTACTCCGCCGACGCGATCGTCGTCGGGTCCACGCACGGCATCGTCGGGCGGATCTTCGGTTCGGTGGCGGGGCGGCTGGCGCGGCGGGCGCAGCGGCCCGTCGTGGTGATCCCGTAACCCCACGTGCCCCCTCTTGCCCCCTCGCGCCGCTGTCCCCACGCGGCGACCGTCTCCACTCGCAAACTTTCTCGCGCGCAACCGCCTTGTACGTCAGCCGTGTTGACGTCAACTCGGCGCTGACTCCGTGTCAACTCCCTTACCCGCAGTGTGAATCTACTCACAGGTAGAGGTGGATTGCGAGCCGGTGAAGGGTACATATCGGCCGCTGGGACACAGCACCACGCACATCGTGAAGGGAGCCCGCCGTGGACAATGCCGTCTCTGCGGGAAGCGCTACTTCGACCTGGGTTCTGGGCCATCTCGCCCTGGGCCTCACCCTGCTCGCCTTCGGAATCGGCCACACCGGCGTCGTCGACGGAGTGACGGCGGTCGCCGCCGTCTCGCTCGCGCTCTATGTCGGCGGCATCGCCCTTTTCCTCGCCGGACTGCTCGAATTCCGGGCGGGCGACTCATTCACCGGCACGGCCTTCGCGGGCCTCGGCGCATTCTGGTTCACCTGGGGCACCGGAGTCGGCCATCAGGTCTCCGCGGACGCCGCGGGCCTCTTCCTCGTCCTCTGGGCGCTCCTGGCGTTCAGCCTCGCCGTCGGCGGCGCGAGCGCGGGGCCGCTGGTGCAGAGCGCGTACGGACTGTTCTGCGCCGGGCTGCTGCTGCTCGCGGTGGGCCAGTTCGCCGACAGTGCGGGCCTCATCAAGGTCGGCGGCTGGTTCGCCGTCGTGGCGGGCCTCGCCTCCTGGTACGCGGCGACGGCCGCGCTCGCCAATTGGCCGACCGCACTGCCGCGCCGTCGTGCTGCCGGCCGAGGAGTGACGGCCACCGGCTGAGGCAGCCGCGGGCCGGCGCCAAGGGCAAGGGCCTGTACGGCTGATCCGCGAGGATCCGCCGACAGGCCCTGGCGCCGGTCCCTTCGGGGAGCGTCCCCGGCGCGAAGGGTGGCACGCGCCGGGGACGCTCTCGCCGTACGGCGCCCTGTGTCGTACGACCACTCCTGCGAGAGGTCGTACGACAACCCCCCGTGGGAGGTCGTACGGCAACCCCCCGCGGGAGAGGGCGAGCCGCTACTCGACCGTCACCGACTTCGCGAGGTTGCGGGGCTTGTCGATGTCCCGGCCCAGCGCCAGAGCCGTGTGGTACGCGAGCAGTTGGAGCGGGATGCCCAGCAGGATCGCGTCGAGTTCCGTCTCGTTCTTCGGCACGACGATGGTGTGGTCGGCCTTCTCCTGCGGCTGGTGCGCCACCGCCAGGATCGGACCGCTGCGCGCCTTGATCTCCTCCAGCGCCGCCCGGTTCTTCTCCAGCAGATCGTCGTCGGGGACGATCGCGACGGTCGGCAGCGCGGGCTCGATGAGGGCGAGCGGGCCGTGCTTCAGCTCCGAGGCCGGGTACGCCTCGGCGTGGATGTAGGAGATCTCCTTCAGCTTCAGCGAGGCCTCGAGCGCCACCGGATAGCCCCGCACCCTGCCGATGAACATCATGGAGCTGACCTGCGCGTACTGCGCCGCCAGCTTGGCGATGTCGTCCTCCGTCGCCAGGATCTCGGCGATCTGGGCGGGCAGCCTGCGCAGCCCGTCGATGATCCGCTTGCCGTCCGCGACCGACAGATCGCGGATCCGGCCCAGATGCAGCGCGAGCAGCGCGAACGACACCACGGTGTTGGTGAAGCACTTGGTGGAGACGACGCAGACCTCCGGGCCCGCGTGCACATACACCCCGCCGTCGGTCTCCCGGGCGATCGCCGAGCCCACGACATTCACGACGCCCAGTACGCGCGCGCCCTTGCGCTTCAGCTCCTGCACCGCGGCCAGCACGTCGTACGTCTCGCCCGACTGGGACACCGCGACATAGAGCGTGTCGGGGTCCACGACCGGATTGCGGTAGCGGAACTCGGAGGCGGGCTCGGCGTCCGCCGGGATCCGGGCCAGCTCCTCGATCAGCTGCGCGCCGATGAGGCCGGCGTGGTACGAGGTGCCACAGCCGAGGATCTTGATCCGGCGCACCCCGCGCGCCTCCCGGGCGTCCAGATTGAGACCGCCCAGATGCACGGTGGAGAACCGGTCGTCGATCCGGCCGCGCAGCACCCGGTCCACGGAGTCGACCTGCTCCGAGATCTCCTTGTGCATATAGGTGTCGTGGCCGCCCATGTCGTACGACTCGGCCTCCCACTCCACGGTGGTCGGCGTCGCCGAGGTGCGCGAGCCCTCGGTGGTGTACGTACGGAAGTCGTCGGCCTTGAGGGTGGCCATCTCGCCGTCGTCCAGCGTCACGACCTGGCGGGTGTGGGAGACCAGCGCGGCCACGTCGGAGGCGACGAACATCTCCTTCTCGCCGATGCCCAGGACGACCGGCGAGCCATTGCGGGCGACGACGATACGGTCCGGGAAATCGGCGTGCAGGACGGCGATGCCGTACGTGCCCTCGATCAGCTGGAGCGCCTGGCGGACCTTCTCCTCCAGGGTCGGGGCCTGGGAGCGGGCGACGAGATGGGTCACCACCTCGGTGTCCGTCTCGGACTGGAACACGACGCCGTCGGCCTCCAGCTTGACCCGCAGCTCCGAGGCGTTGTCGATGATGCCGTTGTGGACGAGGGCGACCTTGCCCTCCAGGTCCATGTGCGGGTGCGCGTTCTCGTCGCTCGGGGCGCCGTGGGTTGCCCAGCGGGTGTGCGCGATGCCGGTGGTGCCGGAGAAGCGCTTGGGTACGCGGGCCTCCAGCTCGCGGACCCGCCCCTTGGCCTTGACCATCTTCAGCGCGGCCGGCTTGCCCGCGCCCGGCTTGCCGGTGATGACCAGCCCGGCCGAGTCGTACCCCCGGTACTCCAGCCGCTGCAAGCCCTCCAGCAGCAGTGGTGCCACATCACGCTTTCCGATGTATCCGACGATTCCGCACATACAGTCTCTGTCCCTCCTGGATCACGCTGTCCTGGGTCACGGTGCTTCGCACGGTCAGCCGTAGACGATGCGGCGCAGCTGCCGCAGCGAGAGCGCCGGGGGCGCCACCGCGCGATGCGGCAGCTCGGCCGCGATCCGCTCGAAGATCTCCGCGTTCGTGGACCCACCGGACTGCATCTCCCGGTGGCGGCGGCGGACGAATTCCTCGGTCGTCTCGTCGAAGTACGCCAGCACGTCGAGCACCACCCGGGCGGCCTCACCGCGCTGGAGCGCGGTGCTGCGGACCAGGTGGTCGATGAGGTCGTCGTACGACGGGCGGCGTTCGAGCACGTGTCGATATTGCGGGTGATCAAGGGGGTTCGCAACAATCCTGCCCGGAATCGGGCAGGATTCGCTGAAAGTGGGGGCCAAAAGAGCGAAGGCCGCAGTGATGGATCAGAGCCGCTTGAGGACGGCCTGCTTCGCCGTGCTGAACTCCTCGGCGGTGAGGATCCCCGCCCGGTGCAGTTCGCCCAGCTCCCGCAGCCGGCGCAGCAGGACGTCATGGTCGTCGCCGCTCGCCGCCGCCGGGCCCGCGGGGTCCGTCGTGTCCGCCGCGTCCGTGGTGCTCGTCGCGGCCTTGACGAGGCCCGGCGCCGGGGGCGGGGCGGCGGTGAGCGCGGCGGACGCGGCGGACGCGGCGCGCGGATGAGGCAGCCGGGCCACCACCGCCGCACCGACCAGAGCCATCAGCGGGTCCTTCCTGAACCCGTACAGATCCACCGCCTGCGGGTCGTACTTCGGCGGGGTGGACACGGGCGCCCTGCTGGTGAGGAAGCGCAGATAGCCGTTCTCCAGACCGGCGCTCGGCAGCCACTCCACTGCCTCCACCTCGCCGAGCACGAGGGTGCGGGGGCCGCCGGAGGACTTGGACTCCTCCGTCTTCCAGTTCCACTCCAGCCGGATCCGCTCCCCGTCGAAGGTGACGCTCGCGTCGCCCGCGCTCACGGTGATCGGCAGAGCCGGTCCCGGCAGCAGATAGCGGTCGACGGGGCCGGGCTCCACCTGGTCGAGCAGCAGGGCGTTCCGCACCTCGTCCACGAAGTACTCGGCGACCCCCACGCGGTCCTTGTCGACGGTCAGCAGATAGGGGTCGGAGCTGTCGCCCAGCCGGCCGCCGGTGATCTGGAGCAGCGGGTCCGCGCCCTCCCGCAGGCGCAGCCGCAGCCGCCCCGACCTGCGCCCGGCCTCGAAGGAGATCCCCGCCAACGCGCCCAGCGGCAGGGCGACTTCACCGAGAGCCTTGCGGAGCGGGCTCACGCCCTTGTCCTTGCCGGGCACGATACGGACCGTGTCCCCGTCGAAGGTCCATGTGCCGTCCTTCTGGATGATTTCCGCCATGCGGGGATTCTTCCATCAGGCGGGCGGAAATTGGTCTACACCTTGACCGCCGGTGGGGCGTGCGGGTCCCATGGTGAGTGCTCGGCACCGCAGGTGAGTACCCCGTCGCCCCGTCGAAGGGACAATCTTGTGAGACAGCACAGCCTTGTGAGACAGCACAGCACGTTTCCCCGTCTGTTCGGTTCGCTGCTGCTCGTCGTGGCGGCCGGTATCTCCAGCATCGGAGCCGCGCCGGAGCGCGGTGCTCCGAGTCCCGCCCCGGCGCCCGCCGCACGTCCGCTCGATCAGATCGTGCCCGCTCCCGCACAGGTCAGGGCGGGCGGCGCGGCGTACACCCTCACCGCGCGCAGCCGGATCCAGGTGGCGGGCCGGTCGCACGAGGACGCCCGCGAGGCCCGCCGGATCGGCTCGTACCTGGCCGGGCTGCTGCGGCCCTCGACCGGTTACGCGCTGCCCGTCACCGACCGGCGCGGTGACGGCGGCATCCGGCTGCGGCTCGTCGGCTCCGACGGCCGGGACCGTGAGAGGGCGCCACTCGCGCAACACGCCCTGGGGCTGGGCGAGGAGGGCTACCGCCTGGAGTCCGGCCGCGGCGGTGTCACCATCACCGCCCAGGAGCCCGCCGGGCTCTTCCACGGCGTCCAGACCCTGCGGCAGCTGCTGCCCGCCTCCGTGGAGAAGCGGACCCCCCAGCCC
Source organism: Streptomyces sp. L-9-10 (assembly GCF_004151105.1). Taxonomy (GTDB): domain Bacteria; phylum Actinomycetota; class Actinomycetes; order Streptomycetales; family Streptomycetaceae; genus Streptomyces. The sequence goes on from NZ_PHRF01000110.1 coordinate 8,747, forward strand.
GGCCCCTGGACGGTCGCGGGCGGCACCATCACCGACACCCCGCGCTACGCCTACCGGGGCGCGATGCTCGATGTCTCTCGGCACTTCCTGACGCCCGATCAGGTCAGGCTCTATATCGATCAGTTGGCGCTCTACAAGATCAACAAACTGCATCTGCACCTCTCCGACGACCAGGGCTGGCGGATCGCCATCGACTCCTGGCCGCGCCTGGCCACCTACGGCGGCTCCACGCAGGTCGGCGGCGGCCCCGGCGGCTACTACACCAAGGCCCAGTACCGGGAGCTGGTGAGCTACGCGGCCTCCCGGCACCTGGAGGTGATCCCGGAGATCGACATGCCGGGCCACACCAACGCCGCCCTCGCCTCGTACGCCGAGCTGAACTGCGACGGCGTCGCGCCCCCGCTCTACACCGGCACGGCGGTCGGCTTCAGCTCGCTGTGCGCGCCCAAGGAGGTGACATACGACTTCGTGGACGACGTGATCCGCGAACTGGCCGCCCTCACACCCGGGAAGTATCTCCACATCGGCGGCGACGAGGCCCACTCCACCAGCCACGCCGACTATGTGACCTTCATGGAGCGGACCCAGGCCGTCGTCCGGAAGTACGGGAAGACCGTCGTCGGCTGGCACCAGCTGACCGGCGCCACCCCGGTGGAGGGGGCCGTCGCCCAGTACTGGGGGTACGACGCCACGAGCGCCGCCGAGCGCGCGCGGGTCGCGGCGGCGACGAAGAAGGGCACGCGGCTGATCCTCTCCCCGGCGGACCGGGTGTACCTCGACATGAAGTACGACAGGAGCACCGTGCTGGGCCAGTCCTGGGCCGGTTACACGGAGGTGGACCGCTCGTACGACTGGGACCCGGCCACCTATCTCGCCGGCGCGGGTGTGTCCGAGGACGCGGTGCTCGGTGTCGAGGCGCCGCTCTGGACCGAGACGCTCGCGACGAACGACCAGCTGGAGTCCATGGCCTTCCCGCGGCTGCCCGGTGTCGCCGAGCTGGGCTGGTCACCGGCCGCCACGCACGACTGGGACACGTACAAGGCGCGGCTGGCGGCGCAGGGGCCGCGCATGGCGGCGCTCGGGATCGACTACTACCGCTCGCCGCTGGTGAACTGGCCGGCCGGGCAGTAGAACCGGGCGGTAGAGCTGGGCCGGTTGAGCCGGATCGGCTGAGCCGGACCGGTTGAGCGTGGCCGGTTGAGCGTGGCCGGTCGAGCGGCAAAGGAGCCGGCGCCGGGGGATGCGACACACCCCCGGCGCCCGGTGAGCCTCAGCCCGTCGGACTCAGATCCGCCAGGCCCAGCTCCCGCGCGATCAGCATCCGCTGGACCTCGCTCGTCCCCTCACCGATCTCCAGGATCTTGGAGTCCCGCCACATCCTGGCGACCGGATACTCGTTCATGAAGCCGTATCCGCCATGGATCTGGGTGGCCTCACGGGCGTTGTCGACCGCGACCGTCGACGAGTACAGCTTCGCCAGCGCGGCCTCCTTCTTGAACGGCTCGCCGTGCGTCAGCCGGGAGGCCGCGTCCCGCCAGCCGATCCGCGCCATGTGCGCGCGCATCTCCATGTCGGCGATCTTGAACTGGATGGCCTGGTTGGCGCCGATCGGCCGGCCGAACGCGTGCCGCTCGCGCGCGTACGCCACCGACTCGTCCACACACCCCTGGGCGAGCCCGGTCGCCAGCGCGGAGATCGCGATCCTGCCCTCGTCGAGGATGCGCAGGAACTGCGCGTACCCCCGGCCCTCCTCGCCGAGCAGGTTGGCCAGCGGGACGCGCACGTCCGAGAAGGACAGCTCGCGGGTGTCCGACGCGTTCCAGCCGACCTTCGAGTACGGGGCCGCGACCGTGAATCCGGGGGTGCCCGACGGCACGATGATCGAGGAGATCTCCGGACGGCCGTCCTCCTTGCGGCCGGTGACGGCGGTGACCGTGACCAGGCCCGTGATGTCCGTACCGGAGTTGGTGATGAAGCACTTGCTGCCGTTGATCACCCATGAGTCGCCGTCGCGCACGGCGGTGGTCCGCGTGCCGCCCGCGTCCGAACCGCAGTCCGGTTCCGTCAGGCCGAACGCGCCGAGCAGTTCGCCCGAGCAGAGCCGGGGCAGCCACGCGCGCTTCTGCTCCTCCGTACCGAAACGGTGGATGGGCATGGCACCGAGCGAGACGCCGGCCTCCAGGGTGATCGCCACCGAGGAGTCGACGCGGGCCAGCTCCTCCAGGGCGATACCGAGCGCGAGATAGTCGCCCCCCATGCCGCCGTACTCCTCCGGGAACGGCAGCCCGAACAGCCCCATCCGCCCCATCTCACGGACGATCTCGTAGGGGAACTCGTGCCGCTCGTAGAAGTCGCCGATCTTGGGCGCGACGACCTCGCGGGCGAACTCCTCCACGGTGCGCCGCAGTTCTTCGTGCTCGGCGGAGAGCCGGTGGTCCAGGGACATCGATGGTCACTCCTTGTGGGAGAGGGCGCGGACGGTACGGGAGGGGCTGGGGCGGCCCAGCCGTTCGGCCAGCCAGTCGCTGGTGGCGACGAGCCGGCCGAGATCGACGCCGGTTTCGATACCGAGGCCGTCGAGCATCCACACGAGGTCTTCGGTGGCGAGATTGCCGGTCGCGCTCTTCGCGTACGGGCAGCCGCCGAGGCCGCCCGCGGAGGCGTCGACTGTGGTCACTCCGTGCTGGAGCGCGGCGAGGGTGTTGGCGAGCGCCTGGCCGTACGTGTCGTGGAAGTGCACCGCGAGGGCGTCGGTCGGCACGCCCTCCTCGTTCAGCTCGGCCAGGAGCGTCTGCACATGTCCGGGGGTGGCGACGCCGATGGTGTCGCCGAGGCTCAGCTCGTCGCATCCCATGTCCCTGAGGGCCTTGGCGACCCTGACGACCTGATGGACCGGGACGGGCCCCTCCCAGGGGTCGCCGAAGCACATCGAGAGATAGCCGCGGACCCCCATGCGGTCCTCCCGGGCCCTGGCGACGACCGGCTCGAACATGGCGAGCGACTCGTCGACCGTCCGGTTGAGATTGGCCCTGGCGAAGGATTCCGTGGCGCTGCCGAACACGGCGATACGGCGGGCGCCCAGCGCCATGGCGCGGTCCAGCCCGCGCCCGTTCGGCACGAGCACGGGAAGCTCGATGTCGGGGGCGCCGCCGAGGTCGGCGAGCATCGGGAACAGCAGCTCGGCGTCGGCCAGTTGGGGTACCCACTCGGGGCGGACGAAGCTGGTCGCCTCGATGGTGGTCAGGCCCGCGTCGGCGAGGCGGTGGATGAACTCCGCCTTGACCTCGGTCGGTACGACGCTCTTCTCGTTCTGGAGCCCGTCGCGCGCGCCCACCTCGTGGATACGGACCCGGGGCGGCAGGCCCTGCGCGGGCACCGCCATGGGCAGTCCTTCGGTCATGACTCCTCCTCGGCGGGGCCGGCCGGCGCGACGACGGCCAGCACCTGATCCATGGCGACGGTGGACCCGGGGGTGACGTCCAGCTCGGTGACCGTGCCGTCGTGCGGGGCGGAGATGACGTGCTCCATCTTCATCGCCTCGACGACCAGCAGACTCTGCCCGGCCGTCACCTCGTCCCCGACGGCCACCTTCACGACGGTGACCGTCCCGGGCATCGGCGCGGTCAGCGCGTCCACACCGCCCGCCCCGGCGGCCCCGCGCAGGGCGGCCTCCACGGGGTCGTAGTCCTGGACGTGCCAGCTGTCCCCGTCCCTGCCGAGCCAGTCGCCCGCGCGGTGGAAGGTGTGGGTCACCCCGTCCACGGTGACCGTGACCCGGCCGGGCTCCACCCGGGACCGGTCCGCCGGCGGCGCCTCCAGCGTCACGGGTTCATGTCCCGTCACGCGCAGGGGATGGCCGGCCGGGTGGCGTACGCCGCCGAGGCGCCAGCCGTCCGGTACGGAGAAGGGGTCCACCCATCCCGCGGTCGCGGGCGGCAGCAGCCCCGCCTGACGGACCGCCGCCGCGGCCGCGTACACCTCGGGCGGGACCGTCTCCGCCAGCAGCCCGGCCGCCTCGCGCTCGACCAGACCCGTGTCCAGCTCGCCCGCGACCACCGAGGGGTGGGCCAGCAGCCTGCGGAGGAACCCGGCGTTCGTCGGGACCCCGAGCGTGACCGTCTCCGCGAGCGCCGCGCGGAGTCTGCGCAGGGCCGTGGCGCGGTCGGGGCCGTACGCGATGACCTTGGAGAGCATCGGGTCGTACGCGCTGCCGACGTCCGCGCCCTCGGAGAGGCCCGAGTCGGTCCGTACGCCGTCGCCCTCCGGCTCGCGCAGGGCCAGGACCGTACCGCCGGAGGGCAGGAAGCCGCGGGCGGGATCCTCGGCGCAGACGCGCGCCTCCACCGCGTGCCCGTCGAACGCGATGTCGTCCTGACCGAAGGGCAGTTCCTCGCCGGAGGCGATCCGCAGCTGCCACTCCACCAGATCCAGGCCGCGCCTCCCCCCGACCGACACCGCCAGCTCGGTCACCGGATGCTCGACCTGGAGGCGGGTGTTCATCTCCATGAAGAAGTACGACGACGGGTCACCGCCGGGGACGATGAACTCGACCGTCCCCGCGCCCTCGTATCCGCACGAGCGCGCCGCCCGGACCGCCGCCTCGCCCATCGCCGCGCGCGTGGCCCCGTCCAGCAGGACGGACGGCGCCTCCTCGACGACCTTCTGGTGGCGGCGCTGGAGCGAGCACTCGCGCTCGCCCAGATGCAGCACGTTCCCCCGGCCGTCCGCCAGGACCTGGATCTCGATATGGCGCGGGCGGTCCACCCACCGCTCCACCAGGAGCGTGTCGTCCCCGAAGGAGGAGCGCGCCTCGCGCCGGGCCGCCGCGATCTCCTCGGCGAGCGCCGCCTCGGACCGCACCAGCCGCATGCCCTTGCCGCCGCCGCCCGCCGAGGGCTTCAGCAGCACCGGCATCCCGATCCCGCGCGCCGCCTCCGCCAGTTGGCCATCGCTCAGTCCGCCGCCGGAGGAGCCGGGGACCACCGGGACCCCGGCGGCCCGTACGGTCTCCTTGGCGCGGATCTTGTCGCCCATCAGCGCGATGGCGGGGGCGGGCGGGCCGACGAAGACCAGCCCCGCGTCCGCGCAGGCGCGCGCGAAGCCGGCGTTCTCGGCGAGGAAGCCATAGCCGGGGTGGACCGCCTGCGCGCCGGTACGGGCCGCCGCCTCCAGCAGCCGGTCGACGCGCAGATAGCTCTCGGCAGCGGCGGCGGGCCCGATCCGTACCGCGGTGTCGGCCTCCCGCACATGCCGGGCGTCCGCGTCCGCGTCGCTGAACACCGCGACCGAGCGCACGCCCAGGGTCCGCAGGGTACGGATGACGCGGACCGCGATCTCGCCGCGGTTGGCGATCAGAACGGTGTCGAACATTCCCACCCTCACATCCGGAAGACGCCGAAGCCGGGCGCCGCGCTGTCCCTCGGGGGCAGCGGGGCGTTGGCACACGCGGTCAGGGCCAGACCCACCACCTGGCGGGTGTCCAGCGGGTCGATGACGCCGTCGTCCCAGAGGCGCGCGGTCGCGTAGTAGGCGTTGCCCTGGGTCTCGTACTGCGCGCGGATCGGGTCCTTGAAGGACTCCTCGTCCTCGGCCGGCCACTCCTCGCCGCGCGCCTCGATCTGGTCGCGCTTGACGGTGGCCAGCACCGAGGCGGCCTGCTCGCCGCCCATCACCGAGATCTTGGCGTTGGGCCACATCCACAGGAAGCGGGGGGAGTAGGCCCGGCCGCACATCGAGTAGTTGCCCGCGCCGTACGAACCGCCGACGACGACCGTCAGCTTCGGCACCCGCGCGCAGGCGACGGCCGTCACCATCTTCGCGCCGTGCTTGGCGATCCCGCCCGCCTCGTAGTCCCGGCCGACCATGAAGCCCGAGATGTTCTGGAGGAAGAGCAGCGGGATACCGCGCTGGTCGCACAGCTCGATGAAATGCGCGCCCTTCTGGGCGGACTCGGAGAACAGGATGCCGTTGTTGGCGACGATGCCCACCGGATGGCCGTGGATCCGCGCGAAGCCGGTGACCAGCGTCGTACCGAACTCGGACTTGAACTCGGCGAACCGCGAGCCGTCGACCAGCCGCGCGATCACCTCGCGGACGTCGTAGGGCGTACGGGAATCCACCGGCACCGCGCCGTACAGCCCGGCGGGGTCCGCCTTCGGCTCCTCCACCGGCTCGACGGACCAGGGGAGCGGGCCGCGCGCGGGGAGCGTCGAGACGATCGTGCGGACGACGCGCAGCGCGTGCGCGTCGTCCTCGGCGAGATGGTCGGTGACCCCGGAGACCCGGGAGTGGACCTCGCCGCCGCCCAGCTCCTCGGCCGTGACGACCTCGCCGGTCGCCGCCTTCACCAGCGGCGGGCCGCCCAGGAAGATCGTGCCCTGCCCGCGGACGATCACGGCCTCGTCGCTCATCGCCGGGACGTACGCCCCGCCCGCCGTGCAGGAGCCGAGCACCGCGGCGATCTGCGGGATGCCGGCGCCGGACATCCGGGCCTGGTTGTAGAAGATCCGGCCGAAGTGGTCGCGGTCGGGGAAGACCTCGTCCTGCATCGGCAGGAAGGCGCCGCCGGAGTCCACCAGATACACACAGGGGAGGCGGTTCTCCAGAGCCACCTCCTGGGCGCGGAGGTGTTTCTTCACCGTCATCGGGTAGTACGTACCGCCCTTGACCGTGGCGTCATTGGCGACGATCACCACCTCGCGCCCGCTGACCCGGCCGATCCCGGCGATCACCCCGGCGGCCGGGGCCGCCCCGCCGTACATCCCCTCGGCCGCGAGCGGCGCCAGCTCCAGGAAGGGCGAGCCGGGGTCGAGGAGGGTGTCCACCCGGTCGCGCGGGAGCAGCTTTCCGCGCGCGGTGTGCCGGGCGCGGGCCTTCTCGCCGCCGCCGAGGCGCGCGGCGACGAGCCGGGAGCGCAGGCCGTCGGCCAGCTCCTGATGGGCCGCCTCGTTGGCCCGCCATGCCTCGGACGCCGGATCGGCGGCGCTCGCCAGCACTGGTGCCTGCCGCATCGCTCGTAGCCCCCCTCGCTGGGTTCACTGGTGTGGTGGTGCGGTGTGGTGGTGCGCGGTGTGTCAGTGAGCGCCGTTAGTGAGCGTTAACGTGACGCTTCCAGGTTAACGACCGCTAACGGCCCTGTCTAGAATGATTTCCCATGAGCACCAGGACCGCGGCCCCGACCCGCCGCGAGCAGATCCTCAGCGAGGCCGCGCGCCTCTTCGCCGAGCGTGGGTTCCACGGCGTCGGTGTCGACGAGATAGGGGCGGCCGTCGGCATCAGCGGGCCCGGTCTGTACCGCCATTTCGCGGGCAAGGACGCGATGCTCGCCGAGCTGCTGGTCGGTATCAGCGGACGGCTGCTGGACGGCGGGAAGCTGCGTGTACGGGGCGCGGGCGCGGCCGGCGACCCCGCCGCCGTACTGGCCTCGCTGATCGACGGGCATATCGACTTCGCCCTGGACGACCGCCCGCTCATCACCCTCCACGACCGCGAGCTGGACCGTCTGAGGGACAGCGACCGCAAGCTGGTGCGCCAGCTCCAGCGGCAGTACGTGGAGCTGTGGGTCACGGTCGTACGGGAGCTGCACCCGGCCGTCCCGGAAACCCAGGCGCGCGGCGCGGTCCACGCGGTCTTCGGCCTGCTGAACTCGACACCGCACCTCGGCTCACCCGGCGGCGGCCTCCCGGGCCGCGCCGCGACGGAATCCCTGCTGCGCCGCCTGGCGCACGGCGCGTTCGCGGCGCTGGGCGATACGGACGAGCCCGCGCGGTAGGGGACGGACCGGGCGCGCCGCCGGTCGTGGGCGGGAGCGCGCACCACGCCGACGGGCGCCCGCCGGAGTCCGGGCTGGTCGAAGACCGGCCGAAGACAGTCCGGGAACCGGGACACCCGGCGCGGCGCCCGGGTCGGACGGCACAATGGGTTCATGCCGATACCGAGCCGTGCCGCCCTTGTCGACCATCTCGTCCGAACGCGTATCGCCGGGAATGTCGCCACCCCCCGCGACAACAACCTCTCCCATTACCGCAAGCTGGCCAATGGCGACCGCCACTACTGGCTGGGCCTGGAGCTGGGGGACCGCTGGACCGACGAGCAGGACGTGCTCGCCGTGATGGCCGAGCGGTGCGGGGTCAGCGACGACCCGGGGCACCGGGCCGGCCAGGACACCATCGATCCCGAGCTGACCGTGGACGGCCTGGAGCGGCTGGCAGCCCGGCTGCGCAAGGCCGCCGCGGGCAAGCAGCGCGTGCTGTTCGCGACCGGCCACCCGGGCGGGCTGCTGGACGTGCACCGCCAGACCGCGGACGCCCTGCGGGCCGCGGGCTGCGAGATCGTACGGATCCCGGGCGGGCTCACCGCCGACGAGGGCATGGTCTTCCAGTTCGCGGACATCGCGATGCTGGAGCGCGGCGCGACCCTCTGGCACACGCACTCGCCGGAGCCGATGCGGGCGATCCTGGACGGTCTGGAGCGCGAGGGCAGACCACAGCCCGATCTGGTGGTCGCGGACCACGGCTGGGCGGGATGCGCGGGCCAGCGCGGACTGGACTCGGTCGGATACGCGGACTGCAACGACCCGGCGCTCTTCATCGCCGAGGCGGAAGGCACGCTGGAGGTGACCGTCCCGCTGGACGACCATGTCACGGACCCGCGCTTCTACGACCCGATGACCGCCTACCTGCTGAACGAGGCGGGCCTGCTCTGACCGTACGGCCGAACCGGCCCGCCCCACTTCTTCCTCACAGCCCCATCGACGTGGCTCTTACAGCCCCATCGACTTGGCGATGATCATCTTCATGACCTCGCTGGTGCCGCCGTAGATCCGGTTGACGCGATTGTCCGCGTACAGCCGGGCGATCGGGTACTCGTTCATATAGCCGTAGCCGCCGTGCAGCTGGAGGCACTTGTCGATGACGCGGTGCGCGACCTCGGTGGTGAAGAGCTTCGCGGAGGCGGCCTCGGCCGCGGACAGCTCGCCCAGGTCATGGGCCTCCAGCGCGCGGTCGACGACGGCCTCCGCCGCGTCCACCTCGGCCTTGCACGCGGCCAGTTCGAACTTCGTGTTCTGGAACGACGCGACGCTCTTGCCGAAGACCGTCCGCTCCTGGACGTACGCCTGCGCGAACCGGACCGCCGCGGCGGCCTGCGCGTACGCGCCGACGGCGATGCCCAGCCGCTCCTGCGGCAGATTCTGGCCGAGGTAGGAGAAGCCCTTGTTCTCCTCGCCGAGCAGATCCTCGACCGGGACCTTGACGTCGGTGAAGGACAGTTCGGCGGTGTCGGAGATCCGCAGCCCCAGCTTGTCGAGCTTGCGGCCGACCGCGTACCCCTCGGACGCCGTGTCCACGACCAGCAGCGAGATGCCGTGGCGGCGGTCCTCGGCGGTCGGGGCGGCGGTACGGGCGCAGACGATCACGCGGTCCGCGTGCACGCCGCCGGTGATGAACGTCTTCGCACCGTTCAGGACGTAGTGCGTGCCGTCCTCGGAGAGCCTGGCGGTCGTCTTCATACCGGCCAGGTCGGAGCCCGTGCCCGGCTCGGTCATGGCGATGGCGTACATCGCCCGGCCGCTGACGAAGTCCGGCAGCCACCGCTTCTTCTGCTCGTCGGTGGCGTACGCCTTCAAATAGGGCAGGCAGAGCGCGACATGGACCCCGGAGCCGCCGAAGGAGACACCCGCGCGTGCGCACTCCTCGGTGATGACCGCCTGGAACTTGAACGATTCCTCACCCGCGCCGCCGTACTCCTCGGGCACCTCGATGCCGAAGATGCCCAGCTCGCCGAGTTGGTGGTAGAAGTCGCGGGGCGCCTGCCCCGCCGCGTACCACTCGTCGTGGACGGGGACGACCTCGGCCTCGATGAAGGCGCGGATGGTCTCCCGGAACGCCTCGTGGTCCTCGTTGTAGACAGTACGGCGCACTGGAGTGCCTCCCCGTCGTGGCTAAGCGCTTGCTCATCCAAGTTACCCGGCGGTTCGTTCCGGTGTCCAGGCCCCGGGAAAGGTCGGCGCATCGGCCGGGCAGGGCCTGCGGACACGGCCTGAGGAGCCGGCCCGCGCCGTCACGCCCAGCGCAGCGCGAACCACAGCTCCATCCGTACGTCGGCGTCGTCAAGGTCCGTGTCCAGCAGGGTCGCGCAGCGGGCGATCCGCTGGCGGACGGTGTTGCGGTGGACGGTCAGGGCCACCGCCGTACGGTCCCAGCTGCCGTGCAGCGAGAGCCAGACGCGCAGCGTCTCGGCCAGGGCGGGGGAGCCGGTGAGCGGCGCGAGGCGGGCACGGGCGTGGGCGGCGGCCTCCTCGGGGGCGAACAGGCCGGTGAGTCCCTCCCCGAGGTGGCGTACGAGCGGGGTGCGGGTGGCCTCCGCGCGGCGCAGCGCCCGCCCGGCGCGGGCGTCGGCGGCGGCCAGCCCCGCGGGTTCCACCGGCTCGCTGACGCCCAGGGTCCAGCCGGGCCGGGCGGTGACCTCGCGGTCGGTGACGACGCGGGTCGTGGTGCCGTCCGTCTCGACCAGCGCGCTGCCCAGCGCCGCCGCCAGCGCGCCCGCCGCGAAGGGCGTGGAACCGCCGCGCGCGTGGACCACGCTCCACGGCCCCGGCCCGAGCAGCGGCGCGGCCTCGGCGGGCGTGGCCCCGAGCAGCATCCGTACGAGCGCCGCCGAGCGGCCCGACTCGGCCGCGCTCTGATGGGGCGCGGTGAGCAGCGACAGCAGGACGACGGCGACGCCGGTGACGGTGTGGTCCCCGGCCTCCCGTCCGGCGGTGGCCACGCCGAGGACGAGGCCCTGTCCGCCGCCGAGCGCGTAGGCGGCGAGATGGGCGCCCTGGGCGGTGTCGGTGGCGGACGCCGGTCCGCCGCGTACCACCCGGGCCAGCCGCCCGAGGGCCGTACGGGCCCCGGGCGACGCAGCCCGGCCCGTGGTGTGCAGCTCCGCGCCGTCCGGCGCGAACAGCACCGCGCGGCCCTCCAGCCGCACCGCCAGCTGCCGCAGCACGGCGGGCACCGGATCCTGGCGCGCGGCGGCGGCCGCCAGACCCTGCTGTGCCTGGGTCACCCGGCGCAGCTCGCGATGGCGTGCCTCCGCCATCAGCCGCCACACCTCGCGTGCGACGGTGGTGAACGGGGTACGCGGCGGTACTTCGAGCAGCGGCAGACCGTGCCGGTCGCACGCCTCGACGAGCGCGGGCGGCACCGTGTCGTACACCGGCGTCACCCCGAAACCGAGCGCCGCCGCGCCCGCCTCGACCACCCGCGCCGCGTACTCGTCCGCGTACGCGTCGCTGAGCTGGACACCGGCGGTCAGCAGCAGCTCCCCGCCGAGCAGATACGGGTACGGGTCCGCCATCTCCGAGGTGTGCACCCAGTGCACCACCTGGGAGCCGTCGTCCGGCGGCCCGGCGATCCGGCGCAGCCCGAGATCCGGGTCCGCGAGCAGTGCGGCCAGCGGAATCGGCGGGGTGGGCGGGGGACCGGCGGGGCGCGCGGTGCGGTTCGTCATGGACGTTCCATCCATTGTTTGTCTGCGGAATGGATGAAACGTACACTTCAGCGATGCTTTCCGGCCACCTACCGTCATGACCCACAAGAACGCGGGATGAAAAGTGTGAGTCGAGACGGAGGAAGCCCATGGCTGTCGATTACGCGGTGATCGTCGTCTATCTGGCCGGCATGCTGGCCATGGGCTGGTGGGGCATGCGCCGCGCCAAGTCCAAGAGCGAGTTCCTGGTCGCGGGCCGCAGGCTGGGGCCCTGGATGTACTCCGGCACGATGGCCGCGATCGTCCTCGGCGGCGCCTCCACGATCGGCGGGGTCGGCCTCGGCTACAAGCACGGGCTCTCCGGCGCCTGGATGGTCTTCACCATCGGCCTCGGCCTGCTCGCCCTTTCCCTCTTCTTCTCCGCGCGGATCGCCCGGCTGAAGGTCTACACCGTCTCCGAGATGCTCGATCTGCGCTACGGCGGCCGGGCCGGGGTCATCTCGGGCATCGTGATGTGGGCGTACACGCTCATGCTCGCGGTCACCTCGACCATCGCCTACGCCACGATCTTCGACGTCCTCTTCGACCTGCACCGCACCGTCGCGATCATCCTGGGCGGGGCCATCGTCGTCGCGTACTCGACGCTCGGCGGCATGTGGTCCATCACGCTCACCGACATGGTGCAGTTCGTCGTCAAGACCGTCGGGGTGCTGCTGCTCCTGCTGCCCATCGCGGTGGTCAAGGCGGGCGGGTTCAGCGAGATGAGGGCGCAGCTGCCGGACGAGTACTTCGCGCCCTTCGGCATCGGCGGCGAGACGATCTTCACCTATGTGCTGATCTACACGTTCGGCATGCTGATCGGACAGGACATCTGGCAGCGGGTCTTCACCGCGCGCGGCGACAAGGTGGCGCGCTGGGGCGGCACCGTCGCCGGTACGTACTGCCTGGTGTACGCGCTGGCCGGAGCGGTCATCGGGACCGCGGCCAAGGTGCTCTACCCGGATCTGGGCAGCGCGGACGACGCGTTCGCGACCATCGTCAAGGACGAACTGCCCATGGGCGTACGGGGGCTGGTGCTGGCCGCCGCCCTCGCGGCCGTGATGTCGACCTCCTCGGGCGCGCTGATCGCCTGCGCGACCGTCGCGAACAACGACATCTGGTCGCGGCTGCGGAGGGTCGGCGGCCGGGGCGGCGGCGCGGACGGCGGACCGGACGGCGCCGAGCACGACGAGGTCAGGGGCAACCGGCTGTTCATCCTGATCATGGGGATCGGCGTCATCGCCATCGCGATCGCGCTGAACGATGTCGTCGAGGCGCTCACCGTCGCGTACAACCTGCTCGTCGGCGGACTGCTGGTGCCGATCCTCGGCGGTCTGCTCTGGAAGCGCGGGACGGTGTACGGCGCGCTGGCCGGCGTGATCGTCGGCGGCGGGGCCGTCGTGGGGCTGATGGCGGCGTACGGCATCCTCGCCAACGAGCCCGTCTACTACGGGCTGTTGTCCTCACTGGCCGCCTATCTGATCGTCAGCCTGGCGACCAGGCCGACGGACGAAGCGGTGCTGGCCGCGTGGCGGCGCCGGCTCGCGGGCGAGGCGGACGACGAGAGCCCCGGGACCCCGTCCGAACCAGCCCTTCCCGTGGGCTGAGGGCGGGCGACGCACGACCCGGACCGGCCCACTGTCAGTGGGCCGGTCCATTCTTGACAGAGCATCACACAGCGACACGTATCGGTACGCAGCGCCGCACAGCGGCGCGGAGCCGCGCGGAGCCGCGCGAGCACTACCCGGAGAGGCCCGACGATGAGCGGCAACGGAAACGAATCCCAGGTCACTTCCCAGGTCACCGGCGACGGGGGCCGCGACGGCGGCCCACGCGGCCCGGTCGACTCGTCCCGCGTCCCGAGGTACGCGGGCCCGGCCACCTTCGCCCGGCTGCCCCGGCTCGACGAGGTCGGCACCGCCGATGTCGCCGTCGTCGGCGTCCCCTTCGACACCGGCGTCTCCTACCGTCCCGGCGCCCGCTTCGGCGGAAACGCGATCCGGGAGGCGTCGCGCCTGCTGCGCCCGTACAACCCGGCCCAGGACGCCTCCCCGTTCGCCCTCGCGCAGGTCGCGGACGCCGGGGACATCGCCGCCAACCCGTTCAACATCAACGAGGCCGTCGACACCATCGAGGCCGCGGCCGACGAACTGCTCGGGACCGGCGCGCGTCTGATGACCCTCGGCGGCGACCACACCATCGCGCTCCCGCTGCTGCGCTCGGTGGCGAAGCGGCACGGCCCGGTCGCGCTGCTCCACTTCGACGCCCATCTGGACACCTGGGACACCTACTTCGGCGCCGAGTACACGCACGGGACGCCGTTCCGCCGGGCCGTCGAGGAGGGCATCCTCGATACGGAGGCGCTCTCCCACGTCGGTACGCGCGGCCCGCTCTACGGCAAGCGGGACCTGGACGACGACGCCAGGATGGGCTTCGGGATCGTCACGTCCGCCGATGTGATGCGCCGGGGCGTGGACGAGATCGCCGACCAGCTGCGGCAGCGCATCGGGGACCGTCCGCTGTACATCTCCATCGACATCGATGTGCTGGACCCGGCGCACGCTCCCGGCACCGGCACACCCGAGGCGGGCGGGCTGACCTCCCGTGAACTCCTGGAAATAGTGCGGGGACTGGCCTCCTGCAATGTGGTCTCGGCGGATGTCGTCGAGGTCGCGCCCGCGTACGACCACGCCGAGATCACCTCCGTCGCCGCCTCCCACACGGCGTACGAACTGACGACGATCATGTCCCGGCAGATTGCCGCGGGGAAGGCGACGAAGTGACCCACGACCACGATCACGACCACGGGCCCCGGCCCCTCACCCCCGAACAGACCGCCGCCGCCCTGGCGCCGCCCGCCGGGCGCAACGGCGGTGACCTGGTCGTCGAGACGCTGTACGGGCTCGGCGCCACCACCGTGTTCGGGCTGCCGGGACAGCACGCGCTGGGGATGTTCGACGCCCTGCGCCGGTCCTCGCTCCAGTACGTCGGCCTCCGCGTCGAGAACAACGCGGGGTTCGCCGCCGACGCGTACGGCAGGGTCACCGGCGAGGTCGCCCCGCTGCTGCTCTCCACCGGCCCCGGCGCCCTGACCTCGCTCGCCGCGCTCCAGGAGGCGGCCGCCGCCTCGGCGCCCGTGCTCGCGATCTCCAGCCAGATCCCGACGGCGGGACTCGGCGGCGGCCGGCACGGCTATCTGCATGAACTCCGCGACCAGCAGGCGTCCTTCCGCGACATCGTGAAGTCCGTGCACCCCGTCCGCGCCGCCTCCCAGATCCCGTCCGCGATCGCCGCCGCCTGGGAATCCGCGCTCAGCGCGCCGCACGGCCCGGTCTGGGTCGAGATCCCGCAGGACGTCCTCCTCGCCGGGACGACCCTGCCGGTCGTCACCGCCATGGACGCGACCCCGCGCGAGCTGCTGCCCCGTCCCGAACTGACCGCCGTGGCCGCCCACGCGCTGTCCAACGCCGCCCGCCCGGCGATCATCGCGGGCGGTGGAGTCGTCCGCGCCGACGCCGGCGGCAAGCTCCGCGCGCTCGCCGAGAAGCTGTCCGCGCCGGTCGTCACCACCTTCGGCGGCAAGGGCGCCTTCCCCTGGGAGCATCCGCTCTCGCTCCAGTCCTGGCTGGAGGACCGGCACACCACGGACTTCCTCGAAGAC
>NZ_PHRF01000111.1 GCF_004151105.1 Streptomyces sp. L-9-10
TCATCCGTTTCGCGGGTGATTCGGGTGATGGGATGCAGCTGACGGGTGACCGGTTCACGTCGGAGACGGCGTCGTTCGGGAACGATCTGTCGACGCTGCCGAACTTCCCGGCGGAGATCAGGGCTCCTGCCGGGACGCTGCCGGGGGTGTCGTCGTTCCAGCTGCACTTCGCGGATCATGACATCCTGACGCCGGGGGATGCGCCGAATGTGCTGGTGGCGATGAATCCGGCGGCGCTGAAGGCGAATATCGGGGATGTGCCGCGTGGTGCGGAGATCATCGTGAACACCGATGAGTTCACCAAGCGGCCGATGGCGAAGGTGGGTTATCTGACCTCGCCGCTGGAGGACGGTTCGCTGGACGGCTACCAGGTCCATCCGGTGCCGCTGACGACGCTGACGATCGAGGCGCTCAAGGAGTTCGGTCTCTCCCGCAAGGAGGCCGAGCGTTCCAAGAACATGTTCGCGCTGGGTCTGCTGAGCTGGATGTACAACCGGCCCACCGAGAGCACGGAGCGGTTCCTGCGGGCGAAGTTCGCGAAGAAGCCGCAGATCGCGGAGGCCAATGTCGCCGCGTTCCGGGCGGGATGGAACTTCGGGGAGACCACCGAGGACTTCGCGGTCTCCTACCAGGTCGCCCCGGCCTCCCGGGCGTTCCCGGCCGGCACGTACCGCAACATCTCCGGGAACCTGGCCCTGTCCTACGGTCTGGTGGCCGCCGGCGAGCGGGCCCGGCTGCCGCTGTATCTGGGCTCGTATCCGATCACCCCGGCCTCCGACATCCTGCACGAGCTGTCACGGCACAAGAACTTCGGTGTGCGGACCTTCCAGGCCGAGGACGAGATCGCGGCGATCGGCGCGGCGCTGGGCGCGGCGTTCGGGGGTTCCCTGGCGGTGACGACGACGTCGGGGCCGGGGGTGGCGCTGAAGTCGGAGACGATCGGTCTGGCGGT
>NZ_PHRF01000112.1 GCF_004151105.1 Streptomyces sp. L-9-10
CTGCCCGGACTGGCCGGCGACATTCTCACCACCGGTACGGCGCTGACCGCGTTCCTCATCGGGGCGGGGACCATCGCCGTACTGGTGCTCTGGCCCCGCCTCCCGGCCGGAGCCCGGATGATCCCGGGCCCGCTGGCAGCCGTGGCCCTGGCCACCGGCGCGGCCTTCCTGCTGGACCTTCCCGTCGCCAAGGTCGAGGTGCAGGGCCTGCTGGAGTCCATCAACCCGCCCGGACTCGGAGAGTTCGGGCAGCTGGCGAGCGTGGCCGCCATCGGCACCGTGCT
>NZ_PHRF01000113.1 GCF_004151105.1 Streptomyces sp. L-9-10
CCCGACCCGGCCCCCGCCCCCGACCCGGCCCCCGCCCCCGGCCCGGCGCCCGCCCAGGCCCTCGACGGCAACCCCGACGGCACCCCCGAGGCCACCGGCCACGACAGCGCCACCGCGCTCCTCCTCACCGCCCTCGGCGACCACCCCGCCGTCCTCGAAGCCGCCGCCCGGCTGCGCGCGCCCGACCGGCTCGCCCGCCATCTCGAACACACCGCGGACGCGTTCCTGCGCTTCCAGGAGAGCTGCCACCCGCTGCCCCTCGGTGACGAGAAACCCTCGGCCGCCCACCGCTCCCGGCTCGCGCTCGCCGACGCCGCCGGGGCCGTGCTGGCCGGCGGCCTGTCCCTGCTCGGCATCGATGCCCCCGCGTACCTCTGAAGAGATCCAAGAGAGCCAAGAACATGAGCCGTTCCGCACACCCCGCAGGCCCCCGTCACGCGGATGTCCTCCCCGAGGGCCACTACACCGCGCCCGCCGCCGACCTCAACGTCCTCGACGAGAAGGTCTGGTCGCGAACCGTCCGCAGGAACGAGGACGGGGTGGCGACCGTCGCGGGGATCGAAGTGACCCGGCTCGCCGAGGAGTTCGGCACCCCCGCGTACTTCCTCGACGAGGCGGACTTCCGTGCCCGCTGCCGCGCCTGGGCCGACGCCTTCGGCAAGGACGCCGACGTGTTCTACGCGGGCAAGGCGTTCCTCTCCCGGGCCGTCGTCCGCTGGCTCGACGAAGAGGGCCTCAACCTCGATGTCTGCTCAGGCGGTGAACTCGCCACCGCGCTCGCGGCCGGCATGCCCGCCGAACGGATCGCCTTCCACGGCAACAACAAGTCCGTGCAGGAGATCGAGCGTGCCGTCTCCGTCGGCGTCGGCCGTATCGTCCTCGACTCCTTCCAGGAGATCGTGCAGGTCGCCCATGTCGCGCAGCGCCTCGGCAGGCGCCAGCCCGTCCAGATCCGGGTCACGGTCGGCGTCGAGGCGCATACGCACGAGTTCATCGCCACCGCGCACGAGGACCAGAAGTTCGGGGTCGCCCTCGCCGGCGGCCAGGCCGCCGAGGCCGTCAGGCGGGCCCTCAAGCTCGACGGGCTCGAACTGATCGGCATCCACTCCCACATCGGCTCGCAGATCTTCGACATGGCCGGCTTCGAGGTCTCCGCACGCCGCGTCGTCCAGCTGCTCGCCGAGGTACGCGACGAGCACGGCGTGGAGCTGCCCGAGATCGATCTCGGCGGCGGCCTCGGTATCGCGTACACCTCCGAGGACGATCCGCGCGAGCCGCACGACATCGCGAAGGCCCTCAACGACATCGTCACCCGTGAGTGTGAGTCCGCCGGGCTGCGCACCCCGCGGATCTCCGTCGAACCGGGGCGCGCGATCGTGGGTCCCACGGCCTTCACCCTGTACGAGGTCGGCACCATCAAGCCGCTCGAAGGGCTTCGTACGTATGTCAGTGTGGACGGTGGCATGTCCGACAACATCCGTACGGCCCTGTACGACGCCGAGTACAGCGTGGCGCTCGTCTCCCGCCGCTCCGACGCCGAGGCGATGCTGACGCGCGTCGTCGGCAAGCACTGCGAGAGCGGCGACATCGTCGTACGGGACGCGTTCCTGCCCGCCGACCTGGCGCCGGGTGACCTGATCGCCGTCCCCGCCACCGGCGCGTACTGCCGCTCGATGGCGAGCAATTACAACCACGCGCTCCGGCCGCCCGTCGTCGCCGTCAGGGACGGTGAGGCCCGGGTGATCGTCCGGCGTGAGAGGGAGGAAGATCTTCTGCGTCTCGATGTCGGTCACTGAAATACATGTCTCGCAATCTGGACGAGGCACAGAAACTCCCGTCCGGTGAGTGAGACTGGTTCGGATTCCTGCTTTAAACAGCTGTGATGGATGAAAGGCGTAGGTCGGATGATGCGTACGCGTCCGCTGAAGGTGGCGCTGCTGGGCTGTGGTGTGGTCGGCTCAGAGGTGGCGCGCATCATGACGACGCACGCCGACGACCTCGAAGCGCGGATCGGGGCCCCGGTCGAGCTGACCGGGGTGGCCGTCCGGCGCCCCTCCAAGGTGCGTGAGGGCATCGACCCCGCACTGATCACCACCGACGCGACCGCGCTGGTCAAGCGCGGCGACATAGATGTGGTGGTCGAGGTCATCGGCGGGATCGAGCCCGCCCGTACGCTCATCACCACCGCGTTCGAGCACGGCGCCTCCGTCGTCTCCGCCAACAAGGCGCTGCTGGCCGAGGACGGCGCGACGCTCTACGCGGCGGCCGAGCGCCACGGCCGGGACCTGTACTTCGAGGCGGCGGTCGCCGGGGCCATCCCGCTGATCAGGCCGCTGCGAGAGTCCCTCGCCGGGGACAAGGTGAACCGGGTCCTCGGCATCGTCAACGGCACCACCAACTTCATCCTCGACCGGATGGACACCGCCGGCTCCGGCTACTCCGAGGCGCTCGACGAGGCCACCGCCCTCGGCTACGCGGAAGCCGATCCGACCGCGGACGTCGAGGGCTTCGACGCCGCCGCCAAGGCCGCGATCCTCGCCGGGATCGCCTTCCACACCCGGGTACGCCTCGACGACGTGCACCGCGAGGGCATCACGGAGGTCACCTCCGCCGATCTCGCCTCGGCGAAACGGATGGGCTGCACCGTCAAACTCCTCGCCATCTGCGAGCGCGCCGCCGACGGCCGGTCCGTCACCGCGCGGGTCCACCCGGCGATGATCCCGCTCAGCCATCCGCTCGCCTCCGTGCGCGAGGCGTACAACGCGGTCTTCGTCGAGGCCGAGGCGGCCGGACAGCTGATGTTCTACGGCCCCGGCGCGGGCGGCTCCCCGACGGCCTCCGCCGTGCTCGGCGACCTCGTCGCCGTCTGCCGCAACAAGCTCAACGAGGCCACGGGCCCCGGCGAGTCGGCGTACACGCAACTGCCCGTGAGCCCTATGGGCGAGGTCGTGACGCGCTACCACATCAGTCTCGACGTGGCCGACAAACCGGGCGTACTCGCCCAGGTCGCAACGGTCTTCGCCGAGCATGGCGTATCGATCGACACCGTACGTCAGAAAGGCCGACAGGACGGCGGCGGCGAGGCCGCCCTCGTCGTCGTCACCCACCGCGCGCCAGACGCCGCCCTCTCCGGGACCGTCGAAGCGCTGCGCAAGCTCGACACCGTGCGCGGTGTCGCCAGCATCATGCGTGTTGAAGGGGAGTAAGGGACCCATGACCAGCATCGGCACCCGCCAGGGCACCCACCAGTGGCGCGGCATCATCGAGGAGTACCGGGACCGCCTCCCGGTGACGGAGAAGACGCAGGTCGTCACCCTTCGTGAGGGCGGTACGCCGCTCGTCCCCGCGCAGGTGCTGTCCGAGCGCACGGGGTGTGAGGTTCATCTCAAGGTCGAGGGCGCCAACCCCACCGGATCCTTCAAGGACCGTGGCATGACCATGGCCATCACCCGGGCCAAGGAGGAGGGCGCCCAGGCGGTCATCTGCGCCTCCACCGGCAACACCTCGGCCTCGGCCGCCGCCTACGCGGTACGCGCCGGAATGGTCTGCGCCGTGCTCGTGCCCCAGGGGAAGATCGCCCTGGGCAAGATGGGCCAGGCGCTGGTCCACGGCGCGCGCATCCTCCAGGTCGAGGGCAACTTCGACGACTGTCTGACGCTGGCGCGCTCGCTGTCGGACAACTTCCCGGTGGCGCTGGTCAATTCGGTCAATCCGGTCCGTATCGAGGGCCAGAAGACCGCCGCCTTCGAAATCGTGGACGCGCTGGGCGACGCCCCCGACATCCATGTGCTGCCCGTCGGGAACGCCGGCAACATCACGGCGTACTGGAAGGGATACACCCAGTACGCCGCCGACGGCCCCGCCGCGAACACCCCGCGAATGTGGGGTTACCAGGCGTCCGGCTCCGCGCCGATCGTGCGCGGCGAGATCGTCAAGGACCCGCACACCGTCGCCACCGCGATCCGGATCGGCAACCCCGCGTCCTGGCAGTACGCGCTGGCGGCCCGTGACGAGTCCGGCGGCTTCATCGACGAGGTGACGGACCGGCAGATCCTGGCCGCCTACCGGCTGTTGGCCTCCCAGGAGGGCGTCTTCGTCGAGCCCGCCTCGGCCGCCTCGGTCGCCGGTCTGCTCAAGGCCGCGGAGGAGGGCAAGGTCGATCCCGGCCAGCGCATCGTCTGCACCGTCACCGGAAACGGTCTCAAGGACCCGGACTGGGCGGTCGCGGGAGCACCCCAGCCGGTGACCGTGCCGGTGGACGCCGTCGCGGCCGCGCAGCGCCTGGGCCTGGCATAACGGACTGGCATAGGCGCCCGGCACGGTAACGGTCCGGGGAGCCGGCCCCGGCGTCGGCGCACAGGAGCCATGCGACACGCATCGTGCGCCTCCTGTGCGCCCTATGTCGCCATGGAACCTTCCTTCGATAGGCTGTACCCAACCCGCCCCGCCGCATATGCCGCGGTGTTGCCCCTGTGGCCCTCGGGTGTTCCGTATGTCCTCGAACGTCTCGCAGCCGCCTCTGTCTCGCAGCCGAATCCCGCAGTCCCGCAAGTCACCACCTCTGTAGTCCTGTCGTCCCGCAGTCACAAGGAGAGTCGTCAGAGCGATGGCCGGTCCCGCGTTCCGCGCCGCCGCCGTACGGGTGCGCACCCCCGCCACCAGCGCCAATCTCGGTCCGGGCTTCGACGCCTTCGGCCTGTCGCTGGGGCTCTACGACGACGTGGTCGTCCGCGTCGCCGACTCCGGCCTGCACGTCGACATCGCGGGTGAGGGCGCCGAGACGCTTCCCCGTGACGAAACTCATCTGCTCGTACGGTCCCTGCGTACGGCCTTCGAACTGCTCGGCGGGCAGCCGCGCGGCCTGGAGGTCGTCTGCGCCAACCGCATCCCGCACGGCCGCGGCCTGGGCTCCTCCTCCGCCGCGATCTGCGCCGGGATCGTGGCCGCCCGCGCGGTGACGATAGGCGGCGACGCCCGGCTCGACGACGCGGCACTGCTCGAACTGGCCACCGAGATCGAGGGCCATCCCGACAACGTCGCCGCCTGTCTGCTCGGCGGGTTCACGGTGGCCTGGATGGACGGCGGAGCGGCGCGCGCCATCAGGATGAAGCCCGCCGATTCCATCGTTCCGGTGGTTTTCGTGCCCAGCAGCCCGGTTCTCACCGAGACCGCGCGCGGCCTGCTGCCGCGCACCGTCCCCCATGTGGACGCGGCGGTCAACGCCGGTCGCGCGGCCCTGCTCGTCGAGGCGCTGACCAGGCGCCCCGAGCTTCTGCTGCCGGCCACCGAGGACCGGCTCCACCAGGATTACCGGACCCCGGCGATGCCGCAGAGCGTCGCGCTTGTCAACCGACTGCGCGCGGACGGCGTCCCAGCGGTTATCTCCGGCGCGGGCCCCACGGTCCTCGCGCTGGTCGAGGACGGTGCGGCCGACAAGGTCGCACGGCTGGCGGGCGAGGGGTGGGCGGCCAATCGGCTCTCCCTCGACGCCGCGGGGACGAGCGTTCTGCCGCTCGGCTCGTAGCCACAGGAGATTGCCGGTGAGTGAGAGGGGGAATGTTTGTTGGAGCCGGTAGTGTTAACCTCAAGTCTGCTACCGACGTCTTCGCGGCGCGGTGCTTCGTGTCCCGCTTCGGGACCACCCTTCTTCCGGGAGCCTCCCCAACTGCCTGAGCAGCCTGCCTGAGCAGTTTTGAGCACGCACCGGAACCGGCACGACACCCCCCGTTTTTCCCAGCGGTGGGCCGAGCAGGGGGACCTCGGGCCGGACCCATTGCACGTACGCACGTTTGCAGATCTCTCCGCCATACCCGGCGGGACCACCGCCCCGGCACGGTCCACAAGACAGGACCGCAGTCGGACAGCACAACCGGTCGCCGAGCCAGAAGGCCGACGTCCGCTCCAGGGAAGGACCCTTCGTGAGCGACACCACCGATCTGATGGGCGTGACTGCCGACAGCACTGTCGACACGACCGCGCCCGCCGAAGGTGCTGCCACTGGCACCACCGCACGGCGCCGCCGCTCCGGCACCGGCCTCGAGGGCATGGTCCTGGCCGAGCTGCAGCAGGTCGCGTCAGGCCTCGGCATCAGGGGCACCGCGCGGATGCGCAAGAGCCAGCTGATCGAGGTCATCAAGGAGGCGCAGGCCGGGGGCTCGTCCGCCGCCAAGAGCGCCGACTCGGGCAGCGCAGACGCCGAGACCAAGCCGAAGCGGCGCGCGACCTCCAAGGCCCGTACGGGCGAGGCCGCCGAGGAGAAGTCCGGCAAGGCAGAGAAGACCGTGGCCCAGCAGCAGATCGACATCCCCGGTCAGCCCGCCAGTGACGACCAGCCCACGGGCGAGCGCCGCCGTCGCAGGGCCACCGCGCAGGCGGGAAGCCCCGAGACCGCCACGGACGCCAGGGCCGAGGCCCCGGCCGACGTGAAGGTCGAGGCCCAGCCCGACGCCAAGGCCGAGGCGGCCGTCTCCGCGTCCGCCGGCGGCTCGGCGCAGGCCGAGACCGACGGCCGGCGCGGCGAGCGCCAGGACCGCGGCCAGCGCGGCGACCGTGACCGCGGCGAGCGCGGCGACCGTGACCGCGGCGAGCGCGGCGACCGCCGTGACCGCCAGCGCGACCGCCGGGGCAAGGGCGACGACCAGCAGGGCGGCCAGGGCGGTCAGCAGCAGGGCGGTGGCCGCCAGCAGCGCGACAACCGCGGCGGCGGCCAGGGCCAGAGCCAGGGCGGCGGCCAGAACACCGGCCCGCAGGACGACTTCGACGACGAGGCGGGCGGCCGTCGCGGCCGTCGCGGGCGCTACCGCGACCGCCGTGGCCGCCGTGGCCGCGACGAGTTCGGGCCCGGCGAGCCGCAGGTCGCCGACGACGATGTGCTGATCCCCGTCGCGGGCATCCTCGACATCCTCGACAACTACGCGTTCATCAGGACCTCCGGCTACCTGCCCGGTCCGAACGACGTGTACGTCTCGCTCGCCCAAGTCCGCAAGAACGGCCTGCGCAAGGGTGACCATGTCACCGGCGCGGTGCGCCAGCCCAAGGAAGGCGAGCGCCGCGAGAAGTTCAACGCGCTGGTCCGCCTCGACTCCGTCAACGGCATGGCACCCGAAACCGGCCGCGGCCGACCGGAGTTCCAGAAGCTGACGCCGCTCTACCCGCAGGACCGGCTCCGGCTGGAGACCGACCCGGGTGTGCTGACGACGCGGATCATCGACCTGGTCGCCCCCATCGGCAAGGGCCAGCGCGGTCTGATCGTGGCCCCGCCGAAGACCGGTAAGACCATGATCCTCCAGGCCATCGCCAACGCGATCACGGTCAACAGCCCCGAGTGCCATCTGATGGTCGTCCTCGTCGACGAGCGGCCCGAAGAGGTCACCGACATGCAGCGGTCGGTCAAGGGCGAGGTCATCTCCTCGACCTTCGACCGCCCGGCCGAGGACCACACCACCGTCGCCGAGCTGGCCATCGAGCGCGCCAAGCGTCTCGTCGAGCTGGGTCACGACGTGGTCGTCCTGCTGGACTCCATCACCCGTCTGGGCCGTGCGTACAACCTCGCGGCTCCCGCCTCCGGACGCATCCTGTCCGGTGGTGTCGACTCGACCGCGCTCTACCCGCCGAAGCGCTTCTTCGGCGCGGCGCGCAACATCGAGGACGGCGGTTCGCTGACCATCCTGGCCACCGCGCTGGTCGAGACCGGCTCGCGCATGGACGAGGTGATCTTCGAGGAGTTCAAGGGCACCGGCAACATGGAGCTCAAGCTCGACCGGAAGCTCTCCGACAAGCGCATCTTCCCGGCGGTGGACGTGGACGCGTCCAGCACCCGTAAGGAAGAGATCCTGCTCGGCAGCGACGAGCTCGCCGTCGTCTGGAAGCTGCGCCGGGTGCTGCACGCCCTCGACCAGCAGCAGGCGATCGAGCTGCTGCTGGACAAGATGAAGCAGACGAAGTCGAACGCGGAGTTCCTGCTCCAGATCCAAAAGACGACGCCGGGCCCCGGAAACGGAAACGGCAACGACTGACGGAAACCGACTGACCGGATCTGAACAGATCTGACCAGGTCAGATGGACACGGAAACCGCCCCCTCGCTCCGGCGAGGGGGCGGTTTCCGTGTCCGGGCCCCCGGCTTTCGCCCGTGACGGCCGCCCTGAGACCGCCGCCCGGAGACCTTCGCCACACCCCCTGGAGCGGCCCTGGCCCGCCCGTGGGCGGCTCCGTACGCCGAAGACGCGGGTGACCACGGCTGACGTCACCCGGCCGGCGCAGCACCCCGGCAGGCGCCGCAGCCCGTTCCACCGGGACGTGCACAGCATGCTGTGCAACCCTTCTTGGTGCTTCACTGTCTGTACAAGTGGCGACGAAACGTCCCACATCGCACGGCGGGAGGTAACGGAACCGGCACGACGGACAGAGGGAGACCATGACCGACCGGAGCGACAGCCGAATACGTGGCGGCGGCAAGCGCCGCAAGACCTCGGGCAAGCGCCGGCGCACGACCGCCATCGTGGCGTGGTCGGCGGCGGGGCTGGTCCTCCTCGGCGGATCCGGGCTCGGTTACGTCTACTACAAGCTCAACGGCAACCTCCTGGGCGTCGACATCAACGCCCAGCTCGGCCGTGATCGCCCGGCCAACGCCGACAACGGCTCCGAGGACATCCTCGTCCTCGGCTCGGACTCCCGGTCCGGCGCGAACGCCGAGTACGGCACGGACGGCGGCGGCGCCCGCTCCGACACCGCGATGATCGTCCACGTCTACAAGGGCCACAAGACGGCCAGCGTCGTCTCCATACCGCGGGACACCCTGATCGACCGCCCCGAGTGCACCGACTCCAAGGGCGCCGCCGTGCCCGGCGCGCCGATGGCCATGTTCAACACGGCGTACGAGGTCGGCGGCCCCGCCTGCGCCGTGAAGACCGTCGAGAAGATGTCCGGCATCCGCATGGACCACTACATCGAGGTCGACTTCACCGGCTTCAAGAAGCTCGTCGACCAGCTCGGCGGCGTGAAGATCACCACCACGCAGGCCATCGACGACCCCAAGAGCCATCTGAAGCTGGCGCCCGGCACCCACACCCTCGACGGTGAGCAGTCCCTCGGTCTCGTACGGACCCGCCACAGCGTCGGCGACGGCAGCGACCTGGGGCGCATAGAGCTCCAGCAGGCGTTCATCAAGGCGCTGATCGAGCAGGTCAAGAGCATCGGCGTGTTCAGCAACCCGAAGAAGCTCTACGACCTCGCCGACACCGCCACCCGCGCGATCACCCCCGACACCCAGCTCGACTCGGTCGACGAACTGATCGGATTCGCCGACGGGCTCAAGGACCTCGGGGCCAAGGACGTCAAGATGATCACGCTCCCGGTCCAGTACGACCCCGCCGACCCGAACCGCGTACTGCCCCTCCAGGCCCCCTCCCGGCAGGTCTGGACGGCGCTCAGGCAGGACAAGCCCATCCCCGCATCCGCGACCAAGGACTCCGCGGGCGACCAGGGCGACGCGAACGGTGTGGTCAAGAGCGGCTGACCGGCCCCGCGCCACCCGGTCGGCACCGGCTTTCCACAGGTGTGCGGCGGAATCCGGAATACTTTCCGCCGCACCCCGGTTTTGGGAGATACGGCCGGTCCTGGCAGACTGGTACGTCGGTCCCGGTTCACGCACGCGCACTCCGCACGTGCGACCCGGCGCCCTCCCCGCCTCCGCGCGGGGATGTTCCCTAGGAGAACCCCTTGAAGCGCGACATCCACCCCGCGTACGTCGAGACCCAGGTCAGCTGCACCTGCGGTGCGTCGTTCACCACCCGGAGCACCATCGAGTCCGGCACCATCCGTGCCGACCTCTGCTCCGAGTGCCACCCGTTCTACACGGGCAAGCAGAAGATCCTCGACACCGGTGGCCGCGTGGCCCGCTTCGAGGCCCGCTTCGGCAAGGGCGCCGCCTCCGCCAAGAAGTAGCGAGCACCCCGCGCCGGTCCTCGGCGCCCCGCATCCGGGGCGCCGAGACCGGCGCTTTGGCGTCCCGAAGCACCTTACGTACGAAACCAGGAGCCCCCGATGTTCGAGGCGGTCGAGGAACTGATCGGCGAGCACGCCGATCTGGAGAAGAAGCTCGCCGACCCGTCGGTCCACGCGGACCAGGGACACGCGCGCAAGCTCAACAAGCGTTATGCCGAGCTCACCCCGATCATCGGCACCTACCGCTCCTGGAAGCAGACCGGCGAGGACATCGTGACCGCCCGCGAGTTCGCGGCCGACGATCCCGATTTCGCCGCCGAGGTCAAGGAACTGGAGAAGCAGCGCGAAGAGCTGACCGAGAAGCTCCGCCTGCTGCTCGTACCGCGCGACCCCAGCGACGACAAGGACGTCATCCTTGAGGTCAAGGCCGGCGCGGGCGGCGACGAATCCGCGCTCTTCGCCGGCGACCTGCTGCGCATGTACCTGCGGTACGCGGAGCGCGTCGGCTGGAAGACCGAGATCATCGACGCCACCGAATCCGAGCTGGGCGGCTACAAGGACGTCCAGGTCGCGGTGAAGACCAAGGGCGGCAACGGCGCCACCGAGCCGGGACAGGGCGTCTGGGCGCGGCTGAAGTACGAGGGCGGGGTGCACCGCGTCCAGCGCGTGCCGTCCACCGAGTCGCAGGGCCGTATCCACACCTCCGCCGCCGGTGTGCTCGTCACGCCCGAGGCCGAGGAGGTCGACGTCGAGATCCACGCGAACGATCTGCGGATCGACGTCTACCGCTCCTCGGGACCCGGCGGCCAGTCCGTCAACACCACCGACTCCGCCGTACGCATCACCCATCTGCCGACCGGAGTCGTCGCCTCCTGCCAGAACGAGAAGAGCCAGCTCCAGAACAAGGAGCAGGCACTGCGTATCCTTCGCTCGCGGCTTCTCGCGGCCGCGCAGGAGGAGGCGGAGAAGAACGCGGCGGACGCCCGGCGCAGCCAGGTGCGGACGGTCGACAGGTCCGAGAAGATCCGGACGTACAACTTCCCGGAAAACCGGATCTCCGACCACCGCGTCGGGTTCAAGGCGTACAACTTGGACCAGGTGCTCGACGGAGACCTGGACGCGGTCATCCAGGCCTGTGTCGACGCCGACTCCGCAGCGAAGCTCGCCGCCGCCCAGTAACCACTCTCGCAGTCCGGAGGAACCAGCGTGCAGCCACTTCCCGGTGGGCACAGCGACCCTCAGCGGCTCCGTCGCGGGCCCGCCGGCCGCGGCAGCCTGCTGCTCGCCGAGGTGGCGCAGGCCACCCAGCGGCTGGCGGACGCGGGCGTCCCCTCGCCGCGCTTCGACGCGGAGGAACTCGCCGCGTATGTGCACGGCGTCAAGCGGGGAGAGCTGCACCACGTCAAGGACCCGGACTTCGACGCGCGCTACTGGGAGGCCGTGGCCCGCCGTGAGGCCCGCGAGCCCCTCCAGCACATCACCGGACGCGCCTTCTTCCGCTATCTGGAACTCCAGGTGGGCCCCGGCGTGTTCGTGCCGCGCCCGGAGACCGAGTCGGTCGTCGGCTGGGCGATAGACGCCGTACGCGCCATGGATGTCGTCGAGCCGCTGATCGTCGACCTCTGCTCGGGCTCCGGCGCGATCGCGCTCGCCATGGCGCAGGAGGTGCCGCGCTCGCGCGTACACGCCGTGGAACTGTCCGAACAGGCCCTCACCTGGACGCGCAAGAACGCGGAGGGGTCCAGGGTCACCGTCCACCGGGGAGACGCTCTGAGCGCCCTTCCCGAGTTCGACGGCCAGGTCGACCTGGTCATCTCCAACCCGCCGTACATCCCGCTGACCGAGTGGGAGTACGTCGCCCCCGAGGCCCGTGACCACGATCCGGAGATGGCCCTCTTCTCCGGCGAGGACGGCCTCGACACGATCCGCGGCATCGAACGCACCGCGCACCGGCTGCTGCGGCCCGGCGGTCTGGTCGTCGTCGAACACGCGGACACCCAGGGCGGTCAGGTGCCGTGGATCTTCAGCGAGGAATCCGGCTGGGCGGACGCCGCCGACCACCCCGATCTGAACAAGCGACCGCGCTTCGCGACAGCCCGTAAGGCCATGCCGTGACAGCGCCGGCCACACCGGGCGCCGCACGGGCGGCCGTCCCGGCAGCGAACCGGGCATCACACCGCCGGGCATCACACCAGCGGGCATCACACCACCGGGCATCACACCAGAGGAGGGCCGGCTAAATGGCACGGCGATACGACTGCAACGACGCGACCGACCGTACGACGGGTCTGCGCGAGGCCGCGTCGGCCGTCCGCCGTGGTGAACTGGTCGTGCTGCCCACCGACACCGTCTACGGGATCGGCGCGGACGCCTTCAGCTCCGAGGCCGTCATCGATCTGCTGGAGGCCAAGGGACGCGGCCGCAATATGCCCACCCCTGTCCTGATCGGCTCCCCCAACACCCTGCACGGCCTCGTCACCGACTTCTCCGAGCAGGCCTGGGAACTGGTCGACGCGTTCTGGCCCGGCGCCCTCACCCTCGTCGCCAAGCACCAGCCGTCCCTCCAGTGGGACCTCGGGGACACCCGCGGCACCGTCGCCATCCGGATGCCGCTCCACCCCGTCGCCATCGAACTGCTCACCGAGGTCGGCCCGATGGCCGTCTCCAGCGCCAATCTCACGGGACACCCGGCTCCCGAGGACTGCGACGCCGCACAGGAGATGCTCGGCGACGCCGTCTCCGTCTATCTCGACGGCGGCCCGACGCCCGGCAACGTCCCCTCCTCGATCGTCGACGTCACCGGCAAGGTCCCGGTGCTGCTGCGGGCCGGCGCCCTCGACGCGGAGGAGCTCCGCAAGGTGGTACCCGACCTTGAGGTGGCCAATTGACCGCCCCTGAGGGGCGTGGCATAGCGGAGACCGCATTCACCGGCAACACCTTCCGCATCCTCCACGTCAGCACCGGCAACGTCTGCCGCTCGCCCATCACCGAGCGGCTGAACAGGCATGCCCTGACCGTCCGCCTCGGCGAGCGGCTCACCGGCGGCCTGATCGTGGAGAGCGCGGGCACCTGGGGGCACGAGGGCGCCGCCATGGAGGCCAACGCCGAAGCCGTACTGGCCGACTTCGGCGCGGACGCCTCCGGTTTCGTCGGCCGCGAACTGCTCGACGAACACGTCATCCGCGCCGACCTGGTCCTCACCGCCACCCGCGACCACCGCGCCCAGGTGATCTCCATGGGGCACTCCGCGGGGCTGCGCACCTTCACGCTCAAGGAGTTCACCCGGCTGGTGCGCGCCATAGACCCGGCGACGCTGCCCGACCCCCTCGACGAGGGGGTCGTCGAGCGCGCCCGCGCGCTGGTCCGCGCGGCGGCGGCGCTGCGCGGCTGGCTGCTGGCGCCCACGGCGGAGGCGGACGAGGTCTACGACCCGTACGGCGCGCCCATCACGTTCTTCCGCTCGATCGGCGAGGAGATCCACCAGGCACTGGACCCGGTCGTGACGGCACTGACGGGAGTCCCGGCGAGGCCCAGCTCTCTTTGAGGGCCCGGTTCGCCTCCGGGCCTGGGCCGGGGTGCACAAGACAGCCGTGAGCGCCTACGTTCACGCACCGTTGCGCGGGCGCCTTTTTTGAGGGCTCGGTTCGCCTCCGGGCGCTTTATGCCACTGTCGACGGTCGACCGTGCTCGATTCCCTCGTGCCTCGGGAACCTCCGCGCGCTCTCCCTTTCGACAGCGGCGCGCCCTTCGGCTCACTCGCCGGCGGTCGTGCGTACCCGGAACGTATGGGCACCCGGGACACCCGGGGCACCCCGCGTCCCCCGTCCGTGGGTACCCGGAACGGATCGGCGCCCAGGGAAACCCGCATCCGCGTCCTTGGGTACCAGGAATGTATGGGCACCCGGGGCACCCGCGTCGCCTGTCGCGCATCAGGGGGCCCACCCGCCTACATTGGAAGGCACGCACCCCCTCCGAGGTCCGGAGTCCGCCATGTCCGTCGTCACCGCACCCCACACGACCGCGCCGGACGTCCTGCGGCGGCAGGACCCCGAGATGGCCGAGGTGATCCTCGGGGAGGCACGACGGCAGGCGGACAGTCTTCAGCTCATCGCCGCGGAGAACTTCACCTCACCCGCCGTCCTCGCCGCACTCGGCTCCCCGCTCGCCAACAAGTACGCCGAGGGCTATCCCGGCGCCCGCCACCACGGCGGCTGTGAGCTGGTCGACGCCGCCGAGCGGATCGCCGTCGCGCGGGCGAAGGCGCTCTTCGGGGCCGAGCACGCCAACGTACAGCCGCACTCCGGCTCCTCCGCCGTCCTCGCCACGTACGCCGCCCTGCTGCGGCCGGGAGACACCGTGCTGGCCATGGGACTGGCGTACGGCGGCCATCTCACCCATGGCGCGCCCGTGAACTTCTCCGGACGGTGGTTCGACTTCGTCGGGTACGGGGTCGACGCGGAGAGCGGGATCATCGACTACGCGCAGGTGCACCAGCTGGCGCGGACGCACCGGCCCAAGGCCATCGTCTGCGGGTCGATCTCCTATCCCCGCCATATCGACTACGCCACGTTCCGTGAGATCGCCGACGACGTCGGCGCGTATCTGATCGCGGACGCCGCCCATCCGATCGGGCTGGTCGCCGGGGGAGCGGCGCCCAATCCCGTGCCGTACGCCGATGTCGTGTGCGCGACGACGCACAAGGTGCTGCGCGGGCCGCGCGGCGGGATGATCCTGTGCGGTGAGGAGTACGCGGACCGCGTCGACCGGGCGGTGTTCCCGTTCACGCAGGGCGGCGCGCAGATGCACACCATCGCCGCCAAGGGGGTCGCCTTCGGGGAGGCGTCGGCGCCCGCGTTCACGGCGTACGCGCACCGGGTCGTCGCCAACGCCCGTGCGCTGGCCGAGGCGTTGGCCACGGAGGGTCTCCTCATCACTACGGGTGGTACCGACACACATCTGATCACCGCCGATCCGTCGCCCCTGGGAGTGGACGGCAGAGCGGCCCGCGGCCGGCTGGCCGCCGCCGGTGTGGTGCTGGACACCTGCGCGCTGCCCCACGCGGACGGACGCGGCCTCCGGCTGGGCACCGCCGCGGTGACCACTCAGGGCATGGGAGAGGCGGAAATGCGCCGGATCGCGGCCCTCTTCGCCGCGGCGCTGGGTGAGGATGTTGCGAAGACGCGGGGGATCCGCGGTGAAGTGCGGAGTCTGACCGGGCGTTTTCCGCCGTATGGAACCCTTTCCTGAATGAAACATCCGGGGGCGGGAAGCCGTGCAACCATCTCGTCCACTGCGTTGTCCTCGCTCATAAGGCGACTCGGTTTCCATCGGTGGATCCGGAGCGGGCTAGTGTGTGGGGCTGAGATGGCCAGCGATTCCTGTGGGGCAGCCCGTGCGTGATTACCTGCTGACGCTCTGTGTGACGGCTGCGGTGACCTATCTGCTGACCGGCCCGGTGCGGAAGTTCGCCATCGCGACCGGAGCGATGCCGGAGATCCGCGCCCGCGACGTGCACCGCGAACCGACGCCGAGGCTCGGCGGCATCGCCATGTTCTTCGGCCTGTGCGCCGGACTGCTCGTCGCCGACAACCTGCAGAACCTCAACGGCGTCTTCGAACTCTCCAACGAACCGCGCGCGCTGCTCTCCGGCGCCGCGCTGATCTGGCTGATCGGTGTCCTCGACGACAAGTTCGAGATCGACGCCCTGATCAAGCTGGGCGCCCAGATGATCGCCGCGGGTGTGATGGTCATGCAGGGTCTGACGATCCTGTGGATCCCGGTGCCCGGAATCGGCATGGTCTCGCTGACCTCCTGGCAGGGCACGCTGCTCACCGTCGCGCTGGTGGTGATCACCATCAACGCGGTCAACTTCGTGGACGGTCTCGACGGGCTCGCGGCCGGCATGGTCTGCATCGCCGCCACCGCCTTCTTCCTGTACACCTACCGGCTCTGGTACGGGTACGGGATCGAGGCCGCCGCCCCCGCCACCCTCTTCGCCGTCATCCTGATGGGCATGTGCGTGGGCTTCCTGCCGCACAACATGCATCCGGCGCGCATCTTCATGGGCGATTCCGGATCGATGCTGATCGGTCTGGTGCTCTCGGCGGGCGCGATCTCCGTGACGGGCCAGGTCGATCTGGACGTCCTGAAGGTCTTCGAGGGGTCGGGGCGCGCGGCCACGCACGCGGCCCTGCCGGTCTTCATCCCGCTGCTGCTGCCGCTGACGATCATCGCGATCCCGTTCGCGGACCTGGTGCTGGCCGTCGTACGCCGTGCCTGGAACGGCCAGTCGCCGTTCGCCGCCGACCGGGGCCATCTCCACCACCGGCTGCTGGAGATCGGCCACTCGCACAGCAGGTCCGTCCTGATCATGTACTTCTGGTCGGCGCTGATCGCCTTCGGAGTGGTCCTGTACTCGGTGCACTCGGCGTCGATGTGGATCCTGCCGGTCGTCGTCGTCCTGAGCGCCGTGGGCCTGGTGCTTCTGCTGCTGCCGCGGTTCACGCCGCGGGCCCCGCTCTGGGCGCAGGCCTTCGTACCGCCGCGCTATCGCCGCCGCAAGCGGGCGGCGGCCGGGCCGGACGGATCGCACGAGGAGATCGTTCCCGAGCCGGTGGGAGCGCAGGGGATGGCGGCGGAGCGTACGCCTGTTCCCGCCGGCGTCAACGGGGCGACCGCCCTCGGCGCTCGTTCGCGTTTTTCCGACAGAAGTAAGGCCGATTCCAGTCGCTGAGCCTGGTGCCATTACACTCGCCGGGGCCTAATACCAGACACAACGCCTGCTGTCCCGCGCACACGCGCGGGGTAACTCTCATGTGTGACAGTCAGCACACCGTCATGGTAAAGACCTCATCAAATAGTTTGTGATACTGTTCACGAGACCCGGCGACAGAGCCGAAGGACCGTAGTGCGACGGTCCGTTGGCCCGAGAAACCCTCTCTCGGACCGGGCCTACGCTCGTCCATGACGACACCATCTGCCCCACCCATTCAGCGGAGCTGCCGCCATGCCGTCCAACGACGTCCGGAACCTCCTTCACACCGCCGTGCCCACTGCTGCCGTCGGCGTTGTCGCCGCTGTGGTCAGTGGTGTGGTCGTGGGCGGCAAGGGGGCTCTGGGAGCCGCCGTCGGCACGCTGGTGGTCATCCTCTTCATGGGGATCGGGCTGGTGGTGCTCCAGCGGACGGCGAAGTCCCTGCCGCAGCTGTTCCAGGCGATGGGGCTGATGCTCTATACGGCCCAGCTGCTGTTGCTGTTCATCTTCGTGGCCCTGTTCAAGGACACCACCGTGTTCCACCCGAAGGCGTTCGCCATCACATTGATCGTGGCGACCGTCGCTTGGGTTTCCGCTCAGGCGCGTGCACACATGAAGGCCAAGATCCTCTACGTCGAACCCGAGTCTTCGTCTGCCGGTAAGGCTGAGAAGACGGGGTCGTCGGCGTGAGGAGTAGGGCCGGGATAAGTACCCGTTCGGAACCCTGCTATCGTCCGGTTCCAACTGCGGCATTGCGGGCGCGGGCATCCGAGCTGACGCCTGTTCTCACGCGAGGCTTGAAGCCCGAGAGCTGCCGCTCCCACACCTGTAAGACCTGTCCGGTGCCGAACCGCGGCCCTGCGCCGCACCGACACAACGAGGTTGCCGTACCTATGCGCCACTCTGAAGGAGCCCGCGGTGAGTGCTGACCAGACGACGCTCGCCTTCGACTGGAGTTGCCGCATTTTGGCCGACAACGGCTGCGGCTTTCCGGCTCCGGGCCTGCACTCCTTCCTCTTCAAGCCGATCGTCGAGGTCGGCGGCTTCTACTTCAACAAGACGATGCTTCTGGCGCTGCTCGCCTCGGTGATCGTGGTCGGCTTCTTCTGGATGGCTTTCAACAAGCCGAAGTTGATCCCCGGCAAGGTCCAGATGATCGGTGAGGCCGGTTACGACTTCGTCCGCCGCGGCATCGTCTACGAGACGCTGGGCAAGCGCGAGGGCGAGAAGTACGTACCGTTCATGGTCTCGCTGTTCTTCTTCGTCTGGATCATGAACATCTGGTCGGTCGTTCCGCTCGCCCAGTTCCCGGTCGCCTCCGTCATCGCCTACCCGGCCGGTCTCGCGATCATCGTGTACCTGATGTGGATGTCCGTGACGTTCAAGCGCCACGGCTTCGTCGGCGGACTGAAGAACGTCACCGGCTACGACAAGTCGCTCGGCCCGGTCCTGCCGCTCGTCGTGCTCATCGAGTTCTTCTCGAACGTCCTCGTCCGGCCGTTCACGCACATGGTCCGGCTCTTCGCCAACATGTTCGCCGGTCACCTGCTGCTCGTGATGTTCACCGTCGCCAGCTGGTACCTGCTGAACGGCTTCCTGATCCCGGCCGCCGGCGTCTCGTTCGTGATGACCATGGGCATGATCGTCTTCGAGCTGTTCGTCCAGGCCATCCAGGCCTACGTGTTCGTACTCCTGGCCTGCACCTACCTGCAGGGCGCAGTGGCCAAGAGCCACTGAGCCCTCCCCACACTCACCCCTGTCGTCCGGTGGCCAACCCCCACCGGTCCGTGAAAGAGAAGGAAGAACCGGCATGTCCGCTCTCTCGAACCTCGCCGCCGTCACCGGTGACCTCAAGGCCCTCGGCTCCATCGGTTACGGTCTCTCGGCCATCGGCCCCGGCGTCGGCGTCGGCATCATCTTCGGTAACGGCACCCAGGCGCTGGCCCGTCAGCCCGAGGCCGCCGGCCTGATCCGTACCAACCAGATCCTCGGTTTCGCCTTCTGTGAGGCGCTCGCCCTGATCGGCATCGTCATGCCGTTCGTCTACGGCAGCTGACGTTCTGGGACGAATAGCCCATTACGACGAAAGGCACTGATGTGAACGCGCTGGTATCCCTGGCGGCGGAGGAGCAGCAGAACCCGCTCATCCCGCCCGGACCGGAGCTCCTCGTCGGGCTGATCGCCTTCGCCATCGTCTTCTTCTTCCTCGCCAAGAAGCTCCTCCCGAACATCAACAAGGTTCTGGAAGAGCGTCGCGAGGCCATCGAGGGTGGCATCGAGAAGGCGGAGGAGGCCAAGACCGAGGCGCAAAGCGTCCTGGAGCAGTACAAGGCTCAGCTCGCCGAGGCCCGCCACGAGGCCGCCCGTCTCCGCCAGGAGGCGACCGAGCAGGGCACCGTCATCATCCAGGAGATGAGGGCGGAAGGGCAGCGGCAGCGTGAGGAGATCGTCGCCGCCGGTCACGCCCAGATCGAGGCCGACCGCAAGGCCGCGGCCAGCGCGCTGCGTCAGGACGTGGGCAAGCTCGCCACCGAACTGGCCGGCAAGCTGGTCGGGGAGTCCCTTGAGGACCACGCCCGGCAGAGCCGCACCATCGACCGCTTCCTCGACGAGCTCGAGGACGGCGCTTCGAAGGCAGAGGCCACGCGATGAACGGAGCGAGCCGCGAGGCGCTGGCCGCCGCGCGTGAGCGTCTCGACGCGCTGACCGACAGCACGTCGGTCGACGCGGCGAAGCTCGCCGAGGAGCTGGCCGCCGTGACCGCGCTGCTCGACCGTGAGGTCTCGCTGCGTCGGGTCCTGACCGACCCGGCGCAGGCCGGCGAGGCCAAGGCCGAGCTGGCCGGACGGCTGCTGAGCGGCCAGGTGGGCGGTCCTGCCGCCGATCTGGTCTCCGGCATGGTCCGTTCCCGCTGGTCGCAGCCGCGTGACCTGGTCGACTCGGTGGAGGAGCTCTCGGCGACCGCCGAGCTGACCGCCGCGCAGCAGACCGGTTCGCTGGACGACGTGGAGGACGAGCTGTTCCGGTTCGGCCGGATCGTCGAGTCCAGTCCCGCACTGCGGTCCGCGCTGACCGACAGGTCGGCGACGGCCACCGCCAAGACCGGGCTCCTCGCCGGTCTGCTGGGCGGCCGGGCCAATCCGGCCACCGAGCGTCTGGTTGTGCGTCTCGTGACCCGGCCCCGGGGACGTAGCCTGGAAGCGGGTCTCCAGACCCTGTCCCGGCTCGCCGCGGCGCGCCGGGACCGGATGGTCGCCGTCGTCACCTCGGCCGTTCCGCTCAGCGACGGACAGAAGCAGCGTCTCGGCGCCGCTCTGGCCAGGCTGTACGGCCACTCGATGCATCTGAACCTGGACGTGGACCCCGAGGTCCTCGGCGGGATCTCGGTGCGCGTCGGCGACGAGGTCATCAACGGCACCGTCGCGGACCGTCTCGAAGAGGCGGAACGGCGGCTCGCGGGCTGACCACGAGCGGCGGAGCCGCCCGTGGACGCGGGCACAGCGGACGCGGGCAGACGCAGGCAACAGAACAGAGCAACACCAGCGGCCCGGTTGGGCCGTGCAGAAATTGCAGAAGATTCCTGGGGGTCGCCCCCAGACCCGCAGACCCCCAAAGAAACTTCGGGCCCAACAAGGAGAGCAGGGAACCCAGATGGCGGAGCTCACGATCCGGCCGGAGGAGATCCGGGACGCGCTGGAGAACTTTGTCCAGTCGTACAAGCCGGACGCGGCCTCGCGCGAGGAGGTCGGTACGGTCAGCGTGGCCGGTGACGGTATCGCGAAGGTCGAGGGTCTGCCCTCGGCCATGGCGAACGAACTGCTGAAGTTCGAGGACGGCACCCTCGGCCTCGCCCTCAACCTCGAGGAACGCGAGATCGGTTCGATCATCCTCGGCGAGTTCAGCGGTATCGAGGAGGGTCAGTCGGTCACCCGTACCGGCGAAGTCCTCTCCGTCGCCGTCGGCGAGGGCTACCTGGGTCGCGTCGTCGACCCGCTCGGCAACCCGATCGACGGCCTCGGCGAGATCGAGACCGAAGGCCGCCGCGCCCTGGAGCTGCAGGCCCCGGGCGTCATGGTCCGCAAGTCGGTCCACGAGCCGATGCAGACCGGCTACAAGGCTGTCGACGCCATGGTGCCGATCGGCCGTGGCCAGCGTCAGCTGATCATCGGCGACCGGCAGACCGGCAAGACCGCTCTGGCCGTCGACACGATCATCAACCAGCGCGACAACTGGCGCTCGGGCGACACCAACAAGCAGGTCCGCTGCATCTACGTCGCCATCGGCCAGAAGGGCTCCACCATCGCGGGCGTCCGCGGTGCGCTGGAGGAGGCGGGCGCCCTCGAGTACACGACGATCGTCGCCGCCCCCGCGTCCGACCCGGCCGGCTTCAAGTACCTGGCGCCGTACACCGGCTCGGCCATCGGCCAGCACTGGATGTACCAGGGCAAGCACGTCCTGATCATCTTCGACGACCTCTCGAAGCAGGCCGACGCCTACCGCGCCGTGTCCCTGCTGCTGCGCCGTCCGCCGGGCCGTGAGGCCTACCCGGGCGACGTCTTCTACCTGCACTCGCGTCTGCTGGAGCGCTGCGCCAAGCTCTCCGACGACATGGGCGCCGGTTCGATGACGGGTCTCCCGATCGTCGAGACGAAGGCCAACGACGTGTCGGCGTTCATCCCGACCAACGTCATCTCCATCACCGACGGTCAGTGCTTCCTGGAGTCCGACCTGTTCAACGCCGGCCAGCGGCCCGCGCTGAACGTCGGTATCTCGGTCTCCCGAGTCGGTGGCTCCGCCCAGCACAAGGCCATGCGGCAGGTCTCCGGCCGACTGCGTGTGGACCTCGCCCAGTACCGTGAGCTGGAGGCGTTCGCGTCCTTCGGTTCCGACCTGGACGCGGCCTCCAAGGCGTCCCTGGAGCGCGGTAAGCGCATGGTCGAGCTGCTGAAGCAGCCGCAGTACGCGCCGTTCCCGGTGGAGGAGCAGGTCGTCTCCGTCTGGGCCGGCACCAACGGCAAGATGGACGACGTACCGGTCGCCGACATCCGCCGCTTCGAGAGCGAGCTGCTGGAGTACCTGCGCCGTGAGCGCAAGGACCTGCTGACCAGCATCGCCGAGGGCGGCAAGATGTCCGACGACACGATCCAGTCGATCGCGGACGCCATCACCGCCTTCAAGCGGCAGTTCGAGACCTCGGACGGCAAGCTCCTCGGCGACGACGCGCCGGCCGTCAACGTCTCCAAGTGACGACGGAAGGGACCTGACTCATGGGAGCCCAGCTCCGGGTCTACAAGCGTCGCATCAAATCCGTCACCGCGACCAAGAAGATCACCAAGGCGATGGAGATGATCGCCGCCTCGCGCATCGTCAAGGCGCAGCGCCAGGTGGCGGCCTCCACCCCGTACGCGACCGAGCTGACCCGCGCGGTCACCGCGGTGGCGACGGGGTCGACGACCAAGCACCCCCTGACCACCGAGGCGGAGACACCGACCCGCGCCGCGGTCCTGCTCGTCACGAGCGACCGCGGTCTGGCCGGCGGCTACTCCTCGAACGCCATCAAGGCGGCGGAGCGGCTCACCGAGCGGCTCCGCGGTGAGGGCAAGGAGGTCGACACGTACATCGTCGGCCGCAAGGGTGTCGCCTACTACGGCTTCCGTGAGCGCAAGGTCACGGACTCGTGGAGCGGCTTCACCGACAGCCCGACGTACGCGGACGCCAAGCAGGTCGCGGCGCCGCTGATCGCGGCCGTCCAGCAGGACACGGCCGAGGGCGGCGTGGACGAGCTCCACATCGTCTTCACCGAGTTCGTGTCGATGCTGACGCAGACGCCGGTGCAGCACCGGCTGCTGCCGCTCAGCCTGACGCAGACATCAGCGGGGGCGGCCGAGGAGTCGGGCACGAAGGGCGAGATCCGTCCGCTCTTCGACTTCGAGCCGTCGGCGGAGGACGTCCTCGACGCCCTGCTGCCGCGCTACGTCGAGAGCCGTATCTACAACGCGCTGCTCCAGGCCGCCGCTTCCAAGCACGCTGCCACCCGCCGCGCGATGAAGTCGGCGACCGACAACGCCGGGGACCTCATCAAGAGCCTCTCCCGGCTTGCCAACGCGGCCCGCCAGGCCGAAATCACCCAGGAAATCAGCGAGATCGTCGGTGGCGCGAGCGCACTGGCCGACGCGACCGCGGGGAGTGAAAATTAATGACGACCACTGTTGAGACGGCCGCAGCCACGGGCCGCGTTGCCCGGGTCATCGGCCCGGTCGTCGACGTGGAGTTCCCCGTCGACGCGATGCCGGACATCTACAACGCGCTGCACGTCGAGGTCGCCGACCCGGCCGAGGAGGGCAAGCTCAAGACGCTGACCCTCGAAGTCGCCCAGCACCTGGGCGACGGTGTGGTCCGCGCGGTCTCGATGCAGCCCACCGACGGTCTGGTGCGCCAGGCACCGGTGACCGACACGGGCAACGGCATCACCGTCCCGGTCGGCGATGTGACCAAGGGCAAGGTGTTCAACACCCTCGGTCAGATCCTGAACGAGCCCGAGGCCGAGTCCCAGATCACGGAGCGCTGGCCGATCCACCGCAAGGCCCCGGCCTTCGACCAGCTCGAGTCCAAGACCGAGATGTTCGAGACCGGCCTGAAGGTCGTCGACCTGCTGACCCCGTACGTCAAGGGCGGCAAGATCGGTCTGTTCGGTGGTGCGGGCGTCGGCAAGACCGTCCTCATCCAGGAAATGATCATGCGTGTGGCCAAGCTGCACGACGGTGTTTCCGTGTTCGCCGGTGTCGGTGAGCGCACCCGTGAGGGCAACGACCTCATCGACGAGATGACCGACTCCGGCGTGCTGGACAAGACCGCGCTGGTCTTCGGCCAGATGGACGAGCCGCCGGGCACGCGTCTGCGGGTGGCGCTCTCCGCGCTGACCATGGCGGAGTACTTCCGCGATGTGCAGAAGCAGGACGTGCTGCTCTTCATCGACAACATCTTCCGCTTCACCCAGGCCGGTTCCGAGGTCTCCACACTGCTCGGCCGTATGCCGTCCGCGGTGGGTTACCAGCCGACCCTGGCGGACGAGATGGGTGTGCTCCAGGAGCGCATCACCTCGACCCGCGGTCACTCGATCACCTCGATGCAGGCGATCTACGTCCCCGCGGACGACCTGACCGACCCGGCGCCCGCCACGACCTTCGCGCACCTCGACGCGACGACCGTGCTGTCGCGTCCGATCTCGGAGAAGGGCATCTACCCGGCGGTGGACCCGCTGGACTCGACGTCCCGCATCCTGGACCCGCGCTACATCTCGCAGGCCCACTACGACGCGGCCAGCCGCGTCAAGGGAATCCTGCAGAAGTACAAGGACCTCCAGGACATCATCGCGATCCTCGGTATCGACGAGCTGGGCGAGGAGGACAAGCTCGTTGTCCACCGTGCCCGTCGCGTCGAGCGCTTCCTGTCGCAGAACACCCACGCCGCCAAGCAGTTCACCGGCCTGGACGGTTCCGACGTGCCGCTCGACGAGTCGATCGCCGCGTTCAACGCGATCTGTGACGGGGAGTACGACCACTTCCCCGAGCAGGCGTTCTTCATGTGCGGTGGCATCGAGGACCTGAAGGCCAAGGCCAAGGAACTCGGCGTCTCCTGACCCGTCGGCGCACGGAGGGGGGCGGGTACCTCCCGCCCCCCTCCGTCGCTCTTATCGACACCCCATAGAATTGAAGCCAACACCCGGCGATACGGCCGGGTGGTGACCCGAGGAGCCACCCTTGGCTGCTGAGCTGCATGTCGAGCTGGTCGCCGCTGACCGCAGTATCTGGTCCGGCGAGGCCACCCTGGTCGTCGCGCGCACCGCGTCCGGCGACATCGGCGTCATGCCCGGTCACCAGCCGCTGCTCGGTGTGCTGGAGTCGGGCCCGGTGACCATTCGTACGAGTGAGGGCGAAACGGTCGTGGCCGCTGTGCACGGCGGTTTCCTCTCGTTCGCCGACAACAAGCTTTCGCTGCTGGCGGAGATCGCCGAGCTGGCGGATGAGATCGACACCCAGCGCGCCGAGCGTGCGCTGGAACGCGCGAAGTCGGGTGACGACGACGCCGCCGAACGGCGCGCCGACGTCCGACTGCGCGCGGTGGCGGTGCGCTGAGCGCTGCCACCACTGATTTATCCTCA
This sequence comes from Streptomyces sp. L-9-10, assembly GCF_004151105.1. Classification (GTDB taxonomy): domain Bacteria; phylum Actinomycetota; class Actinomycetes; order Streptomycetales; family Streptomycetaceae; genus Streptomyces. The sequence goes on from NZ_PHRF01000113.1 coordinate 24,859, forward strand.
GCCGCGGCTCGTTCCGGATCCCTCCGGACCGGGTCGCGGCTGAGGCGATGCGGCTGCGGTTCCTGTTCCGGTACTGAATGAGGCGAGGAGGTCGGTGTTTGATGGTCCTCGCTCTGCTCATTTGCGGACTGGTCGTCGTACTGGTTGCGGTGGGGCTCTTCGTCTTCGGTCTGCGCCGGCGGCTGATCCAGCGCTCCGGCGGGACGTTCGACTGTAGTCTGCGCTGGAACGTGCCGGCGGAGCCCGATCTCTCCGGCAAGGGCTGGGTGTACGGCGTCGCCCGCTACAACGGCGACCGCATCAACTGGTTCCGGGTCTTCTCGTACGCCCCGCGCCCGCGCCGTACGCTGGAACGCTCCGCGATCGAGGTGCTGTCGCGCCGCGCGCCCGAGGGCGAGGAGGAGCTGGCGCTGCTCTCCGACGCGGTCATCCTGGGCTGCGCGCACCGCGATGTACGGCTGGAGCTGGCGATGAGTGATGACGCCCTCACCGGCTTCCTCGCCTGGCTGGAGGCGGCTCCCCCGGGGCAGCGGGTGAACGTGGCCTGAGCCCCGGCGGCCTGGCGGGACCTCAGCGGACGTGAAGACCTCCGCACGTGAAGACCTCGGTGGACGTGGAGAAGGGGGCGGCGCTCGGGCGCCGCCCCCTTCACTGTGCCGTTCGGGTCACTGTGCCGTTCTGGCTATCCGAGACCGCTGTTGATCGCGGTCACCAGCTCGCCGTTGGCGGTGTCACCCGTGAAGTCCCAGAAGAAGGCGCCTCCCAGGCTCTGCTGGTTCGCCCAGGCCATCTTGGACGTGATGGTGGCCGGGGTGTCGTAGCTCCACCAGTTGCTGCCGCACTTGGCGTACGAGGTGCCCGCGATGGTGCCGGTGGGCGGGCAGGTGTTCTTGAGGACCTTGTAGTCCTCGATACCGGGCTCGTACGTACCGGGAGCGGCGCCGGTCGCGGTGCCGCCCGGGGTCGCCTGGGTCACGCCGGTCCAGCCGCGCCCGTAGAAACCGATACCGAGCAGCAGCTTGTTGGCCGGTACGCCCTGCGCCTTGAACTTGGCTATCGCCTCGGCGGAGTTGAAGCCCGCCTGCGGGATGCCCGGGTACGAGGTGAGCGGGGAGTGCGGAGCCGTCGGGCCCTGCGCGGCGAAGGCGCCGAAGAAGTCGTACGTCATGACGTTGAACCAGTCCATGTACTGGGCCGCGCCCGCGTAGTCGACCTTGTCGATCTTGCCGCCGGCCGAGGCGTCCGCCGTGGTGGCCGCCGTGACCAGGTTGTTGGCGCCGAACTTGGCGCGCATGGCCTGCATCATGTTCTTGAACGACGCCGGGCCGCTGGTGTCACAGGTCAGACCGCAGGCGTTGGGGTACTCCCAGTCCAGGTCGATGCCGTCGAAGACATCGGCCCAGCGCGGGTCCTCCACCAGGTCGTAGCAGGACTGCGCGAAGGCGGCCGGGTTCTGCACGGCCTGGCCGAAGCCGCCGGACCAGGTCCAGCCGCCGAACGACCAGAGGACCTTGATGTGCGGGTACTTGGCCTTGAGCTTGCGCAGCTGGTTGAAGCTGCCGCGCAGCGGCTGGTCCCAGGTGTCGGCGACGCCGTCGACGGACTGGTCGGCGGTGTACGCCTTCTCGTAGTCGGCGTAGGAGTCGCCGACCGTGCACTTGCCGCCGGTCACATTGCCGAAGGCGTAGTTGATGTGGGTGATCTTGGCGGCGGAACCGGACGTGTCCAGGTTCTTGACGTGGTAGTTCCGGCCGTAGACGCCCCACTCGGTGAAGTACCCGAGCTTGACCTTGCTGCCGGGCCCCGGGCCGGGGCCCGTGTCGCCACCGGTGGTGCGGACCGCGCGGGCGCCGCTGACCGGGCCCGTCTGGTCGGCCGTGTCACGGGCCTGGACGGTGTACGAGTAGTCGGTGCCCGCGGTCAGACCGGTGTTGGTGTACGTCGTACCGGTGACGGTGGCGACCTTCGCGCCGTCCCGCAGGACGTCGTAGTTCTTGACGCCCTTGTCGTCGGTGGCCGCGGTCCAGCTCAGCTTGACCGAGGTGTTGGTGATCTCGCTCGCGGCCGGGGTGCCGGGCGCCGAGGGCGGGTTGTCGCCCGGGACGCTCGGGCCGCCGTCGCACGAGCCGCCGTTGAGCTTGCAGCCGGTCGGGGCGCCTGTACCAGTGCCGTTGAAGCCGAAGGTGACGGTCGCGCCGGGGGCGAGCGTGCCGTTCCAGGTCTTGTTCTTGGCGGTCCAGTGGTTGGCCGCTCCGGTGATGTCGGCGTCCCAGCCGGAGGTGACCGCCGTACCGGCGGGGAAGTCCCACTCGACGGTCCAGGAGCTGAGGCTGGTGGTTCCGGTGTTCTTCACCGTCCACTTGCCCTCGAAGCCCGAGCCCCAGTCGGAGGCTTTGGTGTACGTGGCGGTGGCCGAGGTGGCGGCCTGCGCGGGGGTGGCCAGCCCGACGAGCGCGGCGAGAGGCAGCAGCAGCGCGGTGAGACCCGCGACGGCTCTGGATCTGAACCGGGCTCTAGGGAGGGCGGATTGGGAGTTCAAGCGTGCTCCTCAGATGAGTACAGGACAAAACGGGGTGGTCCGTGCACTGCTCACCCTGCGACGGCTCACCGCAGTGTGTGCGGTGAGAGTAGGAAGGTCTGGACCACTCGTCAATAGGTCCAGACCAAAGGTGGGAGTCGCCGGTCAGATTCCCAGCTCCTGCGCGAGGACGGCGGCCTGCACCCGGCTGCGCAGTCCCAACTTGGCCAACAGCCTGCTCACATGGGTTTTCACGGTCGCCTCGGCCATCGTGAGACGCCCCGCGATCTCGGCGTTCGACAGCCCCTCACCGAGGCACGAAAGCACCTCGCGCTCGCGACGCGTGAGAGGGTTCAGGATCTCCGGATCGGGCGCGTCGGCGGTGCGTACGGGGGTCGGCGCCGCGAATTCGGCGATGAGCCTGCGGGTGACCGCCGGGGCGATCAGGCCCTCGCCGCGCGCCACCGTACGGACCGCCGCCAGCAGCTCACCGGCCTCCGCGTTCTTCAGCAGAAAGCCCGAGGCCCCGGCCCGCAGCGCCCCGAAGACATACTCGTCCAGATCGAAGGTGGTCAGCACCAGCACATCGGCCAGCCGCTCCGCGACCACCTTCGCGGTCGCCGACACCCCGTCGAGCCGTGGCATCTGCACATCCATCAGCACCAGATCGGGCCGCAGCTCCCGGGCCAGCGCGACCGCCTCCTCGCCGTCCGACGCCTCCCCGACGACCTCGATGTCCGGCGCGCTGCGCAGAATGAGCACCAGCCCCGCGCGTACCGCCGACTGGTCCTCCGCGACCAGCACTCGGATCGTCATGCTCTCTCCCGCCCTTCCACGACCGGCAGTTCGGCCCTCACCAGCCAGATCTTCCCTCCGTCGGCGCCCGTGACGGGACCCGCCTCGAACGCTCCGTCCAGCAGCTCGACCCGTTCGCGCATCCCGATCAGACCGGCGCCCGACCCCGGTGCGCGCGGCCCCGGCCGGTCACCGAACGGGCTGCGGATGCGTACCGTCAGCGCGCGCTCCGATCCGTCCAGCTCGACGGTGGTCGTCCCGGGGACCGCGTGCTTGAGGGCGTTGGTCAGCGACTCCTGGATGATGCGGTACGCGGCCAGATCGATGGGCGCGGGCAGCGCGACGTCCTCGCCGCGCCGGTCGTCCAGAGTGAACCGCAGCCCGCTGGAGGCACCGTTCGTACGGGCCTGCTCCAGCAGTGTGTCCACCGCCCGCAGTGTCGGCGCCGCGGAGACCGTGCCGGTGTCGCCGCGCTCCCGCAGCAGCCCGATCAGCCGGCGCATCTCGGCCAGCCCCTCGACGCTGTTCTCCCGGATGACACCGAGCGCGTCCCGGGTCGTGCGCTCGTCGTCCAGCGAGAGCGCGGCCGTCGAGTGGATGGCGATCGCCGAGAGATGGTTGGCGACCATGTCATGCAGCTCCCGGGCCATCCGCGCGCGCTCCGCCGCCACCGCCTGGGTCCGGTCCATCTCGGCCAGCAGCGCCGTCTGTTCGGCCCGCAGCCTGGCCGACTCGGCGGCGTCCCGGTGGTTGCGTACGAGAACACCGGTACTGGCCGGGAAGAAGCCGACCAGCGCGGTGACCACCCCGAGCAGCAACGCCTCGGGCGTACGCAGCCAGGTCACGGACCCGATCGTCACCGCGACCGTGATCAGCCCGGCGGTCCAGGGGATACGGCGGGCGGAGGCCGGTGTCCCGTAGAGCACGGCCGCGTAGATCACATCCGTGAACATCACCACCGTCGCCAGACTGCCCCGCGTGAACTGATCGGCCACCAGCGCGAGCGTGCCGACGACCAGCGCGGTCTGCGGCGCCGACCTGCGCAGCAGCTCCACTCCCGCCATGACGGCCAGCGGCAGCAGCACCCAGGCCCCGGGCAGCAAGCGGCCCCCCTGGGTGTGCAGCCCCACGGCCCACAGGGCGATGCCGCCGGCCAGACCGGAGAGGGCGATCAGCACATCGACGCGGTGCGGCCCGCGGGAGGGGGAGGACCCGGGCCGGCGCGGGGGGACGGACGCGGCAGACCGGGGAGAGGCGATCATCCCTCCATCCAACACGGCCCGTCGGGCACCGTCCTCCCCATCCCGGGCGAGCGCCGGGTACATCGAAGGATGCAGTCGCGGTTCGTCACTGACGACGACGTGTTGTGTCCCCGCCGACGGGAGGCTGGAACCGACAGAAAGGAGAGGCGCCGTGATCGTCACACTGATCGTCGCCTGCGAGGTCGGTTTCTGGGTGCTGCTGGCCGCCGGGCTGACCCTGCGCTACCTGGCCAGGATGCCGAGGCTCGGCGCGGCGGTCCTGCTGCTGGAACCGCTGCTGGAGGTCGTGCTGCTGGTGGTCACGACCATCGACCTCAGGAACGGCGCGGAGCCGGACTGGAAGCACGGTCTGGCCGCGATGTACATCGGCTTCACCATCGGCTACGGCCACTACACGATCAAGCGGATCGACGGCTGGGTCGCCCACCGCTTCGCCGACGGCCCCCCGCCGGTCGGACCGCCGAAGTACGGCATGGCCCGCGCCCGGCACGAGGGCCGGCTGTGGCTCCGTACGGTCGTGGCCGCCGCCGTCGCGGCCGTCCTGCTCCAGATCGCCATCTGGTACGTGGGCGACGCGGGCAGTACGGGCTCGCTGGTCGCGTGGCAGCTCAACGCGGCGCGCGTCGCCGGTATCCACGGCGTGATCGCCCTGACGTACGCGCTCTGGCCGAAGAAGCCCCCGGCGGACGCGGAGGAACCCACCCGCGTGGAACGCCACCCGTCCGCCGGCGCGCGGGGCTGACCTCAGCGCTCCCCGCCGGGAACCCAGAGCACGTCTCCGACCTCCTTGTTGGCCACGCGGGCCAGGATGAACAGGAGGTCGGAGAGGCGGTTCAGATAGGTGGCCGTGAGCGCGTTCATGGTCGCGCCGTGCACGTCGAGCGCCGCCCAGGTGGAGCGCTCGGCGCGCCGTACGACCGTGCACGCCTGGTGCAGCAGCGCCGCGCCCGGGGTGCCGCCGGGGAGGATGAAGCTGCGCAGCTTCTCCAGCTCCGCCAGGTACGCGTCGCAGTCCGCCTCCAGCTTGTCGATGTACTGCTGCTCGACGCGCAGCGGCGGGAACTCCGGTTTCTCCACCACCGGGGCGGAGAGATCCGCTCCCACGTCGAACAGGTCGTTCTGGACCCGGACGAGGATCTTCACGAGCCCGGGGGACAGCTGCCCCAGGGCGATCGCCGTACCGATGGCGGCGTTGGCCTCGTTGGCGTCGGCGTACGCGGCGATCCTCAGGTCGGTCTTGGCGGTACGGCTCATGTCGCCGAGCGCTGTCGTGCCGTCGTCGCCGGTGCGGGTGTAGATGCGCGTCAGATTGACCATACGGCCAGAGTAGTTACGCCCCGGCCTTCCGGAAGACCCGCGTACCGACGGTGACGGACACGGCGGTGAGCGCGACCGCCATCAGGGCCCCGTACAGCATGGCCGTACCGGCGTAGTCGCCCACGTATCCGGCCCGGACCGCGTCCACCAGATAGCGGAACGGGACGAAGCGCGACAGCATGTCCAGCCAGTCCGGCGCGAGCGCCATCGGCAGCATCAGCCCGGAGAGCAGCATCGAGGGCATGCTCACGGCGTTGATGGTGGGGCCGAACTCCTGCGGTGAGCCGACCTTCAGGGCGAGGGCGTACGAGAGCGAGGCGAGCGAGACCGTCAGCACGGCCACGAACACGAAGCCGACGAGGACGCCGGCGAGCGGCGCGCGCAACCCCATCGGCAGGGCGGCCAGCACCAGCAGCACCGCCTGGAGGACGAGGAGCGCGGCGTCCCGCAGCACCCGCCCCAGCAGCAGCGCCAGCCGGCTCACGGGCGTCGCCCGCATCCGCTCCACCACCCCGAGCTGCTTCTCGACGATGACCGAGAAACCGGCGAAGAGCGCGCCGAACAGGGCGAGCTGGAGCAGCAGGCCGGGGACGAGGACCTGCCAGGAGTCACCCGCGCCGCCGAGCGGCAGCCCGGTCAGCAGCGGACCGAAGAAGAGCAGATGGAGCAGCGGCATCAGCACGCCGAAGAGGATCTGGAAGCGGGAGCGCAGGGTCTGGCGGGCGTAGCGCCCGAAGACCAGCGCGGTGTCGGACAGCAGCGCGGTCATCACGTAACTCCTGAGGCCGGACGGTGGTGGGCGGAGCGGGGGACGGCGGTCATACGGCCACGGGCGCGGTGTCCCCCGGGGTGATCCCGCGCCCCGTGATCGCGAGGAAGGTGTCCTGGAGGGTGGCGTCGGGGGAGCCCGCGTACGCGTGCTTGAGCGCGCTCGGGGTGCCCTCGGCGGCCACCACGCCCCGGTCGACCACGATCAGCCGGTCGGACAGCTCGTCCGCCTCGTTCAGATAGTGCGTGGTCAGGAAGACGGTCGTGCCGTACCGCTCGCGGACGGAGCGGATCAGATCCCACAGATCGGCCCGGCTGCCCGGATCGAGTCCGGTGGTCGGCTCGTCGAGGAAGAGCACCTCGGGACGGTGGATGAGCCCCAGCGCGATGTCGAGCCGGCGCCGCTGGCCGCCGGAGAGCGCGCCGCACGGGCGGTCGAGCAGTTCCACGAGGCCCAGATCGCGGGCCAGTTCCCCGGCCCGGTCGACGGCGGCCGGCTTGCCGAGGCGGTAGAGGCGTCCCTGGGTGACCAGCTCCTCGCGTACGGAGATCTGCGGGTCGACGCCGCCGGCCTGGGCGACGTACCCGATCTTCCGCCGGACGGCGTCCGCTTCGCGCTCCAGGTCGAAGCCCGCGACGGTCGCCGCGCCCCCGGTGGGCGGCAGCAGGGTGGTGAGCATCCGCAGGGTGGTGGTCTTGCCGGCGCCGTTGGGACCGAGGAAGCCGATGATCTCGCCGGTCCTGACGGTCAGATCGATACCGCGAACGGCCTCGACGGGGCCGTTCCTGGTCCGGAAGGTCCGGGCGAGCCCGGCCGTACTGATGATGGACACGGCCCCAGAAAAACAGAATCTCTTAAAGTTTGCAATGACTCCAAGTTTTCACCGGTTGCGGCGAAGCCTAGGATGGGGGCATGTCCGAGGGCCTCAGGGAACGGAAGAAGCGGCAGACCAGGCAGCACATCTCGGATGTGGCCACGGGTCTCTTCCTGGAGCGCGGCTTCGACGCGGTGACGATCGCGGAGGTGGCCGAGGCGGCGGACGTCTCCGTCAACACCGTCTACAACTACTTCGAGGCGAAGGAAGACCTCTTCCTCGATCGCAGCAAGTCCATCGTGGACCGGCTCTCCCGCTATGTACGGGGCCGGCGCGAGGGCGAGTCGGCATCGGACGCCGTCTTCCGCGAGCTGCGCGAACTGGTCGAGGCCGTGTCACCCGTCGTCGGGCTCTCCGAGGGGTACGCGCGCTTCATGGAGGTCGTACACGGCTCGCCCGCCCTCGGCTCGCGGCTCGGACTCCTCCAGCACGAAGTCCTCGTCGATCTCGACAGGACGCTGCGGGAGGAGACCGGCGCCGACGAGGACGACACGCTCCCCACGCTCGTGGCCGGCCAGCTCTCCTGGGTGCACGGGACGCTCATGGGGCGGATCGCCCAGCGGATGACGGAGGGCGGGAAGCCGGGCCCGGTGTCGCGCGAGGCGCTCGATCTGCTGGACGACATGGAAGCGGTGCTGGGGGGGAAGGTGCTCAAGTACGCGGTACGCGACGCCTGATGGTCCCCGTCGGTGTGATGTCCGTCATGTGAGACGTGACGCGCATCTCTTCACCGTCACTTGACCGGCCGCGACCGCTAACCTCCGGCAGAGAGCTCGCATGTAAACAGGTGTTAAGGCTGAACAGAAGCCGAACAGGAATCGTGGGGTGCGTCGTGGCAAAGAAGCTCGCCGTCATCGGGGCCGGACTCATGGGGTCCGGTATCGCGCAGGTCTCGGCGCAGGCGGGCTGGGACGTCGTCCTGCGGGATGTCACCGACGCGGCGCTGGCCCGGGGCATCGACGGGATCAGGGCCTCGTACGGCAAGTTCGTCGCCAAGGGCAAGCTCGAAGAGGCCGACGCCGACGCGGCGCTCGCCCGGATCACCACGACCACCGACCTGGACGCCGTCGCCGACGCGGACGTCGTCGTCGAGGCCGTCTTCGAGAAGCTCGACGTCAAGCACGAGATCTTCCGTACGCTCGACAAGCTCGTACGGGACGACGCCGTCCTCGCCTCCAACACCTCGGCGATCCCGATCACCAAGATCGCGGCCGTGACCGGGCGTCCGGAGAGCGTCGTCGGTACGCACTTCTTCTCGCCGGTGCCGATGATGCGCCTGTGCGAGCTGGTGCGCGGCTACAAGACGAGCGACGAAACCCTCGCCGCCGCTCGGGAGTTCGCCGAATCGGTGGGCAAGACGTGCATCGTCGTCAACCGCGATGTGGCGGGCTTCGTGACCACGCGGCTGATCTCCGCCCTCGTCGTCGAGGCCGCCAAGCTCTACGAGTCGGGCGTCGCGTCGGCCGAGGACATCGACACCGCCTGCAAGCTGGGGTTCGGCCACGCCATGGGCCCGCTCGCCACCGCCGACCTGACGGGCGTCGACATCCTGCTCCACGCGTCCGGCAACATCTACACCGAGTCGCAGGACGAGAAGTTCGCACCGCCGGAGCTGATGCGCCGGATGGTGGACGCGGGTGACATCGGACGCAAGAGCGGGCAGGGGTTCTACAAGCACTGAGCCGCGCCACACCGGTACCCGCACCGCACCCCACAGGGTGAATTCGATATCGGTTCGCTTACAGACGGCAACTTCTTCGGCCGCGTGGCAGTCAGTTGTTGGAAGACCGGAACAGACTACGGAGCACGGAAAGCACTCTCGGGGAGCGCATATGCACATCAGGGGCGACCACGCCGAGCTGGTCGTCGGGGGCCGCCTCGACGTACGCAGCGCGGCGGACGCCCGTACGGTCCTGCACTCGGCGGTCGACGACGGCGTCGGCGATCTGGTGCTCGACCTGACCGCACTGGACTCCTGGGACGCCACGGGACTCGGCGTCATCATGGGAGCCCACCGACGCGCGGGGCGGTGCGGCCGTAGGCTTGTGCTGCGCGGTGTCCCACCGCAGATGCAGCGACTGCTGGTGGCGACCCGATTGCACCGCATTCTCGCCATCGAGGGTGGAATCGCCGCAGAATCGCTCCCTCGGGTCTGACCGTCCCACATCGCGCAATTCTCATGAGATCGTGATGTCTTGGACGGCGTGGTACCCCGGCTGGACGCGGATACCCTGCGGAGGTCTAGGGTTCGGCCGTCTGCCGATTGACTGACCCGTGGACGCAGACACCGGCACCAGAAGCGACAGATGGGCGTGTGAGGCCGGGGGGCATCGCACGCCACGATCTGGGGAGCTTTCCACCATGGACCCGATAGACCGGGGACCGGAAGAGTACGGTCACGACGAACGCGCGGGTGAGAGCGCGGATTCGGCACGTCCGCCGGGCACCGAGATCGTGCCCGCGGCCCTGCCCGCGATCCCTTCCCACGCCGGCCCGGCGCACATCACCCCTGCCCAGGTCACCCCGGCCCTCGCGCATCTCAAGGGCGCCGGTCCTGTGACCACCCCACCGCCCGTCCGCACCGTCCAGCTCATCTCCGGCGAATACCTGCTGACCGTCAACCCCGTCGACGGCAGCGAGATCGAGCTCTGCCCGCCCGGCAGAGGGCCCGACGCCCCCACGCGGCGCACCGCCGCAGAACGCGCCGATCTCCAGCGCGCGGGCCGGCCCTCCGTACCGCCGGGACCCGCCGCACCGCCCCTTCCGCTGCTGGAGCGTTCCGCGGAACGGGAGCGGCTGGCGGGGCTGCTGGGGCGCGGCAGGTCCGTACGTCTCACCGGCGCCCCCGGCTCGGGACGTACCGCACTGCTCGAAGCCGTCGCAGCGGACTGCGCGGATCTCGCGCCCGACGGGGTCGTACGCCTCTCCGGCCACCGGCGCACCACCACCGAGCTGTTGTACGAGCTGTACGCGGCCGTTCACCACTCCGCGCGCTGCCGCCCCGACCGCGCGGGACTGCTCGAACTGGTCCACGGCATCGGCGCGGTCGTCGTCCTGGACGATCTGGAACTGGGCGGTGAGGCGCTGGACGAACTCCTCGCCGCGACGCCCGAATGCGCCTATCTGCTCGCCGCGGCCCCCGACACCGACCCGCCGTCCGCGGACGCGGGCCTGGAGGAGGTCGCGCTCGGCGGCCTCGGCCGCGGCTCCTCGCTGGAACTGCTGGAGCGCGTCGTCGAACGCCCCCTCACCGACGAGGAGGCGAACTGGGCGGGCGACCTCTGGTTCGAGTCCGAGGGCCTGCCCGTGCGCTTCGTCCAGGCGGGCGCTCTGCTGCGACAGCGCGACCAACTGCGCGGCAGCTCCGAGGCCTCCGACGAGTTCGAGCCCTTTGTCCGGCCCTTCGAGCGGGTCTCCGACGACACGCCGACGCTCACCGCCGGTACCCCCGACGGCTACGACATTCCGCTGCCCACCCTCGGCGAGGGCGCCGCGCCCGCGGTCCTGCTCGCCTCCCGGCTGAGCGAGGCCGCCCGCGCCACCCTGCGCTTCGCCGTCGCGCTCGGCGGCGAGGTCCCGCACCAGGCGCATCTGCCGGCCCTGGTGGGCGACACCCACGCGGACGCCGCGCTCGGCGAACTGATGAGCTGCGGCCTCCTCACCCCGGTCGGCGCGCGCTACCGGCTCGCCCCGGGCGTCGTCACGCAGTTGGAGGCGAAGGGGTACGCGGACGACGCCGTGGCCCACGCGCACACCGCCGCCCAGCACTACGCCTGGTGGGCGGCGCACCCGTCGGTCACCCCCGAACGCGTCACCGCCGAGGCGGACGCCATCCTCGCGGCGATGGGTCCGCTGGTCCCGGGACAGGAGTCGGGACACCCGAGCGCGGCCGTCCTGCTGGCCCGCAGCGCCGCGCCCGCCTTCCTGGCGGGGCTCCACTGGGGCGCCTGGGAACGCGTCCTGCGGTCCGGCTCCGAGGCCGCCAGGATCGCCGGAGAGGTCGCGGAAGAGGCGTACTTCCACCACGAGTTGGGCGTCCTCGCGCTCTGCGTCGGAAACCTGGACCGGGCCCGCGCGGAGCTGGAGGCGTCGATCGGCATGCGCGGGGCCGTCGCCGACAAGGTCGGCACGGTCGCGGGACGCAGGGCGCTGGCACTGGTCACGGACCGCGAAACCGGCCGGCCGGGCACGTCCATGCCGCTGGCGTTGCCGCCGGGGGCGGGGCCGGGGTTCGGCCCCGAGGTGTCTTCGGCCCCGGCATCGGCTCCGGTCCCGGCCTCGTTCCCGGACGAGAACGTGACGCTGGTCACCCGGCACGAGTCCCCGGCGCCGGGTCCCGGACGCAGCACCGCTCCGGTGCCCGTGGCGCACCGCCGCCGCCCGGCGTTCGGTGCCCGCCGCAACCTGGTCGCGGCGGGAGCGGGCGCGGTGCTCGCGGCCGTCCTGGGCACGGTGGTGACGCTCGGCGCGACCTCGGGCAGCGACAACGCCCCTGCGGACGAGGTCCGTACGGGACAGTCCCCGGACGCCGACAACGGCGAGGGCGACCTGCCGGCCGATCAGCCCGTCGACGAGGCGCCCCCGAACCCGGACGTCCAACTCCCCGCGCCGAGCACCTCGGGAAGCGCCGTCCCCTCGGACAGCGCGAGCCCGTCCGACTCGGCGTCACCGTCGGGCACACCGTCGGACAGCGCGTCGTCCCCCGACGACACCCCGTCGAAGCCGGGCAGCCCCTCCACGCCGCCGTCGAAGCCCCCGACCTCATCGAGCAAGCCACCGACGAGCCCGTCGACCCCGCCGTCGTCCCCGTCGTCCCCGTCACCGAGCGACGACCCGACGGAGGACCCCACGGGCACCCCGCCACCACCGTCGTCCCCACAGACGACGGTGAGCGGCCCCAACCCGTCGCTGTCCGAGACGTCCCCGGAGCCGACGGTCGCGTAGCCGGGTGCGGTTCGGCTGGGGCCGGTGGTCGGGGTGCGGGTTGTCGCCGGGGTGCGCTCCGGGCCTCGCGCCCGGGACGGCATGCTGTGCTTTCCCCGGGGGACACCCCTGGACCCCCGTACGGCGCGCAGCTGCCCTGACGACGGTTCGGGCGTTCGCGCACGCCACACATCACGCTCTACGTCCCGGACACGCCCCCTGCGCGACCCCCTTCACCGCCGCCACCGACGAACCGGCCGTGCGCGGGGGCGGCGGCACCGTCCCGCGCCGGCCCGCGGGTCACCCGCCAGAATCGGTGTGCCGTGAGTTGGTAGTACTCGTGGCCGGGGTTGTCGGCGGCGTGGTTCAGCGCCCACGCCTCGGTAATCCGCCGGACGTCGTCCACCGGGTCGGAGGTGTCGTGGCAGTCCTCGCACTCCACCATGAAGCGGGCCGCGGGCTTGTCGGAGCTGCTGTCCGATCGCAGTACCAGAGACCCGAGACAGTGGATCACCTTGGGCGGCCGAGGTTCTTCAAGCCGGGGTGTCACAGGTTGCCCCATCCTTCCAAGACGCGCTGCATCAGTGCGGTCTCGACCCTCTCTTTGGCCGGCCCGTCCGGCACGCGCAGGCTGCCCGGCACACGATGCGGTAGAGGCGCGGATCCGGTGAACGGCTCTGGTTGAGGTGAAAGTGTCAGCTCAGCCCAGACGATCTTTCCTCCGGCTGGCGCCCCACAGGTGCCCCAGCGCTTGGCGAATCCCTCTACGAGACACAGGCCGCGGCCGATCTCGGCGTTCGTACTGGGCTCCTTCAGCATGGGGAGCGCCGGGCTGTCGTCCCAGACCTCGACAAGCACGCTGTCGTCAATGATCTGAAGCTGCACCCCGATGATGTGCTTCGCCTCGGTGGCCTGAACAGCGTTCGTGACCAACTCGGAGGTCACGAGTAGGGCTTCGTCGAGGATGTGGGGCGCTCTCCACCATCCCAGCATCACTTTGGTGAACGCCCGCGCGCAGCCCACTGCTGTGGGCAGCGCAACGAGTGTCAGCCGGTCCCAGGCCCGGAGCTGATCACTGGCTAGGCCGCGGTGTTCATCAAGCGTATGCACCTCGGTTGAGAAGCTGAATTCCAGCCGGTCCAACAACGCCCTCCGGAGCGCACCGTTCTCGCTGAGGTGCCCGAGGGACGGCAGGATCACGGTGCCCGCACCAGTGCATCTGAGTACGTCGACCATCTCGTTGAAGGCGTCGAGTGAGCCGCTGACGAATTCGTGGTAGATGCCGCCGAGATGGAGATCGTTGGCCTCGGCATAGCGCCGCAGGCTTCGCTCCACCTCGTATGCTTCCTGGCCGGTTACATCAGAGAAGACGCGCATATAGCCGTAGGCGAACTTCTTGTCGTCGTTCACTGCTGTGCCCCCTGGATGATCCAGATCCGCGCGCCGATTTCCTGCTCGATGTGTTCTCGCATCGCTCTTTGCAGACCGGGAAGCCGGGCGAAGTGCCAAAGAGACGGCACGATTACGTCGCGGATGCGGCTCGTTCTGAGTGCGTCCGTCAGGCTGTCGAAGGCAGGTTCGTTGGAGCGAAGCTGCTCGATGAAGACTCGCTCCAACGCGAAGCCCTCACGTTCGGCGTGCGCCGCCATCCCGCTTTGCAAGGTGTCGTCTTCGGGGCCGTATTCATCGGACGCGGCCAACCTCATATATCCATACATTCCAAGTCGCATCCATTCCTCCTGGTGGGGCGTGAGGACTCGACCGGCGATGGGTATCTACTGCGCCGTCGGTCGGCCCGATGGCGAGGAAACCGGTTTGACCTGGGGAAATCCACAGCACGATTGCCGCGCGAATGTCGCATCCACGCCGCATCCGACCGACTGGCCTGCGGAGACGTCACTCGATTGGCTAGGCTGTTTCCCGCCCCGCGTCAGTCGGAGGGATGGGCGATGGCCGCGAAGCGGATACGGCTCGTTCAGCGTCGTAAATCGGCAGGCTTCACACAGGAGTCCCTTGCTGAATACCTGGGTGTCGAGCGTTCGACAGTGGGTCGCTGGGAGAGTGCTGAAACAGAGCCGCAGGCCTGGTTACGGCCGAAGATCGCTCGTGCGTTCCAAGTCAGCCGTGACGAACTACAAGCTGCTCTGGATGACGTGACGATCATTCAAGCGCAATCAAGCGAACGTGTGAACTATGCGCTTGAAAACCCGGCTTCGGCCGATCTGCTGGTTGTCGCCTATCTGCACGAGCGCCTGCGACAGGTGGACGAATCCTACGATCAAGCGTCGTCCACCAGCTTGCTGGGGCCCGCCGGTGTCATTCACGGGCAAGTGAGGTTCCTCCGTGAGAACGCCGCCAATCCGCGCGTGCGTAGGGCTCTGTATGAGGTGGAAGCAGACTCGGCAACGCTCATGGGGCAACTGGTCTGGGACGTCAGCCAACGACGCGACCACCGAGCATCGCTCGGCTACTTCGAGGAAGCGGTGAGCGCCGCGCGCCATGTGCGTGATCCCTCGATCGAGTCGTACGCCACGCTGCGCATGAGCTTCGTGGCCCTCTACGGCGAGAAGAAACCAGCACGGGGCGTGCTGCTTGCGCGGCAGGCTGCCGAAGTTGCCGAGCCGGCCAGCCCGTCCCTGACCGGGCTGAGCCTGTTGCACGTTGCCGAGGGGTACGCCATGACCGGCGCGCTCAAGGAGTGCGAGGACGCGCTGAGAAGGGCGGAGGCCCAGTTCGACCGCGTGAACGACGACGATGTGTCGGCCGAGTACTACACGATCAATGAGTTCAACCGGCTCGCTGGATCGTGCTATCTGTTCCTCGACCGACCGGAACTGGCCGAGCCGATCCTCCGCACGACCACCCATGCGCTGGTCTCCAAGAAGAAGAGCCAGGCTATCGCGCTCGGGAACCTGACACTCGCACTCCTCCGTCAAGGAAAGCTGGACGAGGCGGCCGGCGCCATGCATCGGACGATTGATGCCGTGGAACTGACGCGTGGCGGTGGAGGTCTTAATCTGGCGTTCTCGGCCGGTCGGGAGCTTCGACAGTGGAGGCGAGAGCCCTGGGCGCAGGACATCAACGATCGTCTTCTCGCCCTGATGGCCGCGATGTGAGGACAGGTGGAGCGCGTGCGGAGCATCGACCAAGCCAAGCAGGCCGTACGGGAGATGGTGTGGCGTCGTCTCATAGCCGGAGGCGGCGCCCCCGGGGACTCGTACGGCAAGATTCCCGGGTTCTTCGGCGCTGAAGCGACGGCGGAAGGGCTCGCCGAGCTGGACGTCTGGCAGCGAGCCGCCACCGTCAAGGCCAACCCTGACTATGCGCAGCTGCCGGTACGTGTCCGCGCGCTGAAGGATGGCAAGCGGGTCTATATGGCCGTGCCGAGGATGGCGACGCTCCAGCCGTTCTACCTGCTCGATCCCGGCTCCCTCGGAATCCCGGCCGAGGAGGCCGCCGGGAAACAGGGTGCGTCGCAGGTCGCTCGTCGCGTCGGCGTCGACGACATGCGGCCGATCGATGTGGTGGTGTGCGGCAGCGTCGCGGTCAACCGGTCGGGCGCGCGCATCGGCAAGGGGGCCGGTTACTCCGACCTTGAGGTGGCACTTCTGATCGAGGCGGGCCTGGTGACGGATCGAACGGTGATCGTCGCTCCGGTGCACGGGCTCCAGGTGATCGAGGAAGACATCCCCGAGACGGAGCACGACTTCAGTGTCGACTACATCGTCACGCCCGACGAGGTGATCTCCTGCACCAGCCCTCGTCGGCCGCGTGGTCTCGTATGGGGCGACCTGACGACCGAGAAGATCGCGGCGATTCCGGTACTGGCAGAGCGGCAGCGCAGCCAGTAGTACGGCACCCGAGCGCCGACAGACCGATGGCCGGCGGCCCCGGCCCCCGGCCCAGCCACGACAACCGCACCCCCCGCCGCAGGCGCACCCCGCCGGATGGCGCACCGCACCCCGGACCACGACCCCCCCATTACCTTTTTCGTGGTTCCGCAATGGGGCTCCCGGCCTCCGGGACCGGCATGACTGCTCCCCCCTGTTGAAGGTATGGCCCGGGGGGTGG
>NZ_PHRF01000114.1 GCF_004151105.1 Streptomyces sp. L-9-10
GTCACCAGGGCTCCGCCATGGCTCCCTCCTCCGCCTCGCGATCCTCCCCCGTAGCCTGAACGGCACGGGAGGGACCCCCTCCACCAGACCCCGCTCCCAGATCCGGCCTGATCCAAACGAACGACCCTAGGCCCTGGCCGACCGCCGCCGCCACGCCGTGCGGGCCGAGTACCGAGGTCTCCCGCGCTGACGTACCGCGCGCGACGGGGGCCGGGGAGCGGACCGGGCGGCACGGCCTTCTCAGCCGGCGGCGCCACGGACCTCGGCCACGAGTCGGCCCGAGTCGGTGGCGGGGAACCGGTCGAGCATCTCGCGGACGGTGGCGGCGTCGGTGTGGGCGCCGAACAGCTCGGTACCGGGCTGCATACGGACGCCCTCCGCCAGCGCACCGGCGACCACCGGATCGAAGCCGAGGGCGTCGACCAGGGCCGCGACCGCCGCGACGTCGTCGTCGCCGTCCCCGGCGATCGCGATCGCCTTGCGTCCGGGGGTGCCCAGCGGCCGGGCACCCTCCTCCAGATCGTGGTACCCCATGTGGTTGAACGCCTTGACGATCCGCGACCGCGGCAGGAAATCCCGCACGATCTCGCTGGAGGAGGTACGCGGGTCGGTCAGATCGTCCCGGATCCCGTCGACCTCCCACCAGTAGTTCATGGCGTCGACCACGAGCTTGCCGCGCAGCGCGTCCACGGGTACGGAGCGGTACTTGCCCAGCGGCAGGGCGAGTACGACGACGTCGGCGCGCTCGGCGGCCTCGACCGCGGTCACCGCGACCGCGCCGGGCGTGACGACCTCCACGATGAGGGCGATCTTCGCCGGGTCGCCCGAGCCGGCGACCAGGACGTCATGGCCCGCGGCGACCGCGAGCCGGGCGAGCACCGTGCCGACCTTGCCCGCACCGAGGATCCCGATGGTGGTCATGGCTCAGCCCGCCAGAATGTCGCGGACCATGGGCGCCACCTTCGAGCCGAACAGCTCGACGGCACGCATCCGGGCGCCGACCGGCAGAGCACCGGAACCGTAGATCATGTCGAAGCGTCCGACGCCGAGCGTCTTCACCGCGCCGGCGATCCTCCGTGCGACGGTCTCGGGCGTGCCGATGTACAGCGAGCCGTGCTCGACCTCGGCGTCGAACTCCTCGCGGCGCAGCGGCGGCCAGCCGCGCTGAGCGCCGATCCGGTCCCGCATCACCTTGTACGGCGGATAGAACACCTCCTTGGCCTCCTCGTCGGTGTCGGCCACGAACCCGGGCGAGTGCATGCCAACGGGATGCGCGACCGTGCCGAACTGGGCGGCGGCCCGCTGATACAGGTCGATGTACGGCCCGAAGCGCGCGGCTGAGCCTCCGATGATCCCGAGCATGAGCGGCAGCCCGTGCCGTGCGGTACGCACGACGGACTGCGGGGACCCGCCCACGCCGACCCAGGTGTCCAGCCGTCCCGACTCGGTCTTCGGAAACACCTCAGCGGTGTCCAGCGCGGCTCGCGTGGTGCCGCTCCAGGTGACCGGCTTCTCGTCGAGCAGCTTCACGAACAGGTCGAGCTTCTCCTCGAACAGGACGTCGTAGTCACTCAGGTCGTATCCGAAGAGGGGGAAGGACTCCGTGAAAGAGCCGCGGCCGAGGATCGCCTGGGCCCGGCCGTTCGATATCGCGTCCACGGTGGCGAAGCGCTGGAAGACCCGGACGGGGTCGTCCGAGCTGAGCACGGTCACACCGGAGGCGAGCTTGATCCGCGAGGTACGGGCGGCTATGCCGGCGAGGACGGTCTCCGGGGCGGAGATCGAGTACTCCGGGCGGTGGTGCTCACCGACGGCGATGACGTCGACGCCGAGTTCGTCGGCGACCACGGCTTCCTCGATGACCTGCCGGATGGCGGCGGCGTGGGAGAGGGTGACGCCGGCGTCCTGCGGGACGTCACCGAACGTGTCGAGGCCGAGTACCAGGTCAGTCATGTCACTCACGACAACTCCATTGGTTGATGCTTCAACCATCTCATAATCAGCTTGACGCGTCAACAATGGAGGCGAGTGAAGGTTCATTGACGTGTCAATAAAGCCAATGCAAGGATGATGTTGTTGCGTCAACAATCCCGGGAGCAGCCGTGCTGCGCCCCGGGATCCCCTCAGGAAAGGACAACCCCCGCCATGGCTCTCTGGAGTGCGGAGATCGATCGCCTTCGTCCCGCCGTACGTGCCGAGGGACGCGCGATGGTGGAGGCCATGTCCCCCGCGTTCAGCGCCGTGTTCCCCGGCGGCACGGCCCAGGCGTACGACGCCGAGGCCCTGGACAATCTCCGTCGGCAGCTGTCCGCCGCCGGAGAGGACCAGGCCGTCGACCGGTACATCGAGGGGCCGCACGGCCCGGTCAGGCTGCGTACCTTCGTGCCGGTCCGGCCCGCGCGCGCGGTGCTGCTGAACATCCACGGCGGTGGCTTCATCATGGGCTCCCCCGAGATGAACGACGGCCTCAACGCCTTCCTCTCCCGGACACTGGACCTCGCGGTCGTCTCGGTCGACTACCGCCTCGCCCCCGAGCACCGCTATCCGGCGGGCCACGACGACTGCGAGACGGCCGCGTCCTGGCTGATCGACCATGCCGGCGCGGAGTTCGGGACGACGCGGCTCCTGATCCACGGGGAGTCAGCGGGCGCCAACCTCGCGGCAGCCACTCTGCTGCGGCTGCGCCGCCGGGGAACCGTGGGCCGATTCGCCGCCGCCGTCCTGGAGTTCGGGGTCTACGACCTGTCGGGCACTCCCAGCACCCAGGAGGAGACGGACCACGACGTACTGAGCGCGACGGTACTGCGCGGCATGATGGACCTGGCCCACCCGGAGCTGTCGCCCACCCAGCGCCGCGACCCGGATCTGTCCCCGCTCCACGCCGACCTGACGGGGCTTCCGCCCGTCCTGTTCGGAGTGGGCACCGCGGACCACCTCGTGGACGACACCCTTTTCCTGGAACGGCGCTGGGACGTCGCCAACCGCAACACGACACTCCTGGTCTACCCCGACGCCCCGCACGGCGGCACCGGCCTGCCGTCCGTACTGCCCCACTGGCAGCCCGCGTTGCTGGCATTCCTGGACTCGCACCTCGCCGGCACGGAGACGGCGGGCGACGGGGAACCGCGTTTCTGACCGCTTGCCGGCGCCGCCCCGTCGACCGGGTCCGGTCCCGGGCCCGGTCCGGGACGTGTGACCGGGGCTCGACCGGCCGGAGGTCCCTGCGCGCGGATGCCGGGCCGGCTCCGCCCTGGGAGTGCCGGCGGGCGGGATCACCCAGGCGGCCAGGGCACCACGCTTCTCAGGCGCGCCCCTCGGCGTTCCCCTCCACCGCGGCCACGATCCGCTCCAGGAACTCTCCGAGCGTACGCATCTCACCCGCGTCCAGCGGGTCGAAGAACAGCTGTCGCACGATTTCCACATGCCCAGGCGCGGCAGCCTCGATGGTCGCTCTGCCTTCCGCGGTCAAGCGCACCATCGAGCCACGGGCGTCATCCTCACACGCTTCCCGTACGACCAGTCCGCGTTTTTCCATCCGGCTGATCTGGTGGGACAGCCGGCTCCGCTCCCAGTCGACCTCCACACCGAGATCCCGGGCCCGCAGGACTCCGTCCTCCGTCTCCGACAGAGGGGCGAGAAGTGCGTAGTCGGCGGCCGAGATACCGGAATCCTGCTGCAACTGCTGATCCTGGGCACGCTGGAGGTCGCGGCACAGTCGGCGGTACGCGGCCCAGATCTCGGCCTCGCGCGGGGTGAGCCATCGCGGTTCAGGCATGGACATACGCTACCAGATTGTTGATGCATCACCAAAATGACCTGGTGTTCCCAGGAACCCCTTACCCGGGAAGGTCGTGGAGATGTGGCGCCCGGCTAGGTAATGGTTGCCGATGTCGCGGCAGGGGTCCGGCTGGAAGGGTCGCTGGTGGCGGTCTCAGTCAAGGCCGCCGTCGCTACGACCACGGAGACGACATGGCAGCCAACGGCATCACCTACACCGGACTCGACGCGCTTCTGGAGCCCTCGAAGTCGGTGCTGCTGCTGATCGACCACCAGGGCGCCCAGTTCGCCGGTATGCGCAGCATGGACACCACCCTGGTGGTCAACAACGTCACCGCTTTGGCCAAGGGCGCCAAGCTGTTCGACGTACCCACCATCCTGACCACGGTGGTCGAGGAACGCGGCGGCCACCTCATCAGCCAGCTCCAGGACGTCTTCCCCGAGCAGACCCCCATAGACCGCACCACGATCAACACCTGGGAGGACCAGCGGGTCGTGGACGCGGTCGCCGCGACCGGCCGCAAGGACCTGATCATGGCCGGTCTCTGGACCGACATCTGCCTGGCCTGGCCGGCCATCCACGCCCTCGCCGACGGCTACCGGGTCTTCGCCGTCACGGACGCCTCCGGCGCCACCTCCAACGAGGCCCACGAACGGGGCATCGAGCGCATGATCCAGGCCGGAGTCATCCCGACCTGCTCCGGCACCGTCATCGCCGAGTGGCAGCGGGACTGGGCACGCGAGGAGACCGTGCCCGGCATGACCGAGATCCTCCTCCAGCACGGCGGCGCCTTCGGCACCAGCCTGGCCTGGGAGCTCCAGCTTCTCGGCCAGAACAAGGACTGACGAGCACGACGTCCCGCCGCCTGGGGCCTGTCTTCGGAGCGTGTCTGCCGGGCGCCGCCGGGCGGACACGCACTGTGCGGACAGGCCCCAGGGGTCTGTCCGCACGTGGCCCTTCCCTTCGCAGCCCCGGCGGGTGACGGGCGCGAGTCACCGGGGGTAGAGCCACCGGCGCAGCATCCGGGTCAGTGCCGGCATCAGGGCATACGACATCAGGCTGCTGAAGAAGAGGGCGATCAGCGCCGTGCGCGGCAGCAACGGGATCGCCGACAAGGCCGGCTGGAGGACGACGCCGCTGAGCAGCGACACGGGGAAGATGCCGAGCGCCGCCGTCAGCGTCATCTTCCATCTGGTGGGCATCGAGGAAGCGCCCGGTCCCGCGAGCGAGTCCGTCCCCGGATCCGCGCCGCCCGGACCGGCGGCCCCGTCCTGCCGAGGGAACCAGCCCTCCAGTCCGGTGAGATGACGACGGTCGATCTCCCGGTGGCCGGAGCCCGCGCGGCTGAACCAGGCCGCGCGCTCCGGGGAGTTCTGCCAGTCGGCGCATGCCTCGGCGTCCCGGAAGCGGTGCACCAGGAACCACGGGCCTCCGGGTCGGGCCGGGCGGAACAGGCCGTAGCCGAGATGGCCGGGGAAGGACGTCGCGGTGTCGAGCACGCCATGTGCCCACCGCTCGAATTCCTGCTCGTGACCGGGGTCGACCTGGCGGGCGATGAGCACCCCGGTCTCGCCGGAGGGCAGCGGGTCCGAGGTGGGCTCATGCGGGGGTGCTGTCGTCAACTCGGCTCCAGGGGTACGGGACGGGATGTCGTCACGCGGGACACGTGCCGGTGCTCGGGGCGCCGGCGACAGCGCCGGTGGCGGCTCAGTGGGCCGTCTGGCCGCCGTCCACGACGAAGACGCCGCCGGTGGTGAAGGACGCGGCCGGAGAGGCGAGGTGGAGCACCATGCCGACGATCTCCTCGGGATCGGCCGCCCGCCCCATCTGCGGTCCGGCCACGACGATGTCCCGCTTGACCGGGTCGTCCAGCCAGGGCTGGGTCATCGCGGTCCTGGTGAGGCCGGGAGCGAGCGCGTTGACCCGGATGCCGGCCTTGGCGTAGTCGACGGCGGCGGCCTTGGTCAGGCCGATCACGCCGTGCTTGGCCGCCACGTACGGCGCCATGTCCGGGTCGCCGATAAGACCGGCGATCGAGGCGGTGTTGACGATGGCGCCGCCGCCCGCCCCGGCCATATGCGCGATCTCGTACTTGAGGGAGAGGAAGACGCCCTTGAGGTCGACCGCGATCGCCTTGTCCCAGTCCTCCTCGGACTGCTCGGCCAAGGGCGCGGGGGGCACGAAGACGCCCGCGTTGTTGAAGGCGATGTGCAGATCGCCGTACGTGGCCACGGTCGTGGCCACCAGGTGCTCCACGTCGCGCGCGCGTGTGACGTCGGTCGGGACGAACAGACCCGTGCCGCCCTCCTTCTCGATGAGGGCGACGGTCTCGCCGCTGCGCTCGTCGATGTCACCGATGACGACGGTGGCACCCTGCCGGGCGAACGCGAGGGCCACGGCGCGTCCGATGCCGCTGGCGCCACCGGTGATGAGGACGATCCTGCCGGTGAAGTCGAAGAAGGAGTTCGTCACAGCTGTTCAGCTCCTGATGGGAAGGGCACGGGGAAGGTCGGGGGTGTCCGTCCGGGACCTGGTGGGGTGGCAAAGCCGGGCGCCCGCTGTGCGATGCGCCATGCGCCGTGGGCCGCTGTTGCCAGTGCCGCCGGTGCTGCCGGTTCCCCCACCAGGAGCGGTCGGTGCGTCAGAGGTCACGGCGTCAGAAAGTGACGGTGATCTTGCCCTTCACATGGCGGCCGGCGAAGTCGAGCAGGGCCTGACGGGCCTCGGCGAAGGGGTAGTCGGCGTCGATCGGAATGCGCAGCTCACCCTTGACGGCCTGAGCGGCGAGCGACGCCAGACGTCCTTCGGTCGCGCGCGTGCCGCCGTACAAAGCGGTGACGTCGCGGTCGAAGGCGGGCGGACCGCCGAGCGGGGAGACCAGGCGGCCTCCGGGCCTCGCCGCCGCAGCGGTGGCGGCGAGGGCGGGACCGGCGTTGGCCATGTCGAACACGACGTCGACTCCGCCGGGCACCAGACGGTGGGTCTCCTCGGCAATGCCCACCGCCCGGTAGTCGAGGACGTGGTCGGCGCCGAGGCCGCGCAGGAACGCCTCGTCGTCGGCGCGGCCGGTGGCCAGCACGGTCAGTCCCGCCCGTCGGGCGAGCTGGACCGTGTACGACCCGACGCCGCCCGTCGCCCCGACGATCAGGGCGGTGGAGCCGCTGGGCACATCGGCGAGGTCGACCAGCGCGGCGGCGGTGAGAGCGCCGGTGGGCAGGGCGGCTCCCTGCGCGGGCGTGAGTTCCGGGGGGCGTCGGGCGGCTGAGGGGGCGTCGTCGATCACTACGTGCTCGGCGAGGGCGCCGGAGGCGACGCTGTTCCAGGCGATGACCGGGTCTCCGGGGACGAACCGGGTGACGCCCTCCCCCACAGATTCCACCGTGCCGCTGACGTCGACTCCGGGGACGAACGGGTGGGTCACCGGGATGGCGTCCCGCAGGGCGCCGGTGATCAGGGCCTTGTCCACGGCGTTGAGGGCCGCGGCCTCCAGACGGACGAGGAGTTGTCCGGGGCCGGGGACCGGTGTGGGCAGCTCCGCGATCTCAAGCTCTTCCAGCGGCCCGTAGGACCGCGCGACCAGCGCCTTCATGTTCGCTCTCCTTCACCGAACCATTTGTTGACACATCAACAGTAGCGCATATGATTGACGTGTCAACATTCACGGCGCTCCATCGTCGAGCTGGGGGATGCATGTGGGGAACCGGGTCGGCAGGTACGGCACGTACGGCACGTACGGCACGTCAAGGGGAGGACACCAGGGGCGGGCTGTACGGCAGAGATCCTCAGATCGCCGCGCTCAGGAGGCTGGTACGGGACGCCCTCAAGGGCCACGGCGGGTCGCTCGTCCTGGAAGGGGAGCGCGGTATCGGCAAGAGCACCCTGCTGGAGCACGTGGGCACCACATCGTCCGGGGTGCGTGTCGTGCGGGTGGCGGGCACCGGCGCCGAACGGCGACTTCCGTACGCGGCCTTGCAGCGCGTGTTCGCCGCGCTGCGCGACCACGTGCCCCGACTGCCGCCCCGGCAGCGGGAGACCGTTGAGGCCATGATGGCCAAGGGGGCCGTGGGGGCCGTGGGGCCCTCTCCGGCCCCGCGCGCCGGCCACCCCGACGCTCTGGAGATCGGCCTGGCGCTCCTCCAGTTACTGTCCACGGCCGCGGCCGTGCAACCCCTGCTGTGCCTCCACGACGACGCCCACCTGTTGGATCAGCCGTCACGGGAGGCCCTGGCCATCGCCGCGCGTCGATGCGGCGACGCGCGGGTGGCCTGCCTCTTCACGCTGCCGTCGCCGCTACCGCACTCCGACGACTGCCCCGAGCTGGCCTCGTTTCCCCGTATGCGGTTGTCAGGGCTGACGGACCGGGACGCACTCGCGTTGCTGCGCGCCCACTTGCCCGCTCCCCTCGATCCGTCCGTCTGCGAGCGGGTCGTCGCCGACGCCCATGGCAACCCGCGGGCGCTGCTGGCCGTACCGCACGCGCTCTCCCCGACGGAGATGGCATCCGTACGGCCCCCGGCGCGCGAGTCGGACGGGTGGCTGCCGCCGGACCGGATGCGCGACGCGCTGAACGGCCTGCCGGACGCGGCGCGCCAGGTGCTGCTGGTGGCCGCGGCGGAACCGCTGGGGGATCCCGTGACCGTGCTCCGGGCGACCGAGGCGCTCGGGCTCCGCGGTGCCGACGTGACAGAGGCGGAGTCCTCCGGGCTGATCGTGTTCGGGCCGGGCGTACGGTTCGCCCATCCCCTGCTGCGGACGTACGTCTACGCGCGCGCGTCCGTCACGCGGCGGCGGCTGGTTCATGACGCGCTGGCGGGCACCTGCGATGTCCTCCGCGTTCCCGAACAGCACGCCTGGCACCTCGGGCAGGCCGCGGCCTCGTTCGACGAGGGCGTGGCGGCGCGATTGCAGGCGGCGGCCGAACAGCGGCTGACCCGCCACGAGACGAGGACGGCCGCGGCCCTGCTGGAACTGGCGGCGCTGCTGACGGCCGATCGCCGGCAGCGGGCGTCGCGGCTCCTGGCCGCGGCCTCGGCCTGGCGGCGCGGCGGCGGGCTGCGGCACGCGCTGGATCTGCTGGGCCACCTCCAACTCGCCGCGCTGCCGCGCGCGGAGCGGACCGAGGCGACGGGCCTGCACGCGCGGACGCGGTACAGCGTGGACCGGGACGGGCCGGCCGCGCGGGCGCTGCACGGGGCGGCGGAACACGCCCGCGTCCACGACGTACGACAGGAGGGCATCGCCCTGCTGGAGGCGCTGTCGGCAGGTGTCCTCGCCGGTCGGCGGCTTCCGGCGGAAGCGCTGCGCACGGCCGCCGCGCGGGCGTGCGAGTTCTCCACGAAGGAGACGGCCCGGGAGACCTCACGAGAAACGGCCGCACGCCCCCACGAGTCGCTTCTGTCAGCCGTCGCCGCCCACACCTTGCGGGGCTACGGTCCCGCCGTCCAGCCGATGCGCCGGGCGGTGGACGCCTATCTGGCCGCCCCGGCGCACACCGACCTCGACGTCGTCGGCGGCTGGCTGGCCTGCCATGCCGCCGTCGGCGTCTGGGACGGCGCCGCCTGGCGGGCGCTGGCCGACCGGCGGACCGCGGCGGCGCGCCGGCTCTCCGCGGTGACGGCGCTCCCCTGGGGCCTGACGCACCAGGCGCTGGCGGACATCCATCACGGCGATCTGGCACAGGCGCGCGTCCGCGTCGCCGAGGCGTACCGGGTCAGCGAGGCCATCGGCGCCGTACCGCTGGACTACGCCGCGCTGGCACTTGCGGCGTGGACCGGACGGCGGGACACCGTCGAGGCGTTGGCCGAGACCGGCGCCAGGGACGCCGCGGCACGCGAGGAGGGGCGGCTGCTGACGGCGGCCGAGTGCGCGCGGGCCGTGCTGTACAACTCGCGCGGGCGGTACGGCCAGGCGTTCGAGGTCTGCGCCGAGGCGGTGGCGCTGGACGAGTTGGCGTACCGGAACTGGCTGCTGCCCGAACTGGTCGAGGCCGCGGTACGCACCGGGCACCAGCCGGACGCGCTGGCCGCCGCCGCCCGGCTGGAGGAGTGCGCGCGGCTGACCGGCAGCGACTGGGCGCGGGGGCTTCACCTGCGGGCACGGGCACTGCTGTCGGACGGCGACGAGGCCGACGGGCTCTTCCGTGAGTCCGCGTGCGCTCTGACAGCTGCCGGGGCGCTCCTGCAGGCGGGCCGGAGCCATCTGCTGTGGGGCGAGTGGCTGCGCAGACAGGCGCGCATGTCGGCCGCCCGGATACCGCTGCGCGCGGCGTACGACGTCTTCAGCCGCGCCGGGGCCTGGTCGTTCCGGGAGCGCTGTGGGGGCGAGCTAGCGGCGGCCGGTGCGCGGGTACCGCGCTCCGAGGGCGGTGAGCCGACCGTGCTGACGGCTCAGGAGCAGCGCATAGCGCAGCGCGTCGCCCGGGGCGACACGTCCAAGGAGGTCGCCGCGGCGCTGTATCTGTCCCGGCGGACCGTGGATACACACCTGCGCAGCATCTTCCGCAAGTTGGGAATCTCCTCGCGCCGGCAACTGCGTGATCACGCGGTCGCGGTCACGCCGGAGAGGCGTGTCCGGGAGGAGTTCTTCGTCCCGCCGGCGGAGAGTCCGTAGCCCGGCGAAGGCCCACCGAGGTCGATGCGATGGTGGGTCAGCATGCGATGGCGGGTCGGCAAACGCGGGTCACTCCTCGCTCCGGTGAGTGACCGGCGCGTCGGTGCGATCGCCGGGGAACTCGTACCAGCGGCGCCGCAGGCACACGAACTCCACGTCGGCACGTACCAGCCGCATGAACCCGCAGATGGTCTCGGCGAGCCGCTCCTGGGAGCCGGGGTGGGCGAGTCGGCCGTCCTCGGTGAACGCCTCGTGCGCGCGCGGCAGGCTGAACATGTCGGGGTAGACGCGTGTCCCCAGGTGTTCCAGCGGGATCCTCAGTGCCCAGAGGCCGCGGTTGCCGCCGATCATCGACGGGGAGGATGAGAGCAGCAGCGCGTGCTTGGTCTTGAACGGCTGCGGCCGTACCCGGGAGACCCAGTCGATGGCGTTCTTCAGCAGTCCTGGAACGGAGGCGTTGTACTCGGGCGACGCGATCACGAACGCATCGCAGCGCTGGAGTCTTTCGCACAGGGCCAGGGCGCCGGCGGGCAGCCCCTCGGAGTCCTCCACATCCCCGTCGTACAGCGGCATGTCGAAAGTCCGCATCCTGGCCAGGTCGACCTCGGCGCCTGTCTCGGCGATCAGGTCCGACGCCAGCGAGGCGAGGCGCGCGTTGGTGGACCCGGCGCGCAATGCCGCGCCGAATACCAGGACCCGAACGGGAGCCGGGTGAGCGTCCGTGGTCATCATGCGGTGCCTTTCGCCGGGCAGTTGTCCTCGGCAGCCAGTTTTCCCCACCCCCGTCCGCCACCACGGGACGACACTCTGCGGTTCCGCGAGGAGCCGAACCGCCCACGCTCTGCCGCCGACGAACGACAGTGGTGCCGGCACGGGCGACTCGACGCACAACGTCGTCCTCGCGCCGGGCGATCGTCATGGGCCCGCCAGCGCGTCCACGCGTCCCGTTCCGGTCCTGCCTGTGCAGAGCCCCCGCGCAGGTTGCCGCCGGACGTAACTGATAGCGGCGTTCCCGGACGATCGGCGCCGCCCCTGCCGCCCGGCAGCATCAGGATGCGGAGCGGCCGATCGAATGGAGGAGCTGAAACTGTTCCTCGGTCAGTCGGAGTGCGCCCGCTGCCACGTTGTCAACGAGGTGGTCCGGGTTGCCCGTTCCGGGGATGGCCAGTACGTGGGTGCCCTGATGCAGGGTCCACGCGAGCCGTATCTGCGCCGGTGAGGCCCCATGCTCGCGGGCTACGGCGAGGACCGCGTCGTGCTCGCCCCGTACGGCGCCGGCCTCGCGCCCTTCTCCGGCGATGGAGAAGAAGGGCACGAACGCGATGCCGCGTGCCGCGCACGCACGGAGCATCTCCTCCCCGTCGGGCGCGTCGAGACCGAACTGGTTCTGCACGCATACCACCGGCGCGATCGCCTCTGCCTGCGCCAGGTGCTCCAGGCGGGCGCCGGAGACACCGAGGTGGCGTACGAGTCCCGCCTCACGCAGCTCGGCGAGGGCCCCGAAGTGCTCGCTGATGGAGTCCTGACCCATGACGCGCAGGTTCACCACGTCGAGGTGGTCGCGGCCGAGTTGCCGCAGGTTCTCCTCGACCTGGCCGCGCAGTTGGTCGGGCCGCGCCGGTTCGGCCCACTCTCCGGAGAGGTTCCGGGCCGGGCCGACCTTGGTGGCGATGACGAGGCCGTCCGCGTACGGTGCCAGCGCCGAGTTGATCAGTTCATTGGCGGAACGCAGCCGGGAGAAGTAGAACGCCGCGGTGTCGATGTGGTTGACGCCGAGATCGACCGCCCGGCGCAATACGGCGATTGCCTGGCCGCGATCGCTGGGAGTGCCCTGGTGGAAGGCGGCGCTGCCGGTCAGGCGCATGCCGCCGAAGCCGATCCGGTTGACTGTGAGATCACCGAGCGGCCACGTGCCTGAGGCTGCCGCGGAGACCGTGTGCGACGTCATTCGATTCATCAGCTCCATCCGATCGGCCCCTCCCACCTCGACGGTTCGAGGTGCGGCGGCCCTGGAGTATGCGCAGGTGAACGCCGTGGCGGAAAGGCCGGGAGCGGTGGGGGAATGTCACAGCACGCCCCGGAACCCCGAACATCCCCTATGCGTTACCACTACTGACGGCCGCTTCGCCTTCAGCGGCGGAGCCGGGTGAGACGCGCCGCAGCGGTGACCTCCCCGAGGCGGACATATCGGCGCGTCCCGATGATCACCTGGCGGTGGTCCCGCCATCGGTGTGTTCGTCCGTGGGCGTCCCCGACGGACCTGGCTTCGGAGTGGTGGCGGTCTTGGCGTCGGTGACGGTCGGGGTGGAGTCGGCGGAGATCCCGGCCGAGGTACAGCAGGCGTTGACGCCGCGGTACGCGTCGGCGGACTCCACCGTCCCCTGGAAGACGTCCGCGGTCAGTGGCTTGACGGCGCGGACGATCGCGGAGTGCATGCCGTCGGCGACGGGGTGGGACGGGCTGATCCCGACATCGGTGAACCCGACGGTCTCCAGGCCCTGGCGGTACTCGGTGAAGGACAGCGCGCCGGCGATGCAGCCGACGTAATCGCCACGCTCGGCGCGTTGGGCCGGGGTGAGGGTGTCATCGGCGACGATGTCGGAGACACCGATCCGGCCTCCGGGCCTGAGGACGCGGTACATCTCGGCGAAGACGGCCGACTTGTCGGTGGAGAGGTTGATGACGCAGTTGGAGATGACCACGTCGATGGTGTCCGCGGGCAGCGGGATCGCCTCGATCGTGCCCTTGAGGAACTCCACGTTCGTCGCGCCGGCCCTTTCGGCGTTGGCCAGGGCGAGGGCGAGCATCTCCTCGGTCATGTCCAGCCCGTACGCCTTGCCGGTGGGGCCGACGCGGCGAGCGGAGAGCAGGACATCGATGCCGCCGCCGGAGCCGAGGTCGAGGACGCGATCGCCGGCGCGGAGTTCAGCGACGGCGGTGGGGTTGCCGCAGCCGAGCGAGGCGGCCATGGCCTCGGCGGGCAGGGCGTCACGCTCGTCGGCGGCATAGAGGGCGGAGCCGAAGTTCTCGCCCACCTCCACCGGCTGGGGCCCACAACAGGCGGTGACACCCTCCGTGACCTTCACGGCCGCCGCGGCGTACCGCCGACGGACGGTTTCGCGCAGCTCTGTGCTCTGCTCGCTCATGACGCACTCCTGGGTGATGGCGGACCGCAGCACACCGGAACGGCCCGCATTGGCTTTCCTCGATGCAACCTTGCGGCCTGGATCGAAGAACGTCAATATAGAGGCATGTCGAATCAAGAGCTCGAGGTGATCGGCCAGGACACCGCCGCCTGCGGCCCGGCCCTGTCCGCCGCACCCCTGGACGAGGAGCGCGCCGGGGAGCTGGCCAAGGTGTTCAAGGCCCTCGGTGACCCGGTGCGGCTGCGACTGGTGTCGATGATCGCCTCGCGCGGGGAGGGCGGCGAGGTCTGCGTCTGCGAGCTGACCCCGGCGTTCGACCTGTCCCAGCCGACGGTCTCCCACCACCTCAAGCTGCTGCGGCAGGCCGGTCTCATCGACTGCGAGCGGCGTGGAACATGGGTGTACTACTGGTTGCAGCCGGGCGTCCTGGACCGGCTCGCCGCCTTCCTGACCGTGCCGCGGCCCGCCGGAGCGAGCGCGTGAGCGCGCCGCTCGGCCGCCGTGTCGCCGCGGAAGCGGTGGGGACCGGGCTGCTGGTGACGGTGGTCGTCGGCTCCGGCATCCAGGCCACCGAGCTGTCGCAGGACGCCGGTGTGCAACTACTCGCCAACTCCCTCGCCACCGTCTTCGGCCTGGCCGTGCTGATCACACTGCTCGGTCCGGTCTCCGGCGCACACTTCAACCCAGCCGTCACCCTCGCCGCCTGGTCCGCCGGCCGCCGCGACCGGACCGGCCCTGCCCTGCGGGAAGTCGCCGCGTACACGCTCGCGCAGGTGACCGGAGCGATCGGCGGGGCCGTCCTGGCCAACGCCATGTTCGCCGAGCCGCTGGTGAAGTTCTCCACGCACGACCGCTCCGCGGAGCATCTGTGGCTGGGCGAGGTCGTCGCCACCGCCGGGCTCATCCTGCTCGTCCTCGGCCTGAAGCGCATCGGCGGCGCCACACTGGCCCCGGCCGCCGTGGCCTCCTACATCGGGGCCGCCTACTGGTTCACGTCCTCCACCTCCTTCGCCAACCCCGCGGTGACCGTCGGCCGCGCCTTCACCGACACCTTCGCCGGGATCGCACCCGCTTCCCTCGCCCCGTTCATCGCGGCCCAGCTGCTCGGCGCCGCGCTGGGGCTCGGCGCGGTGGCCGTCGTCTACGGACGCCCGGCGCGCTCGGCGGACACCATCGCCGTCCCGCACGACGAGCCTGAACTCGCCTCTCCCTAGGGCACGTTGCGAACACCCCGCCCGGCCCGTGACGCCCCCCTGCGGGCGGACGGCGCGACGGCCGCAACCTGCCCGAGAACCGCCCCTCCCCTCTGCAAGGACTCCTGCCATGGCCACCGCCGCCCCGCGCCCCTCCGTACTGTTCGTCTGCGTCCACAACGCCGGCCGCTCCCAGATGGCCGCCGCCTTCCTCACCCACCTCGCCGGTGACCGGGTCGAGGTCCGCTCGGCCGGATCGGCGCCCGCCGGCTCGGTGAACCCGGCCGCCGTGGAGGCGATGAGGGAGCGGGGCGTCGACATCTCCGCCGAGATTCCGAAGGTCCTCACCTCCGAGGCGGTCCAGGCGTCCGACGTGGTCATCACCATGGGCTGCGGGGACACCTGCCCGGTCTTCCCCGGCAAGCGATACCTCGACTGGCAGCTCGACGACCCGGCCGGCCAGGGCGTCGACGCCGTACGGCCGATCCGGGACGAGATCGAGCAGCGCGTACAGCGGCTGATCTCCGAACTGGGCATGGGGGCGGTGTAGTCACCGGTCCGCGACGGCGACGGCCGGCCGAGGCCGATCCGGGCGGGGTGCAGAGGGAACAGTGGGTGATGAGCAGTCCGACGCGTTCGCCGCGGGCCCGACTACGCGGATCAGGAACGTCAAACGCTCACGGGGCGTGGAGGATCGGTCCAACCCCTTGACGCGCTGCGGGGGAAGCCCTCAGGATCCTGACCGGAATCGTTTCCACGGAAACGATTCCAGACAGCAGGCACCGCGCAATCCTCGTCACGATGGAGAGGCCCATGGACAGCACCGTGACCATCAAGGACGTCGCCGCGCGCGCCGGCGTGTCCGTCGCCACGACTTCCCGAGTGCTCTCCGGCAACCCTTCCACGTCCGCCAAGTCCCGCGAACGCGTCCGGGCAGCCGCCGAAGACCTCGGCTACCGGCCCGACGCCCGTGCCCGTTCCCTGCGCTCCGCCCGTTCACAGACGGTCGGACTGCTCATCTCCGATGTGCGAAACCCGTTCTTCGCCGACGTCGCGCATGGGGCCGAACAGGCCGCCCTGCGCTCGTCGTACGTCACCCTGCTCGCCAACGCCAATGAGGACCCCCGGCAGCAGGACACCTATCTGGAGAGCTTTCTGACCCAGCGGGTCGACGGCATCATCATCGCTCCACAGGGCGAGGGAAGCGCCAATCTGCGCGCCCTCGCCACGAAACTGCCCCTCGTCTTCGTCGACCGGACCGTCGAAGGATTCGAGGTGCCCAGCGTCACCACCGACAACGCCGGCGGCATCGACCAGGCAGTCGCCCACCTCGCCGACCGCGGACACACCCGCATCGGCTACATCGGTGGCCCCTTCTCCATATCCACCGGCCGTGCCCGCCACGATGCCTTCGTGGACGCCGTCCGGCGTCACGGACTCGACAGCGATCCCGAGCTGATCACCTCCGGGGACTTCCGTTCCGCGAGTGGCTACGCGGCCGCCGAAAGACTGCTGTCCGGGGGGCGACCGCCGACCGCGTTGCTCGCCGCGGACAGCCTCATGGCGGTCGGGGCGCTCGGCACGCTGCGCCGCCGGGGGCTGCGGATCGGCGTGGACGTCGACCTGGTGGCCTTCGACGACATCGAGTGGTTCTCCGAACTCGACCCTCCCCTCACCGTCGTGTCGCACGACGCCGAGGCCATGGGGTCGACGGCGATGCGGTTGCTCCTCGACGCCGTCGAGGGCGGCACAGCTTCATCGGTGGTCCTGCCGGCGCGTCTCGTCGTACGCGCGTCGTCGGGTGGGACGTGCGGGGAAGCGTAAGCAGCCCCGGCCGGGAGGCCTGAGCACTTCGCACGCCGGGGCGGTAACCCTGCCCCAGCCCTGCCCTGCCCTGGCCCAGCCCTCTTCCTGCCTCCTGCCTGTACACCACAACTGTCCTTCTGTACGTACGTATCGGGGAGCCGGCACCTGAGGGTGTCCGCCGTCCCGTGCTGTTCCCTGCCGTCCACGTCATGAGCGGGGATGGCGGAGCCCTGCGGCCGGACTCCGCCGAGGGAGCCGTCTTCGTGGCTCCTCCTTCGCCGCCGTCCCACCTGTCCCACCCGTCCCGCCAATCACCCTCAAGGACTGACATATGCGCATCGCTCTGGGCAACGATCACGCCGGATACGCACTCAAGGAGCATGTACGCGGAATCCTGGAAGGCCTCGGTCATCAGGTGCTCGACCGTGGCACCGACAGCGACACGCCGGTCGACTTCCCCGACATCACCTTCGCCACCTGCGACGCCGTGCGCACCGGCGAGGCCGACCGCGCCGTGCTCGTGTGCGGCACCGGCGCAGGCGCTCTCATGGCGGCCAACAAGATCGCCGGAATCCGCTGCGGTCTCGGACACGACGTGTACTCGGCCCACCAGGCCGTCGAGCACGACGACGCCAACGCCATCGCGATGGGCGCCTGGCTGATCGGCCCCGCGATGGCGGGCGCGGTCATCGAGGCGTTCCTCGGCGCGACGTTCGACAACGACAGGGACACCGTCCGCCGGGTCGCCAAGCTCCGTGAGCTGGAGCTGAGGTCGGCCCGCGAACTCACCGCGGAAGCCTGACGGCCCGTCCCCCCGCGCACAGCCGATCCCGTCCCCTCCCCGGACAAGCCCCGGCTCCCCGACGGGGCGCTCACGAACCACCCCGCGGCAGAACCCGCACCGCGTACCGCTGATCAAAGGAGATACGGCATGAGCGCGAACCGCAACGCGCCGTCCGAGAACCCCACCACCGCGCCCGATCAGGACGGCTCACCGGGCAAGCTCAGGACCTCACTCGGAGCCGCCGCCGGAACGTGTGTCGAGAACTACGACTTCGTCGCGTACGGCACCGCGTCCGCCCTCTATTTCGGCGATGTCTTCTTCCCCGAGTCCGACCCGGTGGTCGGCACCCTCCTGGCCTTCGTCACGCTCGGCGTCGGCTTCCTGATGCGGCCGATCGGCGGCGCCATCGGCGGTCATCTCGGCGACAAGTACGGCCGCAAGCCCGTTCTGGTCGCCGCCCTGCTCACCATGGGCATCGCCACCGTCCTGATCGGCATGCTGCCCACCTACGCGCAGGCCGGCATCGCCGCCCCGATCCTGCTCGTCCTGATCCGCTGCGTGCAGGGCCTCGCCTTCGGCGCTGAGTGGGGCGGCGCCGTGATGATGGCGTACGAGCACGCTCCGCGCAGGCGGCGCGGTCTGTACGCCGCGATACCTCAGGCGGGCAACCCGCTGGGAATCGCTCTCGCCAACATCGCCTTCCTGCTGTCCATCCCGCTCGACAGCGACTGGGCCTGGCGCATCCCGTTCCTCGCCAGTTCCGTACTCATCGTCGTCGGCCTCGTCGTCCGCGTGAAACTCACGGAATCGCCGGAGTTCGAGCAGAGCAGGGCGAGCGGCGAGACGGTCACGAACCCGGTCCTGACCGTGCTGCGTGACGACTGGCGCAACATCCTGCGCATCATCGCCCTGCGCGTCGTCGAGTCCTGCGCGTACTACCTCACGGCCACCTACCTCCTGTCGTACATCACCGACCGCGACGCGGACGACCGCGGGGTCGCGCTGGCCGGCATCGTCATCGCCAGCCTGCTCGCCGTCGGTACGACGGTGCTCTCCGGCGCGCTCACCGACCGGATCGGGCGGCGGACGCTGTACCTGGCCGGATGTCTGCTGGCCGTCGCCTTCGGGTTCCCGATGTATCTGATGGCCAACACCGGCAACCCCGTCCTCATCGTGCTGACCTTCCTGGTCACCATCAGCCTGATCCACGCCGCCCTGACGGGGACCCAGGCGGCGTGGTTCGCGGAACTGTTCAAGACCAACACCCGCACGTCCGGCGCCTCCCTGGGGTACCAGATAGCGGCGTCCGTCGCCGGGTTCGCACCGTTCCTCGCGGTGCTGCTCGCCGAATCGTTCGGCTGGACGGGACCGGCGGGCTTCTACGTGGCCATCGGCCTCATCGGACTGCTCGGCGTGGCCACCACGAAGGAGACCTGGGGGCAGCAGGAACGGGCCGCCGCGGAGACGGCCACGGCGAGCGGGCGGCTGCCCGCGGTCCCGCGGCCACGGGGCGCGGGTACCGCGGAGGGCGAGTCCGACGAGGACCCGGGGGACAGGGCCGGCGAAACGGAGTCGGTACGCCGGTTCTGACGCCGGTGCGCCTGCTCCGGTACCGGACCCCGGGCCGGTACCGGAGCCCGGCGGCGGCCGGCCACAGGCTCTCCCAACGCCCACGCCAGTCTTCGGGATCGGCGCCGCAGGCCAGGACATGGCCGTTCGCATGGATCCGATGCCGGCCGCGCCGGGCCGACCTGGACGAGTGAGTCCCGCGCACACGCGTGGGAGGAACGGCATCCATCTCACGGGGTGGGTTCGGTGGGGTGGTAGGTGATCAGATCTCCGGGCTGGCACCGAAGGGCTTCGCAGATCCTCGACAGGGTCGAGAAGCGGATGGCTTTGGCCCGCCCGTTCTTGAGCACGGACAAGTTGACGACGGTGATGCCCACTTGCGCGGACAGTTCGGTGAGCGTGAGGCCGCGCTCGGCAAGGAGCCGGTCGAGGTGGATCTGGATCGCGTGGAGTTCCTCCTCGGGCATCAGATGGTCCCTTCGAGGTCCTCTCGCATGCGCACGCCGTCGCGCATTATCCTCCCCATGATCACTGCGGCGAGGCCGGGGAGAACGAGCACAAGCGACCCGGAGACAGTCGGCCCTGAACCCACGATCGGTGCCATGCTCCCGACGAGCCAGGACTGTGACCAGCCGACGACCAGGCCGGCCAGCGGCGTGCCCACGGCGACGAACCAGCCGACGACGGTGAGCCGTCGCGAGACCGCCTCGGTGAACGGCCCCCGCTCCAGGACGGCTTTGAGCAGTTGGGAGAAGAGCAGCAGCGCGAGGGAGCCGAACAGCAGCCAGGGCAGTTCGCCCCCGAGGTCGGCGGCGCGCTGCCCCGCGGAGGGACTGTCCTGGCAGAGGCGCGTGGCACTGCCGGACGCCTCCACGCCCTTGCTGATCGGCAGGCTGTCCGGTGCCAGTGAGGCATTGCTCCAGAAGCCTGTCTGCACGCAGACCGCTCCGTCGTCGAGCATGCGGGTGACCGCCGTGCCGACGAAGGCAAGCCCGCTGAGTACCGCCAGGACAAAGGTCACCGAGGCCAGGGTCCTGGTGAGTCGCGCGTTCATCACATCTCTCCCTATCGATTTTCGATATGCTCAGACTAGACCGGCATATCGATATTCGACAAGTCCATGGCGCGGTCGGCCCTCACCAGCGCTCGAAACGACGGTGAGACGCAATTCACCCACCCACCAAGCTCGATACAAGTACGGTCTACAGCGTGAATGTTCGAGCCACCTCCTTCGATCACCCCGACGCCGTCAAGCTCAACGATCGCGTGCAGTCCGAGTACGCCGAGCGTTACGAGCACGAGGGCGACGCCACGCCTCTCGCCCCTGGCATGTTCGAACCGCCGCGGGGCCTCTATCTGATCGCCTACGACGACCAGGGCGCCCCGGTCGGCACCGGCGGCTGGCGCACCCAGGAGAAGAACGACGAGGGTTACGCGGACGGTGACGCGGAGATCAAACGCATGTACGTGACCCCGGAGGTGCGGGGACACGGTCTGGCCCGGCGGATACTGGCCGCCCTGGAGGACGACGCTCGTGCCGCGGGCCGCACGCGCATGGTTCTGGAGACCGGCACCAAGCAGCCGGAAGCCATCTCTCTCTACCTCTCCAGCGGCTACGAACCCTGCGCCAAGTTCGGCCACTACCGTTTCCACGAGCTGAGCCGCTGCTACGCCAAATCGCTGGTGGACGCCACCGGCGAGCACATGCCCGCCACTGTCCCCGCCGAAGCCGTCTGACCGGGCACGGACGGCCGCCGCCGGCAGACCACCTGCCCCGCGGTCGTCCGGAGCCGCCTCCCAGCACCTGACACTCTTTGCCGACGCCGACGCCGACGCCGGAGCGGCCTCAGGGAGAGGGTGACTCCCCCGCGACGCCCCGGCGCCCGCCGCTCCGCGAGCCGCGGAAGCCGGCGCGAGCGGCCCCGCGCGCCTGCCCGGCCGCGCCGACCGCACCGACCGCGAAGGCGGAACAACCGGATCGCCCCGGCTGTGACAGCGGACCGCGCTCCGATGGATCCCGGGGGGAAACCACCGACAAGACCGAGTGGGACGGCGGCATCGGCCGTCGGACGAGAACACCACCGTTGACGAGGGAGATTCCAGATGAGCCAGAGCGAACAGACCGTGCGTTACCCCCTGCCCGTCGGGGGGGCGCTGGACGCGCCGGCCGATTGGGAACGTCTGCGCCGGCAATGCCCGGTCGCCGACGTCGAGTTGCCCAGCGGCGACCACGCGGCACTCCTCACCCGGCACGAGGACGTGAAAGCCCTGCTGTCCGACCCCCGCTTCGCCCGCCCCACCGCCGCCGACAACGCGGCCCGCCTCGCGCCCGACGGAGCGGGTGGTTCCGCTGTCACCAGCAACAACCCGCTCTCCCTGCCCGTCAAGGGAGAACCGCACCAGCAGTGGCGGCGCCAGGTCAGCAAGTGGTTCACGGCCAAACGCATGACAGCGCTGCGGCCCACAATGACCGCCACGGCCGACCAGCTCATCGACGACATGGTCGAGCGCGGCCACCCCGCCGACCTCAAGGCGAACGTGGGCTTCCTCCTGCCCGTGTACGTCATCTGCGACATGCTCGGCGTACCCGCGACCGACCGGGACCGCTTCTCCCACTGGTCCGACGCGATGCTCAGTCTCACCCGCTTCTCCAAGGAGGAGATCGAGACCGCGCAGACCGAGTTCGTCCAGTATATGTCCGAGCACATCGCCGCCAAGCGGGACAACCCGGCCGACGACCTCCTCAGCATGATGATCAAGGAGGGCGAGGGCGAGGGCCACGGGCTCTCCGACTCCGAACTCGTGGCCACCGGCATGGGCCTTCTGGTCGCAGGACACGAGACCACCGCCAACATGATCGGCAAAATGGTGGCCATGCTCCTGGCCGACCGCAGCCGCTGGCAACAACTCCTGGACGACCCCACGCTCGTACGCACCGCCGTCGAGGAAGCACTCCGCTTCGACACCAACCTCGGTTTCGGCCTCAGGCGCTACATCAGCGAGGACATCGTGATCGGCGACGAGGCGGTCCCGCGCGGCACCACCGTGATCTGCAGCATGCCGGCGGCCAACCGCGACGCGGACGTCTTCGACGACGCCGAGGAGATGAACCTCGCCCGCACCCCCAACCCCCACCTGATCTTCGGTGCAGGCCCCCACTCCTGCCTCGGGCAGGCGCTGGCCCGCACCGAACTCCACGTCGTCCTGGAAGCACTGCTGCGCAAGCTGCCGACCCTCGAACTGGCTGTCCCCACAGAAGACCTGGAGCGGGTCGAAGGGCTTCTGGTGGGCGGACTGCGCCAGGTCCCCGTCCGCTGGTAACTCCCTGTCCGGCTCGGGCCGTGACAACCATTCAGGAAGAGAGAAGGCCCCATGAAGGTCACTGTCGACGAGGACAAGTGCTGCGGCGCCGGACAGTGCGTGCTGGTCGCCCCGGAGGTGTTCGACCAGCGTGACGATGACGGCGTCGTCATCCTCCTCACCCCCGAACCCGCTCCGGCGCAGCACGCCACGGTGCGCGAAGCCGCCGCCGTCTGCCCCGCGACCGCCATCCTCGTCAGCGACGAGGCGTAGGAACAGCACCAGCCGGGGGACGGCCGGGAGCCGTCTGCGAGCCGTCCCCCGACATCTGGTACGTCGGGCCCGTGTTCGCCGATGGAGCGCCGCAGGTCAGCCCCATGTGGGTTGATCTGGAGGGAGAGGGCGAGGTGGCGCGCTTCATCGACGGCCAGGAGGCGCACGACCGAATGGACCTGCCGGCCCGGAAGTATCTGGGCGGCGAACGGTTCGAGTGGACCATGCCGGGGGAGCAGCGAGTTGCGGTGATCGTGCGCCCGCTCAAGGTGCGGCACATCGTCGGGGTGGAGCAATTCCGGCCCGGCGGCCCCGTCCCCGCTCCTTGAGCGGCCCGTCCGAGCGCCGCCCGCCCCTCACCCCGTCCCCCAGCACCCGCCTCGCCGTTACCGGAAGGAAGCACCGATGACCGACGACGTCACGCCGGACCTGGACCTCCAGCCCGAGAAGCCTCACTCCGCAAGGTTCTGGAACTACCTGTTGGGCGGAACGGACAACTTCGAAGCGGACCGACGGCTGGGTGAGCAACTCAAGGCCGAGTGGCCCGCCGCGGTCGACATCGCCCGCGCGAGCCGCGCGTTCCTCGGGCGTACGGTCCGTCACCTGGCGGGCGAGGCGGGGGTCCGGCAGTTCCTCGACCTCGGCAGCGGCCTGCCGACCGCGGACAACACCCACGAGGTCGCCCAGGGCGTCGCCCCCGATGCCCGGATCGTGTACGTCGACCACGACCCGATCGTCCTGTCCCACGCCCACGCCCTGCTCACCAGCACACCGGAGGGCGCCACCGACTACGTCGACGCCGATCTGACCGCCCCCGACACGGTTCTCGCCCGTGCGGCGCGGACGCTGGATCTGGAGCGCCCCGTCGCGCTGATGCTGCTCTCCACCATCGGCCACGTCCAGGACCCGATCGAGGCCGCGCGGTTGGTGCGGACCTACATGGACCGGCTGGCCCCCGGCAGCTATCTGGTCCTGTGCACCACGCTGGCCTCGCCGGCCATCAACGCGGCGAACGAGACCTACGCCGCCTCAGGAACGCTCCCGTACGTCGCGAGCACCGCCGACGAGATGACAGCGATGGCATCCGGTCTGACCATCCCCTCGCCCGGCCTCGGCCCCATCAACAGGTGGTATCCCGAAGGGACGATGGACCCGGACGTCGACCAGTGGGGATACGTCGCCCACAAGGCGTGACCCTCGTGGCGGAGGGGCCGGCCCAGGGATCCGCGCTCGCTCAGCCGTCTGCCCCGCGGTGGGTCCGAGGTGATCGAGCGAACGCACCGGCCTGCGCACGCCCGGCAGATTGCTCATCCGCGGTGAGCGATGAAGGAACGACCCCTGGCCGACGCTCGCGGGCCACACCCGGTTCGGGTGCCGTTCGTGGTGCCGGAACCGGTGGGTGCGAGTCCTCGGGGCGGCGGGTGTGCGGAACGTTCTTCAACAGAGAACCCCAACTCTGTGAAATTCAGGGAGAGAAGACTGCCTTGTCCCGGCCGCGATCACGGGCCACAGTTCCCCGCAGTGTTCGGCGATCACCTCGTCGGACGCCAGACGCACGGCCACCCGGCGACGCGGTCTCTTCGCGCCGTCGCGATCCCCATGTACGGCCGTGCGCTCTGAGACCGGAAGGAACACCTGTGGGAATATCCCGGAAGATCTTCGCGGCCGCCGCGGCGGGCGCCCTGCTGTCCCTCACCACGGCCGCCAGCGGGCAGGCGCTCGAGAACACCACTCCGCGCTACGACCAGGGAATGGTCACGGCGTTGGCGGCCTCGCTCGGAGTCAGCGAGAGCGCCGCGACGGACCGGCTCGACCGCCAGGCGGACCAGCAGGCCAGACTGTCGTCTCTCGCCGAGCAGGGCGTCGCCATGGACGGCACCTACTTCGACGAGAAGGGCGACCTCGTCGTCAACGCCGGTGGAAACGCCGCCGAGAAGCGCATCGAGGGCGCCGGTCTGAACGCGCGCGTCGCCGAGCACGGCGAAGGCACGCTGAATACCGTCAAGGCCACGCTGGACAAGCTGGCGCTCGCTCAGGCGCCCACCGGCGTCAGTGCCTGGGCGGTCGATCTCGCTTCCGACACCGTCACCGTGAAGGTGAACAGTGACAAGAGCACCGCGGCCAAGTCCTTCCTGAAGGCCGCCCGGGCCCACGGGGACGCCGTTCGCGTGGTGAACGCCTCGCAGAAACTGAGCACTCAGGGCGCCGTCTCCCCCGGGGACGAGATGGCCTTCGACGGCTACGTATGCTCCGTCGGGTACGGAGCCCAGGACGCTTCCGGCCGGCAGTTCCTCGTCACGGCCGGCCACTGCATCGAGAACCTGCCCGTGCTGTCGAACGACGGGCAGCGCTTCGCCGAGGGAACCGACAGCCGGTTCGCGCTCGGCAGGGACAGTGTCGACATGGGCATCGCGGCCGTCGACGAAGGCAGTTCCATCACCACGGAGGTCAGCACCTGGGGCAAGGCGGGCACCATCGCCGTGGAGGGTGCCGACCGCGCCCCTGTCGGTGCCGATGTGTGCAAGTCGGGCCGCACGACACAATGGACCTGCGGACAGATCGACTCGTATGACGTGTCCGTCACCTACTCCGACCCGAACGGCGGCCCCGAGACCGTCGTCACCGGGCTGGGCAGCTCCTCGGTCTGCACGCAGGGCGGCGACAGCGGCGGCGCGTACATCTCCGGCAACCAGGCTCAGGGCATGACGTCGGGTGGTCCCACCGCCCAGAGGTGCGACGGCACGGTGAACTCCCCTGGCTCGTCCTACTTCCAGCCCCTGGACGACGCCCTTGCCCACTACGGCCTCACACTCAACACCAACTGATCACCGAGGCTGACGGATTCACCTGTCGACCTGCCAGGACGGGCCGCCCATCGGTTACGGTGAGCGGCCCGTCCCCATTCCGCCGGTTTCCCCCCTCGCACGACCGGCCGGACGCCATCGGAAGCCAGATCCTTGACCCCCCACACCCATCCCCCACGGCCCGCCGCGCCACAGGTGCACGAGGCACCCGCGTTCGCCGACGTGTTCCAGCAGGCGATCAGGGCGAGCGGACTCTCGCTGGAGCGCGTACGGCACCGGCTCGCGGCGCGCGGAATCCGCATCAGCCTCACGACACTCAGTTACTGGCAGCGCGGCAGAAGCGAACCGGAACGCGCCGACTCACTGCGTGCCGTCGACG
Source organism: Streptomyces sp. L-9-10 (assembly GCF_004151105.1). Lineage (GTDB taxonomy): Bacteria > Actinomycetota > Actinomycetes > Streptomycetales > Streptomycetaceae > Streptomyces. The sequence goes on from NZ_PHRF01000114.1 coordinate 25,642, forward strand.
CCCTGGAGTCCATCCTCGTACTGCCACCGGGCACACTGCGTTCCGTGTTGCGTCCGTACCGCCCGCGCGGACGGATGGCGCCTCCGGCTCACGACCTGTCGGCCTCCCGCCGTGTCTTCGGGAAGAACTCCCTGGCGGAACAGGTTCTCGGCGCGGACTTCGCCGCTCTCAACGAGGACGTCAGTGTCCTGAGCATCCGGGAGACCGTCACCATCGACGAACACTTCCGGCTCAGCTCCCTCTCCATCCAGCAGGTGATGCGAGCGACTCGCGAGGGTGCCGAGCGCTTCACCACTGTCCACACCTTCGACAGTGGCGCTCGGGCGGTCCGTGCCGACGTGCGTTGCGGTATGCCGGGCACGATGCGCTTTCTGCCACGCATGGGCACCGTCGTCATCGATGTGAGATTCGGCCGGAGACTGGCGAAGAACGAGACCGTCGTCATCGACTACACGGTGTACGTCGACTCCGGCGACGGACTGGACGACCACTACGAACGCCGGACCCGCACCCGGCTGCGCGACTACCTGCTCCAGGTCTACTTCCATCCGGCGGCGCTGCCGGAGGTCTGTCACCGCTACTACCGCGAGAGCTACGAGGCGGAGGCGTCGTACAACCACCGGGTGGCACCGGACGCTTCGCACTCCGTGCATTCGGCTCCCGGGCGCTGTCCTGCCGGCGTCCACGGCATCTCGTGGCAGACCAAGAAAGCGGGCGACGGGCCCCGAGGAGGCCCCTGAGCACTGCCCACCGCTCAGAACACAACGTCGCGGTACCAGGGCCTGTCCTCGAAGCAGCGCCGTCCGCCCGACGGGCGGGCCCGGTGGCCGCCGGGCAGGCGGACGTTGAAGACAGGCCCTGGCGGAACGTCACCAGGGTGCGGACGGAGGTCAGGCGCCGCGCTGGACCGGTCCGATGAGGGTGCCGGTGGCCACCTTGAGCCTGCCCTCGGCGAAAGACGTGCCGGGGATCTGGCCGCCAGGAGCCTGGAGCGTGAACGATGCCTCGTCCGCTGTGGTGCCGCGGCCGTTGCTCGGAACCTGGATGTCGAAGTGCACCGGGTGGCCCGGGCCGAAGGTCACCACGTCCTCCTGGTCGCCGTAGCGGCCGGCGGTGACCCCGCTGTCCGAGCCGTGGTCCGAGAACCGCACATCGGTGGGCGAACCCGCCAGTTCGCACGGCTCGTACCCACGCGCCGCGCTGAGGGTGACACGGTAGTGACGGTGCCCCGCGCTGTTGGGCGCATCAGTGATCTTCGCGGTGTGGTTGGCCGGACGGCAGGCGGACGGGGCGGCGCTCCTGCCCGTCGCCGACGAAGCCTGCGCGAATCCCGCACCAGCGGCGCCCACCAGCACAGTGGCAGCGAGGGTGACAGCAATCTTCCGGTTGGTACGCATCATGAACACTCCTTGCCTTGCTCAATGGCCCTGCGCGTGTTCAGCGTCAGGACCATGGTCAACACCATTCCTGCCCGTCCGTTCTCGCGGCAAATGTCTCAGGACAGCCACAGTCACGTCGCCGGTACGTGGGCCGGTACGTGGGCCGGTACGTGGGCCGGTACGTGGGCCGGTACGTGGGCCGGTACGTGGGCCCCACGGGTGAACGCGGAGTGGAAGGAACCGCGGTAGAAGAGCAAGGGACCGGCCTCGGAGTGGTGCGTGAGCCGTTCGACGCGGCCGAGGAAGAGGACGTGGTCGCCGTCGTCGTAGGAGGCCCAGGGCGAGCAGGAGAAGGTGGCCGGCGAACCGCTGAGGGCGGGTGCCAGGCCCGGTGGCGCGGGCAGCCAGGAGGGAGGAGTGCCGGGAGCCTCCGGATGTCCCGCGAACCGTAGAGCGAGGTCTCGTTGCTCCTCGGACAGGACGTTGACGGTGAACGGCCGGCCGGCCAGGAGCCGGGCCGCCTTCGAGGTACGGGAGAGGGAGACCAGGACGAGCGGCGGGTCGAGGGAGACCGCGGTGAAGGCGTTCACGGTCGCGCCGTGGGGGGTGTCGCCCACCAGGCAGCTGACGACGGTGACGCCGGTGGCGAAGTAGCCGAGGCAGGTGCGGAGTTGCTGCGGGTCGATCGCCACCGGGTCTCCTTGACGTCGGGTGGATGAGGGTGGTGCGCGGGTCGGTTGGTCGAGGGCGTGTTGCGAAAGTATCGCTGTCCGCCCGCAGGGCGGGGTTCGCGGCGTCCGGTGCGTGCGATCGCAAGGCGGAGGATCGTCCTCGTACTGGACGTACTTGGACGACTCCGACAACGCAGCGAGCGTGCGTGCCGGGCGTCGCGAACCAGGCGGTTCTTTCACAACACGCCCTAGCGCCCGGCAGGGTGGTCGAACCAGAGGTGCACCTGGCCGGTGCCGATGGCGTTCTCGTACTCGCCGTAGCGGCGCGCGGCGGCGGTGCATCCGGGTCCGCCCAGGGCGCCGGCGAGCGTCAGGTAGTGGCCGAAGTCGCCTTCCGGGGAGTACCGGCGGTACTCCGGCATGGTCGCGATGACCCGGTCGTGGCGGCCGGCCTCCAGCCAGGCGACGCGTTGCTCGTCGGCGGCGCGGGCCGCGGGGCTGACGATGTTCGCCGGGTCGCCGGCCATCCGGTCGCGCAGGTCGGCCAGCGGCCAGAAGCCGTGCGAGAGGCCGCCGGAGGCGAGCACCAGCACCCGCCGGGCGATCCCGTCGACCGCCTCGGCGACGGCCGCTCCCAGGCGCAGGTGGTCCTCGGTGGTCGCGGTCTGGCAGACCGACATGGAGAGCCACGGCACGTCAGGGCGGCCGAGGTAGCTCCAGAGGTTGAGTGTGGCGTAGTGGATCGGGAGGTGGGGGTCGTCGTTGGCGCGGAGCCAGAGCGAATCCTTCTCGGCCACCGCGGCCACGGCGTGGGCGAGTTCCGGGTCTCCGGGGATGGCGTAGGGGATCTGGCTGACCTCGCTGGGCATCTCGTCGGAGGTGAAGCGTCCGGACCGGTGGGTGTGGGCGGTGATGATGGTCTCGGTGGTGGTGGCCCAGTGGGTGTCGAGCACCAGCACGGCGTCGTGGTCGGTGATGTCGATTACCTCGCGGCGGAGTCGGGCGAGGCCGGTGGCGAGGGTGAAGTCGCGGCCTCCATTGGCCTCGATGCGCTGAGGTTCGGGGAACATGATGACGGGGGCGTGGGAGAGCAGTCCCGCGCCGACGATGGCGCCCATGGGCGTGTCGCCTTTCTGAAAGAGAGATTTCCCGAAGGACCTACGGGACGAGCAGCAGCTTGCCCGTGGTGCGGCGGGCGGCCAGGTCGGCGTGGGCGTCCCGGGCACGGGCGAGTGGATACGTGCCGCCGATGGTGATGCGCAGAGTGCCGTCGGTGATTCCCGCGAAGACCTCTCCGGCCCGCCAGGTGAACTCCTCGACGGTGGCGCGGAAGTGCTCCAGGTAGGGACGCGTGAGGGTCAGCGAGCCGCCCCAGAGCAGCCGCATCACGTCGACGGGTGGCACGGGGCCGCTGGCGCCGCCGAAGAGGACCAGCGTGCCCCGGCGGCGCAGGCTGTCCAGGCTGGCGTCGAACGTGGCGGCGCCGACACCGTCGTAGGCGGCGTGTACGCCGTCGCCGTCGGTCAGGCGCCGGACCTCGGCGGGGAGGTCCTGGCAGCGGTCGTAGCGGATGACCTCGTCGACGCCGTTGTCGGCCGCCAGCTTCTCCTTCTCGTGGCTGGAGACCGTGCCGACGACGCGTACTCCGCGCCGCTTGAGCAGTTGGGTGAGGAGCAGCCCCACTCCGCCCGCGGCGGCGTGCACCAGTACGGTCTCGCCTGCCCGGGCGCGGTAGGAGTTGTTGACCAGGTAGTGGGCCGTCATGCCCTGGACCAGTGCGGCGGCGGCGGTGTGCAGGTCGACGCCGTCGGGGACGACGACGGCTTTCTCCTCGGGTACGAGGACCTGCCCCGCGTAGCTGCCGAGGACGGTGGTCCAGGCGACGCGGTCGCCGGCCGAGAACCGGGTGACGCCGGTGCCCACGGCCAGTACGGTGCCGGAACCCTCCTCACCGGGCACGGCGGGCAGGGGCAGCGGATAGCGGCCCTCGCGCCGGTAGATGTCGATGAAGTTGACGCCCGCGGCGGCGAGTTGGACCAGGATCTGTCCCGGTCCCGGCTCGCCGGGAGCCGGCCTGTCGACAGGGAGAAGGACGTCCGGGCCGCCGGTCCGCCGGATCTCGATCGCGGGGATCACCGGGTTCGGTGCCCTGTTCTGCGGTGACATCAGTTCGCTCCTTGCAGGGTGAGGCGGTCGGGGTCGAGGTCGAGTTCCACCCCGTAGGTGCTCAGCCAGTCGCCGAGACGGACGGTGGACTCCAGGAGGATGCGTTCGAACTCGGAGAGGGTGCCGGTCGTCGTCCTGTCGGTGAGCCGGCGCACGGCCACCGGGTCCAGGCAGCCGGTGAGGGGGGCGTCGTCGCCGAAAGCCGCCGCGGTGAGCCCGGCGATGAGCCCGCGGTCGTAGGCGGGGTCCTGGATGGAGGGGTAGGCGGCCTTGGTGCGGCGCAGTACGGACCGGGGCAGCAGGTCGGCGGCGGCCTCGCGGAGCAGGCCCTTCTCCTGGCCGGTGCAGGTCTTCATCGCCCAGGGGACGTTGAAGAGGTACTCGATGAGGCGGTGGTCGCAGAACGGCACCCGGCCCTCCAGTCCGTTCGCCATGCCCATCCGGTCCTTCTTGTCGAGCAGGATGGGCAGCCAGCGGGTGAGTGTGAGATAGCCGAGTTCACGCGTACGCCGTTCTTCGGGGCCCTCACCGTCGAGGCGGGGCACCTCGGCCAGCGCGCTGCGGTACAGGTCGGCCTGGTACGTGGCGAGGTCGATGCCCTCCACGAACCACGGGTGGAAGAGCGCGCGGGGGTCGAGGCCGCGGTGAGCGCCGAGCGCCAGCCAGGGGAAGGTCTCGGCGGCCCGCGCGACGGGGTCGGAGAACCAGAGGTAGCCGCCGAACACCTCGTCGGCTCCCTCACCGGAGAGTGCCACGGTGGCGTGCTCGCGGACAGCCGCGAAGAGCTGGTGCAGTGAGACGTCCAGGTCGGCGAAGTTGAACGGGAGGTCCCATGCCTCCAGTACGGTCCTGCGCACGGCCGGGTCGAGAAGCCGGGCCCGGTCGAGGGTGATCGTGTGGTGTGCGCTGCCGACGTGCTCGGCGACAGCGCGGGCGTAGGGGCCGTCGGGGGTGGGGCGGATGGGATCACCGCGGAAGTTCTCGCTGTGGCCGGTGAAGTCGACGGCGAAGGTGGAGATCCGTCCGCCCTCGGCGGCGCGGACGCGCTGGGCCAGGGCGGTCACGGCGCTGGAGTCCAGACCGCCGGAGAGCAGCGCGACCAAGGGGACGTCCGCGACCATCTGGCGCGGCACGATGTCGTCCAGCAGTTCGCGGACGGTGGCGATGGTGGTGGGCAGGTCGTCGGTGTGCGGGCGGGCCTCGAGCGCCCAGTACCGCTCTTCGCGCAGGCCCTCACGGCCGACCCGCAGCAGATGGCCGGGCCTGAGTTCCCGCATGCCGCGCAGTGGCACCCGGCCGGGGGTGCGCAGGAAGAGCAGCGCGTCGCAGAGTTCCTCCGCGGAAGCGCTCGGCCGTACCAGCGGATGGGCCAGGATGGCCTTGGGCTCCGACCCGAAGAGCACACCGCCCGGGGTCGGGTGGTAGTAGAGGGGCTTGACCCCGAGACGGTCACGGACGAGGAGGAGTTCCTCGCTCGCGGTGTCCCAGATGGCGATGGAGTACATGCCGTTGAGGCGGTGCACGAAGTCGGCGCCCCACTGGAGGTAGGCGCGCAGCGCCACCTCGGTGTCGCTGGACGTGGTGAACCGGTGCCCGTGCAGGGAGAGTTCGCCGCGCAGCTCGCGATAGTTGTAGATCTCGCCGCCGTAGGAGATCACGGCGCGTGGCAGGTCGCCGCGTGGGCCGCGCTCCGGGGTGGCCATGGGCTGGGCTCCGCCCTCCAGGTCGATGACCGCGAGGCGCCGGTGGCCGAGCGCGGCGTGGGTGTCGAGCCAGCCGCCGCCGGCGTCCGGGCCGCGGCGGATCAGCGTCCGCACCATGGCGTCGAGCGTGCCGGACTCGGTGGTGAGGTCACGGGAGAAGTCGATCCATCCGGTGATGCCGCACATGGTCCGCTCCTTTCTCAGTCCTGCTCGGGGCCGAGCCAGGGGCCCCGGCGCCAGCCGTCGGTGTCGTAGTCGTCCAGGCACTCCTGGACCAGTTCCTCGTAGCGGCCGAGGCTGCCTCGGCGGACGGCCCAGCGCAGCGCGTCGAGCCGGATCTGCTCGCCGTTGCCGGAGTAGTTGCGCTCGTAGAGTTCGTGGCGGGCCCCGAACTCGGTGCCGATGGCGTCCCAGACCAGCTTGAAGAGCTTGATCCGTTCCAGTGCCGAGGTGTCGGCGCCCCGGTAGTAGCGGTCGATGAGCGGGCGCAGTTCGGGATGGGCGAGGTCGCGGGCGCTGGAGGGGACCGCGAGGGGCGCACCGCCGAGCAGGCTCTCGAAGAGCTCGTGCACCCTGTTCCAGATGTGGGGGCCCGCCATCCGCATCGCGGACGCGTGTTCCAGGCGCGGCAGGACCGTGCCTCCCGGGCCCGGTTCGGGATCGTGGGCCATGGCGGAGGTGAGCGCCCGGACCAGGTCGCGCAGGGTGAGGAGTTCACCGAGGCCGGCCTGCACACCGCGGAAGACATCGGTGCCGTTGGCCCTGGTGGCCCGGGAGAGGAGCCCGGCCATCAGCTCCAGCTTGACGCCGAGCCGGATCCCGGACTGGAAGTTGTAGAGGTTGGGGAAGCCGGAGCCCGCGTAGAAGCCGGTGGCGCGCTCGGTGTCGCGGTGGACGAGCACGTCCTCCCAGGGAATCAGTGCCTCGTCCAGCAGCAGCACACTGTCGTTCTCGTCGAAGCGGCTGCTCAGCGGGAAGTCGAAGGGGCTTTCGGCACGCCGTTCGTACGAGGTGCGGCAGATGAGCCGTACCCCCGGGTTGTCCATCCGGACGAAGAAGACGAGCGCGAAACGTTCCGCCTTGCCCTTCTCCAGCTGGGCCGAGCCGACCGGGGCCACGAAACCCGCGTTCGTCAGCGCGGACCCGGTGGCGAGCATCTTCGCTCCGCTGACCACCACCCCGGCGTCGGTCTCGCGCACCGCGTGTACGAAGACGTCACCCATGTCGTGGATGGCGCGTTTCCGGTCGGCCGGCGGGTTGATGATGACGTGGTTCAGGTGCAGCGCCTTGCCGGCGAACCTGCGGTACCAGGCGGTGGCGTTGGGGGCGAACTGGCCGTAGTAGTCGGCGTTGACGCCGAGTCCGGCCATGAAGGCGGCCTTGTACTCGGGGGTGCGGCCCAGGAAGCCGTAGCTCGCACGGGCCCAGGTGGCGATCGCCTCTCCGGCCTGGACGAGGTCGGTGGCGGACCGGCTGGGTTTGAAGAAGCGATGGGTGCGGATGCCGGTGTCCGGGTCCACTCCGGTGAGTACGCCGGCGGTGGCGGGGTCGTGGAGAGCGTCGTAGAGCCGGGCGATGGAGCGGGCGGAGTTGCGGAAGGCGGGGTGCGTGGTCACGTCCTTGACCTGCTCGCCGTCCACGTGGACGGCACGGCCGTCGCGCAGGCTGTCGAGGTACTCGGCCCCGGTCATCAGGGCGTCGGTGGTCTTCCGCGGCTGAGTCGTCGTCATCGGACCAGCCCCGGGTTCGCCAGTGGCGGGTCGCCGAGGACCTGGACGCGGCGCAGGTGCCGGGGCGCGCCGCTGGTGAAGGCGTTGCGGCCGTGCAGCAGGGTGTGGTTGTCGGTCACCACCAGATCGCCGGTCCGCCAGACATGCGCGTAGAGGTGGGACGGGTCGTACAGGGCGGCACGCAGGCCGCGGTGGAGTTCGGCGCGTTCCGACTCGTCGGCGAGGCCGGAGAACTCCAGGTCCGGGTGGTTGACGAAGGTCTCGCCGGCCTCCGCGGTGGGTTCGTTGTAGCGGATGACGGGCGTGCCGTGAATCGGATGGGGCGTCACCACCGGGGAGACGCAGGTGCTGTCGTAGTACTCCATCTTCCGGTGGTAGGTGCCCGTGGCCCGTGACCACAGGGCGCGGGTGGCGGGGTCGGCGTGGGCGAGCACGGCGGAGGTGTCGGAGAAGGTGGTCTCGCCGCCGTTGCCCTCACCGGGTGCGTGGACGCACTGGAAGATCTGGAATTCGGGGATGTGCTCCCGGTACATGCCGTCCCAGTGCATCGGCATGTGGCTGTGGTCGAATATGTGGTCGGCCGGGTCGGGCTGCTGGACGAGCTCCAGCACGGTGCCGAACGGCCAGACGCTGAGCTGCCCCCATCGCTCGCCGTACGCCGAGAGTTCGTCGGGCTCGGCGAACCCCGCGAAGTCGCGGAGCAGGAGGAGGCGGTGCTCACGGACGAGGGCGCGCAGCGACTCGACGGGCAGGTCGGTCGGCGGACGGTTCCGGTCGACGGCGTGGAGGGCGAGCCCGAAGGGTTCGAGGGCCGTGATCCTCAGGCGCTGGTCGCTGAGCGGGGTGTCGTCTACGGTCATGGCGGAGCCTCCTGTCAGGGGGTGGGTGCGGTGGCGTGGGCTCGGGGCAGGACGAAGTGGCTGGGGCGTCCGTGGGCCGTCACCAGCCGGCCTCCCGCCGCCTCGGCCTCGGCACGCTTCATCAGCGTGAAGAGCCCGTCGCCGGTGTCGACGGCGGTGCTGTGCCAGGGCGTGAGCCAGACGTCGGGGGTGTCCGCCAGCAGGAGCCCGATCTTCCGTGTGCTGCACGGCTGGGGATGGATGGAGAGACGGACGGCGTCGGGGAAGAGCTCGGCCAGCAGTTCGTCCCAGGCGCGGCTGCGGGCGATGACTCCGTAGGCGAGTTCGCGGCAGTGGCGTTGCAGGGCGGCGCGGCTGCCGGTGTACTCGGGGACGGACAGGTCCTCCAGCATGAAGCGGGTGATCCCCCGGTACATCTGGACCATGTGGCCGCCCTGGCGTACCTCGGCGCGCAGTTCGTCCGGGTGGGGGCCGCGGCCGGCCGTGAGCCTCGCGCGCAGCTGGGCGTGGCCGGCGCCCGGACTGACCTCGTCCAGGGTGAACTGGCCGAGATGCGCGGCGCCGATCCGGTCGATCATGCGGTTGATCTCGTGGACGTAGCGGGTGACGTTCTCGTCGCTCACGCCGATCAGGTCGTTGAAGACCCGGCCGTCGGAGCAGATGAGGATGCGGGCGCCGGGCGGGTAGACCTCGGCGATGCGTTCGCAGAGCGATTCGAGGAATCTCAGCGCGAGTTCCTCGGCCATGTCGGGCAGTGGGCCCAGGACCTTGGCCGGGTTGGGGGACTTGGTGGGAAAGGCCGGGAGCAGGAACTCGATGGTCCGGCCCCGTGCCATGGCTTCCGCTATCGCGTCTCGGTGGTGCCGTAGGCACCGCAGGCAGACCCTGCCGGTGCAGCCGCTGCCGCGCAGTCTCCGCTGGTGCAGCAGCACGTCGCGGATCACCTCGATGGCGGCCAGTTCGGTATCGAGGGTGGCAAGTTCGAACACCGTGCCTCCTGTAGTGGGGACTCGCTCCACCCTGGGCTCACGACGCACACGAAACGCACAAAGCCAATTCGGTACCGGACGTCACGGCAGGCTGCGGCTGCCTCGGCGGGATCAGCCGCCGGACGTCCCGAGTTCGTGCCGGGTGCGCGTCTCCCAGTCGGGCATGCGCAGCGCGCGGAACCCGGCCAGCGCCGCGCCGAAGCTGCCCCGTGCGCGCTCCCGGTCACCGAGGGCGGCGTACGCGCGGCCCAGCATGAAGGCGGTGAGCGCCTCCCCGCGGCGCTCACCGAGTTCGGAGAACATCTCCGCGGCCTGTGTCAGCGGGCCGAACGCCTCGTCGGCCCGCTCCGGGGCGCGGGCCAGCCGTAATCGCCCGATCGTGTAGTGCGCGTACGCCTCGCCGGGGCGGTGCCGCACCCCGCGGTAGTGGATCAGCGCCCGGTCCAGGTGACGGGCCGCCGCGGGGTAGCGGCCGATCATGATCTCGGTCACGGCCAGCGCCTGTAGAGCATCGGCAAGGGCCAACGGCTGTCGCAGCCGCTCCGCCGCGTCGAGCGCCCTCTCCAGCACTCGCGCCGCCTCGGCCTCGCGGCGCTGCTGGAACAGCACCGCGCCCAGACTGCGCAACGCCAGCACCGTGCCCCGCAGGTCACCCAGCTCGCTCAGCACGGCGACGGCCGCCGACGCGTCGGTGTAGGCGTCCTCGGTCATGCCGCGGTCCGCGATCGCGAAGCTGCTGTGGACGCGGAGATACGCGGCCTGACGCCGCTCCCCCAGCGCGTCCAACTGCTCGATGGCGGAGACGAACCAGCGCATCGCCTCGTGCGCCTTGCCGCGCCCGACGCCGGCGCGGGCCAGCGAGCCCTGGGCCATCGCGATGCGCCTGCGGTCGCCTTCGGCCGACGCCCGCTCCAGCACGGCCTGCGCCATACGCTCCCAGTCGTCCAGCCAGCTGCACTGGTGGCATATGTCGTCCAGGGCCGCGACGAGTTCGCTCGCCTGCTCGCCGTGGCCGGAGCGCGCGGCGTACTCCACGGTGGCCGCGAGAGCGGGGCGTTCGTACTCCAGCCAGGCGGTGGCCGCGTCCGCTCCGGTGCGGAGCAACCGTTCCCTCGCGGCGGGGACCCGGTGCAGCCAGCCGTCCAGTACGCGTCCGACGATCTCCCGTCGGCGCGCCGGGGACTCTTCCTCGGCGGCGCGTTCGGCGGCGTAGGCGCGCAGCAGATCGTGGATGCGGTAGCGGGGCCGGCCCTCCGGATCGACGTGGTGGGCCCGGATGAGGTTGGCGTGGATCAGGGCGTCGAGGATGTCGTCGACGCTGTCGTCCGGTTCCTCGTCCCCGGCCACACCGGACATGATGACCGCGGGTATCCAGGACGGGAACTCGCCTGTGGGGATCAGCCCGAGAGCGCGGAACACGCGGGCCGCGTCCGGGGCCAGCCCGTGGTAGGCGGTGGCGACACAGGCACGCATGGCGAGGTCGCCGGCGCGCAACTCGCCGAGTCGGCGCTGTTCGTCGGCCAGCCGCTCGGCCAGCCAGCGCACCGGCCGGTGCGGGCTCCCGGCCAGCCGGGCGCCCGCCACCCTGAGCGCCAGAGGAAGGCCGGCGCATCCGACGAGGAGGTGCTCCGTCGCCTCCGGCTCGGTGGCGAAACGCCGCGTTCCGGCGATGCGGTCGAGCAGGGTGCGCCCGTCGGTGTCGTCCAACGGTTCCACGTCGAGCAGATGCGCGCCGGGAATGGCGGCGAGCCGCGCCCGACTGGTGATCAGGACGGCACAGCCGCCGCCTCCGGGCAGCAGGTACTGGACCTGGGAGGTGTCCATGACGTCGTCCAGGACGACCAGCACGCGCCGGTCCGCGAGCTTCGAACGGAACAGTGCGGCCCGCTGGGACTCGGCCGCCGGAATCGCCGATCCGGGCACGCCGATGCTGAGCAGCAGATCCGCGAGGACGGCGGCGGATGTACGGCGTGGTCCGCGAGCGGTGTCGAGCTGGACGTAGAGCTGGCCGTCGGGGAAGGTGTCTCGGAGCCGGTGGGCGAGGTGGGTGGCCGCGGCGGTCTTGCCCACGCCGGGCAGACCGGTCAGGATCACCACCGGTACCACCGTCGGCGGCCTCCGGGCGTTCGACGGGGCCAACAGCGTGGCCGCGCGGCCGAGCAGCTTCTCGCGCCCGACGAAGTCCGCTATGAGCGTGGGCAGTTGACAGATCGGCCACGCTCCCGCGGACCTCGGTCCCGCGCCCGGATGAGCGGGGTCCTGGGCAGGCGGGTCCAGTTGGCGGATGGGGCTGGACCGCGGCGGCGGTCCTGTCACCAAGGAGAGGTCGCGGGCCAGTACGGCCTGGTGCAACCGCCGCAGTTCGGTTCCGGGATCGAGTCCGAGTTCGTCCCGGAGGGTACGACGGGCCCGGGCGTAGGAGTGCAGCGCGTCTCCCGCACGTCCACACTGGTATTGAGCGGTGATCAGCAGACCCCACAGTCGCTCGCGCAGCGGGTGCACCGCTGTCTGCGCGCGCAGCTCCGGGACCAGTTCCTCGTACTCACCCAGGGCGATGCGGGCCGCCGCGTGGTCCTCGAAGACGGCGATGCGGGACTCCTCCAGCCGCGACACCTCCACGTGCAGCGCGGAGTGATGCGGCACACCGTCGAAGGCGGCACCTCGCCACAAGCCCAGAGCCGCGCGCAGTCGCTCGGCCGCCGACCAATGATCACCTTCGGCCATGGCGGCCCGGCCACGCGCGGCGAGGTCGTCGAAGAGCCTCAGATCCAGTTCGTCCGGCTGAGCCCGCAGACGATACCCCTGACGGCCGTGGCTGAGCCGGTCACCGCCGGAGGCCGCGTTGAGCACCCTGCGCAGACCGGCGGCGTAACTGCGGACGTTCGCATGCGCGGAAGCCGGTGGGCTCCCGGCCCACAACATCTCGCAGAGCCGGTCGGCGGTGACCGCGGTGTTCATGTCCAGCAGGAGAGCCGCCAGGAGAGTACGCGGCTTGGGTCCGCCGAGCGGAAGCGTCTCACCGACACCAACGGCTTCGACCGGCCCCAGCACTCTGAATTCCACACGGCGCAACTCCACGGCCTGACCACCCCTCTGCTCCCTCTCGGGGCGGGGCTCTTCCCGCAGAGGTCAGCCTTCCGCCGCAACGGAGAAACCAGTCCACCGACTCTCACGGCCGGGGGGGGTTGAGGTATCACGCGAACGCCGCGACGTTGCCGGTCCACACCCAGGTCTCGCGCCGCCGGCGGACTCCGCACCGGGCCGGGCAGCTCCCCGGTCCGACGGCAAGCACCCCGGCCTCCGCGTGGGTGAGCGGCCGAGCGCGCCGGTGCGCGGGCGCGCGATCCCGTGGTTCGCCGTCCGGACCAACACCGGGCGGCCGACGTGTCGTTAGTGACGGTGACAGCGCCCGGACATGGGTCGGTGAGGAGGCGCCGCCAGAGGAGGGGCCGCCGCCTGCCGCGTTGCCGGGGGCGTCGTCTCGTAACGGCGGCGCGGTCGAAGGGGAGGTACGGAGAATGTCGGGCAACGAGGAGCCGTTCGTCGATTCACCCGAAACGCGGGCGTCCTACGAGGTGTGCGCTGCTGAGATCAGGCAGTTCCTGACGCCGATGTGGAAGGCGGCCGAGGTGCTGCCCGCCGCGATCCGTCCCCACGTCCTGGCCGTGAACGCTTTCACGGTGCGCAGCGACCGCATCGCCGATGAGGGCGGAACGCGGCGGGTACGCGAGGAACGGTTCGCCCGGTGGCGTTCCGAGACTCTGGAGGAGCTGCGCACCGGGCGCAGCGAGCATCCGCTGCGGCGGGCGTTCGTGGACACGGTGCGGCGGTGGGAGATCGACCACGCGCTGGTCGAGGAGTTCCTCGACACCATGCGGGCCGACTGCGTCTCCCCGCCCGTCTTCGAGACGTTCGCGGAACAGCGGCGCTATCTGCGGGGAATCTCGGGGACGACCAACGTGATGTGGATGTCGCTGCTGGATGTGAGCGGACCAGAGGCGTTGGCGTCGGCCTCGTTACTGGGTGAGGTGTGCCAGCTGGTGGACAACTTCGAGGACCTGCCGGTCGACCTCGCCGCCGGGCGGTGCTATCTGCCACGCGCCGATCTGCGGCGCTTGGGGCTGGAGGTAGGCGACCTCCGGGGCGGTGAACGGCGAGCGGAACTGGACGAGTTGGTGGACATCCAGCTCGGGCGGTGGCGTGACCTGCTGGAGCAGGCGATGCCGGTGGCCGGGATGGTGAGCCCCCGGTACGAGCCGTTCCTGCACACGGTGCTCCTGGGGGCGTGGATGCAGTTCGATGAGGTCACGCTCCGGAAGTCCCGGGTCTTCGCCGACGGAATGGAACCACTGACATCGACCGGCGCGGCGCGGCGCCGCCCGGCGTGGCCGGTGGCGGATGTGGTGCCCGGCCATGTCGCGGTCATCATGGACGGCAACCGACGGTGGGCCACCCGGCAGTCCCTGCCGGTCTCGCGGGGTCATCAGGCGGGCGGGCAGGCCGCGATGCGGCTGGTCAACGCCGCGCTGCGGCTCGGAGTCCGGCACGTGAGCATCTACGCGTTCTCCACCGAGAACTGGGACCGTTCCCAGGAGGAACTGACCGCCCTGTTCGACACACTGGCCGACGGGATCGCCCGCGGTACCGAGTGGCTGCACGAACTGGGCGTGCGGGTGCGCTGGTGCGGACGGCGGGACCGTATCGATACGTCACTCGCCTCCGCCCTGACGCTGGTGGAGAGCCTGACGTCGAACAACGATGTGCTGGCGCTGACCCTGTGCGTCGACTACGGCGGGCGGGACGAACTGACCGACGCCGCCCGCGCGCTGGCCGCCGAGGCGGTCGCGGGGACGATCCGGCCCGAGGACATCGGCCCCGCCGACCTGGCCAGGAACATGTACGCCCCCGGCCTTCCCGACGTCGATCTGCTGATCCGTACGTCCGGCGAGCAGCGCATCAGCAACTTCCTGCCCTGGCATCTCGCCTACGCCGAGCTGGTCTTCGATCCGACCCCCTGGCCCGACTTCGGACTGGCACGGCTGCGGGAGGCCCTCACCACGTACGCCGGCCGCCAGCGCCGCTTCGGAGGCACCCTTCCCGGTCCTGCCCGACCGGTGGAGCCGGCCCCGGCTCCCTGAGCAGGAGCCGGCCCCCCGGCATCACTGCTTCGGCGGGGTGTACACCCGCTCCGCGGTCACACGCGCCAGCACCGTGTCAGCGGTGAACGCGGGTGCGCCGAAGGTGGCGGTGTACACCTCCAGCGCCTCGGGGGTGGGGTGCAGCGGCACCCCGTCGATCCTGACCTTCAGCGGCCGGCCCGCCGGCACATCGGAGGTGGTCAGCAGTCCCTCGGACACGGCGCACCGGAACACCGAGCGGTGCCCGACGTCGAGGCCGTTGACCTCGCACTCCCCCGACGCCAGCCCGTCCCTCAGAACACCCCGCAGGTTGACGACCCGGGCGCGCCCCGTGGGCGTGCGCACCGCGATCCCCCCGTCGAGGACACCGTCCCCCTCGGCCTTCGGCGGGCTCTTCAGCGAGGGGTCGCCCTTACCCGACCGGACGGGGAACCGCACCGCGGAACCGCTGGAGTCCTTCACCAGCTCGGCCGGCGCCACGGCCTCCACTACGGCTCCCAACCGGTCCAGCTCCGCCTGTACCTCCCCGGTCCACCGGACCTCGACCCAGCCCTCGGAGATCGTGCCCCACTTCTCGTCCGCGGCAGCGGACGCCGTCCCCGTGAGCTGGGCCAGCAGCGGCGCGGCCAAGGCCGCACCCAGAACGGTTCGACGATTCGTGCTCATCGGCGTGCCCACCATCCTTCCTCAGGGCCGCGGTACGCGACCGGAGGCACATCATGCGCCCGGCCGGATTCCCGGACCGCGAATCCGGCGGGGTGACACCCGGAAGGGGGACAGGCCGCACACCAGGTGTACGTGACGTCGAACGTCACCGCGATCCCGCTTCCAGGCCCGCCGGTCCACGGATGGTGAGAATCGACCAGTAGTGGTGGCTGCGGACAACGCGCGGGACGGACGGTCCGCTCTAGCGTCGTCCGCATGCCGATGCAACCGTGGTTCTCCGACGCGAAGCTGGGCATCTTCATCCACTACGGCATCTACGCCGTGGACGGAGTGCCCGAGTCCTGGTCGTTCTATACGGGCCAAGTGCCCCACGAGCGCTATATGCGGCAGCTCGACGGCTTCACCGCCTCCCGCTACGACCCGGGGGCCTGGGCGGAACTGTTCGTACGGGCGGGCGCGAGGTACGCCGTGCTGACCGCCCGTCACCATGACGGTGTGGCCCTCTGGGGCACCGCCCAGTCAGGGCTGAACGTTCCCGCGCACACCCCCGCGGGGCGTGATCTCGTCGCCGGATACACCGATGCCCTGCGCGAGCACGGTCTCAGGGTCGGGCTGTACTACTCGCACTCGGACTGGAATCACCCCGACTACGCGAGCGTGTCACACCCGGACCCGGGCCGGGGAATGGAGGAGCTGAACACCAACCGGTTCGTGGCTCCCGCGGACGGGGTCGAGGACCTCGCCGCGTGGGCGCGCTATCTCGTGTACCGCGACGCCCAGGTCGGTGAACTCGTCGGCCGCTACCGGCCGGACCTGCTGTGGTTCGACGGGGAGTGGGAGCGCAGCGAGAGCCAGTGGAGGATGCGTGAGCTCTCCGGGCTGATTCTCTCGCTCGCCCCCGAGACGGTGCTCAACGCCCGCATGCTCAGTTACGGGGACTACGCGACCCCCGAGCAGGGCGTCCCCATCGTCCCGCCGGACGGACCGTGGGAGCTGTGTCTGACGGTCAATGACTCCTGGGGCTTCCAGCGTGACGACCACCGGCACAAATCGGTGGGGCAGTTGGTGCGCTACTTCACCGAGACGATCGGCATGGGCGGGAATCTGCTGCTCGGGGTCGGTCCACGGGAGGACGGCACGATTCCGGCGGAGCAGGCGGAGCGGCTCGAAGGGCTCGGCGCCTGGATCGGCCGGCACTCCCGGGCGGTGTACGGAACGGTGGCCGGACTGCCCGCCGGGCACCACTACGGTCCCAGCACACTGTCGGCGGACCGCCGCACCCTCTATCTCGTCTGCCTCGACATCCCCCGTGAGTCGGTGGCGGTACGGGGAGTGCGCAACGCCGTGCGCCGCGTCCGTGTCCTCGGTACGGGCGCGGAGCTGGACCACCGTGTCGTCGGCGGGCTGCACGACGTACCCGGTGTGCTGTGGATCGACGCGCCGCGCGCCGCCGACCTGGACGAGCAGGCCACCGTCCTCGCCGTCGAGCTGGACGGCGAACTGGACCTCTACCAGGGCGCCGGCCGTACCTGACACGCCCGTGCCGGTGCGGCGGGTGCGTTACGCCGTACCGGCACGGACGGCTCGCGGCGAGGCGTGCAGCTCACGCCGGCACGCTTTGTTGAAGGCCTGGAGGTCCGGCATCCCCACGGCGGCCGCGATGGCCGGGATCGACAGCGTCGACTCCGTCAGCAGATGCCGTGCCCGGTCCATTCTGCGCCGCCGGACATACGCGACCACCGTGCTGTCCAGGTCCGCCCGGAACAGCCGGATCAGATGGTTGTGCGAGACGTTCGCGGCACGCGCCACTTCCGGGACGGTCAGCGGCTCGTGGAGCCGGGACTCGATGTACGCCACAGCGGCGGCCACCGACGCGTGCGGCTGATCCGTACCGGGCCGCCGCCCGAGCAGGGCCACCTGCCACAGCGCCGACCACAGCTCCGGCACCGCGCGGACCGGGCTGTGCGCCGCCGCGGCGACGGCCTGGGCCAGCCGGCTGTTGAGAGCGGGCGCCCCGGCCCCGGCGTCCTGCATGACCGGAACGCTCAACCGCTCGCCTTCGTCGGCGAGTTCGAAGTGCGCGTAGAGATGCTCCGAGCGCCCTCGGTAGCGGAACTCGACCGGTGAGCCGGGTGGTACGAGACTCACCCGGCCCGGCCGTACGGCGTACGGCATTCCATCGACGGTGAGATCGGCCGCGTACCGGTACAGATGCAGTTGCCACAGACCGGGCAGCACGAACACATCACGGTCCGAGCTGACGCCATGGATACCCACACCGAGATCCACCAGGCGTGGGGGCGAGTCCAGGCAGAGCATGACCTGCCCGCCCGGACGTCCCTGCACCTGCCCGCCCGGACTCCCCTGACCGTAGCCGCTCATGGTGAAAACGTACCAGCGGTCCTCCGAACCGGGTCGCACACGGACAGGACGAGGGCGTCCTCGCCCTCCGCGCGGGTCGGCAGCATGCCGGGAGTCCGGTCAGGGCGACGCCACGCGGTCGACAAGGTGCTGGAGCCGTTCGTCGAGCAGCTTCGCGGGGTCCGGGGTGCAGGTGGCGAGCGCGATCATGCTCGCCACGACGACATCGCACAGCTCCCTGTGGACGTCGTCCCAGGTGTGCGACGCGCCCTTGCGCGGGTTGGCCCCTGTGGCGCCGTGCATCGCCTCGGCGACCTCACCGACCTCCTCGCTGATCTTGAGTACGCGCCACAGCCGTACGTCCCCGGTCAGCTCCGGGTCGGCGTTCGCGTCCAGCCAGTGCCGTAGTCGTTCCACGCGAGGCCAGGTGGTGTCCTGCGTGTGGGTCGTCTCGGTTTCGGTGGCGGTGTGTCCCCAGAACTCCCGCATCCAGCACAGGATGTCCCGCATGATGTGGTGGTTCTGGTTCGGGCGCAGCGCGCCGTACTGGAAGAACATCACGCCCTCGCTCGGCCAGCCGAGCAGTGTGAGCCGCTTCTCCACCTCGCCGTCGCCGCGCACCGGGTGGAAGTCCTCGGTCAGGTCGAGGCCGCCGGGGGCGAAGTCCGGCCCGTCGGTTCCGGGGTTGCACCAGGTGCGGACGAGCCCGCGCTTCAGCAGGTTCGGGTAGAGCGGTCGGACGTCGTTCTTGGCGTCGAAGGGATGGACGCGGGAGTCGACCAGGACGTCGACGGGCAGCACGGCGCCGGTGATGCCACCGCGCACGACGAAGCGCCCGCTCCGCTCATCCGGCGTCACATCGGCCTCCGGGCCGGCCGACACATCGACGATGCCGTGCCGGATCAGGGCGCGGATCTTCTCCATGACCTCGAGCGCGGACCCGTTGCACAGCCGGTTCAGGTGACGCATGAAGACGTCGAGGAAGTCACGGTGCGACGCGGCGTGCAGTCCGCCGAAGTCGACGGCGGCCGCGATGACGTACCGCAGGTCGCGCCAGACGCCGTCGGCCGCCGCCTTCGCCGGGTTGGACAGGTTGCCCTGGACGGCCCAGCGGCGGTCGAGGTCGAGGAAGTCGAGCATCGCCGCGCGGTACTCCTCGGGCGTGGCGAAGGAACCGCGGTCGATCGGACGAATCAAACGGTCCCAGGAGAAGCGCTGGCCGGCGACGCTCTTCGGGTGGCGCCACGGGGATTCTCCGGCCGCGACGGCGTCCGCGAACCCCGCGGGGTCGTCGAACCGCGCGGCGATGGCACCGGCCTGCCCGGGGCCGAAGACCACCTCCAGGACACGGCGCAGCGCCGATTCCGCGTCCGGGTCGCGCTCCTTGGCCTCGGTGAGTCCGAGTTCGCCGGACAGAACCGCGTCGAGCGTCTCCGCGACCCGGTCGACGATGGCTTCCAGCGGGGCGAGGAGGCGCTGTACGGAGGTGTCCGACGCGGCGCAGCGGCCGCCGTCCGCGAGGAACGCCTCGTACCCGGGCCGGGCCGCCGCCTCAAGACGGCGGCCGATGTCGTCACCGAGCAGGGTGGTGTAGTATAACTGGGCCATTTCCAGGGCTATGACGGGGAAGACGTGATCACGGAAGTCGAGCTGCCGCTGCTCGCGGCCGCCGATGGTGACGGGCCGGCCCGCGGACCGGCGCAGCCGGTGCACCGCGTCCTCGGTGAGGAAGACGCCCCGGTGTTCCAGTTTCCCGGTGTCGCGCTCCTTGGCGTTGAACGGGCGGGTGAAGGTGAACAACGCGGAACGGCTGAACATGACGATGGAGTCGGGTTCCCGGCCGGACGCCCGGTACGCCAGGGTGCCGTCCGGCTGCTCGGTGAAGACTCCGCCCCTGCCCTCGGTGAGGTGCAGGATGACGTCGATGCCGGTGAGCCCCATACCGGCGCAGCCGACGGTAGTGCCGGGACCGGCCTGGCCGGGCGCGAAGGCGTTCTCCAGCGGATAGACGGAGGGGACGAAGACCGCCCGGTGGCTCTCGGCGAACCGGGACCATTGGGCCTGCCGGGGGTACCGGGCCGGGTCGTTGGACGAGTGCCCGGTCAGCATGAGGACGTGACCGGCGTCGATGACGGGCTCGCCGTCGCCGCCGACTACCCGGAGCGTGCCGTCCGGCAGTTCCTCCAGGTCCGTCACCTCCTCCTGGTGCAAGTGGACCTGCACACCGGGCACTTCCCTCAGCATCGCGACGTACCGCCGGAACCGGTCGGCGAGGGCCAGGCCGTGGACGTAACGCCTGGGCGAGTCCTCGGCAGCCAGGTCGAAGACGGGGTCGCCGGTCTCCTCGTACTTGGCGCGGCACCATTCGTGCAGGGTGGGGCGGTCCTCCCGGGGCAGCAGCGGTCCGGCGGCGACGACGCTCTCGTCGGCCGCGAACGCCACTTGCCCGGCGATCCGGTTGAGGACGCTGGTGACCGGCTGGTCGGGACTGTGGACCTGCCCGGCGCCGAACCGCCCCGCCCGGTCGAAGATGTGGATGTCGAGGGGCACCGGCCCGGCCGCCGCCTTCGCCACCGCGGCGAGCCGGTCCAGCACATAGGTGCAGCTGGGACCGGCGCCGACGATGGCGAGTCGGTTGGAACGCATGCGGTGGGTCTCCTAGATCAGGGTAGTGGTGCATTCCGGTGCGCCGCGGTCAGACGTCCTGTCGGACGTCCCTGTCAGGCATCACGGAAGGCGGAAGCAAACGGATGCCGATACGTCGGCGCCGCGCCTGGCGAGGTCGTCGCGGATCTGTCCGGCGAGCTCCCGTCAGGACGGAGGGCGGCGCCCCGTCGGCGCGTTCACCGCTGTTCCGTTGTGGACAGCGCGGACACGGTGGAGACGACCCGGCCGACCACTTCGTCGAGAGGTTCCCCGGCATCGACGGTCAGCCATCCGAACTGCTCGGCCCAGTCGTCGAGCACCCCGAGTATGCGGCTCTGGTGGGTCAGGAAGCTGTCCCGCGAGCATTCCGGGTCCATACCGCACTCGTACGGGACGACGTCACGCCCGACCTTCCGCTCCCAGGCCAGATGGGGGTCGAGCCGCAGGTAGATGACCTGTTCGGAGCGCGGGAGGCCGGAGACGACGCCTTCGACCCACGCACTGTCCAGGCCGTAGACGATCTCACCGGCGGCATGTTTCATCCAGTATCCGTCGAGCAGTGTGACCTTGTCCGGCCGCCCCGCCTCCGGCGTACGGCCCAGGAGCGCATGGGTGACGGACCACATCAGGAAGAGGAACCGGGACGTGCTCGGCATCTCCGCGACACAGATCCGGGTGTTGAGCACATCGGGCCTCATGAACAGGGTCGCGGGGTAGTCGGCGTTGTCGATGATGTCCCACCGGTCCACCCGCTCGGCCCTCGTACCCGCCGCGAACAGGCGCTCGGTGGCGAGCCGGGAGACGGTCGACTTGCCGGCGCCGTCGGAGCCCACCAGCGAGACGATCACGCGGCACCGCCCCTGCTCGGTTCCCCGAGGCCGGCATGCCGAGGCGTCGGCGCCTCGAAACGGCTGTCCCAGGGTGAGTTCATCGATATGCCCGATCTCGGTCGGGTGACGGCGGCCTCGAACTCGTGGGACATGTGAGCCACGTTGCTCGTGTTCCCGTATCCGGTGTCGGGGTCGGCGACGTCCAGCTCAGCGGTGAGCATCACCGGCGCCGGGGCCGCGGACGCACTGCGACGGGGTAAGCCGTGACGGGGCATGTGTCTGACAATCCGTTCTCAAGGTCACGTCGTCTGATGGGGCGCGCCGACCACCGGCCACCGAAGCGTCGACGGCGTCGTCCGCGGGCTGGTCGATGGGCTGAGAGCACTCCCAAGTCGCCGTGGAATCTATGCGCGTTCGTCCGGCGACGACAGTCGTGAACGTTCTTGAAGTATTTCGTGAAGTCGCGGTGTCGACGCGCCAGATCAGGGTAGGAGCGCAGAGCCTCAATCCTTTTCCCGCAGGTCAGCGGCGGTGTGCCGCGGCTGTCGGGGTTGCTCCCCGCACGCTGACGACCGGTTGTCGAGCGTTTCTGATTGCTCGTCACACATGAGCATTGACACCGCACGCGTGCGCCTCGGCGGGAGCCCGGAAGGCGAGCTCGGAGATGCCGCCAGGGCCTCGTGCTCCCGGGCCTCGTACGCTCGCCCAGCTCGCGGAGTTGGTGGCCTGGAAAGTGAACTGCCGTTTGACGTATTTCATTTTCGCGAACGTTTTCCGCCCAAAGAAAGAAATACAATCACATCAAATATGGCTTCTCTGCGGCGCCTATGCGCTCTCCAAGCGCCATGGTTATCCTCGATATTTCGTGACGGGTCGTCAGGCAACCGTCGGGATCGTCACGAAAGATCGAGGCCGAGCAGCGTAGAAGGTACCGCTCGGCTCGTGCCATCGATTCGGCCGCCTGCGGAAGGGACAATGCGATGGATCCTGATATCCGGACCAGGGCCGCGCTCGAGGAACACTGGCAGGCATCGGAGCGCGGGGACACCGAGGCGGAGCACGCCATCTACGCCGCGGACGCGATCCTCGACTACCCCCAGTCAGGTGAACGATTCCGGGGCCGCGCGACGATTTCGGCGCAGCGTGGCGGGCACCCCGCCAGTCGGCACTTCACCGTCCGCCGGATCGTGGGCGGCGGGGATCTGTGGGTGAGCGAGTGCGTCATCACGTACGACGGGGTTCCCACCTACTCGGTGAGCGTCATGGAATTCGCCCACGGGCATGTGGTCCACGAGACGCAGTACTTCGCGGACACCTTCGGTGCGCCCGAATGGCGCACGGAACTCGCGGAGCCGATGCCGGGCAGGACGATCACCAGGGCCTGACCCGCGGCCGGCCTCGATTCGTTTAGCGCACATGACCATCACTGTCCGACCGGGAAGCACCGTGATGTTCACCGGCGATTCGATCACCGACGGCCAACGGCCGGCGAGCGTAGACGGCCTCGGATTCGGCTATCCGCCGCGCATCGCGGGCGAGTGGGGACTCCGGCACCCGGAGCGCCCCGTGACGGCCGGGGGCCGTGTCCGGCGTGCGCGTCCGGATGCGCCCCACCCGCCGGCCGGTGCCACTGATCGCTCATGTCGTGGTCACGCCACCGAGCCCCATCCCCCTGCCCCGGGCCTGCCCCAGAGCCACGGACACTGTCCCTGCCAGGCTCAGGGGGTCAGCACGATCCTGCCGAACACCTCGCCCGCGTCCATCCGGTGGTGGGCGAGCACCGCCTGGTCGAGCGGCAGCACCTCGTGGACGACCGCGCGCAGGTCCCCCTGTACGGCAGCGGCGAACTGGGACGACCGCACGGCCTGCCTGTCGGGGCCGGGCACGGTGTCGGAGCTGAAGGTGGCGAACGACAGCGACCTGCGGAACGCGTCCATCAGTCGCATGCCGAAGTCCGCCGGTGGCTGTCCACCGACCACGCCAACGGCCACGAACCGCCCGTTGGAGTTCAGCCTGTCCAGGAAAAGGGGCAGCTGGGGACCCCCCACGACATCGATCACCACGTCGAAGCCCAACGGCGTGTCCGAGCCGTCCTCGCCGGAGCGGTCGAGGACATGGGTCGCGCCCAGGTCGCGCAGGCGGGCGCCGCGCTCCGCCGAGGAGGTGGTGACCGCCACCGCGCCCGCGCCGCCCCTGGCCGCCAGCTGGACCGCCGTGATCCCGATGCTGCCCGCCGCACCGCGCACGAGGACCGTCTCGCCGGGCATGAAACGGGCGCGGTCCAGGGCGAAGTGGGCGACCACGCCGGAGCCTCCGAGAGCCACCGCGTCGGCGCCGGTCAGGCCGTCGGGCAGCGGAAGGATGTCCTCGACCGCGGAGACGGCATGTTCGGCGTAGCCACCGGACAGGCCGGTGAACGCCCACACCCGCCGCCCTGTCCACGAGGCGTCCACGCCCTCGCCCACCGCGGTGACGCTTCCCGCGACCTCGCTGCCGAGGAGATGGCCCTCCCGGAAGCCGTAGGCGGCGAGCGCTCCCCGGCGGATCACGGCGTCGACGCCGCCTACCCCGATCGCCTCCGTGGCGATCCGCACCTGCCCCGGTGCGGGGACGGGCACAGGCAGGTCGACCACCTCCAGGCCGTCCGGGTCTCCGAACGTCCTGATCACGACGGCTTTCATCTTGGCTCCTGGGGTCGGTGGAACGACGGGGCACGGCCGCGACGGCCGTGTGCGGTGAGCCGGCCCCCACAGCCGAGGCATCACCGGCGCGGTGCCGGGCGGGCAGGGCGGCATCACCGTCATCGGACCGTAACGGACGTACCCGTCCGTTTGGCTAAAGTGAGAAGCCATGACCGACCATTTGCCTCAGACCGTGCGCTCCGACGCCCGCGACAACCGTGCCCGGATCTTGGACGCCGCCCGCGCGGTGTTCGGCGAGGAGGGCCTGAGCGCGCCCATGCGGGAGATCGCCCGGCACGCGGGCGTCGGCCCCGCCACGCTGTACCGGCACTTCCCGACCAAGCGGGCCCTGATCGTGGAGACCTTCGCCGAGCAGCGGCGAGCCTGCCACGGCGTCGTCCGCGACGCCCTCGCGGACCCGGACCCGTGGCACGGATTCCAGAGCCTGGTCGAGCGGATCTGCGAACTCCACGCCCACAGCCGGGGATTCGCCGACGCCTTCATGACGGCTTTCCCCGAGGCCGCGGACTTCGCCGCCGACCGAGAGCCCATTCTGCGCGCGGTCGCCGAACTGGCCCGCCGCGCCCAGAAGACCGGCCAGATGCGCTCCGGCTTCGTCGTCGACGACCTGATCCTGATGCTCATGGCCCACCGCGGCGTCCAGGACGTGCCGCGCACAGACCGGCTCACGGCCTCCCGCCGCTTCGCCGCCTACGTCATCGGGGCATTCCACGCCGTTCCGGCGACGGACGCGTCCGCGCCCATGCCGCCGGCTCCCCGCCTGCGGCTCGTGTACTCCCCCAGCACGCCGTAACCCCCGTCACCAGGAGGTCTTGTCAGCGGTGGGCGGTTTCCCGAAGCGGTTCACCGGGACGCGAGTTGTCGACGCTCCTTGCGTGTGCGTGTGCGTGTGCGTGTGCCTGTGCGTGCGGGTCGGGTCGGGGTGAGATCAGGGATCGCTCCGGAGCTCCCCCGATACGCGGGCGCGTGCCCGCTGACAGCGTGTGGGACATGATCTCAACACGCATGTCACGAAGGGCCTTCGCGAGAACCGCCCTGTCGGGAACGGCCGCGCTGGCCGTCGGCGTGGCGCTGCCCGCGCCACGCGCCACCGCCTCGCCCGTGCCGCTCGCATCGCTCCCGCCGCTCCCGCCGCTGGACCCCGGTGCTCTCCAGGCGGCGATCGACGACCTTGAGCATCCGCCGTCGACCGCGGCCCAACTGCGAGTCGGTGGCACAGCCGGCCACTGGCGCGGCACCTCGGGCGTCGCCGACATCAGGACACAACGCCCGGTGACAGCGCATGAGAAGTTCCGGGTCGGCAGCATCACCAAAATCTTCGTCGCCACGGTGGTGTTGCAGTTGGTGGCGGAGGGCCGGATCGCGCTGGACGCGCCGGTACGGCGGGTCCTGCCGGGGCTGTTGCCGGACCGCTTCTCGGCCGTCACCGTGGCGCACCTGCTGAACCACACCAGCGGGTTGCCCGACCATGTCGGCATCCCGGAACCGGAGACCGCGGAGGAGGTGTTCCGCCACCGCTTCGACCACTGGACGCCGCGGGAGTGGGTGGCGACGGCGACAAACGGGCCGCTGAAGTTCGCCCCGGGCACCCGGCAGGAGTACCGGGGCATCAACTACGTACTGGCCGCGCTGATCATCGACTCGGTCACCGGCCGCCCGTACGGGGAGGCCGTCGCGGCCCGCCTTCTGCGCCCGCTGGGCCTGGCGCACACCGTCGTGCCCGGCGACGACCCGCGCATCCACGGCCGGCACGTGCACGGCTACCTGGCCATGGCCGACGGCGGTCTCCGGGACATCACCGTGTACGACCAGTCGTCCGTCCGTGGCGAGGGCGACATGATCTCCACCACGCGCGATCTCGACCGGATGCTCACCGCGCTCTTCTCCGGCGAGTTGCTTCCGCCCGGACTGCTCCGGCTGATGTTCACCCTGCCGCCGAACGACGTGCGGATGCTGGACGGCAGCCCGGCCCGGTACAGCACCGGGCTGCAGCGGGCGGTCGTCAACGGCGTCACCCTCTGGGGCAAGACAGGCGAGAAGTACGGCTACAAGAACGCCGCGTTCTCCACTCGTGACCAGCGACGCCGCTTCGTGCTCGCGTATCACCCGACGACCGCGCGCGACGGCGCGGAGAGCCAGATGATCGCCCGGATCAGCGACCTGCTCACCCGCGACAACCCGGGCGCCGGAGGCTCGGCGGTCTGAGGCCGGGCGGGGCGGGGCGAGGCGGGGCGGTCACAGCATCTGCCGACGTGTGATCAGGCGGACCGGCGCCGCGTGGCAGGGCGGCAGCGACAGGGCCGGGCAACGGCCGCCCACCCGCGCCCGTCCGCCGAGGCGCGTCGCCCAGGGGCCCGAGCACGCGCGTGCTCGGGCCATGCATGCGGCCAACTGGGCTGCGCGGCGCCACAGTTGATCGTCCCAGCCGTCGGCCGCCCCACCCCACACGCGCCATTGACATGATCTCTTCATCACGGACAGGCTGTCGCCCGCGTGTTGATCGATCATCTGTTGATACCCAAGCCCAGAGAGCCTGCAGACAGGGGCGATAGTGCTGAGAAGAAGACGTATCAGAGCTGGCGCGGTCGCGGTGGCCGCGGCCGTGACACTCGTGGCGGGGACGACAGCGGGGCTCACCAACGCCCCGTCGGCCACCGCGGACACCGGGCGGACGACGACACTGGCGACCGCGTCGGGCGTGGCGACCGCGGCGGACGCGGCCCGGAACGTCGTCCTGATCACCGGCGATCAGGTGCTGTTGGACAAGGATGGCAACGTTGTCGGAGTGGCGCCCGCCAAGGGCCGGGCCTCGATACCCGTCCAGATCGGTGAGACCGGCGGACACAGCTATGTGATCCCCTCGGACATCGAACCGCTGATCGCGGCCGGGCGCCTCGACCTGTCGCTGTTCGACGCGGCCGAGTTGAACCGTCCCGAGTACGACGACCTGGCGGACGGCGGGACGCCGGTGATCGTCGAGTACGCCGCGGAGAACCCGTCCGCCCGGACGCGACTGCACGCGCGGACCAGCACGTCCGTCCGGGATCTCGACGCGGTGGACGGCGAGGCGCTCGTCCTGCGTCCGGAGGAGGCGGCCGGAGCGTGGTCCTCGCTCACCGACACCTCCACCGGAGTCAGCGAACTGGCGCCGGGCGTGGCCTCCATCCGGCTCGACGGCGTGGCGACGGCCTCACTGGACGTGAGTGTGCCGCAGATCGGCGCACCGGACGTGTGGAAAGCGGGTTACGACGGGACGGGTGTGAAGATCGCCGTCCTCGACACCGGCATCGACACCGGCCACGCCGACGTGGGCGGCAAGGTCGTCGCCCAGCGCAACTTCACGGCCGAGGCGGACGTCCAGGACCACCACGGGCACGGCACGCACGTGGCCTCCACCGCGGCGGGGACCGGCGCGGCGTCCGGCGGCACCTACAAGGGCGTGGCACCGGGTGCCGACCTGATCATCGGCAAGGTGCTCAACTCCGCCGGTTCCGGCCTCGACTCCGAGATCATCGCCGGCATGGAGTGGGCGGTCGAACAGGGCGCCGACATCGTGAACATGTCCCTCGGCGCCACGGACTCGCTGGGCGTCGACCCGCTCGAAGAAGCCGTCGACGCACTGTCCGACCGGGCGCTGTTCGTCGTGGCCGCGGGCAACTCCGGCCCCGGGGACACCACCATCGGCTCCCCCGGCGTCGCCGAGTCCGCGCTGACCGTGGGCGCCGTCGACAAGAAGGACGCGCTCGCGTCCTTCTCCTCCCGGGGCCCGCGTCTGGAGGACGGGGGCGTCAAGCCCGATGTGACCGCGCCCGGCGTGGACATCACGGCGGCGTCGGCCGCGGGGACCCTGCCGGGGTACCCGCATCCCGCCCCCGGGTACGTGACGATGAGCGGCACCTCCATGGCCACTCCGCATGTCGCGGGCGCGGCCGCCCTGCTCGCCCAGCGGCATCCGGACTGGTCCGGTCCGCGGATCAAGTCCGCGCTGGCCGGTTCCGCGGAACCCGGCGCGTACAGCGCGTACGAGCAGGGCAGCGGCCGGATCGACCTGACCAGGGCGACGAAGCAGACCGTCGTCGCGGAGCCCGTCTCGCTGAACTTCGGCCGCGTGCTCTGGCCGCACACCGACGACGAGCCGATGACCAGGACGATCATCTACCGGAACGACGGCGACCAGGCGGTGACGCTCGACCTGTCCGCCGTGGGCACCGGCCCGGCGGGAGCCGCCGCCCCCGAGGGGCTGTTCACCATCGGCGCCCAGCAGGTCACCGTCCCGGCCGGTGGCACCTCCGCCGCCGTCGTCACGGCGGACACCCGTATCGGCGGTGACGTCTGGGGCGCCTTCAGCCTCACGGTCACCGCGACCGGCGGCGGCCAGACCGTCCGCAGCGTCGGGGGGCTCGACCGCGCGGCGGAGTCGTACGACCTCACCTTCAAAGCCACCGGCCGCGACGGCTCGACGCCCGGCTACCTCGACTGGGCCGCCACGCTGACCGGTATCGGCAACGACAACTACCAGTTGGTCAGGGGGGACGAGGGCACGAGCACGGTGCGCGTGCCCGCCGGTGACTACACGGTCGTCGGCAAGACCTTCGCGAGGGGCGGCACCGGTGGGCTGGGCCTGGACTACCTCGTCTCCCCGAAGCTGACGGTCGACCGCGACATGACCATCGAGATCGACGCCCGGCGGGCGAAGCCGATCGACGTGTCGTTGCCGGACCCGGACGCCAAGGGATACTCGTCCTTCATGATCAACACGGTGAAGGCGCACGGAACGGAGACGACCAACGTCCTGGGGCTGGGGGCGAACCCGGCCGACACCCGCACCGCCCAGATCGGTGACCCGGTGCCGCCCGGCGAACTCACCTCGTACTTCATGTCCCACTGGTCCAACGGCGACAGCGAGTACCACCTCGCGGACACCCTCACGGACGCCTTCTACACCGGACACACGCAGCACGTGACCTCGGCGGACCTGGCGAGGCTGACCGTACGCCAGGGCGCGTCGGTCACCGGGGCCCTGGGGCTGAACTGGACCACCGCACCGGACATCCCGGCGGGGGCCGTCGGCTTCTACTCCGACCTGCCGAACACGAGGACGGTATACCTCCAGGGAGGCTACCGCTGGGGCGAGTACTCCCAGCAGCTCACGGCCAACTCGCCCGCCGTCCTGGCCGAATACAGGATTCCCGGCAGAACGTACCGCGGAGGCGACCACTACACCGAGACCGTCAACACCGGGGTGTTCGGCCCGGCGCTCGCCAAGGGCCGGGGACTGGTCCGGGACGGCGACACACTGACCGGCACGATCACGCCCTTCGCCGACGGCGCGGGCCACAGCGGCGGAAGCGTGTACGACGCGGAATCCGCGTCCACCACGCTCTACCGCAACGGCCGGAAGTACGCGACCGCCGACGACGTCCTGGACGCCGTCGCCTTCCAAGTGCCCGCGGACAAGGCGCGGTACCGCCTGGTGACCACCGTGGGCCGGGCCGCGTCCGGCGTCGCGTCGGTCAGCTCGACCGTCACCTGGCAGGCCGAGTTCACCTCGTCCCGCACCGCGAAGGCCGCCGCCGTCCCGACGAGCGTGGTCCGCTACGCCCCGGCACTCGGCCCCGACTCCACGGCCGCCGCCGGCGTCAGGCAGTCCGTGCCGGTCACCGTCCAGGGATCGGCCGCCGGCCGCGACCTCGCGTCGCTGAAGGTGTCCGTCTCCTACGACGGCGGCAAGAAGTGGAGCCGGCTCGTCACGCACAAGGGCGCGGTGAGGGTGGACAACCCGGCCGCCGGCGGCTCGGTCTCCTTCCGGGCCGACGTCACGGACCGGAAGGGTGACACCTTCTCCCAGACGATCATCGACGCCTACCGTACGAAGTGATCCTCCGCGCCCGCACGGCAGGTCCCAGGCGGCCGTGCGGGCGTCGGTTCATCGAGCCGAACCCACACCGACGCGACCGGCGAGCGCACAACGCGCCCCTGTCAGGCCAGGTCGTCCGGCCGCACCCTCAGCTTGGCGGCGATCCGGGCGAGCGCCTGCTGGTCGGCGGCGGTGAGCGGGTCGAGTACGTACTGCCGGACCGAGCGCACATGGGTGGGCGCGGCGGCGGCGACCATGTCGTAGCCGGCGTCGGTGAGGGCGGCGACGGTGTACCGGCCGTCGTCGGGGTCGGGCGAACGCTCCACCCAGCCCCGCTGCTCGAACCGCTTGACGACGTTGGACAGGCGCGACAGGGAGCCGCTGGCGAGGTAGGCCAGGTCGCTCATCCGTATGCGGCGCTCCGGGGCCTCCGAGATATGGCTGAGGGTCAAGTACTCGAAGAGAGTCAGGCCGGCCCCGTGCTGAAGCGGCGACTCCAGCCGCCCCGGCAGAAGCAGGACCAGCGAGACCAGTCCGGTCCATGCCTCCTTCTCGTGCGCGGTGAGCCACAGCGCGTCATGGGAGGCGTCCTCGCCGGGGTTCGGGTTCGCGGGGGCGGCCATGACGACACCCTACCGAACGGTTGTGACTTCACGCGTGAAGTGAAGCGTGTTACGTTCACTTCACACGTGAAGTCAAGAAAGGGACAACAACACCATGAGCAAGCCGGAGTTCTTCGCCACGCCCGGGTACGGCGAGACGCAGCTGACCAACATGCACTACAACCAGGCGGTTCGCATCGGCGACCGCGTCGAGACCTCAGGTCAAGGAGGGTGGGACGACGACTGGAACTTCCCCGAGGCCCTGGAGGACGAGATCATTCAGGCATTCGAGAACGTCGAGCGGACCCTCGCCTCGGCCGGCGCCACATGGCGTGACGTCGTCGCCGTGGACTCCTACCACGTACCCGAGTCCGCCGACTTCATCGGTGAGGTCCACAACCGCGTCATGGTGGACCAGCTCCGCAAGCGGATGGGCGAGCGCGCTCCCATCTGGACCGAGATCGGCGTGTCGGCCCTCGGCGCCCCGAAGATGCGCGTCGAGGTTCGCGTCACGGCCGTCACCGGTCACGGCGACTGACCTACACCGCCGACCGCCCCTCATGCCAGTTAGACCAGTCTGTCTACCGTGCATCACGGTCAGCGACAGACCGCCCTCTCCCCGCACCAAACGGCAGCCCATGAGCGGAGTGAGCCGCGCCGGTTTGACGCGACCATAGAGCACTGTTTCACTGGACAGTGAAAGAAGACAGACCGGTCTAATCAGGTCTGATCAAGGGGAAGGAGGGGTGACCATGCCCGAGACACGCACAGCCCTGGTGACAGGCGCGACGTCCGGTATCGGCCGGGCCGCGGCGCTGAAGCTCGCCCAGGACGGGTTCAGGATCCTGGTGCACGGCCGCGACGCCGCGCGCGGAGCCGCGGTGGTCAAGGAGATCGAGAGCGCCGGCGGCAGCGCCGAGTTCCTCGCCGCCGATCTCACCGATGCCCACGCGGTCAGGCAGTTGGCGGACGCGGCCGGGGACGTCGAAGTCCTCGTCAACAACGCCGGGTTCTCCTGGTTCGGACCCACCGCGGACCTGCCCCCCGACACATACGACGACTTGTTCGACGCCAACGTGCGCAGCGCGTACTACCTCACGGCCGCTGTCGCGCCGAAGATGGCCGAGCGAGGCCGGGGCACCGTGATCAACCTGGGCAGCATGGCCGGGCAGATCGGCCTGGCAGGCGGCGCCGCCTACAGCGCCACCAAGGCCGCGCTCGCCGCACTGACCCGCTCCTGGGCCGCCGAGTACGGCCCGCGGGGTGTGCGGGTCAACACCATCGCCCCCGGACCGGTCCACACCGGCGGCGCGTCGAGGGACAGACTCACGGCCCTGGGAAGGACCACGGTTCTGTCCCGCGTGGCGGAGGCGGAGGAGATCGGGGACGTCATCGCGTTCCTGGCCTCGCCGGCAGCGGGCTACATCACCGGCGCCGTCATCCCCGTCGACGGCGGACGCACAGCCGTCTGACCCGTCCGCACGTGGGCCCATACCGCGTACGGACTCGTACCGCGTATACAGGAGCCGAGCTCATGGACAAGCCAGTCGTTCTGATAACCGGAGCACTCACCGGCATCGGCCGCGCCGCCGCTGTCGCCTTCGCCGAGAAGAGCGCGAACGTGGTCGTCGCCGGCCGGCGCGATGAGGCCGGCAAGACACTCGCCGAGGAACTGCGCGCCCTCGGCTCGGAGGCCGAGTTCATCAACACCGACGTCCGCGACGAGGACGACGTCCGCGCCATGGTCGACGAGGCCGTCACACGGTTCGGCCGTCTCGATGTCGCGGTGAACAACGCCGGCACCGAAGGCCGGCCCGGTCCGATCACCGACCAGACCGCGGAGACCTACAACGAGACGTTCGCAACGAACGTCCTCGGCGTCATCCTCAGCATGAAGCACGAAGTCCGCGCCATGCGGGAGCAGGGCAGCGGCAGCATCATCAACATCTCCTCGACCTACGGGCACGAGGGCGGGGCAGGGGCCTCCGTCTACGTCGGCAGCAAGCACGCCGTCGAAGGCCTCACCAAGTCGGTGGCGCTGGAGGTCGCCGCGTCGGGAATCCGGGTCAACGCCGTGGCCCCCGGCCCCACGGACACCGGCATGCTGAACCGTTTCACGGGCACGCCGGAGAACATGGCGGACATGGTGGCCCAGGTTCCGCTCGGCCGCCTCGGCCTCTCGGAAGAGCTCGCCGACGCGATCGTGTTCATCGCCTCGGAAGACGCCTCGTTCATCACCGGCCACATCCTCAATGTCGACGGCGGTATGACAGTCGCCTGATCGCCATACGAGCCGCCGCCGGACTCACCGGGAAGACAGGTCTGTCTAGCCCTGGGAAGCCCGTGTGGGAGCCACGAGAGCCTCTGAACGGAGCGGTAAACTGTACCGACAGTCTGAACAAAGGAAAGACCCATGCCCGGCAAGGTCAACGGCTCGAAGCCATCCGCGCGTGATCGTCTGCTGGCCGCCGCCGACGACCTGTTCTACCGCGAAGGCGTGCAGACCGTGGGCATCGACCGCATCGTGCAGACGGCCGGCGTCGCCAAGGCATCGCTCTACAACCTGTTCGGCAGCAAAGAGGAACTGGTGCGGGCATACCTGGACGCCCGCCACGCCGAGACCCGCGCGCAGATCGAGCGCACCCTGACCCGGTTCCGGACGCCGCGTGAGCGCCTGCTGGGTGTCTTCGACGCGCAGGGCCAGCTGTTCACCGAGCCCGGCTTCAACGGCTGTGCGCACATCATGGCCAGCGCGGAGGCGCAGTCCGGCAGTCCGGTCGAGTGTGCCGCGGACCGGTACCGGCAGTGGGTGAGGACGCTGTTCACGGACTTGGCCCGGGAGGCCGGCGTCGCCGACTTCGAAGGTCTGGCGCGGCAGCTGCACCTTCTGTACGACGGCGCCGGGGTTTCGGCGCGGATGGACCGGGATCCGTCGGCGGCGACAACCGCCCGTGCGGCGGCCGCCATGCTGTTCGACGCGGCGGTCAAGGACGCGGATACGGTCGCCGCCAGATAGCGGGGCTCGCCTCGTCAGGAAGGGGTGCCGTCGTCACGGCGGGTGACTCCGGGCCGGGTGTTCAGTGACCACATGTGGGTGCACCGCGGGCACTGAAGGTGGACGACCGGCCCGCTGTTGGAGATCAGAAAGCGCCAGTGGGCACCGCAGTTGCGGCGGTCGGCGCAGGTCGCGCAGTGACGGGCGTCGTCGCAGACGGGGCAGGCCACCCAGGCGCGGCGGGCGAGGTCCGCCTGCGGGTCAATGGGCAGCCGCACGGCCCGGCCCCTCCCCCGGCAGGACGCCGGCCGCCACCAGCAGGTCGTAGGTGCGCTGCTGCTCGGCGTCCAGACCCGAGTAGAGGAGCGCGTACGCCTCGTCCTCGCCGCGGAGGGCGGCCACCGGATCCCAGTCGGGCCCGAGCGCGGCCATGACCTCGGCCCGACGACGGGCTTCCTCGAGCGTCAGGTCGATCGTGAAGGGGATGAGGCCCGTGGCGTTGTCCTGGTTCATGGCGAGACTTCCGAAGTATGGGCAGAACCCCACCACCACTACCACCCGACCCCGGCGGCAGGGAAGGGCAGCCTAAGTCAGTGGGGGACGGCCCGGGACCGCGCACCACCCGGACCGTCGAAGGCGCGCCCTCGGATCGGCCACCAGGGATGGGCCGTTGCCGGCGCGAGTCCGCGAATGGCAGTCGAGGTCCACCCACTGTGTTGTGACGCACTTCACGCTCTGCTCGGCGGCCCGGTCCGGCCGACGTCCGGCTCTCGATGTGGGTCTTCCGAACCGTCCTTGATCAGCCGCTGACGGTCCAGGTGTCATTCCCGCTGAGGAGCGCGGCGAGGTCGCCCCCGCCGTTCCGCTGGATCGCCGCGTCCAGCTGGTCCGACATCAGGGTGTCGTAGACGGGACGCTCGACGCTGCGCAGTACTCCGATGGGGGTGTGGTGGAGGGTGTCGGGGTCGGCGAGGCGGGAGAGTGCGAAGGCGGTGGTGGGGCTGGTGGTGTGGGCGTCGTGGACGAGGATCTGGGATGCGTTGTCGGGTGTGACGGTGACGACGTGGAGGTCGCCGGTGGCGGGGTCGCGGACCACGCCTTTGCGGCCGTCGATGCCGAAGCGGATCGGCTGTCCGTGTTCGAGGCGGATCACGGCTTCGGCGGCCTTCTCCTTGTCCTTGAGGACGTCGAAGGCGCCGTCGTTGAAGATGTTGCAGTTCTGGTAGATCTCCACCAGCGCGGTACCGGGATGGTCGGC